>JANSXP010000043.1 GCA_024742875.1 Planctomycetaceae bacterium | reverse complement strand
AGTTCTTCCGGCCAGCGACTGGTTGGAAGAACGGGAAACGCGGGATCTTCACCCGGACGACTGATCACCATGGAATCCGCGTCTGATTCGATCAGCGAGACAACCGTGCTGTGCGGCGTTGAGGCGGCCAGGTCAGGCAGAGAAATGATGCCGTTGGCCTGCTGCACAGATTCCAGATCTCGAAACGCCTGCAGCTCCACTTCAAACTGACCTGACTGCCGCTCGGGAAACACGAGACGAAACGAGTCGACACTTTCGTCCGGCGTGTATCCGGTAATAGTGACTACGCCGTCCTGTGTCGTCAGTCGAGGCTCACCAGAGATCCGCCAGCCATCCGTCAGAAAACGGGGCCAGTCCATATCCATCTCGATTCTTGAACCACGCACCATGTTGACCTGGAACCGCGCCGTCAGTTCCAGCGTCTTTTCCTGTTCGGCCGTTTCAAAGCTGATATGGGGTTGCACAGAATAGAACGCTTCTGTCTCCGAAATCCTCAGGCGCACTTCTGATCGCGGAGAGAGCAGACGATAGGCAGTCACGCGTGTGCGGGAATCGGAAGGCGACTGGACACGGATCCGCCGCGTATTGGTTTCTGAAAAAACCACTTCCACGCCATTCGGCACCTGGACCTCAAGGTTTCCGGTCAGATTGGAAGCTGAGTCGATTCTCGGCACCCGCACGGCCACGTCTTCCGTGCCCGTCTGCCCCGAATATTCGCCCTTCTCAAATTCCAGATCATATGTCACTGAGACGGGGCCGGAGACGGGCGAGTTTAAGCGAACCAGCCATGCGTCTCCCTGTCGCTGCTGTCCACTGAAAAGCGAATTGCCTTCCGCGTCTGCCACTTCAATCAGCACGGGCACAAAGCGGGGGGGAAGCTGAATGCGGAACTCATCAATCGATCCACCGGAAATGGTGAGTCCCTGCGTAATCTGCAGCGAACCCGGATCTGTATTCAGATCAAGTCGCATCGCAGCCGGTGAACTGCCTCGAATCGCCACCGTCTCTTTTTCCTCAGTCGGTCGCAGCGTCCAGGCAATGTCGGCCAGTTCCCCCAGCCCGAAGGCCTCCAGACGCGTCGTGCCATCCACCTGACCGGGTTGAAGAATGGGGGGAATTCCGTTCAGTGGCTGAGCCGACTCAACCAGGTTGTCAAACAGCAGGTTAAGACTGCTGGTCGCCACAGGCGGCAGATTCAAACGAATCCGCTGCTGCCCGTTGGTGGCCTTGCGGATCTCTCCCACAAAATCCAGACTCAGTTGGTGCTCACCCTTTCCGTAAAGCACCCATGATTTGCCTGGCTGTTCGGACAACTGGCGTTTCCCCCAACCAGACTGCCGCTTAGCCGCGTGTTTCTGACTGCGGAGTTTCAGATCGTCAAAACCGATCGGCACAACCACGCGTTCGTTTTCCACCAGCAAGTCCACACGGAGGTCAGCATGCAGGAAAACGAAGTCCCCCTTTGTCTCGCCGGTCAGCTTCAGTTCCACAAACTCGAACAGCCGCGAAGGTGTCTGCAGACGACTGCGGCGGAGCAGGTCGTCGAGCATCTGCGGCGTAAACCCGGGAATCAGAGAAACTTCACCGGTTTCAGGATCGTAGTAGATCAGACTCGGCCCCGGCTTCAGGTCGTCAACCGACAAACTGTCACTGCGCGGGGGCAGATTTTCGTCGACCACGACACCGCGCACGGCGGGTGGGCTGGCGCAAAGGCTCAGCAGCAAACCGACGGCGACGGCAAGGCGAAATGGGTGCGTCCGAGTGGACATTCGGGTGGCCGTTCCAGGAACGAGAGGACAGTGAGAAAGGCAAATCCGGCCTCCTGTATCCTACGCCTCAAACTGCCTGAAGTGAAGAGTTTACCAGCGCTGCCAGAATCAGGTGAGTACTGTTGTGAGGTTTTCAGCGATTGCACTGGTGCTCGCTGACAGCAGGCTGGGCGTCATGATGTCGACGCGACTGCCATCGAGTGCCGTCACCGTCCCGCCTGCTTCTTCGACAATCAGAACACCGGCCGCCACATCCCACGGTTTCAGGCTCGTGGACCAGAAGGCGTCAATCCGCCCGCACGCCACACACGCCAGATTCAAAGCCGCCGAACCGCTGCGCTGCACGGTCTGCAGGTGACTCATCGACGTCAAAAATCGCTGAACGGCCGGGTCCGTCTGGTCCGCGCCCACTGGGAGACTGGCCATGGCCATAGCGCGGCTCATTTCGGTTTCGCCACTGGTGGAAATGGGGGTCCCATTGAGAAACGCACCACCACCACGGGCCGCCTGAAACGTCTCGTCGCGGTTGGGGTCAAAGATCACACCTGCTTCAAGCACTCCGTGTTTTTCCACGCCAATTGAAACAGCGTAATACGGAAAGCCGTGCACATAGTTGGATGTGCCGTCGAGAGGATCGATCACCCAGCGATACGGGGATCCGGAAGCCTCTTTGTTCAGCCCCTCTTCGCCAAGGAATCCGTGGCTGGGAAAGGTGGCGGAAATCAGCTCGAAAATGGCCTGTTGTGAGGCATGATCGGCTTCGGTCACCAGGTCAGCACGACGTTTTTCCCTGACCGAAAAACGCCCCACCCAGTCCTGCAGGATGCTCCCCCCGGCATGTGCTGCGGCAACGGCTGCGGTGAGCAACTGATCTGTCGGTATAAGGGCTTCTTCCATGTGGCCATTTCCTGCGTCAACCGCGATTCAGGCACTTGACCTGGTGGCAGCGGAGTCCGTGAGTTCCGTTTCTGCGGATTGTTCTGACCTGGACGGGGATGGCAACGGCCGGCGATCAGGTTTGACGGAAAATAGATCAGGTTCAGTGGTCGTCGGCCCCACAATCAGCGAATGACCCTGCCCAGCCACAAGCTGATTCTATTGATCTTTGTCGCCGCGTTTACGCTGCTGACCGCATGGACGGATTTGCGGCAAAGAAAGATCTTCAACTGGGCCACTTTGCCAATGTGGTTGCTGGGCTGGCTCTACCAGATCGGATGGTTTGGCTGGCCGGGTCTGCTGAACGGGGGTCTGGGCTGCGGCACCGGATTTGGACTGTTCTTCCTGTTGTGGACACTGAAGATCGCTGGCGGAGGAGACGTCAAACTGATGGCCGCGCTGGGCGTCTGGCTGGGTTTCCAGCGAACAACCCACGTGATCTTCGCCAGCCTGGCTGTGGTGCTGGCCTGGCATCTCCTGCAAAAAGCAAACTCCGCAGCGAGTTCCCCCACTCTCGTCTCCGATACTGCTGCGGCGGAACGGCCCGTCAGCCCGGCGGCGGCCGGTCAGGCAACCGTCCGCCGGAAACGCGACAGGGCCCGCGTACAGGCGTTCGCACCCGCAGTGGCCGTCGGCACCTGGCTGGTCCTGCTGACAGGATGGCAGCAATGGTAAGTCAGTCGGTCATCGCGCCGCGTCAGCGTCGAGGCATTCTGCTGACGATGGAACTGCTGCTGATCCTGCCGCTGTTGTTGCTGGTGCTGTCGGCCATCGTGCAGTGCAGCCTGCTGGTCAGCGCACGCAGTCAAATGACAAGCGCGGCTCTTGCGGCCGCCCATCAAATATCCAGTGTCCCGATGGATGCCGACGACATCCGCGAACTGCTGCGTGCCATGCTGGGGGCAGACCTCGCCGAAGGAGCGGTCGCAGATATCGTCATTCCCGATGCTCCCGGGGATGTTGGCCACCTGCATCTGCAGATTCGTATGGAGCAGATCTTACCACGCCTGCCAGGTCGGCAGCTGATCAGCGGCAACAGCTCGTGGCTGGTGATCCAGGTGCCGATTGTGGCAATTCCACCCACACCCTGAGCGGCTCTGAGGTGGCAGTTATAGCGATTGTGCCGGTCTGCCCAGACGGGCTGCATCGGCGGCGGCGAAGATGACGTTGATAGACACAGGTATTGTCGTCCGCCCGTTGATCCCGCAACAGTCAGCCATTCTGCTGTCCCATCACCCCACAGGGAACACGTCGTGAAGCTTTCTCCGTGGATGCTGTCCGTCATGACGTTTGTGACAACGATCACCCTGTGCTCGGTGTATGCGGCGCGTCAACTGCTGCAGCCCGCCTCCGAGGGGAAGGCTCAGGCTGCGGCGACAGCGTCCACGGATACCTCTGCCGAATACTCCCGAAACAAGGCGATCGTCAGGGAACCACCAGAACTGCAAATGGTGCCCGTTCTGCTGACCGATCTGCTGCCGGGATCGACCATCCGGCCCGAGTTCGTGGGCGAAGCGCCGATAAGGTCATCGAGGATCGCCGCCTACAATGACACGGTGCTGACAAAAGACGCACTCATCGGCCGCACGGCCCGCCGGAAGATTTCTGCAGCGACGGTGCTGAGACTTTCCATGTTCTATCCGGTCGATCGTAAACCGGATGTGAGAATGCCGCCCAATCTGCGACTGGTGAGCCTGCCCATCAAAGACCAGCGGGCGCTGGTGGGCCGCTATCTGCAGGCGGGCAGCTATGTCGACGTACTGCTGACAGAGCCTGCCGACACCTGGCAGGATGTGACTGTCCGCAAACTCTTCGATGGTGTACGCGTCTTCTGTGTGTTGGAACTGCCAGCTGAGGGGTTCGAAGTGCTGCTGGAGCTCACATGCGAACAGCAGCTCGCGCTGCAGCTGGCCCGGCAGCGGGGGCAGCTGACGCTTACCTACAATCCTGCAGGACCTGGACGCGAAGGCGTGTCACTGTCTGAACAAAACGCAGCAGTGATCCGCGGCGACATGTTTGTTGATGCGGAAGCACGAAAACCCGAAGCATCGACTGCCGAGGACTCGGAAAGTCGATTTACGTCCGAACACTTTCGCAGCGGTGAACGTTCGCAGACGACGTTTGAGAACGCCTCTGCCATCAGAAAGTGAGTCCACAGCGCACGTCCGACTTTGCCGATCGGAGCAATTCTGCCAATCCTGCCCCTTACCGGCAATACGCCGCGCGGACCGTTCAAAGTGTTCTCTGATCATCGGAAAACCCGATAGCCCCAGTGAGTTCACCCAGTGTGCCACTTCTTCCGCCATGGCATTTGGGTGAATTCGACTGATTCGCCCCGGCCAGGTGGCATCATGGAATAGCAAGGTCAGCCCAGATGGTCACCGCAGAAATCAACGGCAACTCCGAACCGGACCTGCGGCAGCTGAAGACCGATTTGCATCAGCGGCTCGTGGACACCATCGACTTTGGACGTGTGACGTCGACCGACGCAGACGAGTTTCGCCGCCAGATCACTGGCATCACACAGCATCTTTCCGCGCAGCTGTCGAGCCAGCTTTCCGCAGACGATCGCCAGACCCTCTGCCAGCAGGTGATCGATGAGATCTACGGATTCGGCCCGCTGGAACCACTGATGAATGATGAAGCGGTGACCGACATCCTGGTCAATCGTTTTGACCGCATTCTGGTGGAGCGCAGCGGGCAGCTGCAGGAGTCTGAAGCGCGGTTTTCGGACGTCGACCATTTGCTGCGTTTCGTCCAGACAATGGTCAGTCGAGCGGGGCGACACATTGACGAATCGTCGCCGATTGTCGATGCGAGGCTGCCCGACGGTTCCCGCCTGAACGCCGTGATTCCTCCTTTGTCGGTCGGCGGCCCCACGATTTCGATCCGCCGGTTTCCCGCCCAGCAGCGGCAAATCGAAGACCTGCTGAGGACGGGATCGCTGGCTCCGGCCATGGCCGACTTTCTGATTCTCGCAGTGCGAGGACGAATGAATCTCGTATTCAGCGGTGGGTCAGGCGCGGGCAAGACCACGATGCTCAATGGCATCAGCCGGTTCGTCCCAAAACAGGAACGCATCGTCACCATCGAGGAAACCACTGAGCTGCAGCTGCAGTCATCAGACGTCGTCTCACTGGAAACGCGATTACCTGGTCCTGAAGGGACAGGGGGAGTCACTCAGCGCGACCTGTTGCGCAACGCCCTGCGGATGCGGCCGGATCGGATCGTCCTTGGTGAAGCGCGGGGAGCTGAAGTTCTGGACATGCTGCAGGCGATGAACAGCGGGCACCGCGGCTCGATGAGCACGGTGCATGCCAACGATGCACGACAGGCGCTGGAACGACTGGAACTGCTCATCGCCCTGTCCGGAGTCAGTATTCCGTCCCCCGTGGCCCGTCAGTTCGTCGCCCAGGCGGTGGACATCATTGTTCATCTGACACGGCATGCGGACGGCGTGCGTCGCGTGACGGCAATCAGCGAAGCCACGCCGTTGCGCAACGGGGAATTTGAAGTCCGCGACATCTTTGTCTACCGATCAGGGCAGGGCGAAACGGACGAGCAGGCCGGCTTTTTCGCCACAGGTTACGAACCGTCCACACTCCAGACCCTTGCAGCGGCCGGAGTCGATGTGGAGCAGTTTCGACCGCTGTTCGTGCCGCGACGCCTGCAGCTGGCCGCTTCTGACTCACCATAATTCTGCTCAGGTGGCCTTCCCATGGCGCAGTCGAACGCAAGTGGCCTCCGAGCGTCAGAATTCCGTCAACCAGTTGCCACAGACCACAGCATCCTGCGCCCGGATGTCGTCCTCTGGCATGATGCGACTCCCCAGGCACGACGCGTCAATCGCTGGTTCTGCCGTCTGGTCCGTGAATCGGGTCTCCAGTTGCCGGCACAGCACTGCCCAGGCGTGTGCCTGTGCATCGGGCTCTGCCTGGCGGTGATCACGTGGCAGCTGACCGGCGAGCTGCTGCTGACCGCTGCCTGCCTGCCGTTCACTCTGCTCGCAGCATGGAGTCTGCTGATGGCTGCTCGCCGGCAACGCCACGTGGCGATGCGCCGGCAGGTGCTTGAGCTGACAGAATCGACAGCCAGCCATCTGGCGAGTGGTCGTAATATCATCGACGCACTCAATGCCGCTGGCGACAGCCTGCCTGATCCACTGCGGCAGCACATCATTTCCTTCGTCGCGTCACTGCCCCTTCACCCGAGCGCCCCGTCACTCACAGACCCGCGTTTCACGGAGGCACTGCCGGAACTGATTGTCTTAGGCTCTCTTCTGGGCCAGCAGGCTGGACGAGGGGCGCCATTAAGCCATGCGCTGCGGCAATACGCCGCGCGTCTGCGAAAGCAGCAGCGACTGCGTCAAGAACTAACGACAGCTTCCGCCGCCGGGCGTCTGGCGATCGCCGTGATGATGTGCGCGCCCCCGCTGATCCTGGCCTTCTACACATGGCAGGACCCCTCCTATCCGAGACGACTGTGGCTTTCTGACACTGGTCGATTCCTCACGCTGGCGGCTCTCGGAATGCAGTTGCTGGGGCTGGTGTCTGCTGTCGCCCTCCTGCGGAAAGTCACGTCACAGGCTGTCGTGGGAGGGAGGCTGTGACACAACTGCTCCTGTGCCTGATCGCCGCGGGCGGTGTGTACACGCTGTGGCAGCTACGGACGCTCTGTATCCTGCTGTGGACGACAGAGCGGGGCGGACCGTCAGCTCAGAACGCCCCTCCCCTCAGGTCGTGGAGTCCACAACTGGCTGCGCTGCTGCCGGAATCAGAACAGCGACGACAGACGCAGATCAGGCAGTTGCGAGCCTGCGGCTATCAGGGGCCCTCGACGTGGACTGGTTTTCAGGCGCTGCGATTTGCCCTGACAGCGACCCCTATGCTGGCCGGCCTCATCTGTGTGAATCTGGCCGGTGTTCCGATGCAGCCGATCCTTCTGGTCATGACTGCCGTGCTGCCTGTCGTCGGCTGGAGTCTGCCCGGGATGGTCATCGCCCGCAAAGCGTCTGCCCGTCAGGCGGCGATCACCGCGGCGCTGCCCGATTTACTGACTCTGCTGAATGCTTCCGTGCAGTCCGGACACTCGATCGCTCGCGCGACTTCCGATGTGGTCGACCCCATGGAGCATCTGCATCCGGAACTGGCCGCACAGCTGCAGGTGCTGCACAGACGCAGCACTGTGGCCAGCTGGGACCAAGCCGTTGGCGAGCTTGGCGATACGTTTCCCGGTTCCGCCATCAGTCGTGTCTGCCGCCTGCTGCAGCAGTCCCATCGACTGGGAAATCAGCTTGGCGATACTCTGCTTCAGCACGCCGATGACATCACTGACGTGCAGGCCCACGAGGCCGAGCAGACGATGCAGCGTGTTTCTGTCCAGCTGCTGTTCCCTGTCGTGCTGTGTCTTCTGCCAGCCGTGTTTGTGCATTTGGCCGGACCTTCGCTGCTGGCGGTGGAAGATTTCCACAGCAGCAACAGCGGTCTGCTGAAGGCGGTCGAGGATTCTTCCGACACCGCAGGCAGACATTTGCGAATTCCACTTGGCAGTGAACCATAACGCGGTTCGCGGAGCCGTGACGAAGCGAGCCTGGGCAACACCCTGCAGGCGGCTGGCTTGTCCGCTGCAGGCTTGTCAATCATGGTGGACTGTTTAAGGTAGCTGCTGACGACGATCGTCCCAACACCTGCCTGACCGAGTCGCCATGGATCGTTTCCACCTGACTGCCATTTCCATCGCGTGGCTGCTGGCGAGCGGCCCCGCTTCTGTCAGCGGATGCTGCGAGCAGATCGAGCGCCCCAACATCCTGTTTATCCTCACGGATGACCAGGGCTGGACGACACCGTCCTGTTATGGCAACACACTTGTCCGGACTCCCGCCCTGGACCGCATTGCATCCGAAGGCATGCGTTTTACAGATGCTTATGTGACTCCCCAGTGCACACCGACCCGCGCGTCTTTGCTCACCGGTCAGCACACAGCACGCAATGGCATGTGGCATGTTATCGGCTGGTATGGCACTCCGTGGGCCCCGATACGGGAGCCCGCTTTTCGACTGCAGCTGCTGCCGCAGCAGTGCCGTCTGCCACATCAACTGAAGCAGGCTGGCTACGCCACCGGGATGGGAGGCAAATGGCACCTGACCAACAGCGAACACGGCCACTATGTTTACCTCAAACAGAAATCGGCGTGTCTGTTTGGCTTTGATGAAGTGGCGCCTGCCGGGCCCGGCAGTCAGAATGACGGCGACAAGTGGGTCGACCATCTCACAGACTGCGCGATTGATTTTATCGAACGTCATCAGAGCGAACCCTGGTTCTATTACCTGTCGCACCACACGCTGCACAACAGGGTGACAGCACCAGACGCTCTGGTGCGCCGTTATGCCCGGCAGGGAGCACCGGAAACGGGTCTGCACAATGCCACGTACCTGGCCGCCATTGAACACCTGGATCATTCGGTGGGCCGCCTGCTGGAAAAACTGGATGAACTGAACCTGAGCCGGCGAACGGTCGTCGTTTTTCTCAGCGACAACGGGGGCATCGACACGTCATTCAATCTGCCGCAGTGGGATGACGCACCTCTGGATGGCAGTCACCCGCTGACGACAAAAGAACGGCAGTTTGACAACGCTCCGCTGCGCGAAGGCAAAGGGTCTGTCTACGAAGGGGGAATCCGTGTGCCGTGCCTGGTCCGATGGCCGGGCGAAGTACCGGCTGGCGTCACGTCAGAGGTTCCCATCCACGTGGTGGACTGGCTGCCCACACTGCTGAGCATTGCCGGTCAGCCGGTCCCGGACAGGGAAGCGGAAGATGGCGTGGACCTGACGCCAGTGCTGCGGGGCGGCTCAATCCCGCCGCGTGCGCTGTATTGGTACATGCCGTTGTACGATCTGCGGTGGAAATCCACACCGGCGGCCGTCATTCGCGAAGGTGATTTCAAACTGATCGAATACTTTGGCGACTGGTACGACGCCAGACACGCCTATCACCTCGGTCAGCGAACCGAACTTTACAACCTGAAACAGGATCTGAGCGAACAGCACAATCTGGCACAGACGAAGCCTGAAGTCGCTCGTCAACTGCGAAAAAAGCTGCTCGACTGGATCGCCTCTGTGCCGGCCGAAATTCCCACCATGAATCCTCACCATGACGGCCGGCGCTCGCTGCTGGAAACCAAAGAACGTCCTTCGTGGAGTCTGCCGTACGTGGCGCCGTCAGGCGATCAGACGCCACGTCCCCCCTCGCCGAATCATCCTCCCGGCTGACTTCGTTTTTGCTCAACAGGGTCCCACCATGCCACGTCGCCGTACATTTCTGCAAACTGTTCTCGCCGGATCGGCGCTGAGTCGCCAGAGTCTTGGCCAGCCTCAGCGCACAGAATTGAGAGTCGATGAGATCCGCACGATCAGTCTGGACGAGGATCGATATCATGGCTGGCCGACACTCACCCGACAGGCGAACGGCACTCTGTCGGTGGTTTGCTCGGGAGGTCGGGAATCGCATGTTTGTCCGTTTGGACGTGTGGATCTGATTCGCAGCTTTGACGATGGCCAGTCGTGGACATTCAGTCGCACCATTCTGGATGGCCCCATTGACGATCGGGACGCCGGCATTGTGCAGTCCGCAGCCGGCACCCTTCTGGTCACCACGTTCACGTCACTGGCCTACGAACCGACCCTCCAGCGAGCGATTGCGTCTGCAGCGTCTGATCGCCCCGTTTTTTCACCGCACAAGCTGGCGCGATGGCGGGCGGCTCACGAACGGACGTCCTCCGGTCAGCACCAGGCACAACTCGGCACCTGGATTATTCGTTCAGAGGACGACGGACAATCGTGGGCACCAGCGACACGCGTTCCGGTCAACAGCCCGCACGGCCCCATCAGCCTGTCGGACGGACGATTGTTGTATCCAGGCGTCGCGCTGTGGACGGACGATCGAAAAGTGCTGGTGTGTGACTCCCGCGATGACGGTCGATCGTGGAATGTTGTCTCGGAAATCCCAACGCGTCCTGGCGATGATCATCGGCAATATCATGAGCTGCACGGCGTTGAAGCGGCCGACGGCCGACTGATTGTGCAGATCCGCAATCACAACCCCACAAACAATCGGGAAACGCTGCAGACGCATTCCACGGACGGCGGAAAATCATGGGCTGTTCCCTATGACATCGGAACCTGGGGGCTGCCGTCACATCTGCTTCGGCTGAAAGACAATCGCCTGATGATGACCTACGGACACCGACGGTCGCCCATTGGCAATCAGGTCAGACTCAGTGAGAACCATGGTGTCAGCTGGTCGGCACCGCTGATGCTGTACGGCGATGCCACGTCCACGGATCTGGGCTACCCATCCACCGCAGAGCTCTCTGGCGGGAGCTTCGTCACCGTATGGTATGAGAAGCTGAAAGGCGGGCCGAACGCCCAGCTGCGTATGGCCCGCTGGTCTCTGACTGGCTGATGGTCCAGAATACCAGTCACCGGACAAACGGAGGGCGATCATCACTGGTGCGACACCATGCTGCCCCCGAACAGACTCCTTGTGTTTCCCGGCTCTCCACTCAGAAAACGTGTGCCATGTGCCGAATCCCCAGCGTTCTCCTGCCAGCCTTCGATTGCAGATGCCTTCTGCTGATGCTGCTGTGCCTCCCCCCCTCGGTCGCCGGACAGCGGGATGAGGCTGCAGCGGGCAGTGCCCCCTCGCGCGATCAGACACGCCCGCTGTCACATGTGGCCGATGGCAACGCTGACGGACGCCTGGATAGGACAGAACGCCAGGCGCTGCAGCGACTCCAGCTGCGTGTTGAGCAAGATCGAGCACAACTGCCAGTCGGCACTCGCATGTTTGAGAACATGGCATATGTGCCGGACGGGCACCCGCGTCACACACTCGACCTTTACCTTCCGGCAGACACAAATCCGCGAGAACGAATCCCGCTGATCATCTGGATTCACGGTGGCGGCTGGCAAAAAGGATCGAAAGACCTGATCGCCCGCAACAGTTTTGTGCTGAAGCACGGTTTCGCGCTGGCCTCCATCAACTATCGGCTCACGTCTGATGCCGTTTTCCCCGCCCAGATTCACGACTGCAAAGCCGCCATTCGCTACCTTCGCAAACACGCACGCAGCTTTGGAATTGATGCTGAACGATTCGGAGTGTGGGGCGCTTCAGCGGGCGGACATCTGGCGGCCCTGGTCGGGACCAGCGGTGAGGTCTCGGAACTGGAAGGCTCACTGGGAGAGCAGAAGTTTGGCAGCAAGGTGCAGGCAGTCTGCGACTATTTTGGGCCCACCGACATGATCACAATGGGTGAGCACGTCCGCACCAAACCGGGACAGAACCAGCCTCCTGAAACATGGCCGGAAACCAAACTGCTGGGGGGCCGGATTGCCGATCACCCTGAGCGGGCTCGCGCCGCCAGCCCGGCCACGTATGTTTCCCCAACCGACCCTCCGTTTCTGTTTGTGCACGGCGATCAGGATCCCCTGGTCCCGCTGAACCAGAGCGAATCACTGCGACAGAAACTGAAGTCGGCCGGCGTTGCGGCAGATCTGATCGTCGTCGAAGGGGCAGGGCACGGTTTTTTCAAACAACCGGAAATCCACGATCAGGTCGTCGCTTTCTTCAAACAGCATCTGCAGTCACCCTCCCCACCACCTCCTGACTCGCCAACACACGTGGCCCACAGTGACGCCGGGACCATCGCCGCCTATGTCGGCAAATGGGCGGTCAAATTACCAGGCGGCAGTGCGGCCTGGCTGCACCTGTATGAAAATCTCGGCGGGCTGTCCGGAGAAATGTGGACGGTGGGCGCACCGTCCAGTCCGTTTCCTGAAATCGCGTTTGAAGGTCAGGCCCTGTGCTTCTCGCAGCAGCGGGCTGTCGGTGATCCGGAATACCCGGGAGGCCCCTACACCGGAAAGAAGCGACTGACGAAGCACAAAGCGAGCGTTGATCAGGACCGCATGACGATCACACTGACACGTCCAAAGCCCGACGGCACCCTGCAGGAGCAGACGTTTTTCGCCCGTCGTATTGCCCCTCTGCCGGACAAACCGGATCTATCACGACTGAATTTCGGCCCCGCTGTGAGTCTGTTCAACGGACGCGATCTGACAGGGTGGAAACTCACCAATCCCCAACAGACCAGTTGCTGGAAAGTGGTGGACGGTGTCCTCTGGAACGACACACCCAAGACGTCCTTCAGTCCCTACGCCAAATACGGCAATCTGCGGACAGAAGCCGAATTCGATGACTTCCAGCTGTCGCTGGAATTCAATGTGCCATCCGGCGGCAACAGCGGCGTTTACCTGAAAGGACGCTATGAAGTTCAGGTGGTGGATCGTGACAGTCGCATGCAGGGCACCCACGGAGTTGGCGCGGTCTTCAACCGCATCCTGCCAATGGGGATGCATGGACGCGGAGGCGGCGAATGGCAGAGTTACAACATCACTCTCGTGGATCGACACATCACAGTGGTGCTCAACGGCATTACTGTCATTGACAATCAACCGCTGGAAGGCTGCACCAATGGCGCATTGAATGCTGATGATTCGCTGCCTGGTCCTGTTTACCTGCAGGGCGATCACACGTCCGTGCGATATCGAAACATTCAACTGAAGCCCCTGATCCGCCACTAACGGTCACTGGTGATTTCTGTCTCACTCTAAGCGATCCACGCATGAAACGATTCCTGATTCTTTCCGCCCTCTGCGGCGCCCTGGCGGCAGGTCAGAATTCGGCTGACGCCCAAAAGCCGAACATCCTCATCCTGTATGCTGACGACCTCGGTTTCGGTGATCTGGGCTGTTATCACGCCCAGTCGAAAATCCCAACACCCCACCTGGATAAACTGGCAGCCGGCGGCATTCGTTTTACGGATGGCCATTCATCATCCGGGATCTGCACCCCCAGCCGCTACGCGCTGCTGACAGGGCGACATCACTGGCGAGATTTTCACAACATCGTTGGGGCACTGGGAGGATCCGTCTTCCGTCCGGAAAGACTCACCCTGCCGGAAATGCTCAGGGAGCAGGGCTACTGCACGGCCGCCATCGGCAAGTGGCACCTTGGCTGGGACTGGGAGGCCATTCGCAAACCAAACGCCAAACGAATTGGGAAAGGCCGATCGGCCGCCTGGGGTCCGGACGCATTCGACTGGAGCCGGCCAATTCCCGACGGTCCACTGGCACATGGATTTGATTCGTACTTTGGCGACACGGTGATCAACTTTCCGCCCTATTGCTGGATTGAGAATGATCGTGTTCCCGTGCCGCCCGATGTGATGATGGACAGTTCGCTGTGGCCTCCCATCAAAGAAGGACGCTGGGAGTGCCGACCGGGCCCCATGCTTTCCACATGGAATCCGTACCAAAACATCCCCACCACAACCCGCCGTGGCGTGGACTTCATTCGCACGCAGGCGGAAACCGACCAGCCGTTCTTTCTGTACTTTGCATTTCCGTCTCCACACGCTCCCATCATTCCCAATGACCAATTTGACGGACGTTCCCAGGCAGGTGCGTACGGCGATTTTGTCGTGGAAACAGATGATGCCGCTGGCCAGCTGCTCACAGCGCTTGCCGACAGCGGCCTGGCGGACAACACGGTTGTCATCTTCACAGCCGACAACGGACCGGAAAGGTATGCGTACGCCCGGGACGAAAAGTACGGTCACTGGTCATCACACCCGTTGCGCGGTCTGAAGCGAGACATCTACGAGGGCGGCCACCATGTCCCGTTCCTGATTCGCTGGCCCGGTGTCACCACGCCAGGACGTATTTCGGACGCGCTGGTCAGTCAGATCGACCTCATGGCCACCCTGGCCGACATCACGGGCGCCGCGCTGCCCGATGACGCTGCAGAAGACTCCCACAGCCTGTTGCCTCTGCTTCAGGGCAGGGCCGACGCCGTCAGAACAACCCACATCCACAATACGAAGGCAGACCAGTATGCGATTCGCGATGACAACTGGCTGTTAATCAACGCCAAAACGGGGTACGTCTCCGGAGGCAGCGAAGGCTGGGAAAAGCGACGCGGCATCCGCAACGACGACCTGCCAGTGGAACTGTACGATCTGAGTGACGACATTGGCCAGACGCGTAACCTGGCCGCCCAGCACCCGGAAGTTGTGAAACGGCTGCAGCAAAAACTGACCACCATTCGACAGCAGGGCTATTCAGCGCCGCGACTGAGCAACAGAAACGAGGCTCCCTGAGCTGCCGGAAACGGCGAATCCGCTCTGGTGGAGCGCCACTGAACTCCGCACATCAAAATCAGTCCGGCAAATTTAATCAGCGTTGTTTTCGTTGTCTGCCCCGGCCCGGTTTAGATTTTGCCGCGATGGCCCGCGCTTCGTCCTGTGCATCAAACGCAGGATTGGGTTTTACGGGAACCGGTGCAGCAATGTCTTTTCGCCAGGCAGTCAGTCGAGCCAGCAGGTCGGCGGTCACCTCCGGTCGTGACTGACTCAAATCGTTCGTCTCACCAATATCGCTGTCCAGGTCGTAGAGTTCCAGATCGCCAGACTCAAAATACTGGTGCAGTTTCCATCGGCCAGATCGAATCACGCTGCACGGGCGCGAGCGAAACAACGGATCACGCTGCTCATCCCAGACCTGGTACGCCTGCAGATAAGCGGGGAAGTGCCAGAAAATCGGCCGATCGCCCAGGGACGTCTTTGAGCCGTCCAGCAGCGGCATCAGGCTGACGCCGTCGACTGCCTGATCGCCCGGTAGGGCAGTGCCCGCCATTTCGCACAGCGTCGGATAGATGTCCACACCAATCACTGGCTCATGACACTCACTTCCCGGCTCGACGACACCTGGCCACTTCACGAAAAACGGGACGCGAATTCCGCCTTCGTAGTAGGTGCCCTTGTACCCTTTCAGTGGCTTCATGTCCGTGGCCGGGCCGTATCCACCGTTGTCAGAAAAGAACACGATCACGGTATTGTCAACCAGCTGCAGCTCTTCAAGAACCGCCTGAATGCGACCGACCCCCTGATCCACGGCTTCGATCATTGTTGCCATTGCTACATGGTTGTGCAGTTGACCTGGCTTTTTGGCCTCGTATTTGGCGACCAGGTCTTTGCGGGCATTTAATGGCGTATGGACGGCAAAATGCGTCAGATACAGGGCCCACGGTTTGTCCTGATGCTGGCGGATGAATGACACGGCTTCATCGCTGAGGCGATCGGTCAGGTATTCATCTTTGGGCGCGTCTTTCAAACCCGGCACGTTGTGGGGCGGGTAGTAGCCTCGAGGCGGACTGCCGGAATGAGAACCACCGATATTAATATCAAAACCGTAGGGCACCGGATCATTGCTCAAATGCCATTTGCCCATGCTGGCTGTGGTGTAGCCCGCCTGTTGCAGTCGTCGAGCCCAGGTCACGATCTTCGGATCGAGCACGTCTGTGCCACCGATATGCTCCAGGCGTCGATGCCTGGCACTGCCACGGGGTTTGGTGCCCACGTTGAAAATCTGATGCCGGGGCGTGTACTGGCCCGACAGCAGGCACGCGCGGGCCGGCGCGCAGTTGGCTGCCGCCGAGTAGGCGTTGTCGAACACCATCCCCTGTGCCGCGAGGCGATCGATGTGGGGTGTTTCGTAGAAGTCGGACCCCATGTAGGCGGTGTCCCGCCAGCCAAAATCATCGAGGAAGATGAACAGGATATTGGGTTGTTCCGCGGCGTTGCCCGATGGCAGCAACAGCAGCAGAGGGACGAAAACAGACAGACTTCGGACATTGAAACGCATGTGTGACTTTCAGAGCAGACAGTGGGCAATCGCCGGATTCAGTTTGCAGTTTGCAGTCGGCTCAGTCCACCAGAGGTACGGGACCTTCCGTTTTATGCAGCAGATTCGTGGCGTAGTCCTTCCCAACAAAGGCCGATACTCGCAGGGATGCGGATTCCAGTTCAGACGCCAAAGCAAAGGACACCGCCAGCTGGCCCCGACCTTTTGCGGATTCGACAACTCGCTCAATCCGCTTTCCTGCAGCGTCTTTGAGCGTGACGTGAAACTGCTGAGTGCCCAGTGCGGCTGGAAGCCTGTGCTTCACGGTGACCACAAATGCCTGGCCGCGATGAGCCTGTTCGGGAATCGTTAGCTGGAACAGGTTGCGATACTGTTTTTTGGCGGACGGTGGCTGGGCCGCCTTTTTCTTTTTGCGGCGGGCGTCCGCTTCTGCCTGAACCTGCTCCACGTAGGCGGCACGGGCGGCCGCATCTTCACGATGTCGAAAGACGTCCAGCATATGATCGCCGGATTCCTCCATATAGCGGAGCATTCTTGCGCGGTGCTCAGCAATCTGCGGCGCGTACCGCGGATCGTTAATCAGGTTGTGCAGCGCATCGGGATCGTTTCCATAGTCATAAAACTCTTCCGGCACTCCGCGATTGAAGAATTCCAGCCGCGCCGCCATTCGCGCGTCGGACTCGGCCAGTTTTTTCATCGTCCGGTAAGTGACCGTCCCGGTCGTTGCCGTCTTGAACACTCTCGTGCCATCAGACCAGGGATTGAACAGGTAGCCAAACTTTTTTGATTCCACGCTGCGCATGGGACTGCGGTTGCCGCCGGAATTCTCATTGTAAACCTTGTAGACACTTCCACGGTCGTCCTGGTCTTCGCCGCGCAGCAGCGTTTCAAACGAGCGACCGTCAAACCCGTCCGGGTGATCAGCGCCAATGATGTCCAGCAGTGTGGGCATCAGATCAACGGCCGAAATCATGTGCTCGCTGTCAACAGAACCGGCCTTCGTCACACCCGGCCAGCGCATGATCCAGGGCGTATGAGTGCTGTGGTGCCACAGCGCCGTTTTGGCAAATGGCAGGGGCATACCATGGTCTGACAGAAACACGACAATCGTGCGTTCCGCCTCTCCCGATTCCTCCAGCGCCCGCATCACCGCCGCGAAACAGTCATCCGCACGTCGAACCGACGAGTAATAGTGCGCCAACTCTTTGCGGACGTCCGGATGATCAAACAGAAACCCGGGGATCGGCACCTCCTCCGCCGTGAACACACGACTGGGCACGTTGGAATCAGGCACCGTCGCCCCCTGTTTGCCCTGAGCGTAAAACGGCTTGTGAGGATCCGAAATATTGACATTCAAACAGAACGGTTTTTCCGCTTCCTGTGCCAGCGCGATGCCCGTTTTTGTAGAGCGATAATAGCTGTCCGCGTTTTTGATGTCCTGTTTCTTCCCCTCGAGCACCGACAGATCGGCGTCCCAGTGGTAAGGATGAAAGGGAGTTGAGTGCGTGGCTTTACCGCGAATGGCCACGAAGTATCCGGCCTGCTGCAGCATGTCTACCAGATGCGGATGCTGTGGCTGCCGGATCTGATAGAAGCCCTCAACACCCGTATTGTGGGGATAACGACCTGACAGCAGGACATTGCGGGACGGAAAACAATTGCCCACCTGCACATGGGCGTGCTGGAAACGCATCGCCGTCGCGGCAAACCGGTCGATGTTCGGAGTCGTGTCCGGCAGCTGGCAGCCAAATGCGCCGACGGAATCACAGTTCATATCGTCAACTGTGATGATCAGAAAATGAGGCAGTCCAGCGGCCCCCTCACATCTGAGGAAAGTCAGTGAAATCAGAAACAGCAGAGCAGGGAAACGCTTCATGTGGGACGCGCCTTACGGGCAGGAACGAAGTGCAAAACCGGGTCGCGATCTGCGATCGTAATGCCACCACTTCAACACGGAAAGCGTCCGGAATCAACGCACCCTGGGCACATCGACGTTTAGCTGTCGCCCTGTTCCCCAGGATGCGGCATGGAATCCTCGTCAGCCTTCCAGCCGTCAGCGACCGGTGGATCGGGCAGTTCCTGAACCTTCGGCCGGCGTTTGCGGCGCGTTTTTTCCGGAATCATGGCCCGCATGGCTTCCAGGCGGCCAAAACACAGCAGACGGTCTCCGGACTCCAGTGTGCGATCAGCGCGTGGATTGGGGATCACACTGCTGCCGCGATACATCGTGAGCGCGTTTATGTCTTTGTCCCGCATGCCGGATTCAGAAATCGTCTTGCCAACAAAATCGGATCCCTCCGGAACGTGGATTTCCGCCACCCCATAGCCCCGGCTGACCGTCGGCCGCTGCCGCAGATCAATTTCAGGAAAGTCCACCTGAGCGGCGATGTAATCGATGATGACTCCCGCAACGTCGAGCTGTGTGCATTGCTCAATGCCTTCCAGTCCCGGAGACGAATTGACTTCCATCACCTGCGGGCCATCTTTGCCTTCGAGCAGGTCAACGCCCGCCACACCCAGTCCCAGAATCTGGGCCGCCCGAATGGCCGTCTCGCAGTACTGCTCATCAAGTGTCACCGGTTCGGTTTGTCCACCGCGGTGCACGTTGCTGCGAAACTCCTGCCCCTGGGCCACACGCCGCATCGCAGCCACGACCCGGTCACCAACCACGAAAGCGCGAATATCGCGTCCTTTGCTTTCGGCCACAAACTTTTGGATCAGAACACTCTGCTTCTGACTTTGCAGCAACTCCACGATCGACTCGGCAGACTCTGCGGTTTCCGCCAGCAGCACGCCAATCCCCTGTGTGCCCTCGATCAGCTTGATGATGACCGGCGCGCCGCCCACACGTTCAATGGCCGGCAGCACGTCGCGACGTTCACGGACGAATACGGTTGGAGGCATGCCAATGGAGTGACGGCTGAGAATCTGCAGGCTGCGAAGTTTGTCGCGCGAATTGGCGATGCCCGAACTGGAGTTCGCACAGAACACGTCCATCTGTTCGAACTGGCGAACAACGGCCGTGCCGAAGTATGTAATGGACGCTCCTATGCGGGGGAGAATGGCATCGTACGACGACAGGTGCCGGCTGCGGAAAAACAAATCCGGATCGCCGGACTGCAGATCAATCGCAAATTTCAGAGTGTCCAGCACGCTTGATGCCAAGTTCAGGCAAACTCAGCCATTCCCGCCAGCCGATCACCGGCAACGATTCTGTCATTTGAGATCCCTCTAACCGTTGATGCGACAACTAATAACGCAAAGGAGCCTGCCATGCCTCTTTCAGGTCTGTCAAAGAGGCAGCAATGAAGCGGGCGTCGCTTTCAATCACCAGCTCCGTGGTCTCGGTCGTGCTGCCCACCTTCAGCAGCGGCACACCGTCCAGCGCGGCTTCGAAGGCCTGGGTCTGATCGGCCGCCACCTCCACCAGAAACCGCGTGTTGCTTTCCGCAAAGGCAAGGGCGGGCGTGACACCGGTCAGATGCATTCCAATGCCGCCGGCAAAGGCCATCTCGGCGGCCGCGACGGCCAGACCACCTTCGCTCAGGTCATGGCAGCTTTTGACAGCACCAGTCTGCATGGCGGCATGCAGTCCACGAAAAACGGCGGGGGCCTGCTGCAGATCAACCTGAGGAACCGTCCCGCCGGTGATGTTATTGACCAGGCAAAAGTGGGAGCCGGCAAACTCGTCAGTGTTGGTGTCGCCAACTAAATACAGTGGATTGCCGACAGCCTTCAGGTCCATGGTGACGGCCTGCTCCACGTGATCAATCTGCCCCAGCGCCGTAATCAGCAGGGTGGATGGGATGGCGACCGTCTGGCGGTTTCCGTCCCTGTCGTCATAGCTGAATTCGTTGTTAAGGCTGTCCTTGCCGCTGACAAACGGCGTGCCATAGGCGATGGCCACGTCCTGACAGCCCAGTGCCGCCCGGACCAGCGTGCCCAGTGTTTCCGCCCGCTCTGTATTGCCCCAGCAAAAGTTGTCCAAAATGGCGATCCGCGATGGATCGGCGCCAACCGCCACGCAGTTGCGAATGGACTCATCGATGGCAGAGGCGGCCATCCAGTAAGGATCGGCGTCACCCAGATGGGGATTCATGCCGCAGCTCACCACCAGCCCACGATTCGATGTGAGGTCCGGGCGTACCACGGCGGCATCTGAGGGGCCATCATTGTTAACCCCCACCAGCGGCTTCACAACACTGCCGGACTGCACCTCGTGGTCGTACTGACGAATGATCCACTCTTTACTGGCCACATTCAGACTGCCGAGAATGCTGAGTAGATTTGATGTAAGATCCGTTTTGGCCAGCGCGGCCGTCAAATCGGCGTCGGATTCTGCCGTGGCTGATGAGACGTCAAACGTCGCTTCGCGAATCACGGGCGGACGACCGTCGTGCAGGAAGTCCATTGTCAGACGACCAACCTCGTTGTCCTGATACTTCAAGACCAGCTCATGTGTGTCGGTGAACTGGCCAATGACCGATGCCTCCACGCCTTCAGACGCGCACAGAGCCTGAAACTCATCGCATTGCGCGGCGGGCACAGCCAGCACCATGCGTTCCTGAGCTTCGCTGATCCAGATTTCAGTGTAGGACAGACCAGAGTACTTCAGCGGCGCTTTTTCCAGCCAGACTTCGGCGCCCGTGTCTTCTCCCATTTCTCCCACGGCACTGCTGAATCCACCCGCACCACAGTCGGTAATTGCCGTGTACAGATTGCGTTCCCGCGCTTCCAGCAGGACGTCGAGCACCATCTTTTCCGTGACAGGGTTGCCGATCTGCACGGCACCACCACTGATGCTTTCGCTGTCTTCGGTCAGTTCGGCCGAAGAAAACGTCGCACCGTGGATGCCATCGCGGCCCGTACGCCCGCCCACAGCAACAATCATGTCGCCGGGCGAAACTTTGCCCTCGCTTTTGTCCCGCGGAATCATGGCCACGTTGCCGCAGTAGACAAGCGGATTGCCCAGATAGCGGTCATCAAAGTACACGGCCCCATTGACCGTGGGAATGCCCATGCGATTGCCGTAATCACGCACGCCCGACACAACGCCTTCCATCACGGCTTTCGGATGCAGCACGCCTGGCGGAAGTTCTTCGGCCGGGAAATCGGGGCGAGCGAAACAAAACACATCCGTATTACAGACGGGGCGGGCGCCCAGCCCGGTGCCCATCGGGTCGCGAATCACACCGCCCAGCCCCGTATTGGCTCCGCCGTAGGGTTCGATGGCAGACGGATGGTTGTGAGTCTCCACTTTGATGCAGACGTCCTGATTCTCGTCAAACCGAACGATGCCCGCGTTGTCCTTAAAAACGCTGACGCACCAGTCGTCGTCTCCCAACTGATCGCGTATGTCGACCGTCGCCTGAAAGATGGTTTCCTTCAGCATGTTGTCGAACTGAATTTCCCGCACCGTGTCGCTGCCGGATGATTCCACATAGTGAATGCGGCCAGCCAGCGTCTTATGGGAGCAGTGCTCGCTCCACGTCTGAGCCACCGTCTCCAGCTCGATATCGGTGGGATCACGATCGAGCGATTTGAAGTAATCCCGAATCGTCTGCATTTCCGCCAGCTGCAGATACAGCTGACCTTCCGCGGACAGTTTCATCAGCTGCTCGTCGGAATCCATTGACCGAATCGGCACAGTCCCCAGCTGAAAGTCGTAACGTGATCCGACGCTCAAATCTTCCAGCTGCAGCGGCCCGGCCACAACATACTCAATGGCATCATTGGCCAGCACACGGGACGTGACTCGCGTCTGGTCCGCGTCAGACAGATCTCCGGTCAGCCAGTACTTGCGACAGGTGGCAACCGCCGTGACATTCAGTTCCAGTTCCGTCAGGGCGCGGGCCGCGTTCTCGGCCACGCTGTCCGTGACGCCAGGGTGCAGCAGCACGTTCAGACACTCGGCCCCCGCGGTGACGTCTGTCTCCGGCAGCGCTTTGACGCGGAACTGCTCGACCACACCGTCACACAGCAGCACGCCCGCCGCGCGCGAAGCGTCGGCTTCCGTCAATTCCCCCTGAATCAGGAAGGACCGCGCTGAACGGACGTCTGACAGGGACTCGATCCCCAGACTTCGGGCATCCGCCAAAACCCGCTGACCTTCGTGATCTCGTGAGTCCGCCGACGGCAGAATTTCCACTTCCCACAGCATCGTTCGATTTCCGTTTCGTCGTTGTTCCGAAAAAGCGTTCGGTCGTGCATTCAGCCCCGGATTCGGCACAGCAGGCCTGGATGGCCCGTCGTTGCAGACGAATTTCGCAGCTCGCCCCAGCCACAGGATCTGCCGGCGATTCACTGGCAAAGACGGCGTCTGAACTCGCCAGACGCCCCCACCAGATCGTCCACCGGACAGTCTGTCAGATCCTTTGATTTCTGGAGCGCCCGCAGTATTCCAGTCTGCTGTCGCCGACACAAGCAGACTCCACGCGGACCTTCACAAGATTGCAAAAGCGAGACTTCGACACGGCCTGATTCTCAAAGAACAGCGTTTGCAACTCACCCTCGGGGCTGCCACGATACAAGAGTCGTTCCTTCCCACCTACCGGAGCCCTCGCTCAATGAAATCACCACTCTCTGTCGCCCTCCTCGCCCTGACGGCATTACTCGCTGGTCCTGCTGTCGCTCAGGATTACAAAAGCGGAATCGAATGGCAGGAGCCTCCTGTCGTGACCCCCGGCCCAACCAATTCCGAGCCTCCCTCAGACGCCGTCGTGCTGTTTGACGGCACCGACATGTCGGCGTTCACTGGCGGAAAATGGGAAGTCAAAGAAGGCGCCGTCTACTCGGGCAAAGGCTATGTGACCACAAAGCAGGAATTTGGCGACATGCAGCTGCATGTGGAATGGTCAGCGCCAACCGTGGTGAAGGGCAACGGCCAGGGACGCGGTAACAGCGGCGTTTACATCATGGGGAAATATGAGGTTCAGGTTCTCGACTCCTACGACAACCCGACCTACTTTGACGGCCAGGCCGCGTCGATTTACAAGCAGACGCCCCCCATGGTCAACGCCATGCGCAAACCGGGCGAATGGAACACCTACGACATTTTCTGGACGGCGCCACGATTCAAAGTCAACGGAGACGTGGAAACACCGGCTTACGTCACTGTGGTCCACAACGGCATTCTGGTGCTCAATCATTTTGAGTTGATGGGCCCCAGCAGCTACACCGACGCGCCGCACTACAAAGTCCATGGCCCCACAGGTCCCATCAGCTTTCAGGACCACGGCAACCCGGTTCGCTTTCGCAACATCTGGGTCCGCGAACTCCATCCGCCGGTTGGCAGGCGCGTTTCGCCGCCCTACGTGATGTCCGGCGGCAAAAAGATGAGTGTGGCAGACTACACGGCTCAAAAAGAACGTCAGAAAAAGGACAAAGCTCTGCAGCGGGAAAAAGAGGCCGCCGTGAAGGCGGCCGTCAAAGCGGCCCTGCAGGAATTCGAAGCCAAACAGGCGGCCAAACAGGCGGCCGCGGACGCCGCAGCAGCGGCGGCCGCCGAGGCGGCCGACAAAGCGGAGGCCGCCGCAGACAAACCGAAGTAATCAAACGATACGACAAACAGTTTCCAATTCCGCAAAGCCGGGCATTCTCGTCCGGCTCTGCTATTGCGCTGCGGCAGACAGGCGACATGCCGCCTGCGGCTTGCAGACGACGACGGACGCTCATCCGACCGCTGGCAATAACGGGGCGAGTCGCGGTATGCTCGTCGCAGCGCCACACATCTGAGCCCACCAGACCCGGGATGATCGACAAGGATTACGTTTCGTGATGCGACAGATGCTGCCGATTTTCATTGTCCTCTGCCTGACTCTGGGCGGCCCCCGCCAGGCCAACGCTGATCAGCATGACAGGCCGAACCTTGTCGTTATCTTTATCGACGACATGGGCTACGGCGATATCGAGCCGTTCGGCTCCACACTGAACAAGACTCCCAATCTGTCGCGCATGGCCAGCGAGGGCATGAAGCTGACCAGTTTCTATGCGGCGCCCGTTTGCTCCGCCTCCCGCGCCCAACTGCTCACCGGATGCTACGCTCCCCGTGTTTCGGTGCCGGGCGTGTTTTTCCCAGCCGGGCCAAAGGGACTGAATCCGGACGAGAAGACCGTGGCCGAGTACCTGAAAGAGCAGGGTTATGTGACCGCCTGTGTGGGAAAGTGGCATCTTGGTGACCAGCCCGATTTTCTGCCGACGCGACAGGGATTCGACAGCTATTTCGGTATTCCTTACTCCAACGACATGCAGCGGCGTTCTCTGGAAGATGGACGATCGGTCACGCCTCTGCTGCGTGATGAACGGGTGGCCGAACTGCTGGAAGACGAAGGTCAGCGGCGGGTGACGCGGGAGTACACTGAGGAAGCGGTGGCGTTCATCAAGCGGAATTCCGAGCAGCCGTTCTTTCTCTACATGCCGCACACCGCCATGCACGTGCCCATCTATCCGCATCAGGACTTTGCGGGCCGCAGCGCAAACGGTCGCTACGGTGACTGGGTGGCCGAAGTCGACTGGAGCGTGGGTCAGGTCCTGGACACGATTCGCGAGGCGGGACTGGCAGAGAAAACGATGGTGCTGTTTACCAGCGACAATGGTCCGTGGGCGTCCAAAGGCAAAGACGGTGGAGTCCCCGGTCCACTGCGGGGCAGCAAAGGAGGCACTCTGGAAGGTGGCGTGCGGGAACCCACGATTGCGTGGTGGCCAGGTCATATTGCGGCCGGCACCGAGTCGGATCAGATTGCCGGCACGACGGATATCCTGCCCACACTGGTGCACCTGAGTGGCGGTCAGCCGGACGCGGACCGAGTGATTGACGGCGTGAATCTGTCCGCCCTGCTGCTGGGGCAGTCCGCACAGTCAGGACGCCGGGTGTGGCACTACTACAGCGGCACAACCCTGCAGGCCGTTCGCGAAGGCGACTGGAAACTGGCTCTGACACCGCAGTCCATCGGCATGGGGTTTCGTGAGCAACCGGAAGATATCCGCCAGCGGGAACCACGGCTGTACAATCTGCAAGAGGACCTCGGAGAAACGACGGATGTCGCAGCCAGCCATCCAAACGTGGTCGCGCGACTGCAAAAGATTGCCGACGCGATGCGGGCAGACATCGGCAGCGGCAAACCGGGTCCGGGCGTGCGTCCGCCGGGTATCGTGTCATCGCCCGTCACGCTCTACCCCACGCAGCCCAAATCCAGACCCAAACCTAAAACCAAAGGCCGCCGTGCTGAGAAGCCCATTGACTGGAAGACCGTCAAGGCGGGAGACAGTTTCCCCTCCACTCGGGCGCCGCGAGTCCAGCAGACCGCCTTTCAGGTGCGATGCCGGCTCAGTGCAGCCGACGCAGAAAGCACAGGAATGATTGTCTCTCACGGCGGATCTGTGGTGGGATATGCGTTGTACGTCAGCGAAGGTCAGGTGACATTTGCGATCCGACGATCGGCCGACAGCATCGACCGGGTGTCGCTGCCTCTGGATGGAACCGGCCCGCAGCAGATCATCGCTGCCCTGGACGAGAAGTGGCACATGACAATATCCGTGAACGACAGGACGTCCGCCCCGCGGGCTTCCGGGCCCATTTCCCGAGTGCCTCAGGAGGCACTGTGCATCGCCGGTGATCAGCAAAATCCGGTGGACCCACAGGCCCCCAACCAGCAGCCATTGTCCGGTTGGACGCAGCTGCGGGTACAGGTGATGAAGTAGTGCGGCAAGCGAACCACTGATGCCATCGTTGCCCACGTAAAATACGACAGGCCACGCCGTGTGCGCATCCATGCGACCAACAGTCGCCCACGCAGTCTGACGGCACCTCCCTGATTTCCCGTATTGCCCGGTCGATGCAGGGCAGGGATCACCGCGTTCTTTGGCGGAACCGAAGGCTGCGGCAGGCGTCGCAACCGACGACATTTACAGTCAGATCGGACTTCCGTGCGGCGCGGACAGGCTCCATGACGGACGACCGCTGCCCCCGGCCCTCCGACTCGCGGGCCGTCCGGATGACGCATCGCGAACTTCGCTGAGTCCGAGGCGGCCGGCTGTTCACGTGTGCTGTTCGTGTGCGCACGCTCTTTGCGCCCGCCATTCTCGCACCCCGTTCCTTCACCCCATCGCCCGCCATGATGCCCACTGCCATGACCCTGCTCAGTTCGATTTCCTTAATGCTGACCGCGCACGTTCACCGCCTCACTGACTGCTCCGGTCGACAACGTTCACGCCTGTGTTGCATTGGAGCGGCCTGCCGGATTGCCATCGCGGCAACGGCACTGGGCCTAGCCGACCACGGTTTAATGGCCGACAACGCCAACAGCAATGGCGAGACTCCGGCCCCCCAACTCCCGCCACTGCCGCCGCGGACGGCAGATCGCTCACCTGCAGAACGATCGCAGCAACCACACATCGTGATGTTCTTTACGGACGATCAGCGTCACACGGCGGCGGGATTCGCCGGCAACGCGGCCATGCAGACCCCGCACCTGGATCGTCTGGCCCAGCGAGGAACCATCTTCCGCAATTGCTTTGTGAACACATCGATCTGCGCCATCAGCCGCGCCAATCTGCTGTCCGGGCAATACCCGGCGCGGCACGGCGTGGACGACTTCCACAAAACCTTCTCACCCAGCCAGCTGCAAAACACCGTGCCCGGGCGGTTACGCCACGCTGGCTACCAAACGGCATTCTTTGGCAAATGGGGAATCGGAGACACGCCGGAACGAACGCATGAAGGGGCCGCGGTCTTTGACTATTGGGCGGGGCAGCCCAAACAGACCAACTACTTCTATGAGTCCGACTGCCGCTACGTCAATTACGATGGATTCTCACGGCGACGCGATGACCTGTGTGACTGCCCGGCCGATCAGCGGGGGCGTGTCGGCTACGATGTTCGCATCGGCAAAGACACACTGACCGATCCGCGACATCAGGACGCAGACGTCATCCCCAGCCATGTTGAGCGATTCCTGAAGGGCCGTGATCCCAGCCGTCCGTTTTGCCTGATGGTGTTCTTCAAGTCTCCTCATGGCCCGTTTGGAGACTGGGCTCCCCAGACACGATCATTCACAGACGGCCGCCAGATCCAGATCCCGCAGGACGCCACGCTGGCAAACGCCAGTCGAGAGCCCGATGTCGTCAAACAGTCGCTCGGCTGGACGGCCGGACAGAACCTGCTGTCCAGTCAGCAACGGCATGAGCGCAGCATTCGTGATTACTACCGCAGCATCTCCAGCATGGACATCGGCGTGGGCCGCATCATGGCAGCTTTGAAAAAACACGACGTCGCGGACAACACGGTCGTGCTGTTTACATCAGATAACGGTCACTTCAGCGGCGAGCACGGCCTGGGGGGCAAATGGCTCATGTACGAGCCATCGCTGCGTGTGCCCGGATTTCTGTGCGACCTGCGACAGGCGCCCACTTCGGCCGTGCGGGAAGAACTGGTGATCACCACAGACTTCTCTGTGACGATGCTGGCGCTGGCGGGTGTCGACACCCCCAACGAGATGACGGGCAGGAATCTGACGCGGCTTTGCGGTCCACCAGACAAAGCAACGTCGGTCTGGCGCAAAGACTTTCTGTATGACCATCCGTATGGTCACGGCGGAAAGATTCCGACCACTCGCGGCGTCCGCAGCCACACACACTCCTACACGCGTTACACGTCCACCCGTCCGGTGCTGGAACAGCTGTTCGACCTCCGCTCTGATCCCGGTCAGCTGCACAACCTCGCGGGTGATCGCGAGCAGCAACCGTTGCTGCTGCAGATGAGGCAGCGGTGCGATGAACTGGCGACGAAGTCCGGCCCCGTGCCTGCACACTTACCGGACGCTCGTCCACAAAAACCAGCCAGCGACAGCCAGCCCGACCAGCAGCAATAGCAGAAGGACGCGTTTCCCCAGCCCGCTCAAGGTGGACCGCGCGGCGCGGGCATGTCGCTTCTGGATCTCCACAGAACCGCCAAACGCTGTTCGACGAATCTTCAGCGGCACGTCGACCAGGCCGTAGCCGCGGGTTTCAATTTGCTCCCACAGCAGGATGGAAGCGGTCTGCTGGTTGCGGGCGTCTTCCAGCGAAACGTGTAGCCAATCCGCCAGTTCACGCTGCAGCGGCTGCACAGAAACCAGATCTCCCGCCGTGGAACGTTCCGCCACCTGATGTTCCAGTTGCTGTGGCGACTCGCTGCCATCCAGCCGCAGTCCCAGGCACAGGGAAATCATCAGGTTGCGTTCATACGGCAGCATCAGCTACTCCGAGGGCGACTCGGGATCTGCGGAGGCGGGCGAACTGCAATCCGCAACAAACGTGGCAAAGGGATCAAAGGGCTTCCCGCCGGGTGGCTGCGGCACATCAAGAATCTCTGCGCCGGGTGTCGGAGTCTCCGTGATGACTTCCGCGGCCGGCTGCACGGTGGACGCCCGTTTTCGGGGCTGCTGTGCAGGCACAGGACCAGCGGCTGACGATGGGGGTGCTGTCGGAGCGGGGTTGCTGCGGTCATCGGCCGCAGCACCGATCTCGTCGCTGGCCCCCCCCGAGGAAGCGTCGTCCGCAGACGGGGAATCGTGGGCGTCCTCTGGTCGTGGTGGCCGCGGGCCCGGATACTGGTAGTACTGACATTGCAGTCGACCATTATACAACTTGCGTCGCCGCCCGGCACGCCGACCAAAATGCCGCTCGAAGTCTCGATAAGAGGTCAGAACGTACACACTCCATGTGCTGAGCCCCTCAAACACCTGACCCATCACGCGGTAGACGGCCTCCACCTCTTCGGTTTCCCCAAGTCGCTCGCCGTAGGGAGGATTCGTGACGATGCACCCATACTGCAGCGGTGAGCGCAGGTCGCTGACTTCCTGCTCCTCGAAGCGGATGCTGCCCCCGACACCGGCATTCGTCGCACACTTGCGGGCGTGACGCACGGCCGCCGGATCGTGATCATAGGCCATGATGGGTGCGGGCAGATTGCGGCGTCGGACATCGCGTGCGGCCGTCCGCTGTTCTTTCCAGATGGACCGATCGAACCACCGCCAGTCTTCGGCCGCAAAAGATCGCTGCAGGCCAGGAGCGATATTGCGACCAATCAGGGCCGCTTCAATGGGAATGGTCCCACTGCCGCAGAATGGGTCTATCAGGGGGCGTTCTTCATTCCAATAGCTCAGTTGCAGCAAACCGGCCGCCATGGTTTCCCGCAAAGGGGCCTGCCCGACGACCTGGCGATAGCCGCGTTTGTGCAGCCCGGCTCCGGTTGTGTCAATTGTCAGCGTGGCAACGTCTTTCAGCAGCGACACTTCGATGATGTACTCAGCGCCGGATTCATCAAAGTGGAAGCGGTTGTACTTCTTCTTCAGGCTCTCCACGATCGCCTTCTTGGTCACCCCCTGAACCTTGGGCACTGCATGCAGTTTGGAACGAACGCTTCGTCCCTTGACCGGGAACTTCGCGTCCATTGGCAGCAGATCGGCCCACGGAAGGTCGGTCGTCTGATCGAATAGAGCCCCAAAGTCTGGGGCCGGAAATTCGCCCACCCGGATCAGCACCCGATCGGCCGAACGCAGCCAGAGATTGCAACGGGCGATATCCGCTTCGTCGCCTGAGAAAACCACGCGACCGTCAGACACTCGGCAGTCGGTGTAGCCGAGTTGCTCCAGTTCTCGGGCGACCACGTTCTCCAGCCCAAACGTAGCAGTGGCAATTAAGTCGAATCGGGGCATGAAGCAGGTCGCAGTCTTGGCAGCGGACAGACAGAGGGGGCGTCAGATTAGTCGGGCCTGGGCACAGACGCAATGGGGAGCAATTCGGAATGGACGAGGGAAAATCGCAACAATCGCCAATCGCGGCCGGGTTTCCAGTGGAAGGATTACGCAGACTGGGTTCGGTGTGAAGATCGCGATGTCGAGGCGCCGAAGTGGAAACAGAGGCCCCTGGCCCCAGGGGGAGTCGGTTTCGCATTTCGGACTGGACGTTCTTTCGGACAGGAACACGAAGCCGAGTCTTTACATTCGTCAATTTCGAGAACTAGAATCGCCGCGCAGACAGGGAAAGCGTGGTAATACTCAAGGTGTCCATTGATTACCGCTGGAATTGTGACGCGAATTCGTAACACTTCAGCGACCGTTTTTCCCGTCAATGTCGCGTCAGCGACACTGCAGGCCCGGAAGGTGAAAGAGTATGCAGGTTGCCATTACGTGTCGGCACGGCAGCATCAGCCAGGACATGCGAGACTACATCACTCGCAAATCAGAAAAAGTGGTGCGGTACCTGGGCGAAGTCAGCGAAATTGATGTCACGATTGACTTCGAGGGAGGCCGGGCCAACGTCGAAATGCTGGTGGAGATCGAAGGCTATCACACCATCGTGGCCCACGTTGAAGGCGAAGACGCCGGAGCAACCTTCGACAAGACGCTGTCCAAAATGGAGCAGCAGGTCCATCGATATAAGGAAAAATCCCGCGACCATCGCCGGGACAAGCCAGTGAGCGAAGTGGCTCGACTGGCAGAAGAAAAGCAGGAACAGCAAGACTCGTCCGACGACTGACGTCGGCACAGCACACTCCTGACAAGTCAGGTAAGAAGGCACAAAGAAATGAAGTTGACAGATTTCGTCGTCAAAGATGCGATCGTTCCACAATTGCAGTCTGCGTCCAAAGAAGACGTCATCCGCGAAATGGTCGCCAGCCTGAAGAACTCAGGCAACATCAAGGCGGAGGAAGAAGAGGCCGTCGTCGACGCGATTCTCAAACGAGAAGAACTGGGGTCCACTGGCATCGGCAACGGAGTCGCTGTCCCGCACACCAAACACCCTTCCGCCGAAGAACTGGTGGCCACCGTTGCCATCTCACGTGATGGCGTCGACTTCGCCAGTCTCGACGGAGAAGATGTCTTCATCCTGTTCCTGCTGGTCTCCCCACCGGATCGCCCTGGCGACCACCTGCGGGGTCTGGAAAACATCTCGCGGCACCTGCGCAGCCAGGACTTCTGCAACTTTCTGAAGCAGTCCAACTCTTCCCAGGACATCTGGGATCTGCTGGCAGAAGCCGATTCCAGCGACGAAGAAGAAGCCGAGTAACACGGGTTGGTTCTTTTGGGAACGGATTTTCCCATCCTGATTGCCAGAGATGCGAGATGAGTGACGAACCAGTCCGACGTCAGGTGACACTGGCCAATCCGAATGGGCTCCACTTGTCTCCCATCAGCGCGCTCGTGAAGGAAGCCATGAATCACGAGGCGGAATTACTGATTTCGTTTGACGGCAACATCGCCAACGCGAAGTCCACCATGGAGCTAATGCTGCTGGGCGCCACGTGCGGTGCGGTGCTGAGTGTCGAGGCCACCGGAGTCGACGCCGAAGTCGCCGCGGAAGCTGCCGTTCGACTGCTGTCAGAACCCTGACCAGCGCAAAAAACGACAACCAGTAGTGCCTAAAGACGGCCCGCTGGTTTGGTGACTTCGGAAGCGGCCGGCCACGTCTTTTCTGTGACCGCCGCAATGGCCGATCGATCACCATGCTGATGAAGTCGCGTATTATGCGTGGTAGTCTCGCTCCCTAACCGTGTTTCCACTGAGAATTCGCTAGACTTTGACAGGCGCACCCGCCGTGTGGTGCGCCACCTTCCATCGCATCAACCGTCTTGTCATCCCATGCAGGTCAGAAGCGGCATTCCGGTCTCTCCCGGTGTGGTTGTCGGCCCAACACTCGTGTTGGGGTCCGAGAACTTCCGCATCCCCCGCAAATTCGTCAGCCGTGATGTGGTGGAATCAGAGATGGTCCGGTTTCACAACGCTTTGGACAAAGTCTGCCAGGATATCGAAGACCACGAGATTCTGGTGGGCGAACAGCTGGGATCTCAGTACGCCGCTATTTTTTCCGCGCATCTGCAGATGGCGCGGGACCCACGCATGGTGGGGCAGGTGGAAGACGCCATTCGCAATCAGAGCAACTCGCCGGAATACGCGGTCAGTCGCACGCTGCGAAAATTCGCAGAGCAAATGCAAAATCTGGGCAACCAGTATCTGGCCGAACGCGCGCTCGATATTTTCGATCTGGAAAAACGTCTGCTCCGAGAATTGCTGGGGGAAAGCCGCGAAGAACTGAGCAACCTGACGGAACCTGTGGTCATTTTGGCACACGACCTGACGCCTGGCGAAACAGCCATGCTCAATACCGACTACGTGCTGGGTTTTGCCACGGAAGTGGGCGGACACACCAGCCACACAGCCATTCTGGCCGGTGCGCTGGAGATCCCCGCCGTTGTGGGGCTCGGACGCTGCCTCGCAGGAGTATCGGGCGGCGAAACCGTGATTCTGGACGGTGACCATGGTCAGGTGGTGATTGATCCGGATGAGGCCACGATGGAGCGTTTTCGCACCTCTCAGGCCCGCAACATCCGGGTCAGCGAGCGACTGGCGACGCTGGAGACCCTGGAATCAGAAACGCTGGATGGACAGCGGGTGCAGATTTTCGGCAACATTGAATTCCCCCAGGAGGTCGAGCAGTGCGTGAAACGCGGGGCGGACGGTGTCGGCCTGTACCGCACCGAGTTTCTGTATCTGGGGGGCAATAAGGAGCCGACCGAATCGGACCATTACGAAGCCTACAAGCAGGTGCTTTCCACTTGTGGCGACCGCCCCGTCGTGATTCGCACGCTGGATATTGGCGCCGACAAGGTGCCGGCACGGATTCGGGATCGCTTTGCGGAAAGCCAGAATCCGATGCTCGGTTTGCGCAGCATTCGCCTGAGCCTGCAAAGCACCCCTTTGTTCAAAGTTCAGCTCAGGGCAATCCTAAGGGCAGCAGTACACGGCAACGTAAGGATCATGTTTCCCCTCGTGTCATCGCTGCTGGAGTTTCGTCAGGCCAAAATGATCCTGATGGATGTGATGGAGGATCTGGAGGACGAAAACATTGAGTTTGCCCGGGATATTCCAATTGGGATGATGGTGGAAGTCCCATCGGCCGTAATGCTCATTGAGGAGTTTGCCCGGGAAGTGGACTTCTTCTCGATCGGGACGAACGATCTGATCCAGTACACCCTCGCCTGCGACCGATCAGACCCCTCGGTTGCAAATCTGTACCGTTCCGGCGATCCTTCCATTCTGCGGATGATTCAGGCGGTCCTGAAAGCAGGCGAACAATACGGAAAACCGGTCACAGTCTGTGGCCAGATGAGCTCGGATCCACGATTTGTTCCTCTGCTGCTCGGACTGGGGCTGCGTCAGATAAGTGCGACACCTCACTCCATTCCCCGCCTGAAGGAAGTCGTCAGAAACATTTCCATCCCGGAAGCCGAGCGAATTGCGACCCACGCCTGTTCGCTGGATCTGGCCCGGGACGTTGAACATTACCTTTTGGGAGAACTGGGCCGTTTGTGTCCGGATCTCGTCGTTTGAATATTCACCGATGCGGGTGGCACGTCGCCCCGGCATCCCTCACAAGAACGAACACGCGTCACGAAAAAGCGACCACAAGCGCCCGTCGAACCATCCTGATGGCCCACAGGGCGAATCACACCTTCTTCGTGTAGATACTCCTCAACCGGAGAGAATGTCGAACCAGTTGATGAAAGGAATCACCAGGCCCGCCATACCGTAAACGCCGCTCAGCCACCCAGAGGTGGTGACCGGCGTTAAACACCCTGAGGCCAATCGCCGCAGTGGTCCAGTTACACAAGTCGAGCGCCTCGGGCGTTTGGCCTGCGTGCGTTGCTGGCAGCCTGATTTCTCAATTCTTTCAATCGATCGGCAACGCTCGGTGTTCGTTCGCAGGAACGAAAGCTGAGTCATGAAAAAAGAAATGCTCATCAACGTACTGCAGCCGGAAGAAAGCCGGATTGCGATCGTTGAGGACGGAACCCTGGAAGAGCTGTACGTCGAGCGCAGCAGCGCTGAAAACTACGTCGGCAACATTTACAAGGGCAAGGTGGTCAACATCGAGCCCAGCATCCAGGCGGCCTTTGTCGATTTTGGCGTTGGACGCAATGGTTTTCTGCACGTCAGCGACGTGGAGTACCAGTACTACAAGCATCTGGTCGGCAAAGACAAGGACAACGGACGAGACGAGGAAGAAGACGATCGCCCCCGCGGTCGCGGTGGTCGGCCCCCCAAGCATCTGAACGAACGCAACGCCCGCAACAAGCCCCCCATCCAGGACATCTTCCAGCGGGGCAGCGAAGTTCTCGTGCAGGTCATCAAAGAGGGCATTGGCAACAAGGGCCCCACACTCTCGACCTATATTTCGATTCCCGGTCGCTATCTGGTCCTGATGCCCGGTCTTCAGCGGGTGGGCATCAGTCGCAAGATCGCGGACGACAAGGCACGTCGTCAGTTGCGACAGGCAATGCGCAATCTGCATCCGCCGGAAGGGCTGGGGTTCATTGTTCGCACCGCCGGAATTGATCGGGACGAGGAAGATCTCAGCCGCGACCTGAACTATCTGGTCCGACTTTGGGAAACCATCGTCAATAAGATCAAAAAGACATCCGGACCGTGCGAGATCTACGCCGAGTCAGACATGATGATTCGCACGATGCGGGATATCTACGCATCGGAGATTGATGCGGTCCTCATCGACCAGGATGAGGCGTTCGAACGAGCGCGGGACTTCATGAAAATCGTGATGCCCAACCACGTCAATCGGGTGAAGCGGTTTCAGGAACCCGAACCGCTGTTCACCCACTATGGGATCGAAGAAGAAATCGCCCGCATTCAGGACCGCCACGTGCCGCTGAACGGCGGCGGATCACTGGTCATCGACCAGACAGAAGCCCTTGTGGCGATCGACGTGAACAGTGGCAATTTCCGTGTCGACAATGATGCCGAAGAAACGGCCTACCGCATGAACATCCGGGCGGCAGAAGAAATTGCCCGGCAGATCCGACTGCGCGACCTGGGCGGTGTGATCGTCAACGACTTCATCGATATGCGGGATGAGCGACATCGCCGCGGCGTGGAAAGGGCGCTGCACAATGCCGTGCGACGCGACCGGGCCCGCACACGTGTTCTGCGCATCAGCCCGTTTGGCCTGATTGAAATGACGCGTCAGCGGATTCGACCGTCTTTGCGGCGGAGCATCTACGAGGACTGCCCGTGCTGCAACGGTGTGGGCCAGGTGAAGACCTCAGAAAGCCTCACCATTGAAGCCATGCGACTGGTGATGGGAGCCGCGAGCGACGAATCTGTGGCGAAAATTGAAATCGAAACACACGACCGGGTCGCCAATGACCTGAACAATCGCAAACGAAAAGAGCTGATTCAGCTGGAGGATGATCGCGACGTCATTGTGACAATCAAGTCGCGATCGGATGTCTGCCCAGAGCACCTGACGGTTACCTGTCAGGATGACGGCGGCCGACCGGTCCAGATGGACAGCTAAGCGGCCAGCCTTGGCTCTCGATGGCTGGTCACAGGGTTGCCCCACAGGGGCCGCCCACAACAGCAGATGTCCCCGCTATGTGTGGTCAGCCCGGTTTTCCCGCAGAACGCGTGACAAATCACAGCTGATCGCAGATGGCGATTCGTCGGGCGGTTTGAAGGCATCTGACCGAACGTAAGATTCCGCTGACAGGAGCCGGAAACTTGCGGACAGACTCGATTTCCGACTCGAACTATCCGACCTTTGCGTTATACTCCGCGATCCCGCGGCCGGGCATGGCCAATAACTAAACATTTGAACAGCCCTTCTTTTTTCCGAGGGCCAGCGTTCCGGGACGCCGTTTTCCCACGTCAGAACGCACATACACCACGTTTTCTGGGTGATTTGAGATGTTTGCAATCATTGAAAATGGCAGCCGTCAACACCGCGTTGAAGAAGGTGATCTGCTGTCCGTCGATTTTCAGAGCGAAGCAAAAGAGGGCGAGACGCTGACTTTTGATCGTGTCCTGATTGCCAACGGTGGCGGTGCGAGCATTATCGGTGCTCCCGTGATTGATGGGGCCACCGTTCAGGGCGAAGTCACAATCGAGGAAGAGAAAGGCGAAAAGCTGGAGATCCAGAAGATTCGCCGTCGCAAGAACAGCCGTCGTCACACCGGTCATCGGCAGAAGTATACCCGGGTCAGAATCACGGCCATCAATGTGCCCAATCTGGACATCGTGAAGGAAAAAGAAACAGACGACGATCCTGCCGCTGCAGAGTAAGGCTCGCCGTTCTGCTTATCGAATTAACGGTCGTCGTGGTTTTCACGACGACCGTTTTCTGTGCGCCGTACGCTCGGCTGTACGGTATTCGCCGCTCGTCATCTGTCTTCTCGGAGCCTGCCCATGCCCACCTGGGACATCAACGCCATCCGGGCCCTGTTTCCCGCTTTGCAGCGGACACACCAGGAACGTCCCGTGGTGTATCTGGACGGCCCGGCTGGCAGTCAGGTGCCAGTATCGGTCGCTGACGCCGTAAGTCACTATCTGCTGTCCACCAACTCCAACCGCGGGGCGGCCAGTGCCACGGCCATCGCTTCAGATGCGGTACTGGAAGCGGCCCATAAAACGTTTGCCGACTTTCTGGGAGCCGAAGATCCTGCCTCCATCTATTTTGGGGCCAACATGACGTCCCTGACCATGGCCTGCAGCCGTGCCCTGGCGAAACAGTGGGGCCCGGGCGATGAGATCATCGTCAGTCGTCTCGATCATGATGCCAACGTCACGCCCTGGGTGCTGGCCGCCACGGAAAGAGGGGCCACCGTCAGGCACATCGACCTGCACCCGGAAGACTGGACGCTGAACCAGCAGGACTTTCGCAGCAAACTCAACGAACGAACCAAACTGGTGGCCATTGGCTATGCCTCCAATGCCACCGGCACGATCAATCCCGTCGGTCGGATGATTGAGCAGGCCCGTTCAGCCGGCGCGCTCACGTTCATCGATGCCGTCCATTATGCGCCCCACGGGCGGCTCAACGCAGGAGAGCTGAACTGTGATTTTCTGGCGTGCTCAGCCTACAAGTTTTTCGGACCGCACGTGGGCATCATGTACGGGCGGCCTGAACTGCTGGAATCTATCCGCCCCTTCAAGCTGCGACCATCCACTGATGCGCTGCCTGGAAAATGGATGACAGGCACACAGTGCCATGAAGGGATCGCCGGCGCTGCAGCGGCCGTGCAGTACCTGGCGTCGCTGTCGCAACTGCCGGAATCGACTTCACTGGGCGAACGGCTGGATGCTGCGTTTGCATGGATCGGCACCCACGAGAGCGCGTTGACGGCCGCGTTTCTGGACGGACTGAAAGAGATCCCCGAGCTGCAGATTCACGGTATTGTGCAGGCAAATCAACTGACCGATCGAGCGCCCACGTTTTCTGTCACCCACCGCAGCCAGTCCCCCGCCCAACTGGCGGCTGGCCTGGCAGAGCAGGGGGTCTACGCGTGGGCCGGAAACCACTACGCACTGCCATTCACGGAAGCGGCCGGTCTGGAACCCGGCGGCACTCTGCGACTGGGCGCTCTGCACTACAACACGGTCGACGAAGTCCACCGCAGTCTCGAGTGTCTGCGACAGCTCGTTTGACGCCTGTCGTCGCTGTCTGCGGAATTCACTATACTTCACAGAGCGGTCGGGAAGATCGCACGAACGGCCCTAAACGGCCCCTCAACGACCACACCCACAGCTCCACCAGCCGCCGAAACTGCCGTCATGCCAGAGACATCTGAGCCGAAGATCATAGCCGTGATGCCCGCGTATAACGCTGCGGCGACGCTTGAAAAAACCATCAACGACATACCGGATGGCAGCGTGGATGAAATCATTCTGGTGGACGACTGCAGCAGTGACAACACGGTAGAGCTGGCGCAAAAGCTGGGATTGACCGTTATTGAGCACGAGCAGAATACGGGCTATGGCGGCAATCAGAAAACCTGCTACACGCGCGCTCTGGAACTGGGGGCGGATATCGTGGTGATGATCCACCCGGACTACCAGTACGACAGCCGCGTGATTCCCGTGGCCGCCGAGCTGATTCGACTGGGCAACTGTGACCTGATCCTGGGATCGCGAATTCGCACGCGGGCCGAAGCACTCGCCGGTGGCATGCCAACCTGGAAGTACATCGCCAACCGCTTCCTGACGATCACCGAGAATATTGCCTTAGGCCAGAACGTGGGTGACTTCCACAGCGGGTTTCGCGCTTATCGACGTGAAGTCCTGGAGACGATTGCGTGGCAGAACAACTCAGATGACTTTGTGTTTGATACTCAGTTTCTCGCCCAGTCGGTCGCTGCTGGTTTTCGTCTGGCAGACATCCCGGTACCCGTGCGTTATTTTGCCGAGGCGTCGAGCATAAACTTCCGCCGCAGCACACGCTACGGGCTGCTGACACTCTGGGTGATGTTTCTGTTCTGGCTGAATCGACTGGGCGTTTACCGGTCGAGCATCTTCCGGAAACCGAAATCAGCAGACACGTCAGCGGCCGTCACGCCGCCCGCAGACGCTGGTTAGCGTCCGGTGTTCTGCCCGCGGTCCGCCTCTTCGTTCATTCGATAAAGTGGCAGCAGGCGATAGTAGACTTCCAGCGTGAGGGTGGATAACGCGGTGGAATACAGTCGCCCGCCGTATCGTCCCCATGGCCCTTTGGGATCCCAACTGCCGGCCAAAGGGCCGGTGGTTCGCTGCTCGCTGACCAGCGTGTCGCGGACGATGCGGTTCCAATCGTCCCACGGCTGACCACCATACTGATACATTGCCAGCGTGCCGTAATACCAGTAGTACATATTCAACTCGGACAGTTTGGGTGTGTTCTGCAGCAGGTAGGCGACCGACTCTCGATTGGCGGGAGTATCCCGCGGATATCCAAGCATCTGCTGGCAGAACAGCGCCTCAGCCGTCATCACGGGGGTCACGGGCTCCGATGGCCGCCCATTCACCGGAACCGAGCGGCGATAACCAAAAAGCCCTCCCTCATCTCCCTGACGCACGCTGTTGATGAATCGCACCATTCGTCGATTGACGGTGGCGTTGATGTCCAGTCCGGCGATGCGTGCGCTTTTGAGCGACATCAGCTGCCAGCCGAACATACTCACGTCGCCTTCCTGACCAAATTCGTAGCGCCAGCCGCCACTTTCCGGATCCTGCTGACTAATCGAATACCGTACGGCGTTGAGAACGGCCGAACGCAGCGCGATGTCATCCACCTTGCGAAGGGAGTAGGCCAGTCTTTCTGCCCGGTAGTAGGCCAGTCCATCCGTCATCAGCACCGGCACGAAAGGCATCAGGCCGTGTTGCTTCATTAATGAGCTGGAGGCCGCCTGCGAGAGCATGTGGCCGGCGGCCAGCACGTCAGGCTCCACAATAGGTGCGGTGACAATGTCTTTCTGCATGCCCAGCGCCTCAGCGAGGGCGTACGTGGCCATGGCGTGACAGTAATTGCGGGCATATCGTCTGGCGCCTCCACACAGATTGCCGTCCTGGCCCTGCTGGGCAATCAGCCACGCGAGCGCATTGTCGACCGTCATGGCATATCTGCCTGTCTCGTGCGTGTATCCGGCCCCCAGAAAAGAGAGCGTCACCAGTGCCGTCACGCCCGTATCCGCATCTCGACCGGCGTAGTCACGCAGCGTGCCGTTTTCGTCCGTTTTCACCTGTCCGGACCCAAAACGGGCCGCATCCCAGTAGCCTTCCGGAGACTGCATCGCGTTCAGCCATCGCAGACTTCGTTCGACGGCTGCTTCCGATTCCCGCGTGCCGCCGAATCTCGCAGCGGCCTGCCGACGAACCTGCGCGTCGCGCAGGCGATAGGTGGCCGGAGCCGATTCCCTGCGTCGGGCACTGTTAACGTCGGCATCCACCATGGCGGCAGCTGACCGCAGCGCGTCGCTGAGCCGCAAATAGGTTGTTCCTGTGCGAACTTCGTCATAGTCGTCGCTAAGCGGAATGGGCGTACGGGCGATACTGGAGTTTTCGCGGGCAGGCCGTTCTCCTGGTTCAGGACTCTTCAGCGAACGGGAAGGGCGGGGCAGTCTCGAATCAAAAGAGCGAGCCGTCAGACTGCGTCTTTGCGGTCGAGCCACATCCGCCCCCACTGATTCGAGCGGATCCGCCGAGTTGATCGGCGCGGCTGTGCGATTGATTTCATCAGCGTCCATCGCTTCCGGAATGGTCACGCGCGATGGCAGGTCGTTCTGTGTCACATTGATTGACGTGTCTTCGGTCACCACATCCCGATCAATGCGATCCACACTGCCAGGCGTCATCTGGCGTTCGACCGCCTGAGACTGTTCGAAGATATCACCACGGACCGTGTTGACACGTTCTGTCCCGGGCACGTACACGTCCGCCTGATTCTGCTCCAGCATGGTTTCGATTTCCGCCGCTGGATCGCTGGCCGCTTCTGTGCGTGGCCCCTCCATCCCGGAATCCACTGGATTGGAAAGTTCGGGGCGCAGCGACTGCTCAAACTGTGAAATGTCCTCCACATCAGGTCGCAAAGCGTCCAGCGCTTCAACCTGCGCCTCCGGCGTTTCCAGTGGTTCCAGCAGACGCGACGGCTGTTCCGACCGTTCCAGTTCGACTGCAGGATCAGAGACCATCTGCGGCAGCGGTGAATTGCCTGACTGAGCGGCCGCCACGGCATCATCACTCTCCATCAGGATCCGGGTCTGAATTTCCCGAGGCAGATTCTGGCGCTCGGCGGCGGACACCGCCGAGGATTCCAGTGGATCAAATACTTCCAGACTCATCAGGCACACGGCATGAACCATCAAAGAGGCCAGCAGCGATTTGACGGCAATGTTGCGATCCCCCCACCGTGTTGCCAGCATGGTCAGCAGGTGGGTCGTCGACGCCAGCATGGTGAGCAGCAGAAACAGGGCGATTCGGTCATCACCTGTGAGCGTCCCCCCTTCCCACAACTTCGTCAGAGCCTGCTGCAGCACCGTCATGGCGATTCACCTGCTGTTCGCGGCTGGAATCCCAGCGACAATTCGTTCAGGTTTGCCTGATGGCAGGCGTCCATAACATCGATGATGGACTGATAAATGCCACCGCCATCGCCGCGAATCAGCACTTTCTGTTCGGCATAGGCGGCGCGTGCGTCCGCCAGTTTTTGCTGCAGTTGGGCCATCGTCAGCAATTCGCCGGAAATGCGAATGTCACCTGACCGGGCGACATTGATCACCAGAGCATCCGGCCGGGCGGTCAACGGCTGCACGGCAGTCGCCTCCGGCAGCTCGATGTCATACTGCTGCTCAATTTCTGTGAATCGGGTCCCCACCATGAAGAAGATGATCAGCAGAAACACGATATCGATCATCGGTGTCAGGTTCAGCTGTGGTTCTTCCAGTGATTCGGTACGCAGTGGCATCGTGGGCTTTCCGGCGACAATGGTTCTGCACAGTATACGAACGCCGGACCGCACTCCGTAACCCCCAAAAAATGGGGGGCCACAAAAATGACAATTGGCAGGACTGTTCGTCGGCCGCCCCTCAAAGATCCGGAAGATGGAAAACCGAGGCAAGGGCGGCTTTGATCTTGAGTCGTTCCACTCAGGGCTGAATCAGCGAAGATCGACGCACAACGTGAATTTTCGTGCGTCCCACCAGATCGAGTACAGGCAGGAACAGTCCAATTCCGCCCGTCATCGAGTCATCCAGTGAACTGTCCGCCAGTTTGATGCGAACCAGATTCATTGGCGCGGCGGAATCAAAGGAAACCCAGGAGTCGCCCAGACGGGCCTCCACCCATGTGTGCCCCTGAAAACCGTAGCCCCGGGCGACAGGCACCAGTCCGGAGGCAACACGGGACGGGATGCCTTTGATCCGCAGCAGGGCGGCCAGCAGGACAGCGTGTTCTGTGCAGTCTCCGCGCAGGTTGCGGGCAACTTCGTCGGCGGTCAGCAACGAAGTCTCAAAGGGGGCTCGGCGAAGCTGGCGATGAACGTGCCGCTCCAGTCGGCGACAGATCAGGCCGGCATCGGACGTGGCACCGGCCCCCAGCATGGCCATTTTCTGCAGGGCGGGATCGTCCAGAGGCATCCAGCGTGAGGCCTGCAGAAATACGGCCGGCGCCTGCCCAGCCCCGGCAGGCAGCAAACGATCGGGATCAGGCAATGAAAGTGTCAGCACTAACTCCGAGGCGCTGATACGTCGCGCGACCTGATCTGCAGTAACTGGCAGATCGTCGATGGCACCGCTGGCGACAATCAATTGGAGGTCCACCGTACGCTGGACGTTGGTTCGCCCCAGATTTCCATCGATCGGAATCAAAGACTGCACATCCACGTCGACAGATTCCCGAGACGCGGTCAGGGCCTGATCGGCCGAGGCTTTTCGAATCTGCAGCACACCACCAAAGACACGTTTCTCCTGCTGCAGGACCTGTCCGGATTCGTCAAATGACAGCGTCGTCAGTCGGGCAGGGTCTCCGTCCGGATAGAAATTCAGCCGCTGTACGGGCAGCCGGCGGCCACCCAGTTTCAGCATGTTGCCTGTGCGGTACTCCGTCACAATTCCCGAGACCCCCAGTGACTCCGGAAAAAAGACCGGGTGAGTCACCCGACGCTGTTGCGGGCCAACCCGGGCGGGCATCCAAAGCGACATCACCGGAGACCAGACGTCGCCGCCAACAGCCATTCGTTTGGTTTCTGTCGAACCCGTTTTCGTCTCGGAGACCAGAAAGAGGCGTTCCTTCTGTACGTATTTTCCCGACCTTTGCAGCCGCACCCCGCTGCGATCAACACGCGAGAGTTCAAATTCCAGCAAACGGCCTTCGGTGTCCTGCAGCGTCGACAATCGAGCACTGATGTTCAGGTCCGTCCCGAACCGCGACAGTTGGATCTGTGTGCGACGGTCACATCGCAGCAGATTTGCGTCGGTGGCGGCAGGCCCCCACCGCAGATGTTCGTAGCCTACTCGCTTGCCATCGAACTCCACCACATACCATGCGTCCTGCTCGGCAGCCGACGCTGAGATCGGCGCTGCGGTGATGTTGATCACAGCCGCCGTGATCAGCAGCAGTGTGCGGCAAAAGTGCTTCATAGCGACGAGCGATCTGCGAAGTTGTATCTGCTGTGACGATTTGACGGATCGAACGGCCCGAGTGGCAGGGCCATCGCCCGTCTATTCCGAATAACCCGGTGTTGCTTCCAGGTGGAATAGTTTCGCAGGACGGCACGTTCGTGTCAGCGCCGTTCTCTGACAGCGGGAAATTGGCGTTCGGCCCAAATGCTCCTTATTTCCACTGGTCTGCGTGCTAGGTTAGCTGCGGATAGTGATTATTCCGCGCTGTGGATTTCCGCGCACATCCTGAATGACCTGACGGTGTGAGGATACGAATGGGCTTTCTCAAGAAGTTCCTGAAGTCAAATTATCGAGACGGCGATGCGTCGCATGGTTCGAGCAGCTTTGGCAGCCTGACAGAAAGTCAGCTGGAAGAACATATGAGCGTGGCGCGCTACGGTGAATTCACGCTCACCGACGCAGTTCGCCCTTCATATGGTCTGGACGTGATTCCACACACCGGTTTTCGCCACGAGTGGTATGTCGACCAGGAGTCGGGCGCCCGCATCCCCGTCCTGATGTCGTCGGTCACCCGTGAACGACTGTTTGATACATTCCTTTCGCTGCTCGACCCGCTGGGGGAGACGGTGGATGTTGTGCTGGAAACCAGCCACGACAAAAACAACGGCGAACACACAGACCTGTACCGCGAGCAGATCGACATGCCCGTGCTGCAGAGCATTCTGTACGACTTTGAAGATCTGCTGCTCGACGACGGCTGCTGTGGTATCGCCGTGCTGAATCCCCGCAAGCCCATGGAAGTGCAACTGGATGAACACAAACTGCTGTTCGTCTATGGGCACGACAATGCAGAGTACGAGTGGGCACTGTCTGACAACAACGTGCAGTGCGACGAGAACATCCGGTTTATCACCGAAGCCGAACATGTTCACTCTTCGAGTGACGAGTTCCAGGAACGATTTGATCAACTGTGCTACCAACTGGGTATCGATGACTAGATCCCGGACAGACTGTTTACGGGCGGGATGACTCTGAACGACATCCCGCTTTTCTTCGCCAGACATCGGGAACGGATCTCCGGTAAACCGCGAATTCGGAGTTCCTGAGATGAGCCCCATATCTCAGAAGCATCTCGCTGCAGGCCATTTCCGATCAGGCGTAACGCTGTTTACGTTCCTGATTTTTTCGTGCGCGGGCTGTACACAGCTGCCACGCTTTCAGGTGGCTTCATCGCGCGGCGAGTTCTTTGTGGAAGACGGACGCACGGACATTCCGGCCCCCGTTTTTGCAGCAGACGACTCAGACGGCAGCACGCAGATTGCCAGCATCGATGACATGCGGGGACTGATATCAGCGCCGGGTCCCTTTGAATGGAAATCCGTGGCCAGGTCCGCCGGCGGCAAAGACATCCAGTCAATCACCATCGGGCAGGGCGGGTATCGCACACTCATCATTGGGAGTCTGGCGGGCGATGACCCGATTGCCGTCAGTCTGACTGAGCAACTGGCTCGTCACATCCACAAAAACAGCATCATCCTCGGCGGCATTGTGGCCACCGTAATTCGCAATCCCAATCCAGACGGGGAAGCCGCGTTCCGCGCTGAAAATGCACATGGCGTCTATCTGAATGAATCATTCCCGTCCGCCGGCAACATCTCAAGGGACCGTCTGAAACAGGAACCCGAGATTCGGCACCTGCTCGGCACGCTGGAAGATCAGCATCCTCAACGGGTCATCCACCTGCGTACCACGTCCCGTGAACAGGGTATTGTGGCGGCCAGCGGCGGCGCCTCACGGGTCGCCAAAGATGTGGCGGGCTGGCTCAACTTTGAGTTCATTCAGTTGCCCGGCACCAGCCGTGACGGCACCCTCGAACGGCTGATCGCTGACAGTGAGCAGTCCGAGATCATCACCATTGCTATCCCGCAGGGAACCGACCGGGCACGCGTGTGGGAAGACTACAGCGACTCACTGCTAAACATGCTGCTGGATGAAGACTTCGAAACTCGCAAACTGGCGCGTCAAAAGAAGGCTCGCGAGTTTGCCGACCGACGCGCCCGTAACCGAGACCGGGCTGACGAAGACGACTGACCGGGACCGACTGCCGGAACCCGCCAGTCATGACTTGAGGCCGCCAATAAAGACAGCCCGAATGTCAGCAGACCCCCGGGCTGTTATTGGTTTCTGATCGCCGAGCTGAGCACAGAACTCACAGAATTCACTGCTGAGGGTCGTCCGTTACGTCAGCGGGTCCATGTCGCAGCTTCGCTCACCCTCGCCACCTCATGACCGCGGGCCATTATCGCGGGCGAGTCATCGAGATCCGTTAGCCGCGAGCGGCAATGACGGCCAGGGACGCGTCAACCAGTTGGCGTGATTCGGCCGTGCGTTCGATTGTGCTCAGAAAAGCACCGGCATCCTTCACACCCTGCAACCGCATTTTGGTGCTGCCATCCGCCCCAACGAATCGAATGTCGGCAGCATCGAAGAATTCCTGACCTGGCACCTGATCCAGTTCAACATGGTCGTACTCACCGAACTTAATGGAACCGACCAGGCGTTTCCCGCGTGACTTCCAGATCTGCACCCCGCGGTTGGTCAGCACATAACGATCACCCAGCACTTTCTGAGCGCCGTAGAGCATGACTCCCAGCGGGGCGGTCAGCAGCGCAAAGATGTGGGACAGGCTGGGACCTGTGCCAAACAGCTTGATCGGGACACACTCGTACAAACGGCCAAGAAACTGCCCAGGCCCCATCGCGGCGATGGACGGATACTCCGTCATCACGACGGTTTCCTGGGTGGGACTGACGCCTGCGATTGCCTGAATTGCCATGGTCTTCAGCTGTTCGGTGGGTGAGAATTCCTGTCGCTGGGAAGCTACCAACGTCAGCCCCCGTTTTCCAGCGTCAGTGCCGCAGCCACAGGGCGTTTACCGTGATCAGGAACGCGACGCAGATCGGATTTCAGAGCCCCGGCGGCCGCCCCGGCGTTTCGCCTTTCGCGGGCGTGGCTGGCTTCGTTTTCTCCAGTTTGGGGTGCTTTTCGAGGTTGACCTTCTTGAGCGTTTCACCGTCTTTAGCAAACGGAAGTTTCCCCTTCATCACCACCTTGTCGGGCTGCAGACACTGCGTGGAATTGCACCCTTGAAACGACACGTGGAACTCCAGCTCTGACAGTTTTGTGGTGTCCTTCTCGTCGATCTCCAGCAGGCCGTAGACAATCTGTTTGCCGTCATAAACATGATAGGGATCTGGTGATCCCTGCACCTTCAGTTCATGGTGTTTGGGATACTTCACCTTCGTCAGCTTCACATTCTGCTTCGATTTCAGTTCCACTTTGGTGGGCACCAGAAAATCGGGATTCGAAGGATTGGCGTTGATGTGCCAGCCAAATTTCACCTGCAGTTCAATCGCGATCAGACACTTGCCTTTGCGAGGCAGCTTGTCGTACAGCGGATAGATCTTCACTTTGAGTGGACGATCTTTTTCCTTCTCATCGACCGTGGTCGGCGCGGGGAAGACCGGGCGAAAACTGGCTTGCTGGATGACTCCCTGCTGAGTGGTTCCAGCCGGTGGGTCCTGCCGACTCACGGTGCGACCAGGAACGACCTTTTCCGACTTTTCCTCCGGCGGTTGTACTGTTCGCAAAGCAACAGGCTGCCATCTCGGCCGCGCGAGAAACAAAGACGCATTCTGAGAGGCCCCGTCCGTCTGCTGCAGCCAGCCAAAAATCGCACGCCCCAGTCCGGCACACGACGCGGGCGAACGCTTCAGCGCGGGAACGAAACGTGACAGAGTGTCTTTGGCAATTGTGGCGTATTCCTGTGAGTTGTCGATCACCTGCAACCGCAGCAGATTCTGAACCGACAGGCTGTTGGCCGACGGGAACACAGAATCGTAGATGGAACTGGTACGGGCAATCAGTTTTTCATGTCCGGTGGACGTGAAATAGAAGGCCTTCAAATCGTTGTCATAGAACAGTTCGATCTGCCGGGCGTTCAGTGTGCGAGCCGACGCAAGCCATTTTTGTTCTCCGGTGGCCTCGTGCAGTTCCAGCAGAGCGGACACAAGAAACGCGTAATCATCCAGATAGGCGGCGTACTTCGCTTTGCCGCCACGCCAGGTTCGCAGGACGCCTCCGTCAGAATCCTGCAGATTCTCCAGCAGGAAGTCTGCCGCTTTCGCAGCTGCCTTCACGTCCTGCGGACGATCGAGTACCCGACCGCTGTAAGCCAATGCGCGAATCATCATCGCATTCCACGCCGTCAAGACCTTGTCATCCAGAAGCGGACGCGGCCGCCGGGAACGTACTTTAAGTAAATGCGCCCGCAGGGCGGACAGCTTCTGTTCCAGCTGCTCCGTTTCCATATTCAGTTCTTTGGCAATGCTCGCCTTCGATTGTGGCAAATGCAGGACATAGCCGTGTTCGAACGGATTGGCCGCCTCCAAACCATACACACGGCCAAACAATGCCGCATCGTCCCCCAGCACGGCACCAATTTCCTCGTCATTCCAGACATAATATTCCCCCTCAATGGCATTGGTTTCGGCGTCCAGGGCGCTGCAGAATGCTCCCTGAGCGGTCGTCATTTCCCGCTCCACGAAATCCGCGATTTCTCCCGCCACCGTGCGATAGAAATCATCGCCCGTCATCTGCGCGGCGCGAGCATAAATGCCCAGCATCATCGCCTGGTCGTAGAGCATTTTTTCGAAGTGAGGTACGTGCCAGCGACGGTCCGTACTGTAGCGATGAAAGCCGCCGGCCAGGTGGTCCCGAATACCGCCGCGAGCCATGCTCTGCAAAGAGTGCTCCACCACTCCGAGCAGGGCGCCATCATCACTGGCCGCTGACACATCCATCAGAAACTGCAGTCGCGGGATGTTGGGGAAACGAGCTGAGTCCGGCGCCTGGCCGTTGAAGTCCACACCACCGTGAACCGGGTCATACTGTCGTTTAATCTCATCCGTCACGAGCTGCAGCAAGTCCCTGCCGGGTTCCGCCACCGTCTCATCGGCTGACGGCCGAATCAACCGCTGAACCTGGGCGGTCATCATCTGACCGCTGCGTTCCAGGTCCGCCTGGCGGTTCTCCCACAATTCCACCACCTGACGGGCGACGGACGGAAAACCGCGACCACGTTCCGGACTGTCCTCCGGTGGCAGATAAGTAGCGCCACCGATCGGATGTCCTGTGGGCGTGAGAAACATGGACAGTGGCCAGCCACCGCCACCACCGGATCCGGACAGCTGACGATACACCAGCAGCGACGTCATATAGATGTCGTCAATATCCGGCCGCTCCTCACGGTCCACCTTGATGTTGACGAAGTGCTCATTCATGTACGCGGCTATTTCCCTGCTGGAAAAAACCTCCCGTTCCATCACATGGCACCAGTAGCAGCTGCTGTAGCCAATCGACAGAAAAATGGGTTTGTTCTCAGCCTTCGCCCGGGTCAGCGCTTCCGGCCCCCATGGGTACCACTGCACCGGGTTGTGGGCGTGCAGCAGCAGGTACGGGCTCGATTCACCGGCCAGCCGGTTGGTCGTCGTCGCCGAGTCTTCCGCCACGGCCGGACTGGACAAAAAGGCGGTTGCAGCGGCCGCCATTGCGATCAGTTTCATTGGTCGAATTCCATCTTGGGTGCTCGCGAGCCATTGTCCGAACACGAAGGTCAGCGTTTCAGACGTCCAGCGCGGTCGTGAATTTTAGCGGTTACAGCCAAATCACCTAGTGATCCCTGTCACACAAGCCGTCAATCAGGTCGCAGGAACGGGTCGGAGGCCCGCCGTGTTCCGCAAACCATTATCGCGTCAACACTTAGTCGGGCACAAGGCAACCCACAGTCACGGGCGAATACGGCGGTCTGAGTGAAGCAACACACGCTCAGAGGCTCCGTCTGACCTGGACATTTGGCCGCGAAAATGCGGCGGGCGCTGGCGGACACGGAATTTCTCTCACTCGCACCGATCCGTCCGCCGATGAACCATGTGGATGGGTAGAGCCGCTGCGCGCGATGTGGTCCATTCACCTCAACCGGCAGCTTCTGCCGAAGAGCAGCTCGCAAACGGCTTGATTCACTCCCCAATGGCAGGAGGCCATCGGAAAAGCAGGGCAGGAGGCACGCGAAGTCATGACTTCCACGGCGACAAAAAACCTATTTGACGAACTTCACCACGGCTACCGAATCGACCGCGATTTTGGGGCGGTGTACGATCGCACGCCTGCTGCCGCCGACGATCTCACGCAGATTCGTGGCGTGGACACTCGGGAGGCCGTCATTCTGAATCGGCTGGGAGTTTACTTCTTCCCGCAGGTCGCACTGTGGAGCCGCCATGAGGCGGCCGCCTTCGCCGATGAGCTGGGGATGAGCACTTCGACGCTGCTCGACGAGCAGTGGATTCAGCAGGCCCGGGATCTTAGCGTGCCGCGCCCGGAACCTGGAGCGACCGCGCATCTGCCGGCCTCCGCCATTCGCACCGTCAGCCTGCTGGCCTGTTCGCTGATTGCCGGCTGTCTGATTGTGTACTGGCTGAGCACACGTTCTGACTCACCCGTCGCGGGTGTCCTGTCGGCCGATATCACATCGATCCGCGTGCCCGCGAACGCGAGGCTCATGCAGGCTCATGTGAATCCGGGTGATGAAGTCTTTTCGGGCGATGTGCTGCTGACGCTGGAAAAGAGCGAACACCTGTCGATCATCGCCAGCCAGGAAAAACGAGTGGAAGAGTTGCGACGACAACTGCAGGAAGCCCAGGCCAGAGCCAAACTGGATCTGCAGTGGCGAACGCGCGAGCTGGATCGTGAGATTTCCGACGTCCGGACGCGGGCCCACATTATTGAAGCCGCCAATGTGCCACTGCCGGAACCTCTCCGAGCCGAGGCTGCTCCTCGGCCAGTCAGCGGGCCCGAAGGGCAACGGGTGGCCGTGCGGACGGTCTCCAACTCCAGAACCGTCAAAGAATACTGCCCCGTCAATCGTGGCAATCATATGATCTTTATCGCCGGGCGAACTGGCGAGTCATCGATCGGTGTGCCGCGGCCCAAACAGACGGCTCGCCCGAACATCGTGCCACAGCCACAGCCCCTGCCAGCTCCCGAATCACCGACAGTCCTGGCCTCGGAACCTCGCGTGGATCTGCTTTCCATCGAAGCGAGTGCGATTGAGAGTCGCCTGCAGAAGCTGGAAGAATTGCGAGACATTCTGCCGGAGCAGGTCAGGCAGGCGGCCGGTGTCGAGAGCGTTCGTCTGCAGTTTGAAGAAGCGGCTGAGCGTCTTGAGAACTTTCGATCGGTCAGTCGCGAAGTTGACATTGCCTCGCCGGGATACGGCAAGGTGGGCCTGATTCGCTACCAGACCGGGGATCAAATGTCCGCCGGAGAAGTGATGCTGAAAATCCTGCATACAGACCGCCGTTACGTGCTCATGTATGTCCCCAGCCGACGAGTTAACGAAGTCGAAGTCGGCATGGAGGTGGCCCTGGAATTTCCCGGAGCAGAGGTCTACCGCGGACGAGTGGCCGACCTGCCCATGCTGGCTGATCCGGCCAGTCAGTCGGACCAGAGCTTCATTCCGGTTCGGGTGACCCCCACAGGCAAGCTGTGGCCCGAGATTCCCATCGGCAGCCAGATCGACATTTCTCTCGGCGGCGGCAGCGTGCTGTAAGAAGTGTCCGGCGCCGCACGCACGGCGAGAGTGCACACTCTGCGGGTGTGACCAGCCACGATTTAATCAATCAGTTCCACGTCCGCTTCGTCGACCTGTATGGACGCCCCCTGCTGCAGGAAGTTGACCATCACCACGAGTCGGTGCTGGCTTTTGATTTCTGTGACCGTCCCCACGAGCTCGCGATCCTTGAGTGGACCACGGACAATCCGCGCCCGCTGTCCGACGATCGGTCGAATCTCAGCCTGCAGGTCTTCTCCGTGTTCTGCCAGCAGGTGAATGCGCTGCAGATCGGCAACAAGTTCGTCACCATCGACCACGGGAATGCACTTGGAAATACAGCCGGTCGCCACCGTGTTGTAACGATCTTCTTCTGATCCGAAGACAAAAACGTACCCGGCAAACAGCGGCAGGTAGCTGGTTCTCACACGCCCCTGCGGCGACTTTTTTCGATGTGGTACCAGCGGACCGTAGTGGGCAATCTTCTGGTTGCGAAGACGCCTCATCAAATCCTTCTCTCGGCGAGACAAGGTGTATGTCACGTACCACTGCCCTTCAGGGTCCACCGCGCCGGGGGCCTCCAGCAGTGCTTTGGGGAACAGGTCGGGTTCCTTACCGAGAATTGGCATGAGGGCAGCGAAGCATCCGGAAGACTGGAATCGAGCTGAAGGGGCAGGTGTCGAGCTGACGATCACCGCCGCGTGCCGGAGTGTGAAGACTGTCCACTTGGGCGACAAGGCAGATTCGATGGATTCCCCTTCGCCTGATGTAAAAACCATCACCAAAAACAATGGCAGCGGAACTTAGGAAATCTCGACAGACACGGGGGCATGATCACTGACGGCCAATCCCGCCTCACGGTCAATCTGAGTGGTTGCCACTCGTGACGTCATCTCCGCGTTGGCCAGCAGGTAGTCAATCCGCCAGCCGCGATCCAGTTCCCGCGCTTTGCCACGATTGGACCACCACGAATAGGGCCCATCGACATCGCCTTCCTGCTCACGCACCAGATCGTGCCACCCGGACTTGAGCAGTTTGCCGAACCACTCCCTTTCATGTGGCAGAAAGCCGGACGTCCTGGAATTGGATTTCGCGTAGAAGATGTCGCGTTCCGTGTGCGCTATATTCAGGTCGCCGCCAAACAGAAACGGTCCCGACTTACGCTTGCGATCAGCCCAGCGACGGAAACGCAGCATCCAGTCGTCTTTGACGGCCTGCCGTTCAGGGCCCGACGACCCCGACGGCAAATAGACACTGGACAAACTCACACCCCCGGTTTCAACAGTGAGCACGCGACCCTCAACGTCCCTGTCGCGCGCCGTGGTCCCGGTTTCCAGCACCGAAATGGGCTCGCGCGACCAGACAGCCGTCCCTGAGTAGCCTTTCTTTTCCGCAGGATGCCAATGCACAAACCAGCCAGTCGGCTGCCTCCACTCTGGAGGAAGCTGCTCAGGCGTGACGCGGATTTCCTGCAGCAACAGCACATCCGGCGCAATCCGATCCAGATGTCCTGCAAAGCCCTTGCGGATAGCCGCACGCAGCCCATTAAGATTCCATGTGGTTATCCGCAACTTTGTTCCGTTCTATCAATTTAGGCCGTATGGGTAATTGTTCCCGATTGGACATTTTCGCCGCTTTAAGTTTGCGTTGCTTCCAGACCTCTCGACATACTTCTGAAGACTAGGGCCATTCTTTTTCTGCTGGCCCCAGCCGGCTATCTGCGTTGTCACGCCTTCGCGTCGGCGAAAGAACCTAAAGGACTGACAAATGAGACGTCTGAATCCGTTCCCAATTTTATCCCTGTCCCTTGTATTTTGCATGGGCACAGCGGTTCTGGCTCAGGAAGTTGAGCAGGTGGAAACACTTCCCGCCCCCGTGCAGGAAGTAGAAGCCGCTCCACCAATTCCCGTATCAGCATCCATCGACGACGAAGTCATGGATCCTCAGTCGGTCATCCACAATCGACAGCACCATGTCGTTATCAGTGAATCGGGAGAGTTCACAGGGCGTCTTTCATCTCTCAGTAAACCTGAGGGCAACATGGTAGCCGCCAGTGGCATGCAGGTCCGCGTGATCAAGGGTGGCCAGGTTGTGGCCACAACAACGACAGATGCTGACGGCACGTTTACGGTCAGCGGCATGACCGAAGGGGTTGTGGCATTGTTTGCCGATGGTCCGACCGGACTGATGGCTTACTCTGTGCGACTGATTAAACCGGAAGAAGGGATCGCTATGGCGACTCCTGTAAAGATCGGTGAGGTTGTGGAACTGGGACTGAATTCTGCGATCGTGAGTGCCTCTGACGTCTCTCTTGCCCGGCAGCTGCTTTTCGCCGGACTGCCTCAGTCTGATCGTCGATTCAACGATGAACCTTCCGAGAGCGAAGGGGAGTACCCATTCGGAACCAACGAATCGTCAACCTCACTGTTCCACCACCAGATTCAGCTGCAGCCGGATGGTGCCCTTGTCGGTCAGGTAAACCTGCTCGATTCACGCAGCGGTCGTCATCGCGAAGTGCTGGACCTGACATTGCATTTCCTCCGCGACGGTGAACATGTCGCCCAGACGGACGTTCAGAAAGACGGCAGCTTCAGCATTCGAGGCCTGCTGCCAGGAATCTACAGTGTTCTGACAACTGGCGAGGACGGCATCCTCGCGATCGGCGTCGACCTCGTTGGGGCAACCGCTCAGCTGCCTGCTGACTCCCGTTACCGCTTCGTGTCGCTCGCTCAAAGCCTCGATCTGTCTGTGGCTCCCGTGAATGCGGAAAATATCAACGAGCAGAACTCGGAAGAGTTCTTCGACGAAAATGAGGACGGAACAGAAGAAGGTGCAGATCCCGGAGCCGGCCCAATCGCAGGTGCTCCTGGCGGCCCTCTGGCTGCTCCAGGTGGCGGTGGATTCACCGGTGGTGGCGGTGGCGGCGGACTTGGTGGTGGTGGACTCGGCGGCCTGCTGGGTGCGGCTGCCGCAGGAGCCGCTGGATACGCCATTGGCCAGGACGATGACGATGGCAACTCCAGCCCCGTTCGCTAGTCACAAAGCCGGGCAGTGAGCCCACAGAAAGACAGAAGAGGGCCTCGGCATTTGCCGAGGCCCTCTTTTTTTGTGCCGAACCAACCCCGCTGCCTGCCCAGTGCGAAAGCCAGATCTGGTGCTGGAAGCCACAGATTCTGCAGGGACAGAGCTCACCTGGCAATTCGCTGAGGCTTACCCGGGAACGCCCACGCGTTTCTCCGCGTAACAGGTCGGCTAATTAAAACGCCGCACAATTTCCGAGATCAGCCGTTCCAGCTTTGCTCCTCCAACAGCCGCCACTTCGAGTATTTTTTCGATGTTGGCTTCTTCCAGAGCATCCGGCAGACACATATCTGTAATCACAGAAAAGCCGAGAGTCTTCAGACCTGCATGCTTCGCGACGATAATTTCGGGCACGGTCGACATGCCAACGATATCAGCGCCCATCTGACGCAGCATGCGATATTCAGCGCGGGTTTCCAGATTAGGGCCAGCCACCGCGACCAACACGCCCTTGTGGGCACTGATACTTAGCTCCAGGGCAGTCGACTGCGCCAGCGAAATCAACTCCCGTGAGTACGGCTCGCTCATATCAGGAAATCTGGGCCCCAGTTCGTCATCATTGACGCCCCGCAGAGGATTATCCGGCAGCAGGTTGATGTGGTCTTCCAGAATGACGATGTCGGCCAGTTCGAACTGAGGGTTCATACCGCCAACGGCACTGGTCACCACCAGAGTGTCAGCTCCCAGCGCCTTCATCACGCGAATCGGAAAGGTGACTTCTTCCAGGGAGTACCCTTCGTAATAGTGAAATCGTCCTTCCATCGCGACGATCGGCACTCCGTGCAGCGTGCCCAGCACTAACTGGCCGGCATGAGAAGGTGCTGTGGACCTGGGAAAATGCGGAATCTCTTCATAAGGCACCCGGCAGGCGACCTCAATCTGTTCCGTCAGGCCGCCCAGCCCCGTTCCGAGTATCATGCCCAGTCGCGGGGTCTCGCTCCAGCCCTCTCGGATCTTCGCGACCGCTTCGGCAGCCTGCTTCTTTATGTGCTTCATGGTGTCTCCAGCCGATGAACTGTCCGCCAACAAAAAAGGACGCCCATCGGACGTCCTCGCAAGTGTATCTGACTCTTAACGGCCAGGACAGGCTGTCATGCCCTGTCAGTGAGTACCTCGCCAGAGTTCCTCACTAGAGTTCCTCGTCGTCATCGTACTCGTCTTCGAAGTCATCGTCGTCGTCGTCATCATCATCATCGAAGTCGTCGTCTTCGAAGTCCTCATCGTCCTCATCGTCGAAGTCATCGTCTTCAAAATCGTCGTCGTCGAGGTCATCATCTTCGAGGTCTTCGTCCTCGTCTTCTTCGTCCGCTTCGTCTTCATCGTCGTCCATGTCGTAGTGATCCAGTTGCTCCATATCGTCTTCGTCTTCGATGACCAAAAACGGTCCGTCCGTGGACGACGACAGATTTCGGGGCTGCGTCGCACTGGAAAGGAAGATGGATTCGAACAGGCTCACGAGCAACATTATCCAGCCCTCAATGGAGTCAACAGAGTCTTGGTGGAATAGGGGTTACGCGAGATTGATAATCGCCCGATCGATCTGTTGTCAAGACCTTGATTGCGTTGCGAGGCGGGAAATTTTCTGAATCAGGAAGCTTAATATTCGGTCGAGAATTTCGAGCGGGAAAATCAGGTTTTAGCAGCACACAATAACCAGTAGCATCCCCTCTCTGTCGAGGGCCGCTTCTGATAAATCCACCACCATGTCTTCCCCACGCGACGAAATTCTCATAGCGGACTCCGCCTTTCAGGTCTGTTCCCGAGGCCGCATTTTTGGCCCATTCGACTATCAATGGAGCCACGATCTGCACGGGATTGAGCTCACCTATCAGGGAGTCAAATTCGGCGAAATCTGCAGCGATGAAGAGCTGTTCGCCGATCTCTCGGAATTCCAGCTACCCATCTCAGTCTGCGAGGTCGCGGCGCTCACAGCCGGCACGATTGCCAAGGGTATCGTTGCTGGTCAGTGCCTCGACCTGCGAGTCGCAACGCTGGTCAGATCCCTGGAGGAATTTGGATTTGGACGATTTCGCATCAGACAGTGCGAGCGTTCAGAGTTGTCCAGCACTTCCAGGCCTACCCGCAGCACGAAGCAGTCGGACAGTAGGGGCAACAGTCTGGCGGACTTCGACGTTTCCTCCGGCAACTGATTTTCGCCAAACGCCTGCATTCTGGCCCGTACTGGTGGCCCACACGGCTGGCCCACAGAGCCTGCGACAGTCGTTCCGAACATCATTCCTGCGGCAGGGAGATCCGCTGGGTCCGGGCATCCTGAAGCAGCCGTTCCACCAGACTGTCGTCTTCGGCCTGCAACGCCTCACGAAATTCGCTCAGCAGTTTCGACGCACTGTCGATGGCGCTGATGACCGGGCCGCGATTATTGCAGAGGATCGCTCGCCAAAGGGCCGCATTACCGGCAGCAATCCGCGTGGTATCACGAAAACCGGAGCCCGTCAGTGGCAGATTTTCTGCCCCCACAGCAGACGTGGTCATCGCCGCCATGATGTGTGGCAGATGACTGGTGAGAGCCAGAACCCGGTCGTGATCTTCGGCCGACATCGGCATCACAATACAGCCAATCTGCCGCCAGAATCGCTCCACGCGATCCACTCTTTCGGCCGCCTTCAGATGGCTTTCCGGTGGAACGATGACGCACGTACGCCCCTCGAACAGGTCCGCGTCGGCAAACTCAAATCCCGACTGCTCGCCACCGGCAATGGGGTGCGACCCCACGAACTGAGCCGCAGCGTCCGGGAACTGTGCCAGCCGTTTGCAGATGGACGCTTTGACGCTGCCGGCATCTGTAATCAGCGTCCTGGGTGAAGAGACGTCCGCCGCGGAAATGACAAAGTCGGCAATCAGGTGCACGGGAAGACACACGACAACCAGGGGGCCATCCTCAAAGAGGGCCGGCGTCAGGTCACAGGAAGTGTGTGTGAGCAGACCGGCATCCCGTGCCTGCTGCAGCTTGCTGACATCACGGCCGATTCCCGTAACTTTCGCCGTCGGAAAACGCTGCCGGACCGCAGCGGCGATCGAACCGCCGATTAACCCGACGCCCGCGATCACCACATGCTGCTCAAAACTGTCGCCTGAATCTTCCATGCTGCCATAATAGCCGACCAATTCAGAGTCGCAATGACACGCCGCAGGAACGAATCGCCGGACGAACTCGCACAGCTAGTGCACGGAAGAAACCGATCGGGCAATGTCGTCCTGCAGCAGTCTCGCCATCGGCTGACCGGAACAGTAAGTGATCGGACGACCAATTGGCGTGACAAACTCTTCCTCCCACGGAATCCCCATGCTGTACATGATGGTGGCATAGAGATCCGGCACCGTCACAGGATCAACCGGTTTGGGTCGTTTTGCCCTGTCTTCGGTGGTTGCCGCAGAAACGTCGCCGGGGGTCTCACCAAGGACCAGGCCGCGCTGGAAGCCACCGCCGGCAACCACGGCAGAAAACCAGTTGGGGTAATGATCACGCCCGCCGGCAGCGTTGATGCGCGGCGTGCGGCCAAACTCAGAAATGCAAAGCACAACCGTGGAGTCCAGCAGGTCGCGTTGCTCCAGCTCCTGGAGCAGTGTGGCAAACGCCGGATCAAGAATATCAGCCTGCGTCTTCTGGCCGTTGTGATTATCAATGTGCGTATCAAAACCATTCAGGCACACTTCCACGGCGCGCACGCCCGTCTCCACAAGGCGCCGCGCCACCAGACAGCCGCGTCCAAATCGTGTGTCTCCATAGGCCGACTTGACGGCGGCTGACTCTTCGTCGATCTGGAAGGCTTTCAACTGCTCCGAAGACATCATCTTCAGAGCTCGCTGTATCGTCTCAGAATGCAGCGTTTCCCTGTCGGCGGACGGCCGATTTCTGGTGAACTGCTCACCCAGAAAATCGAGCCCTTTGCGTCTTTGCGCCATTCGGTTCTCGCTCACACTGGCTTTCATATTCGTCATCGATCGCCCCGGATTGAACACGCGAAATGCGTCCCATTCATTTCCGAGATAACCGCCGCGAGGAAAGTTATTGTCGGCACCAAGCGTCACATGAGAGGGAATCTCCACGCCCTTATCCGGCAGTTCATAAGCGGCGATCGCGCCCAGCGCGGGGTAGACCAGCGTAGGCTCCAGGCGATAGCCAGTCTTCACAAAAGCGCTGCCGCGCGCGTGGTCACCTTCCAGTGATGTCATGGACCGAATCAGCGTTACCTTGTCCATTTGCTCCGCCATCTGAGGCAGAAAATCAGAAATCTCAAGCCCCTTCACCGTTGTGGCGGTGCCTTTTGTCTCTCCGCCCGACGTTGTCCCCGGGTGTGGGTCCCAGGTTTCCAGTTGGCTCATGCCCCCATTCATCCACAGGGTGATCAGCGATTTGGGCCGCTCACCGCTGCGTTTGGCGGCTGCCTGCGCGGTCATCGTGCGGGTGGACAGCGAAACGCCACAGGCCGCCATCAGCCCCAGAGCCTGACGACGGGAGAACACGGAACGATCGAAATGTGTCATCTTCAGATTCCCTTTGTCATGGCGGACAGTGCATACCCGGCAACCGTCCGGCTTCGTCTCGTCATCTCGCAGCCGAATTAGTGGTTCCACGAAAACCCAGGGCTGTTGTACAGCAGCCAGAACATGTCTTTGACAACCTGCTGCCGGGAAGAGTACTCCAGTTCGCCGGCCGGCAGTTCCGGATGATCCAGTTCGTCTGGATCTGACTCCCGTTCGCCCTCCGGCTGCCCCTGTCGCGACTTCTGCCGGGTCGCCTGCACGGCCGCAAGTTGATCTGTGAAATACGTGCGTTCCTCAGCCGTCGGCAGACGTGTCAGGCACGCCAGAAAGCAGTTTTGCACAATGGATTCATCGTCGCCCGAATATCGCATCACCTGTCCGGCTGTAGTCAGCAACTCGGTGTCCGTTAACTCGCGAGTGAAGCGCCCATTCATTCGCAACAGCGCTTGGGGAATCGTGCCGGACTGCTGCAGCAATTCGTCGTCGTCCGCGTCGCCATACTCTTTCAGAAAGTCATTTTCGCTGGTGAAGCGAGCGAACCGCACAAACAGGTTGGAGTTTCTATCGATCGTGCGAACCCGTGCAGCCTGAAACATCGAGCCAATCATCTGTTCGGGGCGGAGACGAACCAGAGGGAACACGGCTCCATAGAAATTCATGTCGGAGTAGGTGTCCACATCAGCACCGGGAACGTCCGATCGCAGACGAAAGGCGTCGGATTGAGCGATCACGCGAATGAGGTACTTCAGACTGCCGCCGCTGGCGCGAAATTCTCCCCCCAATACGTCCAGCAGATCTTCCTGCGATCCATCACCCGGATGCCCGAGGTCGTCCACCGGATCATCCCACGAGCGACCAAACATGAGCCCCCAGATACGATTCGAAATGGCGCGTTCGAAGCGGCGGTTCTTCGGATGAATGACCCACGACGCCAGTGCCTGTCGGCGATTGACGTCCGAGTCAGCCCATTCGGAATGAAAAGGAAACTGCGGCTCCACAATACGGCCCGTTTCTTCTCCGGGGTCAACAACTTCATAAACAGTCGCGGCCCCGTCTTCCATCGGGCGATCAATCACCCCGCCTGGCGTCACACGTGACTGGCCAAAAAATGCGGCCAGCCCCTCAAAGTCTGACTGCTTCCAGTCATCGAAGGGGTGATCATGGCACTGAGCGCAGTCAATGCGCTGACCGAGGAATGCTCTCACCGTACGACCGGCCAGCTTATTTTCATCAAGCCCCTCGCCATCCACAAACGCAGCGGTAATGAAGTTCGACGCCGGGTCACTCGTCCAGAGACCTTCGGAAGCGATGAGATCGGTGACCATGTCAGGCCAGGGACGATCCTGCTTCAGTTGATCACTCAGCCATGATCGCAGTCGATCACGGCGAAAGATCAGAAACTGACCTTCTTCCACTCCGACCAGCACACGTTCCAGTCGTTCGGCGAAGTAGTCCGCAAATCGGTCGTCCTCCAGCATTCGCACGATCCAGCGTTCGATACGGTCGCGCCCCGTGTCTTTGCGGAAGACGCTGATTTCCTGTAATGACGGAATGGTGCCGTGCAGCGCCAGGGAAAGTCGTCGATAGACAATCAGATCGTCCGCCATGTCGGCGGGTTCCACGCCTTCATCAGCCCAGTGTTTGCGGAGCCACTCGTTCACACGGACGACTGACGACTCCAGCTGCTGTGCGTCCGGAGCATCCTGGGTCAGGGCGACGGGAGGGTCCGCCTGTCCAGCTTTGATCACCAGCCAAAGCAGCAGGCCGACAACTCCAACAGCAAATCCGATGGCGATGGGTTTCATGTTCCACTCCGGTCTGACGGTTCTGTCCGTCAGACGTGGCAGTCTCGTACAGTGGATCGCAGGGCAGTCGTGAGAACATCACTGCGAGCCGCACACCGCTGCAAATCACCGAGGACCGTCAGCGAAAAGGCTGGTCGCTGCGGGCTCAGAAAACGATACTGTGTCAGGCGTTCTTTTGTTACTTCGTCACTGCCTGAGTCTTCCTGGCAGAAGATTCCAGGTTTTCCCATCCTATGGCGAATCTTGTGGACAGAAAAGATCCGACACCTTTGCAGGATTCGCACATGTCTGCCGTTGCGCCACCGCTTCAGGATGCCCCTTCGATTCGCCCCCCGGAAGATACGGATCCTGCCGCAGTCGGCCCGGCGTCCAGCGAGAATGATCAGCCGCTGGGGCCAGGCGAATTCCCGGGAATACGACGACCGTTTCGCAGCCTGTGGTGGCTGTTTCGCGTTCTGGTTGGCATGGCATTCCTCATTCCTGTGCTGGCTTTACTGGCCGCACTGCCTGGAACGAACATCATTTCACTGGGGATGCTGGTCGACGCCCAGGCGAGAGTCGGCCGCACGAGCCGTTTTCGCGATGGCTTTCCACTGTTGCCCGTTTCCACGCGCATCGGCATGATCGGTATCATGGTGGGCCTGTTCCTGCTGCCCATCATCCTGCTGTCAACGCTCGCTAACTCTGAAGATGTCGTGCGGGACATCTCCGGCCTGGATCGCGGCAATCTGCGAACGATCACCACAGTCGTTCAAATTGTCATCTTCGTACACCTGACGCTCGCCATTGCCAATGGCGGAGGCTTCTGGAGATTTCTTCGCCCTGTGAGTAACATCCTGCGACTGCGACGCGACTGGAAGAGCGGCCGGTTCGCCAGCGGAGTGAATGCCTGGACGAACAGGATTCTGCACCTGTTTAAACCTGTACAGCACCTGAAAATCGCGGTCTTCGCGGCCGCAGGTGCCATCTGCTGGCTGGCGATTCCCACTCTCATGCTGGGCGCCTTTTCCACACAGCCGCGTGTGGAACCGGGCGGCGCCGCTGTTGCTTCGTTCGCTGGTGGTCTGCTGATGATCCCGGTCGCCGCATGGCTGCCTTTGCTGCAGTGCCATCAGGCGGCCACAGGGCGGTTTCTGGCGATCTTTGAAGTCCGCAAAGCACGTGAGATCATTGCCCGCGTACCTGTTCGCTGGGCGGTCGCCACGATCCTGCTGTACGGCCTGGCGGTCCCCCTTTATCTTTCAAAAGTTGTCATCCCTCCGGCGGACGCTTTCTGGCTGCTCACACCACTGTTCATCATCATCATCTACCCCACACGCCTGCTGATGGGCTGGGTCTACGGAACAGGCAGTCGGCAGAAAGAGCGCGCGAACGCTCTGGTGCACTGGCCCACACGCGTGTTCATGATTCCGCTGCTGGGACTCTACAGTCTCATCCTGTTTGCCGTACCACTGATCAGTGAGGCGGGCCCCCGCGCGATGTTTGAAAACCATGCGTTTCTGCTGCCGGTCCCGGGCGCCATGAAATAGGGCCCACACATCGGCTCAGGACGATTTGCCTTCGCCAGACGGCGATTCCTCATCATCGTTCAGCCGCGCTATCTGCTGGTCGATGTCCTTCTGCGTGACCCGCTGAAATTCCACTCGCGTCAGCGAATCGGACAGCAGGCCCGCCTGCTCATCATCCGCTTTTTCAAACTCACGCGCCAGCTGCTGCATCCACTCGGGTGGTTCGATACCGGATCCCAGACGATCTTCCATATAGT
>JANSXP010000004.1 GCA_024742875.1 Planctomycetaceae bacterium | reverse complement strand
GCTGAACCTGCACACACATCTTCACAAGTGTGTGCGCTTCCGTTTCTCTCTCTCACTCTCACTACCGTTGCGCCCTGATGTTGGGCCAATAGCGGGGAAGGTATGCGCAATGAAAATGGCACCACGAAACTTCGGGCACACTGATCAGCGAGAGTTTCGAGTCACCAAATGGGGAGCGAAAATCCCAGTGTCAAAGGCAGTCCCGAACGGTCGATTCGAGGTCTTTGAGTGTGGCTTCAGTCGCGGCCGTTATGCCGACCTAGAGGCAGCCACCCGCTGTGCCGTCGCACGCTGGGGTGGCTATGTGATCGACCAGGAGACCGGGGAGCGAGTCGTCTGATCCTCACCCTTTAGCAGCTTGCGTTTCATGACGGCACGGTCAAACGCCGTGCACGTGGGGGCCTATGCGCGCCAATCTGGGTAGACGGACACGACTTGACATTGGAAACACAGATAGTGAAGATTTGGGTGAACACGAAAAAAGCCGACCAATGTGGCCGGCTCGGTGAAAGTCGGATCGTCGTGGTGCTACCAACACCTTTGGCCCCGTTCGGCTTCTCATCGCTCGCAGACTGCACGAACAGCCTGACGATTGATGTCGACGATGCAATTTTTATCGCACCGCCATTGCTTCCGCAATCACCATTCTTTGGTTGCGCTGCCCAATCATTCCAGCTGTCAGGACCAGTCTGCGCGCTACGTTCCGTAAATCGTGAACGGCGGGTTCACCCCGTCAGAGGACGCAGAGAAATGGTTGCTCAGAATCGCGGACCGCCGTAGTCGCACCCCGCCAATGCGCATGAAAAAGCCCCGCCAGATTGCAGTCTGTTGGGGCTGTGGATTCGCATTGAGCGATGCTGGCTTGTAGCCGGGTCAACGGGATTGCAGTCCCTCGCCGGCTGTTCTGAGTTCCGTCCAGAACCTTCGAACACCCAGATTCTGGGTGTCTGGGGATAATATGTCAAGTGAAAACCTACTGGAGCTGATTTCGATTGCTTCTCAGTGTTTAGAGGCCTTGAACACACAGAACGACGTGCTGACGAGAATTGCCGACTCTGTGTGCAAGGCGAAGCGACCTCGATCAATGAAGTCGAACAAGGTCGAAGAGCGAATCGTGATGATGCTGGCGTGGATCGGTCACACAAACGAGACCTCGCAAGTGAAGCTCGCTGAGCACTTCAACGTCGACCCTTCTTCTATCAGGGGCGAAAAGTACGAGCCAGTCCGGCTGGCTATTTCAATGAACAAGGCGGCCGCCAGAAGAGGCCGGCGCCCACCAAAACCTCGCAAGGGAGATCACCTAGATGAGTGACGAGATCCGTGTGCACGTGGTAACTCGCAAAGGCAAGAACTTCTACCTGCGGTATAAAGACCCTGTGACGGGAAAACGCATCGAGAAGAACAGTGGGACCACGAGCAAGCGGAAGGCCCTGCGTGCAGCTGGCGAGTGGCAGGCGGAACTCAACCAAGGCGTGGATGACTGTGGGAAGGTGATCCACTGGTCAGAGTTTCGCAGGCGATACGAGCAAGAGCATGCACAGAACTTGCGCGAGAAGTCGGCCATTGACATTTCGACGGTGCTCAACGTTGTTGAAGACGTCATGAAGCCGGATCGGCTCAGCCGCATCACCACTCAGTGGGTCACACGGTTTATGAACTTGCGACTCCAGCAAGGACGAGCACCATCGACAGTTGAAGGCGATCTCCGGCAGCTAAAGGTAGGGCTGAACTGGGCCATGCGTCAGGGCTTCATTCGCTCGGTCCCAGTGTTCCCACGATTGAAGAAAGCCCGCAAGGCCAAGCAGATGAAGGGCCGGCCGATCACGATGGAGGAATACGAGCGCATGCTCAGGGCGGTCTCGAAGCTGCCCGATCGACAGCAGGAATCAATTGGCTATCTACTTGAGGGGCTGTGGCTTTCCGGGCTGCGCATTGGGGAGGCGATGTTGCTCACGTGGGACAAGTGGTCTGACGGGATTCGCATCGACACATCGGGGGAGTTCACCGTCCTACTCATCGCTGCAGAGGATGAGAAGGGTGGGAAGGACCGAGAATACCCCATCACACCGGACTTCGAGGAATTCCTTCTGAGGACACCAGAGCCAGAGCGAGAGGGGTGGGTGTTTCGCCCTGTTCTGCATCGTGGTCCGACTCGCCGGGTAGATAGTGTCTCGAAGATGCTTGTGCGGATCGGCACGATGGCCCAGGTGAAGGTGGACGAGAGGGCCAGTGCCGATGGCAATCGGAAGGTGGTCTTTGCCTCTGCTCACGACCTGCGGCGTGCATTCGGGCATCGATGGGCGAAGCGGGTGATGCCCTTGGTGCTCAAGGAGCTGATGCGTCACGAGTCGGTCACGACGACAGAGAAGTACTATGTTGGCGTCCAAGCCCAAGAAACGGCCCGACACCTCCGTGAGACGCAAACTCGCGGCAAAAAGGTGAACGCGGAGGTGAATAGGCCGAGATCCGACAGCGAAAAGAGCCCTGAAACCCCTTAAAAACAAGTACCCCCGGCGAGATTCGAACTCACGACCTTCGGATTAGGAATCCGACGCTCTATCCAGCTGAGCTACGAGGGCGACTAGTGTTTTTACTGGTCAGGGTGGCGTTTTGCCCAAGAGTGGGCGATAGAGGCTACACCAGCCACTGCACCCGATCTTCTTCGAAAACACGCCATGCCGCGGCAAAGTAGCGACAAGTTTCCGCTCTTTCTACATGCCACAGGACAGTGGGCAAAGAAAATCAACGGAAAACTCTGGTACTTCGGAGTCGACCGTGACGATGCCCTGCTCCGCTATCTGAATGAACGATCCGAGATTGAGGCCGGCAGAAATCCACGGAAGCAGAAGCCCTACACCAGCTCGGGGTGTAGTCTTCGAGTCGCCGTGAATCAGTTTATCGCTCACAAGGAGCGGCAGGTTGAACAGCGAATTTGCTTGGCCAGCGCGTAGTCCCATTATCTGGCTGCAGCTCGACCGCGTCGCTTCATCAGAAATACCAATCCGCCTGCGATACCACACTGGCAGACGACACCCAGCGTCAACGGGATAACCGCATTCGCTTTGTCCAACTGTGCACCTTCCAGAATCTTTGACAATTGCGCACCACATGCCATGTACATTATAGAAACGAGCGAATGCGAACGAATAGCTGCGTGCGGGGGCTGGCAAGCAGATTACAATCAGCCACAGTGATACACCAAATCCCATCGCGGCGAAATGCGGCTGATCACGCGGTGTGTGAAACAATTCGCGCCCAAACGGGGCTGTGAGTGAGAGTGCAGCAACCGCAATCAGAAAAGCAAGTGCCACTGAAAAGCGAGGCCAGCTGTCAGGCCTGTACCAGAAGAATAGGGCGACTGTGCCTCCACCCAACAAGCAACAGATCACGAGTAAGTAGGTCAGTCGGACAGCGGAAAACGAGGTGAGCTGCACGGACGCTGAAAGATCCAGTTCAGCAAATACTGGGACCCCAAGTGAGTAACGTCCTGTGGACGGACCGTGAGAAGACGCTCCGAGCAATGAGAGTACAAATGCGTACGTCATTGAGCCAACAGCGTGGCAACAACGGTCCGGGACGAGGAACTGCGCCCTGGAGCCTTATCTTGTGGCGGTGAATAGGGAGTGGTTGACATTTTTGCAAATCATGGGATCACAAACCGAGCGGGTGTAGTCCTACACCTTCGGCACCCATTCACACCCAAAATACACCAGATGGTCTCGCGTTTGGCTAGTAAAAACACTGGGTTCTCGGTTCGCTGAACCGATTAGAATTCGACGCTCTATCCAGCTGAGCTACGAGGGCTGACCCGGGAGGGTTGCAGGACGGCGGTGAATGCCTGGGCGCGCTCGAAGGCCAGGTGGCTTTCGCAAGTGTTCTCTCTCGGACTGCGAACTGTGCTCAGCCCTCCGCCCGCAGGCAAGTCTGTCGTCCCTCGTTTTGTCATCGGAGTGGCGAACGGCCAGGGCGTGGTGGCCCTGTGAGTGAATTCCAACCACCTGCGATTCGACGCGCACGCGTGGTATGCGCAGGACTGTCAAACGCCGTCACCCGCTGGAAAGGACTGTCGCGCTGCCGCCGGTCTTCCTGGCCTCCGGTAGTGGGTGTCCCGTCTTTCCAGATATGCGTTGGCAGATTGGAGGATTGACTCAAGAAGTCTGGGGGCAGAAAGATGCGCGCTCAGATGTCATTAGCTGCTGATGATGCCCGCGTTGATCGCTCGGCCTACTTCTCTTCGGCCAGTTTTTCGACCAGCTTTGTCAGGCGATCCAGCTGGGCTTCGATGCGTTTGAGCCGCTCATCGCTGGACTTCTCTTTTCCGGGAACGACGGTCGCTGCTCGTTCGTAGGCTTCGACCACGGTGGCATATTCCACAGTGGGATCAATCAGCACTCGATGCAGCAGCGGAGACAGGGTGGCATCTTTGGACTGCACCAGTGAATCTACCACGGTGTCGCCCACACGTTTGGGCGTCACATCCAGCAGCACCGTCTCGCCGTTGCGAATGACGCCCAGAGTCAGCGCCTTGCCTTCTGACTTTTTCACAGCTTCCGTGATGTCTTCCTGAGCCTTAACGGGTGTCTCATTGACTTTCAGCAGGATATCGCGCGGCTCCAGTTTTCCATCGGCCGCACTGCCTTCAATGACTTCGGTCACGATGACACTGACGTCGCGATCCAGTTTCAGTTGTGCGTTCACAACGGGATCAAGCTGGTTGAGCACCACGCCAATCAGGTAGCGGTCTTCCTGCTTTTGCTGTGGCTTCAGGTCGATCTTCACGATTTCGTCGACCCCGGCTCGCTTCACGGACAGCGCCACCGTGTCTTTGGAGTCTTTGAGATAGGCGATGAACTGGTCCGGCTCCTCCAGCTTTTTGTCATTGGCCTTGATGATGATGTCATGAACGGCCAGGCCACCGGACTGCCCGGGGCAGATGGCGTCAACCACCAGCCCACCGTCGAGTTTCAGCAGGCGGGACGTGAGGTCTCCCGGCTTGCTCAAAGAAATGCCGATTGGCAGGCTGTCGTCCACGGGCAAAGCCAGGTCCATGTAGTACGAGTAAAGAGTCTTTGTCGAATCGTTCCTGTCGACTGTGGTCAGCGTACTGGGCGCGAGGGCACCGTACACGATGTCGCTGGTGTGGCACGAACTGCATTTCAGCCCGGACTTCGCCGCCTGGGTGGATGTGATGCCGTGATGACCGGTCGCTGTACTCAGCATGTCCCAGTAATCGTTTTGTTCTTCCTGAGCGGACAGCGGGCTGGCCAGCAGACCCAAAGTAAGAGTCAGCAGAATTCGAGACATTGTGTTTCTCCATGATATCTGGATGTGGAATCGCCCAGGCCGCAGGTCCTGACGCGACCTGAGCGATGTCCGGGAATGACGGGAATTGGTGCAGGAGCTGGTTACAGCACTTCCGCGCGGGTCTGCCGCAGTCCGAGGGCGTCCATGGGGACGGCCAGACGCTGTCCGTCCGCCAGCTGTACGGTCAGCACGCGCGGCAGTCGCTCCATTTCGATGCCGTTGCTGCGAGCCCGGCGGCGAATGTGTTCAGGGATGGTTGTCAGTTCCATCAGCTCGCGGTCAGAAAACTCACCGGCGATGACCGGGTAGCGGGGACTGACGCCGGTCTGCCGCAGTACCTGTGCAAAACCCACGACTTCCGGGCCGGCTTTCGGCTGGCGCGGCGATTTCGCGGCTGACGAGTTGTTGGTGGCAACAGTGGTCTGGTTCTCTGCAGGCGTTTGTTGCTCGATTGGTGCTGGTGGCAAAGATGGCTCGGCGGTTGTCGGCGTGTCCGTCTGCACGAACTGTGGTTCCGCCCTGGGTTTCAGTCCGCGGCCTGCAACAAACGCGGCACCGAGCAGGCAGGCAGCCAGCAGGGTCGACATCAGGCGACTGCGTCCGCCTGGGGCCGGCGGAGTGGTTTGTGTGGAAGTCTGCACCATTTGTCGCAAAGTATTTTTTAATTCTGCTGCTTCGATCAGCGTTAGTGCGCACTGCTTCCACGCGTTGTTGTGTTCGATATCTGCCAGCAACTGCGTGAGTTCCTGCGCACAAACTTCGTTGTCTGCGAGACGATCGATCCGGTGTTGCAGCTGACTGTTCATGATTCGGCTTTCTGTTGATCGATAAGATCGGTCGCCAGAAGGCGACGGCGAAGTCGCTGGCGGGCTCGCTGTAGCTGAGACTCCACGCCGCGTTCGGTTCTGTTCAGTTGGTCGGCAATGGATCGATAGCTCCAGCCTTCCACGTATTTGAGTACCAGCATCTCCCGGTCCTGCGGGGGGATCTGCTGCAATGCCTGAAGAATGATCTCCTGCCGCTCAGTCTTCATCAGATAGTCGAGCGGTTCCGGGCAGTCGTTAATTTCGATTCGCGCCTTTTCTCCCGCCTGACGTAACCGCCGCCTGTGGCGACCAAGCTGGCGTCGAAACAGGGCCGTTTGCCGCACAGCGATTTGGTACAGCCAGGCAGAAAAGGAGTGCGACTTGCGGAGGCTGACATGACCTTCAATGGCCGCCATCTGGACTTCCTGCAGAATGTCGTCGGTGCCTTCGGGCCCTCCGAGTCGTGCCTGAATCACTGAACGCAGCCAGCCCTGATGTTGCCCGAGCTGCTGCTCCAGTTCTCGCTGGTCCGATTCCGCTTCGGATGATGGGTCACTTGCCGCCATGCCGGACAGTTTCCGTCGCCGCGAAAATCCCTCACGCGTTTCCGCAAAATTCGTGAGGAATCGAGGAAGTGCCGGCCTCAGTCGTCCGCGGACTTGGCCAGCCGTGTTGTCAGATTGATGGCGTGTGTCCCGGTTCTGATGCCGCTTGTGAAAATTACAACTCTGGTTTACAAGCCGGGCCCGTCGTCAAAGTCCCCGTACTTTAGCCTTTGTGCTGGAAAACAGGCCGATTTGTCAAAATTTGTGGGTGGCGTCACAACCGCGACAGTCCGGCACAGGACCTGCCTCAACAAGGAAGTGTCTAACGCATCCAGGCAACCATTTTGGGGAATGATATGAAGCTCTTTATCCGAGCCATTGCGGCCACCAGCTGTTCCGTGTTTTCTGTTTTCGCGATCGCTCAGTGTCAGGACGGCGTCTGCCGGTTTCCCGCTGACTCAGCATGGGGAGTCCCGGCTGAGTCGAGGTTAGCACCGGAACCGGTCAACACGCGCTCGTCGCTCAGGCTCAATCAGCGGCCAGGAGAACTGGATTGCCGCGATGGCGTTTGTCGGATTCGCCCGGAGAGACTTTCGAATTGCCCCGACTGCGACTGCGATGGGAAATACTGCACCTGTGGCCCTCACTGCCGCAGTCATTACCAGAGTCGCCATGGTTTGACGGGTGACGACTTCGCCAGTGACTCAGGACCACGATACCGATCGGCCAGAGAATTCGTTTCCGATCGCCGCAGTCAGTATCGTCCAGGTGACGCTGGCCTGGTAGCTCCCCGCCCACTCGAAGATCCGTTTCGGCGTCCCGCGTCACAACAGGTCAACTGGCTGTCTAACTACGAGGAGGCGATTGCCTTGTCGCGCCGCACTGGTCGACCGATGCTGATTCGCGTGTCGGCCTCCTGGTGTCAGTACTGCGATCGCATGAAGGCCGAAACCTATGCGGACCGTGACGTAATTCGAGATGTTCGTCAGGGCTATGTACCCGTGTCGCTGGATGGCGACCGAGACCGTCGACTGATTCAGGCACTGGGCGTACGCACGCTGCCCACAGTGCTGATCGTGACGCCCGACCTCCGTATTATGGAACGTGAAGCGGGATTTCGAACGGCCCCTCAGATGACGCAGCTGCTGGGGCGATATGTTCGTCGTGCCATGCGGGACACGGGATACACACTGGCGGCACGATAGAGACGTCTGCTGATGGATAGACAGGAAAAACGCCCGATGAATGTCACCGGGCGTTTATCGTTTCTGATTGGGAACAGCCGGAAAACCGACGCAGGGTGGGGACACAGCATGAGTGCTGAGTCGCCCTCAAACCGGTCTGTCAACCGGCCTGCCCCTGCTTAGGCAGCGTGTTCCAGAATGTCCTGATCTTCATCGTCTTCGTACACGAGGTAGTAGACGTTGCTTGATGCTTCTTCAAGGATGTGCTTGATGTTTTCGCTTTGCATGTTTTCGATCAGGCCGTCGAGAACTTCCACAACGCGATCGACTTCGTCGCTGCTGATCTCTTCGTATTCCTGTTCGTTGTTTTCGATGATGTTTTCTTCAGACATCGGTGGTCTCCTTGTGTACAGAAGTACGCCTACATCGCCAGCATCAAATTGAGCGGCAGGGCTGCGTTCTGAGCGGCGGCAGTCGTGAGGCCTGCCATCAGCAAGAATCTTTGCTGAATCGTGAGCACCGGTCAGTAGCAATTCCCGTCGCCTTCGATATCGGACCTTTGCCGATGTGACGTTGAAGGAATCCACTCGCCCGCACCCTGCAGAGTTGGGGCGAGCCGAAGGCAAACCGGCATGTTTTGCTTACTCATACGTTGCGCGCAATCCGCAGAGTTGAATTCCCGGGCGAATCCCGGCAGTCCACGTTGACTGTGCCGATTGTGCAACAGTTGTGCGGGAGAATTCGCCGCTACATGGAACGCGACGGGTAGGCCGTAACGACTTCGTTGTCGTTCTGGACGACCAGTCTCAGATAGCGGCATTCGGGATAGTTGTCGCGTTTTCCGGCGCGGCCACCAACGTAACCGATGCGCTGACTCATTCGTACGGTGTAGACCACCCGGCCACCCTGCCGCTCGACCTTCGTTCCACGCCCCCCTTTCCGACCGGCTTCGTAGGCAATATCGATCCACGCGAGAATCTGGTCACGGTCGCCCTCGCCATCGAAAACGCCATGGATGTTTTTTTCCGGAATGTCCTGGGCGTGTTTGAGCACGTGTTTCAGCCGGTGTCCGTCCGCACTGCCCTGCACGTAAAGCAGCCCTGCGGTCGACTGAAACTTCTGCCGAGCTTTGTCGACCAGTTTCAGTTTTCCGGGGATGGGTTTGTCGTTGGCTGGACGAATTCCGTCTGTTCGGTTGCCGATTGACCTGCCGACGACCGGTTCGCTGGCCCCCGCCTTGTCTGGATTCTGTTTCGCGACGTCGTCGGATGCTTTCCGTGAGCTCCCAGGCTGTACCCTGCTTTCCACTTTTCCGGACTGAGTGGTCGGCCGTTCAGGCTCCGATTCAGCAGGCCCTTCGGCGGCCCCCTCCGCGGGCCCTGCGGCGATGAATTCGTCGGGATCGATCAGTCCTTCGTTCGACTTTGAGGGCGATTCGGATTCGCTCGTCGCCGCTGGGGCCGTCGGGGAATCCAGTCCCAGCCAGGCTTCAACCCGGGGTTTGGCAACGGCGACCAAAAGCAGAATGGCGACGGCCACAATTCTGGCCCAGAACATTTTGCGAGCGTGTGTGCTGGATGACGACATGAGTGAATAATCTGCGAGCAGGACAAAGCGAGTTTTGATATCCTCGGCGTATTGCACCCGGTTGCCCATGGAAAAACAAGATCGTCCTGTTGCGCTGCAGGCACCAGCACGGTCGTATGCAGCAGTTCTCAGTCCGGCATTCACCGTTTGCTGCTCTGGGCACCATCCTCCGCTGATCGGGCGGCCGAATCTACAAAATCAGGGGTGGCACGATGACCAGTTCGCAGCAGACATCACGACTCATTGCCGGGTGCGGCTACCTGGGGCTTCGCGCAGCACAATACTGGGTCAGCTCAGGTGACAGTGTGTCGGCCATCACACGTTCGACTGAGCGAGCAGAATCTTTCCGCCGATGTGGTCTGACTCCACTGCTGGGCCAGCTCGCGGCAGATGGCCTGCCTGGTCGGCTCCCCGCCGCAGAAACTGTGCTGTGGGCGGTGGGGTTTGATCGCACGTCCGGCGACAGCCGACAGGCTGTCTGGATTGACGGGCTGACACGATTCGTTTCGCAGCTGTCGTCTGCGCCCCAGCGGTTCCTTTATGTTTCCAGCACCAGCGTGTATGGCGATCAGGTCGGCACGGCCATTGATGAGTCGACAGAACCCGCCCCGCAGACGGAGGGCGGGGAGTGCTGTCTGCAGGCCGAAATACGACTCCGGCAGCTGGTCGCGCAGAGATTTCCGTCGACTCAGGTGTGCGTACTGAGAATGGCAGGCATCTACGGCCCGAATCGTCTGTTACGGCGTGTGGAAGATCTGCGGGAAAAAAAGCCATTGCCCGGTGATGGGGAGCAGTGGCTGAATCTGATACACGTTGACGATGCTGTGACGGCTGTGGCCCACATGGCTGCCGCAGAGGGCGTTCCCGATCTGATGAACGTTGTCAACTCAGGGACGCTCACGCGGGCCGCCTATTATGAACGGCTGGCACACCTGGCAAAGGCACCGGCCCCCGTGTTTGGCGGGCCGGCCAATGGGCGACCGCGGGGCGGTAACAAGCGTGTCGTGAGTCAGTATGCCGGGACCCTCTCCTACCAGTTTGATGATGTGAGCGAGGGGCTGAGTGATGCGTGGCAGCGATCTGAAAAATGCCCCGCTGATTGACGCGGCATACCAGCAGACAACTTCTTTGAAATGGAAAAACGGTCATTGCTTTTGTGAATCCGCCCCTTTTGCCCGTCATACTGCTTTCCGGCCGCCGAAGCCCCACCAGACAATGGCATGCCGCCATGCTCGACTCCAGACGACCGAGCTGATTCCGCCGACAGCCAGAAGAAGGTTGTCAGAGCCGTCTGCCGCACACCGCAAAAATTGAAACAGGCGAAATGTCTGAATTGAATGAAACACTGGGTTCCGGAGCCACGCCTCCCGAGGAACGCTACATCGACAAACCTCGTATCGAGGCGGCGATCCGCGAGATTCTCTCAGCCGTTGGAGAGAACCCGGACCGCGATGGTCTTTTGGAAACGCCGGCTCGCGTCGCCCGCATGTACGCGGAGATGTTTGGTGGACTTCACATGGAACCGGGGCGGCATCTGCATAAGGTGTTTGAAGAAGAATATGATGAGATGGTCCTGGTGCGCGACATCTCGTTTCACAGTATGTGTGAACATCACCTGCTTCCGTTTATTGGCACGGCGCACGTTGGCTACATCCCAAGAGGAAAAGTGACGGGCCTGAGTAAGCTGGCGCGGGTTGTGGATGAAGTGTCCCGGCGCCCCCAGGTCCAGGAGCGTATGACGCACACGGTGGCTGATCTGGTGGAGTCCGAACTCGGGGCCAAAGGCGTGATTGTTGTGCTGGAAGCCGAGCACACCTGCATGACGATTCGCGGTGTTCGCAAACCGGGGGCGCTGACAATTACGAGCGCCGTTCGCGGGTTGCTGAAAAAAGATCCCGCCAGCCGCGCCGAAGCCATGGCGCTGATTAACAAGAAGTAATCGTGCGGACATGGACTGCCTGCCGGAAGTGAGGCCCTTATGATTGCCGCACTGTTTGTCCTGAAACTGGCTGCCGGGATCACACTGATGTGGTGGCTGATGCCGCGGCAGGAAGTGACCGACGGTTTTTTTCGCATTCAAATGCGGGTGCTGCTGGGACTGTGTGTTCTCGCCGCGCTGCTGTTTTCGGTGGAGGCCGAACCATCCGCGTCATCTGTCGCCGCCGCGCCATCAGACCGGCAGACGGAGTCTGCCGTCAGCGAGACACAGCCATCGACTCTCTCCGCTGCCGCACAACAGAGAATTCGCAATCTGTCGATCGTCGCCTGCGTGGTCAGTTACCTCGGGTCTGTTGTCTGGGCGCTGGGGCGACGCCTCCCCGGTAACCTGTGCATCTTCGTATTGCTGCTGACCTGCTCGACGATGCTGCTGCTAAGCTCCTGGCAGTCGTCGGGTAAGCATCTGCCCCTGCAACTGCTGGCAGACGTCTCGTCCGCTGGTGTCGTTGGCGGGATGCTGACCGGCATGCTGCTGGGGCACTGGTATCTGACAACACCTACGATGAGCATTCGTCCGCTGCTGTGGTTCAACGTGGCCATTCTGGTGGCCGCTGCACTGAGGCTGACGGCGTCCTGCTGGGCGCTGCTGGAGTTTGGAATGGTGGCTGAAATGACGCAGCGCATCTGGCTGGGAATGCGGTGGGCTGGTGGCATTGTGACCCCCGCTGTGACAACGCTCATGGTCTGGCGGATTATGAAACACCGTAATACGCAGTCCGCGACCGGAGTCCTGTTTGCCGGTCTGATTCTGGCGTTTATGGGTGAGATGACGGCCATTCTTCTGGAACGCGCCACGTCCGTGCCGTACTAGCGGACCGGATCTGAGCACCGCCTGACTGTGGCGGCCCGATGCTCGGGAATTGGAATTTACGGAATACGGATTACTGACAGCAGACGGCTGATGCCGGAGGCAAATTCATGCAGATCATTTTTGAGTGTCCGGTATGTATGAAACGATCCTCCTGTACGCCCGATCCGGCACAGGGGCCCGTTCGCTGTTCCCACTGTGACTGGTCGCGTGATGAGGGGGCTGGCGACTTCGATGGCGATTACTGCCATCGCTGTCGTGTGTGCGGCTGCAGCGATCTGTGGCGCCAGAAGGATTTTCCTCCCGGTCTGGGGCTGGCGATGGTTGGCTGCGGGATCATCCTGAGCACGATCGCCTGGTACAATCACCACCCGGAACTGGCTTTGGGTGTGCTGATGGCGTTCGCGCTGGTGGACATGCTATTGTACACCTTCATGGCGGATATGCTGGTTTGTTATCGCTGTCGCGCACGGCATCGACGTACGGCTCTCAATGAGCAGCACGGGGCGTTCGATCTGGAAGTCAGCGAGCGGTATATCCAGATGAAAAAGCGGCAGGATTCCGCGGAACACGCATCGAAGAACTGACGTTTGGAAGACGTTCGCCGACAGATAGCGGAAGATCTGGTTGATTCGCTGGAAGGGGACCTGCGAATCGATGACGTGACCACTGCGCTGTATGCGACGGACGCCAGCCTGTACGAGATCAAGCCCCTGGCTGTGGCGTTTCCCCGTTCGACCGGTGATGTCGAGTTGCTGGCCGCCTACTCTTCCCGGTCCAATATCCCCCTGATTGCCCGCGGAGCCGGAACGGGACTGGCGGGCGGTTGTCTTGGGCGGGGTATCGTGCTCGATTTTTCCCGCTATATGAACCGGTTGATTGCCGTTGATCGTGACACCGTGCGTGTGCAGCCGGGAATCACCCGCGCTGCCCTGAACGCCCGTTTGAAAGAGCACGGACGATACTTCGCGCCTGATCCGTCCAACTCGGCCATCACCACGATTGGCGGCATGATTGGCGTGGACGCGGCAGGATCCCACGCGTTTCGCGTCGGGTCCACGCGGGATCATTTGCAGAGTCTGCAGTGCGTGTTGATGGGAGGCCAGACGCTGGAACTGGGCCGCGAAGTGCCGGGAGACCAGACCCGCGCTGATCGTCCTCAGACGATCGTCAACGAGAGTCCCTCGGCGGCGGGTGGATTTGCTGCACCCGTGCTGAATGAGACATTGCCGCTGGCCGATCTCACTCCGGCGACCCGTCGCGTGGATCTGATGGAGCGACTGTCGAACGTGTTGCAGCAGGCTGCGGAGGAAATTGAAACTCACCAGCCGCCGCTGCTGCGCAACTGCAGTGGTTACATGCTGCGGGGCGTGCTTAGCCGTGGTGGTCTTGATTTTCCGCGCCTGCTGGCCGGCTCGGAAGGAACTCTGGGCATCATCACCGAAGCCACGCTGCACACGATGCCGATCTCCCGTCACCGCGGGATGATGGTGCTGATGTTCGGCAGTATGGAAGCCGCTCTGCAGGCCATGCAGGTGCTGCTTGTGCTGGAGCCGGGGGCCTGTGATCTGCTCGACCGCCGGCTGTTGAGCCTGGCACGGGATTCTGATTCGGCCGTTCGTGATGTGGTGCGTTCCGACGCAGAGGCGGGCCTGTTTCTGGAATTTAACGGCATCAGCGCTTCGGATGTGCAGCAGAAGACACGCAATGCCAACGTATTGCTGAATTCGATGGATCATCAGTTCGTCACCACTCGGACCGTGTTTGAGGCGGACGAGATTGATTTTCTGTGGACCATTCCGGGCAGCGTTGTGTCGCTGCTGGCCCGACTCAGGGGCGACTCGCGGCCGTTAGCCTTTGTGGAGGATATCGCGGTGCCGCCGGCGGAGATTTCCGGCTTTTTAAAACTGGCGCAAAAGGCGTTTCAAAAACACGAAGTGACCGCCACGCTGTACGCCCATGCGGCGTCCGGGCAGCTGCACCTGCGGCCGATGCTGCCCACGCCACTGCCCGGTCGGGCCGAGCAGGTCGAAGCCATCGCGCGGGATCTGTACCGCCACGTGAAAACCGTGGGCGGCACAATTAGCGGTGAGCACGGCGACGGACTGTCGCGAACGGCCTTCATTCGATCGCAGTACGGTCCGTTGTACAGCCGTTTTAAGCAGGTGAAGGAGATCTTTGACCCCCAAAAACTGCTGAATCCCGACAAGATTATCAGCGACGACGGCAGGCTGACGGTTCGCAATCTGCGGCGTGTGTCGGCTCGCCAGGAGCCACCGGCCAGCGATGGCGAGGCCAGTCTTCTGCCCATTCTGCAACTGAACTGGAGTGAGGAAACGGCCATTCAGACGGCCAGTCGCTGCAACGGCTGCGGATCGTGTCGGACCACTTCGATTCTCAGCCGGATGTGCCCGTTTTTCCATGAGGGCGAGCAGGAGGCGCTCGCGCCGCGTGGCAAGGCCAATCTGCTTCGCCGTCTGGTCAGCGGCGAAGAGCCGGAAGAACTGCTGTCTTCGCAGGCCGCCCGCGAAGTGGCGGAGAGCTGTTTTAACTGCAAGCAGTGTGAACTGGAGTGCCCCTCGGGCGTGGACATTCCCCATTTGATGCTCGAAGCCCGCGCGCAGAATGTGGCCGTTAACGGTCTGGATAACGCGGACTGGCTGTTGTCCCGATTTCACACTTACGCGCGGTTTGCCAGTCGCTTCACCATCATGGCCAACCGGCTGATCCGCTACGGAATTTCTCGCGCTGTTCTCCGCAAGACACTGGGGCTGGCAGAGAAACGGCGTTTGCCACGATTCGCCCGGCGGCCTTTTCTGAAGTCACCGCGCGTGCGCAGTGAACACAATACGGCGGACCCCACGTCGCAGGTGCCCACAGTGGTCTATTTTGTGGACTACTTTGCCAACCATCACGATCCCCAGCTGGCAGAAGCCTTTGTGCGGATTCTGCAGCACAACGGCTTTCGTGTGCATATTCCCCAGCAGCAGTCTGTGTCCGGCATGGCCATGATTGCGGTGGGCGATCTGGACGCCGCCAGGGAAGTGGCGGATGCCAACATCGCCGAGTTGAGTGAACATGCGCGTGAAGGATATCCCATCGTTTGCACAGAGCCATCGGCCGCGCTGTGCCTGAAGAACGAATACCCTCTGCTGAGCAGTGAACGGGGCGTGCAGATAGTGGCCGAACAAACGTTTGACGCGGGTACGTTCCTGTGGGATCTGCATCAGCAGGGACGACTGCGAAAAGACTTTACACGTCTGGATCTGCAGGTCGCCTATCACACACCGTGTCACGTGAAGGCGCTGGGACCGCAGACCGGACTTTGCAACCTCATGGAGCTCATCCCTGGAGTGGAAGTGGTGCGGATCGAAAAAGGGTGCAGTGGCATGGCGGGCACCTTTGGTCTGGCGGCCGAGCACTTTGAGCAGTCGCTGTCGATTGGCAAAGAGCTGATTGACCAGATGAAGACGATACGCGTCGATGCCGGCATTACCGACTGCAGCAGCTGTCGGATGCAGATGGAGCAGGCGGCCTCAATCCCCACCGTTCATCCGCTGAAGATCATGGCGTTTGCCTACGGACTGATGCCCGAACTGGAGGCCGCGTTCAAATCTCGACCTTTCGGAAACATCATGTCATGAAGCTGACCATCCTCTTGTTTGCGGCTGCCAAAGAGGCGGTCGGTCAGTCGCACATCAGTGTTGAACTGACGGAGGGAGCTGATGTGCAGACTCTGCGTCAGACGCTGGCAGACAACTGGCCGCAACTGACAGCGGCGGCAGTCACACTGCACATCGCGGTGAACGGGGAATTCACGAATAACGATCAGACGCTGCAGGAAAGCGACGAAGTGGCCTGCTTTCCGCCTGTCAGCGGCGGCTAATTCGGGCGATCGGTTGAGATTCGCCGCAGCGACCGCGATTATGGCAGTTCTGACTGTTCATCCTGCTGTCGTTCGGAATCACTATGCGGAATCCCCTTCGTCTGTCTGTCGTACTGTTGTTCGCCCTTGCGGCTTCTGTCTGCGTTTCCCCCGTGTGTCGTGCGACCGAGGCGGCCAAACGGCCCAATATCGTCTTCATCTTTACCGATGATCATGCGCCGCACGCCATCGGTGCCTACGACGGCTGGCTGAAAGGCGTGAACCCCACGCCCAATATTGACAAGCTGGCCGCTCAGGGAATGGTGTTTCGGAACAGTTTCTGCACCAACAGCATCTGTGGTCCCAGTCGTGCTGTCATTCAGACGGGCAAGCACAGTCATGTTAATGGCTTCATGGACAACGGTGATCGCTTCAACGGGGACCAGCAGACATTTCCCAAGCTGCTGCAAAAAGAAGGCTATCGCACGGCAATGATCGGCAAGTGGCATCTGGGAACTGACCCGCAGGGTTTTGATTTCTGGAAGGTGCTGCCAGGCCAGGGGCAGTATTACAACCCGATCTTCAAAACACCCCAGGGCCGTGAGACAGTTGAAGGCTACTGCACGGACATCGTCACAGATGTGGCGATTGACTGGCTGAAGGAAAACGCGGGCGGTGATCAGCCGTTTATGCTGATGTGCCAGCACAAAGCGCCACACCGCACATGGATGCCCGCGCTGCGTCATCTCACGCTGTACGACGACATCACGATTCCAGAGCCATCCACGCTGTTTGACAACTATGCTGACAATGCGAGTCCGGCTCGGTTTCACGAAATGGGCATCGACGGCCATCTCAATCTGGTGGCCGATTGTTTTGGTCCGGAACTGCCCAACTGGAATCCTACCGGCAAGTCCATGGATCGTTCCGGCCTGAAGAATCTGGAACGCATGACGTCCGCTCAGCGCCAGGCCTGGGATGCGGCGTTCGAACCGAAGAACAACGAACTGCGTAAGCTGGCTCTGACGGGCAAAGAACTGGTGCGGTGGAAATATCATCGCTACATCCGCAACTATCTGAGATGTATTAAGGGAGTCGACGAAAGCGTGGGCACCCTCATGACGTATCTGCAGGAGAACGGGCTCGACGACAACACGGTGGTCATCTATTCGTCAGACCAGGGATTCTATCTGGGTGACCATGGCTGGTTCGACAAACGCTGGATGTACGACGAATCCATGAAGATGCCGCTGATCGTCAAATGGCCGGGCGTCACACAGCCTGGCAGCGTGAATACGGATCTGGTGCAGAATCTGGACTATGCCGAGACGTTTTTGAACATGGCCGGAGCCGACATCCCAGCGGACATGCAGGGCGCGTCGCTGGTGCCACTGCTGAAAGGGGAAACGCCGTCTGACTGGCGGAAGTCTGTGTACTACCACTACTACGAGTACCCGAGCGTGCACATGGTGGCCCGGCACAACGGGATCCGCACAGATCGCTACAAGCTGATTCAGTTTTATCAGTTCGGCGAGTGGGAGTTTTACGATCTGGAGAAAGACCCGGACGAGATTCAAAACGAATACAGCAATCCCGACTACGCTGAGGTGATTGCCGGGCTGAAGAAAGATCTCGCTGCGCTCAGTCAGCAGTATGAGGACGATTCGGATATGAGCCTGATGTCCAAAGAGTGGCAGGTCAAAGTCCGCGATCGGTAAGCTGATGGTTGCTTCTGCGGAACGCCCAGGCCGTCATTCGTCGTTCTGGCTGTGGGTTATCGGCCTGACCATTGCGCTGGAACTGCTGACGTGCGTGCTGCGGTTCGGGCTCCGCCTGGAATCCACCCGGGATACGGCGTCCGTCCTCGCTGGTCTGACGTGCGGTGTGCGGATTCATCACAGCTACATCGGTGGCCTGATGATGCTCATCGCCAGTGGATTGTGGAAAAGATCAGCGTCACTGGCCTGGTGGATGCTGGTGATCGGGCTGGCGCTGTTCTTCAGCGATATGATCCACCACTTTCTTGTGCTGTGGCCGATCGTCGGTTCGCCCCAGTTCGATTTGACGTATCCGACCGGATCCAGCTGACAGTATGCCGGGCCGCTTCGTGCGGCCTGGCAGTCTTTGCGGCGCGTTAGCTTTGCGGCGCGTTAGCTTTGCGGCGCGTTAGCTTTGCGGCGCGTTAGCTTTGCGGCGTCCAGTCGGCTGTTTTGGGTTCCAGCGGAAAACTCAGTCCCGTGGCAGCCGGGTGATGTCGGCAGGCCATCAACACGCCCTGCTCCGGTCGGAACGAACATCCCAGCTGAAAACTGTCTTCTGAGTTCAGCACCCAGCGTGGTGTGAGATTCAGTTCTACGGTTGCATGCGGGAACAGCACGGTCGTTTCATACTCCACGCTCAGCTCGATTTCGTCGACACAGTGAAAACGACAGCCGCTCAGCGAGTAGTCGACGATTCGCCCATAGGCCGGTTCGTCTTCTTCGCACTCCAGAGCGGCTGGCACATCAATGGGAAACCGAATCTCGCCCCGCTGTCCCGATCCCTGCCACTGTTTGGCGATGGCTCCCATGGGCTCCACGGTGAACAGTGCGACCAGTGCCTGACCGTGGACAATTCCCGACCAGTGCAGAATGCATTGCAACTCATCCAGCAGGACGTCACCTTTCAGGCAGACACGCATGCTGACGATCTGCCCCTGTACGGGAATCTTTGCTGGGTCGTTAACCAGCAGCACCACGTCGTGCTGCGAGACTGCCCGAATGCCGGCTTCGACCAGCGTGCCATCTCCGAGAGTGACCCGCGCCGTGAGGCCTCGAATTTCTCCATCGAGCAGGCGTGGGTCGGGAGCCGCCGGAGAATTGCCGGCGGACTGGGGCCACTGCCAGCAATCAGCGGGCGTGCGGGCGGCCAGCATGCGCGCGGCGTAACGGTTGGCAATGGATGTCTTCATGGTGAGGTCCCTTCTGTGTGCTCGGAATTCACACGAAATTCGTCGTGTCCGGTTTGTCCTGCTGGCCGGCGTCTCGATGGCCTGTCAGAACACAGTGCAGCGTATGTTGCCATTTTGCATCAGACTCATACTTGCGTGAAAATCGTCAGGCAGTAGCCTGTCCGCACGAATTAGGCGTGTGGTGATGACGGTCGCACCGACTGTGTCGGCTGACCGCCTCAATCCGTGGCCCAATCCGTGGCCACCAATCAGTAGTTTTGGGAGGCGTGGGAATGCGTGATGCAACGTCACGAAGATCAACAGAGGGGACGGGGTGTCTGGCAATTGCCTTCTGTCTGCTGGCAATCGGGCCGGCAACCGCCGATCAGTCGCCCCCCAATGTGCTGTTCATCGCCGTCGACGACCTCAACCACTGGGTCGGACACCTGCAGCGCAATCGACAGACCATCACGCCACAGCTGGATCGCCTGGCTGCCTGGGGGGTCAGCTTTCGGCACGCCTACTGTGCAGCGCCCGCCTGCAACCCCTCCCGCGCCGCGCTCATGTCCGGTATGCGGCCGTCGACAACAGGCGTGTACCACAATTCCAACGATTATCGTCCCCACATCGCGCCCGAGCAGACGCTCAACTCTCATTTTCGCGCACACGGTTATCGGGTGACTGGAGCGGGCAAAATTTACCACGGCACGTATGGTCGACGTCAGGAGTGGGATGACTATCTGAAGCGTCCCAAAGTGCGATCGCTGGGGGCGTTCAGCAAGAGTGACTTCAACGGTGTGCGGTGGAGTGTGCTCAAAGGCGAAGATGACGCTGTTGGCGATTACTTCACGGTGAACTACTGCATCGAAGAACTGCAGCAAACAGGACGCAAGCGCCCCTTTTTCCTCGCGTGCGGCATCTTTCGGCCGCACATGCCGTGGAGCGTGCCCAAAAAATATTTTGACATGCATCCGCTGGAACAGATCGAACTGCCCCCCTTCCGGGAAAATGATCTGGACGACATTCCGGAACTAGGCGTAAAGACGGCAAAGCCGGGCGGTGATCATCGTGCGATTCGTGACGGCAAGGCGTGGAAGCAGGCCATCCAGGCGTACCTTGCTTCGGTGACTTATGCGGACACGCAACTGGGACGACTGCTGGATGCGTTCGAGGCGTCCGCACATTTTGACAATACCATCGTGGTGCTGTGGGGCGACCATGGCTGGCATCTGGGCGAAAAGCACCACTGGCGAAAATTCGCCCTGTGGGAAGAAGCCACTCGCGCACCGCTCATCTGGAAGGCGCCGGGAGTGACTCCACAGGGAGCGATCAGCTCCAGAACAGTGGACTTCATGAGCATTTATCCCACGTTGTGTGAACTGACAGACCTGCCGGTCCCCGAACACGTTAAGGGCCGCAGTATCGTTTCACTGCTCCGCGATCCGGCGGCCGCCTGGCCTCATCCGGCGCTGACGACTCACGGACGCAATCGGCATGCGGTCCGCTCAGAAAAGTGGCGATACATCCGCTACGAAGATGGCAGCGAAGAACTCTACGATCACGACGCGGATCCTTATGAGTGGAACAATCTGGCCGACGCTCCTCAGCACGCGAATGTGAAACGTCAGCTGTCTGCCGCCTTTCCATCGGTCAATCGTCCGGAAGTGGCGCGTAAGACGAAGTGAACCGATGAAGCAGAGACTGATGAGCCTTCCGGAAACCGCAGGTGCGGCATGATCGAACTCAAAGACGTCACGATTGTTGCCGGACAGTTTTCGCTGTCGAACGTGTCGTTCACCATCGACGCCGGCGAGTACGCTGTGCTCATGGGGCAGACCGGACAGGGCAAGACCACGATTCTGGAAGCCATCTGCGGTCTGAGAACGGTGGCATCCGGTCAGATACTGATTCGTGGGCAGGACGTGACCCGCTGGCCACCCGCCGATCGTCAGACCGGTTTTGTACCGCAGGATCTGGCCCTGTTTCCGACCATGACGGTTGCCGAGCATCTGGAGTTTGGCCTGAAGATTCGCAAAGTCAGTGGGCCGGAAACAGCCGCGCGGGTCAAAGAGCTGTCGTCGCTGCTGGGGGTTGAGAGGCTGCTGTCCCGATCCATCGACGCGCTCAGCGGAGGCGAGTCGCAGCGTGTGGCACTGGGGCGGGCGCTCGCCTTTCGTCCCTCCGTGCTGCTGCTGGACGAACCGTTCAGTGCGCTCGATGAACAGACGCGCTGCGAAATGTATGAGTTGTTGCGCAACGTCACGCGATCCACGGGTGTGACCACGCTGCACATCACACACAGTCAGGCAGAAGCGCGTGAGCTGGCCAGCCGAAGATTTCTGCTGGAAGATGGTCACGTCCGGGAACAGACAGTGTAAAGGGAACGCGAGGCTTGGAGATGCTGAAAATCACAATGGTGTATGAGGCCCAGCTGCGTGAGGTGGCCGGGCAGGCCGAGGCGGTGATCGACGCGGAAGGCGTGGGGAGTCTGCTGGAACTGCTGCAGCATGTCGCCGGGCAAAATGAGCAACTGCGGCCCCGACTGCTGGCGGAGAACGGAGAACTGCTGCCCAGTCTGCTCGTGTTTGTGAATGACCAGCCCGTGGAGCACTCTGCGGCCGCCGCTCGATCGCTGGCCGACGGTGATACGGTGCTGTTGCTTCCCCCGATTTCCGGCGGATAACTCAGGGACAGAATCATGACAGAACGACGGCTTTCCGACGCGGAGCGCGCTCGGTATGAGTGGCAAATCTGGACGCCGGACGTAGGTGAACAGGGCCAGCAGAAGCTGAAGCAGGCCAGTGTGCTCGTTTCCCGGCTGGGCGGTGTGGGCGGCACAGTCGCCTATTACCTGGCCGCCGCCGGAATTGGCAGACTTGTGCTGGCGCATGCTGGCAACGTGAAGCCCAGCGATTTGAATCGGCAGTTGCTGATGACCACCGACTGGCTGGGCAAGCCGCGCATTGAATCGGCCGAACGTCGTTTGCGGGAATTGAATCCCCACGTGGAGCTTGTTCCAGTGGGTGAAAACCTCTCGCCTGACAACGCCGCAGAACTGGTGGGGCAGGTGGATATCGTGGTGGATGCTGCGCCGCTGTATGAAGAGCGATTCGCCATGAACGCCGCGTGCGTGCAGCAGCAAAAGCCCCTGGTGGAATGCGCGATGTATGATCTGGACGCGCAGCTGACCACACTCATTCCCGGGCAGACCCCCTGTCTGGCGTGCCTGTATCCGCAGTCACCTCCCAACTGGAAACGCGAGTTCCCCGTTTTCGGGGCAGTCTCCGGAATGATTGCCTCGATGGCGGTCGTGGAAGTGATCAAGCTGTTGACGGGAATCGGAGAACCCCTGGCCGGACGGATGCAGTGGATCAACCTGCGGACCATGGCGTTCCGCCAATTGCCCATTGCCCGTCGTGAGGGCTGTCGTGTCTGCGGCTGACCATAGCTCCCGGGACAACTCGGGTTCCGATCGTTGTTTACCCAATGACAGTCGGCCATTGGGATGGCGGCCATTGGGATGGCGGGCGCGGTTGCGGCAGTTCAGTGTCAACGCCGTGATATTGGCGCTGGGGTGCGGGACCGCCGTGCGTCTGACCGTACGCGACAGCTATCTGTGGACGGGCCTGATTTACTACGTCACGTCTCCGGCCGCCATGTGCCTGCTCGTGCTGGGGGGATTGCTGATGGCCCCTGCACGCTTGCGCGGTCGTCGCAGACTTTTGCTGTTGTGTCTGCCGCTTGTGGCAGGCTGGGCGTGGCGCAGCCAGTATGTCGGCAACGCGACCCTGCCGCTGCCGGCCACCACGTTTCGCCTGATGTTGTGGAATGCGTGTGACGGTCAACTGGGCTGGAGTCGTATCGAGGCCGTCATTCGTGACGCCCGTCCTGGCATTCTGGCGCTCGCTGAAGCGGAGACTCTGAAGACACGCAGCGCGGCGTGGTTTCAGCAGCATTATCCAGGCTATCAGCGGCTGGATCTGCCGCGTCGGCTGATGCTGCTGTCTCGTTATCCGATTCTCGGGCATCGTCGACTGGCCTGGATCAAAGGTGGCAATTACGAGGCGGTCGAGGTGGCCGTCGCTGGACAGCGAGTGACGATTCTGTTCTGCGATTTCGCCAGTGATCTGCTGTCGCACCGCCGCCGTCACATCGAAAAACTGCACGAGGTTCTACAGACACTGCATGGCCCTGTGATGTTCGTGGGCGACCTGAATACGCCGGTGGACAGCCGTTACTTCGACCCCATTCGCGAAGAATTTCACTCTGCTTTTGAAACCAGCGGGCAGGGACTGCACACAACGTGGCCCATGCCCCTGCCGGTGATCGCCATCGATCATCTCTGGGGTAGTCGGCAGATCGCGTTTCATCGCACACAGATTCTGTGGACGACGTGTTCTGATCACCGACCCGTGATTACGGATTTCACGGTTGCTGCTGACAGACCGACTGAGACTGAGGCCGCTCGCTAAGGAATTCCGCGGACGATGGACGGGCCCACAAGTTTCGTCACCCACACTGGCAGCTTCTTCCAGGTTTCGATCATGCGATCGTATTTGCCGCTGTTCGGACGGGCATCGGTAACGCTGCCTTTGCGGCCGTAATACTGCCAGATGGCCGGATACTCGAGCGATCCCCACTGCTTTTTGAATTTATGTGTGCCTGCGTCAACCGAACTGCGACCAAAGTCAAACACCTGCTGTCCTCGCTCGATGGATCGTGACAGCGCGTGCCAGTACATCAGCATGTTGCAGCTGGTTTTGTTGTATTCCCGCAGGGCGCTGGCACTGGGAATCAGGGTGGTGCCCGGGCCATGTATCAGAAAGCCGGATGCGACTGCTGTTCCATTGAACCGCACAGTGCAGATTTCGGCGTTATCGGGGAATTGCTCGAGCATCAGACGAAACAGGTGCGGAGAGAACGGCGGAGTTCCCAGATCACGCATGTTGCGGCAGAAGATGTGATAAAAACTGTCCAGCTGATCGTGCTGGCCAAATTCGACGCTCAGTTCGACATTGTTCAGCGGCTTGCGAATCTGACTGCGTACTTTCGACTTCAGGCTGTCCCACAGGGCGTCGGTTGATGTCGGCAGCGGCAGTCGCATATGCACCTTTTCGCTGGACGTGGCGTTCAGTCGCGGATGTTCAACGTGCTGTTCGTGGCGAAGTTCCAGATGTTTGACATCCAGTTCATCGGCCAGCATCACGGCCTCATCAATCAGTCGGGCGGCAATTTCCGGAGAGTCGGCCAGCACGCCCCCGGTATTCAGGTAGGGCTGGCTCGCCAGAAAGCTGCCGAAGATCGGACCGGTGACGTGCATGAGGGGCAGTACACCCGCAATGTCGTTTCCGCGGGTGGCCCACAGAAAACGCGGCTGGTGCCGCAGTGCCGTGCGAAACACGTGGGCCCATTCCTGACGCAGATGAAAGCCGTCATAGCCAAAACGGGTGAGATAGTCGTTCCACTGCGGCGGCGGCGTGGTACCGCCGCAGACAGTCAGTTTCGGGGGCGGGGCGATGGTTGGAGTCATGATGCTCTTGCTGTGGGCGTCGTGAAGTTCAACAGTGAAGTACAGATTAGCCAGGCGTGGGCTAAACGGTTTGCAGCTGGTGTGACGAGACCGGCCGTTCGGCAATGCGATTCGCCAGATCTCTGCTCAGTCCGCGATAAATGCTGACGATGTGTTCCATCCGCCGTTGAAAGCTGAAACGCGTCTCGACGGTCTCGCGACCCGACTGAGCGATCTGTTGGCGCTCGTGATCTGATTCGAGAACGTCTCGAATGCCGTGGAACAGGTGGTCAACGCTGTCCGCGTTCACGACGATTCCGTTCCTGCCGGATTCCACAAGACGAGGGATCCCATTGACGTTGGTCGTCACCACGGCTCGGCCGGACGCCATGGCTTCCAGCACCACGTTCGGCAGACCTTCCCGCAGACTGCTGAGCACAAACACGTCAATGGCGCGATACAGTTCGCGGGGGTCTTTCAGAAAACCAGTAAGACGAACGTGATTCTCCAGCTGCAGATCACGTATCTGCTGTTCGAGTGTTTCTTTCAGGTGCCCTTCACCGGCGATCAGCAGTCCCACCGGATGTCCGCTGCGGACCAGTCGATAAACGGCGCTGATCAGGTGAGCAAACCCTTTTTCTTCGGACAGGCGTCCTGCCGCACCAAGCAGAATGTGCTGGTCATCAAAACCGAATCGTCGACGTTCCGCGAGAGTGGGGGGCGAGGGATCGTAGTCTTCGGCCACGATGGCATTGTCAATCAGCGACAGACGGTCATCGCGGATTCCCAGACCCAGACACCGTTGCTGCAGATCCTGTGACACACAGATTACACGATCGTGTCGTTTCATGCAGAAGCGGTCGATGCAGTAGTACAGTGGTGTTTTGGCAGTGAAGCGGACCCAGCCGTGAGCCGTCGTTACCAGGTGCATCGGGTGATGGCGACGTACCCAAAGCCCCAGCGCGTTACTCTTGTAGTCGTGGCCGTGCCAGATATCGACGTTGCGTTCTTTGCAGATGCGAATGCACTCGGTCAGCACACTGCGGTCCAGTGGTCCGCGGTCATCCACGCCAATGATCGGAGCGTCTGCAGCGGCGGCCTTCGCTTCGAGCGATGCGAACCCCCGGTCTTCCGGCGGTCGCATGAACAAACAGGCCGAGTCGATACCGTATGGCTGCAGAAACCGGGGGGAGTTCAGAATGGTCTTCTCCGGCCCGCCTCCTGTGCCTGTCACGACACGGGTGTGCAAAACGAAGGGACGTTGTTTTGATTTGTCAGATTTCACTTCAGGACTTCCTTGGCGGCGCTGCGTTCGGCTCGACGGTGGAAACATTCAGGGAGTGCAGACGAGCTGCTGTTTGAGGGGAACATCCTGCCGACACAGAGTCTGCTGAAGCATTTTTGCTTTCGCCGCCCAGCTTTCCTGCTGCAGGCGTTTTCTGGCTGATTGCTGGGCAGCCGGCAGTCCAGCGGTGACAGCGGCCCGCACCGCCGACGCGAACTCCTCGGCCGTACGGCAAACGTCCATGCAGTCCTGCCAGGCGGCCACAGCCGGCAACTCACTGACGACCACGGGACGGCCCGTGGCCAGGTACTCTTTCATCTTCAAAGGCTGCATGGCACGTGTGACGGGCAGATCGGCGTATGGCATGACGAGCACATCGGCTCTGGCGGCCAGCGCTGGGAGCCGGTCGAACGGCACAGGGCCTGTGGTCATCACGTTTGGCAGGCTCATGATGGCGGGGTCCGGGTCCTGCTGCGGACCGGCCAGGACAATGTGTCCCTCGTGCAGTTCGCGAGACAATGCGGTTAGCATGGCTGTATCCAGTCGCCGGTCAATCACTCCCCAGAATACGGCCAGTGGGCCGCCAGGCAGATCGGGAAATCCGCCGGCACCATCGCGACTCTGGTCAGGCATGACGGTCATCCAGTGCTCCAGATCGACGCCGTGCGTGAGCAGCGAACTGTCGCGAGCGTGGCGTGCGATGATTGTCTGCAGATGTTCGCTCACGGCCACAATTTGATCCGCCCGGGCAATCATGTCGTCATCCATTGTGCGCAGGGTTTGTGCGTCCAGGCCTGGCCATTCGCTGAAGTCGTCCACACAGTAATACACCCAGCGATCGACGGGCAGACGATCTGTCAGGTCGGCCGTAATGGGGAGTGTGGTCAGGGCTGTCACTGGGCCTGGCAACTGGCGAATTTGAGGTGCCAGCTGACGTTCCAGCAGCCACGCGTTGAGACGTCGATCGGCCGCGCGAGTGAACCAGGGCCACATTCGGGGATTGGTCACTTCGAGGCTGCCGTGAGTCTCGGTCGGCTCAGCATCAGGCGTGCGCCCCCACTGCCTGAGTTTTTCGGCCACTCGTTTGACGGTGTTCCAGTCCAGTCGTGGCGCCCGTGTGCCAATGGTGTTCACCCACAGCACGCGGTAGTCGGGCAGCAGCTGACGAATCAGGTGCTGGCATGAAGACGGATGGCGCCCCCAGTCGTCTGAAAAGACAACCAGTGATTGAGGTTGTTCAGCCGACATGGATCATCTCCTGGTAGAGACGGCGATAGCCATTGAGCATGCTGTCCAGCGAGAACTGTTCCTCCGCCGTGCGACGGCCGGCCGCTCCGACCTTTCGGCGCAGCGCAGGTGATTGTGCCAGGCTGACGAGACACCGCGACAGCTCGGCCGGCTGTCGGGCGGGAGCCAGAAAACCGTTTTGTCCGCTCGTAATCATTTCAGGGATGCCACCAACGGCCGTGGAAACCACGGGCAGCTCGGCGGCCATCGCTTCAATAATCGTCAGCGGAATGCCCTCGCTGATACTGCTCATCAGAAACGTGTCCGCCGCCGCCAGCAGATCCGCCACATCACTGCGACTGCCGGCCAGTCGGACATGGCACTCAAGATTCTTCTGCCTGATGTCTGCTTCGATGGCCGCTCGTTCCTCACCTTCGCCAACAATCAGCAGGCGGACATTCGGGTGAGTGCGTCTTGCCACCTCGATTGTCTCCAGTGCGGTCTGGTGATCTTTCAGCTTATGCAGCCGGGCCACCTGGACGGCCACGAAGTCGTCATCTTTGAAGCCGAATTCGCGGCGTATGCGTGTGCGTGCATGGGCAGCCGCCTGCGAAAACGCATTCAGATCCACACCGTTGTAGATCACGTCAACCCGCTGAGCGGGCAGCCCTTCGTTGTCAATAAGCGCCTGCCGCACGGCGGCACCACAGCCAATCAGGCGGTCCTGTTTTCGCAGCAGCAGGCGGTTCACAAGGCTGCGTTTGCGGCTGGGCAGATCGGGCACGTGTCGCCCGTGTTCTGTCAGCAGCACCGGGCGAGTTCCCGTCAGCCCGCGACTGAGCATCGATTGAAAAAATGGGGTGTATTGATGGGCGTGCAGCAGGCTGACGTGCTCCCTTCGGGCAAAGGCGTCCAGACGCTTTGCGCAACCGCGATCAATGCCAGGTTGTCGCTGCAGGTGTTCCACCGTGAAACCGTCTGCACGCAGCCGTTCGCCCAGTTCGCCTATTTCGTCGAGCACGGCAATCACGCAGCGATAGTCCGGGTTGAGCCGGCGTACCATTACGTCAACCAGCATTTCAGCGCCCCCCACGCCCAGCGCGTGAATGACGTGACAAACGGTTGGCCGCGCCTGCCGCTGCGGCCCCTCGTCTGGCGAAGAGGTGACGACGCGGGTGTCGGTGGGAGGCGAGTTTTCAGAAATGACCTGAATCATGAGTCTCTGTGTGAAATGAGAGGTGACGTCTATCCCAGGTGTCGTCGCCAGGCGGCGACTGTCTGCCGCCACCGGCCCGGATGCAGCAGTCGCGGGAGCAACCGAACCATCTGCAGCGGGTTCCTGAGCCGCCGTTTGACGCGCTGTTTTTGTGGCACGAACATGGCCCAGTCGTCGTCGAAGGTATGGGGCTGGTCGGCTGGTGGAAAATATTCCGGGCAACACGTGCGGTGAAACACGTCGCGCACGCCTTCGGTCATCAGGATGGACAGGCAGCGCGCCGTTAAGTGCCGGTCTTCAAACTGATAAAGGTCCGACCATGCAGCATCATTGAGTTCGCTGGCTTTGGATCGCATGCGTGCTTCCAGTCTCGCATCGTCCGTACAACTGGCCGCGATTCTCAGAGCGTTGGCCTTGCGAAAGTCCTGTGCGGCCCATGCTTCTGTCAGAAACTCGAGCCGTTCAGGGGCTGACAGTGACGGCCGCTCGTTGTCAGCCATCCAGCGTCCGTAGTTTTCCAGGGTGGCACGGATGTAAGCGTAGAGCTCATCCTTCCGGCCGGACTCCAGGCGATGAGCCAGCACGCGTCCCAAAGCCGTCATGCAGACCGAGTAGGACCAGCGGTTCTCAGCATCGTCCAGCTGCAGTTCACTGCAGCTTTGCCGTGGATGGACGGCGCGACGAATCAGCTGTTCCAGTTTGGCTTCGTAGCGGGCTTTGCCAGTCAGGATGAAAGCGTCCAGCAGCGCGTTGATGGAATTGCCAACACCGCGGCCGGGGCCGTGAAAGTCTTCGTATTTGGTCTGCGATGCCAGGCCCGTGGGGCCGTCATCCAGCAGGCCAAAGATCGTCCTGGAACCGTCATCCATGCTGATGACCCAGTCCGCCAGTGATACCACGGCTGACCGGGCCTGCGGATTGCCCGTCAGGAAGTGGTAGTACAGCAGGCCCGTGGTGTAGTTGTGTTCGTTGGACGGTCCGCCGCCGTAATGGCCATCATCGGTCGCGTTGGCGGTTGAGTAGGTGCGATGCGTGGCCGTTGCGGCGTCTACGTAGTGATCTGTGTGCCAGAACAGGCCGCCATTGAAGCAACTGCGGTCTTCGGTCGTGTGATAGATGTCAATGTCGATCACATGTCGCGCGAGTGGATCAAACAGGTCAAACCATCGGATATCGCCGGAGAGAAACAGGTTCTGTATGCCTCCAAAGATCAGGTCGAACTGATTGTTGTAGTGAGAGACAACGGTACGGCTGCCAGCGTAATGAGTTTGTTCGTGGTCCGCCGGCACATCACCGAAGTTGCGCCAGCCGAATTCATCGATGGTGGCACGTCGATTCTCGAAGCTTCGCTGACCGGTTGTGCATTCATAAAGATAATCAGACAGACGATTCAGTCCTGCGTCGTCATGCTGGAGTGACTCCGGCAGCCAGTCAAACACGGCACAGCGTCGCACCCAGTCCGCAGACTGCAGCAGACGCGGTGTGTCATGAATCCAGTTCAGGCGGTCAGGGGAGCCATCTGTTTCGCCGATGCTGGTCCACGCCGACAGCGTCTTCTGTTCTCCGCCCTGCAGTTCATAGGGGCCGCAGGCTGTGGGAAACAGGCCGATGGAAATCTTGTCCGCGGTGGCCGACAAACTGGCGGGAAACTGTTGCCAGAATTCCGGCACACGAACCTCCACCTGCCCCTGTGACGATTGCAGTGTGATGGTCGGCTGGGTGCGATAGCCACGAAATGTTCCCTGAGGAGACGACACGGTGTACCCTCGATCTTTGACGGTCGGCCGCCCGTCACGGTCGGCGTGATTGCCGCTCGACCAGTTTCGCCCTCCGCTGCCGTGCTGCACGATGTCGATCGACTGCTCTGCTGTGGCCAGCCGTGGGGTCGTGTCAGGTTCGCTCTGCCAGCGAATGCAGTCAGCTGAGAATTCCGGGCGTACCTCCAGATGCAGTCCACCAAAGTGGAACGACCCGTCGTCGCCAAGATCCCACAGTCCACCCGGGTGTCGGGCGCGGCGAGTGTTGGTCAGCGTGACGCTGGTTTGAATCAGCGAATGCGACGGCCAGATTTCGATCTGCAGGTTCAACCCGATCGCCGGAGCCTGTCGGCAGCCGACGGCCACCTGAAACACACAGCAAACGTCTCCGCTCACGTCTTCGGTGACGGATTCGATCTGCAGTTCCAGTGGTTGACCGTTTTCGGCAGACAGTCGGGGGACCAGCGTGGCGGTGTTTCGGGTGGCTCGGTGAGCGTCGGTAATCTCAAGCAGCAGTTCGTCTTTGTGATGCCGCAGTGTCGTGAGTGCCGTGAAGTGCTGTGGCCGTTTGTCGGGACGCACCAGCATGCCCGTCGTACGTCCGGGTGCCACGCGGCCAGCCATAAATCGGACCAGCATCCACCGCACGCTCCCGTCACTCCAGCGGTTCAGAACGGTCGTCTGGGCGGGCAGGTGAGCGCCGCCAGTTTCGACCAGCCATTCTCCGACTTCATGCAGAGTGCCTTTGGGAACACAAACGCCGCTGCAAACCGGCACACCCTTCTGTTTGGCGGTCAACGAGCTGACGAGCTCAAACGGAATGGACGTGCAGGTCACAGCCGGTGCGGTGGTGCCTGATTTTGCGGTTGTTATGGTCATCGTATTAATGGCTCACAGTTTGCGCGGTGACCGGCCGTGTGCGTGCAACAGTCGGCTGAGGGCCTGTGCCGTAAGTTTGCAGCCAGCGTCCGAGGACCAGCAGTGACCAGATCAGCTGTCCGTGGCGGCCCGTCTTTCGGCAGTGCGCCTGGTAGACGCGTCTGGCAAAGTGGTGATCGACGAATTGATTGATGGGCGCCTGCGGCGCGAGGACAAATTCATGCACCTGCTCCTGCAGCGGCCCTCGCAGCCATTCATCGACGGGCAGTTCGAAACCCTGTTTTCCGCGATGTGCCAGTCTGTCGGGCAGACGCGACTGGAAGATTTGTTTCAGAATCCATTTGCCGGAACCACCGCGAACTTTCCTGGCCGAGGGCATCCGGGCAGCCAGTTCCATCAAAGGCACGTCGATGAGCGGTGGTCGCACTTCCAGGCCAAAGGCCATGCTGGCACGATCGACTTTGGTGAGAAAATCATCCGGCAGGAGAAAGTTCACATCGGTCGACAGCATGCCGGACAACGCGTCGCGTCCACCGAGCTGAAATGCGTCTTCGGCGAACTGCTCCGGGCGATGGCCGCCCAGTTGCCTTTGGAAATCTCCATTGAGCAGCTGTCGCCTCATCCCACGACGGCAGGCTGACAGTGTGTTGGCGTAAGCGGCGGCGGGGTCCAGGGACAGGTTTTGCAGTAACGACTTTAGTCGCAGGGGCCGTGGCAGCCAGTCGGCTTTTGGCCAGATGGCCGCCAGAGGAGACAGGGCCGAACGTCGGAACCAGTTCGGCAACAGACCTCGAAGCCTGGCTTCTTTCAGGTCGTGCAGGTAGCGGGCGTAACCGCCAAAGGCCTCATCGCCCCCGTCTCCCGACAGGCACACCTTGACGGATTCGGACGCCATGCGTGCCACCGCCATGGTGGGAATGGCAGACGCATCAGCGAACGGCTCATCGTAAAATGTGACCAGATCATCCAGATCTGAGACCGCATCAGGCGTGACGATTCGCTCATGGTGCTGCGTGCCGAATTGCTGAGCCACCCGTTCTGCGTAGGGAAGTTCGCTGTATTTCTTTTCCTGGAAGCCAATGGAAAATGTCTGCAGTGGCTCGCTCACAAGGTCAGACACAGACGCCACCACTGCACTGCTGTCCAGTCCGCCACTCAGAAACGCGCCCACTGGAACATCGGCCAGCAGGTGAGCCTGCACGCTGTCGCTGATCGCTGCTTCGATCCGTTCCTGCCACTGCGCATCACTGCCTGCCTCCTGTGGTTCATATTCCAGCTGCCAGTACCGCACCGGCTCGGGAATGTGAGTGGGATCTTTGATCAGCAGATAGTGCGCGGACGGCAGTCGGCAGACTCGCTCAAAGACAGATCGAGCGCCCGGGATCACGCCAAACGTCAGGTAGTCCTCAACGGCTGCAGGGCTGATCGACCGATCGACATTGGGATGAGCCAGGATGGCCTTCAGCTCGGAACCGAACAGCAGCTTTTCCTCATCGCGATAAACGAACAGAGGCTTCTGACCCAGGTGATCACGAGCCAGCAGCAGATGTCGATTCCGTGCGTCCCACAGCGCGAAGGCGAACATGCCACGCAGGCGATTGACCAACTCGGGGCCATGCTCTTCATAAAGATGAACGAGAACTTCTGTGTCAGAGTTTGTGCGAAACTGGTGGCCGCGAGACTCCAGTTCCTGCCGCAATTGAGGGTAGTTGTAAATTTCTCCGTTGAAGACGACCTGCAGAGACTCGTCCTCATTGGCGATCGGCTGGTCGCCCCCTTCAAGGTCGATGATGGCCAGGCGGCGATGCACAAGCCCCACGTTATTGGCGCGGAAAAAGCCCTCTCCATCAGGCCCGCGACGGGCGATCGCATCGCCCATCTGCTTCAGGACCTGACGATCGGCCGATCGGTGGCGATCTGTGTAGAGGACTCCTGTAATTCCGCACATTGAATCGTGTTCCCGAGGTCTGTTTCCGTGGCCACCGTCGACGAGGGTCCGTACTGGTGGCGCATTGATTCGAGGGAAACATAGGTCGGGAAGCTGCTGCGGGGCCGTTTTTTGCGGCGGACGCGGACTAGCCGATGATTCAAATTGACAACGTATCGGTGGTGCGGGAAGAACTCCTCTTCAATCCCTACAACCGACAGGACTGGCAGGACAACGGACCAACGGCTTCGGGAAACCAGGCGGCGTGAGTGAATTGCCCAGGGCTGTGCCGAATGTCGCGCCGCTCAAAGAAGAGGCATTGCATATCACCGTCTGGACGTTTGTGGCCGCACTTTGGTGGAATGCGGCGCATGAAAAAACCTCTCACGGAAGAAACATCGGGTGGTTCGTTCCGTGAGAGGTCCATGCGTTATGCTGGTCGCATATTATGATCTGCCGGTGGTTTGTGAAGCTCAATTGAGCGAGTGCGGGATTGTCCTCATTCCCTTAGCTTGGCTCCGTCTGGAGTCCTGGTGATGTCGTTCACGTGTCATTGCGGGTGGTCGAGGGTGCTGATTCGATTCCGATTCGGCCGCCTGGGCCGTTCACTGGGTGTATCCGACGACCAGTGGGCATCCCAGCACTTTTTGAAGGCCGGACGTTTCACAGGATTTGCGGGCAGGGAGATTGATGTGCGACTGAGAATCAAAAACGGGCAGTGGTTCGAAACCACGCGTGCGATTCGAATCAACGACAAGCTGTGGTATTCCCACAAGGGAAACTGGATCTATGCCCGCTATGCGGAGCCGGACCTGATTGATGAGGCCGAAGCCGTTCGGGTCATGCTGGCAGGTGGGATGTGGTTCGAAGACCACGAGGGATTTGCCCAACTGCCTGATCATGTGCAACAGCAGCTGCATTCCCACCTGGACAGCGAATTCGATCCTGACGATGAGGTGTAGGCTCTTTACGGCTAACCGCCTCGCGTTGTGAAGCTAGCGCGGACCAGCCTGAGCGGCAAACTGTCGGCTGGATCGATATCGAGCGATCAGTGCCAGCGGGCCCATTGCAAAGATCAACCAGAGGGCCGCTGGTTCCGGCACAGATGTCACTTGCAAAGATGCGTCGTAAAAGCTCAGTCCATCTCCCCCAACGGAATCCGCCACGCTCAGGCTCCATTCCCCGACTGCAGATTCGCCGTTGAGAAGCTCGAGTCCCTCGATCGCGCTGCCGACCGGACGAAACGTGCCACTCATCAACTGCGATGTATCGAAGTCGACAGCCAGAGTGGCGGACTGATCAAATGTGATGGTCCCGCGAAAACCAGCCGAGCTAGAGTCAAACGTGTTAAAGTCGATGAGTGTGACTGTGGTCCCGGACGGGCTGGTCAGCTGCAACTGAATTTCGTCCAGCCACGGGGTTCCCGTGCCGAGCGGCTCATCTTCCGCCACGAAGAGTCGTTGTCACTTTTCGCAAACGTGACGGACACGCTCACATCAGTGACTAATGAGGAGGAAGAAAAGTCACTGCTCGAAAATTCGAATGTCCGCACCTCACTTGACTCGTCGAAGAAGCCGGTTGTTGAGTTCGATCTGGTGATGACATCCAGCGCGTTCGCCGAGTGTGGGATGGTGAGCAAAAGAGTCAGTGGGAGGATGGTGATTCGGAAATTCATTGAGAGTTCTCCGGCGACCCGCGGTGTGGACAGATGCAACAGCTCGCCTGTTGATTGCGGCGATGATGAATGCGTTCAGTGGCCGTCTGTTGGAAATCCTCCCAATCGCTTCTTCGATTGCGGAAACTACGGAGCCCGGCGTCCTGCGATATGTTGGTTCATCTCCACCGCAGAGGTGTCGGCAGAGTCGACAGGTACTGAGCAGATCAGGTACGGTTGTGAGTGGATCCGAGATCCCTGCAGCGTGTCGATGTCTGTCGTCGCCGTCTCTGAAAATCCTCTGCCAAAGAGTGAGTCACCAAGGCGAGTCCATCTTCTGACGGCAATATTATGCCTGGCATGAATGAGTCTGATCGGAAGGCCGTCTGCGTGGTGGCCACCCTCGATACCAAGGCTGCGGAGGCCCGGTTTGTCGCTGACTGTCTGCGCAATGCTGGTGTGCGCGTGAAGGTGGTCGACGTGGGAACCGCTCAGCCTCCCGCCATCACTCCCGACGTTCCCCGAGAGAAGATTCTGGCTGGCCGTGTGCTCAGTGCAGAGCGGACGGCCTGTTTCGCCGCCATGAGTTCAGGGCTGGCAGACTGGCTGGCTTCTGCCGCCGCGCAACAGGAGGTGGCGGGCGTGATCGGTCTGGGGGGAAGTTGCGGCACATCGATGATCACTGCCGGCATGCGGGCTCTGCCTGTGGGGCTGCCGCGGCTGATGGTCTCCACAATGGCCAGCGGCAATGTGGCCGACTACGTGGGCGCCACAGACATTACGATGATGTACTCTGTCGTGGATATCGCGGGGCTCAACCGTGTCTCCCAGGTGGTGCTGTCCAACGCCGCTCATGCGATGTTCGGCATGGTGCAGGCCGCACCCGTCGCGTTTTCCCCGCGACCGTGTCTGGCCATGACAATGTTTGGTGTGACGACACCCTGCGTGACGCAAGTACGAAACCGACTGGAAGCTGAGGGCAGCGACTGTCTTGTGTTTCATGCAACAGGTGCAGGTGGTCGCGCCATGGAATCACTGATTGCCTCCGGCATGATCAGCGGCGTACTGGACATCACCACAACGGAAGTGGCTGATCGCGTGGTTGGCGGCATCATGGCGGCCGGTCCCGAGCGTTTTGAAGCGGCCGTGCACGCGCAACTGCCGTTTGTGCTCTCATTGGGAGCCGTCGACATGGTGAATTTTGGACCGCGGTCCAGCGTTCCGGATGCGTTCGCCAATCGCCTGCTGCACGAGCACAATGCGGAGGTCACCCTTATGCGGACCAGTGCGGCGGAAAACGCTCAGATGGCGGATTTTATCGCTGACCGGCTCGCAGCCGCCACACGTCCCTTTGCTGTGGTGATGCCCGAGGGCGGTGTCTCTGTGCTGGATGAACCCGGTGGGAAGTTCTGGGCCCCGGAGATCAACAGTGTTCTATTTGACAGGCTCCAGTCACGACTGGACACTCATCCGCACGCTCGTGTGATTCGTTCTGCACGGCATATCAACGACCCACAGTTTGCCGATTTGCTGTGCGATGAGTTTCAGCAGGTCGCTGAGTCCGACTAGCGAAACGCGGGCAGGTCACGCAGACCAGTTACGCCGGCGTGACACAGAGGGTGGCGAGTCGGTGTTAAGCGGGCTTGGTGAAAATCATGCGGCCCGCGCTGCTTTGCAGGACGCTGCTGACCACGCTGTCCACTTCTTCACCGATTTGGGTGGCCGCTCCCTCGCACACCACCATGGTGCCGTCATCCAGATAGCCAACGCCCTGCCCCGCACTCTCACCCTCTTTGATGATTTTGATCCGCAGTCGTTCGCCGGGGATGAACCGGGGGCGCAGTGCATTGGCCACATCGTTCAGATTGACCACTGGGATCCCCTGCACACTGGCCACTTTGTTCAGGTTGTAGTCGTTGGTGATGACGCCGCCGCGAACCTGCTTGGCCAGTTCGACGATTTTTTGATCGACGGCTGTGGAGCGAAATTCTGTGCGATTGGTTTCTTCCACACGGATGTCGGCGTGCGGATTCTTTTGCATGGTGGCCAAAACCTCGAGCCCGCGACGACCGCGGATGCGGCGGTTCTTATCGTTGCTGTCCGCGATGTCCTGGACTTCCGCCAGAACAAAATCGGGCACAATCAGCAGGGACTCCAGGATTTGAGTCTCCAGCACATCCGCGATGCGTCCATCAATCAGCGAACTGCTGTCGACCACCAGCGGCCGCCCGCCTTTGAGATCTCGGGCAAATTCCACGTACGGAATGACAAAGCGAAAATCGTCTTTGGTCTGCAACAGCAGCGACACGCACAAATACGGCAGGATCAGCAGCGTGAGCATCACGGCCAGTCCTTCGTATGGCGGCTTCACGATGGGAGTCAGCGCCTGGATCATCAGGTACGCCAGCAATACACCAATGAGGATCCCGAAGTAGATCGCAGAGATGACCTCGATCCGCTTGCGCCGAATCATCATGTCCACAATCGTCACGATCTGGCTGAGCAGCAACAACACCACGAACGCGATCAACTTGTGATCGTTAATAATGCGGGGCAGTGAGGAGGCCGTCCCATCAACTTCTTCCGGGTTGATGTAGGCGAGGATGGCGCCGGCACAGACCAGCAGGTAAGCCACTCGGAGAATGACCAGCAACATGGATTCAGGCCCGAAGGTCGAGTCTTGGGGGGCAGAGAAAGGGAGACAGAGGGACGGCTATTGTTGCACAAATCACACCAGAGACAACCAATGTCTTTGTGGAAGCGAGCGCCCCGACGGATTCTTCCCTTTGAAAAGACCAACGAAAAGCGGCGATGAGTCGGGCCAAACCCTTCTCATCGCCGCTTTCGATTTACCAATCAGTTCCACCCTAAGAGCTGAGCATCGGTGGAACCACTTGGTTATTCGGAATAACCCAGTGCATGTTCCCCCGTGAGGATACCTCACGTTCCTCGACAGCCGGGGCGGAAGGTGATTTATGCTACAAGTCCGATGGTGTCACTTTGCCGATGACCGCTTTACAAACCTCTGTTCCGCACGATCCGAGATTTGCAAGCCGAGGAACAGGTGGGTTCACGACTCCCCACCTGTTCTCATCGTCAGCTCATATCATGACTCGGGCTTTGCAGCTCACCCTCGCCTCTTCTTGACTAGTTGCAACCGCCACAGACAGGAGCACAGCAAGAAGGAGCACAGGCATTACCGCAGCCAGCAGGAGCACAGCAGCTGGCGTCGCAGGCAGAACCGCAACCAGCTGGAGCACAGCAAGAGGCTTCGCAGGCGTTGCCACAACCAGCTGGAGCACAGCAGGTGGCGTCGCAGGCAGAACCGCAGCCAGCTGGAGCACAGCAGCTAGCGGCTACACCGCAACCACCGCAGCCGTTTGACTTGCGGCACTTACGCAGACGCAGCTTAGGCATCTTGAACTTAGGCAGACGCAGCTTAGGCATCTTGAAACGGCACTTGCGAGGAGCACAGCAGCCTTCGCCACAGCCGTCGCCAGCACCACAGCAGCTGTCGCCACATGTTGCTGGAGCACAGCAAGATGCTTCGCAGGCGTTGCCACAGCCAGCTGGAGCACAGCAGGTTGCGTCGCAGGCAGATCCACAGCCAGCTGGAGCACAGCAGGTTGCTTCACAGGCAGAACCGCAGCCAGCTGGAGCACAGCAGGTTGCTTCACAGGCAGATCCACAGCCAGCTGGAGCACAGCAGGTTGCTTCACAGGCGTTTCCGCAGCCGGCTGGAGCACAGCAGGTTGCTTCACAGGCAGATCCACAGCCAGCTGGAGCACAGCAGCTAGGCTCTGTACCGCAGCTTCCGCAGCCTTTGTGGCCGCCGAACAGACCGAACAGGCCTGCATTTGCGCTGCTTGTCATGGTCATAACGACCAGAGCCACAGACAATGTAATCCCTCTCATTGTTCACTTCTCCTGAAATTGAGCTGAAGGGGGAGGCTAGGAATCCCGTGCAGCGTACGCTGCCGTCACGGATGGAATCCTTCGCCAAAAGTTGGGTAACACTGCGTTGTTTTTCGGGAGCGCAAACAGTGTTCATGATGCAAAGGGGCACAAAGCAAGCTGCGGTGAAAACCGTGTTTTACGTGTATCGATTGTTCCGATTAGGCCGACAGCAAAGTCAGCGGATGCGGTAAACACACCCCAGTTTCTCAGCAGTCGGCTGGGTTGATTCCTGCCAACAGGCAGCGATTGCCGTTGATTGCTGGTTTCGGTCGTGAATTCTGCCTATGCTGGCCGGTCCTCCCTCCTGCAACGATCCCGCCTGTTCCTTCAATTTCCACCTGCTGGGTTATGGCTGCCGATTCCTCAAATGCTGATTCTGACGTGGTTTTCCCCGTCAAATTCACTCATCGCCTGCGATTTACCGCGGATGTCCTCGGGGCCGATCAATCGGTGCTGCAACAGGTTCTGGAGACTGGCGAAGACACCAAACCCGCCATGCAGTTCTGGGTGGATGAAGCCGTGGCGGCTGCGAACCCGGATCTGAAGCAACGGATCCTGGCATTTTGTGCCGCGAATGCTGATCGCCTGCGTCACCCGGGAAACATCCAGCTGGTGGACGGGGGAGAAGCGGTCAAAAACGACATCCACATCATCGAGCGGATGCTCAAGTGCTTTAATCACGCGGATCTGGATCGCCGCAGTTATGTGATTGTGATTGGAGGCGGCGCGGTGCTGGATGCTGTCGGATTTGCGGCTGCCATCGCACACCGTGGAATTCGACTGGTGCGGATTCCCACAACAACCCTCGCTCAGGCGGATTCCGGGGTGGGCGTCAAGAACAGCGTCAATCTGTTTCAAAAGAAGAATTGGGTGGGCACTTTCGCCGTCCCGTGGGCCGTTCTGAACGATCGGCAGCTCCTGAATACGCTCAGCGACCGCGACTTTGTGTGTGGATTTTCCGAGGCCGTCAAAGTCAGCCTGCTCAAAGACGCTGAGTTCTTTCATCGCATCCATGCCGCAGCGACTCAGATCCCGCAGCGGCAGGAGGCCTGCTGGCCCATTATTGAGGAGTCAGCCCGCTGGCATCTGAAGCACATCACCGAAGGCGGAGATGCGTTTGAAATGCTCGAGGCGCGCCCGCTCGACTTCGGCCACTGGTCCGCCCACAAGCTGGAGGCGATGACCGATTTTGACCTGCGACACGGTGAAGCGGTCGCCATTGGGCTGGCGATTGACGTGACTTACAGCAATATGGTCTACGGTCTGCCCCATGATCAGGCTGAGCAGATTATGGACTGCCTGGCCCAAATGGGCCTGCTGCTTGATCACCCGGTTCTGTCACGAACTGATGAGCTGTTTCGCGGGCTGGAAGAGTTTCGCCAGCATCTGGGCGGTCGGCTGACCCTGACGATGCTGGAATCCATTGGGCGACCCATTGATGTGCACACCGTTGATCACGAGATCATGAAGCGGGCGATCGAACTGGTGGTCGAACGCGTGAAGCACACCGTTAACTAGACGGCCGTCTGCGCATCGGTCGAGCTCTCTGTGTGTTGCTTCCAGCGGCAGGATCTGCCGGTCTGCGTGCACACTGCGGCTGCCCGGGAGATCCGGATGTCGCCACTGTGGTGGCAGCATCTGCCGAATTGAGCAGACAGTGGCGGCTGAGTCTGTGCCGGTCGGTCAGGTTGCCAGTTTACCCCGTTGACCGACTCCGCAGAACATGCGACAAGCCGCATTCGACTGCGCCATTCTCGGCGTCGTCACCCCTCCTCTCTGGTTCTCTGCGTCGCTCGACGCTCCCGTCCGGATCTCCTTTCTCAGGAACGGTCTGTCATGAAGCCTGCCGTTTGCACACTCTGCCTTTGTTCTGTTGTTCTGCCGCTGTTTACAGGTTGTACGCAGTCACTGCTTTCTCACAGCGGACTGGAACAGCGTGTCATTGAACAGTTCACCGATGCTCTGGATGAAGAAAACGAGCCGGCACTGCGGCGTGTGGCGTCCACACGATTTGAGAGCACGGCCATGAGGTCTGACGATGTTCTCAGCGACCTGCGTGTGCTGCGACTGCCGAAGGGCGACCTGAGCATTGTGGAGTCCCGCGATATCGAAGGGGGGCGCCGGGAAGTTATCGTGCAGGAAGAGGACGGCGGGAAATATCAGTTCCATCTGGTGAAGGACCCGGTCAAGAACTACTGGGTGGTCGACGATGTGATGATTCGCCAGAAAAAACGAGGCGCTCGAATCACCAAGTCCACCGCAGAAGTGATGGATCTGCTGATGACACTGCGGGAGTTTCTGGGAGTTTGGGAGTCTGGCAGTCGGGACGAGATTCTGGCGATGACATCTCCGTCACTCACCAGTTCGCTCAGTCCGCTGCCCGACCAGTGGCTGACCTCGCTGACATCGCGTATCGCATCCAACTACGAAGACGGAATGGCTCGCAAGCCCGAAGCCAATCTGAATGAATCCGAAGCGGTCGTGCGACTGCCCTCCAAAAATGGGCACATTCATTTGAGCATCTCCCGTGTCGACGGGCAGTGGCTCGTGGATGACGTTGAGGCATTCAATCACCGTGAAGAACATCACCCAGGTTCCGTGAAGCGGCAGGCCGACGCCATCAATGCCGTCAACGCGTTTCTGACGGCGTACCGTGCCGAAGACTACGGGACCCTGCAGGAAATTTCTGATCGTCGGTTTTTTGACAGTGCTCTGAAACTGGCCGATCTGTCGCTCGTGACGCTCCCTGGCCCGCACGAAGTTCCTGCCGAGTATGCTGTGCGAGCGTACAATGATCGCTTGACGTTCATGATCCCATCCGGACGGGAAGTGATTCGCGTCGATCTGGTGGAGCCCGCCCGAGCACAGGATTCAGCCGCCATCGCAGCGGAGATGCGAAAAGAGCTGATGCCTGGAAACAGCGTGTCGCGCTTCTTTGTCAGCGACGTGACACTTTACGATCGCACCACTGACCGCCAGCGGTCTTTGTCGTCGATTTTTACAGCCCCCACGCGTGCGTCTTTGTTTCTGTCTGCCCTGGCAGAACGCGATCTGAAGGTGCTGGCCCAGATTTCCACAACCGAATTTGCGCGTGCGACATGGCGGCGCGTCGACCCCATGATGCTGCCCGCGCTTTCGATTCCCCGGTTTGAAGTCGACGGTTTGACCCTCAAAGACAGTCACTCGATTGCCGACACGACAGAACTGGAGTTCACCACGGGCAGCGGTCGCCTGCTGTTGTGTCGCCTGCTGACACAGAACGGCCGACTGAAAATTGACGATATTCAGTATCCTGATGAACAGGGCCATGTGGCTTCTCTGAAGAGCCGTCTGGAACTGTCGATTCCCATCCTCGAATTTGCCACCGCGTGGCAGACGCAGGACCTGGAAACGCTCCAGCGCACGTCGTCCTCAGAGTTCAATCGTCAGGTGCTGTCTCACCTGGAAAGTGTGCCGACACGCTTTTCCGCTGTGGCCGGGCTGATGCAGCAGCAGATGCTGCAGACGAAAGTCTCCCCCCAGCGGGCCACCGTTCAGTTGGGAAGGTCCCCTCAGCATGCGGTGACGGCCAGTCTCGTGATGGAGCAGAATGTCTGGGTCGTGGACGAAGTGCGGGCGGCCACAGCCGCAGGCCCGGTCGTGGGCATGCGAGATACTCTGCGACGTGAAATTGCCGAAAAGCTGCTCAGCGGGTCCTATTCGACGGTGCACTCCGGTGACGGTCATGATCTGGTTGTGCCGTTTGGCCAGGAAAGCCGAGTGGCGGCTCGTGATGTTGTGCAGCAGGCCGCCGCCGGGAACGCAGAATTGAGCGGCAAAGTCCGACATGCGGTCTACACGCGGGAACGGGATGGCGGCCCTGGCGTCAATCCGATTCGACCGGCCGTTCAGACGCAGACAACCCGGGGAACGCTGACGGGCGTTCCATCAAGGGGCGTTCCTTCGGCAGAGGGGCGAGTGGATTCCGGCATCGTTCCTGCCGCCCATCAGACCGTGGCCGCAGGAGACAATGCGCGTACGGCTCGCGGCGTGCAGGTGTTTGGGCCCGATGCCGGCAACATTGCCAGCCGCATGTCACAGGCAGAAGGCATGAGTCCGCGTCCGCAGGGCATGGGATTGAATTCAGGCACACAGCCTGCCATCGATATGACGCCCGCTGCGACTGCACCGAAGTCCAATGACGATTTCCTCTACTTTGGCCCTGACGAAGACCGTCTGCAGAGCGGCGAGCCTGCTGCCGAGTCACAACCAGGCGTCACAGCTTCCCCCGTGCCACGCCGCATTACGCAGCCTGCCGACGCGCCCATTGCCATTCAGTAGACGAATCGTCGCCAGGTGGGGAGTCGGCTGCTCCCCAACGCCCCGTCAATCTGGAGCGGATTCGCCGTTGCTCGGGGCCGTCGCCGGGGTGGATGTGTAGTCGCTGATTTTTTTCGGGATGTCGACAAACGCTGTCTTAGCGGCCATCGCCACCAGTAGCAGCAGCCCCAGGCCGGCAAACACGACTGTGACCGGTCCATTGACGTGATCGCCCATGACTTCACGCGAACTGGTGAGCCACAGCAGCACGCCTGCCACCAGTGGCGCGGCGATCACAGTGACGGCTTGCGCGGCAATGATTGTGGGAGTGCGGTCAAAATCCCACGCGATCACGGCCACGCCCACTGACATGCCGGTCAGCAGGGCAATCGTCGTCATGATTTTGGGACCATTGCAGTTGGCATCGCTGCCAAAGCCGAGGCCGTCAGACGCCATAAAGCCGCCAATCATGGAGTTGACCAGAAACGACGAGTACGCGGCGGAAAACAGTCCGAGGCAGAAAATGATCTTGGCGGACGGACCGAATGTGGCCTCCAGTGCCGTGGCCACAGCCACCGGGTTATTGAGCTCAACCTGTTTCCCGTAAAACGCGGCGGCCGCGGTGGACATCAGCATCAGGGTGATCAGAAACATGATGGCCGAGCCGATGCGGGCGTCGATCAGGCCGCTTTGGATATCGGCCACTCTCCAGCCCTTTTGACGCACCAGATACGCCTGATAAAAGGCGGCCGTAATGACAAAGGTGGTGCCGATCAGGCCCAGCACCGGCAGCACTTCTCCCGACGTGCCCAGTGACGGTCGAAAGCCTCCCGCCAGTTCCCCCAGGTTGGGCTTCAGGCTGAACAGGTTGATGGCAAAGCTGACCAGCATCAGCCCAACCAGAACCGTCATGAGCCGTTCGAGTGACTGGTAGAGATTGCGGAAGATAAACAGAAAGCCGATGGCCAGCAGGTTGAATCCCACGATCAGTGCTGACACCGCCTGTTTGCTTTCCACAAACGGCTCGAAGGCGGCGGCCAGGCCAATGTTGTTTCCCGATTGAAAGGCGGCCGAGATAAAGAACACGCCGATTCCCATCGCGATCGCCAGACCTTTGCCCGACTTTTTACGGATCAGATCACCGGGAGCCGCATTACTGACGGCCCCCAGTCGTGCGCCAAGTGTCATGTACGTCAGCATAAAGGCGACCGAAACAGCCACCACCCACAGCATCGCGTAGCCGTCGTTGGCTCCAATGGTGGAACTGGTCATGATGCTGCCCGGCCCAATCACCACACAGGCCGTGATCAGCCCCGGTCCAATCCGGCGGTACCAGGCCTGGGGCACAGAAGTCGGACTGGTCTCAGAAGATGTGTTCGGCGTGGCGTCTGGAGTCATGCGGATTCCCGGGGACAAAGGATCTGTTCAGTGTGCGCAAAAGCCGAGTGACACGCAATTGTGGCGGGCTGTCGAGTGTATCATCAACCGTCACAGTCCCTGTGACCGGCAGGGTTTCGCTGACTGACAGAACCAGAATCCCGGGTGTTGTTCAGAAGAGAATCCAGCGGCTCACCAGCTTTACCGTCAAGCGGCAAACACCAATCAGCGCTGTGGAAAGCCGGTTTGCTTCAGTCGGGCATCGTACGGCACAAACAACGCGGTCAGTTCCTACAGACGGCCCTTTTCACTGACACGTACAGCAGGCAGCTTCGCTTTCTGCGACGCTGATTTGACCGGCTGGTGTTCGAAATCGACCGGCGAGCTCATGCAGTGGGTGATAAACTTGAGCATCCCTTCGGGGGGCCTTCATCACTGGCAGCAAATCGTGCCGTCGCATTTTGCTGCTCCCGCCTTCGCGGTGACCTGGTGTCTGCTGCCAGGTTGCCAGCTGGAATTTTCCATTCGCTTTCGCGTCTGCGCTCCCCTTGTGCGCAGAGTCGGAGGTCAAACGACGGCCTGGCACCTACCTGGAAAACTCAACGATGTTCGACTACGAACGATTTCGAAACGACGTACTCGCGCTGGGGCTGATGGCCCTGGTCGTGTTCGTTGGTTTGAGTTTTCTCAGTTACGACCCTGCGGACCCACCTTCCGATCTGGTATTTCCGGCCCGGCAGACGCCGATCAACATCTGCGGAACGACGGGGGCCACGATTGCCCACTATGGCAAGCAACTGCTGGGGGCCGGTGTCTGGATGGCGCTGGCCGTGCTTGTGGCATGGGATGTCAGTCTGTTTTCCCGAGAGATGCCCAAACGCAACTGGCTGGCTATCGCCGGAACGCTGCTGCTGGTGGTTTCCACCTGTGCGGCTTTGCAGGTGCTGGTGCCCAATCTGCACTCCGATTCCATTTACGGCAGCGGAGGTGTCATTGGGGCATGGACGGGCGTGCTGCTTCACGATGGCTTCTCAGCCGTTGGTGTGATGATTCTCCTGGCCTGCGGATTCCTGTCCGGCTGGATGCTGTCCCCTCTTTGGTCTGTTGCCTCTCCCGGTGTGCGTCTGGCCTCACTGCCGCTGGCCGTGGGTGCCGGCATGGCGTCCGTGGCTTCTGCGCTGAAGCCGCGTCCACGCACTGAGGACCCGGAGGAAGAGCAACTCGCGACGATCTCCATCAATACGCCCGTCGAACAGGAGGACTCCCTTCGTGACGAAACGGTCAGTGATGAAGAACACTGGGACGATGAAGATTTCGCAGACGACGAAGACGGCCCAGACGACGCGGACGCTTTGAAAATCAATCCGCCCGTTGAGCTGACCGTGCATTCCGGTTTCGATGACGAACCATACGAACCGCAGCAATACAATCTGCCTGACCTGGCTTTGCTCGAAGAGCCGGAAGATTTTCCCTACGGGCTGCTGGCCAAAAAGGCGCGCATTGCGGCGGCCACTCTCGAAAAAACGTTTAGCCAGTTTGGCCTGAACATTCGCGTTTCCGAAGTTGACACCGGCCCGACGGTGACTCAGTTTGAACTGGATCTGGAGCCAGGCCTGCGGCTGAATAAAGTGACCGCGCTGGAAGACGACCTGGCCATCGCGCTGCGTGTTCCTTCTGTGCGAGTTGTGGCCCCCATTCCCGGCAAGAACACCGTTGGCGTGGAGGTGCCGAATGAGAAGCAGGTGACAGTCCGGTTGAAGGAGCTGATTCAGGCGACCGGTGCGAAGTCTGATGAGATGAAAATCCCGCTGTACTTCGGCAAGGATGTCAGCGGTCGTTCACTGGCCGTTGATCTGGCCAAAATGCCGCACCTGCTGATTGCCGGCCGCACGGGCACCGGTAAGAGTGTGTGCCTGAACTCGCTGATTCTGTCGATGCTGATGACCCGCACGCCGGACGAAGTGAAGATGCTGATGATCGACCCCAAGATGGTCGAGCTGAGCCCTTACAAAACGCTGCCTCACCTCATGCATCCGGTCATTACGGACATGAAGAAGGCGGAGGCCGTGCTGGCGTGGGCAGTTGACAAGATGGAGGAACGATACGACCTGCTTTCGAAAGTCGGCGTGCGACATCTTGACGGTTTCAACAAGCTGGACCGCAGCACCGTACTGTCGAAAATGGGTATCAGTGAACTGCACGAAGAAGCACAGAGCGTCCCACACAAGATGCCGTACATCGTGATCATCGCCGATGAAATGGCGGATCTGATGATGACCAGCGGCAAGGATGTGGAAGCGCATATCATCCGTCTGGCTCAAAAGTCGCGAGCGGTTGGCATCCATCTGGTGCTCGCCACGCAGAAGCCCACGGTGGATGTCATCACCGGCCTGATCAAATCCAATCTGCCGGCACGTGTGTCCTTCCAGGTGGCCAGCAAAATGGACAGTCGCGTCGTCATCGACGATAACGGAGCCGAACGTCTGCTCGGCTGCGGCGACATGCTGTATCTGGCGCCTGGTACCAGCAGCCTGACGCGTGCTCAGGGCACCTATGTCAGCGATGAAGAGATCAACGATGTGATCGACTTCTTCGGAGACATCGAGCCGGAATACAGCGAGGAACTGGAGCAGGTGGTCGCGCGCAGCGGATCGTCCGGTGGCGGCGACAGCTCGGGTGATGCCGGTCCCCGTCAGAATGATGACCTGTATCATGATGCCATTGACGTCGTCGTGCGGGAAGGCCGTGGCAGCTGCTCGCTGCTGCAGCGGTGTCTGGGAATCGGCTATGGACGCGCCTCGCGGATGATCGACTGGATGGCGGAAGACGGCATCGTGGGGCAGTACAATGGCGCTCAGGCACGTGATGTGTTGTTCTCACCCGAGGAGTGGGAAGCCGAAAAGGAGTCCCGCGGCTAGTGCAGCCGTGAACCGGCCAGTGCAGTGATCACCGGGCCACCGCCAACGCCCCGATTCGCGCTGGGTGATGGCCGACTGGCAGATTGGATCTGCAAAATCAGGCGGCCGGATTTGGTCGCGTAATTGTGCAATGCCGGCCAGGTGGATACGTTGCAGTATGGGCCCGGACGCTCCGATGGCAGACAGTCCGGTCCCACCGTGCTTTTGATAATTCACACAGGATCACAGATCGATCATGGGACGTCTTGGACTTGCCTTCAAAATTCTGTTCAGCGGCGAGACAGCACAGAAAGTACTGTCTGCACTCTCGGACTCCACAGAGAAACTGCCCGCCCCGGAACCAGCTCCCGCTCCGGAACCGGAACCGGAAAAACCGGCCCGGAGCGAGGCCGTCACACTGCTGGCGGCTCTGCAGCGAGATGCCCGTTTTGTTGACTTCGTGAACGAGCCGATCGACGGCTACTCCGACGCTCAGGTGGGAGCGGCCGTACGGGAAGTTCACAAAGGCTGCAAGGACGTGATCGATCGCATGTTTGGCCTCTCGGCTGTTGTCGATCAGGCAGAGGGCAGCACGGTGTCCGTAGAGGATGCAGCCAGCAGCAAATACCGCCTGACGGGCAGCGTGTCGCAATCCTCCGGTGCGGCGTCCGGTGAACTGATGCACCATGGCTGGCAGGCTTCCCGGTGTGACGTGCCGGAGTGGACGGGCGATGAGGCCGGCATTCATGTGGTGGTGCCTGCCGAGATTCAGGTGACATAGTCGCTTTGAAGACAGCACGCTTCGGCTTCAAGCAGCCCCCGCTGCGGCAGTGGCTGGCGATGGGCCGTCCGACAGCTGTGGTTGGCGAGAATGTGGGGGCAAAGATGACGGCTGACAGAACATCTCATGTGATTTCTTTTACCGGCGAAGAGGCGTCGAATCACATTCGGCAGCAGATCGGAGACACGGAGCCGCATTCGCTGCGGACCTACACGCCCACACAGGCTGTGCTGGAACGTTCCGCCGGCGTTTTTCACTGGACGCCGGAAGGCCGCCGACTGTACGACTACTCGTCCGGCGTCCTGGTGGCCAACCTTGGGCACAACCCGGTTGCCTGGCTGGGTCGGTTTCGCAGTTACCTCGGCTGGGATCAGCAGGCCCCCGAAACAACAGGTTTTGTCGAGGCGGTGTCGCTGACCGCCTACAACGCGATCACACCGCTGGAAGCAGAGGCCAGCAGCCGTCTGGCGGCCAGCCTGCAGAACAGCCCCGGCGGCGGACGACTGGAATCTGTGATCTGGGCGGCCTCCGGATCGGAAGCCGTGCAGAAGGCTCTCTGGGCCTGCATGCGACGCGATCCGGCCCGACCCGGCGTGCTGGCGACTCGCTTTGGATTCCATGGCAAAAAAGGATTGTCGGGTGCTGTCACCGGCAGCGAAAAAGACGCCGAACGCGACCCTCGCGTTCGATTTCTCACCTTTCCCCGTGAAGAGTGCTCAGATCTGGAGACGCCCGGGAAGCCGTTCGCTGAAGACTTCTATCGGCAGGAACTGGAGGAAGTTGTGGCAGCCGCGGAGCACCCTGTCGGCTGTCTGATCACCGAGCCCTATTTGGGAGGCGGAGGCAGTTATCATCCGCCGGCTGAGTACCTTCAGTTGCTGCAGCGGTTCTGCCGTGAACGGGACATTCTGTTTATTCTGGATGAGGTGCAGTCCAATTTTGGTCGCACGGGCACGATGTATGCCTTTGAGAAGTACGGTCTGGAGCCGGACTTCGTCTGTCTGGGCAAAGGTCTGGGCAACGGTGTCCCTGTCAGTGCCGCAGTGGGCCGCCGCGATGTCTGCGATCTGATGGGGTACGGTGATACGTCTGACACCTGGAGTGCCAATCCTGTCTCTTCGGCTGCTGTGCTGGCCACGCTGGATGAATTTGAAAGCACAGGCATTCTGGCGCGGACCCGAGAACTGGAGCAGATCTTCATTCCCGCGCTTTGTGCACTGAAAGAGACGGGCGTCATCGGCCGTGTTCGCGGCGAAGGCATGGTGTACGGAATCGAATGTGATGACTGCGGACACACGGATGCTGCGCATGTGGCGAATGCGGTTGTGCAGCGGTGCTATCAGGGCGACCAAAAGGGGAACGGCATCCACATGCTGGGGCCCCTCGCGGGACGTGTGATTCGCGTGTCCCCGCCCATGTGCATGACCGACGAGGAGGCACATGACTCTCTGCGCCTGTTACGGGAGATGCTGCTGGACACTGCCCGGGAGCTGGCTTCCAGGCATTAAGGCCAGACGGGAAGCGGCTAAAGCCATGGCCCAGCTTAGTCGTCTTCGATAATTGGAAGCTCTGAATTGCGTTCACGTTCCATGGTGATGCGACGACCACCGTTGGAGTACTCCACGAAATTCAGGTAGGCCCGCATCAGCATCAGGCCGCGACCGGACGGACGTTCGATGAATTCGGCCGATGTGGGATCCGGCACGTCATCCGGATCGAAACCTTCGCCCTCGTCTTCCACCTCGACCCGAAGTTTTTCGTCAGACACCGTCGCATTGATGGTGACCTGCTTGTCCCTGTCGCCCCGATTGCCGTGCCTGATGGCGTTGGTAATGGCTTCTTCCAGGGACAGCCGCATCGCGAACACGTCACGCATGCTGTATTCGTGCTGCTCCATCAGGCTAATGATCTGCTCCTGCACCACGAGACCTTCACTCGTGTCGCTGGGGATTTGAACAGACAGCACAGACGGATCGGACATGTCAAAGGTGTTTGCAGCAGGGAGGTGCGCTGGACGAAACCGGCGGCGGGCAGAATCACGCCATTCGCGTCAGGGCACACAGTGTGCCCTGGCAGCGTCGGGCTAGAACTTGCCCAGAGCGTCGTCAAGGTCCGTGCAGAGCGTCAGTACCTTGTGCAGCTGTGTGATTTTGAAGACGTCCAGAATGTCTTTCTGAATGTTGCAAAGTGCACAGGTCCCGCCAGCGTGGGCCACTTTCTTGTGCATCGTAATCAACTTGCCCAGGGCCGCACTTGAGAGATACTCGACCAGCGAAAAGTCGAGGATGATGTTTTTGCGACCGTCCTGCTCCACCAGTCCGAACAGCTCACTTCCGATCTTATCGATATTGGCCTCGTCGAGGATTTTCTTGTCCAGAAAACGGGCGACGGTGACTTCACCGATTTCTTCGATATCAATACGCTGATCTGACATTCAACAGCCTCAGTAAATTGCTGCAATTTTTGATGCGAACCGCTCCAGGCCCGCTGAAGGCGAATCTCGTGGATCGTCAGGATTTTACCTGATCAAACACCTCGACCACATTAACCCTTCCACTCACACTGTCAAGGGATCTCCAGCGGGTGATCAGACCAGGTGCCGGGATGTCCCAGTGACTGCCGGCGGATTCGAGTGGATTCCCGCGACAGAGACTGACGTGCGCCACTCATTGGGTGAAGGACGCGCGGACGTGTACACTGGGGACAGAGCAACGCACCGTGGCGCTCGTACCGGCCAGCTGGCAGTTCCCGCCAAGGGGGGCGCCCTGATGGTCTGCGGCCGAAGGTTTCCTGGTTAAACGCCGGCCCCGGCCGTTTTGTCAATTCCTGCCCGCAGTCCTGCTGTGTGGCCTGTCAGAACCTGTCTTCGACATCGAATTCTTATGCCAACATCCACGACATCCGCTCAGCTGCAATGCAGCGCGGCCTGCCTGCGTCAGTTTCTGGGAGCGACGGCCAATCTGCCGGAGATCAGCGATCCGGAACTGGAGCTGGAAATTCTGAACGCTCCCGAACAGGTGACGGCCGGCGCAAACATCGAATTTCGCGTGTCGGCCTATGGGTTCAAACAGCGGATTATCCATCAGTGGACGTCCGTGTCGGAGACCGAAATTGTGGCCGAGCAAACCGATGGGCCCACCCGCAAGTGGATTCATACGCAGACGATTCGTGCCACCGGCGACAATTCGTGCGAGCTGATTGACGAAATTGAATTTGAACCACCCGGCGGCATGCTGGGATTTGTCATGACCGCTGACAAAGTGCAGGAATCCATCTCCGAAGGTATGGAGTTTCGCTACGAAACTTTGCAGGAGATGCTCGAAGACTGATCTTCGCACGAGTGTTTTGGGCGGGGCGGCAGCCGGTCTTTGTCTCACGCGCATAAGAAAAGCCGACGTCCCGTGGGAGTCGGCTTTGTCTGGTGGTGTCAGCAGGTGTGTGGCGTCTTAGTTGACGACCGGTCCGGCACAGCGGATCAGGTGGTCTTTGTCGATGTAGACGACTTCTTCTGTCTGGTCCGTGTGAGTGAACGGGATAGGCCAGTATGAGCGGATGGTCTTGTCATAGTACACCGTGCACTTGTAGTGGCAGTGGTGCAGTCTGGCCGGGCCAACATGGGGGTAGACTTTGCACTCGTCGAGTCGGTCGACGATCGGCTCGACAACGATGCGAACGTTGTTTCGCTGCGTCTCCTGCAGGAAGGCGATGCCGCCGCCCACTTCATCCGGCAACGCCCGGATGACCTGGTCGTCCGACGGTGGGTCCACACAGAAGATCGGAGCATTGGCACCCTCGATGGGGTCCAGTACGGGAACGCGGTCGTAGCGTTCCTCGCGATGCAGCTCGTCCTCCAGCCGCTGCGTATGGTACGGCGTGATGGGCATGACCGGGAGAGTCTCCCAGAACAGCATATATTCGTAAAGCACGCCGATGAAACCACCGGTCAACGTACAACCGCTGTTGACGAAGGTCATCAGGCAGATAGTCGTTAGCACGCCCCATCGTTTAAGATGTCTGCTGAACGTCTGCATTGCATTCATCCCTACCAAAAAAACGGGTGAAGACCCGGAAGGAACTAAGTTGCTGACCACAACGTCGTGTTGTCGGTCCGCATAGATTGCACCTGATCTACTGACACCAGATGTCTTGTGTTTATATCGATCGTTCCGGTTAGGTAACTTGTGGGAATATCAGGATTTTGCGGACAGAATTGTCTGATCCGTTTTTACCGGTTTCCCGAGTCACAACCACGATCGCGGGCCCGAGCCCGGATACCACTTTGCCGCAGCAGGTGGCTCGCAGAGGGCCACCTGAGCCACAAAAAAAACGCCTGAGCCACGGTTGCGACTCAGGCGTTGCTGGAGCATTCAGACGTCAGGAGACGTCCGTCACTTAGTCCCAGTTTTTGGGCTTGAACAGCCAGTACCAGGCGTCTTTCTTCTTGCCGAAGCTCAGGTGCCAGTGACCGTCATCCCATTCCAGACGCGATTCACGCCACCCCAGTGGAACCTGTGGGTAGGGGTAGAATGGTCCGATGTAAGGAAACGCGGACGCACTGTACTGTGTTGGGTACTGAATTGCGGCTGAGTTTGGATACTGAGCGTAGGCGGGCCACGCGTGATCCGGCAGCTGCGGATTTGAGTACATGCTGCTTCCGCCCATTGGCGTCGGAGCACCGGCGGGAGCCATCATCGGAGCGGCACCGTAGGGCATGGGGCCATTGGGAGCAGCCCCATAAGGAGCGGCCATGGCGGCTGGTGCAGGACCGGCCGGGAAGTTGGTCTGAGCGATCTGCTGCTGAACGGTCAGCAGGTTTTTTACCTGAGCGACTTCCGGTACTTTGGACGCAGCAAACTGAGCTGCCTGTCGCTGGCCCTCCGTGGCAACTTCACCGCCGAGCGTGGCCACACCTTTGTCAAATCGGATTTCCACGTCGTAGCCCGTCAGTCCCACCTGTGACAGGTTGTTGGCAACCTGCTGAGCAACCTGCTGGTTACTGCGTCGGGCGGGTGGAGCGGCGACTTTCGGCTGAACCGTTTTGGGAGCCACCAGTGGTCTGGCCACTTCTTTGACTTCCGGTACGGCCGGCAGCGTCATGGCTTTCACTTCCGGAGCCGCTTCCGTCACAGGAGGAGCAGCAAATGGCGGAGGTGTGGGCTGCTGCGTCGTCTGCACGACTGGCTTGATGGCGGTCGGTGCAGGTTTGGCGGCTGTCTGTGCAGCTGGCTTCGCAGCCGTCTGAGCGGCTGGCTGAGCAGAACGCTGACCGAACAGGTTAAACGACTTGCTGCTGCTGCTGGCCCGGGGCTTACGCTTGCCTGGCTTGGAGAAGTGGACCTGCTGGATGGCAGACTCTTCACTGCTGCTCTTGTGGTAAGCCGGGCGAACGGCACTGTCGACATACTGTCCGGACGTCTGCTGCACGGCTCCGGCAGGAACGTAACGCAGATTGTTCTGGACTGTCTTGATACCGGCCACTTTGCGGCAGGCCTGTTCAGCAAGGGCGCGGTGCGTGACATCGCGAACTTTGCCGTCCAGTTTCACGGCGTCGCCGCGAACTTCGACCTGCAGGTCATAGCCGTTGATGCGGACGCTTTGCAGAGCTCGGCCGACTTCTTCGGCTTTCTTCTGATTGCGCTGTTTCTGAACGCTGGCTGTGGGCCGCAGACCGCTCAGCAGGCCGTCCGCGCTGACCCAGGCGGGATTAGCTGCCAGGACCCCCAGCACGAGTAACAATTTTCCGTACTTTCGCATGAAAGCTCTCCTCCTGAGTTAGCTTCTCTTAGTCCACCAGCAGCAGTCTGGTCTCTCTGGTGGTTTGGCCAGAAGTTCTGGACCGAATTGACCGGATTGGAAATGGATTTGAAGGACTGACCAACTCCGGTCGCCTCCGCCCCGCCATGCCACATGTTGATCCCATAGACCTTCTGCGCAATGAACGGCTTGGTTGGTTCATCGGTAACAGCGTGCCGATTAGATAAACCTTTCTGGTTTTTTCGGCCGTACCGAATGAAACGTGTACTCGGATTCGGCCTGGTCTCGCATTCCTACACCGGCAGATTATGCCGCTGCGTGCAACCCGCACGATCTAACGGGGAGATGCCAGTTCTTTATTGGCGGCGGTTTGTCGGCACCCAGTATGACCTGGGGATTCCCAGCGCGAATTCGCTCACGGGCAACTTGCGGCCAGTTTGTGATGTAGGCTCAGGTCGCACGCACGTCGAACGATTCCCCTGCGATCGTCTGCGAACGAATGATCGCCAGGGCCCGTCGGCCCTGGTATTTGCATTCTTCGAGAGGAATCTGCATGCCTGTGGCATCCACACCAGCTCAGCTGAGTCAACTTGGCCAGGTGTTTGACTATCACATCACTGACGGTGAGACGCTCACGCGGCAATGCTGCGCACAGTCGCACGGTCCACTGGACGGTTTTGAGGGAACACTGGCAGCCGAATTGCAGCAATTGAGACTGCCGCCATTCGCCCTGCTCGTCCTCGCCGCCGCCCCACCAGCCTGTGCCGCCTGGACGATCGCTGATCTCTCGGTTGTGCGGCGACAAAGGGCGCTTTCGGCGGGCGCGCTGCAGGGAATCACAGTCGGTTCAGCCGTCTGGGATACACTGTCGCTCTGGCTGGAGCGTCGTCCCGACCATTATCTGCTGCAGGTCTGGGAAGACTACGTGGGGGCTCTCAGTTGGGTGATGTCGCTCGAAAGCCTGCGGGAGCTGCAGACGATCACCGGTCGTCGCTGCCGCGCCGTTATGTCTGCAGCCTCCGGCTGTGTGGGGATTCGTCGATTTCGCCCAGCCAACCATCCGCTGCTGCAACGATTGGACCGCGCATTTTGTTTGCCGGCGAGTTGACTGCGATTCGCTGCTGACCGTTTCCGTCGTCTAGCGGGCGGCCGTGGACTGGCCCTGGTGGCCATGACGCGAAACTCCAGCCTGAAACGGGCTTTCTGCCAAAAAGGCATGCCAATTGTGGCCTGTGAATTGGGTTTTTCCGAAAAGCGTTGAGTTTCAAAATCCCATTCGGATGAAACCCGGTGTTTGGGATGCTTCGACTGGACTTGATGAATTCCGAGGATGAAAATGCCGCCTTCACTCGGAGGCGTCTGTTCACAGAGTCTGAACAGTTTGGAAGCGAAACCTGCTTCCGCTTCATCACTCATTCCTGGCGAATACATGTTGTCACGAAATGAGATGCTGCAATACCTGCGGGCCCATGTGCCGGTCATTGCACCATCGATGTTGAAATGTGATTTTGGCGACCTGCGGTCTGAAGCCGAACGTATCGATTCCGCTCGGCTGCCGCTGTATCACCTGGATGTGATGGATGGTCACTTTGTGCCCAACCTTTCTTACGGCGCTATGGTGATTGCCGGCCTGCGGCGCTACACACAGACGCCCATTGACGCCCACCTGATGATTTCTGAGCCGGGACGGTACCTGGACGACTATCTCAAGGCCGGTTGCGAGGCGATCACCATTCATCTGGAAGCTGTCCCCGACCCCGCTAATCTGCTGCAGGAAATCCGCAAACACGACGTCGTCAGCGGGCTGGCCATCAATCCGGACACGCCCATCGAGGCGGCCGAGCCGTTTCTCGAGTTCTGCGACCTGCTGCTGGTGATGAGCGTCAATCCCGGGTTTGGCGGCCAGAAATTCATCGATTCGGTCCTGCCCAAAATGAGTCGTGCCAAAGAAGTGGCCGGAGATCGTCTGCTGGTCTCGGTCGATGGTGGGGTGGCGGCCGGGACGATCGGACTGTGTGCCGAGGCTGGCGCCGACATATTTGTGGCCGGAAGCTCAATTTTTGACCACGACGATTACGCAAAAGCTGGTGCCGTGCTTTCGGAAGAGGCACGCCGCTGCGGTTTGCAGGCTTAGCCGATAAGGAGTATCGCCATGGCCAGAATCGTACTTATTCGACCAGGCTGCACAGATTACGACGAGCAATCTCGTTTGATCGGATCCCTTGAGATGCCGATGAACGACAAAGGGACGGAGCAGGTCCGCTCGATTGTGGAGCAGCTGAATCATCAGGGCCTGCGGCTGGAGGCTGTTTACACGTGCCCGACCGACCCTGCTGCGGCAACGGCCCGTGCGATTGCCGAATCTCAGGGGGGCGTGAAGCTGAAAAAACTGGATGAGCTTGGTAATGTGGATCAGGGGCTCTGGCAGGGACTGCCGGAATCCGACATCCGCAAGCGTTATCCCAAAGTGTTCCGCACCGGACGGGAGAAACCGCAGTCGATTTGTCCGCCGGAAGGAGAGACACTGGGGGCGGCCTGCGAACGCATGCAGAAAACCCTGAATAAGGCCATTCGAAAGTACTCTGTGTTTGCGATTGTGGTGCCGGATCCGATTGCGACAGTGATCCGCTGTACGCTGGAGAGTCGGCTGCTGGAAGTGAATGCCTGTCTTTGCGGAGAAGACACTCCGGACGCAATTGAAGTCTTTGAATCGAGTGGCTTTGATTCAGCCGCCTTTGTAAACGCCGAGCACTGTCCGGAGTCTGCGGTTTCTGTGGAAAACGGAACCCCTCAGGAGACAACAACGTGACAACCACCAATAAGGCAGGACAGAAGTCCTGGCTGCAGGATATGAAACGACCGAAACGTGGAGTCCCCGAAGGACTCTGGCTGCGATGCGATGCCTGTGGGGCAACCGTCTTTCGAAATCAGGTTGAAGAGAACCTGAACATCTGTCCGGAATGCGGCCACCATTTCTACGTTCCCACGGCCAGTCGCATTCGGCAGCTGATGGACCCCGATTCCTTCGAAGAGTGGTTTACCGACCTGCGACCGACCGATCCGCTGGGATTCTCAGACCGCAAATCTTACGCCGATCGCCTCGTGGCCGAGCAGAAGCGTACAGGCATGACGGATGCCTGCACGGTCGGCCGCGGCTATATGCGTGGTCGTCCACTGGTGTTCGGAATGACGGACTCGGCATTCATCATGGGCAGTATGGGGTCCGTTGTGGGTGAGAAGCTGTGCCGTGCTGTGGAGGCGGCCACCGAAAAGTCACTGCCGCTGGTGATTGTCAGCGGGTCCGGCGGTGGGGCACGCATGCATGAAGGCATCATCTCACTGATGCAGATGGGCAAAGTCAGTGCCGCCCTGGCTCGATTTCGCAAAGCGGGCGGTCTGTTCATTTCCGTACTCACCAATCCGACGATGGGTGGTGTGGCCGCCAGCTTTGCCTCACTGGGCGATGTGGTGGTGGCTGAGCCCAACGCTCTGGTGGGCTTCGCCGGACCTCGCGTGGTCCAGGCAACCTGCAAGATCGATCTGCCGGATGGCTTCCAAACCAGCGAGTTTCTGCTGAAGCATGGCTTTGTGGATCGCATTGTACACCGCGCTCAGATGCGTTCTGAACTGGCCCGCATCATCGACTACTGCGTGCACTAAAGTTTTTCGGCCCGCACTCTGACAGCGCAGGATGTGACAGCGCAGGATGTGAAGGCGGCCTGTCGCTGACGAGTCGCCTCAACCGGCCCGCCGACCGCGTTGCTGTCGTGAGGCGTGCCGAAGACTTGTGTGGTGACAGCCACTACGTGCCGAGCAGCTGCCTGCCGTTTGACGGCCGCGTTACGAGGTGGGGGAACGGGCGGTGCGCAGCCGATTCACGACGGCCGCAATTTTTTGGGCAGCCGTATCGACTTCGTGCTGAGTGTTCATGCCGCTTAAAGAAAAGCGGACCGAACTGTTGCAAACGTCCGGTGGAATGCTCATCGCCAGCAGCGCGGGAGCGGGTTCCGCAGATCCGCTTGCACACGTGCTGCCCAGCGAACACGCCACGTTTTCCAGATCCAGATTCACTAGCAGGGCTTCGCCGTCGACTCCGGGAAAAGCGATGCTCAGCGTGTTCGGCAGTCGCGAGACAGCCGCCCCGTGCACGACGACGGGGGCGCACTGCTCGGCCAGTTGCTGCTGCAGCGAGTCTCGCAACAGGCGGACGTCAGCCATCCTGCTTTCCGCGTCGCCTTGAAACAGTTCCAGCGCTTTGGCCATGCCGGCAATCAGGGGGACAGGTTCGGTGCCCGCGCGGCGTCCCGATTCCTGATGACCGCCATCCAGAAACGGGGGCAGCTGCACGCCGCGTCGCAGCAGCAGCCCGCCAATGCCTCGCGGGCCATGGAACTTGTGAGCCCCGAACGCCAGAGCGGTGGCTTTCAGCTGCCGAAAACTGACGGGAATTTTGCCGACCGCCTGCACAGCGTCCAGCAGCAGGGGCACGCGATGCTGCTCGCACAGATCGGCCAGGGGCTGCAGATTCTGGATCACGCCCGTTTCGTTGTGGGCTAAAATCACACACACCAGTTTCAGATCGTGCCACGGCAGCGCGCGAACACAGTCCGCCTGCAGCAGGCCGTTTTCATCCACGTCAATGGTCGCCAGCTTCAGCCCGTTTTGTCTGGCTCGTTCACAGGCGGCCGTTGTGGCCGGGTGTTCTCCGGCCGTAAGCGCGATCGTCCCCGTGCGGCCCAGTGTCAGGCCGTAGACGGCCGCATTGATCGATTCGGTTCCGCCGCTGGTGAAAATTACCTCGGACGGATCCGCATCCAGCACGCGGGCGATCGTGTCTCGGCTGTTCTCCAGAACGGGCCGAGCGTCCCGGCCGAAACTGTGCTGACTGCCTGGGTTGGCAAATGCCGTCTGCCAGGCGTCCGCCATCACATCGGCCACTTCGGGCCAGATTCGCGTGGTGGCGTTATTGTCGAAATAAATGCGGTCAGAATTCTGGGTCATGGTGGCAACAGGCTGGGGAAGAGGCTTGCTGAAATCGGCAGATCGACAGGTCGACCGTTTGGCAGGCAGACGAAACGTGGGCGCAGACAAAAGCCCGGCGAGGAGTGTCCTCACCGGGCATTGTAACGGGCGTGGCTCGTTCGTCTGCCGTGGACTATTTGATGGCCGCGAAAGAACGTTCGAGCAGTGCTTTGCTGGCCTTGATGCCTTCGGCTTCGCCCAGCTTACCGCCTTCGTATTCGATGCCCACCCAGCCTTCGTAGCCGGCGTCGGCGACGATCTGCATCATCTTGCCGTAGTCGGTTTCTTTCTTCCAGCGGGTGTCGATGGTGACCAGTGGACGTGCTTCATCAAAGTCGTAGGTCTTGGCACTGACAGCCTTGGCGAACGGCATCAGTTTCTTCGTGCCGTCATAGCGATCAAACCACTCGCCTTTCTGGCGGTTGATGCCGAAGTTGCCAAAGTCGGGCAGCGTGCCGCAGTTGGGAAGACCCACTTTGCTGATCACAGCAGCCAGCCAGTCGCCGTTGGAAGACAGCCCGCCGTGATTTTCCACAATGACGTTGATGTTGTGCTTGGCGCCGAATTCTGACAGAGCCCGCAGACCGTCAGAAGCGCGGTGGATCTGATCCTCGTAGCTGCCGGAGCTGGCCGCATTCACGCGGATGGAGTGACAGCCCAGTTCTTTGGCCGCTGCCACCCACTTGTAGTGATTCTCGACAGCTTTGGCCCGCTCTTTGAGGCTGGCATGTCCCAGCTGACCTTCGCCATCAATCATGATCAGAAGCTGCGTGACGCCATTATCGGCCGCACGTTTGTTCAGTTCGGCCAGGTACTTTTTGTCTTCTGCTTTGTCTTTGAAGAACTGATTGACGTACTCAATGCCTTCGATTCCAAACTCTTCTTTGGCCACTTTGGCAAAGTCGAGGTTGTCCATCTTCTTGCCGAACAAGGCTTTGTGCAACGACCACTGAGCCAGCGAGATTTTGAATTTTGGAGCAGCGGATGAAGTCATAGCGGTAGCGGTCTTTCCGAGGACGACTGAGGCGGCCAGGGACGCAGATGCGGCCGTAAAGGACCGTCGAGTCAGCGAACTCTTCATAAGGGTAAGCCTTGGAATAATGGGGACTAAAACGGAAGTCAGGCAGGCCGTCGAGCCTGCCTGCTCTCGATCATACGCACCTGTGGGAAACGATCCAAGCAACTGCCACGGATCCAGGGACCACTAGGCGGCTTTGCGTCGTCGCTGCCACCAGACCATTGAGAGACCAGCACCGAGCATCAGAAAGGAACCCGGTTCCGGAATCGCGGTGGCGGTCGCATCGAACGTGATGAACTCCAGTCCGAAACCTCGTTCCATTTCCGTTGTGATAGTTCCGGCATGCAGCAGGACAAATTCGGTGCTGGTTGAAAACCCTGATTCGTTCAGGGCCAACTGATTGCTGCCGTTCAGATCGTCGTCGTCGAAGATACCGCCCGCAAATCCACCGAGGAAGTTTCCGTCGGCGGTAATCGCCCCGGCATCGTCCGTATTGCCTGTGAAACGATCAAATTCCAGCGAGACCAGTGAAAGGTCAGACAGGGCTACGTTTGAGGAAATGGTGAACGTAAGGGACTCAGTTCCGGACTGCCCGTCAAATGCGTCTGTGTCGTCCCCGCCTCCCGCTGTGTTGACTCCAAAACCACCCGTGCCTGTGAGATTGAACACACCGTCCATCGAGGAGGTGGCCGTCAATGTGAGCGTGATGCCACCAGACGTTACCGAGGTGGAACCGGTCGCCAACCCATCAAGGTCGGTGCCAGCTGTGCCCTCAAAGTCGAAGGTGATGATTTCCGCCGGCGCAGCGGCCGCGAACGTGGCGAATGCAGCCAACGCGAACAGAAGGTCTTTCATGAGAGTATTCCGGTAGATGATGGTATCCCAGTATTCTGTTCAGGGTATGTCCAGATAGTCCACCAGGATTGCCTATATTCTCCCATTCTTCGCATTCCAGCGGTCAACTATGACGGCACGTGAGACACCCCGCTGAATCCCGTTGTGGGCGGGAGAGTCTGGGGCTATAACGCCCGCCGTAGTCGCCAGGGATTTTCTCCTGATCCGAAAGGGGGCCATTCGTTCCGGTCGCCTTGTCCTGGTGGCGTTTGATGGATAACCACAGGTCAATGATTGAGGTACAGCTGCCCGACGGCACTATTGTTGAAAAAGAAGATCACGCCACTGCTCTGGATGTCGCCAAAGGCATCAGCGAAGGGCTGGCCCGGGCCACCGCCGCTGCGGTGATTGACGGCAACACGGTGGACGCCATGCGTCCCCTGGCCGAACTGACGGACACGCGTCCGGTCGCCCTGCAACTGCTGACAACCCGTGACGCTGAGGCGTCTGCCGTCATGCGGCACAGTTGCGCTCACATCATGGCGCGGGCCATCATGCGGCTGTACGAAGGTGTGGGACTGGCGTTTGGTCCGGTCAAAGGCAACACCTTTTACTACGACTTCGATCTGGCGACGCCGATCAGCGAGGACGACTTTCCGAAGATCGAAGCGGAGATGAAGAAGATCTGCAAGCAGGCAGAGCCCTTCGAACGCTTCACGATGGGCCGAGACGAGTCGATCCAGTTTTGTGCCGACCTCAACCAGGAATTAAAAGTCGAGCATATCCAGGGCGGGCTGGCTGATCATGACTCGCTGAGCTTTTACCGTCAGGGTGAGTTCGTCGACCTGTGTCGTGGTCCTCACATTCCGCACGCCGGCATGATTAAGGCTTTCAAAATCCTCAGTGTTGCCGGGTCTCACTGGAAAGGTGATGTGTCCAACCGCTCGCTGCAGCGAGTGTACGGCACGGCGTTCTTTGACAAGAAAGAACTGCGCGCCTATCTGGAGCAGATCGAAGAGGCCAAAAAACGTGATCATCGTGTGCTGGGCAGTCGACTGCAGTTGTTCACGATCAATCCGGATGTGGGCCAGGGGCTTTGTCTGTGGCTGCCCAAAGGTGCCACGATTCGTGCGACGCTGGAAGATTTCATCAAGGCAGAATTGCTGCGTCGTGCCTATGAGCCCGTGTACTCGCCGCATATCGGCCGTGTGGAGCTGTACGAAACCAGCGGCCACTTCCCGTACTATCGTGATTCGCAGTTCGCGCCGCTGTTTGGCCATTCGGCCGGTCAGCTGGTGGACTACTGGATTCGCGCGCTGGATCCCAATGACGAAGAAACCACGCCTCCTACAGCTGACGAAGAACAGAAACTGCTCGACGCGGCTATGGTGATGGGCTTCAAAGGGGAAGAATTTCCTCTGCAGGGATCCGTGGAAGAAAAGCACACCGTGCTGCGAAACTGGGAGAAGCTGCAGGAACGCTATCTGCTGAAGCCCATGAACTGTCCGCATCACGCGATGATGTACAAGGCCATTCCCCGCAGTTATCGCGACCTGCCTGTGCGACTGGCCGAATTTGGCACTGTCTATCGCCACGAGCAGTCCGGAGAGCTGAACGGGTTATTGCGTGTCCGCGGACTGACTCAGGACGACGCGCACCTGTTCTGCACGCCCGAGCAAGTCGAGCAGGAGTTCAAGGACACACTGGGGCTGGTGAAGTACGTGCTGCAGGCGGTGGGGCTGGAAGACTACCGTGTGCAGCTGTCGTCCAAGGATCCCGGTTCTGACAAGTACGTGGGCAGCGATGAATTGTGGGAGAACGCGCAGGACACCCTGCGGCGCGTGCTGACCGAAGAAGGCATCGACTTTGTGGAGGCGCCCGGAGAAGCGGCATTCTATGGTCCCAAAACGGACTTCATGGTGAAGGACTGTCTGGGGCGCGAATGGCAGCTGGGAACCGTGCAGCTGGACTACAATCTGCCGATCCGCTTTGAACTGGAATACACGGGTCGCGACAACAAGCCGCACCGTCCTGTGATGATTCATCGTGCCCCGTTTGGTTCCATGGAGCGGTTCGTGGGCGTGCTGATCGAGCATTTTGCCGGCGCCTTCCCCCTGTGGCTGGCTCCCGAGCAGATCCGCGTCCTGCCGCTAAGCGAAAAGTCGGACGACTATGCCAAAGATGTGGCGTCGAAATTACGAACGGGTGGCTTCCGCGTCACCACCGACCTGCAAAGTGCCAAACTGCAGGCCAAGATTCGTCAGGCACAGCTGGATCTGATTCCCTACATGCTGGTGGTGGGCCCCAAAGAGGCCGAACAGAATGCGGTTGCTGTTCGCTGTCGCATTGATGGCGATTTGGGGGTGATGTCATTTGATGACGCGCTGGCCAAACTCACCGCAGAACGTGACAATCTGGTGATTCGTCAGGTGGCCAGTCCCACGGCTCTGGCGACGGATGAGGGCGAGGCATCCAACGAGTATTAGGTCGACAGGTGAGCCGTTGCAGAGGACACTGCGACGGTTCCGTGTTTCGCTGAGTGCGTCATGAATATTCCGATCTCTGCCTTCCCGAATTTTGAGGCCCAGGTGCCGCGTGGCGACCATGTGGAACGCATGGTGTGTTCGCAGTGTGACTGGATCCACTACGAGAATCCGCGCGTCATCGTGACGGGCTTCTGCGTTTTTGAAGGGCAGATTCTGCTGGCGCGCCGTGCCATTGCACCGCGTCGTGGCTACTGGACGCTGCCCGGTGGCTTCATGGAGATTGGAGAATCGATGCGGGAAGGCGCCAGTCGCGAAGTGCGCGAAGAGGCCAACGCCATCGTCGAAACGGAAACGCTGCTGGCCACTTACACCATTGCCCGCATTGGTCAGGTGCACATGGTCTATCTGGCCAGGCTGTCGTCCCCCGATTTCTCTCCCGGTGAGGAGAGTCTGGAGACGCGGTTGTTTCCACTGCAGCAGGACGCCCTGCCCTGGGATGAACTGGCGTTTCCGGTAAATGAATGGGCGCTGCGAGACTATCTTTCCCTGGGGGGGCAGTCAGTGACGCAGCCATTTGAGGTGCGCCGGGAAGATCGCGACGTGCGGCTGACATCAGTCGACTGCCATCCGGACTTTCTGGATCAGGATGATGGGAGAACAGTATGAAGCAGCCTCGTTCCTGTGGTTTTCTGATTGTTAAAGGCGACCCGATCGAGTCCTTCCTGCTGATGAAGCATCCGGCCCGCTGGGATCTGCCGAAAGGACACGTTGATCCTGGTGAAACCGATATGCAGTGCGCACTGCGGGAGCTGGAGGAAGAAACGGGCATCTCGGCCGACGATGTCGAGGTCGATCCGGAGTTCTGTTACGAAACCCGCTACATGGTGAAGGCCCGCCGCTACACCAGTCAGGACGGTGAAGTCGAAAAGACGATGCTCATTTATCTGGGGCGTCTGCTGCACGATGTGGAGATTGAAGTGACCGAACACGGAGACTACCAGTGGTTTGACTGGAGTCCCCCGCACCAGATTCAGGAGCGAGCCATTGATCCGCTGCTGGCCGCTCTGGCGACCTATCTTGGTCAGGCCGATTCCTGATCCGCCGAGAGTTGTTTGCCGATCAGTTGCGGTGGGCAGTCAAGGCCTGAGGAACTGCCCTGCTGGCAGGATCGCGCTACCACGATCTGGTTCGCATGTAGGCGTCGATGCCGTCCAGAACCATTTGTACGGACAGCATGATCAGCAGCAGTCCCATCAGACGCTCAATGGCCGTTGCCCCCCGCCGTCCCAGGCGTGCAAACAGCCAGGAAGACATCGACAGCATGGCCGTATTGACGCTGGCGGCAATGAGGACCCCGCCTGCCACCTCCGCGATCGGATGTTTTTCGGCAAACAGGATTACCATGGAAATGGCGCTGGGGCCGGCGATCAGCGGCATCGCGATCGGCACCACAAGCGGCGCTTCCCCAGGCTGTTCGTCGAGCAGTTTTTTGGCTGGAAAAAGCATGCCCAGAGCAATCAGAAACAGCACAATGCCGCCGGCGAGACGCAGTGAGTATTCTTCCAGCCCCAGCGTCGACAGCAGAACCTGCCCAAAAAAGATGGCGGACATCAGGATCGAGGTGGCAATGAGCCCCTCGCGCACAAGTACGAGTCTGCGGCGTGGCGGAGGCAGTTCTGACAGCAGCGTGTTGACGACCACCATGTTGCCAAACGGATCCATGATTAAAATCAGCAGCAGCGCTATGGAAATCACGATCTGCGTCCTCGAGGGAAGTCGCGAAAATCAAACCAGGTGAAGGGGCGGGATTAGAATACAGCGTCCTGCCAGCGGCAAGCAGAAACGGCAATTGTCCGTCAGTCTTTGGTACTTCTGTGTGTTACCTTAAAGCGGAGGGTATCTGGACGGCAAATGCTGCCGTGTGTCGTCCGCCGGATGACTGGCCGGTGCTGAGTGGAGCGGCTGTGAGGCACCGGCGGGAGGCTCGCCTTCAAAGGGAGCCTCTGGTGCTGTCAGGCTGTGGCTGGTCTCGGATGTGCCCCGCCACGAGCTACTGTTACCGACAGACGCCATGATGATCTCCGTGCTGTCGGACAGGCGAACGCAGGGTTGCCGCCGAATCGTACACACGATCAGATCTCGCATCCGGGCTGTTTCGATCATGTCTTTTACGCTGTGGTCGTCCGTGTGCCCCATCCATCGTGCGGCAATGTAGTACACCGATACCACGGGGGTTTCGATATCCGGGATGCAGGGAAATCCGTACTTCTGGCAGTCCTGCAGCACATGCAGGTGAAACCCGGCAGTGCCGGCCGGCGTTTTGTCCCCACGTTGCATTGGCCAGATTCCTCCCTTGGTGAGAGGTATCGGCGCACAACTGCTCAGCTCCTGGGAGGGATGTGCCAGTTCGCGGGTATCTATCCAGTACAGGTACGGCCATGTGCCTGGATGGCTCCTGGGGAGGAGAACGCCAGCTGGGTGATTGCCGACCGAGGACCTGGCTATCTGCCGCCGGGTGGGCGGCCTTCAGCAAGCACGTCGTTGAGTCGCCGTTTGATCAAACGCGACCACAACTGATAGCCGTCCGCATTCAGATGCAGACGGTCATCCACGAACAGTTCCGGACGTGGAGTGCCATCGGGTTTGAGATAGTGACTGGCTGTTGGGATGAAGTAGGTGCTGGGCGTGGAGAGGGCCACTTCCCGCAGCCGCGCGTTTACCTGGCGAATTTTGCGCCACGCGTCGAATCGTCGCTCACAGGGCGTGATTTCGATCAGGAAGACGGGCGCCTCCGGCTGGTGCTTCTGCGAGACACGGACGATGTGTCGCGTGAGCCGTTCAATCAGCTCCGGCGAGTGGTCCGTTGGCTCACCCACGACGCCGTTGCCGACAAACATGACCAGCGCCCGATACCTGTGAGGCTGCACGATGCGTTCCGCGAAGACGGCCATGTCCGTGTATTTGGCGCCGCCGTAGCCGCGACGGATTGTGGGGAATGGTGCCATGTCGGCCGCGATGCTGTCCCAGCGTCGGATGCTGCTGCTGCCAATGAACAGGATGCCGTTGTCAGGATCAGGTTCCGACCGGTTCTGTGCGTCAAATGCTTCAACGTCTTTGGCCCAGCGTTTGGTGGCCGCTTCGACATATGGCTGCAGCAGCTTTTCGGCTGGCTGGCCACAGCAGGTGGCGGGCAGCAGGCTGAGCAGCAGAACGAATTTCCACTGCCCGATGACGGTGGTGCAGATGGCTCGGCTCACAATCAGGGTCTCGCATAAAGGGGGAGTTTGACAGTGATCCTAACGATGTTGCCTGTAGCCTGCACGCGTGAGGCGCTCAGGGGCAGGATGACGGTGAGTCGCCGTTCTGTCAGTGTGATGCCGATCGAGGCAAACACAAAAGTGGATATTGACATCCGCTTTGGCGGTGTTAAACTGGATGTGGTTGTCCGCTTTTAACAAAATGGAGCTGCGAGAAATGAACAAACCACGATTCCACCTGGCGATGGTCGCCGTCCTGACGGCCGGCATACTGCTGTTGGAAGTGCCGCCTTCGGCCCGAGTATTCACTTTCCCTCAGTCGGCACGGGCCGAACAGCGCCCGGCAACAGCAGGGCAGCAGCATGGGCATCGAGTTCGTCCACTGGATAGCGTTCGGCGTGAAGTTCGGATGCTGGACGACATCTACAAAGGGGGCATCGTGACGATTACGCAGCACTATGTGTCTGCAGAGGACAGCATCCCCGCGGGAACCGCCTTCAAACAGTTGTTTGTGGCTGCGGAAAAGAAAGGGTGGCATCGGGTGCGGCTGCTCGACGCGACAGGAGAGCCTTACAGCAAGGAGAACCGGGCCGAAGACAGTTTCGAAAAACGGGCCGTCGCCAGACTGTTGAAAGGGGAGACGTGGGTGGAAGAAATCGAACAGCGCAATGGTGTCCGGCATCTGCGCGTGGCCACGCCGATTCCCGTGGTTTTCGAAAAGTGCATTATGTGTCACGACAACTATCGCGATGTTCCCGCCGGCCAGCCCATTGGGGCGCTCACCTATCTGCTGCCCGTTGATGGGCAACTGCAGAGTGAGCATGCCCCCGGGAGCAAATAGCTCAGCTGACTGAAGACTGGCAGGCATTCGCCTTTTTCACTGGCGAAGCGTGTCCAGCCGCTGAGCTGATGTGACAGGAATCCGCGACGCAGCATTGTGTTTCGAAGGCGAATTCGAGAGAACAGGGTCTCCCGACGCTTAGCTCATCGAAAAGTGATTCACATGTCTGCTCCGGTTTCCATGCCACCATTGGTCCCCTCCCGCAAGATCACGGGTATGTCGGCCGTGTTACTGCCGTTTCGTGCCGATCACTCGGTGGACTGGTCGGCGTTTGAGCAGCACGTGGAACGCACACTGGCGGCCGGCCTGACGCCGGCCGTAAATATGGACACCGGGTATATCAACCTGCTGGATGAGTCGACAAAGTCGGCTGTGCTGCAGCGAACCGGCCGAGTCTGCGGCGGCCAGTCGTTTGTTGCCGGCACCTATGTGGCCGATCAGCAGGGCGATTCGTTTGACGAATCTGCTTATCTGCGGCGGATGAATGACATTGAAACGGCCGGTGGGGTCCCCGTCATCTTTCAGTCGTGGGGACTCACGCAGCAAACGGACGATGACATCGTTGGGTCCTATGAAGCGATTGCCGCCGGCTGCGATCGTTTCGTGGGGTTTGAACTGGGCGAGATGTTCCTGCCGTTTGGCAGAATCTATTCGCTCGAGGTTTATGAGCAGCTGATGAAGCTGACCAACTGCATTGGAGCAAAGCACTCCTCACTGCGGCGTGATCTGGAATGGCAGCGACTGGAACTGCGCAATCGTGTGCGGCCCGATTTTATGGTGCTCACTGGCAACGATCTGGCCATCGACATGGTGATCTATGGCAGTGACTATCTACTCGGGCTTTCCAGTTTCTGTCCGGACCTGTTTGCCCGTCGGGACGAGCTGTGGGCGGCCGGTGATGCGTCGTTTTTTCAGCTGAACGACATCCTGCAGTATCTGGGCTTTTTTGCCTTTCGCGCCCCCGTGCCCGCTTACAAGCACACGTGTGCTCAGTTTCTGCATCTGCGACAGATGATCGCCCATGATTTGACGCATCCGCGCGGCCTGCAGCGACCGGAATCTGACCGGGAAATTCTCAGCGCGATTCTCGACCAGCTGACCGCTTTCCTCAATTCCTGCGACGCTTAGAGCGACAGCCGCATTGCCGCGGTTTTCACGACCATCTGGCCGCGGCTGACTCGTCCGCGCCCCGGCCTCGACCTGTCCGTCTCCGATCCGTCCGGACAGTGTCTCACAACCCCGCTTCGGCTGCAGAATTTTCCCAGGATCATTGACCGGGCCGCATCGGCGGGTACCGCTGCCGACCAATGGCCCGTGTTTTTGCTGGGCAGACAGTGATTTTCGGCGTCATGCCGCAGATTCTTCGGAGTTTCAAAAAAAAGGTCGAAACACGCCAATCTACGGCCTGGCCGGGCGAATTAGGGGCATGAGCAGCACTTGCCGCTCACGTGTGTTCCCGAAAAGAGCGAATCATCTCAGGAGAAAACGATGCTGAAGAAAGCTGTCATTGGATCATTGGTCGCCGCACTTGCCGCAGGATTCGTCTTCGGCACGGACATGTTCAGCTATGCCCGCACGGCTTGCGACAACGTCCGCGAAGCGGTGAAATCTGAAATCTCACCCGAATTTGAACTGGCTCGTATCCGCAAGCAGATCGACCAGCTGATGCCCGAAATTCGCCAGCATATGACGGTTGTTGCTGAGCAGTCTGTGGACGTCAAAGACCTCCAGCGGGAAATTGACGACAAAGAAGTACGCCTGTCCCGTCAGCGAGACGAAATCATGGCTCGCCGCAACGATCTGGACAGCGGAAAAGACGGCTTCACCTACCGAGCTGTTTCCTACTCACGCCGTGAAGCCGAAGTTCTGCTGGCAGAAAAATTTGACGCTTACAAACTGGGCGAAGACGTGTTGAATCGCGAGCGACAGATTCTGGAAGCTCAGAAGCAGACACTGCGAGCCAACCAGAAGAAGCTGAACAGCATGATGGATCGCAAGGAAACTCTTGCTGTTAGCGTGTCTCAGCTGGAAGCTCGCCTGAAGACCATCCAGGCCACTGAGGCCGTCAATCAGGTGGAAATCGATGACACCGAACTGGCGAAGGTGGAACAGGCCATCAAGGCACTGAACCACAATCTCGATGTTCGCGAGTCTCTGCTGGAAATCGAAGGTCACGTCATCGATCCGGACATCTTCACCGAGATCGAAGAACTGGAAACGACAGACAGCCACTCCAACATCCTGAGTGAAATTGACAGTCACTTTGGTGTGGACGAAGGCGAGTACGCCGAAGTCAGCCACACATCTCTGTAGGCGGCTTCGGCACCGGCGACCGGGAGGTGTCGCAGTCACAGACGAGACGGGACCTCGTCGACACAATCGGGACACACGGAAGACTCCGGGTTCACAGCGAACCTGGAGTTTTTTTACGCGCCGCCATCGAGGACACGTGGTTCGACGGCAGGCACCAATTGTCGTGTTCTGGCAGAATTCCCCCGGATTTCAGCCAAAATATTCTCATCTGCGGCGAACAAATCTACGTTATCTCAGGGTCCTCTGCTTACCTTCGCGGTTGAAACCGGACAGTCAAATACAATGCAAACAGACGCGCTGCCCACCGACAGTCGACACAAGGAAAAAGACGCGTGGCTCTGTGACACGAGCGTGTCTGAAACGACGCTTTTCAAGGCTCCCAAGGTGAATCCCGGAAACTGCAATCGCTACATGTTGTGGATCGACGGCGTCGGCGCGTGGCAGCTGTGTGTTGGCGAGTCTTTTATTGTGGGCGCCCCGTCTTTTGACGGTCCGTCTGCCGACATCGCCCTGCTGGCCAATGTCTCACGACACCATGCCACCGTGGCTCGGGACGGCGAAGTCTGGAGGCTGTCGGCCGAGCAGGCCACGAGTGTCTCGGGCAAACGAATTGACACGTCCACCATTCTTCGCAGCGGCGATCAAATCTGCCTGGCCGAACGTGTTCGACTGGGGTTTCGCATTCCCAGCGTGCTCAGCACCAGTGCGGTGATCGACTTTGAAAGTGATCATCGACCATCACACAGTGTGGATGGTATCATTCTGCTGTCAGATCACTGCCTGCTGGGGCCACGGCGTGATCATCACATCTTTTGCCCCGGCTGGACTGATGTCGTGGTGCTCTACGCTCAGGATGGCGAACTGCGATGTCGCTCCAAAGCCGCACTGACGGTGGACGGAGCGGCCGTGATGGAATCGGCCGGACTGTCTCACGGAACTGTGGTCACGTCTGCCGAAGAGGTACGATTTCGAGTTGAGAAAATGGACTAGCCGACGAACGATGGCCCAGTCGGACAATCTGACGGTGGCCAAACGGAAAGAACTGCTGTCGCGCCGCGGCAGTCCACACAGCCCCGCCTGGGAATCCCGATCATGAAATTCACCTTTGCCCCCGAATCGCGACCTCTTGATGGATACACCATCAAGCGGGCCATTCATCGAGGTGGTTTCGGAGAAGTTTATTACGCGCTGAGCGATGCCGGTAAGGAAGTCGCGCTGAAGCTTCTCAACAACAACCTCGATGTGGAAATTCGTGGTGTGTCTCAGTGTCTGAACCTGAAGCACCCGAATCTGGTGACAATCTTCGATATCCGACAGGACACAGACAAAGACCACTGGGTGGTCATGGAGTATGTGAGCGGTCGTGGTCTGTATGAGACCATGCAGGACCACCCGAGCGGAATGCCCGTGGAGCAGGTCCGCTACTGGCTGGAAGGCATCACAGCCGGCCTGAGTTTTCTGCATGATCGAGGCATCGTCCATCGTGACCTCAAGCCGGCCAACGTGTTTCGTGATCCGTCGGGCGTAAAAATCGGTGACGTGGGACTGTCGAAGTACATCTCCGAGAGTCGCCGCAGTGCTCAGACGCAAAGTGTGGGCACCGTCTATTACATGGCTCCGGAAGTCGCCAAAGGGCGCTACGGCAAAGAGGTCGACGTGTATGCGATGGGCATCATTCTCTACGAGATGCTCACCGGTCGTGTGCCTTTCGAGGGACAGACAACCGCCGAAATCCTGATGAAGCATCTGACGTCAGATCCGGACGTTACGGTCCTGCCCGAGTCGTTGCGCCAGGTCATTGCCGCCGCACTCGAAAAGGATCCGGACAAACGCACGCACAGCGTGGAAGAACTCAACCGCCAGTTCTGCCTGGCCGTGGAGGGTGCCGATCCGGCCGCCCCGATTTCTGTGCACCAGCGTGATCCCCGACCATTCGAGCCCACGCAGCCAGCCCCTGTGGCACTGCTGCATTCCACGGCCGGTCCCGCTCCGGAAGCGACTGCCCCCCGACCAGCCCCTCAGCCCGCTGCGGCAGGCACCAGCAGTTCCAAACCCACTTCCGGTTTTGGCGCCCTGCTCGCCTCGTGGCACTCGCTGCCTGTACCCCTGCAATGGGTCATTGGTGGTGCCGCGGCGCTGCTGATTATTGAGTCCAACCTGATCCGCCCGGTGGCGGTTGGGGGCATGATTGGCGGTGCCGCCTATCTGGGGTATCAGATTCTCCGCAGTTTGACGGGGCAGCCGGAACCCGGTCCCGCTCAATCGGCCCGCGCTGCGGCGGCCGGAACGCCTCCGCCCCGACGAGACTACCCACGACCGGCCGGACGCCGGGATCCCATCCCGGAACGAGCGGCTGCCAAGAACCCGAGCACGAAACGCGTCTATACGCCGGCCACCGTGCGAAAAATTTCAAAGTCACAGCGGGCCACAGACGTCTTTACGTCCCTGACGGTGTCACTGGCGGCTGCCGGCCTGGTCACGACGGCCGTGTACTTCACGACCAATCTGCTCCGCAATGAAACGCACGCTGTGTATTTTGGCGTGGTGACGATGCTGGCAGCGTGGGGCCTGATTATCCCGTCAAAGATGTGGGAAGGCTCAGCCGGCGACAGTCTGACTCGTCGCCTGACACTGGGTGTCGTCGGGCTGGGTGTGGGCAGTCTGGCCTCCGTGCTGCCAAAGTACCTGCTGATCAGTGATGACCGGCTGTTCCGCGGCGGTGGTCACGAATCTCTAATGGTCGGACGCGTGGCGGTGGCGGACGGCACCGGTTTTCCCACGATGGCCTGCTTTATGCTGTTCTTTGCCGGACTGTTTGTCTTCCGTCGCTGGTGGTGGCAGGCGGACAGCTTCCGCAAGTCCCGCTTCCGCATTTCGAGCGCCCTGTTCACGCTGGTGATCGGTATCATTATGACGGGCATCCTGCAGGAGTTTTCCTTTCCTGATGCTCTGGGAGCCACCTGGGCTCTGGCCATCTCAGCTGTTGTGCAGCTGTCCGCCGGCTGGACACCACCGGAACTTCGTCGTCTGGAGCAGCCACCTGCCCCTGATGCCGCCAAACCTCAATCGACACCGGAACCAGCCGCTTCTCTGGCCTGAAGCTGTTCAGCACAGGTCGCAACAGGATTGTCCTGATGAATACAAGCCCCATACGTATCGAACTTGACAGCGGAGTGTCCATCACGTTTCTGCTCTTCGCAGCGATCGTTGGCTTCATCGTGCTGCGAGGCGTGGTTCGCCTGTTCAGTGGTGCCAATGGCTCTGACAGTGTGCTCAAGGCGCTGGGCATCACGGCTGTTGTCGTGGTGGCCATGATGATGCTGGCGGCCACGCTGTATACGTCGCGACAGGCATCCAGTGTGACCGTGCACACAGCACGCAGTTCCTCGTCGGTCCTGCAGGACGTGGAATCGTCGTCTGCGGTCGTTGTATCGGACACATCGCTGGGCGGCATCTCCACGACGACGACAGCCGATGGCGAGATGCTTGTGCTGCCCCTTTCCAATCAGGTGCTGGCGGATTTGATTGGCGAAGAGGGCGTGGCGGCCATTGAGAAACTGAACGAGACCGTGCCACCGGAGCTGCGGCAGGCCTATGCCATGATTCCCATCACCGGTCCGGCTTCCGGCACCGTGGCTCCCGTGCTGCGGGGCACGCTTGGCCCGGCCGTGATGAGTGAGCAGGGCATGAATCTGATTCAGTCCACAGTCAGCAATCTGCTTCCCACAGAAATCGCCGAGAAAGGTCTGCAGCTCATGGCCGAAGCGGCAGACGGGGAGCTGGCAGACGGGACGTTCGAGGCCCCCGACTGGGTGGAGGCTCCCGGCGAGGGATTCATTGTCGTGAAGTCGGAGTTCGCTCTCGAAGGAGAGCCGGTGGGACAGGTGTTGCGACCCGCCATCGAGGAAGCGCTGATCACGCAGGTCGAGTCGCTCATCTCTGAGCGATTTCATACTGACGACGGCTGGAAGCAGTATGTTTCTCTGGCGGTCAGCGACGAGGCCATTGAGGAGTGTATCGTTAAGACGGCTGAAGAAACCGAACTGCTGCCAACCACCGGCGGGACGTTTGAAATGCAGCGGACCTACGCTCTGATTGATTTGCCGGAGACGCTGAAAGAAGGCACGGTCGCCAGTATTCGCAGTTCCATCCAGCAAAGTCGCATGATGTCTCTGGGGTTGACGGTGGCCATCGCCTGGCTGGCCGCCCTGTTTCTGGGCGTTGGAGCCCGTGTGGCCCAGAGTCGCTCAACCACACGCAAAGTGGCCACCCTGCCGATTGTGGGACTGATGATTGTGCCCTGCGGCGTGGCGTTCTGTCTGATGGTAGGAGCGATGACCAGTGGCGAGACGCTGGACTTCTCCTGGGCGGATGAGCCCATGACGTGCGTTATCGACAGTATGTCCGAGTCATCTGTCGAGTAGAAATCGCCCGTCTCCGACAACTGTCCGGCTGTCGGCTTCGCCCAGCGTCGTTGGGCAAGGCCCTTCTGCAACTTTGTGCTGCAACTTTGCGCGGCCGGTCTGCAGCGTCCTATCGCTTCGTCGTTCTGCAGATCGTGCTACAGGCCGTTGTGCAACGCTTGTCGAAGGAGCTGTTCCCGTTCGCGGTTCGGTGATGCTCAGCCTGATGATTGCCCGTCGTGGATGACATTCTGATCGACGCGTGCCTATACTGAGGGAGCCGGTGCGGCGGTGCCAGCGACAGCCGATCTTCACGCGTTTAATCACGAATCGACGAAAGCAACCTATGAACTGTTCCACAATCACGCGCCTGCTCGTGGCTGTGATGGCTCTGACCGCAGTGAAGGCTCAGGCCGATCACCCCAACGTGGTCGTGATCATGGCGGATGATCTGGGTTATGGAGATCTTTCCTGCTACGGGGCCACCTCACTGAAGACGCCCAACATCGATCGTCTTGCGGCTCAGGGCCTGCGGTTTACTAACGGATATTGCTCGGCCTCCACCTGCACACCCACGCGGTATTCACTGTTGACCGGAACCTATGCGTTTCGTGGCGAGCGAACCGGCATTGCGCCGCCCAGTGCTCCGGCGATCATCAAACCGGGAACAGAAACGGTGGCCAGCATTCTGCAGCGGGCCGACTACGAAACAGCTGTCGTGGGCAAGTGGCATTTAGGGCTGGGCGGGCCAGACGGACCGGACTGGAACGGACAGTTGAAGCCTGGGCCGCTCGAGATTGGCTTCGATACCTGTTTTCTGTTGCCCACCACCAACGACCGCGTTCCTCAGGTTTACGTACACGATCATGTGGTGCCCAATCTGGATCCGACCGACCCGCTGTGGGTCGGTCGTAAGAAGCCCAGTGACGATCATCCGACGGGCATCACGCATCGTGACACGCTGAAGATGGACTGGTCTCACGGGCACAATTCCACCATTCACAACGGCATCAGTCGGATCGGTTTTTACACGGGCGGGCACGCGGCTCGGTTTCGTGACGAAGATCTGGCTGACAAATGGGTAGAGAAGTCGAACGAGTTTATGGAGGCCAATCAGGATCGTCCCTTCTTTCTGTTCTTTGCCTCCCACGACATTCATGTGCCCCGCATGCCGCACGAACGATTTCAGGGTGCCACATCACTCGGGTATCGAGGAGACGCCATCATCCAGCTGGACTGGTGCGTGGGCGAAATTATGAAGACGCTGGATCGCCTGCAGCTGTCAGAAAAAACGCTGATCGTGTTCTGCTCCGATAACGGCCCCGTTCTGGACGATGGTTACAAAGATGATGCCATTGAAAAAATCGGCGAACATCGGGCGGCCGGTCCCTACACGGGCGGCAAATACAGTGTCTACGAGGGTGGCACCCGCACGCCCTTCATCACCCACTGGAAAGGTACGATTGCGCCCGGAGAAAGTGATCAGATGGTCTGCACGATTGATCTGGCGGCCAGTCTGGCAAAGCTGACTGGGCAGAATCTGCCCGCGGATGGCTGCCTGGACAGCATGGACGTGCTGGACGCTTTGCTGGGCAAAGCGGACGCGGTCGGACGGGATCATCTGGTGCAGCAGGACAATGGGGCCAGCGGCACCTACGCGCTGCGGGTCGGTGACTGGAAACTGCACCGCTACGACCGCAAACGGGCTCGCAACAAAGTGGTGGAGACCAAACTGGCCAATACCCAGGTCCCACAGTATCAGCTGTTCCATTTGAAGAACGATCCCGCTGAGAAAAACAACCTGATGCAGAGCGAGCAACAGATGGGACAAAAACTCATCGCGCGGCTGCAGCAGATCATCGACTCCGGGCGCAGCCGTCCGTAAGGCTGCGCCCGAATCAGTGGCTGGATGACGCTCCTTTATGTCACCGGTTGAGGCAGGATCTTCGCATGCCAATTCGACAGCACAGAGTTCCGCTGGTGATCTGTGTGGCCGTGTCGCTGGCGTCGTTCACCTGGTTTGCCCGTGGCTACCACGGTCCGGAGGTTGTTGCTGTTGACGCCCCAGCGGACCGGTTTTCCGCCGCCCGTGGGCTACAGCGTTTGCGTCGCATTCTGGGTGACGAGACGCCGCATCCGGCAGGCACGCCGGAGAACGATACCGTGCGTCAGCGTTTGCTGGCCGAACTGCGTGCATTGAAGCTGGAAGTTTGGGAAACGCCCTTCCAGGTGCAGCGCGTCAACATGACGAACGTGCTGGCCGTGCTGCGTGGCGATTCCCGTCGCCGCCCGATTCTGCTGGCCACCCATCATGACTCAGTGTCGGCCGGACCCGGTGCCGGCGATGCGGGTTCGTGTGTGGCCGCCCTGCTGGAGACCGCGCGACTGATCGACGCTCAAACGGCCGACGATCCGTCTGTTCGCTGCGATATCTGGTTTTTGTTCACGGACGGTGAGGAGTGGGTGCGGGGCATCGGCCATGGGCTCAATGGCGCGATGCAGTTTGCTCAGACAGCGCCCGATGACCTGATGGCCGCTGATCCGCTCATCCTGAATTTTGATGCCCGCGGCGCGACAGGTCCGTCGGTGATGTATGAGACCAGTGGTGCGAATCTGCGATTGCTGCAACACGTTCTGCCTGCCCTGCCGCGCCCCGCTTACACGGCGTCTTCTTATGTGTCTGTCTATGAGTTGCTGCCGAACGCCACAGACTTCACCGTCTTCAAACAGGCCGGCGCGACGGGACTGAACTTTGCTTTTCTGGATGATCCTCACCTTTATCACACGCCTGATGACAGTCTCAAAAACCTTGATCCCCGCAGCGTGCAGCATCATGGGGAGAACGCGACGGCCATGGTGCAGGCGCTGATGACGACGTCAGACGCAGACTTTCAGGCGGACGAGAACGCCGTGTTTTTTACGGTTCTCAATCGGTGGGTCGTTTGTTATCCGGCCAGCTGGGCACCCGCGCTGGCCGGATTGCTGCTGGTGGTGCAGTTGATCGGCTGTGTCAGACGGTGGAGGTTTGTACCGGGCGTCCGGTCGCTGCTGACCGCCATGCTGGTGGTTTTCGTGGTGCTGATGTCGGGGATTGTGATTGGTGCGGCCATCAACAGTTTCAACGACTATCGCCCCAGGTCGTTTCACGGTTTTGGGCCGTACGACCCTCTGATTGTTGCCGGGCTGTGGGCACTCGTGTTTTTGGCAGCCGCTGTGGTGCCGCTGTTATTTCGAAAGCATTCTCACGCCGATTCGATGTGGCTGGTGGTCTGGATGGGCACGGCTGTTGCCGGGCTGCTGTCTGCCATTTATTTGCCGGGATTCAGTTACATCATGCTCTCGATTGGCGTCGTGCCGGCTGTGCTGAGCCTGACCGTGTGGCGGGTGGAATGGATGTGTGTGCCGGCTGTCGCTGTCGCCGCATTATTGCAGGCTCCGCTGGCGTATCAGTTTGGCGTCGCTTTGGGGCCTAAAATGGCTTCCGCGCTGGGGGCGCTGTTCGTCCTGTTTTTGCTGCCCCTGTTTCCCCTGCTGGCTGCCGCAAAAGCGGGAGACGACGGCCAGCAGAACGTCATGACAGAAAGCTCACCTGCGGCTGCCAGCCCGTCGGCCGGCTGACGAATCGCGCTGCGGCAACCACCGACGGACGACTCTCGCGCGCATCAAAGGCCGGTCAGCAGTTTGCCCGCAATGGCGACGGCCAGTCCCACAGCTATGCCATCCGCCACGGTAAAGCGTGCTGACTGTGCGGAACGCCGCACATAGTCCAGCAGTCGCCCCGTCCCACACGCGTGTCGACAGTAGCCCATCGGCACGTACCATGACCACACGATGGATACCGCAGCGACTGTCAGGCTGGCCCCGCCAGCCACATACCAGATATAGGCATTGAACGGTTCCCAGGCGGCCAGATTTCCGTCTCGCTGCCACCACGTGGCGATGACAGCCAGCAGCAGAGTGACGCCCGGAATCCAGGTGGTCTTTCGCAGGATGCTTTTGAACCACTCGGAATGCTGAGGCCGGCGGCGGATCAGTTGCTGCAGGGCACCGTGCGGGCAGATGTGACTGCAGTAGATGTTGCGGCCCGCCACAGCGTTGAGCAAAAAACTCACCACCACCACTGAAGCCAGTCCCGGTGCCAGACGCCACGCCACCCCCTGCATGGCCCAGCCGGAAACGACAGCCAGCGAAATCAGATTGCCGGTGACCAGGCCAAAATAGACCACCAGGATCACGTTCCATGTCCGCTGCAGCCAGCGACGTCGCTTCAGTCGCGTCAGGTTGATGAGCATGCCCAGCCCCAGAACAACCAGCGTACCGATGTCGTGAGACGACCAGCGCAGAGTCGTTGTGGGTGTTTGTGGACGCTGTTCTGTCTGTCTTCGTTCCAGCTCTGCGGCGGCTGCAAGAATGGTCTGTGCCACCGCCATGCTGGTCATGGTGGCGCCGGAGACACCTTCGACCTGTTCCTGCTCCAGATCAATTTTTGCCACCTGAGCCATCGGTTGGTTGCGGAACACTTTCCAGAAGTACTTTTCCTGATTCAGGTACCCGGCATACGGCTGATTGTCATACGTGTTGCGCAGGGCGATGCGATCAGTGGTGCCGTCCGCTGTGAGGCGGATGAGTACCTCGCTGGGCCCCTGATAGCCCGGGATCGAATCCACCAATGGGCCTGATCGCAACAAACGGCCGACCACAGCACCGCTGCTGTCCACCAGATCGGCTGCATACGGGCTGGTCGCCAAAAGCTGCAGATCTGCACCGCCCACCAGAGCCAGATCTGCGTTCGTCAGGCCGTCCGGAAACTTCAGTGAAGGACGGTCGGCCCCCATCGCCAGTGTGATGCCTTCGATCATGGCCAGACTGGTCAGCGTCGCGCCCGACACCGCGTCGACCGCTGACAGGGAATCCGGCTGACCGAGCGTCCAGCCGCGGAACTGCCCAAAAAACGTTTCGTCCTGCAGAATCGCTTCGACATGTTCTGGAGTGTCTTCGCTGGAAAGCAGGCGGGCGCCAATAACCGTCGCCCGCTCATCGAGCACAATCAGTACGTTACTGGGACCGCGGTACCCGATGACCGACCGTGCGGCAGGCAGCGTGGTCAGCGCGGCGCCAATGGCAGCTCCCTGATCATTAAAGACGGTCTGCAGTGACTGTCCGGATTCGATACGACTGGCTGCTGGCAGCCACGTGCGGACCACGGCGGGATCAACCGCCGGCATGTTGCCGTCAGACGGGCGGTCAACGCGCGACTGTTCGACGCGGAGCAATGCGGCAATCAGCACCACCAGTGCGCAGCGCAGGACGGTGGCGATGAGTGTGCTGCGAAAGCGTCGACGACGACGTTGCAAATCGGCGTTGTCTGCCTGAGGCATTTGGTATTCCACGTCCATCCGTCAGCCGACCCTGTGAGCGTTACAAGGCGGAGAGCTTTTCACGAAGCATAGGCGGACTGCTGCTTTGTCGCCACAGCGCAAGGGTTTCGTCAGTACGATGGCCGTGCCGGCCTGCACCTAGTCCAGCAGTCCTTTGGCAATGGCGTCCGGTGGCAGATCAAGATTGGTCAGCGCTTTAAACTGTCGCTGCAGCTGGGTGGCGAAAACAGCGGCAGGGCTGATGTAGGTGGCGCCACGAGCACGGGCCTCTTCGGCAAATGCCGATTCGCCCGGGTACTGCGTCAGGTCAATCACCAGCGAGTGCTCGCGAATCAGGCTGGGATTCAGCTCACCACGGGCCGTGCCGCACTGGATGCTGTCGTCTGCCAAAATGACGACGTCGGTGGCGCTGGCATGAATGGCGGCCCACTGCAGATGTCGCACGCCCGCCTGTTTGGCAACTGACATGCCTCTGTTGTCGGACGGCGCGGCGAGGCTCACGGCTGCCTGATGTTCACTCATCCAGCGGGTCGCCGCGAGCGCGAGTGGAGACGTGCCGAAGACAGTGGTCGCCCGTCCGGCCGCCCAGCGTTCGTCACCCTTATGTTCATTCACGACTGATTCCAGCGCCTGAAACAGGGTCGTTTTCCCTTTCCAGCCACTGCCTTCCATCATGAGATCAATAAAGCGGGAGCCTTCACCCCCGTTAACACACATGGCGTTCAGATCGCCGCTCCAGTTGGGATCCACAACGAGAGCATTGATCTTCATGACGCCCAGGCGTTTTTTCAGCCGATCAAGACTGCCGGGAATCAGCGGCAGACAGCGAATCTTCTTCTGCATCGCCTGAAAGGCGGCGTTGAAGACACGGACGGTCGTGTTTTCGGCTGCCCCCAGTCCAATCACACCGATAAACCGCGTGCCTTTGCCAATGTCGTCAAAGCCGTATTCTTCCTGCAGCTGCCAGACGGTCGGTTCTCCGTCGAACGCTTCCATCCCACGTTCCAGGGCCGCGTAGATCCATGGCGAGCCGTACCGCCGTGCCAGCAGCGAAAACGTCAGTCCCGACGGGCCAATTCCCTGACCAACCACGGGCAGTTCTCGCGCTTTGGAGACGGCGGCCAGCAGAGGCCAGGCCGCATCCAGATCGTCGGTCGGCCAGGTGACTTTCACAACGTCCGCTTTGGCCTTCCAGCAGCGTTCGAAGATATCGTCAATATTGTTGATGGGGCGATTCAGGCTGGTGTAGCTGATGACTCGTTTGGTGTCACCGAAGCGAGGAACTTTATCCGCGATGGCCAGATCCAGTTCCACGTACTGAGGTCCGGCGACGATCGCCTGTCGAATCAGGTTCAGGCGATCTTCTTCAGATCCTTTGAATTGTCCGCCATCCTTTTCCGGACGGCAGGAAATCAGAATGGGCTTGTCGATCATCTTCACCAGATCACCGACGTCCGGAGTCTTCACGAAGTTGTCCAGGCACAGCTCGATCATGTCGGCTTTGCGGGAGGCATTCAGCAGATCGGCCGGGGCCAGTGTTCGTGATGAAGGCGTGACAGAGATGCAGATCATGAACGAGTCCCTGGCGGATTGTCGGGGGCGGCGAGTCTTAGGTGCGGTTGGCAGCAGAATCGTCAGAGGCAGCCGTCGACCGCCACTTCATCAGTGTCTGCCAGCCGACGATCGACAGAACGGCGATCACAGCGGACAGCGGGGCCCGCATCCGGGCGTTGGTCCAGTAGATAGTGTGCATCGCGAAAAACGCCAGGATCGGCAAAAACAACAGCAGCAGCCGGGAATCCCGTCGAATCGTCATCGTGCAAAACGCTGCAATCAGTCCTGCAAAGACAGGGACGTACCAGATCCCGCTGATCCAACCCGCAATTCCGGATGAATCGTTGGAGGTCGACTCCGGAGCAACAGCCCAGAAACGTCGCCATCGCAGCAGGCAGGCCTGCCGAAATGAAGTGGGGTCGGCATTGATATGAGACCATGCAAGCTGGCTCAGAGCAGTATCGGTGGCCACTTCATCAGTCGCCGGAATCTGTTCTGCCGCGAGCCAGTCAGCCGTTTCCTGCTGCCAGGCACGCAGACTGGCGTCTCCCCACACTCGGGCGGGGCCGTTTACCACTTCCCGGTAAAACACGGGATTGTTTCCCAGCAGCAGCGTGTAGCCGCCGTGCGTGGTGGCCGGAACAAAATGCCCCAGTTGCAGGGCGTTGCGAACGATCCACAAAGACAGCACGAGGGCCGCCAGCACAGCCGGCAGAAACACGGGCTGCAGGTTCTCCATCGTGCTGCGCTCTTTTGGCCATCTTAAAATCGCATGCAGCAGCAGTCCTGCAGACACCGCCGCGCAGGCCACAAACAGAATGGGGCGGCACAGTCCTCCGATCCCAAAACAGAGGCCGGCTGTCGCGGCGGATTTCCAGCGGGGTGTGGGGTCCTGTTCTGTTGAGATCCCTTTCACAGCCAGCAGGACGGCCACCGTCAGAAATCCGCCGGCCGTAACTTCCGTCATCGGCAAGGCGGCGTATCGCAGCAGCAGCGGGTCGAAGGCCACCAGGGCGCCGCAGATCGTGGGCCACTTTCCTCGTAGTCCGATCACGCGGGCCAGCCACCACGTGCCGACGATCATCGCCGCTGATGCGGCCAGGTTGACCAGAGCGACCGCGACCGGAGCGGACAGGCCGATCAGTCTCACGACGGCCAGCAGGATGGGATACACGGGCGGACGAAACGCGGTCGGACGGTTGGTCGCTGGCACACAGAATGTGCCCGTTTGCAGCAGCGTCTGTGCGTGTGCCACGTAGGCATCCGGATCGGAGTGCAGATCCTGGCCTTTCACCAGCTGTACGCCGATTCGCAGGGCCAGTCCCACCGCCACCAGAACAATGAGCCAGCGCGACGACCGGGGACCGGGCTGTGCGGCTGCGCTCACGTCAGGTGGCGAGTCAATCGGCATCCGGCTGTCCTGTGATCAGTTGGTCATCAAAATAGTTGGTGCCCATGCCGGCGTCGATCACAATACCCTGCGAGTTGATACCCGACGACCGGGGGCTGATCATAAACGCGACTGTTGAGGCCACTTCTTCTGTCTTCACCGCCTCCTTCCGGAGAGTCGCTTTTTCAGCGAACAGATAGCTGTCCACATAACCGGGGATGCCGGCGGATGCGGACGTCTTGAGCAGACCTGGACAGACGGCATTGAAGCGGACGCGGGAGAACTTCGAAAACGACTTGGCCAGAAAGCAGATGGAAGAGTCCATTGCCGCTTTCACGGGAGCCATGTAGCCATAGTTCTCCGCCGCCATGCGGGTGGTTGAAATGGAGATTGTGACCACACTGCCTGTTTCCGGATCCAGCAGGTCCTTGAACGCATTGGACACAGCCACCAGCGAAAAGCAGGAGATATCCACGGCCTGCAGGAAGGCGGCTCGAGGGGTTTCATGAAATGGCAGCCAGCCGGCGGAATAGTCCGCGAAGGCCACCGAATGTACGATTCCATGCAGCGTGTCGACACTGTCGCTGACGGCCTGCTGCAACTGATCAATCTGCTCCTGATGTTCCACGTCACAGATGTAGCAGGGGCTGTCCGGGGCCAGTTTGGCGATTGTCGCAGCCCGCTGTTCGGATCGGACGGAGAAGATCACGTTGGCCCCGGCGTCCAGCAGCAGACGGGCGGTGTGCCAGGCAACGCTCTTGCGATTGGCCACGCCCAGAACGAGGATGTTTTTGCCGGCGAGCTGAAGAAAATCCATGGTCGTCATTCATGACTGAATTCAGTAAATCAGACGTGTCAGTCTATCGAATCCGGCGCGCTGTTCAGAGGGTGCGACGCCGCATTTTCAATGCGATCCGGCAGACGCCCGATTCGGTCATCGTCAGGAAAATCCGCGTTCAGTCACTTTGCCTGTCGCCGCAGTGACGCACAGAATAGAGGAAACCCAATTTCGCAGACGAGGACGCCATGCACAAAGTGCTGATCGTTGTCGGAGATGCCTCCGAAACACTGGACACCCTGTATCCCTACTATCGGCTGATTGAAGCTGGCTTTCAGCCGGTGGTGACCGCCCCGCAAAAGCGGGAATACCAGATGGTGATGCATGAGGTTCGCCCAGGCTGGACGATTACCCGCGAATGGGAGGGCTACCGGATCGATTGTGATGTGCCCTTTTCCGACGTCATCGTGGACGAGTATGCCGGCATTTTGTTCAGCGGCGGTCGGGCGCCGGAGTACATTCGTTATGACGAAGACCTGGTGCGGATCACGCGGGCGTTTTTTGACGCCGATAAACCGATTGCCTCAGTTTGCCATGGAGTGGAAATCCCTGCTTATGCAGATTGCGTGCGAGGGCGTCGTATGGCGACCGTTGCCAAATGTCGTTTCGATCTGGAAGTTTGTGGTGGCATCTTTGTGGACGAACCGTGCGTGATTGACGGCAACCTGGTCAGTGGCCGCACGTTTCACGACAACGGCCATTATGTGGGACCCTGGATCCAATTGCTGGAAGCCGCACGGGCCGGCAGCGCCTGAGCAGACGTTTTCGAACGCCGCTCGTGCTGAAAGGCGATATTTGTTCACTATGTGTTTCGCCCACCTGGCGGAGAGCGTCGCAAATTGCGTGTAGCGGAAGCGGTCACCTGCGCACATTTCAACAACATGTGTTGGGCGGCCCTGTCGACCTGACTTGCTTTTGTGCTTGTATTGCTGCATCAAAGTGAAAGATGGCCGACATACAAAGTTTGGCACGCAACATGCCTATAGGCTGAAGCGGTAGGAGGCGTCATCGGCCCGCACGTCTCTTACTGTTCTGGTTGCAGGTGCCCCTTCCCTTGTGGAGGGGCACCTCTTTTTTTGCGCAGCAACCTGAGCGGCTGCCCTCACGCTCTGCAATGCCGTCGCGAAGTGTCTTTCATCGATTCACGTTTGCCGGAGTCGATAGATCGTCGTTCGATTGTCGATTGATCCTCACAGTTCTCTCTGTTCCTGATGTGGCTTTGATGTTCCCGGCAGGCTCGTGTTCGGCAGGCACGTGTTGACGATCTCAAGGCCCCGCGGCCTGTGGGGCGATACAGCGCGCCATCTCGCACAATTGTTGTGGGCCGCTGGCAGCGCTGCCTCGCCTCGCTGAGCAGCAGACGCCATCCTGCCTCCACCGTCGCATAAAGACTCAGCGCTCCAGCGTGCCTATCGCAGAATGCAACATCCGTCATCGGGCGCGTCGGCCGAGTTTGACACTGGTCCTGAAAAACGGGCGGTTTTCAGTGAAACGAATTTCGCACGTCCATTGGCACGCAACGTGCTTTTCTCTCACGAGACAGGTAGCGTCACGGCCCGCACGTTGCCTGTTGTTCTGGTTGCCGGTGCCTCCTTCAATCGAGGGAGGCACCGTTTTTTTTCGTCGTGCGCCGCTTTTTCACCACCTGTTCGTCCGTCGACGGAACACGGAACACGGAACACAGGGCGTGGCGTCACACAACCCGTCCTTCACGTCGTCAGGCATCCGATCGGGCAGGAAATTCGGACTGCAGGCGATGGTGGAGCGGTTGATCTCACTGATGGCGGCACACGCCAGCAGCAGTCGCTCGACTGCTGGTTATCTCTGATCAACGGCTGTGGAGTCGCCATCACCGAGGGGCGACATCACCAAAGAGTTGTCGACGAGGCCGATGTCCGCTGCGTCGACAAATGACCGAGCCAGCACCGTAATCACGTGCGTTCGGCTTCCAGCCGCTTGAGTTCCGCGATCATCGCGTCTTCGTCAGGCAGGTCACCCTTATCCTGCTGGTGTGCCATCTGCTGCTCCAGATCCTCCAGCAGCGGAGACAGGCCCGTTTTTACCTTGTCGGTGACACGGTCCGTGAACATCACCCCGTCAAGGTGATCCGATTCGTGCTGGACGACGCGGGAGTGAATTCCCGTCAGTTCCATGGCGAATTCCTCGCCGGAGAGATCAAAGGCCTCCACCACGATCTTTTCCGCCCGTGTTACAGGACCGTACAGTTCCGGCAGGCTCAGGCAGCCTTCTTCGCCCTCTTCACTGCCGTTACGTTTGGTGATCTGCGGGTTGATGAACACCTGCTCCATCTCTGTGTCATCACGATCTCCCGTGGGGTTGATGACAAACAGACGATAAGGCAGCGCCACCTGATTGGCCGCCAGTCCAATGCCTCTGGCCTCGTACATCAGGTCAAACATCTGCCCAATCCACTCTTTCAACTGAGCGTCGATCCGGGTGACGTCTTTGGACTTCCAGCGCAAGGCTGGATGTGGGTGGTAAACGATTTTCAGATCGGACATAGCGACACTATCAGGGGAGGGAGGCGAAACAACCTGGTTGGGGCCATCGGTAGTATCGCTGCCAATTCCAGTGCCGCAACCCGTTGCAAATGGTGATTCACAATTGCCGATAGATGGGGGCGAACTGACCGAATCACAGCCGCATTTTGCCTGAGTGAAGGTCAGCAGGCGGCGGAAAGTGTTTTCGGCCGCGTTCGTTGCTGATTCCTGCGGTGGCCTGCGCGTGCCAGCAGCGATTCTCTTTCCGGTTCGGCGGCAGGCAGATTCCGCTGAGCATATCGCGGCGGCGGGAAAGTCGTAGGCCACGGATCTTTGTGTAGATCTTTGGGCAGATCTTTGGGCAGACCCTGGTCAGGCCTGTTCCAGCAGCGGGCTGCCAGGCAGCGTGCCCACCCTGCCGATGGAAGCACGAAACGACGGGCCCACAGGCGAACTCTCGGACGCGCTGACGGCGGCCTCTGTGGAGGGGTGGGAAACGGTCAGGGACTGCTGTGCTGTGGCAGCCACCGCGTCGCTGATTGGCTGTGGGGCCAGTGGGATGGTGATGGGACCGCAGTCATCATCGGTGACCGTTTCGGTCGAATCCTCTGCGGTTTTGGCCGGGCCGGACAGGACTGTCAGCAGCCATTGAGGGATCCAGGGCTTGCGGCTGCACCCGAAACAGTGGGGGCACTGGTACACGGGCAGACCCAGAAACATCAGCACACGATCTGCAAACCGGAGTCGTGAGAAGGAAAGTCGCTTCAGGTTCAGGCGACAGAAATTGCATTGAAAAAAGGATCGCACGTCACAGCACCTCGTATGGGGCGAGTCCATTCCGCCGGATTTCCAAATCTCCAGGCCCGACTTACGCAACATACGTGCCAAATCGATTCCTGCCGTCTGGAACCCGAAAAAGCGGGCGTTTGCCACGTGCTCATTCGATGACGTGTTCAATTCTGCGAGATTTGCGTCGTTCTGCGACGCTGTCTGCTTCAGTTAGCGTCCTCCGCTGGGGGGGAATTGCCAGCGTCCGTTGACACTGTGGATTCCTGCTGCCGCCGATCTGGATAGTCGGCCACATCGGACGGCAGATAGTCGGCCGTCATCCAGCGGACCAGCAGATCGAGTTCGGTATCTGTCAGTTGTGAGGGCGAATAGGCGGGCATCTGGTTTTTGTCGCCGTAATGTCGCGCGGCTCCGGGGTGGCGGATAAAGTCTTTCAGCCAGGCGGCTGATCCGTACTTGGCAAGTGTTGGATAGCCGTCAGCCTCGTCGTCCGGGGTGACGGCAAAGTCGTCTCCCAGCGACGTGTGGCAGTCGGCACAGGACGTGCCTTCAATATCGCCCGCCCATGCGCCTTCGGTGGCCACCGCGCGACCCTTTTCGATCAGAGCAGCGTCCAGCGCTTCTTTTGAGGCTCCGTTTTCACTGCTGGCTGATTGAAAACCGTGTCCGGCTTCGGCATACAGGAACTCGACGATGGCCTTCAGGTTTTCTTCGTTTTCCGGAGCCGTGATGGCCTCGGGAAGTCCCGACCAATCGGACATTTCCGAATTGTCCGGATCCAGATACAGCACGTCTTCGCCAGCCTCTTCGGCTTTGACAGCGTCCTTGTACCAGTTGGCGTTTTTCCACGACGCAAAATGCGCGGGATAGTCCACCACAATGGACCGCATCCAGTCACGACTGGCGAAATTGCCCAGATCAGCGGCCGTCGGTGGCAGCACCTGTACGTCGCCTGCCTCTGTTTTCTCGGTAATCAGTGACCCACGGCCATCGTGCCCATTGTAGCGGTGACAGCTGGAGCAGTGTTTGGCAAACAGGCGTGGACCCTGCGTAAACGGGTCACGACGCAGCAGTTCAACGGCACCGTCGACCGGAATTTTGTCCGGCCCGGACGCCAGTTCCCGCGCTCGACCCGCGTCGCGATGCGCCTCGGCGAGCGCTGCCTGATGGGCGGCTTCGTTGGAGTCTTCAATCATGGCCATGGCGGTGAGTACCACAATGCAACCGCCCAGCAGCCAGATAAATGCCTTGTTGAGAGTGTGACCGAAATCTCCCAGGAACTTGTGCGTCAGCGGCATCAGGGCAATCACGCCCATGATGAGTCCCGGAACGACGATAGCGCCGAACTGCAGGCCAATGGCTTCCACCGCGTGAAACCGCAGAAAGCGGAACAGAAACAGGAAGTACCATTCCGGACGGGCGGCATCAAATTTGACGGCCGGGTCGGCGGGGGCGCTCAGCTCTGCGCCTTTGAAGATGGCCAGCAGCATCACCACAGCCAGCACAATGAGGCAGGCGACCGCGTCCTTCAGGACCTGATCGGGCCAGAAGTTGGTGGTCGGAGCGTGGTTCTCATCGTGAACGGTCAGGCCATGTCGGCGAAAGACGTAGATGTGCAGCACCAGAAAAGCGACCAGCAGAGCCGGCAGCACGCCAGCGTGCATGGCGAAAAATCGGGTCAGCGTCATATGGCCATACTGACTTCCGCCCTGCGCCAGCACCTGCACTTCGGATCCGACTCCGGGGGTGACACTCATGATGTTGGTCGTCACCTGTGTGGCGTAGTAACCCTTTTGGTCCCAGGGCAGCAGGTAGCCCGTCAGGGAGAGTCCCAACACAATCATCATCAGTACCATGCCGAGCCAGAAGTTGACCTCCCGCGGCGCCTTGTAGGCTCCGTCAATGACCACCTGCACCAAGTGAATGGCCATCAGCACGACCATGGCCTGTGCGGCAAAGTGGTGAATGCCGCGAATCAGAAAGCCCATCGTCATTTCATGCTGAATGTAATACACGCTCTCCCAGGCGGTACGCGTGCTGGGACTGTAGGCCGACCACAGCATGAATCCCGTGATCACCTGCAGAGTAAACGTAAACACGAGCGTGCTGCCCCACACATATCGCCAGCGGGCTCCTCCGGGCACACGTTCGTACAGAGCTTCATTCATCAGCCCCTTGATACCCGTACGATCATCAAGCCAGGAGATCAGAGCGTTCATGGTGTTGCTTTCGCAGCGGCGTCACGCAAATACAAAAAGAGGCTGACCGGGACACCGCATCGTCTGGTCGTGGCGGTCAGCGTGTGTTCGGGAGGTGGCGAATGCCTGAGGCGGGTGCCTCAGGGGACTGCCAATGGTCGATGAGGGAACGTCAGACGGGAATTTTTTCTGTCGTGGCGCCTTTGAAGTTCAGGAACTTCACCCACAGTTCCAGACCGTCCTCGGACGGTATGCCGTCGGTCGCCGTCCGCAATTCCAGAGAATCCATATCGCGTGGCGGCACTTCATTGGTCTTTTCGCCATCCAGACTGAAAGAACTGGTGTGGCACGGGCAATAGAAGTCGTTTTCACTGCGGCGATAATTGACGGAACAGCCCAGATGGGGGCAGATGGAATTGAACACTTTGATGGTGCCGTCTTCGCTTTTTCGCAGCCAGATGCTGCCGACGGGGACATCACGGAAACGATTCCACGCGTCCACCAGGTCGGATTTGACGGTCACGGCCACTGGCGCTCCGTCGTCAGGAACGGCATCTGCGGTGAGGTCAAGCTTGATGAAGCCCGCCATGTCGTCCCCGCCACCTGCCGTTTTGCGTTTGCGCAGAATCGGGTCCATAAAGAACACGCCTGCCAGGGTGGAGGGGACGGCAATCAGCAGAAAACTGACGACAGCCGTGATGCCTTCCAGCAGGACATTTCGACGGGTTTCCGATGCCGGCGCATCGTCTTCCGGTGCGGGAGTTTCTTCAGTCATGGATTTTCTGGATGGGATGGGGGTCTGAGGCGAGGCGCGATTCCTGCGTCAGCGGGGCCCGAAGGCTGGGAGCGACGCTGCAATCGCGGCCTGCAGTATAATTGGTGAGATGCCCGACAGCCACGAACAAGACGGCGAATCTGTGCATTGTCGCCCGCGGCCCGCCGATTTCGCGGAAACTTAACTCCCCCTTCGTCTTTCGACCACTGATTCGCCGCCGGTGTGTGAGCGATTCCAGACAGGATCCTGCAAAATACGCAGAAATCTTTAGTGAGACGCCTCAGTTCGGCAACCGTCGCGCAACTCGCTGCGGCTGTGCCGCCAGCTCCTGAGAATCTTTCCACGAAGGCCATTGTTATGCCGCGCGCTTCTCGTCTGCAAAGACTGCGACGATCACTGTTCGCTCTCACCCTGCTGTTTATCTTCCAGCCTGCAGCCCCGGGATTCGCCCAGGAAGATTCGCCGGATCCGGCCGGGGCCAAAGGGAAGGTGATCGGTCGGTTGTGGCATTCCAAAGTCAACTCGCTGAGCCTGATGAACTACGTGCAGGGAGTCGGCCAGGAAATCGGACTGAAGCAAAGCCCCATCATGATGTTCGCCGGCGGCATGGGGACCGGTGCCAGCATGCTGGGCAATGACAGTGAGGCGGACCTGAAGGGCACGCTCATTTTTCTGGAGACTTTCCCCCGGGCCGGTACGCCACGATTCATCAGCTTCCGCAAAATCAAAGATCAGGCAGAATTCGAAAAGTTCGTCCGCACTCAGTCTTCGCAGCTGGGGCCCATGGGAGAACTCATTGGCGCGGATGACCGATACGAAGTCAAAATGAATTTGTCCCGCATTCCACTCGCCGTCAACGAGTCGGGTGATGAACCGCCCGACGGAGAGCCACAGCAGTTTCGCATTGAGATTCGTTCCGAAATTCGCCTGGGCGACAGTCCCGAGCCACAGCAGGATGTGCCGCTGCCTGATTCCTTCTCCACGTTCTATCGCTACCACGACGGCATCATGTTCTCGGGACAGATGGAAGCACTGCATTTTATTGATCTGCCGTCTGCGGACTCGATGCTGCCCGATGAGAAATTTGAAGGCTCCGACATCCATGGTGTGTTCGACCTGGCCGAAGTTCCCCGGCATCTGAAGCAGCTGTTGTGGGTGTCGCTGAAGTCGGAGACAGAAACATGGATGCAGCGGTTTGACAACGAAGCCACCGGAGACCATGCGCTGCGGCACGTACTGGGGCAGGGACGACTGGAACTGCTCAAGGCCGCGATGTTTGATGTCGACACGGCCGAGTTCTCTGTTCGCTTTCCGGGCAAAGAACAAACGGCCGTGAAAGCCAGTGTCACTGTCGAGGCACGCAGAGGCAGTCGACTGGCGGATACGCTGCAGCAGCTGAATCGCACACCCAGTCGACTGGGCGTGCTGCGCGAAGAGAGTTCTCCGTTCGTGCTGTCCACCACGCTCGATCTTCCCGAATGGGGGCAGCCCATTGCCACCGAGTTTGTGAACTCTCTGAAGACAAAGATGCAGGAAGCCGCTGGTGATGAGTCGGTCAATCAACTGGTGGAGGACCTGTTCGCTCCTGTGCTCCAGGCGACAGCCGATCGTGATCTGGATGCGGCTGTGCGGATGGAGGGCGATTTTGAATCCGGCATGGTGCTTTGCGGTGGCCTGCGGCTGCCCGATGCCGAGCAGTTTCAGTCCACACTGGAAACGCTGCTGCTGCTGCAGTCAGGTGATGGGCTGTCGGCCGTCCGCACAAAGCTGGGTGATGTGGACGCCATCACGGTGTCTCTGGACAGCGTAAAGCCATCGTTTGCAGAAAACAGTGTGCCCGTGCAGATCGTCTTCGTGGGACGCGGCAGTTATCTGTGGTTCGCCGCTGGCGGAGACAACGCCGCTGACGTGCTGACGTCACAGCTGGACGGTGAATCCCGCGTGCTGGACTCTCAGGTTCGTGCGATGCCGCTCATGGTGCGGATGCGACTCAGCCAGTGGTTTGGTGAAGAGCAGACCGGTGTTTCCACTCTGCCCTCGCAGATGGTGGATGCCTTTGAACGCGGTCTGGCCGATCTGTTTTCTCCGATGTTTAACATGAGTATGAATGTGAACGGCAGCAATATTGCGCCAAAGAAAGCGCCTTTCACCGGCTACGCCCGCAAACTGCTCAAGCCCGAGACCGGAGATTTCGAAGTGCGGCTGGAAACGCAGGGGCGTTCGCTGTCACTGAATGCTGACGTGGGGACCGGTGTGGCCAGGTTTCTCGTGGCACAGTATGCGGCCGCCCAGAACCAGATGTTCAGCGGACTGAACTTCAGCTTTGACGGTGGTGAGGTTCAGGGCGGAGCGATCCGCAGTATTCGCATTGGTAATTGAGCGATCTCTCACGGGATGAGTGCTGTGGCCGCCCGAACGATCGTTCGAGCGGCCTTTTTTTGTGGGCCGGGTGACATTGAGATCGGTCCTGCGATCGATTTCCGCCTGCTGCGGCCGGTGAGACGTCACGGGGGGCAGCGGCCGCTGTGAAAACCGGGGTCCACACGAGACATTCGAATCATCGTGGAGTACAACGTCGGCTGACTTTGATTTGCCGTTTATGGAGCCAGTGATGTCCTGCCTACGACCTTCGGTTGCCCGGCGATTGGTCGCCAGACCTTCCACCGCTCAGCAACTGGTTGCCCTTGTTCCCGCGGTTCTGTCTGCCGCCTGTTTGGCCGTCATGGTGCTGGTCGTGTCGTCAGTCGTGTTGCCGGTCGGCACTCTGAGCGCCGCCCAGCCACCGCGAGATCACTTCCGACAGCTGGATGATGTGTGGCCTACCCCCGACAGTATCCGTCGACCGTCCGGCGCACCTGGAAAGGACTACTGGCAGCAGAAGGTTGACTACTCCATCCAGGTCGAGATCGACGATCAGCGGCAAATGATTTTTGGCGAAGAACGCATCACCTATCACAACAACTCGCCCGATACGCTGGAAGAGCTGTGGTTGCAGCTGGGGCAGAATCGTTACATGCGTGGGTCCGATGAATGGCTCACGCAGCCGGCTCCGGAAATGTCGGATATGTCCTACAGGCAGTTGCGCAGCTTTCTCTACCGGGAGCAGTTTGACGGGGGGCATCGCATCGCTGCTGTCACGGATGCCAGCGGCAAACCGCTGGAGCATTCCATTATTCGCACGATGATGCGGGTGAATCTGCCGGACCCGCTGCTGCCCGGTGAAACCACCACGTTTCAGGTGAAATGGAAATTCAAAATTGCCGATGGCGTGTCGACGCGCGTGCGGGGAGGCTATGAGTTTTTCGAGAAGGATGGCAATTACGTCTACACGATCGCGCAGTGGTACCCCCGGCTGTGTGCCTACACGGATTATCACGGCTGGCAGAACCGACAGTCGCTCGGGGCTGAGTTTGCGCTGGAGTTTGGCGATTTCGATGTGGCCATCACGGCGCCCGACGATCACATCGTGGCGGCCACGGGCGAGTTGCAGAATGCCGAACAGGTGCTCACACCGCAGCAGCAACAGCGACTGCAGCAGGCCCGTTCGGCCAAAACTCCCGTTTTGGTTGTCACGGAAGCCGAAGCCAGAAAGAACGAAGCAGAACCCTCGTTCGGCAAGAAGACGTGGCAGTTTGCCGCTCGCAATGTGCGCGATTTTTCCTTTGCCAGTTCCCGCAAATTTCTGTGGGACGCTCAGGGGTTTGATCTGAACGGCCGCACGGTTCTGGCCATGTCGTTCTGGCCCAAAGAAGGGCAGCCGCTGTGGCAGCAGTATTCCACAGCGTCCGTCATTCACGCGGTGAAGTCGTACTCAAAGTTCACTTTCGACTATCCCTATCCGGTGATTATCTCTGTGAACGGTGCCGTTCGCGGGATGGAATATCCGATGATTACCTTTCAGAGTACACGGCCGGAAGAGGACGGCACGTACTCTGAGGCCACCAAATACGGATTGATCAGCGTGATCATTCACGAGGTGGGCCACAACTGGTTTCCGATGGTGGTGAACTCTGACGAACGCCAGTGGCGGTGGATGGACGAAGGGCTGAACTCTTTCGTGCAGTTGCTGGCCGAACAGGAATGGGAAGACTTTTATCCCAGCCGCATCATCCGCGCTGATCGGCGATCCCGGCTGTACAACTATCTGAAGTCGGACAACAAACGGCCCATCATGTCGGCCGCCGATAACCTGATTGATGGCGGCCACACTGCGTACTCCAAGCCCACACTGGCGCTGATGGTGTTGCGGGAGTCCATTCTGGGCCGCGAAGAGTTTGACTTTGCCTTCAAACGCTACGCCAACCGCTGGAAGTTCAAACGTCCCACGCCATTTGATCTGTTTCGCACGATGGAGGAAGCCACGGGCCGCGATCTGGACTGGTTCTGGCGGGGCTGGTTCTACAGCACTGAGCATGTGGATATCGCGGTGAACAGTCTGCAGCAGTTTGAACTGGACAGCGGCAATCCCGATCTGGTCGCCAGTCGCAAACGCGTGGAACGTGCGGCCACGCCAGTGCCTGTAATCGTGCAGAAGAACAAGCCTCTTCCCAAACGCGTCGATCAGGGAAATGAGCTGCGGGATTTCTACACGGACTTTGATGAATTTGCCGTGCTGCCCGACGATCGCAAGTCCTACGAGGAAATGCTGGAAAAGCTGGAGCCGTTTGAGAAGGACCTGTTGAAGACCCGCGGTAACTTCTATCTGGTCGAGTTTGAAAATCGAGGCGGTGTCGTTATGCCGCTGCTGCTGGAGTTTCGCTACTCCGACGGCACGTCGCGGCGGCTGCGCATTCCCGCCGAGGTGTGGCGTCTGACCGATCGGACAGTCTCCAAACTGTTCTTCACCAGCAGGCAGATCGTGCAGGTGGTTCTTGATCCGGACGATGAGACGGCCGATCTGGACCGCACCAACAATATGTATCCGCGTGAAACGAAACCCGAAACGTTCCAGCTGCAAAAGGACAAAAAGAAGGCCAACCCGATGCAGCAACTGCGGGACAGCAAGGCGGGCACCAGGTAGCCCCACAATGCAGCACTGGGGCCATTCGAAACTGCCATTCGAAACGGCCTTTGTGACTGCCATTTGTGTTTGCCATCGTCAACGCCGTTCGACACAGCGGGGCGTCACTTCCATGCCGTTCATGGGGCAGGTGCGCAAAGAAAAACCGGGCGGACTCGGCCGACCGGTTTGACGTCCCAACGCTCTGACTTCCTGCTGCAGTCAGCCGATCGCCGAGGGCGATTGGCTGTCTTTGGGGCGGTTTAAACGACGGACCCTTTGGCCACCAGATTGTCGAACACCACCACAGCACTGACGGTCATCACCAGTACGGCCAGACCGTGGCGACTGATCCACGCCAGCACGACCCAGCCTGTACTGCTGACGGCAGGGCTCACAGGTGAGGCGGGCAGCATCGGTGTGACGGCCGCCAGCGTGATATAGGGATCGGCGACAACCACAAAGCTGTTGCTGGTGGGGGGAGAGTCGCAGCGAAACGGCTGGTGCATGGTGGTGGTCTGCAGTTCGCCATTTTCGATGGCAATGATCTCTTTGGCGGCCAGTCGCTTGCCAGCCAGTTCCGAGGCAATCATACGCACCATCAGGCGGTCCAGTCGTTCCACGGCAAACTCGGGCACATTGGGCGTGGCGTGAGCATTGCCGACTCCTGAATGGTCCGTCAGAAACAGGTACTGTCCCATGGTCAGCAGCGCTGAGGTTCGCATTACAATCTGAGCTTTGGTTTCAACGCCGCTGGCGCCCACGGGGAAGATCCGCACGCCCTGCTCTCGCAGACTGTCGACAGCCTCCAGGGCGGATTCAATTTTCTCATCGTGTGGCGGTGCATCACCCACCAGAAACATCACGCGGGCCACATTCCCACCACGCCAGGAAAGCTGCGTGGCGCTGGTCAGGGCAGCATCCATGGCTTCCGGGAAATCGCCTCCACCAGCCGCCGACTGCTGATCCAGCTGACGTCGGAAGTCCTGCAGCGAGGACGTGAAATCAAACGTGCGGACCACATAGTCATCACCGTTGTCTCGATAGGTGATGAGCGAGTACCGCTGATTCACATTGGGGAACATCTGGTTGACGGATTCCACTATGCTGTCAATTTCTGTCTTCAGATATTCCAGCTCGTCGCCCATGCTGCCCGTGGTGTCGATCACGAGTGACAGGTCCAGCTGCGTGGGCAGTCGGCTTTCCGTGTTGGCGACGGTAACGTTCCAGCGTTTTCCGGGCGCCTGACAGTCGTCGAACACCGGCTGTTCGCTGCCGGCCGTCTGCACCTGCAGGCGAAAGCCATTGGTGCCGGCGGCGTCCGCGTGTCTGGCCAGCAGCATGATCCGTCCGTCGCTGCCCGTGACGCCATCAAGCAGAACTTTTTCGCCCTGTTGATTCTGTGAGGGAATGCTGACGCGGCAGTGAGCATTGCCGATCGGCGTGCCCTGCTGATCGCGAACGGTAATCAGTGTCTGCTGACAGCCCTGAGGGATCCAGCGGCTTTGACGCTGCTGCACACCGCACATCTGCAGAAAGCTCTGAAAGTCACCGAAGTTCTGCACATCGTCAAAGCTGCCAGCCGTGAGTGTGCCGGATTGCCGCTGCCGACGCGATTCGGGGACAAACGACTCTTCTCTGTCGACCGGTGCGGCGGGGCCATCAGACGCTTCCCCGCCGCGACTGGCACCGAAACCCGGTCCGCTGCCGGCCGACATTCCTTCGGGCCCCATCCCCCCGCCACCAGACGGTTCGCTCGCCATTTCTTTAGCCGGCGCGGGAGATTCGCTTTCTGTGGTCCCGGCATCGTCGGCCAAACGACTTTGTTTGGCGATGCTGGACGCCGGTTGGGCCGTCTCACTGGCATGGTCCGCTGTGCCGCTCGGTTGTCCACACCCAATCGAACAGATCAGTGCCACACCGGACAGGCCAAGAACGCAATACTTCAGCATGAGAGTCTCCTGAGCAAAATGTCAGCGCGCAGCTTCGGACAGAAACCGCGCAGCAGGGAACGAGCGCAAAATGGGAATGGGGGCGCTGAACGCACGTTGGCTCAGCGGAGGCAGCAGGTCACTGGCCGCTAACGTGATCCGAAAGGTGTCGGATGACGCTGCGGTGCGTGTGCCCAGTGGAGTCTGCCGGGGCGTGCGTTGGTTCAGACAATCTCAGAAAAAAAACTTCAGACCGTCAAAACACAGGCGGAGGGGCCGTTTTGGCGGGCCGTTCCGGCAGTCAGCGCATGTCGCGTTCCATCATCCGCACCAGACGCGGTTCCGCGGTGCGAATTTCTTCCAGCACGCTGTCAGCTCGCTGCTGCAGGGATTCCTCCGCGGATTCGTTTTTGCGGCAGGTCAGCAGATAGCCGATGATGGCCCGCTGTGTTCCCGAATCGCGATCCGCAGCCGCCACCTCAAACAGCGGCGGCAGTTTCTCCAGCCCCGACCAGTCATTCCAGCGGGCCATGTTGCGAATCACCAGTTCACGGACGGATGATTTCTGCAGGTAGGGATGCAGGGCCGACCGCAGGCGGTCTTTGGCGATCAGGTCCGGTTCGTAGGTCCAGGCGAACTGCAGCGCCTGAATCACGGCCAGGCTTTCAGCGCCTGTCACATCCGATCGGGTAATGAGCTGCTGTTCCAGAAACGCCAGGCCCTGCTCTTTGGTGATCAAAAGCAGTCCCCCCATCAGTCCCTCGATGCCAAATCGCAATTCGTCCGAGGACCCGTTCAGGATCTGCCGTCGCAGAAAGGCGGCATCGTCCTGGTTTCCGCAAAGTCCCAGCATCATCCCGTAAAGCCCCAGGCGTTCGGGGCTGGTGTCCGCCTGAGTGATCCACTGCCGCAGTTTTTGACTGTCGAACTCTGTCCGTAGTTTGCAGATGATCTCGTAGTCCGCATTTGCAAATTCGCCCCACGCGTCTGCGGCAATCTGGGGCTCTGCGTGCTCCAGAAATGGCACGAAATAAGTCAGACGATCGTCGACATCCATTTTGGGGGCGGACACGATGTAGTCATAAACGGTGTCGGACGTGGCTTCGATGTGATTCCACGTCAGCACCTTCCTGGCCGCTGATTCCACGTCGGTCCGCTCGGAATCTGTGGCGGAGACCTGTCGGATGGTCGGCTTCTGACGGGCGTCGTCTTTCGTGGGAATGGGGCCCTGCCCGCGATCGGTCTCGGAACCTGCCACTGCATTGCCGTCGGCGTCCGTCGCAAAGGTCTCCACCAGCGTTCGTGACTCCGGCACCTTCAGTTGGCCGGTCATCAAAAACAGATCGCCCGGCTTGCCATAGACATACTGTTTAACGTGGATTGTCTGACCGCCTGCAAACTGACGGCCCTTGTGCGATTTGGTGACCTGCAGCACGGCCGATGCGGTGCCTCCGTCTTCCCCAGCGTCGGCAGAAATCAGCTTTGCCAGGCAAACGACGTCAGCGTCGCGGACGACTTCAGACCAGGTTTGCAGGGGGGCCAGGCAAAAGGGACAGGCGTGCAGCGTGGTAGTTCCGGCAACCAGAAAACAAATGGCCAGAGTACAGCCAACCCACATCAAAATCCGTTTCATCGTCGCCTCCAGAGCATTCCCTTGCTGAGCGTGTGACAAACTGTACCTGTTATCGGCATTTGCGGGAACCGGGAATCAGGCCGTTTGCCCGTCGGCCCCCTGCGGCAAACAGCCTCGTCGATCACCGGTTGGCCTGCTAGCTTCCCCCTATGCGAAATCAGCCGTTTCATGATCTGGGCCGCTCCGCGCCTGGTGGACGATCGTCATTGATCGATCCACCGGCATCGCTGCGATTTCGCCTGCTGGCGGCGGCGTTTGCCCTTCCGGCCGTGGTGGTCCTGCTGCGGATTGCCTGGGTGCAGTATGAACTGCAGGGGCGATATCTGGAGGTGCTCCAGGAGACGACAACAGAATACGAGACCATTTCTGCGCGGGATGGTCGCATATTGAGTGCCACGTCCGAAGTTTTCGCCACAGATGTGGATCAGTATTCCATCGAAGTCCACTATCGCTGGCTGCAGGAGCCCGTTGATGAGACGTGGCTGCGACGGACGGCACGCAGCAGCCTGTCTCGCAGCGAACGACGCGATGACGGCCTGCTGGAATCCCGGCAGCAGGACATCGAGCGGCAGCGCAGCGACATGTGGTCGGCCGTGATGAATGTGACGGGGCTCAATGAAGCCGCGTTTTCGGAGCGTCGTGAGAAAATACAGACCTCTGTTGAGCGGGTGGCGGATGCGGTCAATCGTCGCCGCGGACAGAAAGCCGCGACCGTGCAGCCGCTGCCACAGCAGTGGTATTTCCGATTTGCGGCGCAGCTGCGACAGGCACTCACGACCAGTCCAGCCCGGTCCGGTGTCGGCCGGATTGTCGTGCGGGAAGAAGAGTCCTACCACATGATGGCTCGTAACGTGCCACTGGAAGTCGCAGCTGCGATCATTGAAAGTCCGGCACGCTATCCGGGAGTCCGCGTTGTCACCAGTAACCAGCGAACCTACCCACTCGACAGCACGGCCATCCATATTGTGGGCACCCGCACGCCTGCGGCTGATCACGAAGAGACGGCTGAGTCTGATGAGCGGTTGATTGACTGGAGGCCTGCTGTCGGGCGGTTCGGCGTCGAACGCGAGTACGAACTGCAGCTGCAGGGAGTGCCCGGGAGACGACGTGTCGTTCGCAACCGCCGGATGGAAATCGTGTCCACGGAAATTGAGCGGGCGCCAGTCAGCGGTCGTGACCTTTTGCTGACGATCAACGTGCGGCTGCAGCAGCACGCTGAAGCGCTGCTGGCAGAATGCCTGCTGGAGACCCCCCGGCGATTCCTGCCCGCTACGGATGAGAGTCAACCGCAGCCCGTTCCCACCGGTGGCAGTATCGTGGTGATGGAGGCGGCCTCCGGTCGCGTGGTGGCGGCGGCCAGTGCGCCCGCGTTTTCGCCCAGGTTGTACACGGACGGTGACGCTGCTGACTGGCAGGCTGTCAATGCTGATCCCCGGTTTCCCTTTTTGTCACGCACCATTCAAACGCGGTTGCCACCCGGCTCGCTCATGAAAGTCATCACGGCGGCCGCCGCCCTGGAAACACGCACCATCACGGCCGACGAGCCGTTTGTCTGCCAGGGGTATCTGGATCGTCCGGACCAGCATCGCTGTCTGATCTACCGACTTTACGGTCGCGGGCACGGCACACTGCGACTGCAGCAGGCCCTTGCGCAGTCCTGCAACGTGTATTTTTTCTCCGCCGCTCGGAAGATGGGGTTTCGCAGCCTGCGAGACTGGGCCACACGATTCGGTCTGGGGCAGCGCAGTGGGATCGACCTGCCATTTGAACGGGCGGGAAATCTGCCGGGCAGCGGACGACCATCCGATGCGGACCGCTACCAGAATGAGACACTCGGTTTGGCCATAGGGCAGTCGCGCGTGCTGGTGACGCCACTGCAGATGGCACGCATGATGGCAGCGGTTGCCAATGGAGGCTGGCTGGTCACTCCGCACGTCGTCAGTCCCGATGGCATGGCACGCACCACCGACGAAGTGGATGATCGTCCGCGTCAGGTAACCCGCCAGAAGATTGCCGGGTTATCCGCCGAAACTCTGGCGGAAATCCGCGATGGGCTGGCGGCCGTGGTGCAGCCGGGTGGCAGCGGTCATCGCACGGTCCAACTGCCGCAGGTTGCCATCGCCGGCAAAACGGGAACCGCTCAAACTGGGGCGACCGAGCATGACCACGCATGGTTTGCCGGATACGTGCCGGCCGACAATCCACAGTACAGTTTCGTGGTGGTGCTGGAGCACGGTGGATCAGGCAGTCGTGCGGCCGGGCCGGTGGCGCGGGAACTGGTGCGGAAGATGTGGAGCATGCGTCTGGTGGGCGAGGATGCACCGTAGCGTTTGCCTGCCTGTCCGCTCCACCAGCACCGCCAGAATGAACATTTCGGTCGTCTGCGTCACGCAGACGTCCAACCTGTGAAAAGGGGCTGTCGCGAGACGGACCTGTTTCAGGCGTTCGCCGGCTGGTTACCATCAGCCGCGGAGACCGACGGGCCGGACAGCAGAAACTTGTCGACGTCGTTGCTCACGATCACGCCATAATTCACGGCGCCCAGCCAGCCGGACATGATGATGCCGACAGAACCGGCGTGGAACAGGCCACCGATTTGCAAAGGCAGATCCTTGCTGACCTGCAGTCCTTCAAACTTCGTGCCAAAAGAGGATCCGGCGATATGTCTGGTGTAGTGCTCAAACGTTCGCGGGGTCGCCGTTTCGATGTGGTCCAGCTTCTGGCGGATGTCAGGCACGTACTGTTCGAGACACTGCAGAGTGGTTTCTTCCAGATTGCGTTTTTCCTGCTGGTAGACGTCCTCCGGCAGATCGGCCCAGTCCGTGTAGTTGGCGTTGGTCGATGACACAATCAGGTAGCGATCACTGCCTGGTCGCGTCTGTGGATAATAGAAACTGAACGTGCGACTGCTGACGTCCATGCTGAGCATGGCTTCAATGTCAAACCCGTTGTGCTCCGAATGAAACAGCAGATCGCCGCAGCTTTCGTCAAACGATTCACCCGGCTTTAAGGCCATATACACCTGACAGCTGCTGCTGTTGAGCCGCACAGCTTTGGTGTCTTCAATAAACTGATCATCGAAGTGTTCTTCGCCCACCATTTTCAGGATGGTGGACTTCAGGTTGGCGTTGGACACGACGCAGCGGCACTTAATGCGTTTGCCGTTCACGACTACCGCTTCCACCTGACGCTCGGGCGTGACTTCGATTTTCTCCACCAGAGTGCGAATTCGCAGATCCACACCGTTGCGGAGCAGTTCATCCTTCATCTTGCCCACGAGTGCGTCGGTACCACCTTCAAATGTGTAGACGCCTTTGCTCATGAAATTGGAGAACACAATGCCGTAGGTGATCGCCGGATCTTCCAGCGTGGACCCATTGGCATACGTGATCGGCTCCATCAGCATGCGTACAACATCATCACGCCCTGGGAAGAACTCTTCGAACAGCTCGCGGACAGTCATCTGCTGATCGTCGAAGAAGTTCATGCTGCGGGCTTTGTCAAAGAACGCTTTGACGGTCGCCTCTTCAATGCCAAAGTCTTCTGTCAGGATTTGAGTGAAGTCTTTGCGGTCAAACGTGGTTCGAACCGAGAACTGCGGGTTTTCAAATCGCACACCCTTCAGCTGCACGATGGAGTCGGCAATATCCTTCGTCCAGTACTTGCGGCAGCTTTTGATCATGCCGTGCGGAAAGCCGTGCAGCGAAATATCAAAAATATGACCGTTGCGACGTTTGAACCATGTGGCCATCCCTCCCAGCTGATAATGGTGCTCCAGCAACAGCACGGAGTACCCCTGTCGCGCCAGAATGTTGGCCGACGTCAGGCCTCCCAGACCGCTGCCAATGACAACAACGTCGTACTCGTCTTTGGTGTTCTTCAGAAAGTCCTTCGGCATTCTGTGGTTCCGTGGCGCTGCTGATCGATGACGTGCGGATTGTCGCCGCGTGCAAACAGAAAGAACCACTGACAGTGTGACTGCCAGTGGTTCTTGAGGTGAGTCCGACGATTAACCTTTGGCTTCCGCGAATCGGCGGGCGACTTCGTCCCAGTTCACGACATTCCAGAATGCGGCCACATAATCCGGACGGCGGTTCTGGTAGTGCAGGTAGTAGGCGTGTTCCCAGACATCCAGTCCCAGGATGGGAGTGCGACCTTCCGACAGTGGGGTGTCCTGATTGGGCGTGCTCTCCACAACAACCGTGCCGTCGCTGTTGACGGACAGCCAGGCCCAGCCACTGCCGAAGCGTGTGGCAGCCGCGGTGGCGAACGCTTCTTTGAAAGCGTCAAAGCTGCCACAGGCGGCGTTGATGGCGTCCGCCAGTTCACCCGCGGGTTCACCGCCTCCTTCAGGAGACAGGACGGTCCAGAACAGGCTGTGGTTGGCGTGACCGCCGCCGTTGTTGCGCACAGCGCCCTGGATGCCTTCGGGCAGAGAGCTCAGCTTGCCCATGACTTCGTTGATGCAGGTGTCGGCGTCGTCCGTGCCTTCCAGAGCGGCGTTCACTTTGTTGATGTAGGCCTGGTGATGCTTCGTGTGATGGATTTCCATCGTGCGTGCATCGAAGTGCGGCTCGAGGGCATCGTAGGCATAGGGCAGATCGGGAAGTGAATAGGCCACGTGAATAACTCCTTGGGATCGTTTTCAGAGATCTGAAAAATGGGACGGCAGTGACAGAACGCCGCCGGTCGGTAGACGGTCAAGCCAGTGCCCGACCCGGTCGCGGAACGCAACTGAGCAGGATTCTAGGCCCCTTTTTCCGCTTTGCCAGTGGTCCGAAAGTATGAGCGACCGAGATTGGCGAAGTGCGGCCATGGCTCAGAAAATGCTGAGATTCTCCAAACCAGAGGTGGCCGGAAACTCACGCAAACACGCGGAAAATGGCGGGTTTCTGTGCCACTGCCAGGTGTCACCGGTCGTCTGCCGGAATTCGCACGCTCGAACAGTGTCCTTCGCGAATTTCGGAATTCGCCTTTTCCCGCCGCAGACCGTCCGCCCGCCATGAGTACACTACGCCGCGCAACATTCCGGACAGGAGACCCTCCATGCTGTCATTGCTTCCCGCCCGCCACCGTGTCGTCGCTCCCCTGCTGCTTGCGGCATGTCTACAGCCGGCTCTTTGGGCGACGGCCGATGATCTGAAAACAGCCGCGGCTCACGGACTGAGTCTGTCTGCCGGCAGGACGCTGTGCGAAACGTCGCAGTTGCGGGTGCAGGCCTGGCACGACGATGTTCACCTGGTCGTGCAGGCGGTCGCCTGGCAGGATGGTGATGATGGATTGGGGGAGACTGTCGACGGACGGAAAATTGGTGATCGCGGCACCCTCGTCCTCGATGTCGATGGCGACCGAAAGCGGACTCCCCGCGTCGACCGCAGCTACACGCTCAACCCCTGGCCCACGATTCCCGGACTGCGTTATACAATCCCCTATGAACGCAATGCCTCGTCTCACATCAAGGGAGACTCAACAGGGCGCGGCTGTATTCGCCTGCAGAAATCCGGCACAGCGACCGTCCGTGTGGACACCTATGTGATTCCTCTGGAAGAAATCGGTGCGACCATCGGGCAAACGGTGCGACTGGCCGTGCTGGTTTCATCAACTGTTCCCGAATTCGTCGCCAACTCTGTCGGCTATAAGAGCCCTCGTCCGGTGTACTACGCTCGCAGTCTGCCCTATGACCTGTTCCATGAGTATTCGCTGACGGCCAGTGAAGCGAAACTTGATGTCGCCGCCATACCGGCCGGACGGGAAGATCGGCCGGCCGTGCAGCGGGGAACGCCGGAACCGATGCCGGCTGTCGGCAGCGTTCCACCCGAACTTCTGGCCGCCTCGTGGATCAACGCCGACACACCGCCCACACTGGCCAGTTTGAAGGGCCGTGTCGTGCTGCTGGATTTCTGGGCCACCTGGTGCGGTCCCTGTGTGGCCGGGATTCCTCATTTGAACCAGCTGCAGAAAAAGTACGGTGATCAGGGCCTGACGATTGTCTCATTCACCGATCAGAGTCGCCACGGGATTGAGAATTTCCTGAAGCGTCAGCCGATGGACTATGTCGTGGGGACCGGCAGTCAGCTGTCGCTGAAATACGGCGTAGTGGGACTGCCGCACGTTTTTCTCGTCGGTCGCGACGGCAGGCTGCTGTGGCATGCCGTGCCCGAGCAGGCCGAACTGGACAAGCGCATTGAAGCGGTTCTGAAGTGATTTTGGGGTGTCGTGTCCGCACGACTTCATACTGAAGCCGCACTGATCACCGCATCACCTGGGCACTGCTCAGTTGTCACAGCCCCGGCGTCAGGCCGATGCTTCCGGCGAGATCAGAATCAGTCCCACCAGCAGATCGTAGGCCGCATGACAGCCAACCGTGATGCCAAAGCCACGCAGGAAAAAGATGGCGGCAAAGAACGCGCCGGCCGCTGCGCGAAATGAAAATGTGAACAGGTTGAATGCGTCGGCGTGTGGCCCCACGTGATGGGCCAGGGCAAACACGAAAGCGGTCGACACGGCCGCCATGATGGCCGCATAGCGGGCTGGGAATTCGAACAGTCGAAAGCCCCAGAAGGCTGCCGGCACAAGCAGCAGCCGAAACATAAATTCTTCGTAGACACCCGCGCCAATAAACGACACAGCCTGTGTCAGACTGCCGGTGCTGAGTGTGAGCAATCTCGCGTCCGCTGCGGCTGGCTGCAGACTCAGGAACAGCAACTGATGCACCTGTCCGACCACGACCAGGACGATGGCAAGCAGGAGGCTTTCGGCCAGCATGCCGATCTGCGTGTCCACGCGTAGTTGCCAGGGATGCTTTCGCACGACGTGCCAAACGAGCAGGACGCTGACGACCAGCAGCGGGAGCAGCAGTAACTGCCCCATTCCGACGGCCGACAGCAAAGACCGCAGCCAGTAGTCCGCCCCATTGCGAATCTGCGATGGCTCTGATTCTGCCAGCATCAGGATGCCGGCTTCGTAAACGGCAATCCATGGCAGCAGAAACAGCAGGCACGACAGCGGACGGCGTGCGTCCTGCCAGTAGTCGAGCGGAATCTGCCGAGGGGCCGTTTGCGTCATATCAGGATACCGGTGAGTCGAGTGCCTCTTCCCTTATCGACCGCCGTCGGCGGGGAATGCAGCCGACCGGCGAATCTCTGATTGTCAGGCAGGATCGCCAGACTGCGGGCGGTAAAGTCTGCGGGTCGGGAAATTCGGGAAGGGTGGGGGTGAGTCTTCGAGTCGCAACGCGTAAGCCGCGTGCAGCGAACACAGTTACCGCAGGGATCTGATCGACGGCGCCCGTCGTGATGAGAATTGCCTGGTTTTGCCGATGACACTGCCCGAGCGCAGAATCAAACGTCTGTGACTTCCGCACTGACAGCAGGGACGCTGAGCGAGACAGAATTATGGAGAATCTGCACTACGCCAGTCTGGAGGCGGTGGCCGACGTTCTGGTTGGTGAGCCGCCGTTTTTTGATGTTCCCAACCTGCCGTCCCTGGATGGCGTGGTGGCGATCGCTCGTGACCTGCGGGAATTGCTGTTTCCCGGATACGGTCGCTCCCGCAGCGTGGGCGGGGATGAACGCTTCGTCGAGTCGCTGCGACTGCTGCGGCACATCGAAAGTCGCCTGCGAATTGAAATTGGGCGAGCGCTCGAAGCGGATCGGCGACTGTCGCTGAAACTGCACACCGCCGAATCAGACAGCGCCCGACCCTGTCGTCAGCAGTTAACAGACGCCTTCCTTGCTTCGCTGCCGCGGCTGAAAGACGATCTGCGCAAAGACGTGTCTGCCGCGTTCGACGGAGACCCGGCCGCCAAAACGAGTGCCGAAATTGTGCTGTGCTATCCGGGGATTGATGCGGTGACCGCCTATCGCATCGCGCACCAGCTGCACACACTCGGAGTGCCGTACCTGCCGCGAATGCTGTCTGAGTGGGCCCACCGGGAAACGGGCATCGACATCCATCCGGGCGCCAATATCGGTCCCAGTTTTTTCATCGATCACGGCACGGGAGTAGTCATCGGTGAAACGTGTGTGATCGGTTCGGGCGTCACGCTCTATCAGGGCGTCACACTGGGCGCCTGGTCGTTCCCGCGGGATGAAGCGGGCAACCTGATCCGTGATCAGAAACGACATCCCACGCTGGAAGACGGCGTGACCGTGTATTCCAACGCGTCCATTCTGGGAGGCGATACGGTAATTGGAGCCGGATCTCTGATTGGCTCCGGAGTGACCCTCAGTCGCAGTGTGCCAGCGAACACCATCGTGACCATTGAAAAACCATCACTCAAGTTTCGTGCCGCCGGGTGAGCCCAGCGCCCGCGTGCACTGTGTTCGGCAGTGACCTGCAGAAATTGCCGCTGCCGGGGCCACCGCTGCAGGAACCTGGAATACTTGCCACATTCGACTAACCAGCTGCAAGGCGGGACGAATCATGAACGTCAGGTTCCGGGGGCGCGTTAAACCATGCGGGCAACCACAGTCAAAGAGGTGATCAGGCTGGTGAATTCACCACGGTTAATTCGACCGCCCGTCGATGTACACAATCAGGATGGGGCGGGAAACCAGATCGCCTCAACGTAAGGAATGGAAACCCTCACTGTGACGGCAACTGGCCCGACACGACGACTGTGCCGCAGCGTAGCACTTATGGCCATGACATTGGTCATTGGCTGTTCGTGTGCCTTCGCACAGGATGACCGGGCGGGGGGCCGCGGCATAGCGGCCGACCTTCCTGGCCGGTTGATTGCGTTGCCACCTGTGGAAGCCGGTCCACCGTCGGGCAGTGCGCCGCTGAGTGCCTCGGATTCTCATCCCCCAGCGGACGGCACCGCTGTTCCGCTGATTCGCCCGCTGGCCACCAGTGATGTGCGCCCCCTCGCTGTGCCCGCTGACGCAACCGTCGAACGCCGTGCGGCCTCAACAGCGGCGGACGCACGGTCAGTCACTGCAAATCACGGTGCTGCCCCAGCCGCAACGCCTGCGGCCCGCAATCACTACGAGCTGGACATCCTGCTGGAGCCCTCCAAACGCCGTGTGCAGGTTTCTGAGACCGTGACGTGGACGAACTCCGGCCGTCGTGCGACTGACCGCCTCGTGTTTCAGGTGCCTTCCAATCACACGCTGTCGAAAGAAATGATCGCCGCCGGAGAACGCACGGTTGAGTCGCTGCGTCTGGAGCCGGAAGGTTCGATCGACTACGAAGGCCATCGTTTTCATTTGACGGCCACCACGGTCCAGGGAGAGCGGGTCAAAGCCTCGTTCGATCCGGAGCACGACACGCATCTGTATGTGCAACTGCCGAACGCTGTCGCTCCCGGAGAGTCGGTCTGTGTCAAAATCGCCTTCTGGATCGATATCCCTCCCGTGATGGGGCGGCTTGGACAGCACCGTGGTGTGACCAATCTGCTCAACTGGTATCCCGTACTGGCCTTCCACTCCGGCGAGGACTGGCAACCGGTGCCCTACATCCCGTGGCATCAACCGTGGTTCAACGAGGTGGGTGATTACCGGGTCAAGCTGCGGCTGCCCGCCGATCAGCGCGTGGTGACTGGCGGCCATGTGGTGCAGCGATCGAAAGATGCCAGCGGTTACCAGACGCTCCAGATTCGCGGAGACGGTCTGCGGGACTTCACCGTGATCTGCAGCAGTGAACTGTCCGTGCTCCGCGGTCAGGCGGGCCAGACTCCGATTCGGGTGCTCTATCTGCCCGATCACAAAGAGCACGCGGAAGTGGCGCTGCAGACGGCTGTGGAGTCCATCCAGCTATATGAACAGTGGTTTGGCCCTTATCCGTATCGAGAATTCGAGCTCACCGAGTCGTACTTTGGCTGGAATGGCAACGAGTCGTCCGGGGTCGTCATGGTGGACGCGCGAATTTTTGACACGCCAAAGTACGCGGCACGCTATGTGGAGCACCTGGTCAGTCACGAGATCTGCCACCAGTGGTGGTACTCGGCCGTGGGGACAGACGGCTACCATGAACCGTGGATGGACGAAGGTCTGGTCACCTGGTTCACACGCCTGAAGATGGAAGAGAAGTACGGGCGGGACGCCGAGGTGCTGGAGTTTCCCGGCTACGGCCCGTTTCAGTTTCCCAACATTCAGTATCGCAGTCTCGTGCACAGTGGCTACGACGCTTATCGCGGCCGCGGTGGAGAGGGCATTGCCAACGGCACGCTGGATGACGTTGGCCACCTGCACAATTTGTTTTCGCTGGTGTACGACAAAGGTGCCCGCGTGACGGGCATGATTCAAAAACGCATGGGCCGCGACGAATTTCTGCGATTCATGAAACACGTTTACGGTCGCTACCGCTTTCGTGTGCTGCGGGTGGCTGACTTCAAACGCGAACTGGAAGTCTGGACGGGGGAAGACTGGACCCCGTTTTTCAAGACGTGGCTGGAAAGCAACGTGCAGCCGGACTGGAGCGTCCAGGACGTGGAGGTCACAAAGACGGAGGGCGGCTATGTGACCGAAGCGGTCGTGACGCAGTCGGAGTCCATCGATGCGGATCTGGATCTGGAGATTCAGTTTGACAGTGACGCGGCTCCTTTGCGAATTCCCAGCCTGTCCGCGGCGGCTCGCGGCGGCTCCGATGAGATTCGTGTCACCCGCCGCTCGGATCGAGAGTGGCTGGTGTCGCTCACGTCACCCCACGAGCCCACACAGCTGACGCTGGATCCGGACGGCTATCTGGTGGATGTGGATCCGTACAACAATTCGTGGCGACCCAGCTACCAGGTCCGCGTGAGTCCGCTGTACACACCGGTTGATGAAGCGGCCCTGATGCAGCCGTGGAATCAGCACGGCCTGGTGGCTGGCTTCGGCATTGATCAGGACGGTCGCATTGGATTGCGAGCTTCGGCGATTGCCGGCAATCGCTATCGCATCTCGCCCTTTCTGGCCTACACGGCCGCCACCGCAACCCGCAACGACGATCACATTTCAGCCGGCATTGATGCCGTCTTTTACAATGTGCCCAACTCCAACTGGCAGCTGATGGCTCGCTACGAACACGCGCTGCTGTCCACACTGGCCAATGATCCCGGACACCAGGCCCGCATCGCGCTGCGGCGCGTGATCAACTACACGACCAGTCTGATCTATCCCAATCTCAGCTACATCGATTTTTACACGCGGTTTGGTGACAACTTCTTTCCCGATGAAGACAACACCATCAATCCCGATCCCCGCATCGAGCAGTTCGACAACGTGCGGGCGTTCGGCATTGACTATCACGCCGATTCGCAGCTGCCCTATTGGAATCCGGATCGTGGTATGAAGATTGACGCCAACTACGAACACGGCTTTCAGGCGTTCGGTGGCGGGGCTTCCTATGATCGTGTGTCCGGCCAGATGAGCATCGTGCAGCGACTGTCGTTTGCCGACGGCTGGCTGCGACGCACGCGCGTGGCCGGGCGAATTGCGGGCGGTTATGGGTGGAACGACAACGGCGAGCACTTCCGCTTCGGCGGCCCCGGTCGATTTCGAGGACGCGAAGCGGTTGCGACCGAGGGCAACGCGTTCTGGCTGTCGTCGCTGGAATGGCGATTTCCCATTGTCAGTGATTTGGACATGGAAGTGCTGGACAACACGGCCGCGCTGCATTCGATCAACGGCTCGCTGTTTTATGACGTGGGCCGTTCGTATCTGCTGGATCAGGCTCAGGGAAAGGTCGACCACGCGGTGGGCCTGGGACTTTACTGGCAGATTCCTTTGCTGAGCCTGGTCGAGAACCTGACCGTGCGGACGGAATACGGCTACTCGGTCACCAACGACACGGGCGTCTTCTGGTTTGGCCTGTATCGCGCGTTCTGAGGGACGCTGAGACGTTCGTCAAAAGGCCTGCGGACCGCGTACAACGGCTACTGTTCAGTCTGTCAGCAGTTCGCAGGTGTGCTGTGCCGTCCACCACTTCTGCTGACGCAGATAGTCGATCAGCTCTGACTGCAGCGACTGCAGTGTTGTTTGATGGCCGCAGGTGACTTCCAGCAGCAGCCGACCGGGGCCGGGAACCGGTGATCGCAGTTCACAGGCGGCCTGCTTTGCCACAACGCAGGCGATTTCCTGACTGACGTTTGCGAAGCGACGTGATTCCACGACAGACGGCTCTGCCTGCTTCAGAGAAAACTCCAGTCGCAGGCCGTATAGCGCTGCCGGCGGCTGATCCGAGGGACCGGTAAACGGATGGGCGTACCAGATCGGCTCATGCGCCCGCACAGGGTAAGCACGATAAAACTCCATCCCCTCCAGGTCACTGTCCCGCATCAGTTCGTACACCCGAGGGCTGACGAATGTCTCCTGGGGCAACTGCGGAATGCGAAAGATGTCACTGGTGACCGCTGCCAGCTTTGATGCCACAGGAACGAAATGCTCTACAGCCAGCGCCCGTCGGTCAGAGCCGTGATCAAACACAATAGCGGAAGCGCGAGTGTCCAGCACATCGTGAACAGTGCGAACGTGAAAGACAGAGAACTGTCCGATCGGCGTATTCAGTGGCAGAAACTCTCCGTATGGCGAAAGCAGAGGTTTCAGCAGGCTGATCGCCCGGCCGCTGAACACTGGCCACGGGTAGATCGAGGGATAGTCGTTGCTGTCGCCGATGTCTCCGGACACCGTGGGCGTCGGCCAGACGTCTTTGAGTGAGGGAATCGGTCGCCCGTCCGCGAAACTCGGTTCGGCGTTCAGATCGGCCGCCAGCGATGTGCGCCCCAGCACCGACGGTTCGTCTTCGGAGAGGAAGAAGCGTCCGTAGCGGGCATCATCGAAAATGGGTTTGATGGTGAACAGCGCGTGCATGTCATTCGGCCGGACTGCCAAAGATCACGATGCAAACGGCAAACGCAGACAGCGCGGTGTACCAGAGAGTCCGCAGCGTCTGTCCCTGTCGACGGGCAAAAACGGACGCCACGCCGCACTGCAGCGTGTAGTAAGCGGCAAACGCCCGAGACGCATAGGCGATGATCGAGTAGATGTCGGCCACCCAGGTCAGTGCGATGCCAACAGCAGCGATGATCAGAAAAGCGGTGCCGGACTTCACTTTGCCGCCAGTCACTTCCTCGGTGAGCCCGCCGCAGCCGCCCGTGTCTGCCACGGCCGCACTGAACTGCGCGGCCAATGCGGCAACCACCAGCAGCACCGGCAGCACAGGGGCCACCAGTTGGGTCATGCCAATAATGCCCGTCTCACTCTCGGGCACCTGGTCGTCGGTGAAACAGTAGGTGGTGAGAGCGATGTAGACGACGTAGATGCTGGTGGAAATCCACTGCGACATTTTCATCGTGCGAATGCGGGTGGCCCCATCAAACTCGCCCCCCAGATAGCGGGATGTTTCGAACCCCTGCACCGTGATCACCAGCCCCAGAGCGACGGTGAGGGTTTGCCAGTCGAAGGGGATATCGGGGGAAGAATACAGGCCGTCGCCTCGCAGTCGTTCGATGAAAAACGCGACAAACCCCACCAGCAGACCGCAGATGATGGCCAGTTTCAGCCCGACCGTGCCTTCTTCGAGCCGTTCCAGCGCGGAAAATCCCTTCAGCCACCCAAATCCACCGACAAATGCAAGGGCGGCTGTTGTGACGATCCGCGCGTGCGTTTCATCATCCACCGACGTCATGCTGACGGCAAAAGCGCCAAACAGATTCAGGTAGTAGGCGATGGACACCACGTAGGCGATCGTGAGGGCGATGGACGCCAGAGATTCCAGTCGCTGCGCCAGGCCGGGGATGGCACCCAACGAGCCTGTTTCGCCCTGCAACGTCTGCTTTTTGTACTGCTCGTACTGGGCGATATTGAAACGGATGGCTTCACCAAAAAGGTAGGCGATGCCACACAGCAAACCCATCACCAGGATGCCCCATTCACCGAAGCCGTGCTTTAAGATGGGACCGAGTACGAGAAAGCCGCTGCCAATGATGGAAGCCAGCGGCGTGACGGTTGCTCGCCACGTGGTCGAGTTGACGACGCGTGGCAGAAACAGGACCAGCAGCGTAATGGCAGTGGCGGCAATCACGACGCTGCTGTTGGCGATCGGGTCAGACATCTCAGACAGTTTCAAACGACATGTGGGATCCGTTTGTCGGACTCCCTGTGCCCAGGAGTCCGCCCGTTCTGAATTGTGGTCAGATATCATCAGTGGCACAATGAGGTTGTCGAATGCTGGACGAACGATCGGTTGCAATTTTGATGATTCACTGGCCATGATGGGGGCGGGGAAATGCTGGCTGAGTGCAGGAGAATTATGACCTGTGTTGCGCTGATGCTGTGCGTATTCGCGTTTGCCGATGAACCTGGCACCGCACGAGGCAATGAGTCGAAAGTTCTGAGAAACTCAGTCGACATCGTGCTGCGGCCCGTTTCTGCCGGCACGTTCACGATGGGCGCACCGTCGGCAGAGTCCGGGAAACGCACGGATGAACGGCCGCGACAGGTGACGATCACTCGCCCGTTTCTGATCAGCCAAACGGAAGTCACTCAGCAGCAGTGGACTGTCGTGATGAAGACTGCTCCGTGGCGGGGGAAGCGTTCGGTGAAGCTGGGACCCGATCGTCCGGCCGCCTATGTGAACTGGCACCAGGCAGTGGCATTCTGTCGGAAACTGAGTCGACTGGAGAATCGCGTCTACCGTCTGCCCACTGAGGCGGAATGGGAGTGTGCCTGTCGAGCGGGGACTCAGACCGCATACTCGTTTGGCGTGGACGCTGATGAACTGCCGCGGCACGCGTTCTGCGAAGCGAACACGATGGCCGTGGGAGCCGTGTACGCCCACCCTGTGGCGCGAAAACTACCAAATGCTTTCGGGCTGCATGACATGCACGGCAATCAGTGGGAGTGGTGCGCGGACTGGTACACACCGCATCCTGCGGAGACGGTCGATCCGACAGGACCCGCTCTGGGCCGGCAGCGTGTGATTCGCGGTGGCAGCTGGCACTGTTCGGCCGATCTGTGCCGGTCAGCGACTCGGTTCTATCGAGACCCGACAATGGCGACCAGCGATGTGGGGTTTCGCGTGCTACGCGAACATCCGCCTGCAGGCTCCTGCGACTGATCTTCGTTTGAGATGATCGCGCTGGTTTCAGCGGAGCACCAGATTCAGATGGTCGTGCAGATGCTGTACGTCGGTCAGTTGGTCTCGTGGCGTTGAAGACAGGTGAGTGGTGGTCAGTTGGCCAATCCTTTCCAGTCGTCGCTGTTCACCAACAAGCGCCTCGACGACCAGTTCGGCAAACAGCTGTGCGTGGTCGATTGGGTGGTCCAGTACGATCGCCACGTCCACAAATTCGCCATCGTTGTACGATGTCAGTGCGTATTGCCAGCCATCGGCGGACACGGTGATCCCCCGCGCTTCGAATACCAGTTGCTGAAGTGGCTTGCGAGGGCGTGCGGGGAGGAAGTGCCAGCCATCAATGACCGGGGCCGCTGCGGCGGCAGCTCGTGTGATCGGCAGGTTCTCGCGGACAGTTGGTGACAGGACGAATGTCTGATCCGGATTGTGGTACGGTCCGAATTCCCAGTTGATGGACGGTCCCAGATCGCGGACCTGAGGGGTGATCGCGTGATTCAGCCACGCGGTGTCGCTCTGCTCGCACGCCCTGGTAATTTCTGTCAGGTGGCACTCAAACCACGACCAGAAACTCCGAATTTTCGTTTGCTGATTCATGGCCTGTCAAAGAAAAGACAACTGCCCGCGTACGTCGAGAAAGTGGCCAGATGTATCGCTGAGCTGTAGAACACCTCAAGACATGGGTACTCAGCGAACACGGGCAAACGATAGACGGCGTCACGGTACCCGTCACCGTCAGCATTCCGCTTTTCTCTCATGTCTGTCCGATTGACATTCCAGCTTGGCTCAGTTTCGTTTCATCCACACCTGCCCGCTGCGCCTTTCCCAGCCTGCTGGACGGCATACTCCTGAACGTCAGCTGAGCGGATCACCTTGCTGATCTCCGGTGGGCCGATCGTATTGATGCTGACGAGATAGCATTCCCCCGGATCCAGTTGAAAATACAGTTTGCGACGGACACTGACATCGCCAATGCCTTCGCAGTACACAGTGTAGCCAAAGGTGGATGCGCAGTAGCCCGGGTCTTTGACGCTCCGAACGACGCCTTCTTCTTCGTCGTGATAAGTCCGCTGCGAGTAGGCCACGTTTTCGGTTCGATCCCGCGACAGCACGTGGACGACCAGGATTCGAATCGACAGCTTATTCACCAGCACGGCGTGCTGACTCTTCCAGGCGTAAAACAGTCCCATGGACAGAACCCAGCCGATCGTCACTCCCACCACAGTCAGCGTTTGGCTGGAGTTCCGTGGTCCATGACCGGCAAACAGCCAGATCACTACGCCGACAGCCGCCACGCTGCACACCGCCAGCACACCACCAAATGCCAGAAGTATCCTGTGTGAGCGGGTCAATCGCCGCTGAAGAGGAGAAACAGTCGGCTCGTCTGCGGCCGCGTTTGCCGTTTGGGTGTTTTCGTTCAATCGAAGCGGCAGCCCCACGGCTTCGCGAAGCACGTTCAGTTCTTCGGCTTCCGCTTCGATCATTCCGCCGAGCAGTTGGGCGCCCTGTTCGATCTCGGCAATGTGTGTGGCACTAACGCTGCGAATCAGTCGGTTGCGATGGGCGGGCGAAAAGCCCAGCTGTCGTGCGGCCCGTTTCAAAAATCGGCGTTCCTGGGGATTGATCACATTGTCTGCGACCGCCCGACGACACAGCGATTCGAAGACGTCTGTGCCGATCTGCCGGGCATCAGCTGTGGCAATGCCTTCCCGATCCGCCAGCTCCTGCAGCGTCCGGCCCTGAGAAAGCTTGAGTTCACGGATAAGTTTCCGGCGGAACATGGTGATCCTCAGAATAAACAGTATGGCAGCAGTTCAAGAGCCTCCATTTTCTCCGACATCCCTCCCAAAACGAAGGACGGAGGCATTTCAGGGGCTGATTTGCGGGATTCTCCTGCCCCCGGGCTGTCCGCTGGTCACCTGTGCTGAGTAACCTGTCTTATCGGCCGTGGGATGCCATGCCATGACGCAGTGGCTGTGGATGAAAGTTGATTCGGTGACACGTGTGGCCCATTTGGACGACCAACTCGGGCGGCGTGTGCTGTGTTGGAGGCCAGATGTATTTCGTGGGTATCGGTACGCAGGACCGAGCGGCCTGCGAAGAACCGAAACGCGCCGCTTATCTGCGGATGACGGCCCTGCAGCTCAAGGGAGAAATTGGCCTGTCCAACCGCCCGGTGTCTTACGGCACACCGCTGGGCAGACTGACATCTGTCGGCCCGCACCTTGTCCGCATTCGCAAACGTGGCGACCGGCTGAGTTTTGAAATCGATGCCGATAACGACGGCCCTTCGCCCGATGATATGCAGCGGACGATTCCCAGCCTTCGCGAGTTTGTGCCCGTACTGCACGAGAAAAACACGCATCTGTTTTTCGGCGGGGCGGCTCGTCTTCGCAGCCTGTCGTTTCAGATTGATTAACTCCCCGAGGAGGTCCATTCGCGGCCGTCTTTAGTCCGTTGGCAACAGCACCCAAAGGTCTGGCCGACCGATGTTACAGTGAACGCTGCGTGACAGCGGACCGCCGAAAGCCCACGAGCAAAACAGCACGGTGCGGGCCACATTCCAAAAGCCGCCGGTTGCTGGTTCGCTTGACTCCAGTGCAGCCCTGCGTCTGGCGCCGCAGGGCACCGGATGAAAAATGGACTCCTTTTGGACGGAACGCAGCGGCTCTCCCTCTGGCACCTGATCAGCATGTGCCGCCAGTTGGGAAGCGATGGCTGTTCCGCTGTGCTCCGCCGCCAGGTGATCGGCGGCAAAAACGGCTCGTCGGCTCAGCACAGGCAGCACCAGCAGACCTCCAAAACTCAGCAGTGAGAAGTAGAGAAACGAGTTGGCCAGAGCAACCAGTGACTCGCAACCGCCACCGGGCAGCCCAAGGGCGAACGCCAGCAGAACGGTATTCCACGTTACGGCTGCCATAACGCCCCGCCGCCGCAGACCGGATGTGACGATCCGTTGACGACGAATGACGGCCGCTTCACGAAGCTCGTCAGAATACGTCTCCTGCCACGCTTGCGGAGTTACGACGCGGTCCCATCCGGGCAGCCCCGTGATGCCGCCCGTGAAGCCCGTGTCCTCGCTGTGCATTACGGTCGGTATGGCAGACGAGGTGCGAGTACTGGTCCGCAGTCTGGCCGTCCAGCCGGCGACGTGCCGCTGCAGTGCGAGCAGTGTCAGCTGCGTTGCCGCGAACGCAGACAGCACACTCGCCGTCCCCCAGACCGCCCCCAGCCAGCCATACAGTGCAAACGACGCTGTGAAGATGATCACCTGCACGAAGACCCCTCGCAGCAGGCGCAGTGCGAAGACAAAGGCCGTCGGGCCTGTATGCGCAAAACGCCGCGGCAGAATGTAGCCGCCGAAAACATCAAATGGCAGCAGCATGGCTGCGAGCAGGGTGAACAGGACAAACGTGGACACCCCCGTGTTTTCAAAACGAGCTGTCAAAGCCGGCACCAGTCGCTCGGGCAGTTCTGTCGACAGTGCGGTCGTCGCGAGCAGGACCTGAAAGCCAACGCAGCAGATCCCCACCCACAGACGTGCCTGGGCGTAGGTCATTGTTGGTCGCCGCTCAGTGGCCAGTTCGGAAGCGGAGGCTGTGATACTCATCAGTCGTCTTTCTGCCCGCGTGGTGCGTCACTGCCGGCGTTGCTTTTGTGAGAGGAACGACGTGGATGCCGCTGTCGACACACATGACGCGGGACGTCCATCAATTCTGCAAACCGGTGCTGGGAGAGACCATGCCGGAGAAAACTCGCACGTGATCCTCCGACCACCTCAGCAGTTTCAGGGCGTCCCGAATCTGACCGCGGTTCGGTGTCCACGGCTGGCCTGATCGGGGCGCCGCGCTGACGGGAAAGAAGGCCACATGGTCGTTCAGCTGCATCGCTGCCACCTGGACCTCCATGACGCCGCAGGGGCCTTCAATGAGTACGCTCAATTGTGGGACATTGGCTTTCATGGAGCATCACCTGCATGAAGAATCGAAGTGGCTGCAGAGGCTAACCGCAGGAGAGCGGCCAGCGCAACACGCCGGGACAAATCGGTGGCACGCAGGGCGCCCTTATCCACAGAGCGAGCCAATCAGCCGCGTGCGTCGCAGCTGGCTGGCGGACACTGCGCGGAGTGTCCCGTTTCGATTTCGTAGCCCCAGGCGGCCCGCATGTTGAGGCGATGGCGCACAGCGCAGACTTCGGCCGTGGAGGGCCAGCGTCGTCGCCCCAAAGTGGACGAATTGACAAATAACAGCTGCACCGCCTGCTGGACTTCAACAGGATCCGCCACGACACAACCGCCATCGCGCACGAAACGCTCCACCGTGCCGGCGGCATGCCGGCAAAATTCCGGCGGTGTTTCGCTGACTGGCAGTAACAGTTGCTGAAAGTCGGCCGAGCAGGCATAGGCCGGGCGATGTGCGGCGATTCGCAGTCCGAACCAGTAGCCGTCCCGCCAAAGCCGCAGGTAGACGGCCTCGGTGGGGTGGGAACGTTCAATTTGCAGGCGGCAGCCGCGGGTTGTTGCAGCGGCGCGTGCCAGTTGCACGAACTCTTCAATCAAATCCGTCAGCGCGGGCACTCGCATCCTTCTTTATCGCAACCATCGACGTCTTCAGGCGACCTGACACGACATTGTAGCGGCGGCCAGTGAATGTGCGACAATCTGTCTGATCACCGAATACCTGTTCGGAGTGGAAAATTGGACTGGTGTGTCTGCCACATGTTCGCACAGCCGCGTGTTCATGGCCGGTCGGCTCGACTTCCTGGCCCGCCCAAATTTCTCCTGCGTTCGTCCGTGCGTTGTGCGTTCGCAGTTGTGAATTCGCGCGTTGTGCGTTATGTCAAATCGAAGGTCAGATGCGTGTCGATCCCTCAGTTGATTCTGATACCCGGACTTGGTGCCGACAAAGATCCGTTCTATCCACAGCAAGAGCACTTCGGTGAACGACTGTTTGTTCTTGATGACCCGGGTGCTGACTCACTCTGGCAGCAAAAACCGTCAATGGAAACCGCGGCCGAAGCCTTCCTGCAGCGTCTGACATCTTTGCTGGACGGCAAGTCCGACTACGTTTTGGGAGGCATGTCGTTTGGCGGATCGCTGGCGGTAGAGATGGCCCGCCGCATCGTGCGTGAGAAGCTGTTGCCGCCTCCGCGGACACTTGCTCTGATCGCCAGTCATCGAACGGCTGGCACAATATCACGAGGATTTCGCATCAACCGACTCATTGGCGCTGCGGTCCCGCGACCACTGGTGCGTGGCAGCCTTCGAGGCCTGGCGGGCGTGTTTGCACGACGCGAGGGCCTGTCACCAGAACATAGAAATCGCCTGCGGGAGATGGCGGGCCGCACCAAATCACCGGGGTGTAACGGTGTGTTGCGAATCTTATCGCCGTCGGGCCGAAAGACAATATTCGCGATTTATCACGGTCAGACGGCCAGGGAGGGAGCCTGACCCGGTGACCATATCGCGGAAGAACTCCGTCGATACGCCACAAGACCGTTTTGAGCAGTGGAGGGTATGCCGTCAGGCTGCAGGCACAGGCTGGGAAGCTGCTTTGGCGAGTGGCTGAAGCTGCGTCAAATCTCAGGAGGTGAACTGCGAGGTGAACGGGAAACTCGCTGAATTTTGGTGAGGCGCATTCCACCAGCGTTTGTATTACCCCGGGCGGGACTTGAACCCGCACGCTCCTTACGGAACCCCAGATTTTAAGTCTGGTGCGTCTACCAATTCCGCCACCAGGGCATTTCAGAGAAAACGCGGGTGAACGCGTTGCCTCGTGACTTCACAGATGAGGGGAGTCCGGTCAGCGGCCGGGGCCCACTCCGAGGCGGCGGTAGTGTAGCGTTCGGAAGACGGTTTTCGAACCGATGCGTCAGCCCTTCTGTTTCTTCCGGGCAATGCCCGGTCCTGAGACGGCGAACCGGGATGTCGTCCGCCACACTTTCCAGATCTCCTGTGAAGGCTGGAAAGATCCGCGGGGAGGGATCGATTCTCCTGGCGGCTGGCTGTCATTGCCCAGCGAGCCGCTTGCCAAATTCTCTGTGTCCCGGCGATTCGAAGACAAAGTCACCAAATCGCTGGATGACAGATTCGTCCACCCCCCACCTGGAAGATTTTGCCTCAACGCGACTCACGATTGTTGTGAATCTGCGGCGACCTCGCTGGTGAGGATTTCTGTCAGCCGGTACAGTGATTTTCAGAAGCCGCACCGCACTGGGTACCGGCAGACACAGTTCAGGTGGGAAACGGAAAATTGGCCGACGTGACCGGAACAAGCCCTCAAACGGCGCAGCAGGTGATCGACACCTACTTTATGGAGCATCGAGCCAAACTGGTGGACATCGCCGCCTATCTGGATCGCATTGATCGCGGTCAGGGCGAGTTCCCCGATGACTTCCGCGATGTGGCGTTTCGTAAAGCCATCGCCATACTCACGGACGGGCAGACACACCGCGCAAAGCGAATTCTCGAATTGTTCAGCGATCACACGACGCAGATTCCGCAGTCCGCCGAGGGCATGAAGGGCGCTGCGGGCGCTGTGGCGTTCGCAGCAACGTCTTCTGTGGAAGGTGACGCATCGTGAAGTACATCGACCCTCATATTCACATGGTGTCGCGAACCACAGACGACTATCAGCGGATGGCACAGGCCGGATGTGTGGCCATCACCGAACCTGCCTTCTGGGCTGGGTATGATCGCTCGTCCGCTCAGGGATTCTTTGATTATTTTCGCCAGTTGACCGAGTACGAGCCTAAGCGTGCGGCGGCAGCCGGTATTCAGCACTTTACCTGGCTGTGCATCAATCCGAAGGAGGCTGACGATCCCGGCTTCGCTCGTGAAGTCATTTCGCTGATCCCCGACTTTCTCAACAGCAAAGAGGGACTGTTTGGCGGCAATGTGCTGGGGATTGGCGAGATCGGGCTGAATAAGAACACCAAAAACGAGTTGATCATACTGGAAGAGCAGATTGAACTGGCGGAAACCCACAACCAGATGGTGCTGGTGCACACGCCCCATCTGGAAGACAAGCTCAAAGGCACACGCCTCATCATGGATGCACTGTCGGCCAGCTCCATCGACCCGGGGCGGATTCTCATCGATCATGTTGAAGAGCACACGGTTGCGGAAGTGCTTGATCGTGGCTTCTGGGCAGGCATGACGCTCTATCCCGACACCAAAGTCACGCCGCAGCGGGCGGCTGACATCATTGAGATGTACGGCAACGAACGCATCTGGATGAATTCGGCCGGTGACTGGGGCTGCAGTGATCCGCTCGCTGTGCCGAAAGCCCGCCTGGAGATGCGACGTCGCGGCCACAGCGAAGATGTGATCGACAAAGTGACGTATGACAATCCGCAGACGTTTCTTAGTCAGTCTCCCAACTTTCGCTTGAGCTAACCGTCGTTTCAGGCGGCAGATCGCGACGTGTCCCATGCGGGACAGCGCAGCGACCGAGTTCGAATTCGGGCCTGCTCCCGCGGCAAAATCCCGCACGCATTCCTGCATGGACGCTCAGTCGGGTTCTTATGGTTGGGACTTTCCGAACTGTGGACAGATCAGTCTGTCATAAGTGACATGGAATCGTCACAACGCCGGTTGCCACCACTCATGCTGCATGAAATTTTCTGTGGTGATCATCGTTCACAACTCCAGCCCTCAGTATTGAGCAGCGGCTCATCGATATGACAGCAGACCCTTTGCAAATCGCCCTTGTTGGTTTTGGGACCGTCGGTTCCGGAGTCGCTCGCATCCTCACCGACCAGGCCGCCAGCATTGCCCGTCGGGCGGGCAGACAGGTACAGATTCGTCGTGTTGTTGTGCGTGACACGGCTCGGGCGCGTGACTACATGCCGGCAGGTGTGGAAGTGACGGACGATATTCAGTCGGTGATCGACGATGATCAGATTTCACTCGTAGTCCAGTTGATCGGCGGACTGTCTCCGGCTCGGGAATACATGACACGGTTTCTCGATGCCGGCAGGGACGTGGTGACGGCCAACAAGGCCCTGATCTACGAGTGCGGGCGTGAGCTGTTCGAGCAGGCCGCTCGTCAGGGGCGCACGATTGGTTTTGAGGCGGCCGTCGCGGGCGGTATTCCCGTCATTGCGGCTGTGACTCAGTCGCTCACGGGCAATCAGGTTCAGTCCATCGAAGCAATCCTCAACGGCACCAGTAACTTCATCCTCACGCAGATGCTCAACCACGGGCAGTCATATGAGGATGTTCTGAAGGAAGCTCAGGCGCTGGGATATGCGGAGGCCGATCCGGCCATGGATGTCGATGGCACCGATGCCGCGCAGAAGCTTTCGATTCTGACGCAGCTGGCCTACTCCACCCGTGTGACTCTGCAGTCGATTGTGCAGCAGGGAATCGATGGTCTGGAACTGCTCGATCTGCAGGTTGCACAGGAACTGGGGTACAAGATCAAACTGCTGGCCACATCACGTCTGAATGGTGATGGGCTGGAAGTCTCAGTTCAGCCCACACTCATCCCGCGTCACCGCACGCTGGCGCAGATCGACGGTGCGGATAACATCGTATCCATCCTGGGTGATGCTGTCGGCCGTACGACGTATTCAGGAGCGGGCGCCGGACAGCTGCCGACCGCGTCCGCTGTGGTGGCGGACATCGTCGACTTTGCAACCGGTCGCACGGCCGTCACGTTTCCTTCCATTGTGGATGCGTCACAGCAAACGGGGATTGCCATCCAGCCGAAGGAAGCGCTGCAGCGTCGCTTTTATCTGCGGTTTCATGTGGAAGACCGGCCGCACGTGCTGGCCGACATTGCCGACATTCTCGGGCGTCACGGCATCAGTATTCTGTCGGTGCGACAGGACGCGCGGCGTGACGGGCACGACTATGCTCGCCTGGTGATCATGACCCACCAGACGACGGAAGGCTGTCTGGCGGACGCGGATGTGGAACTGGCCCGGCTGGAATGTATCAAAGGCACCAGTATTCGCCTGCCGGTGGCCGAATAGGGGGCGCCGCGGCCGCGTTTTTTGATTGTCCGCTTTCTGTCGTCCGCACTCGTCCAAATTCGGTCGTTCTCTGGTCTTTGTGGGTCGCTCGTTGCGTTTGGGGCAACGCGGTCGGTACCGTTTGCGCGGCGAACGCTGTGGCTGATTCAGCCTGTTGCCGCCCTGCCGCCTTCATGCTGTGCCACGCTTTTTTTGGTTCTGGTCTGTGACTTATGCAACAAATTTCCCGGAAACACGTGTGGTTATTCCTGCTGTTCTGCACCATCGGCGTTGCCGCCCTGCCCGCCGCGTCGGCCGATGAGGCGGCCGACGAAGACTCCGAACAGCTGGCTGACAAAACGACAAAAACGAAACACAAGGTGACGATTGGCGGCACGGAGATCGGTTACACGGCCACCGCCGGTCGGCTGGTGATGGAGAACGACGCAGGCAGTCCGCAGGCCGAGATGTTCTTTGTCGCCTACACCAGAGACGGCGAACAGCCGGGCCGGCGTCCTGTGACGTTCTGCTTTAACGGCGGACCGGGATCGTCCTCGGTCTGGCTGCATCTGGGGATGCTGGGGCCAAAGATTGTGCGGTTTCCTGAAGACGGCACTCCACTGCGGCCTCCCTATCATCTGAATGACAATCCCTACAGCCTGCTCGATCTGACCGACCTGGTATTCATCGATCCGGTCAGCACCGGCTACAGTCGACCGGCCAAAGATGTGGCCAAAAGCGACTTTCATGGTTATCGCGAAGACGTGCGCAGTGTGGCTCAGTTTATTCACACCTACACGACGCTCTACGAGCGGTGGTCATCTCCACGATTTGTCCTCGGCGAAAGCTATGGGGGCCTGCGTGCGGCCGGGCTCAGCGGCTATCTGCAGGATGAGTACAATATGGAATTGAATGGTGTCGTGGTGATTAGCGGTGCCATCAACTTTCAGACGCTTCGTTTTTCCACCAGTAATGATCTGCCATTCATTACGTTTCTGCCCACCTATGCGGCAACGGCCTGGTATCACGGTCAGCTGGATGACGAACTGCAGCAACTGCCGGTGGCGGACGTGGTGGCCCTGGCTGAACAGTTTGCCTATCAGGAATACGCGCCCGCCCTGTTGAAGGGCACCTCACTGACAGACGAGGAGACTGATGAGATCGCTGCCCGGTACGCCGAGCTAACGGGGCTGTCCGCCTCGTATGTCAGGGCCGCTCGCCTGCGGGTGTCGATGTCCCGATTCGGCAAAGAACTGCTGCGTGATACGGAACGAACGGTAGGGCGATTTGACAGTCGTTATACCGGCGCCGATCGCGATTCTGTCGGCGAACGTTACGAGTTTGACGCCAGTGGGGCGGCCATTTTTGGCCCGTTTACTGCCTGCCTGAACGATTACATTCGCGGAACGCTGAAGTATCGTGACCGTCGTGTTTACGAAATTCTTACCGGTCAGGTGCAGCCGTGGAATTACGAATCGTTTGAAGGGCGATACGTCGATGCGTCTGAAACCCTTCGCAAGTCGATGACCGCCAATCCGTATCTCAAACTCTTCGTCGCCTGCGGCTACTACGACCTGGCGACCCCGCATTTCGCCATGAAGTATACGCTCGATCATCTGGGTCTGGGCGCAGCGGCTCGTGAGAATGTCACGGTGCGGCATTACGAAGGCGGCCATATGATGTACATTCACGAGCCGTCGCTCAAACGGCTCCGCAAAGACCTGGCCGCCTTCTATGTGCAGGCCGTTCCGGCTCCGCCAGCCCCCTGACCGGCCCACACAATCCTGCTTCACAGTTTATGGCGTTTCCACAGTGACGGCCATCACGAGCGGCGCCGAAGGGCCTTCGCCTTTGATCAGCTCAATCGTCTGCACGAGATCCTGTCGCTTCGGCTGGATACTCAGGTATCGCAGTTGCTGCCGCCCCAATGCAAACGCGAATTCGCTCTGGGGGACGTCCACGCGGCGGATGTAGTCTGCCATGTGCACTCCATTGATGAGCGTGTGGTCCTCCGTGCCGCCGTCTTCAAAGTGGAACCGCACAATCATGCACTTTTCTCCTTTGGCCGATGCCGGAAAATTCCAGCCCCCCACGCCGCCAAGCAGATGCAGGCGAGCGACCGGTGTGTTGCAGTCGAGCGATACGCTTTTCGGCATTTCCGGCGGCAACGAACCATTAGGGCCATTCAGCAGGATGATGTTGGGCCGCGTGCCTTCTTCCGGATCGGATACCAGGAACGGAACGTTGTTAAACGTCTTGGCCCCCCACTCTTCGAAGACCATGCGATCTGCGCGATCCGTGGGGCCGCGGCCGTGGAACAAAGCGTGCGTACTGATAGCCGTGGCATAGGCATCCAGCGGAATGGTGACGAACCGCCCCTTGTCGGTCAGAAACTCGAGCAGGTCCGTCAGTTCGGCCTCGGTCATTTGTTTTTCAAACCCCTCCGGCATCAGAGATTTGCGAGATGCCAGCAGTTCCTCAATGTCATCCCGGGGGATCGCCGTTTCCTTGGCGTCGGTGTCGATGAGCGTAATGCTGGTGCGGGATTCTGACGTGAGCATTCCATTGGCCACTCGTCCGTCGTTACGGACGACCGTGTAGATGCGGAAATTGCCCTCCACGCTCCGTGAGGGGTCGATGATATGGGTGAGCAGCTCAGCTTTCGGATGCACCGACATGCCGGTCAGGTTGGGACCAATCTGCTTCCCCATGTCACCGTGCTGATGACATTTGGAGCAGTGCTTTTTGAACATCGCTCGACCGGATTCAGAATTGCCCGTTTTGGTCGTGATGTGCAGCAGCGATTTCAGCACTTTGTCCCGGTTCGCATCAATGGTCATTCCCTTGCTGCGGAACACTCGGCCTGCTCGCTTATTGACCCCGGAATCGGGATAGTTTCGCAGCGTCTGCCGCTGATCGAGTGACAGATCGGACAGCTGGATATCGCCTGCCTCCAGGGCTGCCAGCAGTCCGTTTGCCCAGCTGGGACGGCTCAGTGCCAGCTGGATGGCTCGTTTTTTCAGCTGCGGAGTCAGCTGCGGGACCTGCTCCAGAATCAGAGCGGCCGTCTCATCGGCCTGGCTGTTTTGCAGGGCGGACAGCAGTCCGTTGCCAAACTCCACGTCGATCTGAGATGTGAGCTGTTCGGCGACGGCCGTCGCTACATCGAGGTCAAGTGGGCGGAACTGAATGACGTCCACCGCATTCTGCAGCCTTAGGTCTCGCTGAGCGTCGGCGTCAGCAACAGTGTCGAGCATGTCAGCAATCAGATCTCCCAGATGAGCTTCCAGGGCGTTGGTGCCCAGCAGTGTGGCCAGCCGCGCGACTTTGCTGCGGGATGCCGCGGGAGCATTCTGCAGCAACTGTATCAACGTTCTCTCCAGTGCCGGCGATGATTCGCGGGATTCTGCCGCTGGCAGCCCCGCAATCAGACCATCCAGCAGCAGTTCTGCGGCGGTGCCACCCCGCACGGCGGCCAGCAGTTTCTGGACTTCGATCTGGCTCGGTCGGGAACGACCGAGGTTCTCCGCAACGCGTCGTGCAATTTGAGCGTTGTGAGCCGACACCTGCCCACCGCTGTGCAGCACGTCAGAGAGTCGCTTTACATATTCGAAAGAGTGTGCGGCGGCCGCAGCCGTGAGTGCGTCATAGATGATGGGATCGCCGTGGGTCTCCTGAGCGAAATCGAAAGTCAGAGTCCCCAACCCTCCTCCGGTGGGCAGGTCTGCCATCGTCAACATGGCCTGTAGTCGCACCTGGGGATGGGCGTCGGTCATTACGTGTGGATTTGCCAGCAGCGCAGCTCGCCCCTGTTCGTTGTGTGGCAAGACAGCAATCGCATTGCGACGCACGCCCGCGGAGGGATGCTGCAGCGCAGCGTTGAGCGTGGAGAGTGAGACGGAGGCCCGCTTGAGACTGCGGTCAAGGTTCAGATCGCCCAGCGCGGCGAGGGTGTGCAGTGCATGGATGGCACCAACATTGAGCCCGACTTCGTCCATTTCCTGAGATGCGGCCAGCGTTGACAGCGATTCAAACACATCGCGGGCGTTGCGTTCCACCAGCAGGCGTTGCGCCTGCAGGCGCCATGACATGGAAGGGTGCTGCAGCGTGTTGACCAGTTCCTCGTTGCTGGCCTGCGACAGATCGGAGACCGTATGGACAATGTCGTCCGCGTGGGGCTGGATGCCTCTCGACATGCTGTCTGTGGGGACAACACGATAGATGCGACCGTGCTTTTTATCACGCAGATCGCTCTCGTAAGCATGCCCCTTGCCCGTTTTGAAACCGTGAGGTGTGGGATTGTGCTGCACGATGTAGTTGTACCAGTCGATCACCCACACGGCACCATCAGGACCGACCTCTGCCATGATGGGGGCGCTCCATTCGTCATCACTGGCCAGCAGGTTGGCTGGGCTCGTGCTGGAGTAATTGGCCCCCAGCGGTCGCAAGGCAAATGTGCCGACGAGATGTCCCGTGGGGCCACAGACAAACGCTGTGCTGTTCCAGTATTGCGGCGGAAACGTACGGGCCGTGTACAGTGCGTGGCCGGCTCCTGCCGTGTAGCCACCAAACTGATCGACCTGGCGGACGTTTTCCGTGATGGGTTGGAACAGATGAGTGTCGGCGATCGAACCCAGCGTCGAAGGCGCCCAGCCCTTCACGCGTTCGTAGTATCGGTTGGGAATGGGGACAAACGTGCTGGGATTGTGGTTGGCCGTGGATCCGAAGATCAGGCCTTCTTCACTGATCCCCAGTCCCCACGTGTTGTTATTCGTGGAGCGGATGAATTCCAGATCCGTCACCTTGGGAGGATCTGATTGACTGAGGCGAAATCGCCAGAAACCCATACGGAATGACTGCTGCGCCTCACCCTCAATGTGGGGCGTGCTGTTGTTGTAGCCTTGCATGGCCCAGACCCAGTTGTCCATCCCATAGCGGAAGTTGCTCACGCCCCCGTGAGTGTCGCCAAGAGTCCAGTTACTGATCAACGTGGTCTGCTGGTCAGCGCGATCATCTCCATCCGTGTCTTTGAGGTAGATCGTCTCTGTCCCATTCTGCACCACCGCACCCCCGCGGAAGATCATGATGGCCGTGGGAATGCTCAGGCCATCCGCAAACACCGTAAAGCGGTCCGCCACATGATCTCCGTCTGTGTCTTCACAGATGCGAATGCGATCTCGGCCCGTGCCCAGCTCGTTGGGATAGTCGACTGTTTCGCACACCCACAGCCGACCTCGTTCGTCCCAGTTCATGGCGATGGGCTTGGCCTGAAATTCGGTTTCGTCAGCGTACAGCCGTACAGCGAGGCCTTCGGGGGTGACAAAGTGGCGGACGGATTCTGCAGCGGGCAGCGGTTTTTGCATCATGGTCATCGGTTCCCCCTGCCGGCCGCCCTGCTGTTTTCGGCGATAGTTGGGGATCTTTGGCCCGACATCCACGTACTCAAATTCAGGTAGTGTCGGATCGACGGCCGTCATCTGTGGAATAGGAAAGTGGGCAGGATCACCTGCGAACTCGGGCACGACCGACGGGTCCCCTCCGACCGCCCAGCGAATGCCGCGTTCCATGAGATTGTGGAATCCCGGCTGTCCAAAAGTTCGCTCGTCGTGTCCCCACGCCGTATAGAACACACGCCCTTGCCCCTCTGTGCGAATCCACGTCCACGGTTCGCGACGGTGACCTTCAGCCTGCGTGCCTTCATAGCGGTACTCCAGTACCGTCCGATTTTTCTCGTTGTGCTTGTGGTGAACGTAAGTTTCATCCCAGCTGGAGAAGCTCGTGTAACCGGCCATGATCGGGTGATCGGGCACAGCCGCCTGAGTCGAAAACACGCGGCGACCGTGCCGCTGAAATTGCCCCCCCATCAGGGCCACCATGTCGTCGTTGTTGCGCCAACAGTATGTGGCGCAGTGCACGGGGATAAACCCTTTTCCGCTGCGGACAAATCGTAGAACCGCGTCTGCCTGCTCGTCACTGATGCGGCCAATATTGGCGTAGAGCAGCAGGCCGTCAAAATCTTCGAGGCCGTTGGTCAGATCCTCCATTCGGTCCGTGTATTGCAGTTTGATCCCTCGCGGCTCCAGTGCTGCCGCCAGCTGCTGGAAACGTGCTTCGGGGTGGTGCGGACCATTGTCTCCGAGGAATAGCAGTCTTGGCTCTTCCGCGTGTGCTGACGGCAGCGACAGGCAGGTGAGCAATCCGAAAACAGGAATGATGGGGAGGAGGGAGAAGTGGCGGTTCAGTCGCATATCGTAGGTGCTTTGTTGAGGAATGCGGCGGCCCAGGTTGGATTCGGTTCACACGTTTGCTGTGCAGGCGTCACGCGTGTGTGGTGTATGGTGCGGTAAGGTTGCGTCATGACAATGGTGAACGCCGATCAGGGTCCCGCCTCGACCGGGGAGTTTTGTCGGGCAGAGACTCGCGAGATCCGTGTTGTCAGAGATTGGTGATGCCAGCGCCCCTGCCATGCCCCGGCAGATCAGCAGATGTCAGTCTCACCCATCCACTGCTGCTGCTGCTCTGAAAGCACGATGATGGCTTTCGTGACGCTGCCGCCATGGTGACGCTGGTCCGGTGGTGACGCTGGTCCGGTGGTGACGCTGGTCCGGTGGTGACGCGCCGCAAAAACACGGCGCACCGCCACCACGTGGACCGCGACAGAGCCCCGTCGTTCACAGGGGGTTATCCCAGAGTGAACTCTGGCAGCTTGACGATTTCGCCACCCTTCTGGGTCGACTCATGGGCACAGATGCCCACGCACGTCCAGTTGGCGGACGTCACTGCATTGGGCCATGGGTCGCGATCCTCGAGCAGCGCCGAGACAAAGTCGTGAACAAGGTGCGGGTGTGATCCACCGTGCCCTCCGCCCTGCACGAACGACAGGTGTTCGGCGTCGTGAATTTCTGCCGGCAGAGTGAACTTCTGAATCGGCTCTGGCAGCAGGTGAGCGAAGTCAGGAATCTCGATCTTCTCAGGGATCTCCGGCTCTGGCTTCTTGGCTGTATGGATGACGTGCGGTTCGTTCTCGATCAGCGTCCACTCGAAGCTCTTTTTGGTGCCATACACATCAAAGCTCTCTCGGTACTGTCGCGCGACGTCGTACAGAAATCGCCAGATGTGGGCCGTGACGTCGCTGTCTTTCAGCTTGATGTGGCAGCTTTCGACGGCGTACTTATTGCCCGATTTTTGTGCGATGTCGTCACGGACTGTGCCCGAGCCAAAACAGCTGACCTGCTCCGCCAGGGAGTTCATCAGGCCCAGGCACGGGCTCACCACATGCGTGGCATAGTGCATGGGGATCATCTCTTCCCAGTAGCTGGGCCAGCCATCCATGTCCTGTGGGTGGGAGGCGGCGAGGTGCTGGATTCTTCCCAGTTCGCCTTTTTCGTAGAGGTCTTTGATGTACAGAAACTCGCGGCTGTAGACCACGGTCTCCGCCATCATGTATTTGAGTCCCGTCTCCCTGACCTTTTCCACAATCTGCCGGCATTCCTCGATGGTGGTGGCCATAGGCACCGTACACATCACGTGCTTACCGGCCTCCAGTGCTCTCAGGGACATCCACGCGTGATCCGGGATCGGGCTGTTGATGTGCACAAAGTCGATCGTGGGATCTGCCAGCACCTGTTCATAATCGGTGTAGCGTTTCTCGATTCCGAACTGATCGCCCGTCTTATTCAGTTCCGCTTCGTTCCTTCGGCAGATCGCCGTGATGGCGGCATTGGGATGGGCGGCGTAGATGGGGATGAACTCGGCCCCAAAACCAAGGCCGATCATCGCCCCGTTGACTGAGTTGCTCACGCTGTGTTCTCCCGCTGAATGGTTTGCCGGCAATTTGAAGGCCACGGTTGTGGTCCTAGACCTCATGAGTATTGCGCGGCCCCAGGCGATCCGCCATGTGTTTGTTGGTTTAATAATTTGAGATATTTTACCGGCTGTGAATTTGCGTCACTGCACGATTTGTGCACGTTTTACGGCAAAAAAGAGAGATGGGCCATCTATACTCTTTTGCGGGTTCGTGGTTCTGTTGAGGAATTGGTCCATGAAGAAGCGTCGCCGAGTTGCTTTGCTGATTGAGACGTCCAACGCTTATGCGCGGGGAGTTACCCGGGGGATTGTCGAATTCGTCCGACACCATGAGCCCTGGTCCATTGTCGTCCAGGAGCAGGGACGCGGCGCCGATCCGCCGCAATGGCTCAGGGGATGGAAGGGGGACGGAATCATCGCACGCATCGAAACGCCGGAAATCGCCAGGGCGATCACACGTGTGGGCTGCCCAGTGGTCGACGTCAGTGCCGGTCGCTATCTGAAGAATGTTCCGTGGGTGGAAACCGATGATCGCAGCGTTGTGGAACTTGCCGTGGAACACCTGCTGGATCGGGGATTTCAAAGTCTGGCCTTCTGTGGTGATGCCGGTTTCAACTGGTCGGTCTGGCGGCAGACGTACTTCACGGAGATTGTCAGACAGCGCGGCGCCCGCAGCTTTGTGCATGAAACGGCGGCCAGATCGTCGCCAGGCTACTCCTGGCCTCGCGTCCGCGCCGGTCTGAAACGCTGGCTGAAACGGCTGCCGCCGCCCATTGGCGTGATCGCCTGCTACGACATCCGGGCGCAGCAGCTGTTGGATATTTGCCGTGAACAGGACATCGGAGTTCCCGAGGAAATGGCCGTCATCGGGGTCGATAACGATGAACTGCTGTGTGAACTGGCAGAGCCTCCCCTGACGAGCGTCATCTGCAACACTCATCGCACAGGCTACCTTGCCGCTTCGCTGTTGCAGCGGCAAATGGACGGTGAAGAAATTGGTGGCCAGGCCACACTGCTCAAGCCCATTGGTGTCGCCACACGTCAGTCAACGGAAACACTGGCAATTGAAGATCCGGATATCGCCGCCGCGCTGAGATTCATTCGCGAGCATGCGTGGCAGGGGATCAACGTGGCCGACGTGCTGCGTGTGGTGCCCCTGACCCGTCGTGTGCTGGAGAAGCGGTTTCGCCGTTCGATCGGTCGCACGCCGCACGAGGAGATCAATCGTCTGCGGATTGGCCGCGTCAAACAACTGCTGCTGGAAACTGATCTGACACTGTCAGAAATTGCCGCACGGACCGGCTACCAGCATGACGAGTACTTATCGGTTGCCTTCAGGAAGGCGGTGGGATGTCCGCCGGGCCGATTCCGACGTACGTCCGGAGCCGCAGAAAAGTCCAGCTCCGGACGTGGATAAATATCCTGGGGAATTCCGTACGTGAAGTGTGGACACGCTCAGCAACATCGCATTCAATCAAAAAAAAATGGCGTCAAAACGTCGAATTCCTGCAAACATTCGCGTGGCAATATATCTCATTAAGGATACCGTTTAGGCTGGCGACTCTGAAACCGGCAGCAGGATGATCAGAATGAGAACCGTTGTGTGTCTGTGGTTACTGTGGTGGGGGGCGATTCTGCATGCGGCGGAACGCCCCAACATCATTCTTGTGATGGTCGACGATATGGGCTTTTCCGATCTGGGGGCCTGGGGCGGTGAGATTCAAACGCCAAATATCGATGCTCTGGCTGCCGACGGAGTGCGGTTCAGCCAGTTCTATAACAGTGGACGCTGCTGTCCGACACGCGCCACCCTGATGACTGGTCTGCATCCGCACCAGACTGGCATCGGGCATATGACTTCGGCGCCTGGCAGGGGGCCAAAGCCGGGCCCCGCCTGCTATCAGGGTTTTCTGAACGATCAGTGTGTGACCATTGCCGAGGTGTTGCGTCCGGCCGGGTATCGCACACTCATGGCCGGCAAGTGGCACCTCGGTATGCACGACGAGACACTGTGGCCGCGGCAGCGGGGGTACGATCGTTTCTTCGGTTCGCTGCCGGGCGCTACGCGATTCTTCTTTCCGGAACATCCGCGGGGAATGACGCTCGGCAACACTCCCATAGACGTGCCTGAAAGCACAACGGAAGAGGCCTTTTACACAACCGATGCCTTCACGGATTACGCCATGCAGTTTGTGGACGATCACGGACGAGAGCACTCCGGTGATCCGTTTTTTCTGTACCTGGCCTTCACCGCGCCCCATTGGCCGCTGCAGGCGTTTGAAGATGACATTGCCCGCTATCGCGGACGATATCGAGCTGGCTGGCAGGCCCTGCGAAAGCAGCGATTCGAACGTCAGAAGGAACTGGGTCTGATCAAAGCCGAGTGGGAGCTTTCGCCGCCCACACCGAATATCCCCAAGTGGAATTCGCTGACCAGGCAGCAGCAGGACGAGATGGACCTGAAGATGGCCATCTATGCGGCGATGGTGGACCGTGTGGATCAGAACATGGGGCGACTCGTCGAGTTTCTGAAGTCTCGCCATTTATTTGACAACACGCTGATCATGTTTTTGTCGGATAACGGAGCCTGTGCCGAAGGCGGGCTGCTGGGACGGGGCGAATTTCAAAACGTCGAACGCCGCAATCTGGCATCCGCCAACAGTTATGGCGAAGCCTGGGCCAATGCCAGCGCGACGCCGTTTCGACTGTACAAGCATTACGCGCATGAAGGCGGCACGGCAACGCCCTTCTTTATGCACTGGCCGGCCGGTATTTCGCCGCAGGCGGACTGGTATCGCGAACCGGCCCAGCTGATTGATGTGATGCCCACGCTGATTGATGTGGCGGGAGCCAGCTATCCAGAGCGGTTTCGGTCGCATGAGATTCCGCCTCTGGACGGCATTTCGCTGCGTCCTGCGTTTACCTCGAAATCTCTGCAGCGCAGCGGCCCACTGTTTATCGAACACGAAAACAATGCGTTTGTGCGGGAGGGTGACTGGAAGCTGGTGGGGCGCGGCGTCGCGGCCGCTCGTGGCGTGGTGGCCGACAAATGGGAACTGTACGACATGCGGGCGGATCGCACGGAAACCCACGACCTGAGCGGTCAGCACCCGGATGTGGTGCAGCGACTGGCGGCCGCCTGGCACGCGTGGTCACTGCGTGCCGGCGTGTATCCGAAGCCTGCGGGAAAGAAAAAAGGGGCCGCAAAAAATGCGGCCCCAAAAAATGCGGCCCCAAAAAATGCGGCCCCCAAAAATGGGGGCCCGCAATGCAAGCCAGCGGTCCGCAAGCAGGGCAGCCGCCCGACAGGCAGGCAGCCACAGTAGCAATGAGCGATCGGCCGCGCTGACGTGATCTGTTGGTGGACGGAAGGTGCAAGAAAATGCCGACCCACGTCGGCATTCCTGAAGCAAAGCGTGTGTGCACAAAGCGTGCGTTCTCAAAGCGTCTTACAGCTCCTTCACACGGATGTTTTTCCACAGCACTTTGCCTTTGGTTCCTTTGTGGATCTGAAGGCCAAAGAAACCTTTGCTGTAAGTGCCGTCGTCGACCCAGTGAGCGACCGGTATACCGTTGATCCATGTCTTGACCACATCGCCTTTGGCTTCGATGGTCAGGCGATTCCAGCCCTCCCGATCGAGCGCTTGACGGGCGTCCGCGTGCTCTTTCAGCCAAACCGGATAAAAATACCCGCCACAGCTTTGCCCGTAGATGCCGCCGGACCAATAGCGATCACCCGTGATGCCTTCCATTTCCGCCTGGGGGCCGAAGACGACTTCCCCTTTTTTGCCAGGCTTTGTCTGGGCGCGAAACATCACGCCCGAGTTGCCGTCGACTTCCCACTTCATGTCGCAGCTGAAGACAAAGTTGCGGTAGTCGACTTTATCGGTGCTCAGATAGGTGCTGTTCGAACCCGGGACGCAGGTGCCCACGAGAAGTTCGCCCTGTGCTTCAAATTTGCAGGTGCCGCCTTTGGGCGTCCAGCCGGACAGATCTTTGCCGTTGTACAACGGCGTGAACCCGTCAGTGACGTTGGGTTCTTTGTCGGTGTTCAGCAGCATATCGGCTGGCTGCGGCGCGTTGTCCTGCTTGCGGTATTTTTCGTACCACCGGGCCTGCGCCTTGTCGACTTCACCGGCGTTCACCGCGGGGGCAGTGAATGTGAGGATCAGCAGGAGCGTGAGTGTCTTGTTTTTTTGCATGATGATTTGGCTGAGGGGGTGGGAAAAAGGTGAGTCTGTGATACGCATCCAGTCGCCGAGCCCGATGACAAACGCGGGGGACTGGCGACGTTTCATCATTTTCGTGCAGGCAGATCAGACAGTGGCCTGGCGTGTTCCGGAATCCAGCCTTTCCTGTCTCGTTCTTTTTTGATGGCCCAGGCCTGTTTGGCCAGTCGCTTGTGATCGGCCGCATGGCCGGTCAGCGGCCAGTTCGGATCGGGACGATGTGCTGCGGAAAAAATCTCTTCAGCCCGCTGCACGAGGTCGTTCCGTTGATCGGCCAGGTCCTGAGATTCGGCAGCATCGTTTTTGAGGTTGTAGATTTCAACAGGACGGTCGATTCCGTTGCGAACAGCCTTCCAGTCTCCAAAACGCGCCGCCTGAATGGGATTGCCCGTATGCAGTTCCCAGTAAAAATAGTCTCGCTCAGGGGCCGGTCCGCCTTTGAGATAACTCACCAGCGAATGTCCGTCTGTTTCGTAGCCCTTCGGCGGTGTCACACCGGACAGTTCCACAAATGTGGGCAGAACATCCCAGAACGCCCAGGGCTGATCGTCCACGCGAACCGGCACCGTGCCTGGCCACCAGGCCAGCGCCGCCTGACGGAGGGCGCCTTCGTACATCCCTCGCTTGAAGCCTCGCAGGCCGTTACTCGCCTGGTCAAAGCGTTTGCCGATTTCTGACGACGGACTGAACGATGAACCGTTGTCACCGGTGAAAATGATCAGTGTGTGCTTTGCGATGCCCAGTTCTTTGAGTGTGTCGACCAGCTGTCCCATGTCCGAATCGACGCGGGTGACCTGTGCGGCGTACGCCTTCTGTTTGTCGGTCCACGGTCGGTCCTCGTAAATCCCATAGTCGTCGATCTCGTGACGCCCGTGTGGCAAAGTGATGGCGTAAAACAGGAAGAAGGGCTGGTCGCCCTGTTTCCGCACCCAGCCGATCATGTCATCCTGAATCAGCTGCTGAGCGTACGTCTGCCCCACATCACGACCGTTGTTGCCCGGCAGGATGTAGGGTTGCTCGTCGCTGTACAGATACGTGGGGAAGTAGCTGTGCGCATGTCGCTGGCAGTTGTAGCCAAAAAAATGGTCCACGCCCTGCTTCGCCGGGGCGCCGCTGCTGTCAAAAAATCCCATGCCCCATTTGCCAAAGGTGGCCGTCGCATAGCCGGCGGCTTTGGCGACTTCTGCAATGGTGACCGTCTGATCGGGCAGTGGCAGCTGACCTTCGGGTGGCACTTCGTAATTGCCGCGAACCGGACAGTGCCCGGTATGCAGTCCCGTGAAAAATGAAGACCGGCTGGGCGCGCAGACGCTGGTGCCACAGTAAGCCTGCAGGTAGCGGGTGCCTTCGGCCGCCATCTGGTCGAGTCGGGGCGTCTGTATCAGCCGCTGCCCGTAACAGCCAAGGTCGCCCTGGGCGATGTCGTCACTGAGTACGAAGATCAGATTGGGCGGTCGCTGGCTGTGACCTGTCTCATCTGCCAGGCACGTCGGTACGAACACCAGGCTGCTTAGCAGCGTCAGTCCGAAAACAGATTTCATCGTATGATCCGCAGAGGGGAAGATCGGGCGCTTTGCGTCTGTTTAGTTGGCGTCAAGGATCTGCTGCAGCGAGGCGGCAATCTTCGGGTTGGTCAGATGAGGATCGTCGTTGTCCTGACCGTACTGCCGCAGTCCAGCCGCCAGCTTTTGAGTGACCTGTTCGGTGCCGGGGCGCCCGAAGAAGTTCTCCAGTTCATCCGGGTCTTCGACGGCATCGAACAGCCACGGCTGATCATTCACCGACAGGATCAGCTTGTAGCGGGAGTCAATTGCCGCCACCCAGCCGGCCGCTTTGCCCGAGTTTCTCAGGAACGTCATGCCAGGCTGCGACGAAGACTTACCGGCCGTGGCCAGTTGGCCCGAGAGGTCGCGACCCTGGTCCTGCTCGCTGGCCGGCAGGTTCAGAAAGCCCATCACAGTGGGCGTGATGTCAACGGTGCCCACCGGCTGCGTGTAAACCTGCTCGGCCGCAATTTGTGGTGGGAATCGCAGCAGCATGGGCACCCGCGCTGAGCCTTCGTATGGGTTGCCTTTGTTCTGGCGGTCGTGTTCGTAACACAAATCGCCGTGATCGCTGGTCATGATGAACAGCGTGTTGTCCAGCCGTTCCGCCTTCTCCAGCGCGGCCAGCAGGCGTCCCATGTTGTCATCCAGACACTGCACCATGCCAAAATAACGGCTCATGTCTTTGCCACGAAAGATGGGGTGATTCTTGCCGCCTCCCAGCCATTTGGGGGCCGGCCTGCCTGTTTGGTAGGTGCGAGGCGGCATGAAGGGCAGATTGTCAAACCGTGTGTCATAGGGTGTGCGGACCGTGTTGGGACCATGCGGATCCGGGTAGCTGACAACGGTAAAAAATGGCTGATTGGTGGACGTGTCGGTGACACTGTCGATGGCACGATCGGTCAGCCAGTCTGTGGCGAACGATGTTTCATCGGCGCCTGCGACATCGTAACTGGGCTGGCCTTTCCTGCGTGCCGCCACCCGCGGCCGGCCGTCCTCCAGACCGAACTTCTTCCAGTGCCCCCGGTTGTACATGAACCGCTTGTCCTGAAACCCACCATCCACCTGGGGCGACCACTCTGGTTTGCCGTCGCCCGCCAGATGCCATTTGCCGATGAATGCCGTGCGATAACCGGCGTTATTCAGGCGGTCGGCCAGCGTGGGAATGGATCGATCCAGAACCTCATTGTTGGTGGGCACACCCGTCCTGTGAGGATACCGACCGGTGATCATCGCCGCCCGACACGGAGAGCAGACAGGAGACGTGGCATAAGCGCGTGTGCACAGCACCCCTTCGCTGGCGATGCGGTCAAAATGTGGCGTGGGGACTGTGGCACCCAGCCCCCACATTTCCGCCTGCTCACGGGGCAGGGAATCGCGATAGCAGCCCAGCGTGCGAAAGTTGTGCTCGTCTGTGATGATCAGCAGCACATTGGGTGGGCTGTGGTCCCCGGAGGATTCTGCGGCAGCCGACGGCTGTGGCAGACTCGACAGAAGCAGCGGAACCAGCAGAAAAAGGCAGAATTGACCAGATCGCATACTCACCTCAACCCCAAACGAAATTCGAACGCCTGTTTCTAACGCACCGATACAGCTTCCGCCATGCTTAGTCGAAAATTCGAAGCCTCAGGGCGCAGGTGGAAACGGTTCCGAGTCAAATTGAGTCTGCCCGGACGGAAGCGCGTCATTGCAGGAGCGGGGCGGTCGTGGCGACGTTGCGACACAGTCTTCAGGCAGTCAGTCGTTCGATAACGTGTCCGTGAACATCCGTGAGCCGGCGATCGATGCCATCGTGCCGCACTGTGAGTTGCTTGTGATTGATGCCCAGAAGATGCAGGATCGTGGCGTGGATGTCGTAAACCTGTGTGGGGTTGTCGCGATCCAGTGGCTTGTAACCCCACTGGTCGGACTCTCCGACGGTGATGCCGCCGCGAATGCCGCCACCACACAGCCAGTTGGTAAATACATACGGGTTGTGGTCCCGACCGCGACTGCCCTGCGTGCTGGGCATGCGGCCAAACTCTGTCGTCCACAGCACAATGGTGTCTTCCAGCAGGCCCCGCTGTTTGAGGTCTTTGAGCAGCGCGGCTGCACCAACCGCCATCCCGTGCGCCAGCGGCCCGTGGTCGCGGGCAATGTCTTCATGAGAGTCCCAGTTGCGTCTGGGGAAGCTGTTGTCGTTGCCCGACCAGATCTGCACAAACCGAACGCCCCGCTCGACCAGCCGACGGGCGATCAGACACTTGCGTCCAAAATACTCGGCTTCTTCTTCCGGATTGATATGCGACGGATAGGTGGCACCAGGGCGATCGAGTCCATACATCGCGAGGATGTGTTTCGGTTCCTGCGAAAGATCCAGCGCCTCTGGGGCACTCAGCTGCATCCGGGCCGCCAGTTCGTAAGTTCGCAGACGAGCTTCCAGCCGTGAGTCATCAGGGCGATTGGCCAGAAAGTGTCCGTTCATTTTCTGCAGCAGTTGCCGCGTGGCCCGTTCGCTGCCGGCGTTGATGAAGGGGGCCTGCGGAATCAGATCTTCGATGGGGTTGGTTCGCTGAGGAAACACGGCCGTGCCCTGGCTGCTGGCCGGCAGGAAGGCGGACCCCCAGTTTTTCGGACCGTTGCTGGCGAATCCGCGGTGGTCCGGCAGGACCACGAAGGTGGGCAGATTCTCATTGAGTGAACCGAGCGCATAGCTGATCCACGATCCCATGCCCGGAAATCCGGGGCGGTCAAAACCCGTTGCCTGCAGGTAGGTGGCCTGGGAATGAACGCCCGTTTTGCCCACCATGTTGTGGACGAACGCCATGTCATCCACGCAGTCTGCCAGGGGCTGCACCACGTCGCTGAGGCGGTGGCCGCATTCTCCACAGGGACGAAATCGAAACGGTGACTTCATCCACGGGCCCAGCCCGTTCTGAAAAGCTTCCACGTGTTCGCCAAAGTCCGATGGCTGACCGTGCCGCTGATCCAGCAGCGGTTTGTGATCCCACAGGTCCAGATGGCTGGCAGCTCCCCCCATGAACAGCTGAATGACACGTTTGGCGCGCGGCGGATGATGCAGCACCCGCATGGCGCCTGAATCTTCGGCGGCCGTGGTCCGCTCCAGCATCGCCAGCGCCAGGCCACCAAAGCCGCTGCCCAGCTGCCGGACGAATTGTCTGCGAGGTGTGCCAGGTCGATTCATCGGTTAGTCCACATAAACGAACTCGCTGAGATTGAACAACAGTCGGCACAGATTGCTCAGGCCATGTTGCCGGGCATAGGCGGTCAGCTGCTCCAATTCCTGCGGGTGGGGCGGCCGCTGCACGGTGAGCCGCAGTGCCAGTTCGATCTGCTGCGGCAGGTCGTCCGTTTTCTCCGCGATTGACCCGGCAAACAGGTCGGCCATGGTCACGGTGAAACGACTGTTCATCAGTGACAGCGCCTGCAGTGCGGTGACGGTTTCTGTGCGTGTGGGCGTGCTCTGCGAGGAATCCGCGCAGTCCAGCGATGTCATCCACGGGTCAGGCTGAGAACGCACAATGAATCGATAGATGCTGCGGCGGTGCGACGCCGGATCGGCCGGATCGAACTGGTGGTATTCATAGTGCGGCGAATGTTGAGTGCGTTCCAGCGCGAACAGATAAAAGCCAGGGCCTCCGCGTTTTTTGTTCAGCACACCGCTGACAGCCAGCATGCTGTCTCGGATTTCCTCAGCATCCAGTCGCCGACGCCGAAAACGCCACAGGAAACGGTTGCTGCTGTCGATGTCCGCATTGCCGACATGATTCGCCGAGGACTGAAGGTACACACTGCTGGTGACGATCAGACGATGCAGACTCTTGAGTGACTGTCCTGAGTCACGAAAGTGGATCGCCAGCCAGTCCAGCAGCTGCGGGTGCGACGGCTGCTGTCCCATGCGTCCAAAGTCATTGGGGGACGCCACCAGCCCGCGCCCAAAGTGATACTGCCACACTCGGTTAACGATGGAACGCCACACGAACGGGTTGTCTGTGCTGGTGATCCACCTCGCCAGCGCGGCTCGGCGTTCGCCTTCGGAGAGTTCTGAAGACAGATGATGAGCGTCCCCCGCCCCTGTGGGGATCACGCAGGGGGCAACCAGCTCGCCGGGCTGCCCCACATTGCCGCGATGCAGCAGGCGGATCGGTCGCAGGCTTCCATTGGTCGCACGAAAATTCCCCTGCGGCTCAAACGTCGTGGCAGCGGCGTACACCATCTGCGGATCGGACAGCGATTCCAGCTCAGCCGTCACGCGGGCGATCTGTTCCTTCAGCTGCAGGCGTTCTGCCGTTCGCTGTGGTGTCCATGCCGCCGCCAGGGCCACTCGATAACGCTCGAACAGCCGCTCATAGTGCTGCTGCTGTTCGCGCGTGCCGACCTGCGGAAAACGGCCATCGCTGAGGTGGCTCGTTTGCCATCGCGGAGGCGCTTCGATGCTGTCTTTGGCCGTGATGGTCGCCGTGTCTGCCAGATTGCGGGACTGCTCGCTGAGCGCCTCCAGTTCGGCGAGGGCAAAGATGTAATCGTTTTTTCGCGGGGCGAGCAGCGTGGCCACCACCCGGATGGCGGTGACGTCCTGACCGATGGGCACCGTCACAGCCGCCACTCCGGCCTCCCGATGGACGGTTGAAGATTCCCAGATCGTTTTCCAGTTCGATCCTGCGAGCACATCAACCTGAAGTTCACGGGGGAATCCGAAGCCGTGACCAATTCCGGCGAACTCATCATGACAGGGGTGCAGGATTAACCGGGAGATCGCCTGTGGCTGATCCCACTGCAGCTGCACCCACTTTTGTTCATCGGGCGAGGCGGCAATACGACTGTGGTAGCCGAACTGTGGTGACTTGCGAACGGGCACCGCATGGAACCTGGCAATCTGAGACTGCACGTGCTGCCCGTCATTTGACAGCGCGACGGCTGCTGTCAGTTCTGTCAGGCGTGCTTCGAGCTGCCGCTTTTTCGCCAGAAGATCCTGTCGCTGCTGCCCCGTCTTTGAGGAATCATCAAACGGACGATCGGCCCGGTCCACGGCTGCGAAAATCGCCTGCAGTCCGTAGTAGTCACGCTGCGTGATGGGATCAAACTTATGGTTATGGCAGCGTGCGCACTGCACCGTCAGGCTGCAGAAGGTGTTGAGCGTATTGGACACCATATCGTCGCGATCCAGATTGCGGGCCACCAGTCCGTCCTGTTTGGACTCGGGCACTTCCACATGCCCAATGAAGTCCCACGGGCCGGCGGCCAGAAAACCGAGTCCGCGGATGGCGGACGGCCTGTCAGGAAACAGCACATCCGCTGCCAGCTGTTCCTGAACAAACTGCGCGTATGGTTTGTCGGCGTTGAGAGAATCGATCACATAGTCGCGGTAGGGCCAGGCGTTGTGTCGCAGCTTGTCCTTGTCGTATCCGTGGGTGTCCGCGTATTTGACCACGTCCAGCCAGTGACGCGCCCAGCGTTCGCCATAGTGCGGTGAGTCGAGCAGTCGATCGACCACCGTCTGCCAGGCGTCGGGCGAATCGTCGTTGACAAACTGCTCCACCTGCTCGGGCGTCGGTGGCAGTCCCGTCAGATCGAACGTTAGTCGACGGATCAGTGTTCGGCGATCGGCGACTGGAGCGGGCGTGAGGGATTGTTGTTTGTGTCCCTGCGCGATGAACGCATCAATCGGCGTGCGCACCCAGTCACTGTCGGCGGACGGGCAGTCGACCGCAGAGAGCGGACGATACGACCACGCATCAAAGTCGGCCACCACGGCATCCTCGATCCTGTGCTGTGGCGGCCACCACGCTCCGGCGCTGATCCAGTTTGCCAGATCGGCCCTTTCCGTTGCTGTCAAAGGGGGCTGATGCCGGGGCATCCGGGCTTGTCCGTCGATCGGCGTGACGACGTCCGCCAGATGGCTGTCTGCGAACTCACCGGGCGTGACGTACCCGTCCGCAAAGAACTCATCGGCGGTCTCAACAGAAAACTGTCCCCTGGGCTGTTTGCCGCTGTGACAGGAAAGGCAGTGCTCCTGGAGGACGGCCGCCGCGCCGTCAAACAGACGCCGATTCTCGTCAGCCCCAACCGACGTTGCACTCGCGACAACTCCCAGGGCAAGGGCTAGCCACGCAGGGAGGTGGAGCGAGAATCCACTTCGCACAGTGGTCATGTGTGAGTCATACGTGGGCAGCAAATCGTACCTCGTGACAGTCACTCTTCGAATTCAGGAATCCATGATGGCGGTAATCACGAACTGTGGTGAGAGATGATACCCACTGTTCCGGGCCAAGTCGAAGCGTAGAATGCACGACATCCCTTTCAGGGTTTCCTCTTCTTCCTCACCTGAGCAGACGCTGCAGGTGCCACGATGCCTCTACCTGTCGTCATGATGTCCCCATTTCACAACAGGTGATCAGGGTTTCCGTTGAGCCAGGCGGCAAACGACTTAAGACTGACACATCGTCCAGAATTGGTGCATTCGGGGTCGGAATGCCAGTGAACGCTATGGTCTTATGAACGTCCCCCCCTCGCTCTCGATCGAACTGAACGGCATACCCAGTTCGCTGACGGAAGTCTTCGACTCCATCTCTGACACCGTCTTTTTCGTCAAGGACGAAACGGGGCGATACGTCGATGTGAATTCCACCCTGGTGAGTCGCTGTGGTTTCGAACGCAAAGACCAGTTGATTGGCCGTCGTGTGGATGAGCTGTTTGCCAGCCCACTCGGCCAGAATTACGCCGAGCAGGATCGCAGCGTGCTGCGTGGCCAACGCATCATTCGCAGCCGGCTTGAGCTACACCTGTACCCGACCGGTCAGAAAGACTGGTGTCTGACCTGGAAAGAACCGCTGTTTGGGACGGACGGACGCGTACTGGGGCTCGCGGGGCTCAGTCGGGATCTGCCGCCCCACCTGCCCGTTGCACGCGATGAACTGGGCGGAGTGGCGCGGGCTCTGGATCACGTGAATGGGCATATGGAAGAGCCACTGTCTCCCGAACTGCTGGCGCAGCTGGCCGATCTGTCCGTGTACCAGCTGGATAAGCGACTCGGGGAAATCTTTGGAGTGACCACCGCGCAGTACATCATTCGGACAAGAATTGAGGCGGCCCGCTATAAGCTGACACGCACCACAGAGCCGATCAGCTTCATCGCGCACGACTGCGGATACTCTGATCAGAGTACCTTCACCCGACAGTTCAAACGCTCGGTGGGCATCACGCCCAATGCCTACAGGAAGATGTACGCCAATCTGCGAGAACGAAATCCCTGACGCTTCTGTCGATCCCTGGGGCTTCTGTCGATCCCCGTCGGTACCAGGCGGAGCAGCCGGGACTTAGCCCGCGTGGCTTGCACTCAGATACGCCTCGATGGCCAGGCGATGGGTGTCAAAGGCCAGCCGATCGCTCGAGACGTCCTGCGGGGCCACGAATTTCCAGTCAGTCACCTCTCCCTGCTGCGCCGCGATGCCGTCGAATGACGCCACACGAGAGACAAAGAACAGGTCGGTGACGTCGATGACCACGCCTGCGAACGCATAGACGTTGGGGAACGACGCCAGGTAGGAAAATTCTGTGACCTGCAGATTGAGCTCTTCCCCGACTTCCCGCACCAGTGCCTGTTCGGCTGTTTCCTGGGCATCCACAAAACCGCCCGGTAAACCCAGCTTGCCGGCACCAGGGTCTTTGCCTCGGACGATAAACAGCATGTGGCCGGCCGCATCGACGATGAGCGCTCCCACAGCCGTGCAGGGACTGAAATAGTGACGGTATTCACACTTGCGGCAGTGAAACGGGTGCTGTCCCACAACATCTGTGGCGGCGCCACACTGCGGGCAAAACTTCCAGGAATCTTTGATGGGAATCACCGGGCTCACAGTGAGTCTCTCTTTGCAGTCGAGTTATGATGAGGGGCCCTATGGTAGCAGGCGGGCCTGGCCCGTACGTTTGTCTTGCTGTGTTGTGGAGAATTTCTCATGCACAAAGTCCTGTTCGCCGCCGCACTCACTGCCGTGATGCCTGCACAGGCGAAGGCGATTCGCTTTCCCATCGCTGAGCCCGCAGTTGTCTCCGCCGATGAGTCGATCGGTGTGAAATTAAAGGGGGGCACCACGTTTGTGGATGCTGCCGCTGTTGGCCGGGCGACCGCATTGAAGTTTGAAGTGGTGCAGGCCGGCAAACTGGCAACCTACTGCTCTGAAGGTGAGCAGGCCATCTGCATTCCCGTGCAGCTGAACGCGGACAATTTTCTGCAGGTGCAGGGACGCGATTATCTGGCCGTGGCAGCCATTGAAAGTGCGCTGTCCGTGACCGTCACTGTCGACGGTGACACGGCCTCCGTGTCTGTGGAGCCGGGCGAGCAGCCGGCCGCTGCCGACGTCGGCTATAATGCAGACTGGCCCCAGGGGCGCGGCTTCCGCACGGGGGATACGGTTCCCGATATTCCGTTGACGATGATTGACGGTCGCGAAGTGCGGTTTTCCGAGTTTCTCGGCAGGCGTTACATTCTTTACTGCTGGGCGAGCTGGTGATTCTGCCGCAACAATCTGCCCGGGTGGCAGAAAAAGTTTGAGGAATTGGGTGGCGAAGACTTCACCGTTGTGGGACTGGCTCTGGATGCGGAAGGCATTCCACCGGCCAAACGCTATTACGAGGAATTTGGCGTGACGTTTCCCGCGCTGGTGGATCCCAACTACGCCACCAAATTTGGCGCCGTCCCCAAGACCTTTCTGATTGATGAGCACGGTGTTGTCCTGTCGCCACGCAACTGGGAAAACACGATCAAAGAACTGGGACCGCTCAAACCCGTCACACCTCAGATTCGCGAGCAGTTTCAGTCTGCTTCAGCCCGTTTGGCGTCTTCGTCCGTCTCGGCCCTGGTGGCGGCCAATGCTCAAGACCCGACCGATCAGAATGCGGCCGTGCAGCTGGCGTCCCGATACATCGCCCTCGGGCTGCGGGACAAAGCGTACGCCCTGCTCCGTCAGTCGATTGCCGGTGTTGAGCCTCGGGAGGTGGCGACAGCCGGTGGTGCTTCGGCCGTGCTGCTTAGTCAGGTCTATCTGCAACTGTCTCGCAGCGCGGCCAGTCAGGAGCTGCGCGTGGAGCACGCGACGATGTCGTTCTATCTGAACCCGACGATTGGGTTTGGCAAACAGATCGCCCGCATCATCGCGCCGGAAAAATTCGACGGTCGTCCCGACGGCAGTTTTGACAATGCGTTTCGGGAAGGCACACTGCGGCGACTCGTTAAGGAACGTCGCGAGTGGCTGAACGGGTCGTAACGACAGACGCAATTCCCGAAGCGGCCTTCATCCGTTGGCGGAATACTGCTGAGCGAACTCAATGACCAGGTTGTCCACGATTTCAAGCAGCGTTTCTTCGGTGGCTTCACTGAGGAACTTGAAGTTGTTGCGGTTCAGGGATTCCTTGTTGCGGATGGTTCCCTTGGTGGACACTTCCAGAATGTGGGCCGATGAAAACGGCTTGACCAGCATCTCCAGCCGGCTGTAAAGATTGCGGTTCACGCCCTGTTTGAGGTTGATGTCATCGCGGGTGATGCGAGCGCCCCAGCCGTCTTCATTCATGACGGTTTCGTACTCGAAGCCCGGGAAATGATCACACAGTTTCCGCAGGCACGATTCAATGTGCTCGCTGACCGTCAGTCGCAGGCCGGAATGTACGCTGCGCAGATCTTCTTCCGAGGCCTGTTTCTGGCCGGCAGCCTCGCCGTCGGCTTCCCGGGATTTCTGCCCCCGGTTGATGGCTTTGCGGAGTCGGTCGTCGAAGTCAGACATACAGATCGCTTTCGCTGCGTCCGGCGGACGCGTCGTCGTGATGAATTTTTGTGGAAGATAAGGCCGCAGGGAACCGGGCACAAACGAACGCTGTGTCTGCCCGATCAGACGACAAAAATCGGTTGATTCTTCGTTTTGACGAGAAAACAGGGGGCCTCATTTCGCCGAATGTCGGCAATTCGGTCGAAAAACGGGGTGGCTCCTGATGTGGATTTCAATCGGCCACACGATTCGCCAGAATCCGCTCGATTCAGGCAGGAACGAGCTGCATTTTGATTTTTGGGTCCCCTCCGTCCGCACAGTTACGCGTCGCTGGAAGGTACCGGCAGAAGGTAGAAGGAAGAGCGAGCCGCCATGGCCAAAAAGACAATTGCTGATGTTGATGTTGCGGGCAAAACAGTCCTGATGCGAGTGGACTTCAACGTGCCGCTGGATGGGACCACCGTGACAGACGACGGGCGTATTCGTATGGCCCTGCCGTCCATCAAGTCAGTTGTCGACCGCGGTGGTCGCCTGGTGCTGATGAGTCATCTGGGGCGCCCCAAAATGGGTGAGGACAACAGCAAATACAGCCTCGCTCCCGCTGCCGCCAAACTGGCCGAACATCTGGGAACCGACGTCGCCATGGCGGCTGACACGGTGGGCGACGATGCGACGGCCAAAGTGGGCGCGCTGACGGATGGCGGGGTCGTCGTGCTGGAAAACCTGCGGTTTGATGACGCAGAGAAAAAGGGGGATGCAGAATTTGCCGCCAGGCTGGCCGCCTTCGGAGACATCTACTGCAACGATGCGTTTGGCACCTGTCACCGTGAGCACGCATCGATGGTGGCTGTGCCCCAGGCGATGGATGGCAAGCCTCGGGTGGTGGGCTTCCTGGTCGAGAAAGAGATCAGGTACCTGACGGATGCCATTGAAACGCCCGCCCGTCCCTTTGTGGCCGTTTTGGGTGGCGCCAAGGTGTCTGACAAGATTCAGGTCATCAAGAATCTGCTGGGCATCTGCGACAAGGTGCTCATCGGCGGGGCCATGGCCTACACCTTCTCACTGGCCAAAGGTGGCCAGGTCGGCGAGAGCCTGGTGGAAAAAGACAAGGTGGAACTGGCGAAGGAACTGATGGAAGCCGGTGGGGACGTGCTGGTGCTCCCAGTCGACACGCACTGCGGTGATGATTTTAACAGCGCGTGCAACAAGGAGGTCGTCAGCGCCGGCGAAATTCCGGATGGCTTTGAAGGCCTGGACATTGGTCCCCAGACGGCCGCCATCTATTCCGAAATTGTTGAAGGCGCAGCCACGGTTGTCTGGAACGGGCCGATGGGCGTGTTCGAAATGGAGCCGTTTGACGAAGGCACCCGCGCTGTCGCGGAAGCCCTGGCCAATGGTTCCGGCCTGAGCATTATCGGTGGGGGTGACAGTGCCGCCGCGATTCGCCAGCTGGGCTTCGAAGACAAAGTTTCCCACGTGAGCACCGGCGGCGGTGCCAGCCTCGCGATGCTCGAAGGTAAGACGTTTGCCGCGGTCGAGCTGCTGGACGAAGCCTAAAGACGTGAGTTCAGCCCTCAGCAGCGCGTGCCGATCGTCAGCCGACGACCGGCACGTGTGATGGGGCTGTTCGGTGGGCTTCGCCTTTCCGTGGAGCCCGAGAAAGGGTGAACGTGTTTTCGTGGAGTGCTCCTGGCCCGCAGGTCGTAATGATCTCAGCCATGTCGGCCGACCGAGTCATCGGCAGCGGTGAGGGTATGCCGTGGGACGTACCGGAAGAGTATCAGCACTTTCTGGACACAACACGGGACGCCACACTGATCCTGGGGCGGCGATCTTATGAGATTTTTGGCCCCACACTGACCAGTGCCCGCTGTTTTGTCATCACGCGTCAGCCGGATCAATTGACGCCATCACGGACGACAGCCGATGATATCGCGGTGGCCAGTCTGCAGGAGGCCATCGAACGGGCGCGTGCGTTTGATCGCCACATTTACGTGGCGGGCGGCGGGCAGATCTACCGGCAGGCGATCAGCGCGGCAGACGGTATGCTGCTGAGCGTCATCCCCGGTGACTGGACGGGTGAAACGTATTTTCCACCGATCGTGGCAGAAGACTGGCGCGTGCTGTTGAACGAAGACCGCGGCAGCTATCAGCTGACCCAGTACGAGCGCAGACGTTAGCCTCTGTTTCACTACAGCTGTCCCACCGCTGCAGACTCAACCGCGGGAGGGCCCTCGTTATTGAGGCGTGCGAATCACGAGGTTGCGGATTTCCGTCATGTCTTCCATGGCAAAGCGGATGCCTTCGCGGCCCAGCCCACTGTCTTTCACGCCGCCATAGGGCATGTTGTCGACCCGCCAGGATGGCACATCGCCAATTACGACGCCGCCGACATCCAGCCTGTCCCACGCTCGCTGCGCTTTGTAAAGATCGCGGGTGAAGATGCCGGCCTGCAGGCCAAAGTCACTGTCGTTCACAGTGTTCAGCGCTTCGTCAAAGTCGGAGAAACGACTCAGGACTGCCACCGGGCCAAACGCCTCTTTGCGGCAGATGTCCTGATCGGCCGGTACGTTTTCCAGTAATGTGGCCTGCAGCATACTGCCTTCGCGCTGTCCCCCGCACAGCAGTGTGCCGCCGGCCGCTACGCCCGCGTTCACCCAGTCATGCAGCCGCGTGGCTTCTTTTTCTGAGATCATAGGACCAATGAACGTGTCTTCCCGTTTGGGGTCTCCGGCGATCAGCGTGGAAGTTGCCTGAACCAGACGCTGTTTAAAGTCGTCATAGATCGATTCGTGGATGATGATCCGCTGCACGCCAATACAGCTTTGGCCCGACTGATAGAAGGCTCCGATGACCACCCGTTCCACCGCATCTGTCAGATCCGCGTCGGCATCAATGATGACGGCCGCGTTGCCTCCCAGTTCCAGCACCACCTTCTTTTTGCCCGAGCGAGCTTTGAGCTGCCAGCCGACCTCCGGCGATCCCGTGAAACTCAGCAGCTTCAGTCGATCGTCTTCAGTAAACAGGTCCGCTCCGTCACGGGAACATGGCAGGATGGAAAAGGCGCCGTCAGGCAGGTCCGTCTCCGCCAGAACTTCACCGATAATCAGGGCGCCCAGGGGCGTGCGACTGGCCGGTTTCATCACGAACGGACAGCCGGCGGCAATGGCGGGCGCCACCTTGTGGGCTGCCAGGTTGAGAGGAAAGTTAAAAGGGCTGATGAACGAACAGGGACCAATGGGAACGCGTTTCCACATTCCCGAGTAGCCCCTGGCACGGGGAGAGATCTCCAGATTCATGACCTCACCGTTGATGCGCACGGATTCTTCAGCCGCAATGCGAAACGTGTCAATCAGGCGTGACACTTCCCCTCGTGCGTCCTTGATGGGCTTTCCGGCTTCCACACATAAGGCGTCCGCCAGTTCGTCGAATCGCTCCGTGAAACGCTGCACGCAGTGCATCAGCACCTGCTGGCGTTCGTAAGGCCGCATTTCGGCCATCGGCTCAGCGGCGGCAACGCTCGCTGCGATTGCCGTGTCGATGGTGGCAGGGTCGGCCATCGCCACGCGGGCCGCCACAGCGCCGGAATACTTGTCGGTCACTTCCAGGTCGTAATTGGGAGCGACCGGTTTGCCGGCCAGATAAAAGGGCCATTCGGATTTGATGGTCACGAGAGTTCTCCATTGAGGATGTCGCCGCCTACAGACTGATGGCCGCGCTGAGTTCCCGGATTTCGAGGTTGAGGATGCGATCGTTTTCTGAGTAATCGACGGGGACTTCGATCACGTGAACGCCTGACTGATCATGGCACCGCTGTATCAGTGGCAGCAGTTCCGACGCGCTGCCCACGCGGTGTCCGCGGGCTCCGTAACTGTTGGCGTATTCCACGAAGTCCGGGTTGTCGTAATCGAGGCCGAACTCTGTCAGCCCCATGTTGGACTGCTTCCATTTGATCATGCCGTAAGCGTTGTCTCGCAGAATGATGACGACGAGGTCCAGCTTCAGTCGCACGGCGGTTTCCAGCTCCTGAGAGTTCATCATGAAGCCGCCATCACCGCAAACAGCTGTCACCGTCCGATCCGGATACACCAGTTTGGCGGCAAGGGCGGATGGCAGCCCGGCTCCCATCGTTGCCAGAGCGTTGTCCAGCAGCACCGTATTGGGCGCGTGTGCCTTGTAGTTGCGGGCAAACCAGATTTTGTAAACGCCGTTGTCCAGAGCGATGATGCCCTGATCTTTGACGGCCCTGCGAACGTCGGCCACCAGCCTTTGAGGGTACACGGGGAAGCGATCGTCGTCGGCACCTTCCTGCAGGTGTGCATCGCCGTGCCGTTTGACTTCCATGATCTTTGAGAAGTCCCAGTGGTCCTGCTTCTCAAGTCGTTCGTTGATCTGCCAGAAACTGTTGGCAATGTCGCCAACGACTTCGACCTGCGGAAAATACACCGGGTCCACGGCGGCCGAAAAGAAGTTGACGTGAATCACTTCCACGCCACCGGGATGCATGAAAAATGGCGGCTTTTCCACCACATCATGTCCGACATTGATGATCAGATCGGCTTCTTCGAGTGCGCGATGCACAAAGTCGCCCGAAGACAGGGCCGCATTCCCGAGAAACAGCGAGTGTGACTCATCCACCACCCCTTTGCCCATCTGCGTGGTCACACAGGGAATGCCGAAGGACTCCACAAACGCTCGCAGCATGTTGCACGTCAGCTTGCGATTGGCGCCCGCTCCCACCACCAGCAAAGGGTGCCGCGCGTTTTGAATTTTTTGCACCGCCGCGCGAATGGCTTTTTCCTCTGCCACCGGGCGACGCACCAGGCTTGCCGGCACGACAGTTTCGGTGGTGTCTTCGGCCGCGATGTCTTCGGGAAGTTCCAGATGCACGGCGCCCGGTTTCTCTTCCTGAGCCAGGCGGAACGCCTCGCGAACGCGTGAGGGAATGTTGGCGCCACTGACCAGTTGCCGTGTGTACTTTGTGAGCGGCTCCATCATGGCCACGATATCGACGATCTGAAACTGCCCCTGCTTGCTGCTTTTGATTGGCTTCTGACCGGTGATCATCATCATGGGCATACCGCCCAGCTGCGCGTAGGCGGCGGCCGTGACGAAGTTGGTGGCCCCCGGGCCCAGTGTCGACAGACACACGCCCGCTTTGCCTGTGAGGCGTCCATACGTGGCTGCCATGAATCCGGCCGCCTGTTCGTGACGTGTCAGCACCAGCTTGATGCTGGAGTCCACCAGCGAATCCAGAAAGTCGAGGTTCTCTTCGCCAGGGATCCCGAAGATGTATTCGACACCTTCCGCCTCCAGCGCTTTCACAAACAGGTCGGAAGCCTTCATGCTGATCTTTCTTTGCGGTGAACGTGACTTTGAGTTTCTGCAGCCTGGCAGGCCGGCTGGTCTGCTGTCAAACACCGGTCATGTTTCTGAAACAGCCAGCGGACAACCTTAGGTCGCTGCGGGCGTAAGGTTCCTTACGCAGCCGTCTGAAAATCGACCGTTTTTGTGAGCCCCGTGCGCATAGTGCCCACGGGGCTGACTGGCTAAGCCCATCGCGCAGCAGGAAACCGGCCCGTTGGAAACCGGCCCGTTGGAAACCGGCCCGTTGGAAACCGGGCGGTCGGAGACCGGGCGGCGGAAACGCGGGTTGGCATTGCAGAACGCTGTCGGAAGGCGCGTTACTGACAGCCGGCCAACGGATCCGTTACGGCAGCAGCCGCCCGGCAGTCTGGTCCTGGGAGGCCGCAAGTGTCGCAAACCGACGACTGGCCAGAACGATGCGTCGCCCCTCAAAATGCAGCACCTGCTGCTGTTTGAGCTGGCCCAGCACGGTCGTGACCGTTTCTCTGGAGGCCCCGATCATTTCGCTGAGCTCCTGATGAGAAATCAGCGGCATCGTCGTTTCCTCTTTGTGTGTCACGCCCTGTGTCTCTGCCAGTGTCTGCAGTAGCGTGATGAGTCTTTGTCGCTTGGAGTGCAGCATGGCGGAAACCAGCTCGCAGCGAAGGCCGACTGTCTCGGTTGCCAGCAGGCTCACCAGATCCATGGCGAAGTGCGTATTCACGGTCATCAGTTTCCGCAGCCCGATGGCGGGAATCTGGATCACACGGGAGTCTCTGGCTATGTCGCAGCTAAGCCTTCGTTCCGCAGCCGGAGTCAGCGCGGACTCCCCAAACAGATCGCCAGGCCAGATGGAACGCACAATGGCCCGTCGCTGGCGGCTGTCCTGATGGCTCAGTTGCAGCTGGCCGTCCCTAAGCAGGTAGACGTGGGACGCCGGATGACCGCATTCGAACAGTCGCCGTCCCGCCTTCACCAGATGTTCCCGGCAGGTCTCGGCGAGGTCGCTTACCTGAGAAGGAATCAGCGAACAGAAAACCGGACATGACTGCAGAGTCACTTCGAGAGAGTTCATTCTGGAATCCGTGCGGCCCGGTTGATCGGTTACAGCGGCAGGCTGTCTGGCTGCTTTGCGGGTGGGAACGGACTGGTCTCGTCCGACTCCACAGCAGCCGGGGCGGATTGTTTGGGAGACACTCTTCTGTTGGAAAGGGGGACTCCCTTTATTCCCCCGAATTTCCTGACAGCATTGCTGGTTGCCACCGCGTCGTCTCTGTGCTGGGATCACAGCCGATACAGGGATACTTGTACCAATCTGCAATTCACGGTAACCGACTTTCACCCTTAATGCGGACTCGTGCCGAAGTCGAGGAAGGTTTTTGTGCGGCGGAAACGGCGGCGTCGATTTCTGCGACGGGAGGCCGACATCCACTTCAGTCCGATCAGCGTGATGGCGGTGACCGTGCCCATCAGCCCAATGGCAAAGGCGTATCCGTATCGCCAGCGAGTTTCCGGCATGTTCCACGAGGAAGCGGACGGATCGAAGTTCATGCCGTAAAAGCCGGCAATGAAACTAAGAGGAATAAAGACACTGGCGATGACCGTCAGCGTCTTCATGGTTTCGTTCTGATTGAAACTCATCTCCGCAAAACAGTAGTCCCGCAAATCGGCCGCCAGTTCCCGCGTGGTGTCACACGCTTCCAGCACCTGGTGAATGTGGTCCGCGCAGTCCCGCAGGTAGACTTTGGTGTCTTCTGTGATCAGACGTTCGTCACGAATCAGATGGGCGACAGCTTCCTGATGCGGGGCAATGACCGCGCGGATCATAAACAGAACGGTGCGAATTCTCTGCAGCATGGCCACCGCATCCACGGACGGGTCTTCGGTGAGATCCTGCTCAATCTGATTCAGCTTGTCGCCGATAGTGGCCAGTACAGGAAAGTAGGCGTCCACGATGGAGTCAAGAATGGCGTACACGAGATAGTCGTGTCGACGTGTGCGGATGCGACCGCGACCGGTTCTCAGCCGCCTGCGAATGGGTTCCAGGCAGTCGCCCGTTCGTTCCTGGAAGGTCAGTACAGCCCGATCGCACAGCACGATGCTGATTTGTTCGGAATCAAATCCGCCGTCCAGTTCCCCCATCCGCGCCACGATGTAGGTGACGTCGTCGTAGGTTTCCAGCTTGGCCCGCTGATGGGGGTTGACGATGTCCTCAATCACCAGGCCGTGAACGCCAAAGGAGCGACAAATCTCAGACACCACCCAGCTGTCGTGAATGCCCGTGACATTCACCCACGTCATTGATGGCAGTGCGGCGTACCGCTGCACGTCCTGAAGATTGTTAATCTGGACCTCGTCCAGCCTGTCGGCATCGTACTGAATAATCTGCACGTCGACCGGCACGTCCCCTTTTTCCGCCGTCACCTCACCTGGTACTGCGCCCGGTTCTCCACGGTTCTGCATGTCTTCCAGCTGATCGGCGATCCAGCCAGGATTGTCATTGGGAGCGTCCGTCATAGAGATTTGCAGCTGAACGGCGACCTGGGAAGTGGGAAACAGGTCCGAGAATACCTGCCTGCGGCGTATGCCGAAAGTCGATCCGCCCTGAAACAGTGAGGGAATATCTGCGGTGTTATCTTTCCAGGGCAATTGAATTCCAGCCGATGGCGTCCTAAAAAATCAGAGCTGCCGCAAACGTCAAATTTCTGACTGCGGCCGATTAGCAGAAAGGTGAGGAGTGGATCCCGGCGAACGTATCTTAGTGGCCCTGTCCGGGATTCTTGTGTTTGGTGTGGGCAGTCAGTGGATTGGCGGCCGTCTGCGGATTCCCTCCATTCTGATTTTGCTGTTGTCCGGCGTGCTGGCCGGACCCGTCACCGGACTGATCGATCCTGACGCTCTGTTTGGCGAAATCCTGCTGCCGATCGTCTCGCTGTCAGTGGCCGTGATTTTGTTCGAAGGCGCAATGACGCTGCGGATTTCGGAACTGAACGAAATCGGCCGCCCCCTGTTTCTGCTGCTGACAGTGGGAGTGATCGTCACGGGCGTGCTGTCGGCAGCCGGCGCCTATTTCCTGCTGGATTTCAATCTCACCCGCGCCATTCTGCTGGGGGCCATTCTGACCGTCACCGGGCCCACGGTGGTGGGGCCACTGCTGCAGCATATTCGTCCGGTCGGCCGCGTGGGCCCTCTGGCCCGCTGGGAGGGGATCGTCGTTGATCCTATCGGCGCTGTGCTGGCCGTGCTGGCGTTCGGTGGGGCGCAGGCTGTTGAAGTGGCTCCGCTGGAAGATGCCGCGATGAGCGGACTGATTGGATTTGTACAGACGTTCCTGACCGGAGCCGTACTGGGCCTGATGGGCGCAGGCGTGCTCTGGCTGGCACTGAAAAAGCACCTGGTCAGTGATCATCTGCAGAATCCCGTGGCACTGATGCTGGTGGTACTCGTGTTTTCTGCGTCCAATCTGCTGCATCACGAATCCGGCCTTGTGGCCGTCACCGTGATGGGACTGCTGCTCGCCAACCAGCATCAGGTGTCTGTAGGGCATATCGTTCGGTTTAAAGAGAACCTGAGCGTGCTGCTGATCTCCAGTCTGTTCATCGTGCTGACGGCTCGGCTTGATCTGTCGCAGTTTGTGGCGTTCAGCTGGCGCGGTCCGGCCTTTGTTGTGTTCCTGCTGCTGGTGGTGCGTCCGGCGAGCGTGATGGTTTCCACCATAGGCTGCGGACTGACCATGGCCGAACGTCTGTTTCTTTCGTGGCTGGCGCCGCGTGGCATCGTGGCGGCCGCCGTGGCCTCGGTGTTCGCTTTGGAACTGGGCAACGCTGACGATTTTGTCGCCGCCGCATTCCTGGTGATTGTCGGCACGGTTGTGGTTTATGGGCTGACGGCCGGCCCGCTGGCGAGGCGTCTTGGTCTGAGTGTCGCCAACCCTCAGGGCGTGCTGATCGCCAGCGCTCATCCTGGGGCGCGGGCGATCGCTTCCGCACTGCAGGCTCAGGGCTTTCCCGTGTGCCTGGTCGACACCAATGCGGCCAATACGCGGGTCGCCCGCATGGAGGGGCTGCCGACGCTGTTTGCCAACATCCTGTCAGAAGACATTCATGATCTGGAACTGGGAGGCCTGGGCCGCATGCTGGCGCTGACGCGCAACGACGAAGTGAATCTGCTGGCCGTCGCGCGGGCGGCTGAGCTGTTTGGCGGCAGAGAAAGCTATCGGCTGAGCATCAACAGCACGGGCACCAGTCGGCGAGATGCGGGGCACGATGTGCTGGCCGGTCGCGTGCTGTTTTCTGATGACGCCACATACGACGAACTGGATCGCCGCTTCGCCGCCGGTCACACCATCAAGGCCACCCGGATCTCCGAGGAGTTCACTATGGATGATTTCCAGCGGCAGTACCCGGAGGCGTTGATGCTGTTTGTGGCGTCCGGCAGTGACAAACTCACGATCTTGACGACAGACGCCACCGTCACGGCCTCTGCCGGTCAGACGGTGATCGCGCTGGTGGGAGCGACCGCTTCTGCGGACGACTCAGGCAGCGACTCGGTGTCTGCGGCGATCGAAAAGGCGGACTAAAGTTCCTGTGCCTGCAGCATCCAGAAGTGCTTTTCCAGTCCGGCGGAAATGCCGATCAGCAGGTCTTCACTGATAGGGTCCAGATCGCCCAGTGGTTCAATGGACTCCCGCAGTCCGCTGATGGTCGCATGCAGCAGTTCGGCAACGGCAGTGACCGTGCTTTGATAGTCCGTGAAACCGCCGTCCAGTCCAGGCAGTTTACTGCTGGCTGCCACAGTGGCCGCCCGGCCATCGGGCGCAACGCCCAGCGTGGCCACGCGCTCGGCCACTTCATCGCTGGCATCGCGAACGTCATCAAGGATGCTGTCCAGCTGTTCGTGCACCGGCTGAAATCCGCTACCCACAACAGCCCAGTGGGCCTGCTTGAGCTGCAGCGCCAGATCGATCAGGTCAACCAGCCGCTGCTGCAGTTCGCTGGCAACTTTGTTGGTGGATTCCGCAGACAGGATGGATCGTTTGAACGCAGTCATGGGGTGACCTGACGCCTTTCTGAGTTGGCTATGCTGAACTTGTGGCTTTTTTCGGAATTGTTTAACCACGGTATGTTGTGGTGACGTTCCTAACAGACAGTACCTTTCAGGAAACTGCCGCAGAATCAAAAATCGTGTCCGTAATCTGCACGCGGGAAGACAAACTGGCTCGTAGCGGTGGCCAGTCTCTGCGGCAGGCGTGCTGTTGAGTAAAGGCAACATATGATCAGTTCAAGTTGGCGAAGTCTGAGTTTGGTGGCCTGTGTGGCGTTTGTGGCAGCCGGCTGCGGTCTGTCATCCTCCACCAGTTCGTCCATGAAGGGCCGCTCGTGGTCGTCGGGCGGGACAGAACCGAAACCGGGCATCACCGTGGGAGAAGTGAATGTGATCACTCTCTCGCAAAATGGTGTGCCGCAAACGGTCGTCTTCTGGGCAGATGCGACCGACTGTCTGTCAGGCATGAAGAGCTCGTCGGGGAATTCCGGCGGAATGTTCCAGATGTCCCTGACTGCGGCCGACGGTGTTTCGGACATCGAAGTGGATCTGGATGCTCAGGGCGTGGCGACGGTTGCCATTGGCGATCAGCAGTACTCGCTGGCGGCCGGCAACGTGTTTCTGCTGAAGACATCCGGGGACGCCCTGGAGGTCAGGCAACTGCAGATTGACGCCGACTGGATGGGGCTGGAAGACTACCAGCCGCTGGCGGAAGACTCTGACGAACTCCAGACATTCTTCCTGGGAGCTGTCATCGATGCGGATTCGAGTCAGGATGGCGATGCTGCCGTGGAAAACACAGACGGCGAATCGCCCGCACAGACGCCAGAGTCTGCTTCCGGATCTGCTTCAGGATCCAACTGACAGCCGGGCGCTCTGGAATCAGGGTGGCGCCATCCGGGCAGGCGTCTCTCAGGACTCGCCGATCGAGGCCGGGCTGGCAGACTTCTGTTCTGCCAGATCCCATGCACGGGCGGTCAGCGTTTCTTTTTTGGCGTCTTCCTGCGAGGGTGTGAGATCACCGGGCGGGCCACGTTTTCGTCCGGCTGGCGAAAGACGTAAGGCACCCACTGTTCGCGGGCAGCCCGCCACTGCGCGAGTGATCTGGTGGGATACCACGCCGGCCAGCCGTAGCGATTGAAGTCAAAGTTCGCCTGATTGGCGAACACCCAGTCGTCCACCTTGTCCATCGGGCACGTCGCCGGAAAGACGTCTGCAGCCCGAAATTCGTCGGTGACTCCCTGATCCTCAATCACATTCGCCCGCCAGTCGGAAAGTGCCTGCTGCAGGCGTGATTTCACGGCCGCGTACTTTGCATCGTCTGCAAGATTGCGTGTTTCGTGCGGATCGTGCTCAAGATCGAACAGTTCGTATTCCGGCTTGCTGGCGGCGAGGAAACGCGCCTGCACGGGCGACAGCCTACCCTCCATGTGCAGCACATTGAGTTCGGCCAGCATGGGATAGGCACCTTCCTTGTAGCGGTTGTACTGACACCATGGCCGTTCGGGCATCAGGTTGTGAATCAGCTTAAAGTCGTGTGAGCGAATCGACCGCATCGCATCGTGCGTTTCATCCATCTTATCACGCGCCGCAAACACGTATTTGCGATCCCTGATGGCGGCTCCCAGCAGATCCTGACCATGCAGTGCAACGGCCGGGCGGATGCCCGCTGCCGCCAGCACTGTGGCACAGATATCGATCGACATCACCAGATCTTCGCTCACCGTTCCCGGTTCCACCTTCCCGGGCCAGCGCATCAGCATGGGAATTCGCAGACCTCCGTCGTATAAAAACTGCTTGCCACGGATGTGACAGCGGCCGTGATCGCCGATGAAAAATACGATCGTGTTCTCGCGCAGCCCCTCTCGATCCAGTCGCTCCAGCAACTCTCCCACCTGACGATCGACGAGCTGCATCTGCTCCAGGCCATTGGCCCAGTCCCGTCTGACAAAGGGCGTGTCCGGATAGTAAGGCGGCAGCTCCACATCTTCGATGGCGATGGGCCGTTCAGGGTCGCGTTTCCAGGAACGATGTGTGCCGCCAAATGTGATTCGGGCAAAGAAAGGCTGGCCGGGTTTGCGCTGCGACCAGTCTTTGCCCTGAAACAGTTCGGCTTTGGTGTTGGGGGTGAAGTTGCAGTCGGTCTTATTGCTCATGAGCGCCGTAAAGTATCCGGCGTCCGCCAGCAGATGGGGAATCGGCTTCACACCGTGCGGCAATGGCTGTTTGTCGTGTTCCCGGTGCTGATGAGCGTGAATATAGTTTTGGTGGAAGCCCGTCATCATGGCAGACCGTGAGGTGGAGCAGACGGGAGAAGTCGTAAAAGCGTACTGATAGCGGACTCCCTCGGCGGCCAGCTGGTCCACGTGGGGCGTATGGATGCCTTTCGTTCCGTAGCAGGACAGATCGGCCGACCAGTCTTCGATCGTGATCCACAGAATGTTGGGACGCGTATCGTGAGCTTGTTTCGCAGTCTCAGGCACGGAGCCTGCCGCAGACATTACGGTGGTAACAAGTGCCATCCACACGAGGGGCATCAGCAAACAGATTTTTCGCATCGCTTTTTCCGTGTCGTGATTACGCTGAGTCAGGGTCGGTCGCAGGTGAGCTTCCATGCTGGAGCAGATCATCTCCGGTCGGGGAACAGGCTAAAGGCAAATCCCAGTCCACGCAGCAGCCATTCCAGTGGCTTCAGCATGGTGTAAACCAGGTCCGCCTGCCAGCGACGACGAATCTGTCGGGCCACAACGGGCCCAAATCGATTATAGAGTCGCCTCAGAATGGCGTGCAGCTGTGTGGCGTTCCGCTGGAGCCATGCTTCAAAGGCACGAAACACGATCAGTTGTCGATTGGTGATGTGCCCTGTGGATGGATCAATACGGCTGCCCACATACCGACGATGCCCCCGCGCGGCGGCCGTCACAATAAAGCAACCCGGCGGGGCAGTGTCCGGCAGTTCGGCCACCATGCGTCGGGCCTGCAGGACGCTCACATAAACGGTGGATACACCACTCGTCAGCCACGCCGTGAGCAGGCTGATTTGCCAGCGACTGGCACCAGGTCGCGGTCGCCCCCGGCAATAGACCATGGTGCCAACAGCATACGCGATCGCCGTGGACGCCGGATACACGCGTGTGAAAGGTTCTGCGTTATAACCTGCAACAAACAGCAGGCTGATCAGAATGCAGGTGATAAAACTGAGTCGTGGCAGCCAGGTGTGTTCCGCAAAGTCGGGACTGATCACCACGCGAGCGACCAGGAAATTCGCCATCACATAAGGCGGGAAATAGATCCACGCGGCGTCCCCTCGTGTCATATAGGGCCACGCTGATGTTCCCTGATCCCGCCAGTCAGGTTCTGACTCCACCGCATACAAAGCCAGCAGGCAGACGGGGCCGATACACGTCGGGACAGTCTGAAACAGACGCGTGAAGGTGGAGCGACCCGGTGAGGTCTTCTGATCCAGCGCCATGCAAAAGCAGATGATGGCCGGTAAGGGCGTGAGCATCATCAACAGCCCACAGAGCAGCAGAGGGATCAGGATGAAAGAAAAATCGGGCATGCGAGTGCTTTCTGCTGTGGCAGCCTGATAATCACTTCGTGGCCCAGGCGGGCGTGCCGAACCAGTCTTCCATCTCTTTCAGAAACGGGGCCACGATCTCCGGCGGTTCCGGAATGTGTCCCCGATCGCCGGTTTCCACCTGCCACGTGTCCATGGCGGCTCTGAGTTCCTGCAGGGCCGCCCGGTGTTCGGCGTCATCAGACTCGACGAGATTCTGAATCTCCTGGGGATCAGACTGGGTGTCAAACAGCATCTCTTTCCCAAACGGCTGCATCAGTTGCAGCGCAGCGCCTGTCAGTTTGCCTTCCGCCTTTAAGCGTCGCATCAGGGGTTTGACCAGAAAGCACTTTTCCTTATAGCGGTTCAGCGTTTCAAAGCCGGCGCCGGGGGTGTAGTTGCGGATATAGTGAAATCGCTGATTGTAGGCGGCCCGCATACGGACCTGCGTTTCGTCAATGCGATCACGAGCGGCAAACGCATATCTGCGTGGCGGGTCTGCTCTGGGCCCCACAAACACGCGGCTCTGCATACCGGCCGGACGTTCAATGCCCGCCATCCAGAGAGTGGTGGCTGTTAAATCCAGCAGGCTGACAATCTGATTGCTGACAGTGCCCCGCTGTCCAGTGGATTTGAGAAAAGGAAGGCTGGTCGTATCTTTGACGATGAGAGGCACCCGCAGACCCTGATCAAACGGCCAGTGGATTCCACGGGCCGTCAGTCGGCCGTTGTCAGCGAAGAAGATAATGATGGTATTGTCTGCCAGCCCGTCCTGCTTAAGCCTGTCGAGGATCTTTCCGACACGGATATCGATGCCGCTGATCGAGTTCAGGTAGCGAGCCCATTCCTGGCGGGCGATGGGATGATCCGGGTAGAACGGCGGCGGATTGACATTGTCTTCTGTCGCGATCTGTGGATGCCATTCCTCTCCCACCCACGGCACCCTTAGCTTTTCGGCCGACTTACGGTCGTAGATATCGTATTCGGCCTCCGGCAAATTGATCTGTGCGAAGAATGGCTGATGGCTTTTCAGGTCGTCCCACTGTTTGGAGTCATACAGCCGTCCTTCGTTGACGAAATTCAGATCCAGCTTGCCGGTACCTGTCCGCTCGTCCGTCAGGTGTGTCACATTTGCCGTAAAGTAGCCGGCGTCGCGCAGGCGGTGTGTGAGCGGACGGATGCCGGCCGGCAGTCGAAAGTCATCGTCTCGGTGAGACCGCATGTGGTGCGTGTCAGTGGTCGTCTGATACATCCCCAGCATAAAGCACGAGCGGCTGGGCGCACACACGGGGGACGTGGCAAAAGCGTGGGTGTAGCGAACTCCTTCGGCGGCCAGTTTGTCCAGCACCGGCGTGCGGACGTTGGCCTGGCCGTAGCAGGCCAGGTCGTTGGAGAGGTTTTCTGCCACAATCCAGAGGATGTTGGGCGCCCGCCGATCTTCAGCACGGCAGACCGCTGTCAGTGGCGGCATGATGGACAGAACACACAGGGCGAGACGGCAGCACATGATTGGGTTCTCCGGCGGTCATGGCACAGGCGGCGGCCTGCGTTTCAGGCCACGAGCGTAGTCGGACCCAGGCGAATGGGCAACTGCATGGTCTGCCGGGAGAAACAGGCACGCTTCACGCAACCCGGGGAGTGCGAGAAACGGCAACCGGTCCGATGTGAGCACTGAGCACGACAGAGAGCATTGCGCAGGCGGCACATTCAGGTTGAATAGCCAGAGGCAACCACGGGCTTGCGCCCCGCCTTCTTTTTACCGGCGCGTTTCTTACGGTTGGAGAGACTGCTCTTGATGGTGTAGAAGTACTGAGCACTGATCCCATGCTTTTTGAGCGCAGCTTCTGCCTCTTTGCCCTTCGCGCTGGGATTCTTTTCCAGATACTCTTTGATAATGTCGGTTTTGGACTTCGCCATGTGATACTCCTGATTGTGTAGATATCACGCAGGCTGGCCTGCAATTGCCCTTGAACAACCCTGCGCCTTCAGGCCTCGACCACCAGGCGTAAACGAGCTGATACTTCCGTGTGCTGATTGTGCACACTCTCCGGGTGTTTTGATGGGATCCTTTTTCTGTATAGAGAGTTGTGTGGAGATTCCCGTGAACCGACTTCCATTGTTTCTGCTGTGCCTGATCGCTGTATGTCGCGCTTCTGCCGAGGCGGATCGGCCCAATATTATCTATCTGATGATGGATGAGTGGGGCTATTTTGAGTCTTCTCATATGCAGCATCCTGAACTGCAGACCCCCCACATCGATCAGTTTGCTGCAGAAGGTATGCGGTTCACGCGTGCTTATGCGGGAGCCCCTGTTTGCGGTCCGACCCGCTGCACCCTGCTGACTGGCCTGCACACCGGACATACTTCCATGAGGGCCAATAACGGCTACGCACCCATTCGTGCGGACGAACCAACTCTGGCCAGTCTGCTGAAACAGCAGGGATACGCCACTGGTGGCTTTGGCAAATGGGGCATTGGTGGTCGTGGGACGTCTGGGGTCCCGGAGCGGCATGGCTTTGACACGTTTTTCGGCTACTACGATCAGGTCCACGCCCACACCTATTATCCACAGTACCTGATCCGAAACAGCAAAGAAGTTGCGCTGCCGGGCAATGACTCGAAAACCTTCTACGATGGTCAGACTCACGCACAGACGGCCATCTTTGAGGAGTCCCTGGCGTTCATCAGGGCCAATTCCAATCGCCCATTCTTTTGCTATCTCCCGTGGACACCTCCGCATGGGCTGTGGGGGATCGATGAAGATGATCCCTCCTGGCAGTTGTTTAAAGACAAACCCTGGACGGCCGGTCAGCGGACAGATCGGGATGCGCGAGTTTATGCCGCGTTCCTGCATATGGTGGATCGACAACTGGGAGAGATTCTGGCGCTGCTGAAGAAGTCCGGTATCGATGACAACACGCTCATCTTTCTGTGTGGAGACAACGGTGGGCAGGACTATTTTAAAACCCCCAAGCGTCCCCATGGCTTCTTTGCTCCCAATCTGAATCCTGTCACCGGGGAGCGATTTCGTGCCGGCAAAGGGTCGCTGTATGAAGGCGGACTGCGGATTCCTTTTCTGGTGCGCTGGCCGGGCAAAGTGGCGGCCGGCAGTGTGACCGACCATTTGACATATTTTCCGGACGTCATGCCCACGCTGGCGGAACTAACGGGGGCCGACTGTCCGCCAACGGACGGACTGTCCATTCTGCCAATCCTCAGAGGACAGCCATCACAAGCCACTCATGAATTTCTCTACTGGGAATATGGCACGCAGACCGCTGTGCGCTGGAAGCAGTGGAAGCTCTATCGCAAAAAGCCGTCGGCCGTCTGGGAACTGTATGATCTGTCACAGGATCTGCAGGAAATGAAGTCTGTCGCGGATCAGCATCCGCAGACAGTGCGACAACTGGCGGAGCTTGCCAAATCCAGTCACACGCCCATCCGGCCGGGTGAAATTTTCGACCGCACACTGATTGAAAAAGATCGCCGACAGGCGCCGCATCAGCGGAAACAGAAGTAGGCATGGTGAGTGTGCGGACGCATCGCGAAATTGCCGGTTCCCCGCCAGCTGGCGGCGACTATGATGCCGTTTTGTCTTTGGGAGAAACCACGGGTGAGTCGCGGACCTGCCAAACAGTTCGATCCTCAGGAAGCGCTCGATCAGGCGGTCGATGTGTTTTGGGCGCGGGGTTACGAGTCAGCCAGCCTCGCAGAGTTGCTGCAGGCCATGAAGATTGGTCGCAAGAGCCTGTACGACACGTTTGGCAGCAAACACGATTTGTTTCAGGCCGCTATGGCCCGCTATGCCGAGACACAGTTTGCCACCATTCACCAGATCCTGACGGCGGATCGCCGGCCGCTGGCCAATATCCGGGCTCTCCTGCGGCACTGGGAAAAAGACAGCGCTCAGCCGAACAGCAAAGGCTGCTTGTTCGGCAACAATATGCCGGGCTTCGGTCCGGTGGATGCCGCCACCTCAGAACAGATTTTCGGCTATGTGAAGCAGGTCGAAGATGCCATCTGCAGCACGCTGCGGGCTGCCCGGCAGAACGGTGAGCTCAATCCGGCCGTGCAGCCGCGCGAAGCGGCCCGCATGATTGTGTGCCTGTCACAGGGAATGGCACTGCTGAGTCGCGTGTCTGGTGAAACCAGCGCTTTTCAGGCGCCTGTGGCCGCCGTGCTGCGATTGCTGGAAGCGTGACACGGCTTCTTTGACACGCTGTGTCCGAGCCTCGCTGTTTGATTGCAGGGGCTGGCGTTCTTTCTTGGTTGTGAGTGCCGGCTGACGGGGCGGAATGGACTGCTGTTGTGCGTCTGGCAGAGTCTCTCCAGGCACGCAGGCGATGAATTTGAGCAAATACCGGAAAGCTCCGATCTTTTTTGTAAACCGATCGGTCTAGGTTTCGTCTTCACAGCACCAGGCCGTTGACCGGGTTCTGGATTTCTCAATTTTCCCCGTTCTCGGCCGGGTCGGCCCACAGGAGAATCCCATGTCATTTGCAGTCAGTGAAAAAGTTGCTTTGGTAACCGGCGCCAATCGGGGGATTGGCCGTGTGATTGTGGAATCACTCCTGGAACGGGGGGCGGCGAAGGTCTACGCGGCCGTTCGTAGTTCTGATTCGGTCAGCGAACTGGTAGCAACACATGGGGACAAAGTGGTGCCTGTGCAGCTTGATCTGACGCAGCCTGATTCTATCGTCGCTGCCGCCCAGGTCGCCTCGGATGTTGATTTGGTAGTCAACAACGCGGGTGTCCTGAGAACCTCTTCGGTCCTCAGCGAGGATGCACTGGAGTCATTGGAATTTGAACTGAACGGTAACCTGCTGGGGCTGCTGCGAATGGCGCGGGCATTCGCGCCAGTGCTGAAGAACAACGGCGGCGGCGCATTTGTGCAGTTGAATTCTGTGGTTTCTGTGAAGGCGTTTGAGCAGTTTGCCACCTACTCTGCCTCAAAAGCGGCCGCTTATAACATCACGCAGTCGCTGCGAAACGAACTGCGGGAACAGGGAACCCAGGTGGTCAGCGTGCACCCTGGCCCGATCGCGACCGACATGGGCGACGCGGCCGGTCTGACGGAGATCGCAGAACCAGCCAGCCTCGTGGCGGATGCCATCGTCGATGCCCTGCAGGATGGCCGATTCCACGCATGGGCCGGCACAATGGCCCAGCAGGTCGGCACCGCTTACGAGAATTTCGCCACGGCGGTCGTGGAAGCCGATATGAGCGAGGGCTGAGCGAGGGCTGATCGATGTCGTGGTCAATTCCCGAGAGCACGTCTGTCTGGATGGCTGACGTGTTCCTGTCCTGGTTTGGCCCCGGTGGGTTCGCGCTGGTACGCCCACCATTCGAAGGGCCGCACACCTGACACACTGCCCCAGCTTCTCCGACCGATTGCTGTCTCACCACAGTGATCGATTAGTCGTATTCCGTGTCGGCTATCCCGCGCCATAACATCCCGCTATGCTGGCAGCGTATCGGGGCTTAACAGCGGGGGGCAGATGCCGGCCGTTGTTTTGAAAATCGCCCTTCGTCTGTTGCTGGTGGCAGGTCTTGTCCTCACCGTCCTGATTCAGTACCGCAAGGTGACGTTTGGTGGTCTGAGCGTGGTCGTGACGTCCGATCCACACGGTTGGATCCTGTTCACCGACGACTTTGGAGGCTCGGTGTTCGGCGGCATGCGAAACTACCAGGAAGACGATCAGCTGAGCACCGGCATCGTCTTCGACAAAAATCTGATGAGAGATAAGCTGCACTGGTTCGGTCTGGTGAGTTTCCAGTCGTCTGGCCTGACCGCCGCCGTATATCACTGGATGATCTGGGGGCCGCTGCTGCTGATCAATGTCGCGCAGTGGTGGTGGCGGCAGCGGGCGGCCAGAGCTCGTTTGCAGTCTTCTCAAGGGACCCCAAAGGAAACGGAGGCGGCGTGATGGAGATGGTTTTGACTGCCTCCCGACGGAAAAAACGGACCACGCTGGAACGTGAGTTTCCGGGCGCAGTGTTTATCGATGTCACCAGCAAAGGTCCTGAGCCGTGGGTTCGTTTTTCGCCGTTCTGGCCGCACCGAAATATTCCTGTGCCATTGCATGATGGAAAAACGGGGGCGTGCGTGGAAGCGATCTGGCAGGCATTGAAGGTCTTCGAGACAGCGCCGGCGGACTTCCCAATGCTGGCCAATGACACCATGAAAAACATCAAACGCACGGTGCGTCGTTTCGGTCCCTGCCTGGGACATCAGGGGGCCACGGAACTGCTGACGTATGTGGAGGCCAGAAAGCAAATCTACCTGCCTGCGTACCACTGGGTGCTGACATACTGCCTCCAGGAGGAATTGCGGCAACTGCAGGCACTGGCGGAAAGCGGCCCCGTCGTGCTGCTGGACTACGAGACCAATGCTGACATCGAAGACACAACACGTCCGCTGTCACACGCGTCGCTGATCGCTGCCTGGTTGAACGAGAGAGGTTCTCAGCGGTGACTGTTGGCTGGAAGACTGTGCGAGCATCGCTGTGGATGTGGCTGTGACAGATTACTGGGCAGTTTCAGGCTAACTTGATCAGGACGGCTCGACGGTGATACGACGCGCTGATTGCCTTCTGGTCTGGCGGCGACAAAATTCCTGCAAGGTCGTGCTGGTCCCGGTGATATTCACATGATCCCGGGTCTGCGGGCGGGCCAAAGCAACGATATGCGTAACCGGAAATCCCATCAGCCGCCACTGCCCGCTGATCATAGTCGTTATTTGCCGTTGCAAATCTCAATGCCAAAGTCTGGATCGCGAAATCTGATGCTGGCCTTCGTCACCTGCGCGGCCATTCCTGCAACGGTGTGTCCAGCCGTCCTGCGCTTCAGAGAGGCCGCTCGCTGCACGTCCTGGCAAAACGGATTGCGTCAAATCGTTCTGGCAATGCACAATTACGAATCTGCATTTGGGCATTTGCCTGTTGGCATTGAGACGAACGCTGACGGAACACTCCGCATAATGGGTGAAGATCGATTCCATCAGCGGCGGACAAAACGAATTCACGAATGGAATCCGGGATCATCGGCACAATTCTGCGGACGGCCCAATCAAGCATTTGGGCTTCGGATCTCTCTCCAACGAAAGGGATGTCCAGCTGCAGGTTCAGACGCTGGACCAGTGATTGAATGAATTGTTCGTTCGACATAGCAAAACCTCAAAAACGTGGTGGTTAATGAGGTCAGCAATGACACTGCAGAAGCAGTGCGGGCAGCCAAGTGACGCCCAAAGAGTACGCACCGCGATGGCGTTGTCAATGGGCGTTCTGGCCAGTCAGAGCGGTCAGCTGAAGCGTTCTTTCGCCAGACCGTGATAAAACCGCATTATTGCCATTTGGCTAGGCGGCGATAAAATGCGTGATACACCGTGATAATCCCGGTGATATTCACATTATCACCGCCTGTAGGCGGGTTAAAAGCAACGTTATGCGGCGCAGGCAGGTGCGAATCATTGGTTGACGCCGATGCTTACATCCCGGGGCAAGGCTACATCGGAACGGACGGTGTTGACGCGCCCGATGTGGTTGCTGCGTTTGCCGCTACAGCGCAACAGTTGCGCGATCAGCAGATACCCGTTTCTGGCGACTTCGCTACTGGTTGGCTCGACTCATCTTACTGCTGCCGAATTCTCGCAACTGTAACGGGACTCCCCAAACCCAGCGGGTGGTTTGATTCCGCGCAGGTAAAGCAACTATTCGGAAACGTGAAATGGCCCGACTTCAATGATCTGCAGCGTGGCACAGAGCCTTGGGAGTGCTCAGAGTACTCTAACCACGTAGTCTGCAAGGCGTTCGTTGAGCTTTGCCTTGAGTACGAATTGGACATTCACTTCACTTGATCTACTTTGGCACTGTCGACTTACACTTCCAACGTCAACACAGCCGCATAACAAAACCATGCACCGGAGCCGTGTCAGCGGTGCTTTCAAATTGGATCATCACCAGTCACGGCCCGGTGATGGCAGTCGTTATGCCTCAAAGATGTCGCCTGAAAAATGAACACCTCGCCCATCATCCACTTCATCAGTGGCCATCTCACGCTTACTGACGCCGAGTTCGACGAGCACTATCGGCGACTACTCGATCGAGCGTTGGCGAATGGTGATTCGTTCGTGGTGGGCGACGCACGCGGCACAGACGCTATGGCGCAAAACTATCTCCATGGTAAGACTGACGACGTTGTCGTTTACCACATGTTTTCGAGTCCGCGAAATAATGCCGGGTTCAAGACGATCGGTGGATTTGAAACAGACGAAGAACGTGATCGGGAGATGACTGCCGTTTCTGACACCGACATCGCATGGGTTCGTCCGGGACGTGAGAAGTCAGGAACACAGAAAAACCTCGACCGCAGACAGAACAACTCACAATCTTATACGTAGGCTGTCGTAGACCGGATAGAATGCCACTTGGCAAGAATCCCAAGCCGAATCGCGAAAGCCGCATAACAAAACCATGCACCAAAACCATGCACCAAAACCATGCACCGAAGCCGTGCCAGCGGTGCCTTCAAATTGGATCATCACCAGTCACGGCCTGGTGATGGCGATCGTTATGCGGCAAAAGAAGATCACCTATGGAGCCGTCGACACGGAAGAACTGGTTGGTCGCTGTCTTGTTCGGCGTCATCGGAATCTGCGTTTGCGTTCTGGTGGTGGACGTGGCCGCTCGCGTCCGTCACGGGAAGATGATGATGCAAACGCACAACGACCTCAAGTGGATCGTTATCGCGCTGCATGACTATCATGATGCTCACGGTCACTTTCCGCCACCAGTCATTCGTGACGACGACGGTTCAGCGATGCACTCCTGGCGTTCAGTGATTCAAGACGAGTTGAGAAACGTCGCCAAAACCGAGGACCGATTTGACGCCTACGATTTGTCTCAACCTTGGGATGCGCCGACCAACCGGACCTCCAGTTCGCAGCACCGATTTGGTTCGCACCCCTATCGGATTTTGGCGGTCGTCGGCGAAAACGCCGCTTGGCACCCAACACGCACCCGATCCCTGGCCGATTTTTCAGATGGCACGAGCAACACCATCTTCCTGATTGCTGTCCCACGTTCTAACTGTGCATGGCACGAGCCCGTGGACGCAATGGTCAACGAGTCCGGCAAGCTGACAATCAACAACGAGGATCTGGATCTGTCTTCAGATGTATTTCTCGTCACTGCAGATGGTACAGTTAACTGTGCTGCTAACGGAGTACCGACTGAAGTACTTTCGCCATTGCTCACAATCAACGCTGGGGACACCGTTGGTGATTGGCATCCGTGATCGCCGCGTAACAAAACCATGCACCGGAGCCGTGTCAGCGGTGCTTTCAAATTGGATCATCACCAGACACGGCCCGGTGATGGTAGTCGTTACCCCAATAGAAGAGCGTTGATGGAGCACTACGATTTCGTCTGTGATGAGGGACTTACTTCGCTGCGGATTATGCAACGAAATCCAGCTGATTGTTCGCGTCCAATAACCGGTGTTCGTGTGCATATTCGATGCTCTGATTGTGTAGCAGGACTAAGTGTCGACACAAAAGACTGGGCGGGTTTCGTCCGACTTTTCACGCACGACTATGAAACTTTTGGTTCAGCGGCGTGGATATCAACCGCGGGAGAATGGCAACTACAGATTGAACGGAACCACGACGGTATCCTCGCTGTTTCCTCTACACTGAATTCGCTGCTCGATTTCCATCGTTGGACACTCCACACTTCCTTCAATCTGTCGCCTGAGAGATTCATTGCAACGCGTCAAGGCGTGTTAGACTTTGTAGGTGCATGGAAGTAGTAATGGGGTAACCATCGGATGCACGACGAGTCGCCGAGTCGTGATTGTTGAAGTGGAAGATCGCTCGCGGCGACCGCGTGATCCGTGACGTTATGCGGCAACTCTCAATTTGGGTCACTTCACTGTTCTGTTTGTGATTAACACCTTTCCCCATGTTTTCATACATGCAATCACATGTCTCGCAGTAAGAACTCTTGCCGAATCACGGTTGGTGGTGTGGCGTACCTGTGGCGCGCAAAAGGTGACGATGGCTGCATCACCTTGGCGATTCGTCCGGCTAACAATCTCGGCGGCCGGATTCGATGCTCCTTTCCTTACTGTGAAACATGGATCCCGCAGGGGGAAGGGCGTTGGAGGTCAGCTGGCGACCAAATCGTCATAACAAATAGAATTGTCCGCCGCGTGATTGAATTTGCCGTGCTTGAGCGCTCTTACGACCCTCTTGAAAGAGCTCATGAGCTGAATCTTCATGACGTTGTATTCGACATCAGTGACGCCGTGCGAGCGAACGACCCGCAGACGTAGACACCATGATTGTCACAACTTGAAACACGCCACATAACAATTGCGTGAACCCGAGTTGTGGTCGGGCCGTGTTTAGGAGTCAGCGTCACTCGCCACAACCGGGTTACGCTGTTCGTTATCCCAACCACCGAAGTCCCGGCGCCAGTCCCTTCGATTTAGCAAACATCAGGCTGGCTGCGCACCGATTCCCCTGTAACAGAGAATCGGAATTAGCAAGGCATCGAGTTTGGAGACTTGACCCGCTCGCAGCACATTCAATCGCGGTAGTGGCTGCTGGCTATTCCTGCCGCGTCTAGTGTTGTTCCGTGGCGGGAATCGGCAAAGGCTCCACGGCACCAGATACTAACGCCAATTTCTGCCCCGGGCGTGGACGGTGCTGGCCTGCCTCGGCAGGGCTGCGTCTGATTGTCTTCTGATCAAAGAAGCGCGCCTGCAACGACTATTCGCTGCAGGGGCGTCTGGCGTTGGTTGTGGGGGTTACTTAATCATGGCATCGGTCCTTCTTCTGGTTGCACTCGACAGTGTGCACGCGGCTGGTCGCTATCAGGCTCGGCCCCGGGGGTGTTTGGCACTATGCGATCGCCCCGGCGGCTTACTCGTCGCTGTCGTCTTGCCCGTTCCTGATTCGCTACGGTTTCTTATTCTGCCGTCGTGAGCGGCCCTCAAATTTGACCACCGTCCCTGCCGTGAGTCGGTCCACGATTCGGTCGTCGTACATCTTCGCCAGATCGCTGATTGCCTTGTTGGTGGTGATAATCAGCGGTTTGCCTTTCCGCCACTCCAACAGATCGAAGAGCGTTTGGTAGACGGCTTCGGATGGCTTCCGGATTCCGAGGTCATCCAGGAAAAGAGCGGAGCAAGTCTGCACGCGAAGTGAGAATCGATCGTATGAAACGGCCACAGTGCGAGACTCGCCGTAGTCGCTTATGGCCTGAACTCTCACCGATGCCTTCCCAGCTCGTGCCTGAGAGATTTCCATCAGTAGATCGTCAGCCCGATACCACAGCGGCTGCTTCTGACATCAGATTTGCCAGGTCGCCTATGTCCAAAATCTGCGCATCAGAATAGCCACCGCTCCGTAGAGGGTGGCTGAATGCGTTGAGGCGCAATTCCTGTCCGATCATGGCTTAAGAACACCTGATTTCGGAACGATTGGAACTGCTTCATGTTGCCCGGAATGGGCGTTTGGCCCCCAAAACAGGGGGCTTCGAAGGGGTGACCGAAGGGAGTTGAACCCATACCTTCTGCTTCACAGGCAGATGTGCCTACCACGTACACCACGGACACCAAATTGTGTGTGTCAGTTGCACTGACACGGTCAGTTGCACTGACACGGTCAGTTACACCGACACAGCGGAAGGAGAGGGAGTCGAACCCTCAAGGCAAGGTGAGTTCTCGCTCAACCGGCTTCCAACCGGACCCCGTCGCCAGTCGGGTTGCCCTTCCGTTGACGGCAGGTGATATCACACCTGCCGCAGTGGACCTGATCGGAGTCGAACCGACCGCACCGATCATGCGAAGATCAGTCGCCCCCAGCGGCATGCAGGCCCATTGGCTCATCCCGTCCTGATGACCGGATGATTCAGTTGCAGGTCTCGGTATCGAGCCGAGCGGGCCGGCCTTATGAAAGCCAGCTGGACACCTGTCGCACCTGCATTCCGTCGGTCGCGTTCGTACGCGACCAGCGCCCTCGACCGGATTCGAACCGGCGATCTACTGCTTGACAAGCAGGCGAGCACTCCACTGCTCCGCGAGGGCGAATTGAGACGGGCCGAATCGATCCGTCACGAGCACATCCCCAGGGAATCGAACCCCGACCGACTGGTTTGGAATCAGTCGTGCTGCCATTACACCAGAGACGTAAGTTGTATTGGTGGAAGCCGCCGGGGCGATGCGCCGCGGAGGATTGAACCGCGGCATCGCTGCATCATCAGGGCCCTGACCATTCATGATCCACGGCGGCGTTCCACAAGTTGCGGGAGTCGGAATCGAACCGACGTCCTCCTGGCTCAGAACCAGGCGCCACATCCAGCAGCAGCGATCCCGCCAAAATGTTGATAAGCTGCGGTGGCAGGAATCGAACCTGCGTCACGACGGTTAACAGCCGCCTGCCCGTACCAGCACAGACCCCACCGCAATAAAGGGCAGCCTGTTAAGGCTGCCAGTCAGGATGGCTGGATTTGAACCAGCGATCTCGTGCTCCCAGGGCACGCGGATTAGCCAGACTTTCCCACATCCTGAATCAAAGCGCCCAGTGGGAGTCGAACCCACACTTCCGCCATGGCAAGGCAGCAGGCTACCGCTACATCATGGGCGCATCGTTTTTGTCGTCGTTATGTTGCCATTGTCAGGCCAGAGCACCCGGAGGGAGTCGAACCCTCGTTACCGCTTTACGAAAGCGGAGTCTTCCCACTGGACCACAGGTGCACAAAAAAAAGCCCGGTGTCGCATGACACCGGGCTGCTGGAGTTTCCGCAGAATTCAGGTGTCATGTATTGCTATTGCCTGTGGGCATATCGCCGCCCATATCCCGATGGCCGGAATTGGCAAAAGACGGATTGAAGAAGGCGAAAGACATGAAACCACCTGAAGGCAGAAGTTGTTGCAGAAGTTGTTGCAGAAGTTGTTGCAGAGTTGGCTGACCGGATTGGGTCATCAGGAAGTAAGACGTGGTGCGGCGAATTTGGTTCACACACAGTGCCCGCTTTTTCACAAAAGCGAACAAATCAACGTGGCTCACAGGCTGTCACATTTCCGCATAACGCGACCATTGATGACGTCACGATCACTGACGTCACTGTCACGCTTTGTCAGCCAGTGGCGGCTTTGATTCGGTGATGGGTGGGCAGACGGCCGCCATTTCACGATTGAGCGCGATATATTCCTGCCACTGAGCAGGCACGTTGTCTTCGAAAAAGATGGCTTCCACCGGACATTCGGGTCGGCAGGCGTCGCAGTCGATGCAGTCATTCGGATCAATGAACAGGATCTGCTCGCCTTCCCGAAAACTCTCGCACGGGCAGACCACAACGCAGTCTGTGTATTTGCAGCCAAAACAGGGTTCTGTGACAACGAAAGTCATGAGGGTCGCTCCAGTAAACAGTGCGCAGCATCAGGGCGAACACGGCGGGGCACGCCGGTTCCGATCTCCGGCTGAGAAATTCTTTCTCGGAAGGCCGGAATTCCGCCTGCCAATGCGATTTTGGGATAAGGGCGGTCAGCAATTCCGGTCAGAATTCAGAAATTCCTCTGACTCGGAGACAGGCCATGAATGCGACAGGCCCGCAATCGCCGCGATCGGCCGAACTTCTCAATCGTGTGGCACGCGGCGACGGTGCTGCGGAAGTGGTCGTGTATGAACGCTATTCGGCTCGATTGCTGGCACTGGCCGAGCAAAGACTGGGCAATAAATTTCGAGCGCGGGCATCGGCGGAGGACGTGACGCAGTCTGCCTGGAGAAGTTTTTTTCTGCATTCTCGCGGCGGCCGCTTTGAAACGTCGCAGGCAGGAGATCTGTGGCGGCTGCTGGCGAAGATCACGATGCATAAGCTGGGGCGACAACTGGAACGTCACACCGCCGCCAAGCGCGACGTACGCCAGGAGTTCAGCACGGAGCCGGCCGCCATGGTCGAGCGTCAGCCCGCCGTGGTCGATGTGGTGGCGGCTGCCGAACTGCTGCAACTGGCGCTCGCCGACCTGCCAACTGCACAGCGCGGTGTGATCGAAGGCGTATTGGCCGGATTGTCGCTCGAGCAACTGGCCACACAATCAGGACGCTCTGTGCGGACCGCGCGGCGGTTGCTGCAGCAGGCTCGGCAGACGATCGAGGACAGGCTTCAACAGCCGTCGCAGGACATCGTCCCAAAGACTGTCTGGGACCGTGTCGGGACTGACAACACCCGACCTTTGCTGCACAGCGACGACTACCGACTGCACCAGATGATTGGGGCCGGCGCGATGGGCCGCGTGTTTCGTGCCACGGAACTGAGCACGCAGCGGACGGTGGCCGTGAAGGCCCTTCGTAAGCACTGGCAGTCGGACGTGCGAGCTGTTGAGCGATTCGTGCATGAAGCACAGACACTGCTGGCGATTGAGCATCCTGGTGTGACCGCAGTGACTGGCCTCGGGCAGTTTCCGGCAGGTGGGTTGTTTCTGGTGTGCGAATATGTGGACGGCCCCAATCTGCAAACTCGACTGGCCGAGCGGCGATTTGCCCTGGCGCGCGCGGCGGAGCTGATGAATCTGACGGCTCAGGCCGTGGAGCACGTGCATCGGTGCGGTGTGGTGCACTGCGATCTGAAGCCGGCCAACATTCTGCTGCGTCCCTCAGGTGAACCGGTGGTCACCGATTTTGGCTTCGCCTGGTCGTTGCGACAGGACCCTGCAGCGGCCCTGTCTGTGAAGTCCATTGGTGGCACGAGCGGCTATGTGGCACCGGAAGTTCTCGCCGGGCAGCCCCCCTCGCCGGCCGCGGACGTCTATGCGGTGGGCGTACTTGCCTGGCAGCTGGTTTCTGCCAGCGACCTGTGGCAAAAACCAGGCAACCTGTCCGCCCCGATGCGCACCTGGCGACAGATGTGTCTGAAGTGGGCCGACGCAGCGCCGGACAACCGCCCTGCTCTCTCCGACGTCTGTCGTGATCTGGCCCGATTTTCCAACCGGGAAGCCGACTGTCTTGAAGTTGATCTGGCCGACTGACCGAACAGCATCTGCAGGTTCCGCGGGAATCTGAAAAAACGGCGAACCTTCGCGCACAGGAAACGTCTTTGCGTTCGTTCTCCACGTTTTCAGACAAAGGTCAATACCGTGTGCCGCGATCGAAAAACTGCCCGCATCCAGAAAAAACTTGCCGCCGCATTTACGCTGGCGGTGCAGTTTATGGTGCATCGATGTTGAGGTATTGACTGTCCGACGTGTGTCCGCAGCCACCTCGCATCGCACAGATGTGAGGTTTTTTTGTGCCCACGCACCTGCACAAATAGCACAAATTCCGGGTCGGTAGCTGAGATGGATTAGCGGCGGTTTGAAGCACCGCAGACGAGGATTCGAGCGCCTCTCGACCCGCTGGGCAATCTGCCCCCGGTTGTCCCGATGTTGTCCTGCTGACGATCAGATGCGCAATGCGGGTCTGCCTGTCGATTCCCCTTTTCCCTTTCCCATTTTCCGCCGGGTTTGCCGGCACACCGGAGAGATCGTGATACGCAGGGATGGAAGAAAACCAACGGCCTCAACCTGAGACTGAGGTTGTGGTGTAACGGCAGCATCTCTGGCTTTTAACCAGACGGGCGCAGGTTCGAATCCTGTCGACCTCATCCCCGCTACGCACGGGAATCCTGGCGGACTGTGCGTTGTGGCCACGAATGTCCCCAATTCTCGTGGGATTTGGGCCAAATACCAGATTCGGTGTTAGACATCGTGACGGCAGCAAGAAAGAGCGACTGACTCGGGACATGCCGAGCCTGAGTCCTCTTTCTTTTTTCGTTTTGCTGCAGCCGCCACTATGTCACGTCTTTCCCAACTGCTTCGCGTTTTTCGACAACGACGAGTTTCCACCGCAGGATCACGCCGAAAACGTCATGGCCGGCAGCGGACACCACTGAATGCTGCCAGCGAACTGCTCGAACAAAAGCAGTTGCTGACAGTGATCGAGTGGGGAGGAAATATTGACGGTGACTGGAGTAATCCGGCCAACTGGTCGCCCACTTTTGTGCCTGGAGCAGACGATGACGTGATCATCGATGCCGACGACGGTGTGCCGTTTGAAGTTGATCTGAATGTCAACGCCTCCATTCGCAGCCTCACCATCAACTCCGCAGACGCGACTTTGGATGTGGAATCCGGCCGCAGTCTGACGGTCGCCGAGGCATCCCGGATCGATGCCGGAACTGTCCAGCTCAATGGCTCCGGCCGCATTCAGGGGGCAGGCACCTTGACAAACAGCGGCGTCATCAATGTGAATGGCACTTCGACGTCGATTCTCAACAATTTGACACAGCAGGGGCAGTTGAATGTGGGCATTGCGGGCGGCGTTGCCAGTCCTCGACTGACGGTCAACGATCTGGCCAACAGCGGGCAGATTCAGTTGGGAGCGGCCGACAGCACGTTGCCCCGACTGGTGGTGAATAACGGACAGACGCTGAGCAATGCGGCCGGCGGAGTCCTCAATGTGCTGGCTGCAGCCACCGGTACGGCCGAGATCACTGGTGAGGTGGTGAATGAAGGCACGCTGGACATTGATGCCAATTTTGAATTCGACGGCGCCGCTGCGACCGTCACCAACCGCGGTGCGATCGATATCGCGGCCGGCACATCCACGGTTGTGGGTGATGTCTCGGTCCTGACGTTTGTGCAGGAGTCGGGGCAGCTGACCATCGATGGGGCCTTCCGCACGGACGCCGACACCTTTCGATTTATCGGGGGCACAGTCACCGGAGATCGTCCCGTCATCAACGGCGGCACACTGGATCTGGACCCCGCCGCCGGCGCGGTGGATGTAGTCGTGGAACGCACAGTGTCGTTGGCCGGTGATATCGGCGCTGATCAGATTGTCCGCGTGCAGAACGACGGCTTCGCGGAAAGCGAACTGCTGTCAGCCAACGGTTTTACCAATGAGGGGACGATTCGCTTTGAGGCGGATCCGGATTCGGCCGCGGCGCGGCGTTCGAAGTTGCGGGTTGCCAATGGCCGGCTGACCAATGCGGCGGGCGGCTCCATTCTGGCGACCGACAACATCGGTTCGTTTACGGCCGATGAGCTGATCAACGCCGGCACACTGGATATCGCTGATACCGTGAGCGTCTTTGTTGATCTTCTGACAAACACCGGCACATTTGATGTGCGCGCGGACATTGACTTCACCCTCAACAACATGGAGGTGGAGAACTCGGGAACGCTGACGGTGGCCGCGGGCGTGCTGGCAGAGTTCAGCGCCACGACGACGTTTCGTCAAAACGCCGGGTCTCTGAATGTGGCCGGCCAGTTCGTTGCAGCAGGTGACTTCGAGTTCAACGGCGGTGATCTGACCGGCAACGCGCCCGTCGTGGAGAGTGGCGATCTGAGGTACGCGGCCAGTCTGCCCAATGCAGAAACCATCATCGCGCGGCGGACTGTGGATCTGGAAACGGATTTGCCGGCCAGTCAGACGCTCATCGTTCAGCCAGGGGCATTCGCCGCCACGCTGCTGGTGGACGATGGCTTTCTCGGCAGTGGCACCATTCGAATCGAACGGGAAGCCGGATCTGCCCAGACAGGCCGCATTCAGGCAGGAGCGGGCAATGGCACACTGGAAATCGCGGCAGGCGGATCACTGGAACTGGCGGCTGGTGGCGAAGCGCCCTTTACGCTGACAACGCTGCGGAACCGCGGCACGCTGGATGTGGCCACGGACGTGCTGTTCCGCAGTTCCAATGGTCGCCTGATCAACGAAGGGCGACTGGACATTGGGGCCGATGCTTCGCTGGAGATTCAGAATACCGGATTCGGCGCCGCCCAGCTGCTCAACGAAGCGGGCGTCATTGATGTGGCCGGCAGTTTGACCACACAGGGACTGCTGAAATCGGGCGGCGGAGCGTTCGCCGGTGCCGGCACGATTTTGATTCAAAACGGTGATCTGGAGATTGAGGCCGGCAACCAGACAGCCTTCGATGTTTCGCTCCGGGGGCTGGCTGATATTTCGGGAAATCTGGCGGCCGGGCAGCGCGTTCAGATTGAAGGCGTGGGGGCGACCCAGACATCCGTCCGCCTGGACAATGGGTTTGTGAACAGCGGGCGGATTGACCTGCTGGCCGCAGACGGCGCGACGGGACGGCTGTCACTGGACAGCTTTGGCGGCACGATCACAAACGCGGTCGGCGGTGTGATTGACGTTTCTGCGGGGACGACGCAGTTTGCGATGGGCTTTGCTACATTCAATAACGAAGGCCAGTTCCATCTGCGACAGGACCTGGCCGTGCAGAGTTCTGCCGTGCTGAACAATTCCGGTGAGCTGAATATCGAGGCAGGAGCGACGCTGACGATGCCAGCGTTCAACGCGTCACGCTCCACGTTCAATCAGAATGAAGGCACCCTCGTCATCGACGGGGCATTTTCTTCGGAAGGGGCCAACTTTCTTTTCAATGGCGGGACGATTGCGGGGTCAGAGAACCCCGTGCTGCTGGGCGGCACACTTGCGATCAGTCCCGGCAACGACGCGCCCGTCACTTTTGAGGTGCCTCGCAGCGTAACGCTTAACTCCGACCTGAACGCCAACCAGACGATTCGCATTACGCCGCAGTCCACTTCGCAGGTCACGCTTACGGTTGGCAATGATTTTCAGAACTCCGGCACCATCTTGTTTGATGCGGCTGCCGGGCAGACGGGTCTGGCCAATCTGCAGACATCGTCCCCGTCCGCTGGTGTGATCACCAACACGGGGCGGCTGGAATCCACTTCCGGTAACGGTCGTGTGCTGACGGGGCAGCTGAATAACGCGGGCGCGATTGTGGCCGGGGACGATCTGGTGCTTGACGGTGACATCGCCATCGACAACACGGGCGATGTCACAGTGGGGCCGGACGGCGTGCTCACGCTGGGCAGCACCAGCGCATTTTCCAATCCCGTGTTTACGCAGCAGGCTACCGGCCGACTGACCAGTGATGGCCGCTTTGTCGTGGAGAACACGGGCCTCTTTGAGTTTCAGGGAGGCGTGCTGGATGGTGACCAGCCGATCGTGCTGAAAAACGCGGACCTGGACGTCGCCGCGGGCAATCAGTCGGCGGGCCGCTTTCGGGCCGAAGGCACGGTGGATCTGCTGGGGACACTTTCGGCCGAGCAGCGCATCGAGGTGGCTGCTGTCGATGGCCTGAATGCCACGCTGCGACTGCCGGCCGACTTTGCCAATGAGGGGGAAATTGTTCTCGACGAATCCGCCGCGACTACGGGGCGTGCTGTCGTGCAGTCCGGCAACGGCATTAGTTCGCTGAGAAATGAGGCCTCCGGTCTGATTGGCGGCACGGGAGAAGTTCGTGCGTCAGTGCTGACCAGTGCCGGCACTCTGGCCCCCGGACTCTCTCCCGGACGGCTCAACATCGACGCGGACCTTGTGCTCGAATCCACTAGTGTGGTGGCCATCGAGGTGGGGGGCGTTGAACCTGGCACGCAGTTCGACCGCCTGGAGGTGGATCATGACACCACGCTGGCCGGTGAATTGCGACTGTCGGTGATTGATGGATTTGCAGCCACCGCCGGCCAGACATTCGAAGTGATCACCTTTCCTTCGGTGCAGGGCGATTTTGCCACTGTCACCGGCACGAACATTGGCAACGGAGGGCTGCTGGAAAAAGAAGTCAATGCTGACAACGTGACGCTCGGTGTGATCGCACCTCCTGGTCTGACCATCAGCGATGTGACGGTGGTGGAAGGAGATGATGGGACCGTCAATGCGGTCTTCACAGTGGATCTGGAAGCCAATGGCAATCCGGTTTCTGTCGATTTTACGACCGAGGCCCAGACGGCCCGCGAAGGAGACGACTTTTTGGCCACCAGCGGCACACTAAACTTTGCCTCCAATCAGACACAGCAGACCATCACCGTGCCCATCGTGGGAGATTTGCGGGACGAAGATGACGAGACATTTCGCGTGCTGCTGAGCAATGCCACCAACGCCGCCATTCCGGATCCGGAAGGAATCGGCACGATTCTGGATGGCGAGGATCCGCAGCCGATCGCCAGTTTTTCTGAAACCACAGCCCGCGTGGGCGAAGACGGTGAGTCCATCACACTGCGGGTCGAGCTGGATCGCGCGTCGGGTGTCACGACAGCCGTTGATTTTGCCGTGACAGGTGGATCAGCCACTGCCGGAGCCGACTTTGATACCGTGAGTGGTACGCTCACTTTCGCCGCCGATGAACGGGTGGGCGAGATTGTCGTGCCGATCCGTGAAGACGCGCTGGTCGAAGGTGCGGAGACAATTGAACTGACGCTGTCGAACGCTGTGCGATCATCCATCGGTGATGGCACGTCCACGGTCACCATTGACGACAACGATTTCCATCCGGACCTGGTGGTCGCCTCATCAGACAGTCCCGATGTGGCCAATCGGGGAGAGCAGATCGCCGTGGAATGGATCGTTCGCAACGATGGTCAGGGCGACGCCGTGGGCGCGATGCTGGATCGCGTGTTCTTCTCAGCAGACGGCGAACTGGACGCCGGTGACACGCTGCTGACCAGTCGCAATGCCACGGCCGATCTGCCGCTGGCGGCCGGCGCTTCGTTTACGGCAGCAGCAAACGTCAATCTGCCGGACGTTGATCCGGGAGACTACTTTCTGATTTTTGTGACGGACGCGGCCGGGCAGATTACAGAAGACGATGACGACAATAACACGCTGGCTGAGCCAATCACGGTGGTGTCCCCCGATCTGGTGGTCACACAAAGCACAGCGCCTGCGGAAGCCGCCGCCGGGATCGACGTGAATGTGGAGTTCGTCATCAGCAATGCGGGTGCAGGCGATGTGGACCGGCTGCCCTCCCACGCGGTGTACTTCTCTGCGGACAATGTGCTGGATGAGCAGGACACGCGGCTGAATTCTCAGGCAGGCAGTCGTTTGAATGCCGGCACAGAGGAAACACTGACGGCCCGCATCGAAATTCCCGAAACGGCGCCCGGTCAGTACTTCCTGATCTTCAGCGCTGATGATGGTCAGGTGCAGTTCGAGACAGACGAAGACAACAATCTGCTGACGCGAGCAATCACCGTTCAGGCGCCCGATCTTGTCATTTCCACAGCCGACGCGCCCGAGGCGGCTGTGCTGGGCGAACAGATCAGTCTGTCGTTTGACGTTCTCAATCAGGGGGATGCGGCGGCGGCCGCTCCGCGTCTGGATCGTGTGCTGTTTTCTGAAGACGCCGTTGCTGACGCGGGCGACCGACAGCTGCTGCTGCGATCTTCCAACAGCGACGCACCACTGGCCCCGGGGGAATCGCTGTCGATCTCCGGTGACGCCAATATTCCGCTGCAGATTGCCGCGGGAGACTACTTCCTGCTGTTCATTGCTGATGAGAATCTGCGGGAGTTTGAAGGCGACGAAACCAACAACCTCCTTGCACGTCCGATTCGTATCGACGGGGCTGATCTGATTGTGGAATCTGTTGATGTGCCGGCAGCGGCCGAGTTTGGTGACGAAATCAGCGTGTCGTGGACGATTCGCAACACGGGCACGGACACGGTGAACGCCAATGTGCTGGATCAGATCGTGCTGTCGCAGAACGCGGCCGGCACCCAGTCACCCATCACACTGCTCTCACAAAACGCGGACGATCTGGTGCCGCTCGCTCCTGGCGAAAGCTACACGCAGACGTTCGCCGCCACACTGCCACTGAACCGCAGCAGTCAGACGGGGGCGTTCTTTGTCGTGGCTCGTACTGATGTCGGCAATCGTGTTGCTGAGCAGAACGAAGCCAACAACACGGGCAGTGCGGCCATTGATCTGACCCTGCCGCCGCTGCCGGATATTGTCGTGTCGGATATCAGCATTCCGGTTTCGCGGGCCAACAGCGGGGATCAGCTGGAAGTCGAATGGACGATCACCAACAACGGTGACGCAGTGGCCACGGGACCCTGGTCCACCAGTCTCTCAGTGGTGGATGGCGACGACACGGTGGCCGCTCGTTCACTGGGCAGCGTGGACTTCAACGGGACGCTGGCTCCCGGCCAGACGATTGTCCGTCGACAGCTGGTGACCATTCCCGTGGAAACCGGATTCGAGGGGCCGGCCCGAGTGGTTGTGCAGGTGGATACCGGTAATCGCGTTTTCGAGCACGCCGGCGACGATGACAATCGCTTTGTGGATGATGATACGTTTGAGCTGTCGATTCGGGAGTTTCCCAATCTGATTGTCAGTGACGTGCAGGTGCCCGAAACGGCCGTCGCCGGTCAGACGACTGAGATTCAGTGGACCGTGACGAATACGGGCGGTGCCCCCACCAGTGTGCCGCAATGGTTTGATGGACTGTTTCTGTCGGTGGATCAAACGTTTGATCCGGTCAGTCTGTCCGAAGGGGCCGATGTGACGCTGGGGACCGCCGCAAATGTCAGTTTCCTCAATCCTGGCGAAAGCTACACGAATACGCTGGAGGTGGTGCTGCCCGACAATCTGGATGGCAACTTCTTTGTGTTTGCCGTGACGGATCGCCCCAATCGAGTCAACGAGCGTGGCAACGAAGACGACAATGTGCGGATTTCGTCGCCCATTCAGATCACGCTGCCGCCCGCCGCGGATTTGCAGGTCACAGACATCAGCGCTCCGCAGGCTGTGTTCAGTGAACAGGAATTTGTGATTTCCTGGACGGTGACCAACAACGGCGATGGCCCCACCGACGCGGATACGGTGGTGGACCGCGTGTTCCTGTCGCCCGATGAGACAATCTCAGCGAACGACTTTCTGCTGACCACCAGCACACATCGCGGTGTGCTGCAGCCGGGCGAGAGTTTCACACAGACGGCCACCGCGACAGTGCCGGTCGACATTCAGGGGCTGGACCTGTTTTTCCTGGTGCAAACCGATGTGCTGGACGACACCTTCGAACATGCCAACGAAGAGAACAACGTCTCCTCTCGTCCTGTGAACGTGTTTTTGAGCCCGTCGCCCGACCTCGTGGTGGAGGACATTGAGGCACCCGCGACGGTTCGTTCCGGTACGTCCATCAGTGTGACCTACACGGCCGCCAATCGTGGTCTGGGCGGCACGCCCAACACGTCCTGGCTGGATCAGATCTTCCTGTCGGCCGACGAAACACTGGATGACGACGACCTGCTGTTTGGGCAGGTGGGGCATCGCGGTGCGGTGGGCGTTGACGCAACCTACGAAGAGACATTCACCCGGGCCGTGCCCAACGATCTGGTTGGCGACTTTTTTGTGATTGTGGTTTCCGACGGCGGCGAGGCGGTGTTTGAAAGTGTGTTTGAAGATAACAACGCCCTGACGTCGCCCCAGAAAGTCACCTTCGAGTCCCTGCCGGCCGACCTGGTGGTCACCGACATTCAGGTACCCGCCGAGGCGTCCAATGGGGATCTGATCAAGGTGGAATGGACCGTGAGAAACGACGGCACGGGCGACACCATCGTCGAGCAGTTCCGGGATCTGATTGTGTTGTCTGCCGATGATATCAGCGGCAATGCGGACGATCGCAGCGTGGGCTCACTGCGACACGGACCCAAACTGGCGCCCGGAGAGAGTGTCACCATCAGCCAGACGGTGCAGATTCCCGTGGACGTGGTGGGAGCACTGAAGCTGTTCGTGCGTACCAATGACAGGGCGGAAGTTTTTGAAAGTGATCGTGACAATAATGTGTCGTCACTGGCCACCATCAACGTAACGGCCGATCGGGCTGACCTGCAGATCGCTGAAATTACCGAGCAAACCGAGACGCCGGCTGTCGGAACATTCCGCGAAGGTGATCTGCTCACGCTGACCTGGACGGGCATCAATCAGGGAATCGGTTTGACCAGTTCCAACATCTGGCGGGACGAAATCTACCTGTCGACCGACACCACGCTGGATGATGGTGACGTACTTCTGGGCAGTGCCTTCCGCAGCGGTGCGATTGCCGCCGGTGAAACCTACACGTTGCGAAAGAGCGTGCGTATTCCGGATATCGGCGGCAATTTTCATCTGCTGATTGTGGCCGACGCTCAGGATGACGTGGTGGAAACCAGTGAAGCCAACAACGTGTTTGCGACCGCGACCACGATTCCTCTGCAGGCCACGCCGGACGAAGTGCGACCTGATTTTCAGGTGACCCGGGTGGATGGGCCGGACAACGCGGCCAGTGGACAGCAGATCGATCTGACGTACGACGTGACCAACACGGGCGGTGAGGCGGTCAACCAGTCATGGTTCGACACGATTTTTCTGTCACTGGACGAGGTGTTTGACTCGCGAGATACGGTGCTGCGAACCGTCTTCCGTAATCAGCAGAGCATTGGCAGTGGCCAAACGCAGACCTTCCAGGCGTCCGCCGATCTGCCACGCGGTATTGCGGGCGACTTTTTTGTGTTTGTGAGGGCCAACAGTGCCAACAGCAGCACCCGGGTGCTCGAATCCGATTTGACCAACAACGTGGGACATGACGGCGATGGACTGAGCGTGGAACTGATTCCGCCGGCCGATCTGGTGGTGGGCGAGATTCCTGTGCCGTCCAATGCGACTCCTGGGCAGGACGCGACGATTACGTTCACCGTTCGCAATGAGGGCGATGACACGGCCCGCGGTCGCTGGAGTGATTCGCTGTTTCTGTCGCGCGATGAAGCATTTGGTGGCGACGATGTATTCCTTGCAGAGGTGCCCCACATCGGCGACCTGGCCCCAGGCGAGAGTTACACCGAAACCGTCACGCTTTCGCTGCCGGGTGTGGATCCGGGCGAGTATTTTGTGATCGTCCGCAGCGATATTCGCAATCAGCTGCCGGAAATCAGCGAAGCGAACAATATCCGCGCGTCTTTGGACGATGTGGAAGTGGACGTGCCCGCCCTCGAACTGGGTGTGCCCACTGACGGCACGCTCAGCGAGGGCGATTTCACCTTCTTTAAGGTGGATGTCACGGCCGGTGAGACGCTGCGAATTCGCCTGGACAGTGATTCGCCGGACGCCTTCAATCAGCTGTTTGTGGCGTTCGATCGTGTGCCCAGCCGTGCGGACTTTGATCAGACGGCCAATGAGGATCTGGGCCCCGATCAGGAGATACTGATCCCCGTCACCCGCACCGGCACGTACTTCATTCTGGCCAATGGCGTCAGTGTGGAGCAGGTCGCCCCCGCGTTCTCCATTGTGGCGGAAACGCTGGAATTCTCCGCGCTGAGCACTCGCGTGACGCGTGGCTCCAACGTTGGTCAGGTGACCATACCGCTGATCGGTGCGAAGCTGACACCCGTCACTCGCGTGGCGCTGCAGGCGGAAGACGGTTCAGAGATTGTCGCCAGTCGCACGCGCTTCGTCAGCCAGGCAGAAGTCTGGGCCACGTTTGATTTGGCCGGCGCGGATATAGGTCTGTACGACATCACGGTGGAAGACGGCAATCAGGTGGCCGCGCTGGAGAATAGTTTTACGGTGACGGATGGACCGGCCGGCGAACTGCGGATCAACATTCGCGCTCCGGAGGTGGTGGGTGGCACGGCCCGACGGGATCCCGTCTTTCAGTTCCAGGTGGAATATGAGAACGTGGGCGATACGGACGTGATCGCTCCGATCTTCAATCTGACGGCCGCCGGAGCCGACATTCAAACGCCGGGTCTGGATGGCGTCTTCCGCCAGGACCAGCAGTTCGTGGCCGTCAATCGTGAGGGCGAGGGACCGGCCGGTATTCTCGCGCCGGGAGCATCCAACACGCAGACCTTTATTGGCCGCATGGGAGCCCCCGGTGGTCTGGGCGGAGAGAGCGATGCCATCCGCGACATCGCACGCATCGATGTCGTGCCGATTGAACTGGATCCCGCATCGCTGATCGCTTCGCTGCTGGATGTGGCCATTGATGAGGCGGATCTGCGACAGTCTTTGAGCGACCGGCTGCTGGCCAGCGTCGACGGCACGCCCGCAGGGCTGGAACTGGCTCTGGCACAGAACGCCACCCATCTGAGCCAGCTCGGTTTCCACACGGCCGACGTGCTGCGGCTGCTGCTGTTTGAACTCTCTCAACTGGAGAATGTCGCTTCCCTGGTGGCGCCCGTGATTCAGGTGGATGCGGCGGCCCCCGCTCCAGGCGTCGCTCTGTATCTGGAGCGTGGGTTCGCGATCAACAGTGCCCGCGTGGGAGAATTTGGCATCTTTGGTCGCGGCTGGACACACAACTGGGACGTTGTTCTGGCGGAAGACGAGAACAGCGTGACGATTGACTTCGGGGGGCAAACAGAAAGTTTTGAGCGACTCGAGGGCGGCACGTTCCGCAGCCGCCCCGGTCATCCGTCTGTTCTGCTGCAGGAGGGCAATCGTTTTGTGCATGTGGACCGGCAGGGCTTTCGCCGTTCGTTCGATCCCAATGGTCTGCTGGTTCGAGTGGAGGACCGTGATGGTCAGCGTGTGGATCTGACCTACGACAATCTGCAGCTGGTGTCGCTGCAGCATTCTAACGGTGCCCAGTTGCAGCTGACCTACAACGCGGATGGCACCGTGCGGGAACTGACCGATCACGTGGGACGCGTGACAACGTACACCTATGACGCTGCGGGAGAGTTGTTGCAGCAGGTGGATGGTCCCGGTGAGCAGACACTGTACGAGTACGACACCGAAGGGGTGTTCTCTCAGGGGCTGCTGACCCGTGTCCGTGATGCCAGCGGCGTGGAACGACGTTTTGAGTACGACGAACTGGGGCGCTTCTCTGCTACGTCACGGGGAACGGCGGCCGAACGCCGCGAATTCCGCTATGACGGGTCTGGCGGTGTGACAGTCGTGGATCCGAATGGTCGTACCCAGACGGTGCTGCTGACCGAAGGCGGGGCTGTGGGGCTCACGTTCGACGACACGGGCGAGTCGGTCAGCGCTGTCTTCGATGAGGCTGGTCTGGTGGATCAGACGGTATCGCCGGGAGGCGTGATTTACGACCTGGAGCACGATGAGCGGGGGCTCGTGACGTCCCTCACCGACCCCGGCGGCGGACAGACTACGCTGAGCTATAGCGACAGCGGGTTACTGACTCGCGCTGTGGATGCTGTGGGTGTGGCTCACCAGTACGATTACGATGACAGTGGCAATCTGACGAGTCTGACGTACGCGGACGGCACTCGATATGCGGCCACATACAACGAGAACGGAGAGCTGCGGACGCTGACGGATCCGTCCGGAATCTCGCAAACCTACTCTCGCAACGCCCTGGGACAGATCACAGAAATTGAGTACTCCAGTGGTGAGGTGGTCAGTTACACATACGATGCCCGCGGCAACCTGCTCACTGCCACAGACAGTTCCGGCACGGTGACCAACACGTGGGACGCTGAGGATCGTCTGGCACGAATCACCTATCCGGGCGGACGCTTTCTGGATTTCACGTATGATGCGTTTGGTCGCCGCACGTCATCCATTGACAGCACGGGCTTTGCCACGAAGTACGAGTATGATGCGGCCAATCGGCTGTCGGCCGTGCGGCGGGGAGATGGCACTGCGATCGTGCAGTATCAGCACGACGACCTGGGCAGGCTGGTACGAGAGGACAACGGCAATGGAGCGTTTACCACCTACAGCTACGATCATCTCGATCGCCTGCTGTCCCGGATCAATCATGCGTCGGATGGCAGCGTGTCCTCCAGCTTCCGCTACACGTACGATCGACTGGGCCGGCAGCAGACGCTGACCACGCTGGACGGGGTAACGCGGTTTGAGTACGACGGCAGCGGTCAGTTGGCGCGAGTGGAAACTCCCACTGGGCGGGTGCTGGAGTATGACTATGACGCCGCCGGAAACCGCACGGCCGTCACGGATGATGGCGTCGTGACCAGCTACACCATCGATGAGGCGGGCCGCTACACGCAGATCGGCGATCAGACGTCCACCTATGACGCCAGCGGTCGCCTGACTCGAACTGAGGAGAACGGGGTGGTCACCGAATTTGCCTACGACGAACGTGGCCGACTCGTGATGACCAGCCAGGACGGCGATGTGACAAAGTTTGAATACGACGCTGTCGGACGAAAGATCGGGGAATCGCGAGGTGGGGTGCGTGTGGAGGTCCTGACCGATCCCTTTGGTCTGGGCCTGCCTGTTGCCGAGTTTGCCGACGATGGCAGTGTGTCCGGCCGGTTTATTCACGGGAATGGTCTGGCCGCGGCGGTGGACGTCGCGGGCAACGAGCAGTTCTTTGAGTTTGACGGTCTGGGCAACACGGTCAAGGTCAATGATGCCGTGGGCGGCACGCTGAATGAGTACGACATTCTGCCGTTCGGTGAGGTGCTGCGGGCGGTGGAAACGGTGGCGAATCGTTTCCGCGTGAATGGGCAGTTCGGGGCTGCCACAGATTCCACGGGGACCGTCAGCGGCCTGGGCGGCGGACTGGCGGAGAGTTTCCGACCTGCGGAGGGACGCCGCCTGACCGAAAGTCTGCCACGACCCAATTCTGCCAGGGACATCCTGCGGACACCAACCCCTGGTGGCAACAACCCCGGGGTCAATGCCACGGCCACCAATCGCTCGCTTGCCCAGGTCTTTTCTCAGGCGATCAATGGCAACGCTCAGAATCCGGTGAACGCCCAGGTGAGCCCGCAGCAGCAGACCTTTGAAAGTGTGTTTGGACAACTGGCCATGTCGGCTCCGGCTCTCGCCTTTGAGTCAGCCTCGATGGATGGGTTTGGCAACAGCGGCCCGGACGACTTCGGGTTTGCGGACGGCAGCGCTCAGCAGGAATCACTGGCGGACGCCGGATTCCAGAGCGACATCGACCGAGCGGTGGCCCGACTGGAAGAAAAAGCGTTTGAGAAGCTGGAAGACGTCGCCAAGGGAATCGGCAGCAAGGTGTTCAAGCGCTTCAACCTCGTGGACAAAACCTTTCGGTTCGTCAAAGACGGCCCCGTGCAGTTTGTCATTGACGAATTCGGTCAGATCATTGACGTGGCGAAAGACGCAGTGCTGGCATTCAACGCACTCAGTGAGCTGGCTGAGAGTATTTTCGTGCGTTTTCTGCGGTCCAAAGACCCCAATGACATCACCGGGCCAGAGGGCTTTGGCGACGAACGCTGGGTGGCGGCGGGTGAGCGACTGCCGTTTACCATTCGTTTTGAAAATGTGGCCGAAGCCACGGCCCCCGCGCAGCGTGTGCTGATCAACACGAAGGTCGACCGCGATATTGACATTCGCAGCTTCCGCTTTGGCGATTTCGGTTTCGGCGATTTTCTGTTTGATGTGGCGGACGATGCCACCTTCATCGAGGAACGCTTCGACTTTGTGGAGTCGGCCGGCATCCTGGTGGATGTGCAGGCGGCCGTGGATCCGCGTGACCGTGAAGTGACGTGGCTGTTTACGGCCATTGATCCGGCCACCGGCCTGCCGCCAGAGGACCCCACACTCGGATTCCTGCCACCGAATGTGGGTGAAGACGGCGTGGGTGAAGGGTTTGCCAACTACTCCATCGTGGCGGACACCGATGTGCCGTCCGGCACCGAAGTAACCTCGCAGGCGACGATTTTCTTTGATCAGAACGCGCCCATCGACACCAACATCTTTGTCAACACAATCGATTCCGGAGTGCCCACCAGTCGTGTGAACGCTCTGCCGGAACTCAGCGGAGAGTTCTTTGAGGTCAGCTGGACGGGTGACGATGACGACGGAGGATCCGGCATCGCGGCGTTCGACGTGTTCGTCAGCAAAGATGATGGGCCGTTTGAGCCGTTCCTGATCGGCACCACGGCGACGTCTGCTCCGTTTCAGGCGGAACTGGAGCACACCTATCGCTTCTTCAGCGTGGCGATTGACAACGCGGGCAATCGCGAACTGGCGCCCAACGGCTTTGATGCCTCCACGCTGGCAACCGCTGCCGTCGAAGATGGCACCGCACCGGTAAGTGAGCCTGCGGCTGTCCGCGACGCCGTTGCCGTGGATTTTGAAGTCACGGTGGCGGCGGAAGACCCGATTGGTCCTGACGGACAGCCGCCTTCAGGGCTGCGTCGTGTGGACGTGTTTGTGGCCGAGGATGAAGGTGAGTTTGCCTTCCTGCGAAGCCTGGCACCGGGCGAAGACGCGTTTGTCTTCAATGGACAGAGCAATCGGATTTACTGGTTCCGCACGGTCGCCGTTGATATCGCTGGCAATGTTGAGAACAAGCCGCTGGCTCCCGAGGCGATTGTCATCGTGGGTGACTTTGACGCTCCGGAAACACGTGTGGATTCTTTGGAAACAGCGGACAGCGGACTGATCGGGCTCAATCTGATCGGCACGGACTCCGGCGGTCAGGGACTGGCTTCGTTCGATGTGTTTGTGGCGATTGATGGCGGTGCACCGTCGTTGATCGCGACGGTCGATGCGGGTCCTGCGGCCGCCGGAGTTCATTCGGTGTCCACAACATTCCAGGCCCTGACCGATGGCCTGGAACACATGTATGACTTCTTCACCATCGGCCGCGATGGAGCGGGTAACGTCGAGGATGCTCCCGCTGATCCTGACCAGACGCTGACAGCCACGTTTGCACCGCCTGTCGATATTGAGGCGACCGGCATCGACGTGCAGGACGGCTCCACGCAGCGATCGTTCGTGCGTTTTCTGGATATCGACTTCACGTCGACCGACGACCTGCAGCAGCTGATCGACGGCGGGCAGATTTCGCTGGAACGATTCGATATTGATTCCACCGACGTGACGCCGGGAACCGGTGATGTGGTGGATTTAAGCGGCACGAACTTCACGGTGACCGACACGGGCATTCGTCTGGACTTTGGGGCCCAGGGGATCGGTGGTAATCGGAACTCGCGTGTTGGCGATGGGTTTTATCGCATCCTGCTGGACACAAGTGGCGATGGTCAGGCCAATCAGTCGTTTGAGTTCCACCGTATTTTTGGAGACGCGGACGGCGATGGCGATGCCGATCGTCGTGATCTGTTTCGCGTGCTGCGGGGCTTGCGTCGCCGCAATCCGCGGGAATTCGATATCAACGGCGACGGTCGTGTGAATTTCCTCGATGTGCTGTTCACCGCCCGTGAGTCACTGCTCGGCAAACGGCTGGACGACGGCCTGTTTGACCTGCTGGATGATTAGCTGAGATCGATATCGCGGACGGGCCCTGTGCCATTCGGGCCCTGTGTCATTCGGGGACAGGCCCTTTTTCTGAGCAAATGGGAGCAATTTGGGGCAATTGCGAAAGTCAGTGTTGGATTCCGGCACCTGGCACAGAATCAGCCTGTGCAAACACACCTCGGGGGAGGCCGACACAGATTGTCTGTGACGCTCAGGCGTCCTGTGACGCCCAGAATCCCCCTGACTCTCTGTGCCGGAGATCTTGATATGCGATTGGTTTTGGGAACGGCGCTGGTCGTCTGGCTGGCGGCGACTGGCCGTGCCGACGTCATTATTGACGTTCAGGACACGATCATCACGGCGGGCACGAGCACCCGTGTGGATGTGCAGATTCGCAGCACGGCCGTTGATCCGCTCGATTTTTTTCAGTACCGCTTCCAGATTTCCGGTGCAGCGACCAACGTGGGCACGCTGCGGTTTGCCGATCCGCAGCTGGATGATGAAGCCATTGATCCGGACTATGTGTTTGCGTTTGGCACACTGGGCCCGACATCGACGGCTGAAAACGGGCCGGCCTTTGACGAGGTGTTTGGCACCGACCTGAGTCTGTTTGGCCCTGTGGCCGTCGACGCAACCGACCGGCTGTTTGCCCGACTGGAGGTGGAGCATTTGTTGCCCGGCGGCGTCGACCCCAGCCTGGCAGCCGGTGACCAGTTTACGATTTCGCTGGTGGATGCCGATACGGCCCTGCTGGCGGACTCCTTTGATCCTGTGTCCTTTGTCGCGTTTACCGGCAGTTCGGGCGTCATCACGGCCCAGGCGGCCGCCATTCCGGAAGCCGGCAGTGGACTGCTGCTGGTGGTCATCTGCCTGGCGGGGCTGGCGATTTATTTGCGTCGAGCAAAACAGCAGCCGTCGGCCTGACGTCACTCCCTTCCAGATGGTGTCAGGAGGTGACATCCTGCGGCCTGGGCCGCCCCCATCAGATTTCCGTGATCCGATCGCCCAGCTGTGGCGTTGATTGTCTGCCGGAGTTGCCGGATTTCGGAGAAACGGTCAGGCTGCGAGGATTATTCTCCAGCCCGGAAGAAATCGGACCACTGGGCGTGGGATGTCGTTATGAATGCGATCGTTTCTGTGATTTTCGCCGGCACCTTGATTGCTGCGGCGATTGTGTATTTCAGCACCCGCGCCCTGACGGAAAACGAAACGGTCCGCCGCTGGGTCCTGCGGGTTCTGGTCGCCGGAACCTTGTGTGTCCTGCTGCTCGCTGGTGGAGTCTGGATGCATCTGGGGGGCATGCAGGGCACGTCCGCTCAGCGAATTCAGACGCTGCAGGCACAGGGCCTGCCAACTAACGGCCGCGAGCTGAACGACTATTATGTGATTCCACCGGGAGGCATCGACGATACCGTCGCATGGGAGGCGATCCAGAAGAGGCTGATGGAGATTGATCTGCCTCGCGAGCGACTGGAGCGTTTGCCTGTGGTGGGGTTGAGTCCGCTGGAATGCCTGCAGCCCGGCGGTGACTGGTCGCAGCAGGCAGATGTCGCAGACTTGCTGGAGGAGCACTCCGCTGCCGTTTCCGAACTCAGGACAGTGGCTTTGCGCGGTGGATACACGCGATTCGACGTGGATTTCGCGCCTCGTCCACTGCAGGCCAAGCTCAGTCACCTGCCGCGAATCCGCAACGCTGCCCGCTGGCTTTCCCTGTCGGCCGTTTGGCACGCGTGGCAGAGTGACGGACCTCAGCTGGGAGACGATCTGACGGCACTGTTGAGTCTGAGCCGAGCCAATCAGAATGATCCCGTGCTGATTTCGGCGTTAGTGAATGGGGCTGTGTTCAGCCAGTGGTTCGACAGCACGCGGCGCGCGTCAAGGCTGTGTCCGCTGGCGGAACGGGACTGCGTGAAGATGCAGCAGTGGCTGCTGGAGATCGACTTCGAAGAACAGATGCTGCGTGCGCTGCGTGGGGAACGCGCCATGGGACTCACGGAACTGGAGGTGATTCGTTCACCCCTGACGGTGGAATCCCGTCGGGCTTATCTGGATTACTTCGAGTATCACGAAAGGCTCCTCCAGAATCCTGATGACCCTGCGCTGCTGGAATTGCAGGACGTGCTTTTACTGGGGCAGAATCGAATTTTCGGCCGACAGCGGTTTTTTGCCCTCCGGTTGCTGGCCCCGGCGCTGCAGCAATCCATGGAATCCATGCGTGAGATGGAGGCGCGACGCCGAGTCGGACTGCTGGCTCTGGCCGCACGACGGTTTCAGCTGCATGAAGGGCAATTGCCACACAGCGTCACCCAACTGGCCGCCTGGTTGCCATCGGACACAGGCGATGACCTGTTGACTGACCCCTGCACAGAGCAGCCGCTCGTGTTTTCGGCGACGGACGCGTCTTTGCTGATTTACAGCTCGGGACGTGATGGCAAAGATGATGGCGGGCAGATTGATCGAAAGTCTGATGGTGACGATCTTCAGCCGCCAACGGACATCGGCATTCGTCTGCCCGCTCTTGTCCCATGACCTGCCCACTGTTTTGAAAGGACTCGATGTCTGCACCTCGCCCTGTTCTGCTGTTTCTGGTTGAACGCTTCCCTCCGGATCTGGGAGGCGTGGCGCGCAGCGCCTATCGCACGGCAGCCGCGATTGCCGGGCTGGGCTGGGACGTGCATGTGGTGGCGTGGACGCGTACGGTGGATCCGGGAGGCATGATCACCGAGTCGAATGACTCCGGTCTGACCGTTCATCGCGTGGGCCTGTTTTCCAACTGGGACTATTCCATGCAGCATTCTCTGAATGTGCTGCAATGGCTCCACGAGGCGCACACCTTCACTGCTGTTTGGGGGCACTATCTGTTCCCGGCAGGCTATCTGGCGGTGCTCTTTGCCCGACTGCATAATCTTGCCTGCACGGTCAGCGCTCGAGGCAACGATGTGGACCGACTGATGTTTCCACCGGGCGATTTCTCCCGGCTGCACTGGACTCTGGAAAACGCGGATCTGGTGACCTGCGTGTCATCGGAGCTGCAGCAGAAGATCAGCGTGCTGGTCCCCCGACAGCAGTCTGTGCTGGTGCTGGCCAATGTCGTGGACACGGACACTTTCCAGCGGACCACGGACGCCAATCTTCTGGCGAGTCTGCGGGATCGCTGGCAAATTGCGGATGGCGAAGTGGTGCTGGGTTTCTGCGGGGAACTGCGGCACAAAAAGGGGCTCCCGTTTTTGCTGACGGCACTTGCCGACATCTGTTCACAGCGTCCGGCCCGCCTGCTGGTCATCGGCGAAGTGCGCCCCCGAGAACGGGCCCAGCTGGCGACCTTTGCTGTTGATCACCCGGAAGCCGCCGATCGCATCGTGGTGACCGGGCACCTCGTGGAATCGACGGATGTTGCCGCCGCGCTGTCGCTGTGTGATTTGGTGCTGCAGCCGTCCGTGTGGGACGGCATGCCCAACTCCGTGCTGGAAGCGATGGCGTGCGGCTGCCTGGTGATTGCCAGCGATGCTGGGGGAATTCCGGAAATCATTGAGCACGGCGAAACCGGTTTTCTGGTGCCTCGGGCGCAGCTCAACCACCTGGCCACAGCGGTCAATGAAGTGCTGGCGATGCCTGACCTCCAGCGACAGCAGCTGGCCGCCCGGGCCGTTGACAGTGTCCGCAGCCGGTTTCACGCCGACAATGAGCGGCAGCGGCTGTCAGACGTGATGCGGCAACTCAACAACTCTTAACTGTCGCCCCACAAGGTTTTTTCAGACAGATGCCGGCTCCTGCAGCAGCCGTTCGTACACCTCGAGCAATTGATCCACGGCGCGCTGCCACCCGAACTGTGTGTGGGCTTTGCGAGCGGCCGCCTGTCCCAGAGCTCTGGCCCGCTGTGGCTGCTGCAGTAACTGCAGCATGGCGTCCTTGATCGACTTGGCAGAACCCGGTTTGGCAAACAGCACCTCGCCTTCAGACGCCAGCTCGCGCACGACGGGCAGATCACTGGCAATCACGGGAGTGCCGGAGGCCATCGCTTCAATCACCTTGAGCGGGCAGCAGCCCTGCACCAGATTGCGATCGTTTCGTGTCAGTGGGGCCACAATCACGTCCGCCTGCTGCTGCAGCAAATTCAGTTCTGACTGCGGAACGGCGGGCCGCAGACTGACATGATCACACAGATCCTGTTTCCAGATCAGTTCTTCGATCGCCTTTTTCTGCCGTGGCCGACCGGGCCCGACCAGTGTGAGTTGCGCATCAAAGTCACGTCGCAGCAGTGCCACAGCTTCAATGGCATACTGCACTCCCTGCCAGGCAGACAGCGTGCCGGAGTACAGCACCTGCAGCGGCCGTGTGGGGGAAATGTGGGTCGGTGGGCCGCAGCGAAAGATGCTCGGATCCACGCCATTGCGAATGACGCGAATTCGCCGTTCGTCAATACCACGACCGACAATGTGCGCGGCATTGATGTCGCTAACCGTGATAATCTGATCGGCGGCTTCCAGGCAGACCTGTTCCTGATGGTGAAGCTTGGCCAGCAGTTCCCGGTCCTGGGCCACTGCCGGATAGTGGTACTTCAGCTCTATGGACGGAAGCCCGTTGACCTCGTAGATCATGCGGCGGCAGAAGCGAGATTTCTCCCGGGCCAGAGGGTAGGCTTCATAGATGGAGCGAAAGTGAAAGATGTCGGCTGGTTCGGCCCCCAGATGCTGCTCCCACCAGCGCCCCAACTGGGCGCGAAAGCTGAGCACGCGTTCGAACAGATTGCGTCCGACGGCCGGCAGGCCGTGTTGTGTGACGCCCACGGCTGACCACGGCAGCGCTGCCAGATCGGTGGTCGCCGGAATGGACTGGGCAACACCGTGTGCCGTCGGCAGGCCGCCGATAGCGGTAGCTTCCGATTCAATCGTGACCAGGTCCACCTGGCCAAAATGCCGGCCCAGTCCCCGCAGAAACGCATTGATGTGCGTGGCGGCTCCCTTGGCAGAAGGGAATCGATCGAAAGACGCATAAACCAGGCGGGCGGTGTGCATATCGGGACAAGTTGCAGGGGGCGGGCGGTGCAGGATAGTGAGTGGCAGGTGCGATTAATGTGAGTGGTGTCGAATTTGTGTGATCCTGGCAGAGGCTGTCTGCGTTAACGCTGTTGCAACGACACAGATCACCGTAAACACGGTGCGAACGTGGTTTTTGCGGTTTGCCGATCACGCCTCGGCAACCCACAGGGCCAATTTCTGAAGGCACGTGACAGTTTACGTGGTCACCTTCTACAATTCGCCCGCCGACCTGCACTCTGGTCGCTGCGAGTGAGAATGTTCGACTCCCCCCGAAATCGGAGCGTCTATGACTTCGCTGATCGACCAGGTGGCCTTACAGAAGCAGGGAAAACTGATTTGCCAGGCCCCCGTCTCGACCGTTGTCGCCACACTGAAGGAACTGGAGACGCTCGATCAGGCCGCGGAAGCGGGTGTCAAAAAGTGGCGGACGATTGGTTGTCTGTCGATCTTCGGTCTCGTCGGCGGTGTGTTTCTCGCTGCCCAGGAACTGATTGTTCCCGGCGGAATTCTGATGGTCGCGGGCGTGGCCACTGCGGTAACCGGCCTGGTCAAAGCTTCGCAGCATGGCCGTCTGGATGTTGAAAATCGCCGCTACGAATTTGTGGCTGGCCTGCTGGACTATCTCCGCCGCGACATTGGCAAAGACGAATCCCTGTTTCTGCAGCTGGATATCCGGCCACACAACGATCGCAGCAAGTTCGATCGCAAAGGCACAGCGGGTCGCTGGAAAGCCAGTTTCTTTGTTGATCCCTGGCTGGTGCTGCGCGGGCGTCTGCAGGATGGCACCAAATTTGTGGTGTCCATGGTCGAAAAGCAGCAGGATCGTCATCGCACGAAGCGTAGTGCCAGCGGCAAACTCAAAACCAAATACAAGACCAAAAACGCCAGTGAGCTGGTGATCGCCCTGCGGCCGAAGCCAAAGCGTTATCCGGCGGCTGCGGAGGTTGTTCCGCCTCAGGACTGTGATGAGGCGTTGCCGGCCTGGGCGACTGTCAAAAATCTGGCGGTCACGAACGGCGTTCTGGAATTTCGCAGCACCACCAAAGCCGGTTGGCACGTCACGAAAGAGACTTCCGGTCAGCGGCAGGATGCGGTGGGCTGGGCGGCTTCCAAACTGGTGTATCTGTACGGTCTTTTGCATTCAAGTCAGGCATAAATCGATGACCACAGTTCGTTCACTCACGGTGGTAATGCTGTTGCCCGTCTGCGGCCTGTTTTCGGGATGTGCGGCTGAGGACGTGCCGGCCGACCCTGTCGGCGGCGCATCGGGCTCCACTGCGGTTTTGAGCAATCCCCATGACACGCCTCGGGTGACAGAGCGTTCCGACCTTCCTGCAGAAGCACAATCAGACAGCCAGCCGGCAGGCGGCCCGTCCAGTCATCCCCAGCCTCCTGCAGTTGCGTTGACCAAAATCAAATTTAAGACCGCGGACGGTCAGGTCAGCATGTCGCTGAAGCCGGCCGCCGACGGGGCCAAACTGGTGGATGCGGACGAACGCGAGCTGGCTCGCTACACACTCCGTGGAGACAAGCTGAAAATCAAAAATGCGGCTGATGAGACGCTCGGATACATCGTGGCGTATCCGGATCGTCTGAAGGTCAAAGATGCCCAGCAGAAAAACGACCTGTGGCAGCTGCGTCGTCAGTCGGATGGCGACTGGAAGCTGGAAGATGCCAAGGGCACCATGGTTTGCCGTGTGAAGAAGCGTGACTACGGTTTCGAGATTGAAAAGCCGGATGACACCAGCCTGCAGAAGGTCAAACTGAAAGATGGCAAGCTGTCCCTGCGAAAATCCGAGGAAACCTATCTGTATACAAAAGACAGGATGTCGCCCGCCGCCGCCGCCTGTTTGGCGCTGGAGCCGGTGGAATCGCAGTCCGTTCGGATGGGACTGGCGACACTGATGCTGATCAAATTTCCCAGCCGATAGTCGAGTCGAAAAGAGAGCCTTATGCCGAAAACGTGGGAACCTGGAATCTGCAACGAAACGTCCGGCTTTCTGTTCAGCCACCCGTGCGACCAGCTGTGCGTTCATCAGTGCAGCAAGTGTGGTCGGCCTATTTGCGAGGATCACGCACAGCATGACGTGGGACGCATTCTGTGCACGACGTGTGCTCGCAAACGCGCGGGGCGGGGTGCGCGTGATTCGTATGACGACTACGATCCGTATTTTTATGGCGGCACAGGTTATGGGCATTCCCGCGGTGGATTTTTCTTTCACCGCCACGACCCCCATGACTTCACGGAAGGTGATGCAGCCGGGCTGCGGGCCGAGATGGACGATGACTTCGAGAACGACATGAGTGCCAGTTGATGGGCTCTGCAGAACGCTGGGCCATCTATGCTCTGGGGGGTGGCCTGGGACACCTCACCCGCGCGATGGCCGTGGCGCGAGCCGCCGTCCAGTCTGCCCGTCGGCACGGTCGACCACTGCAGATTGATGTGCTGACCAACAGTCCGTTTGCGCAACTGGTGTGTCGTTTTGTCGCGGAGTCCGCGATTCGGATTCGCGTCCTGCCCGCCCATGCGGACAAACGTCAGACCGTGTCGGCTGTTCACGACTGGCTGCAGACCACCGATGCCACAACGCTCATCGTCGATACGTTCCCCCGGGGCCTGGGCGGCGAACTGGCGGATTTGCTGCCGCGGCTGCCTGTACGAAAGGTGCTCGTGCAGCGGGCGATGAACGCGGATTACGCTGGCCGTTCGACGGTTGTGTCGGCGGTGGCCCGCTACGATCACGTTTTCGTCCCCGGGGAACCATTCCCGCAAATGTCTGAATGTGCGGTGCTCTGTTTGCCATGGGTGGTGCGTGACTTTGACGAACTGCTGTCGCCAGCAGCGGCTGCCGATGTTCTGGGGGCTGACGATGGGCCTGTCGTTGTCTTTGTTGGCTGCGGCACGACGGCAGAGGTGTCAGAGCTGCGCGGCTGGGCCCGAAATATGGCCGACCAGCTCGGCGAACAGGCCCACGTATGCCTGCTGGACGCAGCGGCTGAAGTCAGCCGCCAGGAGGAGACCGGACTGCAGGTCATCTGCCACTGGCCTTTGCTCGAGCTCCTGCCCGGTGTCGATGTGATGATCGCCGGTGGTGGCTACAACTGCGTTCATGAAGCCCGACTGACGGGCACGCAGCTGTTGGGCATCGCGCGAGATCGACGGTATGACGGTCAGCAGCAGCGGCTGCATGACACGGGCGTGCTGACCGTGACTGCCGATTCACTGTTCCAGCATGTGCAGCAGGCCCTGGCGACAGGCCGTCGACCGCCTTGCGCCCCTTACGCAAACGGAGTGCATACAGCGGTATCCCATCTGTTGGCCGATTGAGAGCCGAACAGCTCACATCAGGCCAGAATGTCGTCCAATACATGACCGTGGACATCGGTCAGGCGGAACCGCCGCCCCTGGTATTTGAACGTCAGGCGTTCATGGTCGATCCCCAGCAGGTGCAGAATGGTGGCATTAAAATCGTGTACGTGGACGCCGTTTTCCGCGACGTTGTAGCCAAACTCATCGGTGGCTCCCCATGTCATCCCCGGCTTGATGCCGCCACCTGCCATCCATGTCGTGAAACAGCGGGGGTGGTGATCGCGGCCGTAGTTTGTTTTGGTGAGCACACCCTGAGAATACGACGTGCGGCCGAATTCTCCCCCCCAGATCACCAGCGTGTCCTTCAGCAGACCGCGCTGTTTCAGGTCTTTCACCAGTGCGGCTGACGCCTGATCAGTTTCGGCCGCCTGCCCTTTGATGCCTTTGGGCAGATTGGAATGCTGATCCCAGCCCTGATGGTACAGCTGGATAAACCGCACATCACGTTCGGCCAGGCGACGGGCCAGCAGGCAGTTGGCAGCAAAGGTCCCCGGTGTTCCGGCATCTTCCCCGTACAAATCAAACGTGGATTTGGGCTCGTCAGAAAAGTCCGTGGCTTCCGGCACGCTCGACTGCATGCGATAGGACATCTCATACTGGGCGATGCGGGATTCGATTTCCGGGTCCAGTTCCTTATTGAACTGACGCTGATTGAGCGCGTTGATGGTGTCCAGCTGGCGTCGTCGCAGTTCCCGCGTTACGCCGCTGGGACGGGACAGATAAAGCACCGCATCTTTCCCGCTGCGAAATCGCACGCCCTGATAGCGGGAGTCCAGAAAGCCGCTGCCCCACAGCCGTGAATACAGTGGCTGTCCGCCCTGCCCGGCTGACGCCAGCACGATAAACGCCGGCAGATCTCTGTTTTCGCTGCCCAGACCATACGACAGCCACGCTCCCAGCGACGGTCGGCCGGCGATCTGCGAACCTGTCTGAAACATCGTAATGGCGGGGTCATGGTTGATGGCTTCGGTGTGCATTGATTTGATAAAGCACACATCGTCGGCAATCTCACGGTGATATGGGAGCAGGTCGCTCAGCCACGCGCCCGATTCTCCGTGCTGTGCGAACCCGAAGTGTGATCCTGCCAGCGGCAATGAGGACTGGTTGGCCGACATTCCCGTCAGCCGCTGCTCACCGCGCACCGACGGGGGCAGCTGTTGACCATTCAGCCGGTTCAATTCCGGCTTGTGGTCAAACAGATCCTGCTGCGCGGGACCGCCGGACTGAAACAAATAGATGACGCGTCTGGCCTTCGCTTCGTGATGCTGCGCGGACTGCTCGGCCCGTGATTCGCTGAGCAGCGACGACAGAGCGGCGGCGCCAATGCCGGCAGCTGATCGCTGGAAGAAGACGCGGCGACTAGTCGCGAACGGATCAGCCGGCGTTTGAGGGTGGCAGGGTGACATGAAGTGATGTCCGTGAGAAGTGGTGGAGAGAGGGCTGACCGTGTCAGCGTTTCCAGATGGTGGCGTCCAGGTTGAGAATCGTCTGGCAGGTGATGGTCATGGCGGCCAGTTCCGCACTGGCAGCCGCAGCCGGCGTATCTCCTATGCTCAGCAGCTCGCCGGCGTTGTCCGGATGCTTCCGGAACCATTGCATCTGCGAATCCCGCAGCTGCCGCAGCAGCCGCAGTTCCTCAGCGTCCGGCGTTCGTGCCGTCAGCGCTGTGAAGGCGATGCGGATCTGTGCTTCCGGGGTTTCGGCGGCGGCCAGAGAGCGAGCCGCCAGCTGACGACACGCTTCGACAAACTGCACATCGTTGAGCAGCACGAGCGCCTGCAGGGGCGTATTGGTACGGGCACGCTTCATGGCACACACTTCCCGCGTGGAGGCGTCAAAGGCCATCATGTTGGGCAGCGGCACTGTTCGCTTCCAGACGGAGTACAGCGACCGTCGATACAGGTCACGCCCCACCGACTGCTCAAACGGAGGCGACATCCCGTTGGATTCACGCCACAGATCTTTGCCCGGCTGATAAGGGGAAACGGGCGGGCCGCCCTGCCGATCATCCAGCAAACCGGAGGCGGCCAGCGCGATATCACGAATCTGCTCTGCTGACAGTCGGTAGGCCGAGCCACGCGCCAGATAGCGATTCTCCGGATCCTTCGCCTCGCCCTGAGGAAAGGTGGAAGCCTGCTGATACGTCGCCGACAGCACGAGCTGACGACAGAATCGTTTCACGTCCCACCCGTGATTGACAAAATCACGGGCCAGCCAGTCCAGCAATTCCGGATGGGTGGGCAGGGCTCCCTGGCGTCCAAAATTCTCCGGCGTCGTCACCAGGGACGATGCAAAGAACTGGCCCCAGAGACGGTTGACGGCGACTCGCGCGGTCAGCGGATGATCCGGGTGGGTCACCCACTCAGCCAGTCCGAGTCGATTGCGGGCTCCGGCGGCAGGAAACGGGATTCCCAGCGCGGCCGGCACGCTGCGTTCCACGCGTGTGGATTCATCGGTGGGGGCGTCATACTGGCCGCGGGCCAGAACGTGGGTGGGACGCGGGGCCCTCTCTTTCATGACGGGAATTTCTGTCATGGCTTCTTCGGCCATAACAAGTGCCTGACGGGCGGTCTGCAGCTGGGCGGCGAGTTCCCGCGCGGGGGCATCGATGGCGGATCGGTAGTAGTCCAGACTGTCAGCCTGCCACGGTCCCCCTGCCAGCCACGACAGTTCTGTGGTCGTCAGGTCGCGAGAGTACACTCGCACATCGTCGATGAGTCCCCCGTCAAGTCCACGAGCGCGAAACCGCTGTCCGATAACAAACTCACCGCCGTGATCCACCTTGACGTTTGCACTCTTTTTGACACTGTCACGCAGGATGGTGGTTCTCAGTGGCTGGCCATTCAGAAACAGCTGCAGGCCGGCCGCAGTGGACGATCCGTCATACGTGGCGGCAATCTGCTGCCACTGGTCTGCCGGGATCGGCTGCTCAGTCCGCACGCCAATGGCATTACCCGGCCAGACGCGATACAGGCGCGACTCCAGATGACCGTCGACGATGGTCAGATCCCAGCCGTTGTAGCCACAGTCTGTTCCACGGGTGTGATGAGCGATCAGACTTCGCTGCTGCACTCGCTTTCGTTCTTTGAGGGTGATTACCACGGAAAACGGCGTCCAGCGATCGAATGGTTCGATACCGGACGTGGTGATGCCGCGTTCACCGTCGAGCACGAGTGCCTGGCGTGGGGGCAATCCGGTCAGCCGCCCACCGGCCGATGCTCCCTCGGTGGAAGCGTCGTCACTGGATTTTGCTGTGCTCGCCCCGGAATCGGCCGCCTCTCTGTCCGGCAGTCGACGGATAGGACTGTCGGTCACTTCGATCAGATCCAGAGCGGGCGCCCAGCTGCGATCGGACTGCGACGGGTGGTAGATCTTTTTCAGCGAGTTGTCGAACGCACGGTCAAAGCTGAGCGCCAGTCGCAGATCGGGAAGCAGAGCAGGCGCGTCAAACGCATCCGTGGTTTTCCATGCGGTGAATCGACGGCTGACGTCTTTGCTGATGGCCTGCTGCTGTTGCAGGAGAGTTTCGATTCGCTGCAAAGCGGCGGTTTTCTGTCGTTGCTGCTCACCGGTGGGCAGCAGTAAAGACGGGCACGGCACTTTCTGCGTGCGATCGTAAACGCCACTTTCGTCGATGGAATTGAAGAACGCCGACAGCGAGTAGTACTCACGCATCGACAGCGGGTCATATTTGTGATCGTGACAGCGACAACACTCCATCGTCAGGCCGAGCACCGCTGTTCCGAACGTGTGCACACGGTCCGACACATTCTCGATTCGCCACTCCTCAAATACGGCTCCCCCTTCGTTGTTGAGCCGATGAATGCGGTTGAATGCCGTGGCCGTCAGCTGATCGACGCTGGGGTTGGGCAGCAGGTCTCCCGCCAGCTGCCAGGTGAGGAAATCGTCGTACGGCAGGTTGTCGTTGAATGCCCGCACGACCCAGTCCCGGTAGGGCCACTGAGTGTTCAGCTTGTCAGACTGATAGCCGTAGGAATCGGCATAGCGGGCGGCGTCCAGCCACGCGACCGCCATGTGTTCGCCGAAGGCGGGAGAGCTGAGCAGCCGGTCAACGGCCTGTTCGCAGGCCAGCTGCCTGCTGCCGACCTCAATGGCGGCGGCAAAAGCTTCCAGCTCAGGCAGTGTGGGGGGCAGGCCGGTCAGGTCCAGCGTCGCACGACGCAGCCACAACTTCGGATCAACGGCCGGTGACGGCTGCAGCCCCTGCTGCTGCATCCGCTGCAGTGTGAAAGAGTCGACAGCAGACTGCGGCCAGTCGCCATCTGTCGCGGGAACGTCCACCTGCGCTGGCAGTTGTTTGAAGGCCCAGTGCACGTCGTATTGCGCGCCCTGCTCGACCCACGCTTTCAGGACACGTTTTTCCTCACTGCTGAGAGTCAGTTTGGAATCCGGAGGCGGCATGTGGACATCGGGATCGCTGCTGCTGACGCGATCCAGAAAGTCGCCGGAGTCGATGATGTCACGGGCACCGTCTGCGGTGTCGAGTCGCAGGTCGGCCTGCCGCGTTTCCGCGTCCGGTCCGTGGCAGTAGTAGCATTTGTCCGAAAGGATGGGGCGCACATGCTGATTGAAGTCAACGGGCGGGTCGCCGGCGGTCACGGTGGCGGTCAGACCCAGTGGCAGCAGCAATTTCACGAACAGGGACATGGCGGTTACCGGAAACAGGCTTGGGAAACGTCCTGCGTATTTTGACGACCGGCCGTGTGGCGTCTTGCACCACTCTGCTAATTCTGTGTAAAAAAGAAGCATGAAAAACACAGAGCTCACGCGTCGTTTTTTTGATCGGGTCGCACCGGCTGAGCAAATGCTGGTGCTGTTCGATCACCTGCCGGATGTGTCATTTTTCGTCAAGGATCGTCGCGGACGGTTTATGCTGCTCAATCAGCGGGGCTGCGAGTACTGCGGCATCAATTCGGAAGAGGAAGCCATTGGACGCACGGATCATGACTTTTTTCCCCGGCCTCGCGCCGACGAATACCGCCGCGACGATGAGCGTGTGATGCAAAGCGGCAAGGCCATCCTGAACCGCATTGAAAGTGCGCCCGAGGACGAGCTGTCTCCCCGACTGGTGGCCACCACCAAGGTTCCGCTGCGGGACGTCCGGCGACGTGTGATTGGTGTGGCCGGATTTTCACGACAGATTCAGCGAATTCAATCCGGCTCCGCGGACGCCCTGGCGGCCGTGATTGCTCATCTGCACGAGCGGTTCAGTGAAAACATATCGGCCGATGAACTGGCCGATATGGCGGGGCTTTCGGTCAGCCACTTTGAACGCCGGTTTCGCCTCGCGTTTGGCGCTTCGCCCCGTCAGTATCTGATACGCGTGCGGGTGGAGAACGCGGCGCGGCAACTGCGGGAATCAGATCAGACCATAACGCAAATCGGGTTGAACTGTGGCTTTTATGATCACGCCCATTTTAGCCGCAGCTTTCAGCGATTGATGAAAACTTCGCCCAGTGCCTACCGTCGCAAGCAGAGAAAACGCTAACCTGAAACCGGTGGGCCACGACCGTCTTCAGGCAGCCGAGCTGCGCGGTCCGGCTGTGAACGGAAAGACTGTGATGACGCTAAGACTGCTGACGTCCTGTGTGTTGCTGGCTGCCACTGCCGCGACCGCGTGTGGCGATGAACCAAAGCTCCAACCCAAACTCAAGCCCAGTCGCGGACCCAAACGGACGGGCGCTGTCCTCGTCTTCAGCGGCACCGGCTGGTATCGCCATCCGGAAACTGCAGCGATCAATGGCTGGCTGGCCCGTCTGTCCACCGATTTAAAAATGCAGGTGGATGTGACCGAAAGCCCCAAAGATATTGTGCAGCTGCTGGATCGCTATGACGTGCTGGTACTGAACAATTCCAACGAGCTCACGAAACTGCTCAACGAACCGCAGCGCAACCGCATTCGCGACTGGTATCGCAAAGGCGGCGGCATCGTGGCATTGCACGCAGCGCTGGTCCGTCAGACCGAATGGAAATGGTTCCGCGAGATCGGCGGATGTGACTTCAACAGTGATTCGGAATATCTGGAAGCTCGAGTGACCGTTGATGAGTCGGCCGTTGATCATCCCGCCGTCAAGGGGCACGGCACGAGTTTTACGTATACAGCCGACTGGACCAATCACACGCGGTCCGTGACCGGTCTGCCCGGTTTTCAGGTGCTGCTGCGGGTGGATGAATCGACGTTTGAGCCGGTGCGGGACTATTTTAAAACGCGGGGCGGAAAAGCGATGGGTGACGATCACCCGATCGCCTGGCTGCACACCAACGATGGAGGCCGGTTCTTTTACACAGAACTGGGGCACGATGTGCGTTCACTGGAGACCTCTTTCGGACGGCAGCACATGACCGAAGCCATCAAATGGGCGGCTGGGAAGTGAGGCTGCGCAGTGAGGCTGCGCTGTGAGGCTGCGCTGTGAGGCTGGGAAGTGTGAGCCCGCCGGGCCTGGGATCGCCCGGCGGTCGCCCCCCTTGCAAAGGCCGTTATGCAAAGGCCGTTATGCAAAGGCCGTTATGCAAAGGCCGCTATGCTGCGTTAGCCCTTCACGTCAATCACCAGCAGCCGGAAGCCGTCGCCTCCCGGCACTTCCCAGGCGGGCCACTGAACGATGGGTTTTGAAGACGGCGGCGAGTAGGTGCCTTCGTACGGATTGAACCATGTGGCCGTCATTGTTCCGCCCTGCAACTGCTTCGGCAGCCGCAGTCCTATGAATTCGCATTCGGCCGGCACGTAATAGACAAAGCGATCCGTGCCGTTGTGCAGACAAAATCCCGCGTTGCTTTTTTTGTCACCCGCTTTCAGGCTGTCGATGTTGTACCGCTCAATGAACTGCTGCATGTGCCGGTAGTACTGCAGTTGCGGTCGCTGCTCTGCCGGCAGTTCGCTGAGGTCCGGGATGACCACGTTCCACGCGGCTCCCTGCCAGTAATGTGTCGGGTAAGTGCCTGCGAAAACGCACTGCCAGGCGCGCGCCAGACAGGTTTCCGCTGATGTGTAGTTGCCGGTGAATACCACGTATGGGCCCCGCTCATAACCGCCATGCTCAATGTTGAGGATGGGTTTGCCAGGCATATCACTGCAGACTTTTCGCATCACGCCGTACAGTTCCGAACTCCACAGCTGCACGGAGACAAAGTCGACCTTGTCCGTAAAGCGGCGGCAATAGCTGTAATCGTGCACGGTGATGAGTCGGTCATAGACGTCCAGCTGCCGCAGTCGTTCGATACGATCGGTGATGTAGTGGACGTCCGTGTGGCCATACCCCAGCGCCTCTTTGGAGATGTCCCAGATCAAATTGGGATACGCCTGATAGCGTTTAACGACGTAGTCGAAATAGCGGTTGTCGGCTTCTGATCCGGCTTCCGGCCAGTTCACCCGCTTGTTCCATACGTAGATCATCAGATGAGCGGCGATCCCGTGCTCATGCAGGCAGGCAATGACGCGGTCGAGCCGCTGAAAGTAAGTCACGTTGATCCGGGAGTAATCGGGCTTGTCGTTGTTGCCGCCAAACGGGAAGACGGACGGGCTGCCGTAGTCAAAACGACTGTCGAGTGTCCCGTCCTTTGGCCATTTGACGTCATAGGCAAACACATTCATGACCACCTGGTTGAATCCACTGGCCGCCAGTGAGCTGACGAATTTGCGGGTCCGGGGAATGTCGTCTGCGTCCTCAGCATCGAGCGCAAACAGCCAGTCGCATTCAAAAGCGATGGGATAGTATGCCTCGCCGTTTTGATAGCGAAAACGTGTGGCTGCCTCAGGAGGGATGGTAATGCCGCCTGGGCTGTCTGATGCGGCCACATCCAGTTGTCCCCGTTTGTTGTTCAAGGCGGCAACGTCTGACCGTGACCGCCACGTCCATGTTCCTTCCAGAGGGGCGCAGAATCTGGCCACATAGGTGCCGTCACCATCAAAGAAAGCGGGGACCGTCAGCGATTCTCCGGAGGAATGTTCAAACACGACCTCCAGGTCAACGTCCCATGGATGTTGCCGTTTTTGCGTCGCCGTCAGGCGAACTTCAGTCACTTCGCGACAGACGGCAGGCGCAGCGTCGGACGACGAACGCGGCCCCGGGGCCGAACTGGCGGCACCACACGGCCCGCCACCCGCCGAGCGCCCCGGCTGGGCCAGCGGAAACAGACAGACGATCACAGTGAACAGGAGAGTAAGACGTTTCATGGTTCTTTTGTACAACAGTCAGAGGTGGTGGACCTTGCCGCCAATATAGGGGGCACGCGTTGCGAAGCGAAACGTGTCGCTGGTGGTCACCGTCAGCAAGTGCATGAGGTCCCCTCTTCTCATGACCGCGCATTGGCACCCGTGCCACTTGCCTCGGAGTCTCGTCGTTGTGTGTTGAGGGTTATTGTCATACAATTAATAAGTTCCTCCACTGTTGACAGAGCTCCCTTGTATGGCGACGCCGTCAAAAAAAAATCTGTGCGGACAGGTGCTGCATGATCTGGGCAGTCGGATTATGGCGGGCGAACTGCAGCCGGGTGATCCACTGCCTCAGGAATGGACGCTGTGTGAAGAATTGGGCGTGAGTCGCACGGTCGTTCGTGAGGCGGTGAAGTCACTGGCCGCCAAAGGGCTGGTAGATTCCCGCGCTCGCCGCGGCACAGTCGTTCGACCGTCCCGTTCCTGGAACTACCTTGATCCCGACGTGCTCCACTGGCAGGTTTCCGCGGACACGGGCGGCAACTTTTTGAGTCATCTGATGGAACTGCGCCGCACCGTGGAGCCCGCTGCAGCGAGAATCGCGGCGGAACGCGGGACGGACGAAGATCTGCAGCGCGTCAGAGCGGCCTACGAGCAGATGGAGCAGCAGGCAGACGACGTGACCGGTTTTCTCACAGCCGACACGCAGTTTCATGTGGAAATTCTGCACGCCACCTGCAACCCGTTTTTTGCGCCAATTGCCAATGTGATCGACGCCTCTCTGGTCTCCAGCCTGCGGATCACCAATCGACAGCCGGCAGAAAACCGAGCCTCTCTGGCTGTGCACCTGAAGGTCATGAAGGCTGTTTGTGGGCGGCGACCGCAGGCTTCAGAACGGGCCATGCACAGTCTGCTTACCGAAGCGGCCGATCGACTCGATGCCCACACCGGGGCCGCGGACTTATCCCCCTGACACAGTCCGGGCGTGTGGCGATCACGCAGGGGGCTGTTACCGCCCGCTTTTCTGCTGCCGCAGTGTTTCGAGTCGTGGCTCGTGTTCCAGCAGGAACTGCTCCCGGGCGCTCCAGGCCGCCGCGCGGTCCGCTCGCAGGGCCTGATAAACCGGATCATCCTTCAGGGCCTCGTGTTTGCTTTTCAGCTGTTGCCTCATCTGGTCTTCACTGACAAACAACTGTGGCCACGTGGACTGCAGCGTCTTTTGGGCCGACGCTTCGGCATTCACCAGCGCGATGTACTCTGCGGAAGACTTCCACCGGGTACGCAGTTTTTCCAGTTCCCGTGCCTGCCGAATGGCCGGCAGGGCGTCAAAATCTTCATGCTGCTCTTTCAAGAACGTCTCGATGGCCCGCCGGGCGCGGTAAGTGGCAAACAGTCTGTCTTTGAAGTTGCCGTCTTCTGCCAGCAGTTGTTTTCGCTCTGCGGCAACGTCTTTCTTTAACTCCTTGATGGAGCGAAACGCGGCAGGGAACCTGGCCTTCAGTTCGGCATCCTGCCGTTCCACTTCCTGTACCAGCCCGCGATAAGCGGGCGATCGCTGGTAGTGCCATTCGTGCGCGTTGGTCTTGAGAATCGAAAATTCTTCTGCCGGGGTTTTGGCAACCGGGTGCTGACCTGTCTGTTCGCGAAGTCGTGCCAGCTGCGCGTCGGCCTGCGGACTTTTTCGAGACGCGTAAATCTGCACGTTGTCAATCTGCGCCGGATGCTGATCGATCTGAAACGCAAAGTACGTCCGCTTGCGATCGATGATCGGATGTTCGGCCAGCACGGTATGCTCATGATCAAGGTGGGCCACGAGCTGATTGCCGTTGTACTCGACAGTCATCGAGTACCAGCGATCCGGTTCAAAGTCGTACGCACATTCTCCGTGTCGAAAGGAGAAATACGGAGCGTCGTCATCTTTGGCCGTCTGCAGGTAGAAGTGATCGGGGCGTATGTGCAGCACAGAGTTGTAGTGCCCGCCGCTGCCTGTCACCAGCCGCACATCCTGAGACTGATCGAGTCGAAAGTCGAAGCGGATCACCACATCACCAAAGTCAGCGTCCTTCAGAAACAGGCGGGTCGAGTCCGTGCCGCCGGAGACACGATGCAGCACATCGTCTTCCACCGTCCACTCAGAGCTGCGACTCCACCGATCACTGGCCCGTCCACTGGAGAAATGATCGGCAAACAGCAGGGCGCCGGTTTGACGCAGTACGGGGGGAGACGGGATGCGGGCTGACTGCTGCCGCAGCAGTGATGTCAGGCGATGTTGCAGGCGATCGGCAACGTCTGTGTGTGTGGTTGCCAGGTCGTGCTGTTCGCCGATGTCCTCAGACAAATGAAACAGATGTCGCTCTCCCGTGTCGTAGCGGTGAATCAGTTTCCAGTCGCCCCGGCGAATGGCGGCCGCAGACGTTCCTCCCAGAAAGTGGGGCCGATCGAGTGGGTAGTGCCAGAATAATTCCCGCTCGGGTTGCTGCTGCTGCGGTGCACACCACGACGCCAGCATCGAAATGCCGTCGGATTGCCGTGATTCGCTCGGCAGGCTGGCTGCCTCCAGCAAAGTGGGAGCGAAGTCCGTGTTGATCGTCGGCTGGGAACACGCCTGTCCGGCGGGCAGACGGTCCGGCCAGCAGACAATTTGTGGTACGCGAATGCCTCCTTCAAACAGCTGGCTCTTGCCACCTCGCAGAGGGCGGTTGGACGTGACGCCGGTCTCCCCGCCGTTGTCGCTGCTGAAGACAATGATGGTGTTCTCGGCCAGCCCGAGGTCTGTCAGTGTGCGGCGAATCTGTCCGATGCCGTCATCGATACTTTCCAGCATGGCCGCCAGATGCGGATTGTGATCGCCCGCCCAGTGATGCAGAGGGTCACCGGACAGGCCACGGTCCTGGCACAGATAGCAGCGCGTGCGGGTACTGGCTCCAGGCGGATGTTTGGCGATGTATTTTTTGACCAGCTCGGGCTTGCCATGCAGGATTGAGTGGGTGGCATAGTGGCTCAGATACAGAAAGAACGGACCGGCGGCATTCCGTTTGATGAAGTCCACGGCTTCGAGATTCATGCGATCAACAAGAAACTCGTCTTCGCCCAGTCGGTTGTCCGTAAAGTCGAGCCAGCGGACGGGCTGATCACGGAAACGGTACGGCCAGAAGTTGGCTCCGTTGCCAACACCCTTCACCTCGCTGCCGATGTTCCAGTGGAAGCCATGACTGGCAGGTCGTACTTCGTACTCCGCATTGTGATATTGGTAGCCGGTCAAATGCCACTTGCCGATCATGCCCGTGCGATAGCCAGCGGCGCTTAGCCGTTCGGCCAGTGTTTCAAACGTGGTCGACAGGGCATTGGCAGAATTTGGCCGCAGGTAATCCAGAATGCCGGTCTGCACGGGATGCCGACCGGTCAGCAGCGCCGCGCGATACGGTGAGCAAACAGGGGCCGCCGCGTAGGCTGCCGTGAAGCGAACGCCGTCTGCGGCCAGTTGATCCAGGTGTGGTGTCTCGTTGAAGTGGTTGCCGTAGCAGCCGAGTTCTGCCCAGCCCAGGTCATCGGCCAGGACAAAAACGATATTCGGCGGCTTATGATGCGGCTGGTCAGCGGCCTTCAGCGACGGCTCGGAGAAAAGAAACACGCCACACATCAGGCAGAGCAGGTGTGACAGACGCAGCCCGGGATTTGTTTTTGATTCGCGCTTCATGTCGTCATCATAACAGCGTCTCGCTGCCAGCAGACGTTTGTTCGGCAACACTTTGTGTCTAACTGTGCCAGCTCTGATGCCGGCTGTCTGCGCCGGGTTGCCCGGCGGTTCAGGCCTGTCAGGAGCCTGGATCGCCCCCATTTTGCAGGCTGCTCCGCCGCGTTTTCCCGCTGGCTCCGCGGTCGAACTCCTACTTCTGAGCGTCTTTTTTGCGCTGCCTCAGAAAGGCGTTGTGCAGTTCAGCGAGTACCTCGGGGTGTTTGGCGGCCACATTGTCGGATTCCTTCGGATCGTCCGCGAGGTGATACAATTCCCAGTCCGCCGCAGATTCCGGTGGCCGCTTTGTGTACTTCACAATTTTCCACGGGCCACGTCGCAGCGCCCAGCGGTTGATTCGCTTGTTCCAGGTCCAGTACAGGTCGCGCTGTGGCAATGGCGTCTGCTCAAACAGCAGCGTGGCAAGATTCACGCCATCCCAATCCGGCGCGTCGGCCGTCGATTCTGCCAACGCGGCCAGTGTGGGGTACCAGTCAACAATATGCACGGGCGTGCTGTCAGTTCGGGGTTGTAGCCGAGCGGGCCAGTTGACGAATCCCGGCACGTGAATGCCGCCCTCCCAGACGTCCACTTTTTTGCCACGAAATGGCAGGGGCTGATTAAAATCGGTCAGCTTCAGATCGTCGGGATACGCATTGCCGGGCCACGATCCCTGCGGCCCGTTGTCAGAAGAAAACAGGATCAGCGTATTGTCGCGCAGGCCCGTTTCATCCAGCAGTTTCACGATTCGGCCGGTGATGTGGTCGAGGTGGTGCACGGCGGCCAGCAGCAGTCGTTTTTCCGGATCGGGCTCCCGTTGAATGATTCCGTCCGGATCGTTGAACCAGACAATGCGATCTTCGTTGAGCCACCGCTGCCTGTTCTGTGGGTCACGCTGTGTCGGGCGATCCACGAATGGGCCGCGTTCATCCAGTGGCGTGTGGACCGAGTGAAACGGCAGATACAAAAAGAAGGGCGTCCCCGTGTTTCGGGCCTGAGCGCTTTCCGTAATAACGCGGGCCGCTTCGCGGGCCACCAGTTCGGATGCATGCACCCCGTTTTCTGCCCCGTCAACGGGCGCGTGGTCGCGATGCCACGTGTGTTCAAAATCGCCCGTGCGATAACGGTGATCGTACATGCCGACCGCTCCCGCGAGAGAGCCGTAGCTGCTGTCGAAGCCGAAGTGATTGGGGCCATGCTCGACCCTTGAGCCAAGGTGCCACTTTCCCGCCAGGTAAGTGCGGTAGCCTGCCTGCTGCAGCATGCTGGCCAGCGTGGGCGTGTTCTGTGGGAATGCGGGTTCGTTGCTGGCCTGCAGCGCGGCGCCACCAAAGCGGCCCGGATAGCGGCCCGTCATCAGTGCGACCCGTGTGGGCGTGCACTGCGGCATCACATAGTGCTGCGTGAACGTGATGCCGGTGTTCGCCAGCTCGTCCAGATGTGGACTGTACACCGCCTTGTTGTTGTAACCGATGTCTGCCCAGCCCAGATCGTCCGCCAGAATCAGCACGATGTTGGGCCTCTCTGCGACAACAGGGGAGGCCGTTAGCACACACAACAGCAGGGCAGTTTTCATGGGCTGGGACATAAGCGGCTCCTGGGGGCAGGGAGTCAGGTAACGCCGCATTGTAAGCGGCCGATTGCGTGATCGCCATTCGTCGTGGTGCTGTACGAAGTGGTGGTCGCAATTTACAGTGGCACAAGAAACTGCCGCTGCCCTCTGCTGCTGGAGCTTGCTGATGCCTCGAATGACGTTGCTCGTATTCTGTTGCTGTGCGTGGGGGCTGCCGAGCGGTGTGCCAGGTGCGTTGGCCGCTTCTTCACCGTCAAAGTCGATGCACTCCGATCCGGTCGGGAGCACGGCCTGCAACATCGTGCTGTTTCTGATCGATGATCTCGGCTGGAAAGATCTCGGGTGTCAGGGCAGCACCTACTATCACACACCGCAGATCGACCGGCTGGCGGAAGACGGCGTGCGATTCACCAACGCTTATGCGGCGTGTGCCGTGTGTTCTCCGACTCGCGCCTCCATATTGACGGGCCGCTATCCGGCGCGGCTGCTGCTGACCGACTGGCTGCCGTCCGGGCGCTGGAATCCCCAGGCCAGACTGCGGGAGGGGCGCGTGTTGCGTGGCCTGCCGGTCGAAGAGTGGACGCTGGCCGAAGCGCTGCGTGAGGCTGGGTATCGCACGTGGCATGTGGGTAAATGGCATCTGGGCAGCGAGCCCTTCTGCCTGCCGCAGCATCATGGTTTTGAGGTTAATCGCGGGGGCAACGCGCATGGAGCGCCGGGGCAGTATTTCTTTCCGTATCAGGGCAACTGGCTGATTCCCACAACCGGATTGCGGGCGCGGTGGAACGTGTTCCCGGACGGCAAGCCGGGAGAGTATCTGACGGATCGCCTGACCGATGAGGCGGTGAAGTTGATTCGTCAGCCTGATGATCGTCCCTTCTTTCTGTACTTTCCGCACTACGGTGTGCACGCTCCCCTGCAGGCGAAGCAGGACATGGTCGGTTGCTATGAGCAGGTGGCGAAAGCCGAACGCCAGGGGCGACCCGCCTATGCGGCGATGGTCGAGAGTATCGATGAGAGTGTGGGCCGCGTGCTGGCGGCCGTGAAGGAGCACCATCAACAGCGGCCCACGGTGGTGATCTTTACTTCGGACAACGGCGGATTCTACAAAGCCACCAGCAATCATCCGCTGCGGGCCAACAAGGGGGCGTACTACGAAGGCGGCATTCGCGTGCCGCTGATCATACACTGGCCGGGAGTGTCGCAGGCTGGCCGCGTGTGTGATCAACCGGTGATCAGCAACGATCTGTATCCCACATGTCTGTCGGCCGCCGGACTGCCCCTGTTGCCGACGCAGCACTGTGATGGCATCGATCTGCGTCCACTGCTGCACGAGGAAACCGAAATCCCGAGCGAGCGCAGCCTGTTCTGGCATTTTCCACACTACAACGGCCATCCCTCCAGTGTGCCCTGCAGCGTGATTCGCAAGGGCGAGTGGAAGCTGATCGAGTCGTTCGACCCACCGGGCCTGGAACTGTTTCACCTCGGCCGTGATCTGGGTGAGACCCACAACCTGGCGACCGAACTCCCGGAGCGCACGGACGCTCTGCGCCGCGAACTCGAACAGTGGCGACAGTCCGTCAGGGCGGAACGCATGCAGCCGAATCCCAACTATGCACCGCAGGCAGGTAAAGCGGTACAGCCATAGGCAGAACGTACGACCGATGCGTCGCGGAAGAATGCTTCGGCGGCCGCTGGTCGGATCGAGTGTCGATGTGGTTGGTGATTTCACGACCGTTCGGAGTTCAGCAGGGCGATCCCGTCTGGCTGATAACCCCAACTTAGCCGACTCATGTCGTGATGCGTGTTGTTGGCCGCGTTTGGTGCGTTAGTGTCGGCTGCCGCGGCCAGCCTGCCTTTGACAGCTGGCACGCCCCGTTGCCTGCGCGTCTTTGTCCTCCTGCCGGGAACCCTGCCATGAGACCTCGCTCTGCCTGTTTACGAATCTTCGTCAGCCGATTTTCTGTCTGTCGTGCCCTGTCGCTGATCGTCGCCATTTTCATTGCTGTTCTGTCGGGTGTTCCGACGATGAGCGTCCCGCTGCTGGCCGCTCCCCCTCAGGACAACACGGCCAGCGCGGATGCGACCGCAACCGCGGCTGACGTGTTGCCTGTTCCTGTGGAACGCCGCTATGGTGACAAGCCCAATATTCTGTTCATCGCCATTGATGATCTGAACGATCACGTGGGGCACCTTCAGGGCTATCCTGGGGTAAAAACGCCGCACCTGGATCGGCTGGCTGCCCGTGGTGTGGCCTTTACCAATGCTCATTGTGCCGCGCCGATCTGCAATCCGTCCCGCGTGGCGACCCTGTTTGGCGTGCGGCCTTCCACATCCGGAATCTACGTGAACGGACATCAGGCACGGGCCTCCAGCGTGTTGAAGTCCGCACTGACGTTGCCCCAGTATCTGCGGCAGTTTCACGGATATCGGGCCACGGGGGCCGGGAAGATCTTTCATTCGCTGGAGTGGATCAAAGGGCCCAGCGATGGCAAGAACGACCTGCCGTCCTGGGATGCCTATTGGCCCAGCATGACACGGCAGATGCCCCAGCGGGTGATGCCGGAAAACACTCCGCTGGGACGCGGTGAGCCAGCCGACCGCCGCGAACTGCCTGGCTTCATGGACTGGGGCCCCATTGGGCATCCGGAAGAGGCGATGCCGGACTACAAAGTCGTGAGTCATACGTGCGAGAAGTTGGGTCAGGAACACACGCAGCCCTTCTTTCTGGCGTGTGGCATTTTTCGCCCGCACATCCCCTTCTACGTCCCGCAAAAGTATTTTGATCTGTATCCACTGGAGGACATTCGGCTGCCGGAGAACCCGGTGGGTTGGCTGCAGCGCCTGCCGTCTTCTGTTGAAAAGAACCCGACGGCCGGTGCTGTGCGTCGACGCTGGCATCGCTGGATTGCGGAGCATGGAGAATGGAAGAAAGCCGTGCAGGCCTATCTGGCGTCTGTCAGCTTTGCGGACGCTCAGGTGGGGCGAGTCCTCGACGCCCTGGATGCTTCGCCGCATAAGGACAATACCATCGTGGTTCTGTGGTCCGATCACGGTGCCCACTTGGGCGACAAGGAGACGTGGGAGAAATACACGCTGTGGCACGAAAGCACGCGTGTGCCACTGATCTTTAGTGGACCGGGGATCACGAAGTCCGCCCTGTGCCGTCAGCCCGCCAGCCTGCTGGATATCTATCCGACTCTGCTGGAACTCATTGACGTTCGCTCGCCCGGCACCCAGCTGGAAGGCACCAGTCTGGTGCCCCAGTTGCAGGATCCGGATGCGACCAAAGCGCCTGTCGTGTGTACGCACGGTCTGGGCAATCACGCCGTCATCTCGGCCAATCATCGTCTGATTCACTACCAGAACGGAGATGAAGAATTGTACGACATCGTGGCGGACCCACAGGAGTGGCAGAACATTGTCGCTGCACCGGCCGTCCACGCTGTTCGAGATGAGTTGCGGACCGCCCTGCCACAGGTCAATTTCCAGATGGGGCGTCGCTCAGGAAAAAAACGGGAGTAGCAGCGGCCGTGCGGTGAGCGAAATGTAAAGGCCCCGCGATCCGGCGGGCCCCGCGATCCGGGCGCCCGATGATCTGGCCGCCCCATCACCTCGCCGCCCCTAACCTCGACCGCCCGCCACGCCAACCGCTCACTCCAATTGCCGGCCACGCTCACTGTCAGTGGCGTGAGGCCGGCATCGCCCTCACGGCTGGTCCGGGGCGATTCAACCGAAATTTGCCTGTTCGCTGGCGTTTTCCGAGGTGGGATGAAATAACTGGAGGCAGGCAGGCATCGGTGAGGCACGACGATCGTCGCGGTCTGGCTGCGGCGAATGTTGTGTTCGCGGCGGATGTTGTGTCTGATCGTTCGTCCCGTTTGCAGATTGCAGTTTGCAAGGTGCAAACTGCCTTCCGGCCCCCGTTATTTCGGCGAGACTCCAGATGATTTCCAAACGTGTTGCCGGCCTGATGGTCCACCTGATGTTACTGGGAATCTGTCAGGCGGATTCACCCAATGTGATCGTCATCATGGCGGATGATATTGGGGCCGAAGGGTTGGGATGCTACGGCAGCACGATCTACACGACCCCCCATCTGGATCGCATGGCCAGCGAAGGCGCTCGCTTTGAAAACGCCTACGCGACGCCGCTGTGCACGCCCACTCGCGTGATGCTGATGAGCGGGCTGTATCCCAATCGCACCGGATTCCGGGCGTTGATCAGTAAGCAGCCAGGCGTGAGACTGCCGACCGAGATTCGCACCTTCGGAAACGACTTTCAGGACGCCGGGTACCATACGGCCATTGCCGGTAAGTGGCAGCTGGGAAAGTTCGATGAGCATCCTGGGCAGCCGACCGAACATGGTTTTGACGAATACTGTCTGTGGTCCTGGTTCTACGGTGGAAAGAAATCCAGTCGCTACTACAAGCCTCAGTTCTATCAGAACGGGACGATCATCGACGGCGCCGAGAAGGACTTTGGGCCTGACACCTTCCGCGACTTTGTGCTGAACTTCATCGATCGGCATCATGAAGAGCCGTTCTTTGTCTACTATCCCATGGCACTCGTGCATTCTCCTTTTGTCCACCCGCCGCAGCTGGAGACGCTCGCGCGGTCGCAGTATCCGGGCGACCTCGACAAGTCCACGCAGGCGTTCGGCCATATGATCACCTACATGGATGATGTGGTGGGGCAGATTCTGGCTCGGTTGCGGCAGCACGGAATTGCCGACAATACGCTGGTGCTGTTTACCGGTGACAACGGGACCGGACGGCCCATCACCAGTCGGCTGCCCGGTCTGCAAATCAAAGGCGGCAAAGGCACCATGACCGAGGCTGGCAGTCGCGTGCCCTTTCTGGCGTGGTGGCCGGGGACGATTTCGCCGGGTGTCCGCGATGAGTTTTTGTGTCTGGTGGACGTGTTGCCCACCATCGCCGCGATTGCCGACATCCCACTCAAGCGAGATGTGGATGGCATGAATCTGGCCCACAATCTTCTCGGAACGACGGGTAACAATCGTCCGCATGTGCTGATCAACTACAAGCAGGGCTTCTTTGTGCGGGATCGGATGCTGCGGCTGAATGAAGACGGCCGACTGTATCACATCCCTGTTTCGTCCGATGCGGCCCGCTATGCGGAGCGAGAAACAAGTGCGGCGGAGTTCGCAGCACACAGGCAGCGACTGCAGCAGGTGCTGGATGACTTCATGGCCATTCCGCAACAGTACGACCACCGTACGGACAGTCCGCCTGCATCGAAGAAGAAGCGGAAGAAGGGCCAGACCGACAAAAAGGCGGCCAAAGAAAAGCGGCCATCCGGCGATAAGGACAAGTCGTCGTCTGACGACAACTGAGCGGCGTTGCCCGGACGCGGTGTGATCGAGCTGGCCACGTTGTCAAGTCATGCTGTCAGACCATGGTGCCACACCACGCGGCGTCGATCGCTGCTCTTAGCGGCTTAGTGCTCCACATTGCTCCGACGTCGTCTGTCAAAGATTGCTGGCGTCTCACGGGGCTTATTTCCTGCTCTTGTCGTCACCCTTGGGACTTCCCTTCTGGCCACTGTTTTGACGGCTCTTGCTGCCGTTCTGCCCGGCCTGCCGTTTGTGGGGCGGCAATTGCTGGAACGGCTGCAGTTGCTGAGACAGCCGCTGGACGACTGCCGTGTATTGGGGGTCATTTGCCAGATTGGTGACTTCCTCCGGGTCGGTCTTGTGGTCGTACAGTTCCTGCCCCGCTTTTCCGTTCAGCCACGCGGTGTAGCGATAACGCTGGGTTCTCAGGGAGTAGCCCCACGCCTTTTTGCTGTGCCAGATCTGGGTGACGGCCGGCTTGTCCCACGCCGCCTGCGGATCGCGAAGCAGCGGACGCAGCGAGCGGCCCTCCAGTGTGGCGGGTGGCGGCAGCTGGCACAGATCCGCCAGTGTGGGATAGATGTCCAGCAGTTCGACGGGACGATTGCAGTGACGGCCCTGCGTGAGTCCCGGAGCGGCGATGATCAGCGGAGAACGGGCAGAGCGTTCGAAGGCCTTGCGTTTGTACCACAGCCCTTTCTCTCCCAGGAAATAACCGTGGTCTGACCAAAACACGATGATGGTGCGGTCCAGCAACTGGTGCTCCTTTAGGGCGTCCAGCAGACGGCCTACCTGCGCATCGACGAATGAGAGCGTGGCGTAGTAAGCCTGCTTGCATTTCCGTGCCTGGTCGACAGACACGTCTTTGAAATAGAAGGGCCAGTTTCTGTTGTCACGCTGAATGGCCATCGGCGGGACATCGGCCAGATCGCGTTTCGCTGCGTCCAGGTCGGGCATGGAGATCTCGTTCAGTGGATAGAGATCGAAGTACTTTCGGGGCGCCACATACGGGCAGTGCGGATTGAAGAATCCGGCCGCCAGAAAAAAGGGCGTGTCCTTCTTTTCGCCAATCAGCCGCACAATTTCCGTTGCGACCTTGCCGTCCGTGTGGGCCTCATCCGGGCTGTCGGGGTCCCACCAGGCCATGCTGATGCCGAGGTTGGTGTTGTTCTCCTGTCCGGCTCCATAGCGGATGATGTTTTCCTGCTGAGAACGATCGATGCCCACGGGGTTGAAGCGTTCGTTCCACGTTGCCGGATCGTCGTTGCCGTCCGTTCCAATCATACTGGGGTTGCCGTAGTGATAGATCTTGCCGGCCCGCGCAGAAAAATAGCCGTGCTGACGGAACAGCTGACCCAGCGTCACCACGTCCGGATTCTTGTCACGCAGTTCGTGTTTGAGCGTGTGCATGTCGAGAGTGTCGGGCCGCAGTCCTGTCATCAGACTGGCCCGGCTGGGACCGCACAGCGGCTGCTGACAGTAGGCGGCATCAAACCGGACGCCCATCTCGCACAGGCGATCCAGATGAGGCGTGCGGACCTGCGGATGTCCGAATGCACCCAGGTCGCAGTTCATATCGTCGACGGAAATGAACAGGACGTTGAGAGGCTCCGCCGCGTTGCCCCGCACCACACCAACGATCAACAGCAGGAGAGCGGTGAGCAGAAATCGTGACGGGCGTGTTAAGAAATCATGTTTCGCTGCCGGACGTGTGTCGCGTTTGAGCGAGCGTTGGCGGATCGAGCTGGGAGCTGGTGGGCTGGCGGTCATGGAGAGACTCATCATGAGGTGCGGTGAATGTGTGGCAAAGGTGCTGGAAGCTGCGACCGAGGCTGGGGCGGATGGCTGTACGGACGCTCGATTTGATCGGGGCGCGGCCACATTCACGCCAGAATGTCCTGCACGACCGTGCCATAGACATCCGTCAGGCGAAAATCACGGCCCGCATAGCGGTAGGTGAGTTGCTCGTGGTCGACGCCCAGCAGGTGCAGAATGGTGGCATGCAGGTCGTGCATGTGCACTTTCTCCTGCTGCGCGAAGTAACCAAAGTCGTCTGTCGCGCCATGGCTGTAGCCGCGTTTCACGCCCGCACCGCTGAGCCAGATGGTAAAGCCGGCCGGATTGTGGTCGCGTCCGTTGGTTCCCTGCGCCACGGGCGTGCGTCCAAATTCTGTTCCCCACACGATCAGCGTGTCGTCCAGGAGTCCCCGCTGTTTGAGATCCGTCAGCAGTCCCGCGATCGGTCGGTCGACCGCCAGCGCATTTTTGGTGTGTCCTTTGACCAGCCCGGAGTGCTGGTCCCAGACATACGGCGTGCTGACCTGCACATATCGCACGCCCGCCTCACAAAAGCGACGCGCCAGCAGGCAGCGATGACCAAAGTCCGCAGTGGGTTGCTGGTCCATGCCGTACAGCTGCTGAGTGGCGGACGTTTCGCGACTGACGTCCATCAGTTCCGGCGCAATACGCTGCATGCGAAACGCCATTTCATAGCTGCGAATCACGGCATCGATGCGGTTATCCTGACTGCTGGCCAGATGCCGCTGATTGATCCGCTGCAGCAGATTCAGCTGTCGCCGCTGCCGCGCCGGGCTCTCGTCGCCGCTGTTCAGAAAGGGAATGGTGGCATCGGCCGTGCGACTGCCGGAATGTCCCAGCGTGGTGGCCTGATGGTGGGCCGGCAGAAACGCAGAGCCGTAGTTGCGCGCTCCTCCGTGACCGGCCGGCGGCGTAATACTGACAAAGGCGGGCAGGTTGTGATTTTCTGTCCCCAGTCCGTAGCTCACCCAGGAGCCAATGGAGGGCCGCAGCAGATTGTCATTGCCCGTATGAATCATGGCCACCGCCTGTCCGTGCGATGTGCCTCGTGTGTGCATCGACTTGATAAAGCACAGGTCGTCCGCATGCTGTGCCAGGTGAGGCCACAGATCACTGATCCAGGCGCCGCAGTCGCCGTGCTGGCGGAAACGCCAGGTGGTGTCCAGGACGCGTCCGTTCCCCGCCTTGTCTTTGAGCTCGACGTCCAGTCCGTCGAGCCCTTTGAAGGGCAGGTCCTGACCGGCGAATTTTCTGAGCATCGGTTTGGGGTCAAAGGAGTCGACCTGAGACACACCGCCGTGCATGAACAGAAAAATCACCCGCTTCGCCGGTGCCCGATGCTGGGAGAGACCACTTTGCCGCGCAGATCCCGCGGCTGCGGCCACCTGCTGAGCGAACGCCTGGAAGGCGACAGCGGCAAACCCACAGCCGGCCTGCTGCAGCCAGCGGCGACGATCCGAGGACAAGGAAAAGTGGTGGCACGCATTCATAGATTGAGCCCGTGGGACGCTATTCAAGGAAGCGGAACTCGGTCGAACAAAACAGCACCTGCACCAGGGCGGCAACCGCCCGCGTTTGGGCGTCCGCCGCAGACGAGGGGGTTGCCGTGGCCGAAGTCGCAGGATTGGTTGGCGGAGAATTCGTTGGCGCAAAATCGGTTGCGGCAGAAACCGTTGTCTCGGACTCGGCCGTCTGCTCCGCCTGCAGAAACGCGACCGCATCGGCCACTTCGGCCGGGGAAGGCGGCCGCATCAGCACCCGCTGGTACAGGTCAGAGACAATGCGGTCCAGCTGAGCGCCGGAGGCATCGCGGTTGCGGATCGCTGATTCTGCCACCGCTGTTGCCATCTCGCGGACGAACGGGGAGTTCATCATGAACAAAGCCTGAGCGGGCACCGTCGTGGCGGCCCGCTGTCCGGTGACCAGATCGGGATTGGGCAGATCAAATACGGCCAGCGAAGGCGGCTCGGCGCCTCGCACGACGGGCAGATAGATGCTCCGCTGTCGCAGCTTGCCGGTTTCGCCCAGCGATGCATGTCGCTTGCCCGACGTGGCGATGGCATACATGCCCAGCTGTTGCACGACCGACTCACGACGATCGGCATCCAGTTGTCCGGCGATTGCCAGCATTGCATCACGCAGCGTCTCGGCCGGCACCGGGCGACGATTCTGGTGCTTCAGTCGGGCGTTGTCGGGATCGAGGTCCGTGGGGGTCATCGCAACCTGCTGATACGTGTGGGAACACACGATGCGGCGAATCAGAGATTTCACAGACCAGCGATCAGCGATCAGCTGACCGGCAAGATGGTCCAGCAGTTCCGGCTGCGTTGGCAGACGGCCACGACGACCGAAGTTGTCGCTGGTGGCGACGATGCCCTGCCCCAGCAGGTGTTGCCACACTCGGTTGGCCATGACACGGGCGGTCAGCGGATGGTCCGGATGTGTCAGCCAGTCGGCCAGCTGGCGGCGACCGGATTCCCCGTCGGGAATCTCGGCCGCACCTGTCGCACCCGCCACCTGCAAAAAACCGCGCGGCACCAGCGGGCCGCGATTGCGGGCTTCTCCGCGGATTCTCACATGCAGGTCTCCCAGTCGCTCTTCCGTGTGGTCGCGCGCCGCCATGGCCATCTGAGCGTCGGGTTGCTGCTCCTGTTTTTGCTTCAGGCGTTGCTGCAGCTGTTGAATCTCAGCTGCCAGAGCCGTGGTCTGCGCGTTGCCGACTGCCGGCAGGTCATCGACCCGCACCAGTTGAATGGCGTCCGCGATGACGGCGTTGTCCGCATGGCGATCGGTCAGGCGAACTTCTGCCACAGGCTGCGGTTCCCCGTCGAATCGAAATCGACCGAGCGGGTGCCAGACATTGGCGACGGAGGGAGTTTGTGTTTGATCGACCCGCAGCACCGTTTCGCCATCGGCATGTCGCACCACATATTCCGCGTTGCTGGCCAGTCCACCACCGCCGCAAAAACTGACACGCACTTCATACTGACCGGGTTGGGGCAGTTGGGCCCGCCACGTGATGGCAAAGGGGCCCTGCCCTTTGCTGCCTGCCAGATAGTGGGCGCCCTGATGGTTGGGACGATAGGTCGACTTGCGCCAGCGTCCCTTCGTTTCGGCCTGATGGTCGTCCACAGTGATGGCGGTGGCCGCCAGCTGTTTCTCTTTGCGCTGCAACTGTTGCTGCAGTTGGCGGATCTCTGCATTTCGCTGTGCCGCCCGTCGTGCGGTGGCGGCATCCACGGCAAGCGGTGTGTCTGTCCAGCCGGAGACGTTGACGTTATTCATGAGAATGCCGTCAGCCGTGCGCGTGCTGTGGAAGATCCCCGCCATGGCGTAGTAGTCTGTCGTGGGGATCGGATCAAATTTGTGGTCGTGGCACCGCGCACATCCTATCGTCAACCCCATCACGGCGCGGCCCACGGTGTCCAGCTGCTCGTCGGCAATATCCAGATGCATTTTCGGTTTGTTGCGTTCGGTCAGCATCTTGGGAGCCACCATCAGAAAACCGGTGGCAATCAACTGTCGGTTACGATCCGCCGCAGTGTCCGCTGGCAGCAGGTCGCCCGCCAGTTGCTCGCGGAGAAACTGATCGTACGGCATGTCCGCGTTGAAGGCGTCGATGACGTAGTTGCGATATCGCCAGGCCTCCGGAAACGTCAGGTTGAAATCGCCCCCGTTGGAGTCTGCATAGCGGGCAATGTCCAGCCAGTGTCGCGCCCATTTTTCTCCGAATGCCGGCTGGGCCAGCAGCCTGTCCGTCGTTTGCTCGACCGCCTGCTGCGGGGACTGCGCATACAGCCGGTGAAAGATTTGCTGCTGTGTTGGAGTGGGCGGCAGTCCGATCAGATCGAGATACAGCCGACGAACCAGCTGGGCGGCCGACGCGCGCGGTGCCAGCGGCAGCACCAGATCATCAATGGAGTGTCGCGGCTCAAACGGGCGTCGCGGCTGAAAGGCCCAGAACTTTCGGCCGGCGGCGATGTCGATTGTCTTTCGTTCCGGAGGTGGGGCCCCACCGACCCGCGGATCCACGGCCCCGGCGTGGATCCAGTGGCGAAAGTCGGCCACCACCGCGGCCGATAATCGTGACGTCGGCGGCATCTCCGACATGTTGCCGTTGTGGCTGATGGCATCCAGCAGCAGACTGTCGTCCGGCTGACCGGGGACGATCGCCGGCCCTGAGTCTCCGCCCGTCATCCAGCCCGCG
>JANSXP010000022.1 GCA_024742875.1 Planctomycetaceae bacterium | reverse complement strand
GCCGTCCCGGCCGGCCAGGTGCGGTGCGACCTGGGGTGTCGATAGCGCAGCAACGCGGAGCGACTCGGCGCAGAGACGCCCCACGCAGCATCAGCGATCCACGCCACCGCCTGCCGGGGCGTCCCGGCCGGCCGGGCTTGGTATGGACTTGATTGGGAGGGTGGTTTACAGTTTGAGGCCTCTCGAACACCTCACCTTTCTGCAAGGAATACACGGATGTCTTCCTGCCGCCGTTTGCTCGTCTTTTTGCTTGTTTTGGCCCTGTTTGTGTCGGTGTTGCCGACTGCGTCTGCGAAGGTGGAGGCGGTGCGTGGCAAACGCTACAAGCTGACGGCCCAGCATGGTCCGTGGATGATTATGGTGGCCGCGTTTCGTGATGTTCCTCAGAGTGAGACGCGTCATAAGAAGGGGTTGACGGCCGATCAGGCGGCCAACCAGGTGGTTTACGAATTGCGAAAGATGGGAGTACCGGCGTACACGTTTCGGCAGTCAGCACAGATGGGCGAATTGAAGGGGTTCGACCGGAATGCGGATGACACGACACGAAGCTACGTGGCCCGTCATGAGGGGGTGGCCGTGCTGGCGGGCAACTATAAAAGCCCGGACGACAAGACGGCGGCCCGTGTGCTGAAGTTCCTGAAGGATGGGTATGAACCGAAGTTCCTGTCGGATGAGCGGTACGGCGGCATTATTCCGCGCACTCCTGGGCGGCCGAAGGCTCTGGCTCGTGCGCACATGACGGTCAATCCGCTGATGTCTGCGGCAGACATCAAACGCAGGTCGGTGGATCCTTTGCTGAAGCGGTTGAACTCGGATGCCGAGTATGCGCTGATGAAGAGCAAGGGGAAGTATTCGCTGCGGATTGCCACGTTCCGCGGGACTAGTATCACTCAGGTGGCTGGTCGCACGCAGGCGAAGGCGCAGAACTTTTTTGACAAGATGATGGGTGACAGTCTGGACGAGGCAGGGCAGAAGGCGTGGGAACTGACGCAGGCACTGCGCAATGCTCGTGGTCTGGGGTACGGTTCTGATTTTGAAGCGTACGTTCATCATGAGCGTTATCAGTCTTACGTGACTGTGGGAGCATTCGACAGCCCCAGTGATCCCCGAATCGCTCAGTTGGCGGCACGCTTCCGAGGCAAGCTGCGGATGCATGAGGGGCGTGAACAAATGACGGCCGAAGTGCTGACGATCCCCCGCGATCTTTCGAATGGCCGTCAGCCGGACAAAATGTGGATGTTTGATGCCACCCCCAAACTGGTGGAAGTTCCGGGACGCTAGATGTGCGGCCGCGTCACCATGCGGCGAATGGGCTAATATGGGTTCAGAGATTGACAATCGCCTCGGCATGTTTGCCGAGGCGATTGTTTTTTAAGCGGCAGGCGAGGCTGTGGCGGCCTGTCATCACTCAGCGGACTTTGGTTATGGCTTTGCATCCGGAAAGTGAGCTGTTTCTGGCGGCTGTGGCGGCGCGCGATGCCCGCGCGTGGTACGACATGCCAGTGGCGGAAGCTCGCGACACGTTCGATCATTTGGGGGTGTTTGGCGACGGGCCGGATCTGTTTCGCGTGGCGGACGGTCAGACCGCGTCTGGCGTGAGGCTCAGGGTGTACCAGCCGGATTCCACACCGGACGAGACAACGGTGGTCTACTTTCATGGTGGTGGCTGGGTTTTGGGGAATATCGAGACGCACGATACGCTGTGCCGTCGACTGGCGGCGACAGCCCGGGTGAATGTGGTGTCCGTTGAATATCGCTGTGCACCGGAGCATGCCTGTCCGGCAGCTCTGGATGACTGCCTGGAAGCCACGCAGCTGTTGGTGCAGGATTCGCAGTCACTGGGTTTGCATTCGACCAGGGTGGTTGTGGCCGGTGACAGTGCGGGCGGCAATCTGGCGTGTGGCGTGGCCATGAAATGTCGCGACGCGGGAATGACGCTGGCGGGACAGGTGCTGATCTACCCGGTCGTCAGTCCCAACTTTTCCACGCCCTCGTATCAGGATTTGTATGACGGCTTTGGGCTCACCCGGCAGACGATGATGTGGTTCTGGGAACAGTATCTTCAGGACGAAGCGCCCGGGCCTTATGTGGATCTGCTGTCGAAAGAGGCGGACCATTCAGACCTGCCGCCGGCCTTTGTGATGATTGCTGAGTATGATGTGCTGCGATCAGAATGTGAGACGCTGGCACAGGTTTTGGTGGAGGCCGGCAATCGGGTCACGTCACAGAACTATGCCGGGCTGCTCCATGGATTCGTGCACTTTTCCGAGGCCTTTCCGTCGGGAGTGGCCGCGATTGCGGACATCAGTGCGGCGATCCACCAGTTCAGTTGACGCTGCTCGGGCGGCGCAGTGAGCTGAAGCGACCCAACGTCTTGTGGCAGTAGTGAGATGGGATCGGACGGTGCTGTGAGCATTGTCGCCTTCGTTCCCCGGTCGGCATTGCCGGACGATTGCCGGCGGGAACCCCCGCTCGATCCCGGATGACGGTCTGCGGCACTCAAACCGGAGCAATTTTCACCCCTGCTGCCTAATTCTGAGCGGTTGCGATCCGCTGGCGTGCCTGGCGGACCAGCCCCGCTGTGCCGCGATGCCGCCGTTTTTTCCGTGTTTTGGTGCTCGGAACACCGGTTGGTCATCGCGAAGTCGCAGTGCGGGACTGACTCCAGGTAAAGTTCTGGGAAGGATGCGACGGATCGGTTGTGTGGGAAGTCTGTGTTTCTTATGTTCCCCGCCCGCCGGATGGAGTCGGCAATTACTAAACATTTGTGCATTGCGCACAGTCTTAAGTTTGAACACGGAGAACGGAAATGAAACACGTATTTTCTATGCTGCTGGTCCTGGGTCTGACAGCTGTTGTGGCTCCTGCCGGTGCAGAAGCCGGTCTGTTTGGCAAAGCTCGCTCCTGTGGCGGCTGTGGCACGAGTTGCAGCTTCACGACAGCACCTGCCTGTGATGGTTGTGGTGTTCAGGTTGTTTCTGCCTGCGGTGGTTGCACGGCTCCCGCTCCCGCCTGCAACACGTGTGCTCCGGCACCGGCGCCCACCTGCTGTGCACCAGCCCCCGCTCCTGCCTGTTGCGAGCCAGCCCCGACATGCTGCGAACCAGCACCATGCTGCGAGCCCGCCCCGACCTGCTGCAAAGTGAAGAAAGTTCGCTGTAAGAAGGTTCGTTGCCGCAAAGTCCGCTGCAGAAAAGTTCGCTGCCAGAGCGTCAGCACCTGCGGTACCTCATGCGGTGCACCAGTCAGCACTTGCGGCGGTGGCTGCCAGTAGTGCTCGAAGAGGCTTGTTAAGACAGGCCATCAGAGATTCCTAAGACTCGAAGTCACATCGTGGGCTTCGAGTTTTTTTGTGCCGAAAACGCCAATAACGCGGCCAAATCGTCTGAATTTCATGTCGCAGCCTTACGGTGGACGAACCTTGATGAGAGAATCGCGTCCACACAGGCACTCGAACGACTATGAGGCTCTTCTGGCCTTCTGGTCGTTTTCTTTTTTCCCCTTCTCGGCTTCATTTCCATGCCACGACATCTGACATCGCTGTATGACCTGACTCCCGCAGAACTTCTGGAGATCCTCAAGCTCGCAGCAGACCTCAAACGTCGTCATCGGGATGGCGATCGTCCTCAGATGTTTCCGGGGCGCGTACTGGTGCAGCTGTTTGAAAAACCATCGCTGCGAACCCGCAACAGCTTTGAAGCGGCAATGGCCAACCTGGGCGGATCGGGCCTGTTTCTGACCACCGCCGACGCCGGGCTGAACGGCCGGGAATCTCTCAACGACGTGGCGCGCGTGATCAGTTCCTATGCGGACGTGATCACGATGCGGACGTTCTCGCAGCAGTTGATTGACGACTTTTCGGAAATCAGCACCTGCCCGATCATCAACGCGTTGTCCGATGACCGTCATCCCTGCCAGGCACTGACCGACCTGCTCACCATTCAGGAAACATTTGGCCATACGAATGTCCACCTGGTCTTTGTTGGTGATGGCAACAATGTGGCCATGTCTCTGGCCATAGCCGCAGCCATGACCGGTATGAAGTTTACTCTCGCGGTTCCGTCCGGATTTGAGATGCCGGCTGACTTCATGACCGACCTGCTGCGGCGTTATCCGGACGCAAAAGTGTCACAGACAGATAACCCACAGGAGGCCGTCTCGACTGCTGATGTGGTCTACACGGACGTCTGGGCCAGCATGGGCCAGGAAGAAGAAGCCGAACGCCGCAAGAAAGCGTTTGGTGCATTTCAGGTCAACAAAGAGCTAATGGCCTGCGCTCCCGGGACCGTCAAATTCATGCACGACCTGCCCGCCAAACGCGGCCTGGAAGTCACCGACGACGTAATGGATGGCGAGTCCAGTATTGTCTTTCAGCAGGCCGAGAACCGCATGCACCTGGCCCGGGGACTGTTTGCGTGGATTATGTAGGCGTCGGACTGCGGATCCGGATCGCTCTGCGAATCCGGAATTCGCTTCGGCTTCGCCTGCAGCATCCGCCTTCCGACTGGGTGTAGGCGTTGGACCGCGGATCCGGCTCGCTCTGCGAATCCGGAATTCGCTTCGGCTTCGCTGGCCACTGGCTCGCTGACACAGTCCCGCCCGTCTCTCCAGAGGACAATCCGGGGAAATTCGTTGACGAACCTGCAGGCAGACAATAGCATCCGGCTCTGACTCAACCCTGTCACCAGCATGTCGCGCGTTCAGCAGCGGCAAACACAGCATGACAACTCCTATCATCGGCATTCAGATTATTAGCATCTGCGGCGTAATCGTCAGCAGCCGCAACTGAATTGCCTGAGGTAGATCAAACAGATACTTGCCAGCCCTCAGGAAACTGAGGGCTTTTTTTGTGCAACCTGCGAAAGCCCGAATTTCGGTCGTCAACACCAGCGGAAGTTTCGATGAGACTTGGAAAGTCTCGTCTCAGGCGACCGCCTTTACCTGCGAAAATCCACCATGTCTCGAATCCAGCTTTACGACACAACACTTCGCGATGGCTCTCAGGGAGAAGGCGTCAACTTCTCTTTGCAGGACAAGCTGATGATTGCCCGCAAACTGGATGAACTGGGCTTTGACTACATCGAGGGGGGCTATCCGCTGTCCAATCCCAAGGACGAAGAGTTCTTTCAGCGGGCCTCGGAAATGGAGTGGAAGCATGCAAAGATCACGGCCTTCGGCATGACGCGCCGCAAAGGCATCAAGGCCAGCGAAGACGTGGGCATGCAGGCACTGGTCAACAGTCAGGCGCCCGTGATCACCATTGTTGGAAAAACGTGGGACCTGCATGTGACCGAAGTGCTGCGCGTGTCGCTGCAGGAGAATCTGGACATGATCAGTGACTCCGTTGCCTATGCCAAATCCGAAGGCCGCGAAGTCATCTACGACGCCGAACACTGCTTTGACGGTTTTCACGCCAATCCGGAGTACGCTCTGCAGACCTGGAAAGCGGCGGCTGACGCCGGTGCAGATATGATCTGCATGTGCGACACCAACGGCGGCTCGCTGCCCGCCCAGATCGCGGCGGCTGTGAAGGCGCTCACCGAAGAAGTGGACGTGGCCATTGGCATCCACTGTCACAACGACAGCGAGCTGGCGGTGGCCAACTCGCTGGCCGGCGTGGAAGCCGGCGCCGTGCAGGTGCAGGGCACCATCAACGGCATCGGAGAACGCTGCGGCAATGTGGACCTGGTCAGCATGGCGGCCAACCTCAAGCTCAAGCTTGGTTATGATGTGCTCACCGCTGACGGCATCAGTCGGCTCACCGAACTGTCTCGCTATGTTTACGAAATCGCCAACATGAACTTTCGCAACGGTCAGCCGTTTGTCGGCTCCAGCGCGTTTGCTCACAAAGGCGGAATGCACGTGCACGCGGTCAACAAGATTGCCCACAGCTACGAGCACATCACGCCCGAAGCGGTTGGCAACGCCCGTCGTATCCTTGTCAGCGAGTTGTCCGGTCGTTCCAACATCATGGCCAAGACGACCAAGTTCCGGCTGGAAGAAGACAAAGACCTGCAGGCAAAGATCCTGGGTGCCGTGCAGGATCTGGAAAACGACGGCTACCAGTTTGAAGCGGCGGAAGCCTCGTTTGACCTGCTCGTGATGAAAAACGCCGGCACCTACCAGAAGACGTTCGACCTGGACCACTACCGCGTCAATGTGGAGAACCAGTCCCGTGAGCCCGTTACAGAAGCCGTCATCAAGCTGGCCGTGAACGGCGAAAGCCAGCACGTGGTGGGCGAAGGCGACGGTCCCGTGAACGCACTGGACGCAGCCTTGCGAAAGGCGCTGACGGGGTCTTACGCAGGGCTCGCTCAGATGTCGCTGGTGGACTACAAAGTGCGTGTGATCAACAGCACCGAAGGCACGGCGGCCCGCGTTCGCGTGGTGATCGAAAGCAAAGATCGCGATGACGTCTGGAGCACCGTCGGTGTCAGTGAAAACATCATCGAAGCCAGCTGGATCGCTCTGGTGGACGCCTTCGAATACAAAATTCACAAAGATCGCGGCGCGGTTGGCGACAGCCCATCTGCCTGATCTGTTTGCCTGATCTGTTTGCCTGAATCGTTTGCCAAATCCGTCTGCCACCGTGTCTGCCTTACCCGGCAACGGCCCGCTTCTGTTTCTTTCCTCAGACAACGTACAGCATCTGCCATCATGACGACCGAATTGCCAAAAGCCTACGAACCCGCCAACGCGCAGTCTCGCTGGATGCAGGAGTGGGAACAGCAGGGATACTGCAACGCAGATCCGCATCCGGATCGACAGCAGCACACCATCATGATTCCGCTGCCCAATGTCACCGGCGCGCTGCACATGGGCCATTGTCTGAACGGCACTGTGCAGGATCTGCTGACTCGCTGGCGTCGCATGCAGGGCCGCGAAGCGCTCTGGATGCCCGGCACCGATCACGCCGGCATCGCCACACAGGCGGTGGTTGAACGTCGCATGCACGAAGAAGAGGGCCTCACTCGCCACGACATCGGTCGTGATGCGCTCGTGGAACGTATCTGGAAATGGAAAGACCAGTACGAAGGCCGCATTCTCAATCAGCTCAAGCAAATTGGAGCCAGCTGTGACTGGCGTCGAGTTCGCTTTACACTGGATGACGTTTGCAGTCGCGCTGTGCGCCGCACGTTCTTCAAAATGTTCAACGACGGACTGATCTTCCGTGGCAAGCGGCTGGTCAACTGGGACAGCCACCTGCAGACCGCAGTGGCCGATGATGAAGTTTACACCGAGGAGGTCGACGGCAATTTCTGGACGTTCAACTACCCCGTGGTTGATGATTCCGGCACTGACACCGATCAGCTCATTTGCTTCTCCACCACGCGGCCGGAAACCATGCTGGGCGATACGGCGGTCTGCGTGCATCCCACGGACGAACGCTACACGGATCTGATCGGACGCAGTGTTCGCATCCCCGTAAACGGACGCCTGATTCCCATCGTGGCCGACGCTTTGCTGGCTGACAAGGAGTTGGGCACCGGTGCCGTTAAGGTGACGCCCGCGCACGACCCCAACGACTACGCCTGCGGTCTGCGCAACGATCTGGAAATGATCAACATCCTCAATGCCGACGGCACCATCAACGACAACGGTGGTGACTTTGAGGGCATGGATCGCCGCGATGCTCGCAAAGCCATCGTGGCCAAAATGGAAGAACTGGGGCACTTTGAAGGCGTGGAAGATCGGAAGATCCCCAAGAAGTTCAGCGATCGAAGTAAGACGGAAATTGAGCCGTTTCTCAGCGATCAGTGGTTCGTGAAAATGGACACGCTGGCGCAGTCCGCCATGGATGCCGTCAGTGATAATCGTGTGCGCATCTTTCCGCAGCGATACACCAAAACCTACATGGACTGGCTGGGCGAAAAACGCGACTGGTGTATCAGCCGCCAGTTATGGTGGGGCCATCGCATTCCCGTATGGGCCTTCAAAATCGAATCCCGCGAATCCGCCATCGCCCACCTGTCGGCCTTCGGCGCAAAGGCCACGGACTCAGACACCATCGAATTCCCGGCAGAATACGATGGCATCCTCGCTGCGCAGTTTGCCCCCGGTCTGCTGCCTGGCGAAGAACTGGTACTCGCCTGCGTTGACGCCGGCAATGAGTCAGTGGAAGCTGGTCTGAACGAGTTGGGATTCGAGCAGGATCCCGATGTTCTGGATACGTGGTTCAGCTCAGCCCTCTGGCCGCACGCGACCCTTGGCTGGCCCGATGCCGCCCACAATCCGCCCACGACACAGTCAGAGGCCACGAGCACGCAGTCCGGCACCAACGAAGTGCTGGACTTCTTCTACCCCGGCTCGGTGCTGGTGACCTCGCGCGACATCATCACGCTGTGGGTGGCCCGCATGGTGCTGACCGGCCTGTACAACATGGGCGATGTGCCGTTTGAGCACGTTTACATCCACCCGAAAATCCTTGATGGCCTGGGACAAACCATGTCCAAGTCCAAAGGTAACGGCGTGGATCCACTGGAACTGATTGAAAAATACGGCACCGATGCCGTTCGTTTCACCATTGCGTCTTTGTGTGGGGAAACGCAGGACGTGCGGCTGCCGGTGGGTTACGAATGCCCGTTCTGTCAGGCCATCATTCCGCAAACCGCCAAACACCAGAAAATGGCGCCCCGCGGCGGCAAGACGCCCACCATCAACTGCAAATCGTGCCAAAAGGATTTTCAGTTCCCCAGTCCGTGGTTCACGCCGGACGAAGGCGCTGAAGTGGCTCGTATCGTGTCGGAGCGGTTCGAGTACGGCCGCAACTTCTGCAACAAGCTGTGGAACGCCTCCCGCTTTGCGTTCATGAATCTCGAAGGCTACACGCCTGGCGAAATTCCCCTGGCCGACCTGGAAATGGAAGACCGCTGGATTCTCAGCCGGCTGGCCACCACGGCAACCAGCGTCACCACCATGCTGGACCGCTATCAGTTTGACCAGGCCACCCGCACCATTCGTGACTTCACCTGGAACGAATTCTGTGACTGGTATCTGGAGATGATCAAGCCACGTCTGAAAGACGACACCCGCCGTCCGCTGGCCCAGCGGATGCTCGTGTTCGTCATTGATCAGCTGATGCGGCTGCTGCACCCGTTCGCGCCCTTCATCACCGAAGAACTCTGGGCTCACCTCAACACGCTGGCTCCGTCTCGTGGTTTGGGCACCCCCACGGCAGCTGAGTCTCACGTGATGATTGCCGCATGGCCGACCCTCGATGAATCGCTCATCGACGCGGAACTGGAGAAACGGTTCGAGCGTCTGCAGGACACGATTGTGGCCGTTCGCAATGTTCGCGCTCACTACAAGATCAGCCCCAAAGAGCCGCTGAAACTCTTCATGCGGTGCAGTCCGGAAGTGGCCGATCAGATGAACGCCGTGGCCGATCAGTTTGACAATCTGTCCCGCACGATGCTGGAAGCGGCCGGGCTGGACATCTCCCGCCCCGGCGCCTCCGGCACCTTCACCATCGACGACGCCGAAGGCTATATTCCTCTGGAAGGTCTCATCGATCTGGACGCAGAGAAAGAACGGCTGCAAAAACAGCTGGGCGAAATCAGCGGGCAGATCCTCAGTCGGGAAAAGAAGCTCGCCAACAAAAACTTCACCGACAAAGCGCCCGAGAACGTCGTCAACGACGTCCGAGAAACTCTGGCGTCTTTGCAAAATCAAAAAGACTCCATCGACCGCATGCTCTCCGAGCTTTCCTAACCCGCCGGGAGGGCCGCGACGCCCCGGTCGATGGCGTGGGGTGGGGGTGTCGAAGAAAATGGAACGTCACGACGTTTGCTCGCGTCGCTAACGCTCACCCGTCGCTAACGCTCACCCGTCGCTAACGCTCACCCGTCGCTAACGCTCACCCGTCGCTTCGCTGCGACAGTCGATGTGCCCCCGCGTCTGGATCGGGCGGGCTCCGGGGCCCGTGACGCTGTGTCTGGGGCGTGGCGTTGGCACGGGGTTGCGGTGTGGGTCGGGTTGCGGTGTCGGCAGGGGGGCGCAGCGAACCCGGCCGTCGACATTCAACACAGCCCTCTCTGCAGACGTGTCAGTAGCCACCGTTGTCAGCCGGTGTGATCGGGGAGGTTGTCGACACGGTCCTGCGACTGGAGTCGTCGCACGCCGTCCAGAAACTGCGGTGGCACTCCTTTGATGCGGAACACGCCCCGTGAGTAGCGGTAGACTTCCACAAATCTTACGTGCAGAGAAGGCGGGGTGACTTTGTCCCACAGCAGCCAGAGGGGCATAATGACGAACGAGAAGCTGACGATGAACCGTATCAGCAAGTCTCCGATCGGCAGCAGGGGGGCGATGTAACTCGCAATACAGGCCGCCAGAACAACGTGCATCCCCACAAGAGTCCAGCGTTTCCGACGATAGGGGCGTGGCGAGTGCGTATAAACGAGCGTCACTCGCGTGACGGGCATAGACCGCTGAACGAGGAATAAGACACCGAAAGTCAAAGTGAAAAGCAGGAGCCAGGAAAGTCCAATCCACGTTTGATCTGTCAGCACGGTATCCAGCGGCACGATGAGGGGGGACACTCCGAAAATCGTCATTCGCAGCAGCATGGGCACGTGCTCCAGACGCACTCGCGACGTGTTCTTCCGATCCTCCGGCGTCGTCAGCTCTCCGGAGTACCAGCACACGGCCGTCAGATCTGCTTCGGCTCCGCATACCAGCAGATCCCCCTCAAGACGAAATGAGCCGTCGGCAAATTCCCGTGCTTCGGTGTGTGTGACGGGTTGTGGCGGAGCAAACGGATCATCGGTCTTCATGGGGTGCCTCCGCAGTCGCGTTGGCCGAAAAATCGGCCGGGAATTCGGCCGCCGAAGCGACTGTTGAGCTGGCTCCGCCTGCACAGAATTCCGGGGCCCGCGTTTTCTGCAGTTGCCGCGCCGTTTTCAGGAACTGTTGCGGCAAACCACTGACGTAAAACACGCCGTGATGGAACCGCTGCACGCTCGGTCGGTGGACGTGCAGCCAGGCCGGTACCACTTTGTTCCACATCAGTCTGACTGACAGATACACCATGATGGAGCAGATGGTGAAGGGAATCAGCCACTCCAGTGGCTGATACATCCACAGCAGGCTCCCCACTGCTGCTGCGGAAACGACCGCCTGAAGACCAGCGATCGCAACGTGTTTCATCCGCAATCGCTTCCCGGTCCTGGTGCTGGCGATGGTCACCCTGGCAACCACCGCGGCTGTCAATTGGAGAAAGGCGGCGGATGCTGCCAGCAGGATCAGGAGGCAAAGCACGGGGAAGACAGTCCAGGGATAGTGATTCATCAGAGAATCAAGAGGCAGTACGAGTGCCACCATGCTCCAGGCCGCAAAACGCAGCGGCGTGGGCATGTGCTCCAGCCGCACCAGCGACGTTTTCTTTCGATCCAGCGGCGTCGTCATCTCTCCCGAGTACCAGCACACGGCGGTCAGGTCCGCTTCGGCTCCGCACACCAGCAGATCCCCGTGGACACGGTACGAACCTGCCGCAAGCTGAAGGGCGGCCGGTCGAGTGACGCTTTGTGGCGCCGCAAAGGGATCATTGGTCTTCATGGTCCATCTTTGCAGCCGCGGCGTTTGGCGTGGATCGGCCCTGCCCGTGCGATGAATGACGAGATTCTGCATCCAGCAGGCGGCTCAGCCCATCCAGAAATCCGGCCGGCGCATCATGAATGGAAAACACGCCTGCGGAAAAGGCTTTCACCGTCGGCGGCCTAAGCTTCAGGACCGGGGGAAAGATCAGATTCCAGCCCCACATCACGAGGGCGAATCCGCCGACAGGCATCAGGATGTACTTCAGGACCCACAGTCCTTTGGGCAGCGCCGCATCCGCGATGTCAGCGTATTCCAAAGCCAGCATCGCGACTGCCACAGCGAGGATCGCCCTCAGCGTCTGCGAGACGTTGTGTCTGGTCCGCAGGCTTCGTCCCTGCCGGGTGAACGCGATCGTCAGGCAGGTGGTCGGGCGAAAACGGGACAATAGTGGCAGCCACAGCCACCACGTGGCGAAAAATCCGAGCGTGACAAGCTGCCGATTTCCTGCGAGCACCCGATTGGAGAGCACCACGACAATTGGCAGGACCCACACGAGACGCCGCAGCGGAATCGGCCAGTACACGAGCCGAAGTCGTTTTGAATGGCGGCGTTCATCGGCGGTGGTGGGCTGGCCCGTCAGCCAGCCGACCGCCGACAGATCCACTTCCCTGCCGCACAGCAAAACATCACCGGCCACCTGCGCAAAATTGGCGTCATTTCCGCGCTCATCGAGCGACGTGGGGGCCGCAAAGGGGTTGTCTGTCGACACAGCAGTTTTCTCCTGACTGATGGGCTGACAAATGATACACCAGCGACGACGTCAGGATGCGGTTTCCTCCCGTTCGGCGTCAGGCATCAGTTCTGTCCGCAACTGCTGCAGCCCCTGGAGCATATTCTCGGGGATGTGTCTGACAACAAACAGATCGTTCTGCATTTGATCGACGGTCGGCGGACGGACACTCAGCACTGGTCGCACAAGCACGCGAGACAGCCACCCGGTGAGCAGAAAAGTGGAGCTGGCCATAATGACGGACACATAAGAACTGACTGGCAGGCCCACTGCAGCAAACGCCCCGGGCGCGAAACGCAGCACGGTCAGAGTCGCCAGACCACAAAAGAGAAATCTGAGCACTTCCCGAATGTTGTGGCGACGTGGCAGGCGCTGGCCCCGGGGGGAAACGGCTGTGCGGAGTGTGACTTTCGGTCGCATGCGTTTGATAAAGACCAGCAGCAGAATGGCCGTGCAGGCCACCATATAGATTCCCCACATCCTGCGAGCCACCATCAGCGGGAAAGTCAGCACGGCGCCAACCAGTAACAGTTGGCGTACCCGTCGCAGCGGTGCGGGCCAGTAGACGGACACCGGGGTGTGATGCGTGGGCCGATCTTCGGCGCTGATCCACTCGCCCGTCAGCCAGCACAGAAACTGCAGGTTTGTCTCTGCCCCGCAGATAAGTGTGTCGCCGTCGACGCGAAATACGTTGAGCGATGGCTCACTTTCGTTCTTCGCAAGGGGCGCAGCGAACGGGTTGTCAATGGACACGGACAGGCCCTTTGGCTCCGGGACGTTGCTGATCGGTCACACACCGCGACGATGATAGCCTGGGCAGATGCGGTCAGGCAACGTTGCCGACGCGACTGGTCGCCAGGCGGACTGATCGTGAGGCTAGGTGGAGGTGTCCGTTTCGGAATAGATGCGGCTGTAGCCGTGCAGCCAGTTAATGGCCAGATGACGCTCCATGGCAATGCTGTTGACCCGACTGACGTCTTCCGGTTCGGCTTCCGCGATCGGCACATCACCAATTGCCAGATCGCCGTTGAGCACACGAAAGTTCGTCAGGTCAAACGAGCCAAACCAGCAGTCCCGGGAGAACGCCACAAAATCCATCGGCTCCGGTCGCAGCGAAAAATCGCGAACACGCCAGTGCAAAGCCAGCAGATGTTCCTGCAGGCCCTGAAGCTCATCTTCGTCACACAAATCCGGATGGGCCAGAAGCTCGGCCCCCTGTTCGACACTCAGCAGTCCCACCGAATCGTACAGTTCCGGCGGAACGATCAGTTCGTCGTAGGCGGGCAGATCATGCAGTTTCAGAGCGCAGGCCAGTACGGCCGCTCCTTCGACACGCCACATAGCGTTGATGAAATCTGATTGTTCCAGTCCGCCCACCGGGCGCTGAATGACCTTCCATTCCTGGGGTTCCAGTTCGTCGCTGATGCCCAGTTCATTGACCCACTCAGCGATGCGAGCGGGAATGTCTTCCAGGTCTTCGATGCCCTGGGAGTGATCGAGTTCAACGGTGGCTCGCGCGGCTACGGCTGTCAGGGCCAGCAGCCGTCGGGCCACACGTTCCGGTGTCGGAGGCTCCGGCTCATCATCGTCTTCGTCGTGCTCGAAATCGGCTTCCGCATCGGGGTGGTCCTCAATGGGAGGCAGACGAGGCAGGGAGGCCTGGTCGTCAACGTGGCCGCTGGTATCAATGAGTGTTCGGCCGGACGAATCACGCAGGCAGGTCGGAGTGAACAGAATCCCGTCCAGCTCCCGACAGATCTGCAGCAGTGCTTCGATGCGGGGATCCTTGCTGTAGGGGTCGAGCCCCGCCGTGGGCACTGCCAGACAAAAGCGAAACGAACGAATCAACCGCGGCAGATTGGGCTGTTCGTTTGCGTTGGTCCATGAGCAAACGAAATTCTGCAGGCCCATGCGCTGGCGAGGCCAGTCGTCCCCATCGTAGTACTCTTCTTTGTGCGTCAGATGCAGCAACTTGGGACGGCGAAAGAAGCCGCCCGGGTGAATAACGGCCGTCAGCTTCGTCCACGCGTCGTCCGGTCCAGTGACAGAGACGTCGGAGTAGTGTCGTTTCAGTACCTCCACAACGGCCGCTGGGGCGATGCGGTGAGAATAGATGTTGATCGGCTCGTAATCCATGATCCTGTTCCAGTGGGGATTGGCCACCAGGGGGCGTAGGGGCGCTCGCCAGACTCTGTGGTATACTCGAATCCACAGAAACCGTCGCCCGTTCGACCGAGTGCGTGGCTCGAAATTCATGGAAGGGGCTGTATCAGCGGCGTCCGACTGGGCGTGCCTGCTGTGGCACCGATCTGTGTTCTGGCGCGAAACGCTGCACATTGTGGCCGGAGCGGAGTGCACCATGCGCCGGCACCTCGTTTTGTGGCGATCGGCATGGGGAATCGGAATCCACCCGGTTGACGGCCATGTTCTTCAACGAATCCCGCTGGGATTTCGCTGCGGCGGCATTCCGCCGTCGTGTGTCGCCAGGTGGCCGAAGACAGAGACGTCATGACTCAGCGTGCCGGAGCAGATTGAGCAATTGGCGCCGCGGATATCGCAGGGCTGTCGCTCAGCCTGCCTGGCGAAATCTCTTGCTGGCCTGTTCAACAATGACGGCCGCCAGAGTCGACGAGCCATAGCCCTGATTCTGTTTGGTCTGGACCCAGGGAATTCCTCTGGCTTCCGCGTGCTGACGCAGATCGCTGTGTTTGTGGCCGATCAGGCCAGTGACGAGAATCAACAGACTGGTTCCGTTGAGCTGCGGAGCGAGATTTTCAATGCGGTCTTTCCTGCCGGCGGATATCCAGACCAGAGACTTCAGCTGAAAATCCTTTTCAATGCGGCGACGATGCTCGGGTTTTGCTTCTCCGGCGACCAGGGCGATGGTCTTGCCGCGCAGCCACTCGCGGACCTGCACAACTTCCGGCGACAGGACTTCCGACTGCTCTTCCTGAGCGACCTGATCCTGAATCTGCTGAATGCGGAAGTCCTCCATGTTTTTCAGCACGGCACGCACGTCGTCACTGAGTACGGCGTCAGTGTCGTCAGGGTCGGGCAACTGGTCGGCCACATCCAGCAGCAGATCCCGCAGCCACGCCGATGTCACGGCCGTACCGACCGCCAGCAACTCCTCAACAGTGGACAGCAGACTGTCGGCATTCGCGACACCGGAAGACTGACGGAGATCGGCGGCCGCGTGTTCGAGTCGGTGCCGCAGCCGACGTTGATCCACTTTGTGGTGCACATGACTGCGAAAATCACGAATGCGAGTGGCCAGGTGGTGACCATTGGCTGGATCAGCGCCGCTATCGAGTCGCATGAAACGCTCGACGTGAATCTTCTCCACCTCTTCACTGACAAAGTGCTTCAACCAGTGAAAGATGGCGTCCTGCTGGGGCACAAAGCCTGGGCTATCTGCGCCAAGGCGGGCCTGCTCACGTACAGCACTTTGAGCTTCCGCCAGCAGTTGCACGGCCTGCTCGATCTCTTTGCGATAGCTGTGCTGCCCGCTGTCACGAGCGGTCAGGATTTCCAGCAGCAGTCTGGTGATGCCGCTGAGATTTCCCAGTCCCTGAACTGTGACGTACAGCGGATGATGGGTGTCCGAGGAACCGATGCCTGCGGTCTGCATCAGGCTGTCGCGGAGCTGCCGCAGTCCATGGATCAGCGGCATCAGTTCCCGTTCCGCATCGACGCTGCGAACTGTCTCGCGGGGGGCAGGCTGCACGGTCGCGGCGACGGGACGAGGCGTGGCGATACGTTCGTTTTGCTGCTGCAGCTTCTGCTGCAATTCCTGCACAGCGCCCGCCGTCACTTTGTCGCTGGGGGCAACGTGCTCAGGATTTTGATGCTGCTGCAGAAGTTCCGCGTCGAGCCGCAGCTCCCCTCGAATGGCGGCGATGGCCAGGGAACGACCGGCGGCGTCTTCAATCGTCTGGAACCAGCGTTCGCAGTCAGCAAGTGGGGCTCGCGGTGCGGACGATTCTGTCGTCTGCCGCTCAGTGATGAGGTTCAACAGCGCGTCTGTCACCTGGCACCAGGTTTCTGCCTGATCACAGTCCAGCGACTCCACGTCGTCCAGTTGTGTGAGCAACTGTTGTACGGAAGACTGGATGGGAGACAACAGCGAACGCACGGCCGTGGCATCGGCCGTAATTTTGGTAAAGATTTGCAGTGGCCGCTCAATGGTGCTGCGCCAGTCGCGAAAACGCTGTTCCTGTTCGCGACACTTTTGCCGCAAACAGTCAATGTCCTGCTCCAGCGTGTGCAACGAGGCCGATTCGGCGGACAGTTGCCAGCTCTCCGCCGGTACAGCCGCCGTGGCAGTTCGCAGATAAGCGTGCAGGTCGGCCTTGCGGTTCTGCAGATCTCCGAGGTGATCGAGAAATTCGTCGGGCAATTCGGCCCCTTTTTGCCGAAACGCCTGAAACAGGGGGCCGGAGCGGGCGGCGAATTCTGCCCACTGCCGGCGAAACTCCAGCAGCTGTTTGCGGAGTTGGTCAACGGATTCGACGGATAAGTTCCACGATCGAATCGGCGGATGCATACTGCGTCTCCCTCACAGGTGCCAGGTGCCAGACGTTGGAAGCTCTGCCGGACGCTCCGCGGGCCAGGCAAAGCGATGACGTGCGGTCGTGCATGTTAGCGCAGAGGTCTTTCCGGTGAAGAGCGGAATGTCGTCCAGTGGACCGGGAGCACGTGCGTACGAGGTGGCCCACAGCTCGGAGGGTCAGGGAACGTCCACCCGTTGTGGCCGAAAGCACAGGCGACAGCACATGCAGTATGACAGGGCGGTGCGCGTGATGGTGCTGCCAGTGGAGGTTGATCAGGGTCCATCAATGATCTTGTGAGGAGCCGACTGGACACATGGTGTGATCAGGCAGTCTCGCGCTCCCCCGGGCATGAAGTGGCCACGGCGCTGGTTCTTCAGGCGGGCAGAGCCCTGGGCGTGGCCGGGGCCGCCACTCCCATCCTGCCTGCTCAGTGTCGTGCGCGCTAACCGGGCACTGTGCCACCGCGGTTGTCGCAGCGAACCGAGAGAGCGAGCCGGCGCAGAGACAGACCATTTTCATCGACTTCCTCACGCCACCGCCCGCCGGGGCGTCCCGGCCTAGTGGCGGAAGTGGCGGCGTGCGGTGAAGATCATGGTCATGCCGTGTTCGTTGCAGGCGGCGATGACTTCGTCGTCTTTGCGGGATCCGCCCGGCTGGATGACGGCGGCGATGCCCGCTTTGGCGGCTTCGTCGATGCCATCGCGGAAGGGGAAGAAGGCGTCACTGGCGACGACGCCACCCGTGCTGCGTTCGCCGGCTTTCATGGCGGCGATGAAGGAGCTGTCCAGGCGTGACATCTGACCGGCTCCGGCCCCCAGCAGCATGCCGTCTTTGGCAAAGACAATGGCGTTGGATTTGACGTGGCGGCAGACTTTCCACGCAAATTTCAGGTCGATGAGTTCCTGCTCGGTGGGCTGTCGTTCGGTGACCACTTTCCAGTCGTCTTCGGGCTGAGGCAAATCGTCGCGGTCCTGGACCAGCAGGCCGCCAGAGACACGGCGGTATTCAGGAGCCCCTTTGCCTTCGTCTGAGTAGACTGCTTCCATCAGGCGAACGTTGTTGCGCCATTTGGGTTTGGTGGTGAGGATTTCAAAGGCTTCGGCCGAGTAGCCGGGAGCGACGATGGCTTCGATGAAGCGGCCCGGTTCGCACAGGCGTTCGGCTGTGGCGGCATCGACTTCTTTGTTGAGGCCGATGATCGAGCCGAAGGCGCTGACCGGGTCACCGGCGTGGGCATTTTCGAAGGCGTCTGCCAGAGTGTCAGCAACCGCACAGCCGCAGGGGTTGCTGTGCTTAATCACGGCAGCAGCCGGGCGATCAAATTCGGCGGCGATGGCTTTGGCAGAGTCCAGGTCCATGAGGTTGTTGTAGGACAGCTCTTTGCCGTTGCGCTGCACGGCGTGGGCGATGGACGTGGCAGGTGGGTTGGCTTCGACATAGAAAGCGGCCCGCTGATGAGGATTCTCGCCGTAGCGGAGTGAGGCCTTGAGCTGGAATTCCAGGGACAGCGTGTCGCCCCAGGCGGGTGAGTCGTCGGACGATGGTTCGGCCGTGATGCCTGCCATGTAGTTGGCGATGGCGCGATCGTAAACGGCCGTGGCTTCAAACGCGGCGGCCGCCAGGCGGCGACGGTAGGTTTCATCCAGTGAGTCACTGGTGATGCGGGTCAGGACATCCTCATATTGCGAGGGGTTGGTGACGATGGCCACGTGGGCGTGGTTTTTGGCGGCGGAGCGGACCATGGAGGGGCCACCGATATCGATCTGTTCGATGGCCTGCGGGATGGTGACATCCGGTTTCGCGATGGTTTCCTGGAAGGGGTAGAGATTTACGACGACCACCTGGAAGGGGATGATGCCGTGGGCCGCGATGGCTTCCGCGTCGGAGGGCAGGGTGGGCCGACCGAGGATGGCGCCGTGGATTTTGGGGTGGAGGGTCTTGACGCGACCGTCCATGATCTCGGGGAACTCGGTGTAGTCCGAAACATCGATGACGGGGATACCGGCGTCCTGCAGAAAGCGGCTGGTGCCACCGGTGGAAAGGATTTCGAAACCCTGTTCCACCAGACCTTTGACGAAGGTGTCGAGTCCGGTTTTGTCGCTGACACTGACAAGAGCACGTTGAGAAGCCATCCGAGCCTGATTCGTTCCTGAGGCGGTCTTCCGACGGTTTACGTCGGAACACGAAGTGAAAGGACCGTTTGTCGGTCACAGAACGGCGACTTTAGTGCTGAAAATTGCCGACTTCAAGCAGTGGGAATGCCGGTCTCGGACATTCCTGTGCTCGCGTTCGGCATGACAGAGTTTGGGAAGGCAGAGAACCGTCGGACGGTGCCCTGAGCGATCGTGACGGTCTGCGTTGCCTCGGTGGATTCCTTAGCGCACCAGTGAGCTCTGTCAGGAGTCTCTGCGGTGTGGACTGGCACCGAGGCGTTGTCCAGTGCGGACTGTTGGGCTGGTAGCCTGTGGCGCCGGTATCTTGTCGCGCTGATGCGGCACGCCGGTGTTCGCACCGCTCAGTCCAGCCGACACCAACTCGTACCGGGCATCCTCCCACCTTGGGCGATGCCGAAAAACGAGGTGCCACCCCCGTTGTCGAAGCGAACATCGAGAGCGATTCCGCGCAAACCTCAGCGCAAAGACTTCCCACAACGAATCGACCCCAGCTGCGCAGCAGCGGCCCACGCCACCGCCCGCCGGGGCGTCCCGGCTAGTCGAGGCCCTGGGCGACGAGCCATTTTTCGGCGTCGAGGGCGGCGGCGCAACCGGAGCCGGCGGCGGTGACCGCCTGACGGTAGTGATCGTCGGCCACGTCACCGGCGGCGAAGACACCTTCGACGCTGGTGTTGGTGCGGTGGGAGACGGGCCAGATGAGGTAGCCCTTGTCGTTGGTTTCCAGCTGTCCGCCGAGGAAGTCGGTGTTGGGCGTGTGGCCGATGGCGGCGAAGTAGCCGGTGACCTCGAGGTCTTCGGTGGAGTCGGTTTCCGTATTTTTGATGCGAACACCGGTGACGCCGTTTTCGTCGTCACCGAGGACTTCTTCGATGACGGAGTTCCATTTGACGTCGATTTTGGGATTGGCCAGGGCACGATCGGCCATGATTTTGCTGGCCCGGAAAGAGTCGCGACGATGGACGATGTAGACCCTGGAGGCGTATTTGGTGAGGAAGTTGGCTTCTTCCATGGCGCTGTCACCGCCGCCAATGACGACCAGTGGTTTATCGCGGTAGCGAGGCATGGCGCCGTCGCAGACGGCACAGGCAGAGACACCTGCGTTCTTGAAACGGGATTCAGATTCCAGGCCGAGATAGTTGGCGCGGGCGCCGGTGGCAATGATCACCGCGTGGCTTTCAAACTCGTCGCCGGCCAGACTTTTGAGTTTGAAGGGGCGCGAGGAGAAGTCGACTTCGACGATGTCGTCAGTCTTGATGCGGGTGCCAAAGTTGGTGGCCTGCTGACGCATCAGTTCCATCAGCTCGGGGCCAGACACGCCTTCACCGGCATGGGGGGCCATGTATTTGCGTTTGCTCTCGTCGATGGCGTCATCCATGTAGGCGGCGAGGTTGCCTGAGGGGAAGCCGGGATAGTTTTCGACTTCGGTGGTGAGTGCCAGCTGTCCCAGAGGGAGGGTGCCTTTGAGCCGGTTGTCCTCTGTAAAGGCGCCTTCGTACATGAGGGGTTCGAGGTTGGCACGGGCGGCGTAGATGGCGGCCGTCCAGCCGGCAGGTCCGGAACCGATGATCGTAATTCGTTCAGTCATGATTTGACGTCCGTGATGTCTTTATGAGGCTTGAAGGGGAAGAACGGCGGCTGGCGGGCGAATGGCAGCCAGCAGGGGGTGCCGTGAAAACGGCCACCGGAAGGTCTGCTGATCAGACGCGGCGGGCGGCCGTGGAATTACAAACGATCAGCGGTAAACATAACGGAGCCGAACAATTCGGACAATCCTGCCCGCGCTTGGGACTCTGTGATTCCCGACCTCTGGAGACGGATCGGAGAAGTCCGTAAGATGCCCGCTTCGCATCTGTGCTGGAGGAACGATATTTGTGACGGACGCATTTCGGACAACTCGCTGGAGCGTCGTGATGGCCGCCGGTCAGGGCGCGGCGGACGGTCTGGTCAGCGCAGAGGACTCCGAGCGTGCCCTGGAGACACTGTGTCAGGCGTACTGGTTCCCGATCTACGCTTATATTCGGCACCGGACGCAGCAGGAGAGCGATGCGCAGGACCTGACGCAGGCGTTTTTTGCCCAGTTGCTCTCCAATCAGGCGCTGGCGACTGCCACACCGGATCGGGGTCGGTTTCGAGCGTGGCTGCTCACGGTGTGCAAGAATTTTCTGGCCAATGAGCGGCAGCGGGATCAGGCGGCGAAACGCGGCGGCCATCGGCAGACGCTGTCGCTGGATTTTGCGTCGGCGGACAGCCGTTACAACGATGTGCCGGCGGAGAAGTTCACCGCCGACGATCTGTTTGAGCAGCAATGGGCCGTCGCACTGATTGATACGGCCATGCAGGAACTGCGTCGCAGTTACGATGATCGCGACCGGGGGCCGCTGTTTGATGCGCTCAAAAGCGGGCTGGCCGGGCAGCGGGGCGAAAGTTACTCGGACATCGCCAGCCGACTGCAACTGTCGGAAACGGCCGTGAAGGTGGAGGCACACCGCATGAAGAGCCGCTATCGCGAGCTGATCCGAGCCGAAATTGCGCACACGGTCGATGATTCGGCAGACGTTGAGCAGGAAATTCGCAGGCTTTTCGAGGCGCTTTCCAAAAAAAGCTGAAAACGTCGGTAACCTTGCGGGGGAAAATCTGTAGAGCCTGTTAGACAGGCCATTTAGCGGATTCCCCGGGATATTGACGATGAATAGAGCCAAGCCCTGCCCCCACTGTGACGCGGACCAGCCGGCCATGACGGCCGACGGGCTGTGTGCCAACTGCATGATGGCCGTGGCCCTGGGCGACGAATCGGAGAATCCGGAGTTCGCCCCGACGATGCAGTCGGCCAACGGTTTTCGGCCCCCGAGCGCGGCCGCGCTGGCGGATTCGTTTCCGCACATTGAGATTCTGGAAACCCTGGGCTACGGTGGCATGGGGGCCGTTTACAAGGCGCGACAAAAGAAGCTGGATCGGCTGGTGGCACTCAAGATTGTCCGGCCGGACAACACGGATGATGTGTCGTTTACGGAGCGGTTCAACCGAGAGGCCAAAACTCTGGCCAGGCTCAATCATCCGGGCATCGTGGGAGTCTATGACTTTGGCGATGTTGACTACGTCGATGAGACGGGCAAGTCGACGAAGCTGTTCTACTTTCTGATGGAGTATGTGGACGGTGTCAACCTCCGCCGGCTGATGCAGACCGAGAGAACGCGTCCTGCACAGGCACTGCCGCTGGTGATGCAGATCTGCGAGGCGCTGCAGTACGCTCACAGTCAGGGCATTGTGCATCGCGACATTAAACCGGAAAACATTCTGCTGGATGCCCAGGGGCGGGTGAAGATTGCCGACTTCGGTCTGGCCAAGCTCAGCGATGGCGACGAACTGCGGCTGACGGGTACCCGTCAGGTGTTGGGCACACTGCAGTACATGGCGCCGGAGCAGATGTCGGAATCGCGGCAGGTGGACCATCGGGCGGACATTTATTCGACGGGTGTGGTGCTGTATGAAATGCTGACCGGTGAAGTGCCGGCCGGCGTGTTTGAGCCACCATCGCAGCGAGCGGGCGTGGACAATCGCCTGGACGCTTTGGTGATGCGAGCTCTGGCCAGTGATCCGGAAAAGCGGTTTCAAACGGCGGCCGAAGTGGGCAGTCAGATCAGTAGCATTTCGTCCATTAAAGAAACGGAAGCCCCAGCCTACGATTCCAACTACGTGGCCGGCCCGTCGACGATTATTGAAAACGGCGTGGCGGCCGTCGCCGCTGGCTTCAAAGGGCTGCTGGATCGCAGTCCGGAAGTGGTTGACGACGACGACCTGGGCAAAACGGACATTACGCTGAGCCGCTATGACGTGGAGAACGATCAGCTGCCCGACATTTGTATCGTCAGTGGTCAACCCACGATGCGACGGATGAGCCGGGAATTCAGCTACACGCCACCGGCGGCCGGCTGGGCGATCGTCGTCCTGATGGTGCTGTTTTTTCCCATCGGCATTCTGGCCGCCATTATGCTCAGTCGCAAAGTGCGAGCCACGATTCCCGTCAGTCGTCGCCATCGCAACCACTGGAATATCCTTGGCTGGTGGGCGGGCCTGGGGTGGATGCTGATTCTGCTGGGCGTGTTTGGCGGGCTGCTCGCAGGCGGCTTTATTGACACCGGCTACCACTACAATCAGGACGAACCATTTGTGCTGGTGTTGTGCATTCTGGCGGGCATCGCCGCCTATGTGATCCCGCTGGTCTGGCTGGGTACCACCCGAGTGGCCGTGGATGAGATCTCTGACCACACCATTACGCTCAAACGCACGTCCGTGAAATTCGCCCGCGCCTGCCGACGCTATTCACGTTCGTCAGCACCACCGGAAGCGGCCGATCAACGGGTTTGATAGTGACGCTTTGAACTGCGGTTTAACAGACGTGGCTCGTCTTCAAACCGCTCCTCTGGCATCTGTCGTGCCCGTGACTTCGCCCGAGATGAGCGTGGAGACGACTTTGCCGGTGACCTGACGTTTGGCAAAAGGCGTATTGCGGGACAGGGAGCGGAAGTGCGCCGGATCGATGGTCCAGACGGCGTTGGGATCCACCAGCGTGACATCTGCTTTGGCGCCAACCGACAAGGTTCCGTGCGGTATGCCCAGCAGCGCTGCCGGACCAACCGTCAAACAGCGGATGAGCTGCGACCAGGTGAGATGGCCGGGCTGGATCAACGCCTCGACGCACAGCGGCAGCGCGGTCTCCAGACCGCACAGGCCAAACGGCGCCACATCCAGCTCGACCGCTTTTTTCTCAATGGCCAGGGGCTGATGATCGGCACTGATGCAGGTGATGGTGCCATCCTGCAGGCCGGCAATGAGGGCTTGCCGATGTTCGTCAGATCGCAGCGGCGGGTTGCATTTGTAGAGAGTGTCGAATGACCCCATGACCTCGTCGGTGAGCAGCAGGTGATGCGGCGTGACGTCAGCGGTGACATTGATGTTCCGCTGATGTGCGATTCGCAGACGCTGGACCGTGTCTTCGGTACTGATGCTCATCAGATGGATGCGGCCGTCCGTCAGTTCGGCCAGCGCGATGTCGCGGCCCGTCATGATGTCGTTGGCGGCCGCCGGAATGCCCCGCAGGCCCAGGCGGGTGGACTCAAAGCCCTCGTGCATGACGCCGGTTTCTGACAGCTCAGGCACGATGGAATGGTGCAGAATGGGCTTGCCGAACATGCCCGTGTATTCCAGCGCGCGACGCATGACTTCGGCGTTGGCGATGGGAGATTTGCCATCGGTAAAGCCCACGGCGGCGGCTTCCACGAGTTGTCCGATTTCCGACAGTTCTTCGCCCGCTCCCCCCTTGGTCACCGCTCCCAGAGGAAAGACGCGGCTGTTGCCCGCCTTTTCGCCCTGCCGATTGACAAACTCCGCCGAGCCGCGGTTATCGACCACCGGGTTGGTGGTGGGCATGGCGGCGATGCTGGTGAAGCCGCCAGCCAGCGCGGCGGCGGTCGCCGTTTCAATGGTCTCGTCTTCTTCAAACCCGGGTTCGCCCACGCACACATGCGGATCCACAAAGCCGGGACAGACAAACAGGCCCGTGGCATCGATAGTCGCCGCGTCGTCGACGGACTCTCCGGAAGAGAGCAGTGCCGCAATGCGTCCGTCTTCGATCAGCAGATCGGCCGGGCGATCGACGTTGTTGGCGGGGTCCAGAACGGTGCCGTTGCGAATGAGGGTGCGCATTAGTTGTCAGCTTTCCGTGCCAGCAGGTACAGGCAGGCCATACGAATCAACAGGCCGTTGGACACCTGCGTGAGAATGGCGGAGTTGGGGCCGTCGGCCACGTCGGGAGTCAGTTCCACACCGCGGTTGATCGGACCGGGGGCGAGCACCAGCAGGTCGCCTTTGGCGCGGGCGATCCGCTGCTTGTTCATGCCAAACAGATGGGCGTATTCAGCGATCGAGGGAAAGAACGCTCCGCGCTGGCGTTCAAACTGCACTCGCAGAAGATTGACGCAGTCGACCTGCGGCAGCACTTCGTCCAGGTCGTAGGCGATGTCCACGCCCATTTGGCGGATGGTTTTGGGCACCAGTGTGGCGGGGCCGCAGACAATGACCTTTGCGCCCAGTTTCAAAAGGCCGTGAATGTTGGACCGCGCCACTCGGCTATGGCGAATATCGCCAACGAGCGCCACGGTCAGCCCTTCAATGCGACCCAGACGCTGGCGAATCGTGAGGATGTCCAGCAGAGCCTGCGTGGGGTGTTCGTGTGTGCCGTCGCCGGCGTTGAGCACACCGGCGGCCAGGTGCCGTGCCAGCAGATGAGGCGCACCGGGCGTACGATGTCGGCAGACAACCAGATCCACGCCCATCGCCTCAATCGTGAGGGCCGTGTCGACAAACGTTTCGCCTTTGGAGAGGCTGCTGCCGCTGGCGGAAAAGTCCACGGTATCCGCCCCCAGGCGACGGGCGGCAATGTTGAAACTGGTTTTGGTGCGGGTGGAGTTTTCGAAGAACAAATTGGCGACAACGGTGCCCGACAGCAGGTCGAGTTTCCGGCGGCCCTGTTCAGTCCGCTGGTTAAATTCGTCGGCCAGATCCAGAATCGACGTGATCTGCGAAGCGGTCAGATCTTCCAGCCCCAGTAAATGCCGATGCGTCCAGTCGGCGGGGATCGCAGGTTCTGCGGTGGTGGCCGTCATAGGGTCTCCATCCGGTCAACAGAATGCGGCCGCGCTGTGGACCGCGCAAAATTTCGAGCACTGTAAAACTGCCCGCCGCCAACTGCAATTCGATGGCCCGGCTTTCCCGAAACCGGCACCGAATGTCGGCCGACGCAGCGGACTGGCCGAGAGATGGGGTGTCGCAGGCGGTCGTTCGACTCGCCAAGTGATCGTCTCCGCCTTACACTGGCGGTTCCCTGTTGCCTCACCGTGAGAGACGTCATGCCGCGATTGGTCCTGAGCCGACTGCTGATGCTGGTGCTGCTGGCCCTTTCGTCCACCGTCGTGGCGGACGACTTTCCTGATCGCCCCGTCAAAGTGATCGTTCCATTTGCGGCGGGAGGGGGCAGCGACACGTTTGTGCGTGTCGTGCAAAGCGTGATTGAATCCGAGAATCTGCTGGGCCAGCCGCTGGTGGTCATCAACGTGCCTGGCGGCGGTGGCACCATTGGCAGTCGTCGTGTGCTGGAGGAAACGCCTGACGGTTACACCATTTTGAATCTGCACGATGGCATCATTTCCGCGTTTGTGGCAAAGACGGTGGAATACGGCCCGGAAGCCTTTCGTCCCCTGGCGGCCACTGGGCGCACAGCTTCCATGTTGTGTGTGCGGGAAGACGCTCGCTGGCTGGACCTGACGGATCTGATGGACGAAGCCGTTCAACGGCCGGGGAAAGTTCGCTTCGGTGCCAATCTGGGGGCGCTCAGCTATTTTGACGCCCTGCGGGTGGAAAAAGCGGTGCCCGGCGCCGCCTTTCGCTTTGTCTCTACGGGGGGTGGTGCCAAGCGGTTTGCTGATTTGATTGGCGATGGCATTGACGCGACGGCCTTCAACATAGCGGAGTTCAATCAGTTTCGCGCAGCGGGCGTTAAAGCGCTGGCCGTCTTTTCCGAGCAGCGACACCCCGACTTTCCCGATGTGCCCACCGCACGAGAGTGTGGTGTGAACGTAGTGCGAGACTCAATGCAGTACTGGTGGGCGCCGCCCGGCACGCCGGATGAGGTGGTCGAAAAACTGACCTCCGTTCTGCGCGATGCCATGGCGACGCCAGCGCTGCAGCAGAGACTGGCCGATCTGAAAATGGACCCTGTGTTTTTTACCGGTCGTGAACTGGAGGAACATCTTTCCCGGCAGCAAATCGCTATGTCGACTGTGGGAGCGCGGCCTCTGCTGCTGCCGGACACACCGCTGCTGATCATGACGGTCAGCATCCTGCTGGCCGGCGGACTGCTGGGAGGCCGTTTGTGGGAACACAAAGTGCGTCCGGCAACAGGGCCGATCGACCCGCGTGTGCCGTCTGACTCCACGTTGCCTGTGCTTCGGCAGAATCCCGCTTTGCTCACGCTGTTGCTGCTGGTGGCATTTTGCCTGAGCTTTGGATTTGAGCTGGCCCCGTTCTGGCTGCTGGCCGGTGTGTTTGTGATGACCACTGGAGGGCTGCTGCTGGAATGGAATCGCCGCAATCTGATCGTGATGGTGATTCTGGCCATGGCGGCTGGACCCGGAAGCTTCACGCTGTTTACGAAACTGCTGACGATTGATCTTTCCTGAAGTCCTTTCCATTTCCTTTCTGCTGTGGACCACGCTGGGAGTGATCCTGGGCGTTGTCGTAGGCTGCATCCCCGGTCTGACCGGAGCGATGGTCATTGCGCTCACGCTGCCACTGACATTTACCATGCCGGCCGCTGACGCTCTGGCTCTGCTGATCGCCATTTATGTGGGGTCTGTGAGTGGCGGTCTGATTTCTGCCACGCTGCTGAACATTCCCGGCACGCCGGCTTCGATGATGACCACGATGGACGGCTATCCGATGTCCGCCGGCGGACGCCCGCGTCGGGCGCTGTCGCTGGGCATCGGCGCTTCTCTGGTCGGAGGATTGTTCAGTGGTGTGGTCCTCATCATGGTGGCGCAGAAGATGGCACAGTGGTCCACCGAAATTGGCTTCGCGGATATGTTCTCGCTGGTGCTGCTGGCTTTGGTTCTCATCGCCGTCATCAGTCGCGACTCTCTGCTGGCTGGACTGTTTTCCGGCTGCCTGGGACTGCTGGCCGCACTGCCTGGCGTGCATCCAGCCAGCGGACAAATCCGACTCACGTTTGGCTGGAGTGAACTGAATAATGGTTTCTCGCTGCTGCCGGTGCTGATGGGGCTGTTTGCCGTCAGCCAACTGCTGCGGGACGCGGCAACCGCAAAGCAGGGCTCGGGAGTCTCAACACCCGCTGAGCAGGCCAGCGCTGGTATGGCTTCGACTCCCGATGGTCTGCCACTGTCTGACTGGAAAAGCCAGATGATCAACATGCTGCGGTCTTCCACCATTGGCACATTCGTGGGCATTCTTCCCGGCGTGGGGGCCAACATTGGCTCGGTGATGTCGTACGCCGCCGCCAGGTCCCAGTCACGTCAGCGGGAACAGTTTGGCAAAGGCTGCGACGAGGGCATCGTGGCGAGCGAAGCGGCCAATAACGCGACCGTCGGTGGTGCGCTGATTCCGCTGATTGCTCTGGGAATCCCTGGCAGCGTGATCGACGCCATTTTGCTGGGCGCCTTTGTCATTCATGGTCTGCAGCCGGGACCGCTGCTGTTTGAGAACAACCCGGAGATTGCGCAGACAATCATGCTGGGCTACGTGGTCGCCAACGTGGTGATGTTCGCCTTCATGATGCTCACCGCGCGGTGGCTGGTGCGGCTGACGGCGATCCCCAAAGGCTTTCTGGTGCCTGTGTTGCTCACCTTCTGCGTGCTGGGCGCGTATGCGCTTTCCAATCGCATGTTTGACGTGTGGACAATGGTCGCGTTTGGTTTGGTCGGTCTGCTGTTTGATCGGCTCAGGATTCCCACCGCGCCTTTTGTCATTGGTTTTGTGCTGTCACCGATTGCCGAAGTCAATCTGTGTGCCGCGCTGATGGCCTCCGGCAACGACTGGTCCGTCTTTCTCACCGAGCAGCCGTCGCTGAGTCTGCTCGTGCTGGCGGCTCTGATTGTGCTGATGAGCGTGTTTCGCCGCAAGGCTCCGCCCGGCGATGCCTGATCGTCAGGGACGACTCGCGATCAGGCGAAGACGGTCCAGGGCGGCCAAAGACGGTCATAGCAATTGAACGTTTGAGCGCTCCCGGCTTGGGGTGAACCATGACGGCGGAGGACCTCTGGTCTATGTGGAGGAAAAGTTTGGTCGCAATGTGTTTGGTGATAACTCCCCCGAAGCCACTCAGCTGGCCATCGACCGCGTGGCGGCTTTTGCCAAACGCGGTGATCTGCCGGAGTCAGATCAGGAGTACGTGGCCTATCGCATGAGTGTGCTGGAAGCAGAGCGCGATTACGAATCGGGCAAACCGACCATCCTGCCGCTGACCGGCGATAATCCGCTCTGGCATTTCCCGCAGCCGGTCTACCTCACACCGATGCAGGACAACTGTAAAGTGGCAAGTCTGACCGCTGGTGGCTGGTTCGATATGGTCTCCACGGTGGCCCTGGACCCACCGTTTGTCGTTCGCACCACCGTGCAGGTGATCGAGCCAGTTCCAGACGTTCAGGTCAACGCAGAAATGGGCCCCCTGGACAACACGATTTCGAACTGCATGACTCGTTACGGTCTGTGACGCCCATCCCCGGGCCGAAGCCGCTGGATCCGACGGAGCAGTTGGGGCATTTCGACCTTCCTGTTTCAGAAGACGAATTCCAGCTCGAAATTCGTGTCACAGCGGAGACGTATTCCCTGTTCATCGATGGGGAACTCACCGAGGAGAAACCCATGGACACGCTGTCTCGTGTGAACATTGCCTTTGGAACCACGTTTGACTCTGTGTCTGGCCCGATCACCGTGGAGCGAATGCCGCCAGGCGACGAGGAACAATCAAAATGACGAAGTCCCGGGGGCGTCACCCAGAATGTGCCGGCTAGGGGAGCGACGGATAGGGGATGAGACTGTCCGTCGGTAGATAGATGGGGCGGTAGGTGACGACTTTGCGCACGTCCACCGCGATGTACTTCCAGTTCACGTTGGGGGCTGCCCCGTTGAGGTTGCCATTGGCTTTGGCGATCAGCAAAGACCAATAAACCCAGTTGGCCGCGTTGGCGTCGGTCGTGACGAAGTGGTCGCCCCAATAGGAATAGTCGCTGTCCCAGAACCAGTACTCCACCTGCACTTTGTACACCTTCTGAAAGTGAATTTCCGCCTGCGCTGATGATGGCTGGCAGAAGATGGCAATGGCAAAAACGATGGCTGCGGCGACCGTTTTTCGAAGTGTCGGGCTGGACATGAAGTGCTCCTGTGAAAGTGGGGCGATGTGAAATCAACAGGGCATTGCAAAACGGCGGACCGACCGGACACAGAATTGCTGGATTTTTCACGTTGGAAGAAAATCGAGCGATTTTCCGTCTCAACACGATGGCCCGGATGCCAGGTCAGATCGCGGAAGGCTTGTTTCCGGTGTTGGGTCAGGAACAATGGGCCGCTTCCACATCGAATCTCAGGCAGACGGAAACGCCCGATGGCATTGTCAGCGAAAGCGAAAAAATGTGTGGCCAGCATCTCCAGCGGGAAGATGGGCGACATCAAAAAGTGCGCGAAAGAGGTCAAAACTGACCACACACTCGCACAGGAACTGTGGGCGATCGGCGAGTATCTGCCCCGCATGCTGGCTGTGCTGATCTTCGACAAAAAGCAGCTGGATGAAACCATCATCAATCAGCTCACGGATGACATGCAGCGGCACGAAGGTCTGGAGCTCAATCAACTGGCCGACTGGCTGATGGCCAATCAGCTGATGAAGTCGAAGCCGCTGACGGAACTGCTGCTCTCCTGGGAAGACGCACAGTCTCCCATTCAGCGGCGTTTGTTCTGGTATCATCAGGGGCGGCTGCGATGGACGGGACAGACGCCTCCGGATAACACGCCGGCGCTGCTGAAATCGCTCGAGCAAAAGATGGCGGACGAAGAGCCGGTCGTGCAGTGGGCGATGAATCTGTGTGCCGGCTGGATCGGCGTGTTTGACCCCCAACACCGCAGCCGCTGCGTCAAACTTGGCAAGAAACTGGGCCTGTATAAGGGCGAAAAAGTGCCTCGCGGCTGTACGCCCTCGTATCTGCCCGAGTTCATTCGCATGGAAGCGGAAAAACGCGAGTTGTGAGGATCTGGACTACACAGGGTCTGTTTGAAACGCGAGGTCGTCATGTCACTGGTGGAAGTGAGCCTGCCGTCACCGGCGCAGCTGCGAGGTGGCTGGGCGGCGATGGCGACCGTGTGTGTTGCACGTGGCTGCACGGACTCGGTCTGGGCAGAGGGCCAGGCGTGGTTCTTTCATGATGGCGGCGGCAACTGGGCCACACTTCGCTTTGCCGGTGATGGCCGCGCCGTGCTGATTGGTCACGATCACGAGTACACCGAGACTTATTTTCGCGATGCCGCCAGATATCTGCAGGAGCCGGAAACCGATCTGCTGGCGGGGGCCCCTGCATGGTGGAGCGATTATCTGGATCCGCTGCCACTGGGTGAGTGGATTGGCTTTGTCTACGGCTGGGATGGGCAGCGGTGGCAACGGGCCAACTATGAGGCGTGTGATGGCTTTGATCAGGTGGGGCTGTTGGACTGCTGCAGTGTGAGCAATGTGGATCAACTGCGTGAGCATGCACAGGAAGCTCCCGGCCTGAATGGCGTGCCGCCCTCTGATGATGATCTGCAGGCGCTGGTTGATGCCGACTTGGCACTGACAGAGGATCAGTTGGCGAAAGTGGTCCCGGGCTGGGATACTGCCGCTGGAGTGAAGGCGGGGCGAGAGTTTTTCACTGCTCCCTTACACTAAGAAAGAGGAGGATCTTATGGTCAGTATCCATCTTTTGCTGATGTTGCTGGTGCAGGCCCCGGAGGACGAAACTCCCACAGGCCCGGAGGTCGTGGCCCGCTATGTGAAGGCCAAGGGGGGAGAGCAACGCCTGCGGGAGACCACTTCGTATCGCCTGCAGCTGGAAATTCGTGTGGATGGGGAAAAGACAACAGACTCTGAAATTCTGCAGACCAAAGGGCGGCATCGCACCACACACACACTGCCGGACGGCAGTCAGCTGGCCCATGGCACCGACGGTCGGACGGTGTGGTATACCGGACCGGACCTTCGAAGCCGACAACTGGACGGTGAGGAGAAAGCCGAATATCTGCGTCACCATTCGACGCTGCATGAATCACTCGAATGGAAAGATCACTTTCCTGTAATTGAGTGCAAAGGGCGTGCTGAAGTCGATGGGCGCGCTGCCTGGGAGGTCCATTTTACACCCGAAAAGGGAAGGCCCGTCCGGCGGTACTTTGACGTGGAATCCAGGCTGTTTGTTCGAGAGATAGTGACGGCGGCTGACGGAACAGAGGCGATCAGTACGATCTCCGACTATCGCCCCATCGCCGGCGTGCTGGTGCCCTTCAAACGGGTGACCAGCATTCGCAATCATCGGACGGAATACATCATCAGGCAGGCGGAAAAGAACGTGGACGTGCCGGACAGTGCGTTTGCTGCTCCCAAACCGAGAGAAGGTCAGAAAAGTAAGCCATGAAACGCGTGAAATGGGTACTGCTGCTGGCGATCGGGTGTTCCGCGTCGGACGAGCCACCGGAGACGGAAAACCCGGTTACCGCATCTGGTCAGGTGACACCAGCTGAGGTGGCCTCCGGCGATGAAGACACTGCAAATGCAGAGCGTGGAGCATCCGTCACGCCGAGCGCCGCACCGGAGAGCAATAGGCCGCCAGCGGCAGCGACGGCCGGTCAGCCAGTCGCTGGAGCCGGGCTGGAGTCGTTATTTGAAGCATTCGTCAAATCGCCTGATCGTGCTTCGTGGCTGGCTGTGCGGGAGGGGATCGTCAACTCAGGAGCGTATGATCCGTATTCCGATGAGATGTCGCTGGCCAATGATCTGATCACAGCAGGCCGGCACGCGGCTGCCGTGGAAAAACTGACGTCCGCCATGCCGAACCTGCTGCTGAGTCCCAGCGCGCATCAGATGCTGGCGTACTCTTACGAAGAACTCAAAGACGAAGACTCAGCTGCCGCCGAACGCAAAGCCGCCGAGGCCTGCCTGACGGGACTGCTGGCGACCGGCAACGGCACACAGGACAGCCCGTGGCAGGTGTCGCGGACGTCCGACGAATACGACGTGCTGGCCCATCTGGAAAAACGCATGCAGCAGCAGGCACTTGTCAATCAGGATGGGCGGCACTTCGATCGGTTGGAATGCAGCGACGGCTCAGAGGTTTGGTTTGATGTGACCACCGCGTTTGAAACGCTCGGTCTGTCTCTGCCATGATCAAAACCCTCCGCTTTTGGCTTGAGGCGGCCGGGCGTCTGGTCTACCCGGATAACTCCTGGGGCTCATCCCAGAGGTTCGCTGCGCTCACTCCGGCCTGCAAGGGAAGGGCTTGGCGGTTACGCGCGGAGCCACGTCAATGTCGACAGCGAAGCAACGCGGAGCGACTCGGCGCAGCGACGTCCCATGTCCATCGATCCCGCCACGCCACCGCCCCCGCCGGGGCCCCCGGCGTTAGGAGACGTCTTTGAGGCGCGCGTTTTTGCGGCGGGATTCGAGTTCTTCGGTGAGGCTGACGGTGGGGGGATTGTCGTCGTCTTCGACGGTGGGGACGTAGACGGCATTGCGAATGAGGCGTCCCAGGAATCCGCCCAGTAACGCGGGCAGGAAGATGATGTCAGCCACGAGTGCGGCGAAGATGAGGGCGGCCATCATCCAGCCGAAACGACTGACCAGGAGCAGTTCGGCGGGGAGCAGGGCCAGCATTCCCAGACCGATGGCGGCGCTGGTTTGCCACATGGCGGGACCGCAGTGTTCGAGTGACTGACCGACGGCTTCTTCGACGGAGAGTCCGCGGGCGGTGAGTTCTTTAAACCAGGTGAGCAGGTGCAGAGTGCCGTCGACTGCGATGCCCAGGGCGACCGACGCGGTGATCATGGTGCCGATGTCGACTTTGAGATTGGCCCAGGAGAGCAGGCCGAAGACGACGAAGACGGGCATGAGGTTGGGCAGCATGGTGAAGGCCCCGGCCAGGGGGCTGCGAAGCACAAACATCATGACGACGGCGATGATGACGAAGGCCAGGCCAAAGCTGACGATGAGACTTTGAAGGACCGCTTCCTGTGTGCGGAGGAAGACGGGGATGAGGCCCGTGACTACGTGGCCGGTGTCGGGGCTGCCGACGAGTGAGAGGTGGGAACTCGCGATGCGGTTCATGTCTCCGATGAGAACTTCCAGATCAACGTCGGACAGGGCGGATGTCTGTGCGGTGATGCGCCAAACTTCATCGCCCTCGTGATTGAGCAGTTCGTCGCCGGGTTCCATCCAGTCGGTGGCGTAGTCCGGCAGGGCCATCATGCTGGCGACGCCGTTGTCGGGGTAGTCCTGAGGGTTGCGGATTTTCTCGTGGATCTTGCGGGCCCATGATCGCTGTGCCATCTGCTTGCGTTTGCGCTGGGCGAAGGACAATCCTTCCATGTCGATTTCCCGCAGGTCGAGGAAGGAAGCAAGGCTCAGGACCCCGCTGACTTCCGGGTGTTGCCGCATTTCATCCTGCAGGGTTTTGACCATGCGAGCGCGTTCGACAAAGGGCAGCTCTTCCTGCGCGACGGTATCAAACTTGACGATGGTGTCGATGGAAATGACGCCCGAGAGTTTGTCTTCCAGGAAGGTGTAGTCCTGCACGACGCGGGAGCCGTGTGGGAAGTAGCGAATGACTTTGGTTTCTGTCTGGAACTGCCACAGTCCCCAGCCGGCAGCAGCGGTGAGCACAAAGCAGGCGCCGCATACAAGGTGGCGTTTGCGGGCGATCCAGATGCCCAGTCGACGCCAGTGACTGGTGTCCAGATGCTCGGATCGCGGTGGCGACTTGGGCCAGTAGAGCATCAGGGATGGCAGAACGTACAGGACGACAAGGAAGGAGATGAGGCAGCCGACAGCAGCGTAGATGCCAAAGTTGCGAACGGGGACAAGGTTGCTGGCGACCAGGGATGCCATGCCGATGGCCGTGGTGCCGCTGGCCAGCACGCAGGGCAGCCACGCAGTGCGTGTGGCGGAAAAGACGGAGGCAGAGGGATCGGACTCACCGGAGTGCTTCCAATAGTTGGAGACATGGATGGCGGCGGAGACAGTGAGCACGGCCAGTAGTGTGGGCATGACGACCAGCACCATGTTCATGGAGCCGCCAGTCAGTGGCACAATGGCCAGGGCGAAAATCACGGTCAGGAAGGCCACGAACTGCACGAGAATGGCCAGTCGGAAGCTGCGGAGCATGATGAAGGAGAACAGGACGGTGACGATCGCCGAGAAGAAAATGGGCGAGCGGTTGGGCAGGTCCCAGCTGGATCCTTCGTTGTTCCATGCGGCCGCGCCAACAGATTCGTTGAGGGCGACTGTGACGACCGGACGTCCGCCCATGCGGATGATTTCCGGTGCGATGCCGATGGCGGTGACGGCATTCCGGATGGTGTGCACGGCGGCCTGCTTGTCGGCTTCTCCGGCATCCGACAGGGAAACCGAGACGGCAGCCAGTGCGCCCGGCGTGCAGAAGCAGTCTTCAATGCACGTGCGCCCGGCCGTGTTGCTGCCGGACCCCTGTGCCTCGATCTGCTTGAGTTGGGTGACGATGTTGGCCAGTGCGTCCGGATCGCGATGCATGTTGGGCCATTCCACCTGCAGGTGGTACAGCGGCTGATCCTGAACGTAGGTTTGCAGAGCGTCGTGAACTTCCCAGGCGTGTACTTCTTCCAGGGGAATGCCGTCGCCGGAGGGCAGCGGCAGGTCAGATTCTGTGAAGGTGGCCTGGAGGCTGAGCTCATCGTTGAGCAGCCGCAGAATTTCCTTTTCCATGAACTCACCGCGAGAGCGGCCAGCGTCGGAAAGCCGGATTTTGAGAGGGCCCTGTCCGATGAGCACGCCATCCAGTTGATCGAGTGCGGTCTCGAAGGGGATGTCGCTGCCGATCATGCGGGTCAGCACTTCGGTGGGCAGTGTGACGGACTTGACCAGGGGGGAGCCGCCTTCGATCTGGCCGTCTGCGGAGGCGACACCCTCCAGTTCCTGCTCCAGCTGGCGGAATCGCGGGTCGGTGATGGAGGCGCCGTCCCACGAAACGAGGATGCGTTCTTCAGACGGGAACATGCCCTGATACCAGGACAGGATGCGTGCCTGCGGATCTTTGCGGGGCAGCCAGCCGGCGACATCGTTGTGCATCACGATATCGCGGAGGGAATTCAGCATCACGGGCAGAATGAGCACCACCAGGGCGCAGACCCACAGCGACATGCCATGGCCCCAGCGATCTTTCCGCTGCAGGAAAGGGATCTTCCTGAAATTGCTCACAGACGGCTCTTCAAACAGGTCTTTGTGGGGTGACGCCGGACAGGGCAATGCCCGCTGGACGGAACGGATCATGCCCATCGACGGATGCTTGTGCCTTGCGGGTTGGCTCCAAAATGGGCGATTCTGTGGCGATCCGCCGAATGTCCGGCAGCACCCTGCGAAACGCCATTTTTTGTTCCACCAGCACAGATTCGCTCAAAACACGAAGCGGCAGAATCCTATCCGTATCTTAAGAATTCGTCACGTTACATACCTGTTGGGCACTGTGTTTTGTGTGGTTGCGCAACACTTGGGTTTAGTAGAAGCGACCATTCGGATTGCTGAAAATGCACAATTGAGGTGGTTTTGGATGAGTTTGACACTCAAGCAGGAACGGTGGGCCGGAGCCGGGCGACTCGGTGAAGTCATTCTCGAATGCCTGTGGCCGTCTCGTTTGAATCCCGTTGTCGTGAGCCCGACCACGCCAAACGCGCGAATTCGCCGCCAAAACCATCGATTTTGCAGCGAAACCCGCTTTCCGGGCACGCGATCAGGAACGGGTTGTCGACTTATTGGTAGTGGAAAGACTATCATGAGAGACACCTGAGACTGTCACCTGCCGAATTGGCCAAGCGGTTGTTTATGTCAACGGATCTTCCCAACGCAGCGATCGTCCCGACTCCGGTACCGGAGTTTGCAGACTTTACGCGCCGACGCGACCCCGCGGCTCTGGCAACGACCGTCGTTCCGTCCCCGGCTCCGGCCGTGAGCGGCGCGGGCAACAGCTTCGCTGACGACGACGAAGCCCCCACGGCTCGTGACGTGCTGACCAGTTCTGCGGCCGTTGGTTATTACATGTCGCTGGGGCTGCATATTGTGGGCTATGTGATGGCGGCCGGTCTGTTTGTTCTGTTCGGCCATCATCTGCTCGATCAGGATCAGACGGTTGTCGCGATCAGGGCTCGGCTGGACGATCAGGAAGTGCAGGACGAGAACCCGTTTGAAGAACTTCCCACGATGCTGCTGGAAGAGGTCGAGCAGCCGTCCAAACTCAGCCAGATCAGTAACAGCCTCAAGGCCGTGGACAACGGCATCCTCGAAACCAACAACCTGGACGATCTGTCTGCGATTGGCGGCACGGAAGATGTGGAAGACGTGGCCACGCAGGCCAGTTTTCTGTTCCGACTGCCTGAGGCGGGCCTGGCCGTCACGAAAGGCAGTTTCACGGCGTGGACGTCGCCCGCTCGCCCCCAGCCGCGAGAGTCCTATCGCATCATCATCGAAGTGCGGCTTCCCGAAGGTCTGGAACGCTATCGCCTGAGCGACCTGTCCGGCGATGTGCGCGGCACAGATACCTTCCAGCGTCGCATTCCGCTGGACAAGCGGCCGCAGTTCAAATCGACGTCATTTTATACAGACGAAGACAATAAACTGCGGCCCATTTCGGGCGGGGAAGTGGTCAAAGTGCGTGGCAACCGCGTTCAACTGGTGGTGCTGATTCCTGGTGCGGCCAGCCAGATCAAAGACACCATCAAGATCAAATCCCGCCGACTCCGCGAAGAGCAGGAACTGGAGCTGGTTTTCGGCGGAAAGTAGGCTCAGCTGGTTCACCTGGACGCCGCTGAGCGGTATCTTCCGTCGCTTTCCGGGCCAGCTGTCAGCACGATGGCTGTCCGATGCAGTCCCCCCGTTTCACCGTGTCCGGCGTCCGCTCATGCAGATTCGTATCTACTCCTGTGGTGGCACCATCGACAAGGTGTATTTCGATGCCCGCAGCGACTTCACCGTGGGCGAACCGCAGATCAAAATCGTGTTTGACGATGCCATTGTGGCTTTCGATTACGACATCGAGTCTTTGATGCGTAAAGACAGCCTGGAGATGACGGACGAAGATCGGCAACTCGTCCGCGAACGCGTGGCGGCCGATCCTGCTCGCCACATCCTCATCACGCACGGCACGGACACCATGGCCAACACGGCCGAGGCCCTCATGGGCATTCCCGACAAGGTGATCGTGCTGACTGGATCGATGATCCCTGCCCGCTTTCGGGTGACCGACGCTGTCTTCAACATTGGCTGCGCGGTGGGCGTTCTGCAGTCCAAGCCCCCTGGCGTGTATCTGGCGATGAACGGGCGGGCCTTCGATGCGGGCAACGTCAGAAAGAACCGTGCCGAACAACGCTTCGAACCTTTGGCGTCAGAGTGAGGCAGGGTTTTGGAACAAGGCGAATCAGCCGCCGGGAGCTAGCCGCCGGTTTTCGTGTGCACGCCTGATTGGTTCGCGTTCCCGGTTCCGCAAAATTTTGGCAGCGTGCGGGTATCAACGAGGTTGAACGACCATGTCGCACAACCGGCGGGGAACAGTCAGGCCGCTCGACCATGTCGCATAACCGGGGGCTAGCGCCCAGCGGCTGATCTGTGTGTCGGGACGTTGCTGCGTAATGTCCACTGGCGATCGTCCCGGGGACCTGAGACGATTACGCCGCTCGCGAAGCGCTGGTGCGATCAGCGTTTGCAAATGGTGCGGCACCGACAGGCCAGAACCAATGTCCCAGGACAATCCCTTCACTGCACCGGCTCAGCCGCACAACGTGGACGATGATCTGTCGACCGTCCGTGTCGAAGGGGATCTGCTGCTGTGCGGCAGACAGGTCGATTTGTCGCACATCTGCTGGTTGACCGGAGATCGCACGTCAGTCAGAGAACGTCGCAATACAGATCGTCTGCGACTGCACTGCTGGCCCGGATCGGTACGCGGTTTACTCTGGATACCGGTCGTCCTGCTCTCTGGCGGCGTCTTTCTGATGCCTGACGAACTTCCTCTTTCTGTATTCGTCCTGCTGTTCTGCTCCGTCGTGCTGCTGTCTGATGTTGTGGTGGCCTGGTTCATTCCCACAACTCGGCTGACGATTGCGTACTCACGTCGGGGGCGCGCTTTGAAAAGCAAACGGTTCTTCCGGGATGTGTTGCGATACGCTCCGGCGATTGGCCTCGCCTTGCTCATCTGGACCGTGGTGGAAGGGATCGATACGCCATTTCCGGAATCGCTGAATGGCTTGCTGTTTGTCGTGGCGATCATCCTGCTGATGTGGCTGCAGAAACGCGCGTTTCCGCCAAAACAGCCGCGGAGGAGTCTGGTGGCGAGGCAGACGTCCGCCGGTGTGTTTGTGATCGAGCACGCTCCTGCGGAGTTCCTGGCGGGACTGCAGGGCTGGCTCGATGAGACTGGTCATCCAATCGACGACGTTGAGAATCCGGGAGGCTGACTGGCCAGCGGGGCCGCCGGCATCCGTGCTGCTCATATCAGTCGTTCGAACGTTTGCAGCAGCGACTCGATATTTTTGCGTCCGATGGGATTGGCGCTGTGCACACTCCATCAAGGCAGCGATCGCCCGTGCTTCAGGCAATACTGCGTCAGCCATTTGGCCGCGTCCAGGCCGCTTTGGGGCTGCCCCAGGTCGTGGTCAAAGCAGACGGCAGCCGGAAGTCCGTTTGTCTCGATGTGCGTGACAAACTGCTCGAAGGTCTGGACCCAGACGACGTCCGCCGCTTCATCCGGCAGATGTGTCTGCCACCTGGGCAGCCGCGGATCGCGTTCGTCATCGAGCCACAGAATCGTCTGCGGAACAGATGTCATCAGTCGTTCCCTGTCGCATTGGAGTACAGGTCCATGCGGTATCTGGCTTTTGCCCAGCTGCCGCCCGTGTCGGTCGTGGTGCGGACTGTCTCGTCGCCGCGCGTGTCCTCAACCTGCACCTTATGGTTGGCCACATAAACACTCATGCCCCAGATGCCACTGAAGTCAGAATCCACATGGCGAAACACGGGTCGATCCTGCGGAATGCCTTTTTTGACGGGGTAAACGAAGCCGCCCAGAATTTCTGTCCTCGCTCCGTCAAAGGCCCACAGTTTGCTGCTTTCGTATTCTGTCTTGAAGCCCAGACTCCAGATGGTGGCTCCATGACTGACAATCACAGGGCCAGGGCCGTGCGCCTCCGGATTCCACTGTCGGCACCAAATGCTCTGAGGGTGCTGAAACTTCCAGCCGTCTGACTGCACGCCTTCCAGAAACAGTTTGCCCACGCCCGCGGCGGTGGTGTAGGTGGCTGGATTGCTGTGCTGCAGCGACAGCGTGGCCGGGGATTCATGATGCAGACGGCCTGCGATATCCAGGTGCTCAATCACCAGCTCACGCTCCGAGGACTCGTAGGCGATTTGCAGCAGCGGCCGATCCGTGGTGCTGTCTTTCGGACGCGACAGTGTGCCCTTCATGCCGTGAATTCGCTGCAGTGAGCCGCGTGCTTTGAGCGTGCCGGTCACCTGGTAGCGGCCATTGGGCAGCACCAGCCCGGGCAGTCCGCAGTCAATGGCCGCCTGCAGGGCCGCTGTCCAGTCGCCATCATCAACAAGGTGCTGGTAGTCGCTTGCGACAGCCCATTGGTGTGGCTGCAGAGCGACGGGGGCGGGCGTTTCTTCTATGGGAAGTTTCAACGAGCCTGTTGCAGAATCGGTAAACGGCGTGGTGGCCTGGTCGCCCCACCATTCGTCGATGTCGCCCGTCAGAACGGGCCCGTCTTCCCACTCCATGGCCGGTTTCTGTTTCCAGCCGTTCCAGCGGACAACACGCTTGCGGAGTGTGGTGCCATAGCCGCCAACGACAATGTGTCGACCATAAAACGCGCCGTCGGACGTGATGGCCGTTGCATCGAGGTTGCCGCCCGTCAGTTGACTGTCCAGCAGAGTCAGCATGCTGCCCGGGCCCGCACTGATGATCGCAGGGACACTGTTGCGACTGTTCAGTTTGCGAATGGCCAGAATGTTGCCTTCGTTGACGATCCCGGCCTGTCGCTGCTCTGACAGTCTGACGTTTTCCAGCGTCATGCTGTATTCGGAATGCTTGATCAGAATGCCCCTGTCAAAGCCCACCAGATCAACGTCGCTGATCAATGCCGGACCATTGGTTTTGTGGGACAGATCCAGCGCCACCGCCCCCAGTCTGTCTTCACTGACAATGCGAACACGTTCCATCGAACCGTGATTATTGCTGTGGTATTCGATGCCCGTTGCCCCGGGATTGCGGCTGCCCGTGTTGATGGTCAGGTCGGCAAAGTACAGACCAATCGAGCTGCCGTTGACCCGTTTGTTGGTGCCCGGTGCTGTCCGCGTGCTGCTGGCACGAATCACGGGTTCCGCGTTATCTGGATCGTCGAAGCCGTCCGCTCCATCGACCAGCCGAATCACAGTCTGGTCCACCCCGGCGCCCTGCACATTGATGAATCGGTTGCAGTGCAGCCGCCTGGAGATTTTGTATTCCCCCGGAGGAATGTAGAGCGTGCGAAAATGGGCCACGTGCTGGTTGGCCAGATTGCGAAAGGCGCTTGCAAAAGCGGCCGTGTCATCGTGCTGCCCGTCGCCCACGGCCCCAAACCCTTCGCGGACATCGATGTAGCCGCTCGCGGCTGGCAGCACGGTATCCGGAGAGCGAAAGTTGACCTCTCGCAGCGGCTCATCAACCGCTCTAAGGAAGTCAGCCGGTGACAGGACGGCAGGAGTGATCCGCAGGTCATCGATCAGGCCTGTCAGAGGGACACGCGCATCGGGGTGCTGGCCGAGGATGATTTCGCCGGCGTCCCAGTCGATCGCAGCGACAGACTCTGTATGACACAGCCAGTGATCCAGCCACGTAGAGACTGTGGCCGCATCCGGGTCGTACACGATGGCCAGATGATGCCAGCCGAGATCGTCACTTCGCAGTCTGGCGGTGGTGATGTAGTGGCCGACCGTCCAGCTGACGTTGTCACGTGGACTATTCCAGAATCCTCCCCAGTAGGATTGCTTGAAGTTATGCAGTCGCTTCAGACCGACCGCCATCTGGGCGGCCGAATCGTCACTGCGGGATTTGCTCAGCAAACGTATGTTGCCGGTCGGCACCTGCTGCGCTTTCACAAAACACTCCAGCGTCAGGCCGTGGCTGTCTGATGTCCTGGGCGAAGTGTCCGGCAGAGCAATGCGATATGGCACCACAATGTGAGTCTCCGGTCCCAGCTGCAGGGCCGATGTGTTGGCCGTGGATCGGCCGGTGGCCGGGTTGTAAATAAAGGCGGCTGCCGTGTCGGCCGTCCAACTGGCCTCCTGCGGGTTTCGCAGCTGAACTGGCTGATTGTCCAGCGATCGGTCTACCGCGGTGCCGACAGGTGCATCCAGAACGACATGCCGCTGTGCGTGAGCAGACGAAGTGAGGCAAAAAACGGCAAATGCCGCAGGCAGGAGCGGGAGTGGATGTGACATGCTGGGGGCCAGGGCACGGAGGGAACAATGAGGGGGAGACTGTGGAGGGAATCAGCGGGGCGCAGTTTTTGCATCATGTACGATCAGTCCCCGCGCGTGCAACCGGACGGCCCGGTGTCCCGGGACAGCGGCGATGATGGCCTAGCGTCCGCGCCTCGATTCGCTTTCGCGCAGCAAAAAACCTCGACGCTGTCACAGCGTCGAGGTTCGTGCAGATGATCCGCGAATAGTCCGCAGAAGGACTATTTGTCCTTCATCTTCTGAATGGTCTCCGGCAGTGCGAACTTGTCAGCGCTGATGTCCTTGTTGATTTCAACAGACTCCAGCGTGATGGACTGTGTCATGTTGTTCGGCAGCTTCTGCTCACTCTTGAAGCTGATCTTCATGCCGTTTACGTCGCGGTAATCGCTGACCATTGTGACGATTTCCAGCTTGCCAACAGGCGTGGTGACGGGCATCACAGATTTTACCAGCAGGCCGGTTTTGACAGAGTAGAAGTCGGTCTGGACGTCGCCGTCCTTTTTCTTCTTCTCCACCTTGTAGCATTCGTCATCGCCCACTTTTTCGGTGCCGGTGACCTTCATGGACTCGTAGTATTTTTCGGGATGCAGGTCAGACAGGAAGTCGTTCTCTTTGACAACCTGATCCTTCTCTGCACCTTCCAGAATACGGGTGCCGGTAAAGTTGGACACAGCCCAGTAGGTTTCGCCATCGCTGCCCTGCAGCTCTTTGCCGATGCCATCAATGTTGACTTCGGTGTAAGACTTCCCACCTGCCGCCGCCATGCTGACGATCGTACCGCCGATGCCGGCTTCCTTGATCATCATTTTGCCTTTGACAGTGCGCGACTTCAGGTTCTTGAGCACGGCTTCGCCGCCCGTCACTTCCACATACTTTGCCAGCACTTCCTGAGCACTTGGCAGTGTGGCGGTCGCCTGAGCGAAAGCGGCAGAGCCCGTGGCCGCAACGGCCAGAGCACAGGTCAGTACAGTTCGGAAAGATTTCATCGTATCTCCTGAAACAAGTTGCAGTTCGTATCGTTGCAGTAAAAAGCAATTCGTGTTTGGCCCACGACGCGTGTTTCTCTGTTCAGTTTTTCATCAGACCAGGCCGCATTCCCATGAACAGAAGGGTGGGCGATGCGACACCGTGATCGGCGGATCCTACGGTTTTGTGGAGTCCTGCTCGGTGATCCACTCAACGGCTCGGGACAGAACCGGATCAGGATTTTCCTTCAACTGCTGCTGCCCGGGAGCAATCTGCTCGTCGGGGACGACGCCGACGCCCTCCAGAACTTTGCCGGACGCACTGGTGTAAGTGGCGAAGGCATACTGCAGTCGGTCACCGTTGGGCAGTTCCACAACTGTTGACGGCAGGGCCAGGCCAGCGGTCGTGGTGCCAAACAGGCGGGCCAGTTGCTTATCCTGCATGCCGCCGGACATGATTTCGGCCGAAGAAATGGAGCATTCGTCAATCAGCACGGCGACGGGGCCGGTGTAGGGCTCCAGTGGGGGGAACAGCGGGAACGTCATCTCCTGAGTTCGCATCTTCATCACGCCCATTTTGCCCGCTTCGGTGGCAAACGCAGACGCCATGCCGAATGTCATTCCGGCAATGCCGCCATGGTTGCCGCGCAGGTCGATCACCAGACCCTTGGACTCACGCGCCTGTTCCACGGCCGCACGGAATGCGGGCATGACGTTGGGTGGGTCAAAGAACAGATTGAAAGAGAAGTAGGTCACGTCTTCGGGCAGCTGACGCGTTTCATAGTCCACGCGCATCTTTGGCAGATGGCCAAACTTAGCCATCGTGCCGTCTGCCTTTTCCATCACAATATCAATGCTCTGGATGTTGCCTTCGTAGTCTTTGAATTCGATCGTCCTGGTCTTGCCGGGAGCCCCGCGATTGAGTCGCTCGCCCAGCAGTCCCACGGTGGTGTCGAGTCGGTCGGGGCCTGTGCTGCTGGCTTTTGTGGCGGACTCCAGCAGTTCATCGTGCGTTTTGCCGGCCACCTGATGAATGGTCCAGCCCGGCTTCACGCCCGCTTTGTCAGCGCTCGAGCCGGGGGTCACGGAGGCGATGGTCACCAGATTGTTCCGCAGGCGGACTGTGAAGCCCGCTTCTCCGCCGGTGCCTGTCGCCGCATCCGTGCCTTCATTGATGGTGCTGTATGCGTCCGAGGGTATGATGCCAAAATGCGAGACTTTCAGGCGGCCGATTAGTTCCTGCAGGACTTTGCGGGCCTCGGCCGTCGTTTTGGCGGCCGCCACTTTGGGACGCAGATCTTTTCGCGCCTGATCCCAGTCCACGCCGCCAAAATCTTCTTCCCAGTGATTGTCGCGGACAATTTCCCAGACCTTATCGAACGACGCCAGGTTCACGTTGTCCGCGACCTGAGCATCCGCTTTGGTGGCCGTTGTGGCTTTGGCGTCGAGGTCCGCCGTCTGACCGCTGGCATCGCCGACGGACGAAATTGCGACGGTCAGCCCCAGCACAGCGAACCACCCCGGCCGCAGCCTGGGATCGTGTGTACTTCCGTTGTTCATTTCTTTTTCTTTCGTCGTGAGTGAGTAGGTTTGTTCCTGCCGGCAGCAGGTTCAGGTTCCGCATTCGCCGTGCGACGTCGGACCAGAGGCGACAGATTAAACGTGATGGCAAACAGATCGCCTTCACGCTGTCGTCGTCCTCGTTCAAAAATGTCGATGATGGCCTGCAGATGGCCAATCACCTTCTGCAGATCTCTGTCGGTCAGCCAGGCCGTGTCTCCGCGGATGAACGCGTTGCGGCTGCCTTCCTCGAAACTCACCACACCTGCGTCGATCGCGTCGGTGACGATGCGTTCGCTGCGGCGAAGGGTGGCTTTCATCAGTTGAAGGATCCGCTCAACGTTCCGGCCTGTCTGAAAATCCACGTCAAACTGAAAATGGTCGGCGACAGAATCGTAAATGGTCTCCACCTGCCGCCCGGACTTGCGGAATCCCACTTCGCGAATGAGCCCGGCAGCCACCAGCCTGCGGACATGGTGATACAGCCCATCCGCTCGACGGTCCATCTGAGCGGCCAGCACAGCGATGGAACATGGGCCGGCCGCAATCAGAAACGTGAGCATCTCGAACCGAACACCCGACGCCACAGCGTCAAACTGCTCCGCCTGGGCAACCAGGACCACTGCTTCGCGTTGAGGAAATTCCTGCTGCATAACTTTCCAGCTAGTCGATGGGACTCCTGGAATATTACGGACATATTTCTACAGTTGAAATAAAAACACAGTTTTCAATCGTTGAATTTACGGGGAAATATTGCTGTCGTGGACGTTTCGGCTCAGCGGCTGAATATTGGAGACTGGCAACGAGCCGGGATTGCAGTGGGTTCAGGAAAATCGGACGTCTGGCGGCATCGCAGCAAAACAGGGCCGTTGCCGCGCACAAAAAAACTCGAAGCAGAAAATGCGTCGAGTTGGCGAGGTTTCGAAATCAGGCAGCGTTATGTGAGTTCACTCACGGGGCAGTCCTTCGTACAGGCGACTGCCCACGCGAATCAGCGTGGCGCCTTCTTCAACGGCAATCGGAAAGTCGCCGCTCATCCCCATCGACAATTCCGGCAGTTCAACGCCGTGCTCCTGCTGCAGCCGGTCGCGCAGCTCTCGCAGGCCGGAAAAGCAGCCGCGAATAATGCTCTCGTCCGTGGTGGCCGGGGCCATCGTCATAAAGCCCCGAATGGCAACGCCTCGTGTGTCTTTTAGCTGTGCGAAGACCTCCACCAGCTCGGACCGTGAGAATCCGGATTTGGATTCTTCGCCGGAGACATTGACCTGCAGAAGAACGGGAGATGTGACACCCTCGTCGGCCGCCACGTCACTGATTCTCTGCAGCAGTCTGGCCGAGTCGACAGAGTGGATCAGGGCCGCATTTTGAACGGCGAGCCGCGCTTTATTGCGCTGCAGCTGGCCGATCAGGTGCCAGCGGACATCCGGCAGCAGCTGACGCCGTTCAGCCAGCTGCTGAGGACGATTCTCTCCAAAGACGGTGTGCAGTTGCTGCAGGGCTTCCACCCACGGCCACTGCGCGTACTTGGTGACGGCCACCAGCCGGATGTCGTCGGTGCTGCGGCCGGCACGCCCGGCGGCGGCGCTGATCTGCTCCTGGACAGCCTTGAGGTTGTCTCGGATGGTCGACAGCAGATCTGTCATACGGCAGTCTTCCTGCGGCGCTGCGGCCCGCTTGCGAATCAACAGCGCGGTCGATTATCCCTGACCGTCGCCTGAGTTGTACTTTTCGAAGTCTGCGCGTTCGGCTTCGATGTCTTTGATGCGCTTCTCTTTTTCCTTGTCGCTCAGCGAGTCGTCTGCGTTGACTTCCTCAATCTGGGCGTCGAACTCATCCTTCACTTCCTGTGTGAACTTCTCGGGAGCATCCGGCGAGCCGAGATTCTTTTCGCCGCAACCGATGATCAGGCAGGCAGCCATCAGGAGCGCCAGGGATCGAAGAGTGATTTTCATGTTGTTGGTCCAGAGGTCTAATGGGATCGGCTGTTTCTGAGAATACAAAAAGCCCGATGGCCGGACTATGTGGACGACCATCGGACCTGAGATTTGCATTGATGCTGTCTGCCACCGAGGTGGTGCTGGCAGACGGCTGGCATGTCGGATCTGCCCGACATGCCGCTGCGACACCTGTCGCCGAACTAGAATTCGACAACTTCGCCTTCACCGCGAGAGCCCACGCCCCACCACACGCCGGAATCGACGTAGTCGCTGAAGAAGTGGACGCTGCCGTCGGCCAGCAGTACGTTGACGCCACCGGTGTGCTGGCTGGAGGCGCCGATGGCCTGGCCGCCGTAGTTCCACGTGCCGTGGTAATAGCAGCTGCCGCTGTTGGGCGTCATCAGGTGCACGTAGTGGTTGCCGGCATCGGGCCAGCCGCTGATCCAGCCGCCCTGTGTGCGGTCAGACTGGCTGGCAGGTGTGAACGATGCCACACGCTGCTTGCAGCGGTCCAGCAGTTCGCCCAGTGTTTTGGGGCTGCTGCTGCTGTCGTACCATTTCACTCGACGCTTGTCAGAGAAGTTGGTGCTGGGCTGGCCAAACAGAACTTCCGAGAAGGCGGCCGTGTTGGACAGGCCATCCGTGATGTCGCGGAAGCGGACCTTTGCATCAGTATTGCCGGCACCGTGCGCCTGTGAACTGGTCGAACGGAAACCGACAGCGACAGAGGCAAAGCCGTTGGGCTTGGCCCATTCCGAACTGCTGGTGACCGGACGTTCGCCGTTGACTCCAGTCGCCAGTCGAGGCCAGCCAAAGTTGACGGCGTAGCTGGTGGGAGCGGATGTGAATTTGTTGTGCTGCGCGTTTTCAGAAGGGCACAGCAGCATGGGCAGCACCACTTCACTGGCCGGAACGTTGGCGCCACGGCGTGGGTCGGTCGGGACTGTCGATCCACGCTGTACAATGTAACCACGCTGGTTGAAGTCAATCAGCTTGTACAGGTTGGCCTGTTCCATGTAGGGCAGCAGAGCGGCAAACACGCTGAACTGGCCTCCATCTCCGGACTGCACGCTGGAGAAGAATCGATAGTTCACACGCATCAGCGGCGTCATGTTGTAGACGTCGTGATAGTTGTGAACGGCGATTCCCAGCTGCTTCATGTTGTTGCGGCACTGAGTTCGTCGGGCTGCCTCGCGAGCCTGCTGTACGGCCGGCAAGAGAAGAGCGATGAGAATGGCGATGATCGCGATCACCACGAGCAGCTCAATCAGCGTAAAACCTCGAATGTTGCGTTTCATTGTTCCGCCTGAGAGGTGGGGGAGGATGATGAAGCGGCCGAAATGACAGCTCGGTCGCAATGCCGCGGAGGGTAGCAAATCGGGTTCCCCATACCTCATCCCGCGTCATATTTTTTCACAGTTACTTAACTCAGCAGAAAAACTCTCGCCAGAGCCAGCCGTTGCAACGTCCACCATCCCCACCACCAGGAATTCGTCCACCGCGTCTGGTGTGCCGGCACACGAACCTCCGCGAGGTGCCCGAAAATGCGGCAAAGAACGGTGCAATTCTGCGCCTCGGGCGAACAGCCGTCTTGCACGCCGATGGGCCGGTCGACCACGTCGCAGGTGTGAAATGCGGACGTTCCTGTTTGGAGGCAGGGCCGCGACGTCTTCATACTGCCGACTAGGAATTTCATGGGGAATACACGTAAGGGAGTCGCCTGCACAGTTTGTGCACCATTCAGTGTAAACGCCGAAAACCGTGGGCGCATATGGTGGCAAAGTTTCATGCCATCTGACATTCGCTGCAGAAGCGAATGCCCGGCTCGCCGGTTTCGAGCTTATCACCGCATCGCAGACACTCACCGCGTCGGATCCTTGCTCGGCACCGACGTTCCAGGTGCCGCGTTCGTCCGCCCTGTGTGCCCAGTTTGACGGCTGCCCACATTGAGGCCGCCACCAGGATCCAGGCAACGGGCTCGGCAAAGAACAGCATAATGGTCGCAAGCCCGATGCCGGCCGCCAGTATCAGAATGGGGGCAATGGAGATTAAGCAGACGCCGCCCACGGAACTGTTGCACACCCAGGCCGGCAAGTCACCTGGCTCTTTGCGAAAAACGCGATGGTACCAGGTGGGCTCCACGGGCAGGTGGAAGACGTCTCGCAGTCGCGACCGGACGCGGACCGGTTTGCCCGCGACGCCGGGTGCGACATACGGGTTGTCTTGCCGGGATGAAATTGACCCGGCCTGCGCGGAGTTTATGGTCTCCGGAGCCGGCGGGGCGTAGTAACGGGCCACGCGGTATCCCACGAACCAGCACATGCACAGCCCAACAGCCGCGGAAAGATAAAAGCCCCGCTCGCCGACTTCAATCGCGAACACAATGGCAATGAAGGTGGCCGCAACGGACAGCGCCATGCCCGTCAGAATGGCGGTCAGCATCCCCATGAGCTGTCGCCGGGCAAACGGCCGCACAAACAGGCGCACGCCCACGGCAGACACCAGCAGCATCACGGATCCCGCCACAACCACCATGCCGGTCAGGACCGGAGACAGAAAGTCGGGCATCGTATGAGAGGCCAGTGTGGAAACGGTAACAGGCGTCATGGTGAGCAGGCTGCTGTAGGATGTACGCTTAGTCTTTCACGTAAACCATTGTCGTTTGGCGCCGGCGATGTCAATCGTCAGGTTAAGTCGTCCGCAGGGAACGTCTTTTGAAACAGGTCCCACATGATCTCGAATTCTCTAACCGCCAGGTCATAGCGGCAGTTCGTGGAACGAGTGACCCGTCGCAGCGGATTCAGCGATTCCGTGATTTGAAATTCGATCACCATATTACGACTGGTCGCCGGGCGGCAGCACAGCACCGGTTTGTGTCGGGAGTCTCGTCGCGGATACCAGCACAGCACCACACTGGTCAGGGATACATCCGCGTGGCACCGCTGCACGTCGGGCCTGCCGAGGATGTTCAGCAGAAACGCTCGAAACGGCACCACAGATGTCATGTCGTCACGATCAATCAACTGATCAAAGTACGCGAGGATTCGCTGATGCTGTTCACTCATGGGAGTCGCCCTGCGGCTGCCGGTGACACTCAAAGCGATGCGCGCACACGTCGCCAACACTGGTGAGGCCGCAGTCGCGAAACCCGGCTTTCTCCAGCACGCGCCGTGACGCACGGTTTTCGGCCTTCACAAAGCCCAGAATCAGCGGCAGATCCAGTTCTGAAAACCCAAACGCAACACTGGCCCGGCAGGCTTCCGTGGCGATGCCCTGTCCCCAGTACTCGGGGAAGAATCGATAGCCCACGTCGACTCTGTCAAACTCTGGCAGATACTTCAGTCCGCAAAAGCCAATGATCTGTTCGGTGCTCTTCAGAACGCACGCCCAGCGGCCATACCCGTGTTCTCGAAAATCGGGATAGTCCAGGATCGCCTGCCGCGCGGCCGCCTCGGACGTCACCATGTCTTCGCACGTGTACCGCATCACCTCGGGGTGACTGTTGAGACGGTAAAACACGGCCGCGTCATTCGGCTCGAACGCACGATGAATAAGGCGAAGAGTTTCCGGGCCACAACGGTGCATGCTGACGCTCCCTCGCGTCGACCAACCGGCCGACGCCGTCGTGCTGTGTTTTCTGGTGCAGGCGGATTTGTGGCCGGCATCGGCCGCTTTTAGCTCTCAGCCAGCACAGACCATCCGACGCCTCATTATGGACCCAGTGGTTGAGGATGTGTTCGGCCAGAGCTGGCATTGCGTACACTGAGGCGGCGAAATCGGTTTTGCCGTAAGCACGCGATGGGCACACGCGAGAAGGGGACGCACCAGCCCAATGCCCAAAGCAGCGCACACGCTCTCATCGAGGGTGAAACCATGTCAAATCCCTCTCTGTGTTGGTGACGTTAGCTGATGGGATCCCCGCAGGCAAACGACTCTCAGGTCCATGAAAACTGCGTGGACTGCCTAATGTCCTGATCACTCGTTGCAATTGCCTTTTTGCCCACCTACATTTTTTCTCTTATGTCGGTGTTAGTCGCAGGGATTATTCACGTCTGACGCTGTATCAGAACCACCTAACCGCACACTTGGTATGCCGAGTCACGCTTCATAAGACTGACTGAACGCGAGAACGGATATCGTGCTATTGACCCACAGGATTTCACTATGCGAGGACTACTTCGCTCGTTGGGCCGACCTTCCTCTTTCTCTGTTCGTGGTTCCCGTCGTCGACGAAACTCGGCGCTCAGCGGTGTGCAGCTGGAGGCACTCGAAACGCGAGCCCTGCTGGCCGCGCAAATCATCTCCTCGGACGCGCCAGTCAAGACGGTCGCCGAGGGAGAGTCGGTCGATGTTCCTGTCGTCTATCAGACACTGGATGATCAGGGCAATCCGGCCGCCCTTCAGGCCACTCGCCTGAACTTCAATCTGCATTTTGATGCCGACCTGCTGTCACTGGTGTCCGTGCGGGAAATTGAACAGGAAGACCTGGTCACCACGCCGGCCACACCTCGTCCGGAATCTGATCCTCTGGTCATCGGAGATGACAACGACGCTTCCACGGAAACTGCGCTGACCGCCAGTTACGTGGACACCACCGGGCCGGCTGGCTGGCCCAACGCGCCTGTGAGCGGCGGCACCGTGATGTACATCGCCCGCTTTACCGCGCTGGCGGGTTTCGTGGAAACCAATATCAACTTCTCGATCAATGAGTCGGCCGATCTGGTGGGCGGCAGCGGCACGTTTGAATTTCAGTCCAACCCGGTCACGCTGCAGTCACCGGCCGGGCCGACGGTTTCTGTGTCGGACGCCACGCCCGTCACGGAAGGGGGCGATGCCACTTTCAACGTGTCTTTGAATGCCGCGGCGTCGGAAACCATCACGGTGACATTTTCCACCGAAGAGGGCAACGGCCCTTCCGGCGCTTTGAACAATGAAGACTTCACTCCTTTGACCAATCAGACACTCACCTTCGCCCCCGGCGAACTGAGCAAGACGATCACCGTTCAGACCATTGACGATTTTACCATCGAAGGCGACGAGACGTTTGGCGTGATTCTCCAATCCGCCACCGGTGCCACGATTCGGGGGCCACGCGGTTCGGCCACCATTCTGGATGACGATGCCGGACTGCCCGCGCTGATTATCAGCGATGCCGGGACAGTGCCCGAAGGGGACAATGCGACGTTCATTGTCAGCCTGGATCAGGCATCCGCAGAAATTGTTACGGTGGACTACGAAACGCGTGACGGCAACGGTCCGCTGGGCGCCACCAACGGCAGCGACTTTCCCACCACCAACGGCACGCTGACATTCAATCCCGGAGAAACACAAAAGGCCATCATCGTCTCCACGATTGATGATTCCTTTGCAGAACCGGACGAGGTCTTTGGCGTGGAACTGGTGGCCGCCTCTCAGGCGCGCATCAGCACGGCACTCGGCGAAGCCACCATTTCGGACAACGATTCGGGACTGCCCGAGCTGTCAATCGCCGATGCGGCGACGGTAACTGAAGGTGGCCTGTCCACCTTCACGGTGACACTGGCGGAAGCCTCCACGGAAGTCGTGACGGTCAGTGTTTCCACCTCGGACGGCACCGGACCCACGGGAGCCACGCAGGGCGTCGACTTTGTCGGACTGTCCAATCAGACGGTGACGTTTGCCGTCGGCGAGACCCAGCAGACTTTCACAGTCACCACCATCGACGATGCGACGGCCGAAACCACGGAGGCGTTCGTGGTGACTTTGTCGGATGCCAATAACGCGTCGATTTCCGTGCCTCAGGCAGTCGGCATCATTCAGGACAACGAAAGCTCGGCCACCGGAGACGTGGACGGGGACGATGACTTTGACGCCAACGACTCTTTCCTGATTCACCTGGTCAAACTGGCGGGAACCAATGCTCAGATTGATCAGTCCAAAGGCGCCAGCCCCAAAACGGCGGCCGAAATTCGTACATCCATCGATGCCCTGTCGACCGCCGGAGATGTGGACGGTGACAGCGACTTTGACGCCAACGACTCGTTCCTGATTCATCTGGTCAAGCTGGCGGGAACCAACGTCCAGATTGACCGGTCCAAAGGCGCCAGTGCGCTGACGGCCGCGGAAATCCGTGACCGCATCAATGCTCTGTCGCCGCCTGCGGGGCAGGGACAGGGCGATGACGCTGGTGGTGGTGCAGGCCAGGGACGCAGTTCAGGCGGCCAGGGCGGAAACCAGGCCGGTGTTCAGGCGGGCGACCCCGATGATGATCAAAACCAGTTGTTTGGAGATTCCAGCGAAGGTGCCTCCGACAACTCTTCTGCCGACGCCAACGACTACGACGACACATCGTTCGACGATGCGTGGGGTGACTATCGAGGCTGGCTGAACGCTCTGTAATTCGCGTTCGCTTTCGCGGCGCACTCCCCCGCGCCGCTCACACTCGTTTCAGGCTTCCCACAGATTTCCCTGTGTGCGGTTTCAGGACAGCCGTGCGCGCTGAGTTTACGTTCCCTCCTTCCACAAGTGAGACGGGCATGCGCAAAGCCATTCGACAGTTACTACGCAACTGCATTCAAAACCCTCGCCGCCGAGGTCGGCCATGCCGCCCCGTTGCCCGGCAGCTGCGACAGCATCATGACGCGGAAATTCTCGAAAACCGAACCCTGCTGGCCGCGCAGCTGGTGGCCTCTGATGCCACAGAAAAAACGATTGCCGCCGGCCAGACATTTGAAGTTCCCGTCTTCTACCAGACACTCGATGACAGTGATCAGCCGGCCGAACTGCAGGCCAACGTTCTCAGCTTCAATCTGCACTTCGACGCGACCGAACTGAATTACATCAGTACCAGCTTCCAGACAACCGAAGGCCTGCAGATCGCTCCGACGGAAACCCGGCCTGAGTCGGACCCGACGGTTGTCGGTGATGATAACGATGCAGAAACGGACACCGTGCTGGTGGCCAGTTACACCGACACAGACCCGGCGCTCAACTTCGGCTGGCCAAATGCTCCGCAAACCGACCCACTGCCGCTGTTCACTGTGACCTTTACCGCGCGAAACTCTTTTGACGGATCCAAACTCAACTTCAGCGTCAATCAGACGGGCAATGTCATTGGCCAGACGGCCGAGTTTGATTTTCGCTCCGAGTCGGTGAATCTCAACTTTGACGCCCCGCCCCCTCCGACAATCTCGATTGAACCCGCTGAATCAGTCGTGGAAGGGCAGCCGTCCGAGTTTGCCGTGACGCTGTCCGAAGTCTCCACTGAAGAAATTACGGTGCAGTTCGCCACAGCCAATGGCACCGGCAGCAACCCCGCGCTGGCCGGTGAAGACTACGAGGCGGTCGCCGGACAGACGCTCGTTTTTGCCCCCGGCGAGACGCAGAAGACGATCTCCATCACGACCATTGACGATCCGCAGGATGAGCTGGATGAGTCCTTTTCCGTCTCGCTGTCCAACCCCGTCGGAGCGACCCTGGCGGTTTCAACGGCCAACGGCACCATTGCCGACAACGACACGGCCATCACGCTCAACGTGGTGGAGAACATTGACGTGACCGAAGGCGAACTGGCCTCGTTTCAGGTCACACTCACGAACCCAGCGCCGCGACCGGTCAACGTGACGTACTCCACCGTGGATGGTGGTCCCTCCAGTTCGCCCACCACGGTTGCCGTGGATGGGCAGGACTACACGGGCGCCACCAGTGAGACGGTCACCATTCCCACCGGGCAGTCGTCGATCAACATCCAGATTCCCACAATCAATGACACAATCCTCGAGCCCAGTGAGTATTTTGAACTGATCGTCACCAGCGATCCCGATGTCATTCTTGGCAACGCCCGTTCAGAAGCTCGCATTCTCGACAACGACGCGCCGCCCGATGTCAGCTTCTCCGTAAGTGATGCGGTGGCCGTCACCGAAGGAGGAGATCTGATCTTTACGGTTTCGCTGGATGGAGCCCCTTCCACCAATGTCACTGTCAATTACCGGGCAGAGGGCAGCGGACCGGAATCGGCCACGGAGGGCGCTGATTTTCAGGCCACCAGCGGCACGCTCACCTTCACACCGGACGGTCCGCTCTCACAGACCATCACCGTCCCCACCATCGATGATGTGGAGACGGAATTCACCGAAGGTATTCAGCTGCGACTGTCTGATTCCGTGGGCGCCGTCATCGATCGCTCGGTCGGCTTCTCAGTGATCGAAGACAATGAAGGTCAGGGCGAATCCGCCACCATCGAAGGACGCAAGTGGAACGACTCCAATGGCAACGGACAGCTGGATCCCGGCGAAGGTTTCCTGAACGGCTGGACGATCCAGCTGTACAACGCAGACGGTGTCAACATCGGCACCACGGTCACGGCCGATCGCGACCTCAACAACGACAACCAGATTGATTCGGCGACAGAAGTCGGCTGGTACAGCTTCACGGTCTCCCCCGGCAGTTACACAGTGTTTGAAGTGCAGCAGGACGGCTGGCGGCAAACGTCTCCGGACACGCCGCTGGAAGCTCTCGCCTACGAGCTGGACACCACACTGGAGCTGCGGAGCACCGTCTTTGATTTCTTCGACTGGGGCGGTCGCCAGGAAAAATGGATGCTCAGCCCTCAGGGATGGTTCTTCATGACGCCCGACGGCACGTTGTGGGAATGGGATGGCAGTGGCCGGGATAACCTCACGGGAACCGAAACCGCAGTGCTCAGTCCCGAGTACTACGAAGACCTCGCGCTGCTTTACGACGCCCCATTTGCCGAGATTATCACCTACACGCTGGCCGACGGAGAAACGGCAACGGCCAATTTCGGTAACGTCAGTTTGGTGGCTCAGGGGCAGATTCAGGGCCGTAAATGGAATGACCTGAACGCCGACGGCGTGCGTGACAACAACGAACCCTGGCTCAACGGCTGGGTGGTTGAACTGGTGAACGCGTCAGGCAGCGTCGTTGACACCACCACGACCGCCGACATTGACCTGAACGCAGACGGCCAGATTGACCCCGCCACAGAAACGGGCGTCTATCAGTTCCTCAACGTCGACGCGGCCGAATACGTCGTTCGCGAAGTGCAGCAGGACGGCTGGCGGCAAACGGCTCCCGGCGGCCCCGCCCAGATTCAGGCATGGGAACTGGATCAGCAGTACAATCTGACTACCGGTGAAAACCTGTTCGAAAACTGGGGCGGCCTGCAGGAACGCTGGATGCGGGGCACCGACAACTGGTTCTTCATCGTCCCCAGCGGTGAATTCTTCGCCTGGAACGGCAGTCCCCGCAGCAATCTGTCCGGCGATCTGCTCGCCCAGCTGCCGCCCGAGTACTACACCAATCCCACGCTGCTGTCCGAAGCCGAGAACCCGTTTGAGATTCGTCTGCAGGTGCAGCCAGGCCAGTTCTACGGTGGCCTGAACTTTGGCAACACCGAACTGGAACCTGGCGGCGGTGGTCCCGGTGATGGCGGAGGCCCCGGTGGGGGTGGCGGTGACGGCGGTGGTAATGGTGGCGGAACCGGCGGCGGTGACGGCATCACGTTTGCCGGTGCCGGCGACGTCAACGTCCGCGTGATCGGCAACAGTCTGTTCATCAACGGCGACACGGCCAACAACGGCATCCTCATCAATACCAACGACGATGGCTGGATCACCGTCTCGGGGCTTGGTGATACCACAATCGTGGGCGGCTCGCAGTTTGTCGTGGAAGGCTGGACGTCCATCCCCGGTGACCTGCATGTGAATCTGGCCTCCGGCAGTGACGCCGTCGTCATCCAGGGTGTCGACGTTGACCGCAGCATGTACATCGTTGCTGGCGGTGATGACTACTTTGTGGCCGATGACCTGAGCGTCAGCATTCTTGCCGACTATCGTGCCACCAACGCCGGCAACAACACGTTCGCCGTGACCAACTCTCAGTTCGGCAACCTGTTCCGCGTCAACACCTTTGGCGGGAACGACTCGGTCTACGTCAACAGCACGACAGTCACAGGCGTCACGATCTTCAACGGTCGCGGCGGCAACGATGTCTTTGCCGTGCAGGACACCAGCTTCGGCACCGACGTCGTCTACGACGCAGGCACCGGCAATGACACCATGGTCACCGAAGGCACCACAGCCGTTGGTCGTCGCCTGTACGCCTACGGCCGCTCCGGCAACGATGCCTACAACATGTCAGCCGGAACCTCCCATGGCATCTCCCCCATCATCACCGGATTCGAGGCCGACTCCATCGCCGACCCAGGAGCCATCATCGACCAGATCATGTCCCAACTCGCCGACGTCGGCCTCTAACGCCGGGGGCCCCGGCGGGGGCGGTGGCGTGGAGGGCCGATGAAAATGGGGCGTCTCTGCGCCGAGTCGCTCCCGTTGGTCGCTGCGATCAGCGAGGTGGTACCGCGCTTGGCTGTGAGTCGCGGCGGACTTTGGCGTGGAGGACCGATGAGAATGGGAGGTCTTTTGCGCCGAGTCGCTCCCGTTGGTCGCTGCGATCAGCGAGGTGGTACCGCGCGTGGCCGTCCACTGCGGTCTGGCATGACGCCACACACTCAACCTGAAGATGTCCGCGTCCAGAGAACCGCGGGCCGAGCCCGAAGCATCACGGACGGTGCTTCGGGCTTTTTCGTCGACCAAGCAGCGATGCCCGGTCAGGGGCGATTGAGCTTTGGGAACTCTGAGGTTGATTCCCGCATGTTTGGTAGTTCGTGAAATGTCTGGACGCGTTTGTTGTGGTCATTCCCCCTCGAAATAATCGGAGTCGACTTTTTTGACAGCAAAGTTCTTCGCTGTGCTAACCCCAACGTCATTTTCGATCATCAGGTGAGCGAGGCGTGTCCCGTCCACTAGAACCACTCTTGGGTCGATCGTCTTCACATACTCGAGGGCTTCGCTGGAAAAACTACTCGTTGTCAGAAACACGCCTTTCCGAGCACGCTTGCCGTGTAACGCACCCACGAATTTCTGAATTTCCGGTCGGCCGACCGTGTTCTCCCAGCGTTTTGCCTGGAGATACACGACGTCGAGCCCCAGTGCGTCTTCATAGATGATTCCGTCTATTCCTTCATCACTTCCATAGGAAGTGACAAATCCGGATTCGTCACGGGGCCCGCCGTATCCCATTCTGAGCATCAGGTCGACGACGAGGCTTTCAAAAAATGAGGGATGGGCTTCGCGAATGTGCAATAGGAGGTCGTTGGCGAGAGCGTCCTGCAGCTCTGCATGTGCGTCTTTCAGGCGGTCTTCAGGTGTGGCGGTCGTAGGGGAATTTGACGCATCACTCTTTGATTCTGCGTCAGAGGATTGTTTTCGGAAGGCAGCGAATTCTGGATATCTTTTGAGAAAGTCTATGTCGATTCTGGCCGGCGATTCCTGAATTAGCTCCTTGCCGCGTGCACTGATCTTGAAGACACCGCGGCGGACCATTGTCAGGAGACACGCTCTTTCGAGATATGTCTTCGCCCATGCCACTCGATTGTGGAATGTCTTCGTGGAACCACTCGGAAGCCGTTCTTCACGTTCCGCCTCGGTCAATTCGAATTTATCTGCGATGGCGTCACGCGCAGCCGCCACACTGTGTTCATTGCCGTCAGAGGCATGCATCAACAACGGAAACATTACACTTTGGAAGTCTGGGATAGGCATTTAGGAATTCTCGTAACTTGATCTGAGGCGTACTGGTCCTGAGAGAAAGTAATTCGCAGCTCCAGCAAGCCCTCTTCGAATAGGGTCAGCATCAACCACTGAAACCCGTCGGAGTGCGGGAGTTGCGGTGCAAAAAAGGAGCGGGCCACATTCCGGCCGGCAAAGAAAAGAACGCCGGTCTCTTGGGAAGACAAATTCTTGAGAAGACATTGTGGTCAGCATCCATACCCTTCCAGCATCTGCTTCAGCTCCTGCTGGATTTCATTCACAAGTGCGGCCGGTGCCAGCGCTTGGGCACCAGGCCCAAAACTCATGATCCAGCGTTTGATTTCCTGGGTGTCCGGGAGGTGGAATGTGGCAATCAGGCTGCCGTCCGGCTGAGATTCCAGATGCTGCGATTCATGCCAGGTGGATTCCTGGACATAGCGGGCGCACTCGGCTGTGAACTGAATGCGGATTGTTTGCAGGTCTTCGCTGCCGGTCCGCCAGACACCGAAGCACTTGCTCAGCCAGTCGCTCAGGTCAAACGCCTCAGGCGGCTCGAACTGCTCCTGCTGCAGATCGGCCGACTCCATGCGGTCGATTTTGAAGTTGCGAACCTCGCCATGATGGACAGACCAGGCGATCAGATAAAGGCTGCCGCGATGATGCACCATGCCCAGTGGGTGAAGGCGGCGGGATTCTGCCGTGGGCCGCTGTGAGGAGCGATATGCGGCTGTGACGACGCGGTTCTCTTCCATGCTCAGCAGCAGCCGATCAATGACGCCGCCGCGATCTTCATAGTCGCCTGCGCCCACTGAAGTGGACGTCAGTGCGGTTGACATCTGTTGCAGATAACGAGCTCCGCTGTCTCCCAGTGCTCCCTTCACCTTCTGAAAGACACTGCGGCTGCCTTCCCAGAATGGCGTGCCGGCCAGCGGGTCCAGAAACTGCTGAAACAAATGCATGGCCATCAGTTCGGTCAGTTGAAATCCCAGCTGCTTGCCGAGCGGAGGCATCTGCCAGCGTTTGACGCCGTCGTGCGACACTTCGCAGATGGAAAACTCTGTCTGCAGAACCTGAAGGTCACGCCGCACCGTCTTTTCTGAAACTTCTGTTTCTCGAACCAGCTCATTAATCGTGTAGCCGACACGGGAGCAGTCGAGCAGTCGCAGGACTTTCCATTGTCGGCCAAGTTGTGGGGAGATTCGCATACGGGGATTCTGGTGTTGGTTGGGGACAGATCATGTCCTTGGTCTCTGTGAACGAAGTGGTCACGCCGCAATTTTCACAGCTTCTGCGATGGCCTGGGTGGTTGTGAAAATGCCCCGCAGAAGACTACTGGTCAGGGATCCGGGTGCAATGCCGCTGGTACCGGAACTCGCGATCCTGCAGAGGATTGCTACCCTGACGAGTCGGTGTGTTTGCGAACGCATGACGTCTGCACCGGGGGGGCGAAAGACTCACCAGCAGGCCACGCCGCTGGCAAGCCTCGGGACGGAAGTGAACGTTGTGGTAAGTGTTCGTACCGCTGTCGGGTGGACGCGTGTCGAGGCGTCTCAATTGTCGTTGTCGTTGTTCCACAGGCCAGCAGCGGTGGCAAGGAACGCGCCTCACCGGTAACCTTCGGTGGGAAAGACCCCATCTGCGCGTCTCTTTACTTCGCGACGTTCAGAGAGTTAGCCTCCGCGTTTGCCTCTAAGCCGGGAGTCCGCATGGGTGATTACGAATATCTCTTTTCGCAGACCGCCGATGCGATGTGCGAAGTCAATACGACCGGAGGGATCATTCGGATCAACGACAGCTGTCGGCGATTGCTGGGAGTCACTGCGGACCTGCATCCGCTGACGTGCTTCTTTGACGACGACGGTGCCGGGCGACTGACCGACCTGCTGGAGAAGCTCGTTACCGCTGGCGAGACGGTTCAGTTTGAGGGCTTCCAGCCCGATCAGCATCGCTGGAGCAGCTGGCAGCTGACTTGTCTGGCGGACAACCGCACGGTGGCTGTCGGACGCGACGTCACTGAGCATCACCGAACCGCGCGGGATCTCGAAGAGAAGTCCGTTTACCTGCACTCGATCATCGAAGCTGAGCCGGAGTGCGTGAAGATTGTCGCAGCCGACGGCGAACTTCTGGACATGAATCGTGCCGGTCTCACCATGGTGGGCGCCACCGAGCGCGACGATGTGATTGGCCAGAGCGTTTACGACCTGATGGCACCGGAAGATCGTGACCGCTTTATCGAATTCAACAGCCGGGTCTGCCACGGGGAAGCCGGCGAACTGAGTTTTGAAATTATCGCTCTGGATGGTACACGCCGTTCGATGGAGACCATCGCGGTGCCTCTGGCTCGGCCCGGTCGCGGACACGACGAACCGCTGATGCATCTGGCCATTACCCGCGATGTCACGCAGCGACACGTGCTGGAAAATCAACTGCGGCAGTCGCAAAAAATTGAGGCGATCGGACACCTCGCCGGCGGTGTCGCACACGACTTCAACAACCTGCTGACCGCGATCATCGGTCCGGCCGAGCTGGCGCTGATGCAGGTCGGCGAGCACAGTCCCGTTTCCCCGGCGCTGCGGGAAATTGTCGCCACCAGTGAGCGAGCCGCCCGACTTACACAAAAACTGCTGGCGTTCGCCCGGCAGCAGGTCGTGAAACTGGAGACCGTGTCGCTGGCGGATCTGGTGCGGAATCTGCGGGAGATGCTCGACCGACTGCTGGGCGAAACCGTGCGCCTGTCCATCAATACCGAGCCGCCGGAAAAATTTGTGCGGGCGGATCGCGGCCACATGGAACAGGTTCTGCTGAACCTGGTCGTCAATGCTCGCGATGCCCTCGACAGCGACGGGGCCATTGCCGTTGTGATTCGTAATCAGCAGGTGTCGCAGATGCAATCGGAGCATCTGGGGTGTGAGCCTGGAGAATACGTGGTTCTGGACGTCATCGATAACGGCGGCGGTATTCCCGATGAGGTGCAGCCGCATATCTTTGACCCGTTCTTCACCACCAAAGCGCCCGGGCAGGGCACCGGGCTGGGGCTGTCAACGTGCTACGGCATTGTTCGTCAGCTGGGCGGGGTGATCGCTGCCGAGTCTGCCGCTGACGGGACGCAGATGTCTGTTTTTCTGCCCGCCGTGGAAGCTGCCGAAGAAGTTCCCCAGACCAGTGAATCGGTCAGCACGGCTGAGTCCGCAGAGATTCTGGTGGTGGAAGATCAGCCACAGGTGCGATCCACGATCGCCCGTATGCTGGAACTGGATGGCCATACTGTGCACGAAGCGGAAAACGGCGTGGAAGCGCTGTTCCGCCTGGCAAACCTGCCCGATGTGGATTTGGTTATCAGTGATATGGCCATGCCGGAAATGTCCGGTCGAGAGCTGGCTTCGCGTCTTCAGACGGAATTCCCCGAGATCGGCGTGCTGTTTGTGACTGGCAATCTGGGCGTGCCGGAAGAACAGACCGAGGACAACCAGCCTTTGGTGCTGCAAAAACCATTCACGATTGATCAACTGACGCGTGCGGTCGATGAGACAATGCGTCGCGGTGTGACACAGACCGGGTGATCCCCGGGACACGTCATTGCACCAGACCGCCGGGCGGGCGTGAACGGAATGGGCGTGATCCGGATTCCGGATTCTGAGCAGATCGCACTTTCTGTGATTTGCGGGAATTGACGGATTGCCCCGGGTGCCACCGTGGCGTCCAATTCCGACTGCTCGAACGGTGATCGCCGACTGCCGTTCGGTCTTCACCGACCCTGTGTTTGTACACTTCCGGGGGAACGATCTCCCGCTGGCCATCTTCCAAAGACCCTGCCATGACGCCTGCTCGCTCGTACCTGTTTTCTGTTCTGTTTGTTTCCACGGCGATGGTGTGTGGCTTTGTCGCGCCACGGACGGTCTTTGCGCAATCTGATACCCCAAAATCTGATGCTGTGCCGTCTGACAGCGCACCATCCCGGAGGAATGTATTGCCCGTCGGGGAATCACGAGCAGACGAATCACACAATACGCCGGACACCGTCGCCGCATTCCAGACTCAGGCCATCGCGGACGGAAAGTCCGACGCGGCACACTGGGGCGTCCTTCCAGACAAGTACACGCAGTGGGGCACCCACTCGAATCGACTGGTGCCCGTTTATACGTTTGGCACCCTGGGAGCGGGTGACGGTGTTGACTTGTCTTCCTACATCGGGGCAAACAGCGTCTATCGCAGTGAACCGGGCGTGCGTCAGCTTTATGGATATGTGCCCGAAGGAACCGTGAACGAGGCGGCTCGATGGCTGGATCAGACCAACATTGCCGATCTGCAGCGCGCCGCGCTGGCGGCTGGCAGGCGGCATCTGTTTCTGGTCGTGTTTGACGGTATGGACTGGCAGACCACTCAGGCGGCGGCCATCGTCAACCAGGGGAAGGTGGCCTACACGTCGGGCCGTGGCAGGGGCACGCGTTTTCAAACTTACGCGGCTGGCGGCACAACGCAGTTTGGCTTTATGGTGACCAGTCCGCACAACGATGGCACAAAGACCAGTGTGGACGATCAGACGGTGGAGAATCCCGGTGGCACTGTCCGCGGTGGCTATGCGGCCGCAGCTGGCGGCGACGCGCCGTGGGTTACCGCACCGGACATGGGGTACCTGATTGGGAAGCCATCAGACGGATTTCCCAAACATGCCTACACAGACTCCGCGTCGTCGGCGACCAGCATGACGGCCGGAATCAAGACGTACAACAATGCCATCAATGTGGACCCTGCCGGGCAGCCGGTGTCGACCGTGTTTCATGAGGCGCAGCAGGCCGGCTTTCGAGTGGGCGTGGTCTCCTCGGTGCCGGTCAGTCACGCCACGCCCGCCTGTGCTTACGCACACAATGTGACTCGCAAAGACTACCAGGATATTTCCCGCGATATGCTGGGACTGCCGTCGATTGCCCATCCCACAACGCCACTGCCAGGGCTTGATGTGGTCATTGGCGGCGGGTTTGGCACGCGGAAGGACGCCTCAACCACGCAGGGGGCCAATTATGAGCCCGGCAATCTGTATCTGGCAGACAGCGATCTGGCGAAAGTGGACGCGGGCCGCGGCGGCAAATACGTGACGGACGTCAGCGTGACTGGTCAGGACGCGGGGCGAAGTCTTCGCAAAGCGGCGGCGACCGCCGCGCAGGAGGGAAAACGGCTGCTCGGTTTTTACGGCATCGGCCGCTACAACGGACATCTGCCCTTTCAAACGGCCAACGGTGACTATCAGCCGGTCGCCGGTCGCGGGAAGGCCGAGAGTTATACCAAAGAGGAACTGGCTGCCAATCCCACCATCCGTCAAATGACGCAGGCAGCGATCACCGTGCTTTCGGCGGACGAACGGGCGGCCGGATTTGTGCTGATGGTCGAAGCGGGCGACGTCGACTGGGCCAATCATGACAACAATATTGATAACAGCATTGGCGCTTTGAACAGCGGCGACGGGGCCGTTCGCGCCATCATCAAGTGGGTGGAAGCCAACAGCAACTGGGAAGAATCGCTGATGATTGTCACGGCCGATCATGGTCACTATTTTCATCTGACCACGCCGGAAGCTCTGCTGGGCGGACAGTAGCCGATCGACAGACCCCGGTTCACGAAACTGCACTTTGACAGGAAAGGTTCATCTGTGACACCAGGCTTCACCCCGGGACTGCTGTGTCTGGCCTCGTTGCTGGTTTCAGCCGACGAAACGCCCGATCAGACTGCGGCAAGCCAGCCTCCGGCGGCCGCAAAGAGCGTTAACCCCGGCATCAATCGTTCGTTTCTCGATCCGGAAATGGACGTCGAGAAGTTTCTGGATCGCTTTGAGGTGGAGAGCCGGGAAGTGTTCGCCGCCCGGCAGCGGGTGCTGGACATCTGCGATATCCAGCCTGGCATGCGCGTCGCCGATGTGGGCGCTGGTACCGGCTTTTACAGTCGGCTGTTTGCCAGTGCGACGGGGCCTGACGGCTGGGTTTATGCCGTGGATCTGTCACCCAAATTTGCCGCGCACATCAACGAACAGGCTCAGTCCGGCGGCGTCGATAACCTGACCACCGTGCTGTGTACAGAACGCAGCATCTGCCTGCCGCCGGAGTCCGTGGATCGGGCGTTCATCTGCGATACTTACCACCATTTTGAGTACCCTCAGCAGACGCTGGCCTCCATTCATCGCGCGCTGAAGCCGGGAGGCGTGCTGATCGTCATCGATTTTGAACGCATCCCGGGCGTCTCGCGGGAGTTTATTCTGGGTCATGTTCGCGCGGGCAAAGAGGTCTTCCGCAAAGAAATTGCCACCGCGGGCTTCACCTTCGAGAAGGAGGTGAGTGTTGCCGCGTTTCGGGAGAACTACCTGCTGCGATTCCGTAAGCCTTCCCCCTGACGAACCGTCCCGCCTGATGCGGACGGAGGCAAACGCATTCACCTGAGGCCGGTGTCGGACGCTGCAGCCATGCCCTGCCGCCGGTTGAGGCGCGCCAGCGCGTCTGGCGCTGTCGGAGCCGTGTTCCTGTTCAGCGGTAGACGCCGTCGGTAAACTGACTGAAGACGAATATTCTGTTCTGATTCCCCGAGGAAGTGGCCGTGGCGAAAAATCTGCTGAAGGTGGTGTGTTTGGCTGGGCTGTCGTTTGCGCCGATGTCTCAGGTGACGTTTGCGCAAGAGAAAATGCCGCGAGAAGACGTGGTGGACGTGCCGGCCATCGGGGAAGGCCTGTGTGTCAGTAACGTCTTTCAGACAAACATGGTTCTGCAGCGGGAAAAACGTGTGCCCGTCTGGGGCTGGGCGAAGCCTGGCGCAAAAGTGGTCGTGTCATTTGCCGATGCGACCGTAGAAACCACGGCGGCCGAAGATCGCACATGGAAAGTCGTTCTGCCCTCCATGGCGGCCAGTGCAAGTCCTCGCGCATTAACGGTGACCTCGGGAGACGCCCGCCTGACGCTGGACAATATTCTGGTCGGTGACGTGTGGGTGCTGGGCGGCCAGAGCAACATGGAGTTTCCACTCAGCCGTGTAGAAAACGGCGAACTGGAAATCGTCTCGGCCAACTTTGCCAACATGCGAATTCTCACAGTCCCTGCCGCCGACGGCGCGGACGAAAAACCGGGCATCCAGCGACTGCACGAGTGGAGTGGCTGGTTTGGGCGACACTATCGCAAGGGCGACTGGGATGTCTGCACGCCGGAGATCGCGCGGGAGCTGTCGGCCATCGGCTATGTGTTTGCCCGTCGTCTTCACATGACATCGCAGGTTCCCATTGGCGTGATCGATGCGTCCCGCGGGGGAACGACGGTGGAAACGTGGACGCCGGACAGTGTGCTGCGGAAGATCGACACGCCGGAAGTGACAGCGCTGCTGACGGAATGGGACCAGAAGGTGGACGCCTGGGATCCGCAGGCGGATCTGGCCCAGCGCGTGGAGAACTTCAAACGCAAAGTTGAGCGGTTCGAAAAAGAGGGCCGCAAGCTGGGGCCCAATGATGTGGAGCCCACGGATCTGCGTCCCGGACCCGCCATGGATCAGAATCGGCCGGGCAATTGCTACGCCAGCATGATTGCTCCGCTGCGGGGCATGGCGGTGAAAGGAGCCATCTTTCATCAGGGCTACAACAATTGCTTTAACGGCAGTACGGGCGCGGTGATGTATCGACAGGTCTTCCCGCAGATGATCGCCGCCTGGCGGGACGCGTTTGGAGATCCGGAGCTTCCGTTTGGCATTCTTTCTTTGTGCACCGAAGGGCAAAAGCAAACGCTGGAAAACTACTCTGAGATGATGGCCAATCCCGGGCCCTACATTCGCGAGGCGCAGTACCAGACTTTTCTGGAGCTTTATCAAAACGGAGATAAAAACATCGGCTTTGCCAGCTGCTACGACCTGCGACGTCGCTGGTATCACCCGCAGCTCAAACTGCCGGCCGGCGAACGACTGGCCCGCTGGGCACTGGCCACGCAGTACGGGGTGGGGAATTTGAAATGGAAACCACCGATTCTGCTGAGCAGCGAAGTCGTTGACAGCTCACTGGTGCTCACGCTGGACGAAGCGGCTGCTGCGGTTGATGACGGCGGTCCCATTGTGGGATTTGCGATTGCCGGAGAAGACCGCAACTTTCACCCGGCCACCGCCGAGCACTTTGTGACGGGCAAAGACGATCGTGGACGCCCCAAAACCGACAATCGGCGTCTGGTACTCAGCAGTCCGATGGTTCCGCAGCCTGTTCACTTTCGCTATGCCTGGGGCCGCAGTCCACTGGGCAATCTGCAGGTCAGTCGCAATACCGACGTGCCGTTCGCCACGCAGCGCAGCGACGACTGGCCACTGGAAGCCACTCCACTGTTGTTTGGCGAGGAAACGCCGGCGAAGCTGGACGGTCGGCAGAAACGTCAACAGCAGGAGGCCCTGCGTCAACTGGACGAAGATCGCCGCAAAGGGGACGCTCAACGATTGCTCCAGGCAGCTTCGGCGGGCAGGTAGATGTTGTTGCCACGATTTACTCGCAATGGCTGGCTGGCGCCGGTGATCGTCATGGGCACACTTGTCCTGACGCAGTTCAGCGTGGATTGGCTGTTGGGCGCAGGTTACTATGAGACCAACGACTGGCCGAAAGGAGCCGGACTCGTCGCAGCGGGCACATCGACCTTTTTTGCCGTCCGCAAATTTGACGGTGAGGGGCCTCGCAGTGAGTTCCTTTTTTTGCCCGCAGACTTTGCGGGGTTCCTGCTGACATTGGTGGGGATTGGCACCCTGTGCTACGACCTCATCAATCGCGTTTGGCCTGGGCTTTGAGTGGAACGGTCTCCCGGCGGATAACGTTCCAGTTGCGCAACGACGATGGAACTGACCGGACGCCAGACCCGATCATGGACCATGGGAACTGTGAGCTGGCCGATGAGCGGCGGGAGTGATTAGTCGGGACGCGACGGGATACGTGGTGGCCAGACCCGGCGTCAAGGTGCCGCTTTTTTGTCTTTTTCTTCCGACGTGGACGGCGCAAACACGGCGCGCGGAAAGCCGCGGGCTGGCAGTCGGTTGTCGCCGGGTTTGACGGTGACATTCCACTTGCGATCAAGGTATCCCGTGCGCTCGTGCCACACGCGAAACTCGTGCTCGCCAACAGGCAGGTTTTCGATCGTGAATCGGCCCTGAGCGTCGGTGACGACGGCATAAGGATGATCGGTGATCAGCACATAGCTCATCATCCAGGGATGAATGTCGCACTTGATCGGGATGGGCAGCGGTTCGCGGACGCTTGTCGGCCACATAGTCCCGATGCCCGGCTGACGGACTGCCGGTTGCGTTCCCAGCAGGATACCGGATGCCTGGTTTCGCAGGGGGAAGGGATGCGGATTGTGGAGTGCGGAATCCTGGGAAGAAAACTCCAGCGATTGGCCGGCCTGGACCACCATCGCATGGGGCTCGTAGCGACAGCCTTTGATCTTCAGCCGCGCGACGGCCTCTGTGTCGATCTGGTCGGGATGAACTCTGCGAGGCGCTCGATACAGGTACACAAACACGTTGGCGATCCCCCGTGTTTTGGCATCCACGACCAGGTCTTCGTGGTAAAGACTCTCTTTTGAGCAGCATTCCGCGTCTTTCACATCGGCGCCCCGGCGATGCAGCAATTGTCGCGGGGGGACGGTGCCCTCGAGTACAAACTGTCCGGTGACGGACCCCCACTCGGAGGCACTGACAGGAGAATCATCGAGGCTCACGATCAGCATCAACAGGCAAATTGACATCGTCGTTCTCCGGTGTGGCTCAAATGACGCGCCAGCGCCAGTCCGCACGAATTCGTTTGGGCATGCCGTACCACAGCATGTACATCCCGAGCAGACGGAAGGAAATGAAGGCCAGGGCATTCCGCTGGTCTTCGGGGCTGGCTGGGGCGCCCTGGGATTGCTGCACGAAGCCAACAATTTGGAAGGCGAACCAGGCGGTTGTGGCAATGGCAATGATCAAGCCAGGACGAAACAGCAGCCACAGCAGGGCGATCAGCACAAGCAGCATTTCGATCCAGACAAGCATGTTTGTCTGCTCGGCTATCAACCACAGTCCCATAGCTGCTGCGAGTGTGACGCCGCCAAACAGGCCGACGGCCGCTCTCACGTGCGGCGCTGTCTTTGCCTGTGTTTTCACCGTGCCGGCAAGACTCCAGCACAACCACGAGAGCATGCCCAGAAACAGAAACGGCATGCCTCCCAGAATCGACACGGAAATCACAACGATCAGAGGTGCCTGGCCGAATCCAGCATTGGGCGGGGCCGCAGCTTCGGGCACCGTCACGTCAGGGCGCCAGGGCGGCACGTCCACGCCGCAGCGGGGGCAATGAGCCAGTGAGTCATCGACCTGAAACGAGCATTCCGGGTTCTGGCATTCAACGAGCATCGAGTGGGGCCGCAAGGGGGCGGGAAGGAGAGCCCGGCCGCCGCACACCGGGGTGGTGCCGAGGATACCTCCGGGGGGGCGAGTCTGCATCCCAGTGGACGCAGGGAGTCGGACTTCGCGTCCGGGCCAGGTCGATGGGGCGGCGAATTGGCGGCGGACCGGCAGAAAGTGCCTGAAGGGGCGGGTGCGGCTCGTCTGCAGAGCCTTCGACGGCCAGACGTCCGGCACAGACCGGATTACCCCCATAAGCGTTGAAAGCGGCAGAGTTTCTGGTCGATAGAAACCCGGGGGGACGGTGCCGAGGCTGGATACGGCGGCGTGACCCCATGTTTTCCGGGGGAGATCACCATCTCAGGGCCGTTTCTGCATTCTGATTACGTCGAGATGACGGTGCACTTTCGGTGCAACCTGGCGTGTCAGCATTGCATGATTCTGGACAGCATGCACTGGCTGAAGCCGGCGGACGACACAGAATTTGAGGCGCTGCTGGCGGAGAATGCGGAGCACGGCAAGTGGAAGGGGCTGATCCTCACCGGCGCGGAAGTCACACTGCGCAAAGACCTGCCGAACATGGCCCGCCGCGCCCGGGACAGCGGCTTTGAGCATGTCCGCATTCAAACGCACGCGATGCGACTGGCCAGTGAAAGCTACTGTCGCGAACTGGTGGACGCCGGGATCGATGAGTACTTTGTGAGTGTCACGGCGGCCACCGCACAGCAGCACGATCTGATCACCGAAGTGCCCGGCTCGTTTGAAAAAACGCTCGCCGGACTGCACAACCTTGATCAGTTTGACAGCGTGCGATTGATGACCAACACGGTCGTCACGCGCTTGAGCTATCAGATGCTGCCGGACGTGGTGTCGCTGCTGCAGCCGCTTTCGCGACTGGTGCAGATGGACTTCTGGAACTACTGGCCGATGGAGGAAGAGGGGCAGCCGGAGCTGCTGGTCTCTCATCTGGCCGTGCGTCCCTTTTTGCTACAGGCCATTCGCGACGCGCGGGCGCTGGGCCGGCATGTCGAGGTGAAAAACTTCCCTCACTGTCTGATGGCCGACTGTCAGGACGCCCTGCACAACGATCAGCCGGAGCTGCGGATCGACCCCCGTTTCTGGGAGGAATTCAATCGCAACGGCTTCAAGCAGTGTGAGTACCGCGATGTCTGCGGCTCGCTGCAGTGTCTGGGCCTGAACACGGCGTACGTCAATCACTATGGGTGGCATGAAGATCAGTTGATCCCCATGCCCCGCGTGGCTTAAGAAAGAAGGTCGCCGCAGAATGCCGCGAACATCCACAGAAGCAATGACACGACACATTGCCATTATCGGCGGTGGGACGGCCGGCTGGATGGCGGCCGCGATGCTCAGTCGTGCTACCGGAGCGCAGCAGTGTCAGATCACCATCGTCGATGACGAAAGCGGCGGGGTGGGCGTGGGCGAAGCCACGATTCCCTCCATCCTGAGACTGGTGCGGATGCTGGGCGGTGACGAAGCCGGCTTCATGCAGGCGTGCGATGCGACCTGGAAGCTGGGAATTCAGTTCAGCGACTGGAAAGCCGGCAAAGACATCTGGCATCCGTTCGGCGTTTGTGGAGCACAAATTGACGGCCGCGATCTGTTCCCGTTCTGGCTGGCACAGCTGTCCCGCAGTGAAAAACGTCTGCGTCCCTACCACGGTCATTCGCTGCACTGGTCGGCTGCGCTGGCCGGCAAAGCGCCGCATGGTCGCTCCCGTTTGTCGCCCATCGCAGCGACGGGATCCTACGCGTATCACCTCAATGCCGAAGGACTGGCCGGCTGGCTGCAGCAGCATGCGATGCAGGCCGGCTGCCAGCACATCGCTCAGCGGGTGCAACACGCAGTTCGCGCTGATGACGGCTGTGTGCAGCACGTGAGACTGTCTGATGGCTCTTTGCTGTCGGCCGACTTTTTCATCGACTGTTCGGGCTTCGAGCCCGTACTGCAGGATCATCCGGACAGTGTTTGGCAGTCCTGGGGCAACGAACTGTTGTGCGATGCGGCGGTGGTGCTGCGTTTGCCGCCTGCGGCCATCGTGCCCGTTCACACCAGGGCCACTGCCCTGTCGGCCGGCTGGTGCTGGGACATTCCCCTGATCACACGTCGCGGACTGGGTTATGTGTTCTCCACTCAGTTTCAGTCCGCAGAAGACGCGACAAATGAACTGTTGCAGTTTGCCGGTCTTCCGCAGGACATGATCGCCACGCTGGAGCCCCGCGTGATGTCGCTGCAAACAGGCCGGCGAGCAAATTTCTGGGTGGGCAATGTTTTGTCGCTGGGGCTGGCAGCCGGGTTTGCCGAGCCGCTGGAATCGAGCGGTCTGCATCTGACGCAGGTTGGCATCGAAAAATTCCTGCAGCTGTTTCCCGCTGAACCGAGCGAGCGTGTGCTGCAGACGGCGTATAACCAGGCGATGACAGTTGTCTTTGATGAAGTTCGCGACTTCGTTCAGCTGCATTACCATCTGAACGATCGCACGGCAGAAAACGATCCCACCGGCTTCTGGACGGCCGCGCGGGAGGCGTCACTGTCTGACCCGCTGCGACATCGCCTGAAGTTGTACGAGGAAGTTGGCGAACTGCCCCTGCTGTCACCGGATGCCTTTGGTGAGACCAGCTATTTTCATCTGCTCGCTGGCAGTGGCCGACTGCCTTCCAGGCCGCCCGCGGCTGCTCTGGGCGCGGAAGGCAAACAACTGGAGCAGATTCTTACAGCCATCATCGAGCAAAACCGAGCGGCGCTGCGTGATCTGCCCATGCACGAAGAGTCGCTGCGACACGTGCATCCCACCGCGTTTGCGAAGGCGTCGTAAGGAACAGCGATGACAACTTCCCCTCGAAAAATTACCCGAGTCGCGCTCGCGTGCCTGACACCTGCCGTGGACAGTCATGAGCACGACGGCGCCGAACTGCCATCTTACGGCGTGCATCGCGTGCTGGCGGCTGTGGTGGCCCATCCCCAGCTGCAGGGCACGGAAGTGCGGCTGTTTGACCTGGAAGAAGCCGACGTCGAAGGTTACGTGGAGGACCTGCTGGCTTTCGATCCGCAGGTTGTCGGTTTTTCGCTGTTTGTGTGGTCGATGCAGTGCCTGATTGAAGTGGCGCGTCGCATCAGGCAGCGGTCGCCGGAGTGCACCATTGTCTTTGGCGGACCGTCAGCCCGGCCGCCCGTGATGGATCTGGCCCCCTACCGCAACGCCATTGATTACGTGGATGCGGTGGTCACGCGGGAAGGGGAAGAGACGTTCTGTGACATCATTCTGGCCATGGGCAGCAAGCCGGCCACGCAGAGCTCGTTTGATGCGCTGTCTGAAGTGCCGGGGCTGGACCTGCCCACACCGCTGGGCTGGAAGAATACAGGCTTTCGGCCGCCACCGATGAATCTGGACGACATTGCCTCCCCCTATCAAATGGGCCTGATGAGTTATCAGGCGGTGGGCTATCTGGAGTCGTTTCGCGGATGTCCAATGTCGTGCACTTTCTGTGAGTGGGGCGCCAAAGACATCAGCAAAGGGTGCTTTTCTGAAGAGTATCTGACCCGCGAGCTGGAGGCCCTTCAGGCGCACGAATGTCCGGCCGTGTTTAATGTCGACGCGGGGCTCAACCTCAACGCCGCCGCGTTTCGCAATCTGGCCAATGCCGAAAAGAATGTGGGCTTTCTGAAGGACAGCCAGCTGTGGTGTGAGATCTATCCTTCCAAAATCAAAGACGAGCATATTGAGTTTTTGTCGCAATGCGGTCCGTCCTATCTGGGTGTGGGACTGCAGTCCTTTAATCCGGAACTGCTGAAGCGACTGCAGCGTCCCTATGGTCGGGAGAACTTTGGACCGGCGATTGAAAAACTGTCCACGGTGGCCGCCAATATCGAAGTGCAAATCATCTTTGGTCTGCCGACGGACACATGGGACGGATTCATTGAGACGCTCAGTTACGCGCTCACACTGCCGGTGACCGTCCGCGTGTATCACACGCTGGTTCTCCCCGATGCCCTCATGACCCGCGGGCTGCCGGAGTGGGAAATGAAGTACGATCCGCACACGCTTTCGATGCAGTCGTGTGTGGGCTGGAGCGAAGACGATCTGCTGGACATGCGGGCCGTGCTGACACGCGAGACGCAGGCCTGTGGCGGCACTGCGGGAGACTTCTGGTGGTCCTTTCCACCGGCCGCACAGCGTACCCGGACGCCCACGCTCTCGCAGCGACACTTCACGCCGGGAGTCCGCAAAAGTGCCTGACCGCTGTGACAGTCAGACGCTGATGACGCCGGTGAGCAAACGGCGGGGCAGACGCATTGCGCTCGTGGCCATGTACCCCGAGCCGGACCCCGCAATGCCCGAGTTTATCTCCAACCACGGACTGCGGATGGTCGAGGCGACGCTGAGAGCGTCGGAACTGGAGGGACTGGAGGTTGTTGTCTTCGATCTGCACGATGCCTCGGCTGAGGAACTGTACGACGCGCTGCTGGACGTTGATCCGGATGTCGTGGGTTTCAGTGCTTACCTGTGGTCCTTCCCGCTGTTTGCCGAGGTGGCCGTGCGGATGGCGCTTGAGGACGATTCGCGTCTGCTGGTGTTTGGTGGCCCGTCCGCCCATCCGGCGATGTTCGATCAGACACCGTTTCATTCGCTCAGAGATGTGACCGACGTGCTGATTGTCGGTGAGGGCGAACGCACGTTTCTCGACATTCTCACGCACGAAGATCGTTCGGCCCAGGTGCTGGGCACCATTCGTGGTGTGGCCATCTGGGATGGCAGTGCGTGGCACGAAACGAAGAAACGCCCTCTGGCTGATCTGAATGAACTGCCCTCGCCCTATGTGATGGGGCTGGTTCCTTCGGGGGGACTTGGTGTGCTGCAGACGTATCGCGGCTGTCCGTACACGTGCTCGTTCTGCGAATGGGGCACGATGGCGTCCCCCAAACGCGTCCGCACGGCCGATCATCTGGCTGCGGAGTTTGACGCCATGGCACAGCTGGACGTGACCGGAGCCCTGCTGGTGGATGCGGGTCTGAATCTCAACAGTCGGGCGTTTGAGCAGCTGAGCCTGGCCGCTCAACAGACTCAGTTCTTCGAAGATCGCAAACTGATCTCGGAAGTCTATCCGGCCAAAATCCAGGACGAACATATCGAATTTCTCAGTCGGGTTGGCAGCCCGCTGGTCGGCATTGGCCTGCAGTCCTTCGACAACGATGTGCTGGCTCACGTGGAACGCAACTACGAGGAACAGCGGTTCATCCACAACGTGCAGCAGCTGACTGAGGTCGCGCGGGTGGCCATCGAAATCATTATGGGACTACCCGGCGATTCTCCCGAGCAGTTTCGTGCCAGCTTTGAACGGGCCCGCTCGTTTCCCTGCGCGCTGCGGGTGTACCACTGCTGTGTGCTGCCGTCCGCACTGATGGTGCGATCTCCCGCCGAGCATCAGCTGAAATATGATCCGGTCACGTTGAAAATTGAATCGTGTCTGGGCTGGTCGGCGGATGACATCGCCCGCGAATGCGAATTTCTCAGCCAGCAGACGCAGGTGCACCGCGGATCGATCGGAGAATACTTCTGGGTGTTCTCAGCGCCGCAGGATCCTGCCATTCTGCCACGGAGGTCGGCCGCATGAGTCTTGCAGAATCACCAACCGAGCGGTTGCTGGGTGCGCCCACTCCGTTTTTCCGTGTGGCGGAATTCGGCGATGAGCGGCGGGCCCAGTTCCCGGATGCCGTCACGCGATTGCGGGAGCGGCGTCTGACGGCTGTCGTGGTACGTGGCCTGTACGATGCGGCAACGATGGCGACGGCTACCGCGCGCCTGGAAGCCCACGACCCGCCGTTTTTGAAGACCACCTTCCCGGAGAAGTTTCGCTCCTGGTTTTATGGTCGCAACCTGAATCTGGTGGGCACAGATCCGCTGACGTATTTTCACCAGGCGGCCGAGTTCCACGATCATCTGGAGCAGCTGTTGCCGGGAGAGCAGTCGCTGCGTCGCCGCTTACTGGCTGTGCTCAGTGACCTGGATGAAGGTCGTCCGTATCTGCCGGCGCCCGGCCCGGAGCCTGAGTGGGATTACATGATGACCACGCTGCGAGGCCATGCCGAAGGCGGCTACATTCCTCCGCACTGCGACAACGAGCAATCCGTGCGGAACTCGTACGAGCATCTGCAAACACTGGTGGAAGATCGCATGTATTCGGCCGTGCTCATGATCGGCCCACCTGAGTCCGGCGGTGACCTGCAGGTGTACGACCACTGCGTCGAGCACGCGGCTTCGCACGAAGACACGGGCGCATGGGCCGGGAAAGTGGAATTGGAATCTCTGTCTTCGGCCAGGGTGACGCTGGCCGCCGGTGATCTGGTGATTGTGGATTCCGGTCGCTATCTGCATCGCGTCACGCCTGTGGAAGGTCCCACGACGCGGTGGGTGGCGTGCAGCTTCATGGCCAAAGCCGTCGATCGCGACGCCGTTTACTGCTGGGGATAGCCATGAGTATCACGCACAGCGGACCGGCTTACTTTGAGCGACTGATCGAGGCATTCCGTGCGGGGCAGTGTTCGCGTGCTGCGCATTTGGGACACTGGGATCAGCCGCCGGAAAACGGGACCGGCGTTTCAGCCGACCAGTTTGCCGCGGCTCAGCGGCGGCTGACCGATCAGATGATCGCACGGGCTGAACTGGTCGACAAGCGGCGGATTCTGGATGTGGGCTGCGGTTTTGGTGGTCTGCTGGAGCAGGTCGATCAGCAGTTGAGAGGCGGCGTCCTGACGGGCGTGAATATCGACTGGCAGCAGCTGGAAATCTGTCAGGAGCTGCGAAGTCAGCACGGCAATACGTTTCGCTGGCAGGAGGCTGATGCCTGTGACCTGCCGTTTGACGACGCTTCGTTTGACGTGCTGTTTTGCGTGGAGGCCATGTTTCACTTTTCGTCCCGCAAACGCTTTCTCGCAGAAGCGCGGCGATGTCTGGTGACCGGGGGGCGACTCGTGGTGTCTGATTTTGTGTTGACCGCTGAGCCCAGCCTGCCGGGGTTCGCCATCGCCGCGGTCCTGCAGGATGGCTATGGTCCGTGGCCTGATCCGTGGTGCGAGGATGGGACGGCGGCTGATCTGCTGCGCGATGACAACTGGACGCAGATTGAGCTCACCGACGCCACACAGGCAACCCTGCCCAGCTACCAGTTTGTCGCGCCCAGCCAGTTGGAAACATCGAACGTCAGTGACGCAGATGCGGCCACACGCTCTGTACGAATGCTCCAGTGGCTGCAGCAGCGAGACTATCTGCGCTATGAATATGTTACCGCAGTGAAGGGGGCGGCATGAGCGTGATTGCCATTACCGGCACTATGGGCAGCGGCAAGTCGACCATCGCACAGGCGCTGAGCCAGCAGTTTTCCTGCGCGGTGCTGTGCGAGGACGAATTCAATCCGGCGTTCTCGCGTTCGGCACAGGACGTGGCCACCTGGTGGCAGCAGGGAGGTGACGTGCAGCAGTTTGACTTCACGCTGCTGGTGGAGGCCGTGGAGCGGGCCACCGCCAACAGCGAACTGGTGCTGCTGGAAACGCACTTTGGCCGACAGCACGGCCAGTTGCGGCCCCTGATTGACCTGCAACTCTGGCTGGACGTGCCGTTTGATATCGCGTTTGTCCGGAAGGCGGGCCAGTTGTGTCGCCAGTTTGCCGCCGGTGAACCGCAGGACGCAGTGGCAGCTCTGCAGTGGATGGCCGACTTCTGCGATGCCTGGCTGAACGTCACGCGGCCGATGTTCACCTGGCAGAAGTCCGTGATTGGCGGTCAGTCGGATGAACGAATCAACGCGGAGCCATCGGTGGCAAAAGTGCTGCAACAGATGCGTCACCTGCTGCCGCAGGCGGCCTGAAGAACATGAGCGCCGCGCCGAATGGTCGGCCGCGGGGAAAGGGAAAATGAATCATGGATGAATACCGACCAACACTGCGGTTGCCCAAACGCGTGGTCCTGCTGGGCAATGACGTGTTTGCCTGGATCGCCTCGTCGATGCTGCTCAGTCGCTTCGGTCCGCTGGGGATTCGCATCACGGTTTGTCCTGGCGGGCAGTCGGCCCCGTCACGCGCGTTTACGACAACGCCTGCGTTTGGTCGCTTTCTAAAGAATCTGGGCGTGGACGAGCACGACATGCTGCGGGCCTGTCAGGGGACGTATTGCCTGGCATCGCAGTTTTCTGACTGGGCGCACGAAGGTCGCGATTTTTGGCAGCCGATCGGTCAGTTCCCTCACCGCCTGCTGGGGCAGGAATTGTTTGACGTGTGGCTGTCAGAACGCAAAGCCGGTCGCCTGCTGCGACCACTGCACAGCTATTCGGCCCACTGGACGGCCTCGCTGGCCCGCAAATGCCCACAGGCGTTCGGTGGGGAATCGGCCTTTCAGGATTCTGGTGAGTACGGCTACCACGGTGACCTGTCGGGATTGCGGGACTGGCTGCGACAGCTGGCGATGGCCAATGGTGTGGAAGCGGTAGAGGGGCCCATTGATCGTGTCTTTCCCAATGGACGCGGAGGCATCGCGCAGGTCAAACTTCAAAGTGGCCAGGCCGTCCCGGGCGATTTCTTTGTCGATCTGCGGCCGGGGGAAAGCGAAGACACCGAACAGCGTGTCATGACGGTACGGCAGCCCGGAGTTCGGCAGGTGCCCGTGTTCACCCGCTGCGTGGCCACCGAAAGTGGGTGGGTCACCGTCACGCCACTGGCTGATCAGACAGAGTATCGCCTGATCTATCCCGCGGCGCTGACCACAGACGAGGCGGCCCAACAGCAGCTGCGCCACGTCATTCGCAGCAGCGTGGCGAGCCAGACGGATGAGATGGCCCAGGTGCAGATCGAGGGCTGTGGTCGGCCTGCCGGCATTGACTGGCGGGACAACGTGGTCACGGTGGGTGCGGTGACGGATCGGCTGGAGACATTTTCCGGCACGGCCATGCATTTGCATCATGCGGCCATCGAACGTCTGGTGAGTCTGTTTCCCAATCGCCGGGTGGGGCGAGCCACTCGGACGGAATTCTGCCAGCGAACACAGCAGATGCTGCAGCAGAATGACGAATTCTGCCAGGTCCACTGGCGGCTGGCCGCCCAGCGACCGTCAGCGTGGGGGCAGTGGCTCAGCGAACGAACTGGTGATGACGGTCTGCTGGCCGTTTACGATCAGGCGGGCCTGATTTCGCCGCGTGATCCGCAAACGCCGCCCGCCTGGCAGTATCAGTCGCTGCTGGCTGCGGCCGGTCGATTGCCGCAGCGTCCCCAGCTATCCACGGCCACGCTGCCGCCCGCAGAAACCGGACGCCTGCTGCGTGAACTGGTGAAGCACAACGAAGCGCTGGTGGCAGACCTGCCGCTGCACGAGGAAATGCTGGACTGGATTCACAGCCGTCCGTTTCCCGAAAGCCAGGCGGGCTGATGCCTGCCCGCTGGGCAAAACCTGAGACGACGCATCATGAGTCGCGACTATCTGCAGATTGAAAACTTCGTTCAGGACGCGATGCTCAGTCGCGCTCTCCATGCGGCGTTTGATTACGGACTGATTGATCGGCTGCTGGCAGGTCCGCTTGATGCGGCCGATTGCGTCAGCGAACGCATGGACGAATCGGGGGCCCGCTTTCTGCTGCAGATGCTGACCGCTGCGAATGTGGTGACACTGGCTGATAGACGAGCGGAGCTCTCGGACGAATTTCGCCAGGCATTGCGATATCGGGATCTGCTGCAGACCAAACTGAAGTTCGCGCAAATGCTGGCGGCGGACTACTTTGGTGGCATGGATCATCTGCTCCGCAGCGCAGAAGACTTTATGGCGCATTCGGTTCTGTTTGATCTGTTCGATTACGGCAACTGCACTCAGGTCACACCAGCGAGCTGCCTGCAGGCATCGCGATGGATGGAACTGACCACCATGCTGACGCGATACGAGGCGCCCGTGTGTGCGGAGCACTATGCTTTTGACCAGCACAGACAAATGCTGGACGTGGGCGGCAACAGCGGGGAATTCGCTCTGCAGGTCTGTCGTCGGGCGGACAGGCTGCAGGCGATGGTGCTCGATCTGCCGGCGGTATGTGCCGTGGGGCAGCGTCATTTGCAGGGCACCGCTGAGCAGGCACGTGTGAGTTTTCAGCCGGGTAACATGCTGCAGGACGACTTTCCGGCTGTGGACCTGGTAACCTGGAAATCTGTGCTGCATGACTGGCCCGATGAGCACGCCGCCCACCTGCTCCGCAGGACCTATGAATCGCTGCTGCCCGGAGGAAGCATTCTGATCTTTGAGCGACAGGTCTGGGACTTTTCACAATATGCCACGTCCTACGGTCTGCTGCCCGTGTTTCTGTTTTTCCGCTCGTATCGCACGGCAGACGACTATCGCGACCTGCTGCAACAGGCTGGCTTCGTGGAGATTGATGTGCAGACGATTGAACTGGAAGTGCCCTTCCTGCTGGCCACAGCCCGGCGGGACTGACGGGCTTTGGCCCACGTTTCGGACGGGCCACTACCTCTGCTCGGTGTCGCTCACGTCGGCGGCGTGATACAGCGTCAGGAACGGCTTCTCCTGGCGATCGGTGCCCAGCGAGATATGACCCAGTTGGCTGTCTGCATGTTGCGTCAGCCAGTCTGTCAGTCGGCGGTTGGTCATTTCGGCTGCTTCGGTGGCCAGGGCTTCTTCGAATCCGGTGGCGAAGACCGTCGCCGGCTCTGCGATATCGCGAAGTGTGAGTTGCCGCTCGTAGACGTTCAGATCCAGCGAGCGGCGGGGGCTGCCTTCTTCGCTGACCTCCAGCAGTCGCAGTTCGCCCAGTTGCTGCGTCGTCAGGCTGGCGGGAACGCACGTGTCGATCAGCTCTGCGGCGGCGACGCGACCGGTCGACGGAATCTGCTGCAGCAGTTGTGTCTTCAGCCCGGGCTGATCGGAGATGGGCAGGGCGCGGTAGCGACTCACCACCGCGAGGCGGTCGTCGTCCAGCGACCATTTGAAACCGAGAAAAACGAGCTGGCTGGCGGTGGAGGACGGCAGTTCCAGATAGCACTTGCCGATTCTAACCGTGTGAGTCGCTTCAAAGCCGAAGTGTATGCAGCCGGCCGATGGCAAAAAGCGGGCGATGGACGAGCGGTGCGATTCCGGGCTGCTCATGGCCCGGCAGATCTGCAACACTTCTGCGGCGGGCACGTTGTGCTGCCGCAAAACGGAGGCAGGAACCGACAGCAGACCGCGACGCGTTTCGACGGTGCCGGCCGCGAGGCGAAGTGAGCGTTCAAACAGGAAAGGCAGTTCGCGATCGGTCAGCCAGGTCTGCAGCACAGACCAGCCACACGTGGCAAAACAGGACGCAAAACTTTCGGCACTCATGACAGCACACAGGGACAGCACGCAGGGACGACGGGAGCAACACAGCATGACGGCGGGACGGGAACCCGACTTTCTGCAGGAACGCATGCGTCCTGAGGATCCGTACTTTAACTATTGCTACTGGTCTTACGAACCGGTCGCGCCCGGTGCCGGTAAGCTGCGGCCCAGCAGTTTGCTGTTTTATGCCATCACGCAGATGCCCGAATCCGAATGGCTGCGGGAGACGGTCCGCAGCATTCAGGCCGGGCTGGGCGATTTTCGCAGTGTGTATGGCATCAAGCAGGCCGACGGTCGGTGGGATCTGGAAGTCTATTTGTACGATTACCGCCGGCAGGAACGGGCGCTGTCGATTGAACGCGTCAATGCGAGCTGCGGCGGTGACATTCAGTTGCCCACCACAGCCGGACCCCACGTGCCCTACTTCATGTTTTCATTTGATCTGAATGCCTCGGTGGCGGCAGCGGGTGGCCGCATCGACCGCGTGCACGTGTATGTGGGCAATCCGGGCAGTTCGGTTTCCAGTGGCATCAGTTATGGCTTCACGCGGGAGCCGGATGCGGCCGAAATGGAGAACTTCTATTTCTTCTTTGATGCCGCAGACGGGGATGCGATCGAGGAAAAGGTGCGCTGTGCGGCCTTTCTGCATGATGCGGATGACCTGGCCGCTTTGGTGCTGCGGGAAGAGTTGCGGACGTGCCGCACGATTTGTCTGGCTAACAAACGCACGACCAACACGGTGTATTATTCCGAAGTGAATGTGAGGCAACTGCTGTTCTTTCTGGAATGGCAGCAGTACCCGTCGGAGTTTGTGGGCTTCGTCCGGCAGCATCAGGGCGAGCTGGATCATTTGCTGTACGACGTCGGCGTGGATTATCGAATCCGGAACGGACGCGTGGAGTTTGTGAAGTCCGGCATCTACGGCGTCTTCTGACTGTCCCCACGACGTGGGTCGGCCAGTTCGAACATCTTCCGATGGGGCCAGTGAAAGTCGGCTCGCCGATAGTCGCGAGCCTGGTGGTCCGTTTGTTCCTGCAGGAAGGTGTTCAGATTATCTTCGCTGACAAACGGGTCACCAATGCGGTGCTGAAAGGCCCGCATTGCCTGAAGCAGACGATCTCGCATGGCTCTGTGCTGTGGGCTTTCCGCCAGATTGTGCCATTCGTGCGGATCGGACTGCAGATCGTAGAGCTCCAGTTCCGCCGGGTGCAGAAAATTGTGTTGCTGTTGCTCGGGGGGGATGCGGCTGTTGACATATCGGGACGCCGCCAGGCGATTGACGGTGCGTGCGGGATTGCGGATCAGTTTGTAGCGTTCGTCGCGAATGCCGAACTGCACGTACAGCAGGTTCGGTGATGAGCCGGTGGTGAACGTGTGGACGTATGGCTGGAGTGGGGCCGTGCGAGCGGCGACATCCTGCAGAGGCCGTCCCGGCAGCCAGTCGGGCACCGGCAGTCCCGCAGTTTTCAGCATTGTGGGCAACAGGTCCAGCGTGGTCACGAAGCCCTCTTCCACGTCTCCCGTGAGAAACTGTGACGGGTGACGCACAATCATGGGAATGCGGACGCCGTGCTCGTACACGCTGCCCTTGCCGCGGGGAAAGTCGGCGCCGTGATCACTGATGTAGACGATGAGGGTGTTGTCCAGCTGGCCCGCATTTCGCAGTTCATTCAGTACCAGGCCGATGCCTTCGTCGAGGCGATTCATGCAGTTGAAGTAGTCGCGGATCTCTTCCCGCAGGTGGGGCGTGTCAGAGCCGATCCAGGCAAACGGACGTACAGGATCACTCAGCTGCTGCGAGGGAAAGCCGGCGCGGGAGCGGGCGACAAACTTTCTGTGGGCATCAGCGAAGTTGACGATCAGCAGGAACGGTTGGTCCCGCTGCTGAGCCGTTCGGAATACTCTGGCTGCTTCGCGGGCGTATTCTGTGATGCTTGTTGTTTTGGAAAAATTGGCCCCGCGAATGGCTCGATGGTCGATGTGATCTTCGACCAGGTGTTCCGGGTTGATGTGTGTCTTGCCCAGAAAACCGGTGTAGTAGCCAGCTTCGTGCAGCAATGCTGGCAGCGTGGGGTAATCGACCGCCATGGCGAAGCGGTGGGTGGCCAGGCCGATGTGGCCCGTTTGTCGAGGGTACAGCCCCGTCAGGAAGGCGGCGCGAGACGGGCTGCAGACCGAATACGGCACGTACGCCCGCGTGTAACGCACGCCCTCGGCCGCCAGCTGATCCAGATGCGGTGTGTGGACGCGTGATTCGCCGTAGCAACCCAGATGCTCACTGTTGTCTTCGGACACCAGAAAAAGAATGTTGGGTGGCCGTGGCAAACGAGCGTCTGTGTGTCGGGCGGAGAGCCGCCGCGCCAGCGACGTGCTTTCTGTTTCTGTGGTAAACGGCGATGCAGGCAGCTGACCACTGTTGATCAGATTCACAGCGGGTTCCGGCCAGGGCTGCCAGGCGTAACGTACGTGTTGTGGCTCAGAAACACTTTGACAGGTGAGCTGGACGCTGTTGGCTGAGACGATTTGTGCGGTGGCCGGATGGAAGCGACCATCTTTGCCGCAGACTTCGAAGTGTCGTGGCGCGCCACCGTCTGTTGTCCGCAGACCGGCGCCGCAATGCGCAAACGTCACCGTCAACTGTCCGCGGTCTTTGGCGTGGGATGTGACCGCTGGGCTTTGAAAAACATCAGCCGCTCTGGCGGGCTCGGTCATGCCGATCGCCAGTTCGGCCAGTCGCAGTCCGATAGGGCGTTTGGCCGTCGGATGCACGTTGGTGCGGTGGCCCGTATCGATCGTGACGACCATCCCCACGTTTTCGGTTCGCTCTGTGATCCGTCGCTGATCATCGCGCATCCACGGCCACTCGGGACGGTCCAGGGCGGGCAGCTGCACATGAAGAAACGGCAGGTCCGGGCACTGCTGAGCGTCACGCCACTGCTGGATGAGCAGCGGTAGCAGGCGACCATGTTCGCGGACGCGCCGTGGTGATTCGGCATTCGATTCGCCCTGATACCAGATCACGCCCCGCACACGGAACGGCCGCGTGTCTTCCAGAGCGTTCCAGACAAAGCCGGGTTTGAAACTGTGGTTGGGGCCGTGCTGGTCGCCGGGGAGCGGTGTGCCGGCCTGCAGGGCGCCCGCCAGGTTGGCTCGCCCGCGGCTGCGACAGAATTCGCCCAGTCGAGGATTGTCCAGCCAGTTGCCGGCGACCAGTCCGGTCAGCTCAGGATCTGCCTGCAGCGCTTCCTGAGAAATCCACGCTTCGGTCGGCGTCCCACCCAGTGCCGGGCAGATCAGGCCGATGGGGACGTCGCGTCGCTGGCGCAGATGCTGACCGAAGTACCAGGCAACCGCTGAGAAGTCAGCCGCGACTGTGGGCGAGGACAGCTGCCACTGACCGGCGAAGAATGCTGACGGAGTGAGCCGCGCGATGTGAGCGGTCGTGTATCGTCCGGAGCTGCCACGAGCGCCGCCTTTCAGATGTAGTAAACGCAGCAGGTGATCGTCTGCGTCGCGGAGAGCAAATTGGGCATCGGCCGATTGTTGCAGCCGCCATTCCATGTTGGACTGACCGGCGCACAGCCAGACTTCGCCCAGCAAGACATCGCGAATGACCAGCTTCTGGCTGCCGGATGTGATGGTCAGTGGCTGTCCCTGGGGGTTGATCGGCAACGGAGGGAGTCTCAGCCGCCAGTCTCCGTGAGCATCGGCCCGTGTGGTCTGGCTGGTGCTGCCCAGTTGCACGTGAACCGGGGCGTGGGGCACACATTTGCCCCAGACCGGCACGTCGACGTTAGCCTGCAGGACCATATGGTCAGAGAACACTGGCGGCATCAGCAGCCGGGCTGGAGGCGTTTTGTCTTCCGCTGGTGCCATAACAAAAGCGGAGCCGACGGCCTCCGCTCTCGCTGCAACTGGTGGCGGCGCTGGCCTCGCGTGGGTGATGGCTGGCGCGTCGTCTGCGCCAGCGGGAACCAGACATAAGTCATCGATGAGCACGCCCGTGCCTGGAGGACTGGTCACCGTCCACCGCAACTGCGTAATGTCATCATCTCTGAGCGGCACGCGGACTCGTGACAGAAATGGGCGTCCCACGCGGACCTGGCTGCCATCAAAGACGTTTGTCCACGTCCCGTCCGACAGCTTTTCAATCTGAAATGAGAAGGGGGCGCGGCGCGTCCACCGCTCGGCGGCGAAGTGCAGGTCACCGCTGGTGTCGAGACCGTCATTCAGCCTCAGTCGTACGATGGTCTTTTTTCCGCCGGTCAACTGCAGACTCTGTCGTCCTGTCGCGGCGTGTCGGTTGTCGATCACCGTCCTTCCCTCGTCTGTGCTCCACTCGCCCAGTGATGTGGACAGTCTTTGAAATGAACCCGGGTTGGCTGACTCAAATCCTTCGTGCGGGCCATCGCCGGGCGTTTCGTCCGGAGCCGTTTGGTCATTAGGAGTGCCGGCTTCGGGCGGCGGCGGTTTGATAAACGGGGTGAGCTGTCGAGAGAGCTGCGCCACTAAGGCGGGACGCGACGCCGCCAGATTGATGGTTTCGGTGCGGGCTGTCGCGCCATCAATTGCCGCCGCATAGTGATAAAGTTCCGTGGCTGAACGCTGGCCCGTCTTTTGATCCACCCACTGAGTGAGGCGGTGAGTGGACGTGCGCAGTGAATAGCCCATCCGCTGCCCACGCGGGTATTGGCTCACCGCCGCCGTTTTGCCGGGGTGATTCGGATCCTGCAGCACGGGCACAAAGCTGACCCCTTCGACTTGTGCGGGCGCCGGCAGTCCGGCCAGGTCGGCCAGTGTGGGATAGACGTCGAGCAGTTCGACTAGTGATGCCGTCGACTTGCCGGGGGCCGGCATGTCCGGTGCCCGCACAATCAGCGGCACGCGGGTGTCGAGCTCGAAATTCGTGGTCTTGCCCCACAGCCCCTGTTCGCCCAGGTGATAGCCGTGATCGCCCAGCAAAACGACAATCGTGTTGTCTGCCAGGCCCGTTTCCTCCAGCGCAGTCAGGACGCGGCCCGCCTGAGCGTCTATGTAGCTCACGCACGCATAATACGCCTGACGAACGCGCCGCTGTGCGGCCGGGGAGATCGGGCCTTCTGCGGGCTGGTCCGTGTACCGTCTCAATTCTCCCGAATTGTGGCCCGCGAAAGCGGGAGCGCCTTGTGGGAGGGCGTCGATCGCCGGCAGTGGCATTTCCTGATACAGATCAAAGTATTTCTGCGGCGCGACATAGGGTGAATGCGGCTTGATGAATCCAACGGCCAGAAAAAGCGGTTTGTGCTGTCCGCCGCTTTGTTGGGTGTGCTGCCGCAGAAAGGCGATCGCAGCGTCGGCTACCTGACCATCGTACAGCACGTTGTCCGCGACATCCGGCGCTTCGGTGGCTGGGCCGAAGACGAGCTTTTTTGTCCAGTCGTCGGGAGCCGGATCCGGCGGGGCGTACATCCGCTGAAACTGTTGGCGGGCGGCCGCTATGCCGGATTCGGTGTAGTAGTAGCGGGGGCCGAAACGCACCGCGGGCACCGACCAGCTCGGCGGATCGCCCATCGTGTCCCATTTGGTGCGGCTGGCGCCCTCGGGAAACACGCCGTGATAAATCTTGCCGATGGCGGCCGCCTGATATCCGTGCTGCCGGAAGTACTGGGGCAGTGTGACGACATCAGGCAGCTGCGCACGAAAGTGGGCGTGATTGCCGACCACCCCGGTGGTGTCGGGGCGCAGCCCCGTCATCAGGCTGGTGCGCGAAGGATTGCACACGGCCTGCTGACAGTAGGCCGCCTCAAAGCGACGCCCTGTCGCAGCCAGCGAGTCGATGTGAGGGCTGTGAACGTGAACGGCGCCATAGCAGGCCAGTTCTGGTCGCAGATCGTCGACGGCCAGAAACAGGACATTGGGACGCGACTCCGCGGCTGCCGCCATCGCTGACAACAGCGTGGCAGTGACCATCCAGCAGGTCCGGGCTGTGTTCATGGGCGGTCCTTTGTGCGGGTTGAGGCAGCCAACTTTGGGACAGATCTGCGAAAAGGTTAGTTGAGCGCATGGCCATTGTCACGGAGTGCCCGGCGAATCGCAGCTTGCCGGGCGTGCGAAAGTGGTGCTCACGGGTGTAACAACTTGAGACGGATTTTCGGGAACGCTGACAAAGCTCGCAGTCGGCAGCCGGCAAAAGTGCGTTCAGCGGCAGCGAGAACCCAGACGGCAGCTCCCTTCTAATCGGCACCACACCACCATCCGCCTCGATGCGCATCGGCGGGGACCGTCTGCTTGCAAGGTAGGTAAACCCAGTGGATTGATGAGCCAGGGAAAAGACTGCTGACGATATCGATCCGGTAAGAATTCGCGATGGGGAAATCGCTTCCGATCGCGTTGCGCACCGAAGAGCAATCGAGCACCAGGGTCAACTCAATGCCGTTTCGACGACTGTGGAATCGTGTCCCCAACCTGTCCATTCGCAAACGCAGCCGCCAAAGTGTGGCCGAACGCGTGGTCAATCGATTGACCGCGATGTTCCGCCGGTCCCACAGTGGGATCAGTCACGTTCGCATGCAGCGGTTGCGTGATCGATGGAATGGAACGGCAATTCCCGCGCAGATGCTCGAACCGCGACTTCTGCTCTCGGGATTCAACCTCGCCTCTTTCCCGGCGGTAACGCAGTTTGAGGTCGACGCCACGACGACCGGCGGCGATGTGATTCTGCAGTTGAAGAATCGCGTGAATTCGGCCGTGCTGGCGACCGTTGTGAATGCCAGTACGGACGTGACTGTCACGGGCACGACAAACGCAGACGATCTGCACATTGATCTGAGCCATATCTCCACTTTTAATGGAGCGGGAGTCAACACGGGCAAACTGGGCGTGGGGCTCATCTTTGATGGCGGTGCAGGAGTCGACTCCGTCACGTTTACGGGAAACACGGCGGCCACGACAACCCTGACCGTCAATGCCGAAAACATTGGCGTGAACTCCGGTGTCCGCGTGCATTCGACGGCCGCGCTGTCGTTCCTGGCGACCGCGGGCGTGTCGGGGACGGCGTCGACAAACATCCCGGTCACCGGCACCAACGTGGCGGCGATCAGTGTGGCGGGCCATGTCTCGGGAACCACTGTGACGCTGACCGCACAAACTCAGGGCACGGTCAATACGACAGAAGGCGCCGTGCTGGGCCTGGCAACCAATGAATTTACAGACAGTGCCACGATTGCCGTTGCTGATACGGGAAAGATTGAGGGAACCACGGTCGGCCTGCTGGCCCGACGCAGCAGTACGTACAACGCCACAGGCCGTGCTGCGACCAACAAAATTACGGGCGACACCTCGATCACCATCGGCACCAGCAGTGGCGCGACGATTGAATCGGACGGCAGTCTGTCCATTCGGGCCATCAACAATCTGACGGCCACCGCTACCAGTAATCGTGCGTCCATCAACCCCACCAGCATTCAGGGGGATCTGGCGGCCGCCGTTGCGCAGAATCTGATCAGTGGCGACACCAGCGTGGTCATCAACGGGGCGAGCGTCTCGCAGACAGGCACCGGTCAGTCGACCACGATCTCGTCACAGCGAACGGTCGCGGCGTCGGCGCTGGCAGAGGGAGAATCGCTGGTCAGTGGCGCATTGCCCACCAGTACCACGCTTTCCCTGGGGGGCATTTATGCGGCCAACCATTTGTCAGGCGACGTGCTGACGGACTTCAACGGTGGCTCCCTCACGGCCGTTGCCGCGACGATCACCGCAGACGACGATGCCACCGCTACGGTCAAGAGCGAGCTGACAGCCGGAACCGATCTGCACGAAGCCGCCATCGCTGCCGAAAGCATCACAGTTGGGGCGTCTTTGGCGTTCAACCGCATCGACAACACAACGACGTCTGCGCTGGACGGTGCGGCTGGCAACGCCGTGATTGGGGCCATGTCGGCCCTGCTGGGGACCACGTTTGGGGCCACGGGAGCGGCGGAAACCAAAGCTACGCTGGATGACGTGGGGCTGACCATCAGCGGTGATTTGACGGTGTCGTCTGACTCCGCCGCACGAGTGAATTCGACCGTGAGCAACACGGCCGATTCCACGTCACATTCGCTGTATGGCTCCAGCGGTTCCAGCGCGGCGGGAACGCTGGCGACAAATCTGATTGACACCGAGTCGGAAGCGCACGTCATTTACGCCACGGCCAGTCCCCTGAAGCCGTCTGTGTCCGGCGCGCTGAGTATCACGGCGACAGATAGTGCGGCTGTGTATGCCAACACCAAACTGACGTCATCAGCTATTGTGACCAACGATGGGGGTGTGCGACTGCTGCAGGGCGGTGTCAACACACTTTTTGATGCGAACTATGTTTCGTCAGCTGGCAGTGTGGCGATCAAATTTGGGGAGGTGGTGCGTGTTGATTCCGGGCCGCAGCTGGGCAGGGTGTATGAGTATCTGGGAGTTGATCGATCGGTCGGTAACGAGCTGGACCTGTCGATGGAAGACTTCACCGACCTTGACGTTTGGAAACCGGTGGATGGCAGTGATCTGATTCCGCAGGGCAACAACATTTCGGATTCCAGTTCGATCGCCGTCGGCGGCATTCTGGTGCGCAACGATGTGGATTCGTCAGCCGTCGCGAAGCTGGAAAACGCCGACCTGAACGATGGCAGCAACACGACCGGTTCGGTGACCGTGACGGCCACGGAATCCGCCGTGATTCACTCCACGGCTGATGCCGCCGTGGAGTCTTCCGGCGGCAGCGCGTACGGCACGGGCACTTCCCTGGCGGCCGGCGGTGTGATCGCCACAAATTCGGTCCGCAGCAACGCTGATGCGTCGATCAGCGGCAGTTCCATCACCACGACGACAACGGGCGGCGGCACTGGCCATGTGACGGTGGCCGCCAGCAACACATCGAGCGTGGATGCCACCAACAAGGCGCTCGTCGATTCCGGCGATACGGGTGTGGCCGTTTCACTGGCCTTCAACACGATAGGCTATCCGCAGTCCAACATTTTGCTGAAGACGCTGGAGCAGTTGATTGGCACGAATCTGGGGACGGCTGCGCCCGCCAAAACGTCGGCCACCATTACGGATTCCGCCATTGCGGCCGCTCAGGATGTGAGTGTGACGGCCAGTTCCACGGCCACGATGAAGGCGATATTGACCAACGAAGCGACCAGTGCGGCGTCTGCGCTGGTCGACGCGTCGAGTCTTGCTGTGGGCGCTGCGATCAGTTCCAACATGGTGCAGACCGACGTGGATGCATCAATCACTGATACCGCCGGCGCCAAGGGGCTGCTGACCGCCGGCGATGACGTCACCGTGTCGGCCACGGACGACAGTTCCCTGACCGCAGAAACCACGCTGAAGGCGGTTTCGTCCACCACCAACGACGGTGGCGCCAGTCTGGTGAATACCTTCGCGGCGAAGCTGATGGAGGATTACAGGTTCTCCAGCAAGTCCGGCAGCCGGCTGGTGAAATTTGGCGATAAGGTTCGTGTGGCGAGCGACCATACGATCGGCAAAGGCGAACGCCAAGCGATCTACCAGTACATGGGCACGGACACGGGGGCCACGATCGATCTGACGACCGAGGACTACTCTCAGTTTGGCTTTTGGAAGAAACTGGACACGGTCAACGTGCTGCCGACCGGTCTGAATGTCACTGACTCTGACTCCATAGGCGTGGGTGGTTTGGTGACCCGCAACGATCTGGTGGGCGATGTTGATGCGACCGTCACCAATATGGACATCACGTCGGGGGGCCACCTGACGGTTGCTGCGGATGGCACGCAGAATCTGAACGCCAATGCCGATGCCACGGCCAGTTCTTCGGGCGGTTCTGCCTTTGGAACGGGAGACTCCATTGCCGTGGGCGCGTCGATTGTCACCAACGTGGTGCAGGGCGGGGCCAGCGCAGTGGTGAGCGACAGCAGCCTCACCACCACTTCCACGGCGGCCGGTGATGCCAACGTTTCTGTGACGGCAAAGAACACGGCCAGCATCAATGCCGTGAACAAAAGCGCCATTCTGTCGGGTGACACGGCGGTGGGCGTCACGCTGGCCTTCAATACGCTGGGCTATCAGGGGCAGGACGTGCTGACGCGGACGATCGACGCGCTGGTTCGCAGCAGTATCGGTACGGCCGATCCGTCTAAAGCTGAGGCGCTGGTCAATGATACGACGATCAGCTCGAAAGGTAATGTGACGGTGAAGGCCGAATCCAGCGCTCAGCTGAAGGCCGATCTGACCAACGAGACGGAGTCAGCCGCTTCCGCATTGGTGAACGCCACCGGTATGGCGATCGGCACAGTGCTGGCCAGCAATATGGTCAACGCACAGGCGGACGCGGATCTGGATTTTGACGCGGACTCTGCCGGCAACACCGTGCAGGCGGACGGCACGGTGACTGTGGAAGCAAAGGACCGTGCGGGCATTGATGCCGAATCACAGCTGGATGCCATCTCCACCACCACCAACGACGGCGGCGTGAGCACGGCCATCGACTGGCTGAATCAGTTCTTCGACAACCAGTATCAGTACACGAACAAGTCAGGCGAGCGGGATCTCGGTGGTGTCGACTTCCAGCATGAATCCAGAGACGGCGAACAGATGCTGTCGCGCGGCACCCGCGTGCTGGTACGCGGCACCGGCGGTGCCAGCGATCAGTTGTTCGAGTATGTGGGCGTCACGGGCACCAACACCAAAAACGTGAATCTGACGACCGAAGACTATTCTGTGCGGGCGAACTGGCAGCCTGTCGTCCGCCGTTCCACCACCAAAGTTCGCATTTCCGGCGATCACACAGACACCAATATTCGCGGCAACATCTATCGCTTTGTGGGCACCCCGGCAACCAACGTGGATCTGGGGACCGAGGTCTACACAAACACCAGCCGCTGGGAACGCGTTCAGACAACCAACGCTGACTTCATTCCGCAGATTGGCAACATCACGGATTCTGACTCCATTGGCGTGGGCGTGCTGATTGTCCGCAACGACGTGATCAGCAGTGTGGATGCCAACATCGACAAGGCACGCGTCACCACCACCACGGGGCAGGCCGGCGATGTGGTGGTCAACGCGCTGGAGCAGGCAGATTTGCGAGCGGTGACGGAAAACGTGACCAGCTCGTCCGGTGGAAGCGCGTTCGGCGAAGGCACATCCATTGGTGTCGGCACCACCGTGGCCACCAACCTGGTGCTCAGTAGTGCCGCCGCCACGATCACCAACAGCACGATTGACGCGGATGGCAACGTGAATGTCTACGCGGAAAATCGCTCCGGCATTGACGCCACCACCAACACGTCCGTATCCAGCGGTGATACGGCGGTGGGCGCCACGCTGGCGATCAACACACTGGGCTACCAGTCGCAGAATATTCTGTTTGGTGCCATTGATACGCTGCTGCAAACAAACATCGGCACGGCCCAGCCGGCGAAGGTCGAGGCCTACATTCGTGACTCGACCGTCACGGCGGATGGCAGTGTGTCGGTGACGGCGGACAATAAGGCGGCTTTGAACGCCACCATCAGCAATGTGGCCGATTCAGCGGCGTCCGCATTGTTTAACGCCTCCGGGGCGGCTGCCAGTTTGCTGCTGACCAGCAACATGGTGGCGACAGACGCCGACGCGTCGATTGACTTCACGGAGCCGGGTACACCCACCGTGGGAACCGAAGGCACGCTGACGATTGGCGGTACGCTGCTGATCAAAGCCGTGGACGACACGGAGATTCTGGCCAACACGAAACTGGTGGCCAGTTCCACCACGTCCAACAACGGGGGGGCCAGCGTACTGAAAAACAGCCTGCAGGCGGTTGACCCGACGCCCCCCACGCACGTCAGCACGGACGGCACACGCACAGTAAATTTTGGCGACACGGTCAAGCTGGACAATGGCCACACGGCCGGTGGTGACGCGGGCAGTCGCTACAAATTCCTGGGAGCCGACGGCACCTCTTTGAAGCTGGATGAGGTGGACTTTTCGGACATCGGTTACTGGCTGGAAGACTCGGCCACCCGCGTCATTCCTGAGGGGCTGAACCTCACGGATTCTGACTCCATCGCTGTCGGCGGGCTCGTGGTGCGCAATGACGTTACGGCCGACGTGGACGCGCTGCTCAAAAACACAACAGCGAATGTGGTCGGATCTGTCACGATCACGGCCGTGGAGAGCGCCGTCATCCGTGCCACCACGGATGCGGAAACCGAATCTTCCGGGGGCAGCGCGTTTGGCGAAGGCACCTCACTGGCCGTTGGTGGCTATATCGCCACCAACAACGTTCTGTCCACAGCCGATGCGCTGGTGCGGGATAGTGTGATCACGACCACCGGCACTGGCTCGGACATCGAGGTGCTGGGCGAAAATACGGCTGTCATCACGGCCAAAACGCTGTCGTCTGCATCGACGGGCGACACGGCCATCACGGGCACGCTGGCGTTCAACAGTATTGGCTACGCGGCGCAGAATCTGCTGTTCAATACGGTCAATGCGCTGCTGGGCTCCAGTGTGCTGGGAACGGGGATCCCTGCCGATACCAGCGCTACCGTGCAGGACAGCACGCTGACTGCGGCCGACGCGATTCGCGTGCAGGCGGACAATACGGCCACGATTCGTGCAACGATCAGCAATAAGACGGACTCTCAGGCGTCCGCGCTGGTGGATGCCAGCGGCAAAGCCATCGGACTGGCGCTGACGACCAATCTGGTCAGCAGTGGGGCTGATGCGAAGATCGTCTCGACCACCGGCACGCGCAACGCCACAGCCGGCGCGGGCGGGCTCACTGTGGAGGCGATCGACAGCGCCAGCATCGTCGCCAACAGCCGACTGCAGTCTCTGTCTTCCACCACCAACGATGGCGGCCTGGGACTGATTCTGGATACGCTGGTGTCTGCTGATGGCATCGACTTCTCGGATCGTTCCGGCACGCGAACCGTCAAACAGGACGATCTGGTGATCATCGACGCCGTGGACTACACGTCGTTTGATACGCCCGAAAAAGTGACCACCGGCGAGCGTGTGGAACTGCAGTTCGACATTTCCGGCGGAGCCGTCGGAGACGTGTTCGAGTATGTGGGCTCAGCCGATCTGCTGAACGTCGATTTTGAGCAGCAGACGTTCTCCGACACGTCCAAATGGAAGAAGCTGCAGGCGACACCGGAAGAAATCTACAAGTATCTGGGCACCACAGGATCGCTCAATCTGAGCACTCAGAACTACGGCGATCAGAGCAAGTGGCTGCCGATGTCGTCCCTGAATCCCACGGCCGTGATTCCCGGTCTGAGCCTGAATCTGACTAGTTCTGACTCCGCGGCCTTCGGCGGTCTGATTGTCCGCAATGAAGTGGACAGCGATGTCGACGCCACCATGACGCAGATTGTCGCTCAGGCGTCCGGCGACATATATGTCCACGCTGACCTGACCGGAGAAATCACGGCGCAGACGCGGAGTACCGTGACCTCCAGCGGCGGCAGTGCGGCAGGAGAAGGCGACTCGATTGCATTCAATGCCGTGATTTCCACCAACGTGGTGAATGCCACAGCAGATGCGCTGGTCACCGGCGGTTCGCTGACTACGACCGGCACCGGCAGTGTCCGAGCGGAGGCGGAGAATGATGCCAAACTGGATGCGACCGTCGCCGCCAATGTGGAAAGCAATGGCTACGGCATCGGTGTGGTGCTGGCCTTCAACACGGTGGGCTGGGAAGCACAGAACTTCCTGTTCAATACGGTGGACACAATTGCCGGGTCAGTTCTGGGAACAAAGACGCCGGTGACCTCGCGGGCCATCATTGATCAGGCGGCGATCAGTGCGGCGGGCGGCGTTTCTGTGAAGTCCGAAACAGAAGGTCGCATCAATGCGGTCATCTCCAACTCCAACAGCACCATTTCCGTCACACCGGCCGGCGGCAGTGACACGGTCACCGTGGGCGGGATGCTCGCCCTGAACAAAGTGGCGACCGACTCGGATGCCAAAATCACCAGCCCGGCGTCGCTGGCCGTCACCGGCGGTCATCTGGAGGTGGGCGTGCGTGATGATGCCACGGTGCAGGCCGATGTGCAGTCCAGCAGCATCGCCATTGGCGCCGGCACCGCCAGTTCTTCGGGTGTGGCGATTGGGCTGACGCAAAGCCGCAATGAAGTGGATTCCCACGCGGAGGCGCTGCTGCAGAATGTGGGCACCAGCGGAACCCCGGCGACGGTCGCCGGTGACGTGCGTGTGACGGCTGTACGCAATGCGGGCATCGACGCGGTGGTGACATCGACATCGGTGGGTGTGGCGGTGGCGGCCGGTAAGTCGGTGGCCGTGAGCGGCGGCGGGACGTTCGCCTTCAACACGATCACCGGCAGCAACAATGCGATGATCACTGGCAGCACCATCACGACAACTGCCAGCGGCGGACGTGTGGGTGATGTGAAGGTCACAACCGATGACGACGCCACAATTGACGCGCTGGTGCGATCCATTTCCGTGTCTGTGGCGGTTGGCACCAAGACGGCCGCCGGTGTGGCCATCGGTCTGTCGACAGCGAAGAACTTTATTGGGTTCAACCAGTCGCCGCAGCGCGCCACCTATCGCAGCGGCAGTCGTCCGGTGTCTCTGTCGAGCGGCGATCGGGTGGAGATTATCTCCGGCGCCAATCGCGGCAAAATCTTCACCTACAGCGGAAGTACGCTCAGTGATGTCAACGGCATCAATCTGTCCACGCAGAATTATGGCGACACCAGCAAATGGACGGCCGACGTCGATTTTGTCTCAACGGACAATCGCTTGACACTGACCACCGGTCAGACAGTCAAGGTGACAGAAGGCAGTCTGTCCGGGCAGACGTTTGAGTATCTGGGCCCCAATCGTTCTGAGACTGACGCGTTTGCTCTGGCGGCGGAGAACTTCCACGACAAATCCATCTGGAAGCTCCGCAACGTGACGAGCACTCCCGGTCAGGTGTTTGCCACCGTGCAGG
>JANSXP010000121.1 GCA_024742875.1 Planctomycetaceae bacterium | reverse complement strand
TCAGGAGTTGCGCGTGGAGCGGCTCTTGTGGCACCAGGTCCACCAACCCGCGAGACGGACGGCCAAATACATGACCGAACGCTTCCAGCGGGGAACGCCATATTTGCGGAGCAACGCGAAGAACTTGGCGTCACCCATCAGCCGCTCGTCATACGACTGGGCATTCTCACAGAGCCAGTCGTGGACTACGGCAGCGCGAAAGTGATTGCTGCGGATTGGGGGGCCAACAATGGGCCACACCCAGCGAGGAATGGAAGCACCATCCGTCTTAAATCCGATCTCAATCCGAACGCTGTCGGTGATCCCCGGACCCAACCAGATGTTTTCAGTGAACGGAGAGGTGAGTTGTACCCGCCCGTCATCAAGCGATTTAAATTCGACCACGTTCTGAACCTCAAAACATATCCGTTTGAGGTCAGCTCCGGCACTACTCACGCAGTGCGTGCAGTTCGTTCACACACCTAGGATATCGAGTGACCGCACGCGGTCAAGATTGGGTTTTGGGGATTTGTTTTGAGGTTACGAAACAACAGCTAGGCCCTGAGGGTACCGACGGGGCCACAGACTCAGTTAGTCAGCACCCCATGAGTGAAGACGCTCCCGAAATCGTGTGTCGAACAAGTGGACGTGTTCGCGATCAGCCGATGCGCTACGCAGTCAGAGCGTCCTAGGAAGTTGCTTCGGTTGGTCTCACCGAAGCTTGTTGGCGCACTGCCATTGTGACGGCTGGTTTATCCAGCTTCAGCAGATTAGAAACGCAACTGCGGTCGATGAAATCAAAAGGGTCATCCGGTGTCTGCAACCGGTACTGGATCGCGGACCGCCAAAATCGCTTTGACGTGCTCGACCAGAGCAGGTAAGTTAGCCAAATCACGCTGGCAAATCCGGTGGAGCCGGCTGTGGCGCCGGCGAATATCAGCCTGGCCGTGCAAGATGAAGACGCGGCCCTTCCCGATAACACCGGTAAGATCGGAGATATCGCGGGCTTCTCTAGGAGTTCGGAACTTGGCTCGCGACGTGAGAAGTTTGGTGTGTCAAAATCCGTTATCATGTATCTCGACCGATTCGATCGAGTTTCAGATAGGTGATCTGAGGATGAACCGGATGGAAAGTTTGAGTCACTGAGCAGCATGAAACACCATAGGCCCAAAGCTATTGATCTTTTCTGTGGAGTCGGTGGGCTAGGGTTGGGCGTTGAACAGGCTGGGTTCGACGTTGTTGGTGCATTCGACAGTCAACAGTTCAATGTAGATTCTCACTCCGCTAATTTCCCGAGCACGCGAACGTTCAAGGCTGACTTGTCCAAAGTGTCTGGGCGACACCTATTAGAACTCTCCGGCGCAAGATCGACTGAAGTTGATTTAGTCGTTGGTGGACCACCGTGCCAAGGTTTCTCTGTGGGCGGCAAACGAGATCTAAACGACGCGAGAAATCTTCTCATGTATGAGTTTGCAAGGTTGGTACGTGAGATACGACCGAAGTATTTCGTGATGGAGAATGTCCAAGGGCTAACTTCATCGCATGCACGGCCGGTTCTTGAGTCCTTCGTCCGTCGCGTAAAGCGGAATGGTTACCGAGTAGTTGAGCCGATTCAGGTCTTAGACGCTGCAAACTTTGGCGTGCCACAGCGCCGGAAAAGAGTGTTCGTCCTTGGCTACCGCAAAGATCTGATCGCCCCCGTATACCCCGACGCCATAACTCCGGTTGATGGCAAAGGAATCCGACGCAGGATTACTGTGAAGGACGCCATCAGCGACCTGCCCAAGATCGAGCACTTCGATGCACTGTTTAAGCAGGACTTTTTCATAAAACGATTGCCAGTCCCAAGAAGGAAGTACGCACGAATTCTTAGCGGTCATCGCGTAGATGAATCAGATCTATCGCTTGCTCGTAGTCGCCCTGACGTGGTAACTGGATTCTTGCGCACGGATCATACCTCGATAACAAAACGGCGATTTCATCAAACCAAGCCCGGAAAATGCGAGCCCGTGAGTAGGTATATCAGACTGGCCTGGGAAAGTGTTTCGCCAACGTTGCGCGCAGGGACTGGGCCAGATCGTGGAAGACATACAGCGCCGAGGCCGATTCACCCGGACTCTCCGCGCTGCATCACGACGCGTGAAGCAGCTCGCCTTCACTCGTTTCCTGATTGGTTCGTTTTTCATGGAACTCGCTGGCATGACTTTAGGCAGATAGGCAACTCCGTTCCACCGATGCTTGCTCGCGCTGTCGCGGCTGAGATTAGAACAGCACTCGTATTGAATGACTGAAAATGGCGAAACAAAACAAGCTTAAAGTTAAAGCCAGCCCGGCCAAGAAATTCTTTGTTTCGATGCTGACGAGAGATATTGATCTATCTGACGCGATTTTGGATCTCTTGGACAATTGTGTTGATGGTATTGCCCGTGCAAAGAAGAGAGGTGAGGACACCAGTCGCTCGTACAAAGATTACTGGGCGAGAATCGTCGCCACTCCCGAGAAGTTCGAGATTTGGGACAACTGTGGCGGTATTCCCAAGAAGGTGGCGATTGAATATGCCTTCATGCTTGGTCGTCCCAATCTTGAAACCGATTCGGACATTGAAACCGTTGGGATGTATGGCATAGGTATGAAACGAGCGATGTTCAAACTCGGCCAAGAGTCAAACGTAAGATCGCAAACGGATGAAATTAGCTATGACGTCACCATCACAAAAGAATGGCTGAATGACGATGACAATTGGGACCTGAGTTTGCAGCCCTCGAATGCAACATTTGAGGAGTCTGGCACGAAGATAACCGTGACTGACTTGCACCCTGCGATTGCACGACAGTTTTCCGAGGAGTCAACCTTCTTGGAGGACCTTGAGAAGGAAATTGCCACACACTACGCGATCATTCTTGGGCGGGGCTTCTCGGTCTCGCTCAACAATCAACGAATTAAGCCCGTTGATCTTGCGATACTTGCACCGCGTAACTTGGACTCCAGCTCGTCAATTGCACCGTATATTTTTGTGGGGCAATTTGACGATGTTGAAGTTGAAGTGGCAGTTGGATTCTACCGGCCACTCGCTACAGAAGACGAAGAAGACGAGATGTCAAAACGTAGCATGAAAGAGAATGCTGGCTGGACGGTTATCTGCAACGATCGCATTGTCCTGTATAACGACAAGAGCCCAAAGACTGGCTGGGGCACTGGCGGCGTGCCGGGCTTCCATAATCAGTTCATCGCGATCGCAGGCGTAGTGGTGTTTCGCAGCAAGAATTCCCTGAATTTGCCGTTAAACACCACTAAACGCGGTATTGATACCAGCTCCGAGGTCTACCACATAATCTTGCCGTATATGCAAACGGGCCTGAAGAAGTTCACCGCATTCACAAACGACTGGAAGAAGCGGCCGGAACTGACGAAAGAATATTTTAGCGAGTTGAAATTGGTTCCTGCACATAAGTTGCCGGCCAAGCTTCTCAAACCTAACGCAGGTAGCAAGATCCGAAAACACCAAGATCGAGGCGAGGGCAGATTCTTTGCACCGGAGCTGCCTAAACCAGCTAGAGTCGAGCAAAGGCACCGAAAGATTTGCTTCGTTGCTTTGCGGACCGAAATACAACAAGTAGCTGACCACTATTTTGAAGACGAGCCAACGATGGAGGAGTTGGGGCGAGCATGCTTCGATGATGCACTTGAGCAAGCGAGGGAAAGTCACTGATGGGTGGCCACAACGTTGCGTATCACTTGCGAACGAATAAGTACGTTGAGCGACGACTATTCCTCGATGTGCTAAGCCGAGTGCGGATTTGGACCGGAGCGTCTGACTATTTCTACGTTTCGCTAGGGGGGCGTTTTCTCGAGGACTTTCGAAGTGTGAACGATCACCTCGGCATTGAAAAGATGATAAGCCTAGAGGTAGATGAATCAACTTGGAAGCGTCAGTTGTTCAACTCACCTTACGGATTCGTGGAATGCCGTAACGATTCCACTGAGGTGTTTGTTCGCGAGTTCGATTCGTTCGCCGCAAAGAATGACACCAGCAAATTTATCGTTTGGCTCGACTTCGCAAATGCGGACGAGCGTCACAAGCAGCTCTTAGAGTTCCAAGAATTGGTTTCCAAAATGCGACCCGGAGACGTCGCAAAAATAACAATGAATGCTAACTATTCTTCAAGGGCCCCTCGCAGTGACTTTAAAACCAAAGGTCAATACGAGACCTACCTCCTAGCAGAGCTGAAGGACGATCTTGAGGATTACACACCCGCGGGCGGTATCGAGAAAAGGCACCTGCAGCCGGCGGCATACGCTAGATTTTTGGCCGACGCAATTAGGATCGCAGCAACCAAAGCAACGGAATCGGCTACCGACATCACGCCGGTCGCCTTGTTGTCGTGTCGGTATTCGGACGGGCCCCATCAAATGCTAACTGTCACTCTTGTTGTTGCAGACGAGTCGATAAAGACCACGGTGGACGACGATATCCACTTCAGAGAGTTCAAGTTTCGATCACATAAATGGGATCAAGTTCATCGAATTGATGTGCCGCATCTATCATTGAAGGAACGGAGAACAATAAATTCATTGCTTGGGAAGATGGAGTTGTCCGAAATTCACGAGAAATTTGGATTCCTCTTCGCCGAATCTGAAGCAGACTCTTTAAAGCTCATTGAAAGCTACGCGAGCCATTATCGACGATATCCCGGATTTACTCCGCTGCCAGCAAGCTAAGATTAGCTTCGACAGCAAGTTTTAGTTGTTCCGTGAATTTGTCCAACCCGGCGTCTGCCCACGGCGAGCATTTCCTCGACGACTTGACGATCCTCTGCATTGTGGCTGTGATCACCGGACCGGACGGGGCTTTTTCCATTGGGACCTGGCGAATGACAAGAATGGAAGTCGAGTCCTAGCAAACACTAGGCTGGCTGCGCACCGATTCCCTTGCGAGAATCGGCCTAGCAAGGCACTGAGTATGGAGACTTCACCCGCTCGCAGCACATTCAATCGCGGTAGTGGCTGCTGGCTATTCCTGCCGCGTCTGGGGTGGCTCCGTCGCGGGAATCGGCAAAGGTTCGACGGCACCAGATACTAACGCCAATTTCTGCCCCGGGCGTGGACGGTGCTGGCCTGCCTCGGCAGGGCTGAGTCTGGTTGTGGATTGACTAGGTTCTGATCACGTCTTGATACGTACTCTCTTTCCTGTCGCCCGCCGATCAGAACCTTCAATCTTGATCACAGTCCCGGCAGCAAATCGTGAGTAGATCCGATCGTCGAACCATCCACTTTGCGTCAGCTCATCAGGCTGCTTGTTGCTTGTGATGACGATGGGCCTGCCTTTTCGCCACTCGAGAAGATCGAAGAGAGCTGCGCACATTCCCTCGGTTGGTCGGCGCGTTCCCAAGTCGTCCAAGAACAGGCAGGAAGCTGAAGCAACACGAGAGGCAAAGATAGGGAACGGCACAACACCGCGAGAGACTTCGCCGAACTCGTTCTGTTTGTCCACGGAGACTCTGCTTACTCGGCCAGTGCTGACCGAGGTAAGGAGATCGTCAGCACGATGCCACATTGGTAGCGACGGAAACTTGCCGTAGAGAACGGCCGCGGTCATCGTCTTTCCAGTACCGACTGGACCGCACAGATAAAGCGGCCACTTGTTTGTCTCTTTCAGGCCGTTGACCGTCTCCCGTACGGCTATCGGGATCTGTTCTACTTTCGCAGTGGAATAACCGGGTGGCGTTCTCATTGGATCTCCTCAAATTCCATAGGGGCTCTGTCACTTGTATACACACGCGAATCCGCTGCAGCAGCGCACCAGCCCTTGCCCTTGTCCCAGGCATTCGCTGCGGCAGATTTCCACTTCGAAATGAGACGACCGCCCTTCAGCTTCCAACCTTTCATCTCGTAGTGGTTCCAAAACTTCTCCGCGTCAAAGCCGGTCCAGCCTCGCTCACTGGCGTATTCGCGAACCTCCTCGACTGTCGGGAACTTGCCAGTACGTGGTGGGTCCCACTTATCTGCCAGTTGCCGAGCTTTTTGGGCGAGTCGTTTCCTGTCCGCATCCGAACTGGGCAGCTTTTCTAGAGTGGTGAAGATCTGGTCTTCTGTTATGACGGGAGGCTGGTGGACAGGATTGGCGGGTTGCCCCGGCCTGCCTTTCTCGACCTTCTTCGTGGTGGCTTTCGTCACTTGTGTGGTCGTTGGTCGCTTTGGCGGGTCACGGTCTGCCGGGCTTGTGACTTGGGGCTCAGGCTTCGGAACGTCTTCGGGGGTCAGGTTTGCGGCCGGTGTGGGTGCTGAAATGGCAGCGTGCTGCCGTTTTGTGTCATCCAAAAATGGAGCACGCTCCATTTTTGCCTCAGCAAGCATTCGCAGGGCCTGACGGATCGAGGTCGCGTCTGATATGTCAATTTCAGATTTCGCCAGCCGGATGTAGTTTACTGCCGTCTCGTACCCACGGACTTCTCCCTGCCAGTTATCTTCCAGCCATTGCTTCCACTGGCCATGCTTCACTTTTGCCTTGGCAGTAATCAGCAACCGGCCCGCGTTCACGGCCTGCACCACTGCCGCCCGACTGTTCCTGACAGCAGCATCCGCGGCGCCAATCGCCTCTTCGGCCAACTGGGACAGTGTCCACGAATCGTAAATGGCTGCTTGTTGCTCGATATTCATGCTTGGATCCGCCTTCGAAAAGGACGCCGTCTCTCCGGCTGTCACCCCACAAGGCTGAGGTTGCCCAAGATGCCGCCAGTCAGAACGAGACTGGGCCGGCCGGTTCAGGTTCCGGAGCGGGCTGCGATACGGGGGCGGTTCCTGCTGGCGCCACTGGCCGCACACGAATGCAGTCCACTGTCTTGGCGTTCATCTGGCAGGTGGTCGGGAAGAGTGTGATGAGCTTGCCGGCCCACGCTTCGATCTCGTCACCGTAGAGAGCACCGATCGTGCCCGCGTTGGTGGCGTTCACACCGAGTCGCTTCTCCATGCCGACAAAGCTCAGGACGACCTGCTTCTTCTTGTCGTCGCCTTCGCCCACTTCCTCGACACCGACAGACTCGATCTGCACAGTCACGTCCTGGCCTTTCAGGTGCTCTGCCTTCACCCAGTTCCCGCCGTAGATATCACTCACCTTTGTCATCAATTCACCTCGATTGGTTTCTTGTTTTGATACAGGGTTACGGTTGTCTGCTTCGCCCATCGAGGCAGATCAAATGCTTCCGGTTGCTGGTAGTCGCTGGCTTCGCCTGTCGCCTTCTGTGCAGCGAGCACCGCCAGTGCTTCCCGATACTGCTGGCGACCACGCACGATCACCTCCGGCGAAACGGGAGCGGCTCTGATGCCGTGTGGGGCTGCACTCTCAACGACCGCAAAGGCAAACTGAGCTGACTTGCCTGTCAGCTGTCGATAGCCGTCAAGGTAGAACGCAGCCTGCCGGTCATAGCCATAATCCAGCATGGATGACTCAAATCGCGATGCGTCGCGGGAGGTCTTCAGGTCAGCGATCAGCTGCGAATGCACGACCTTGTCGAGACGTGCCTTGCACTTGAGATTTGTGATCGGATCGATCCAGACGAGAGAGAGTTCCGCCTCACCCGCTGACGAGAACCACTCTCGAGTCCTGATGTTTTCCCACAGGGCATTCAGCACACCTTTGAGTGCGTCGTAGTCATCCAGGGTGACAACCTGCTTGTCAGCGTGCTGCTCTTCCCATGCTGTGACTCGCTCTTTGTATTCAGCGGTCGAGCGAGGCTTCTTCGCTGGCTTATCATTGACCAGGATGCCATCGGTGAGATCTGGCATCACCACATAGCGATCGAGAACCAGACTTGGCTCGAGTCTGCTCTCGTGGCAAAGCCGCCCGAACTGGAAGGCAGATGTGTCTTCGCGTGGATTTTGTTTCGCGTGATTGAAGTGTTTGCCGCTCTTTAGGGCTGGGCTGAGCGATGAGTTGTTAACGCAGTCCCACGCACAGTAATCCTCGAATGGGACACTCTTGTGGATGCCTACTTCTGGGTCGATTTTCTTAGTCAAAGGACTTTCTCCACTGTGATGAGGCAACCAGGTTTGTTGACCTCGCTGCAGTAACACTTCATTGCTTCCAGCTGCACCACGCAGCTGTCGTCTTCAATCACGACATTTGTGATCGCGTCGAGAATGGCACGCGTCACCTTGTCGATGTCAGGCTTCTTTGTGTGATGGGCTGGCGCCGACTCTTTCAGTCGTTCCGAATTTCGCCCCGTTCCGAAGTGGCCCTTTGCTCGCGGGAAAAGGAACTCAAGCTGCACCTTCACCGGCCCGGAGAGCTTTTGGAGCTGCTTCTTTCCTTCGAGTGCCACACGTTGCCGCCATGGCTTCAGACCTTTGGCTGACTCCACGAGCGTCGGGAACTTTGCTCCCTTCCGCATGAATGCCTTCTTCGATCCCTGGGCGATCGGAATGCCCTCAACAAAGAACCGAATGGCCATCTCAATCTCCTGTTCAAAATGGCGGGGGCCGCGCCGAAGCTGACTGTGTGAACGAACAGCACAACGCTGCCCCCGCTTAATGCTGACCAGACCCGATTCAGGACTCCTGCCCCGATCCACTGAACCGCTTACGGCTCCGCCACTAGCCCGGTCGGCGACTTACTCATCTCCTGCTGCACTCGACTTTCACGATCGCCAGGCAGAGCCCAACAGCGAGGATGAGGATTGGTGGCATGGTCGAATTGACGAATGAGGTCAGCATGGAAATCTCCTGTTTCAAAGCTGGGCTTCTCACCCAGTCGAGCGTCGTATTTACAACGGCCCACACGCTTCCGGCCGGTTGATGTCTGCGCGTACCTTCCCCGCAGTTGGTGGGTGTGTGTTTCAAAAAACGTCACAACCGAAAGTGGTTGTGGTGGCGGTTACAACCGTTTTTGGTTGTTAGGTGCCGTCCTGTCTTCCCGTTGCCCCCGACTTCTCAACAGTGCGTCTATGCAAAGCGGGCAACACGGTGGGGAATACGGCCCAGGATTGGGAAACTGCATGTGAGAGTTATCGCATTCCGTACCACAGAAACATCGAAACGAATCGCCCAAATCGTGTTCCGCAGCCCAGCGTTCACTGGCAGATTCGCCTCGCTCTATATGGTCTGGCACGTAGCTCATTCTGCACCGCCTTCCTGTTCCTTGATGTGTGCCACAATTGCCTCCAGTCGACGGCAAGTGTCTGGTGCGAGAACAACACTGTCGCCTGTGCTTTCACGCACAAGCCTGTAGCCTCCCGGAACCAACTCAACCCCCACTTCCCTGAGCCGGCCTTCAGTTGTTGCCTGTGACGAATACGGTCCCCAATCGAAGCCATCGCAATCCGGCAGGTGCTCAACAGCTCTTGCATCTGTGGTGTAGACATTGCCTGACTCATCATCATTTGGGTTGTCAGTCCACTGCCACACGCTGTGACCACGACTGTCAGTTCCGATGAACATCATCGGACGCGAGTAGTGCTGACACCGATACCATTGCTGAGGCTGTGGCACTGGTGGCTGATCAACATCAACGGCGATCCATCGCTCGCCACCGTCAATTGTTTCAAACGGAAACTGGCTCTCGCGAAAGCTCTTGAGTGCCCATGTGCCATCGATCTCTTTGTAGAACCAGTGGGAGTCACGCCCCGTGGTTGGGACTCGGAACTCACCGCTCGGTTTCTTGCCATCAATTACTGGTGGCATTTCGGCTGTGGCTGTGGTCATTGCTTCCTCCAGTGTGCTTGGCTAACCTTCCAGGGCAGACTGGAGTGCCCACCGTTTAATGCGGAAGCGGCCGGTTGTTGTTCGACTGACCCCTGCACTATCGATGACGCCATACTTGACCCACCGAGCAATTGTCTGGCGCGAAACCTTGGCGATTTTGGTGGCCTCGGTGGTTGTTAAATCATCGCTTGGAAGCGGCTTTCTGTTGGCTCTCTGAATCATTTCCCCTGCCCCTTTCATTTGTGACGTTTCACAAGATACGGGCGATTCTCGAGGGGATTTGAGATGCGCGTCAGGTGTGCATGTGGTGACGACATAGGGGCTGTGGTGAGCGCCAATTGAGCATTGACGAGCGCCTGATTAGTCCTGCAATCTGTCCGACGTTCGGGGCGATCGACACGTCTGCACCGGGGCAGATCGGGGTGCCAGATTACGACAGGTTATTACGACAGCTTATGCGTCGAGTGCACCATTTTCGGGGTCTTCGCCTGACCGCGACGGTCAAAAAAGCCTGTTTTTTTACTGGGTCTGCGCATATACAAACCGTTTTGGGAGCAGGAGGTCGCATGTTCGAATCATGTCGCCCCGACTAGGAAAAACGCTGGTGAAACCGAGTTTGGTTCACCAGCGTTTTTTCGTTTTGGGGACAGGTTAAGGGACAGCTTATGAAATCAAGTGTCTCGATTGCGGTGCCGATTCGTCAGATAAGTTCGCACCTGGAGCAGCTCGCCAACCATCAAATGTGAGTAATGCTTGAGCGTCGTTTCGATGCTTCGGTGGCCAATCCATCGTGAGACTGCAGCAAGGCTGACGCCCCCTTGGCTCAGCATCCACATGACTGCCGTGTGCCGAAGGGTGTAGGGAACTCGATACTCGAGGTCACATTCCTGCAACGCTGGCCGCCAGACCTTGTGGCGAAAGTTCCCTTGTCGGATGTAGCCTCCGCTTGTCGTCGGAAAGATCGGGGCATAGCGATCACCAGAATGTCCCCGGGATGCGTCGAGGATTTCCATTGCTCGCTCGTCAAGTGGAAGCGTTCGGTAACGCTCGACTGGCTTGGTAGCCGTGACCTCGGTTGATTCAGGGTGTTGCCCTTGCCCCCGGGGGAGTGTTTTTTCTGCATCTACTTCTATGGCAGACCGCATCAGCGACAGCGGAAAGTTTTTTCTGGCAGTTGGTATTGGGTGATACTTTTTCAAGTCGTCCGTACGGGAATCCCTGCGGTGACGTCACTTAGCGGGCAGCAAAAACGTTGGCGCAAGCAAAAGACGATTGACAATCGCAATTGTTAGGGGCACCATGCAACTCCCCTAACCCACACCCTACGTGGTAGTGCTATGCAACGCTCAGGCTTTGCAGCAATTGAATTAGTGGTGACGATGCTGGTCACCGTAGCCTTTGCGGTAGTCGCAGTGCCCGCTGTTCGATCAGCGAAAGACAACGGTGATTTGCATGCTGACCACCTTGCCCTGATGAAGTCGGTGATTTACACGGCGGTCGATTAAGCTCGGCACGCGGTGAAACGTTGAAAAGGAAAAGCAAATGCGGAATTACAGTCGAAAACGTGCACTGCGTTCTGGATTCACGCTGATTGAATTGCTGGTCACTATTGGCGTTATTTCGCTGTTGTTGGCACTGCTGATTCCGGGTGTGCAAAGTGCGCGTGAGTCAGCTCGTCGGACGGCGTGCAAAAACAACCTGAAGCAAATCGGTGTGGCAATGCACACGTTTGAGTCAACGCATGGCAACCTGATGACTGAGTACGCTGTTGCGCCGCAGGCTAATCTGCTGCCGTATCTGGATCAGCAGGCGATTTTTCAGCTGCATGGTTTTGGGGACGCTGACCCGTGGTTTGAAGCTGACGGTACGTACAAAGCTAATGCGTGGGACGATGCCAATTACAAATTGCCCGTGTTCATTTGCCCCTCACACCCGGAATTTTTGGCCCGCTCTGTATGCATGTATCAGATCAATCATGGGGTTGGTCCGCATGACCCTGACAGTGGCATCGTTAAAGAAGATGCCAACAAGCGTTTTTCTGACATACACGACGGCACGAGTAACACGGCGGCATTTGCCGAGAATACTGCACCGACCAAAGAGGATTTAACGGCTGATGATCGTGGTGCGATACTCAGAATTCGGCAGACTGACATATCGACTGACGCGAGCTACGGCATCTATCGAACAAATTGCCGGTCAGGGTTTGCTGTGTCAGGCACGTCACATTCAAAGTGCAGTGACTTTGCCTTAGCTGGCTTAGCCGCAAGTGCCTACAACCACATGAGCCTGCCAAACAACAACTCGTGTTTTAATGGGGGGACCGTGGGGCATGGAATCATCACGCCAAGCTCATGGCACAGCAGTGGGGTAAATGTGCTGCTATGTGATGGCAGTGTTCGATTCGTAGCAGAAAGCGTTGATTTCGGTGTGTGGCAAAAAGTCGGCAACAGGGCTGATGGTGAAGCATTAGGTGAATGGTAAACGCAGTGTTTGCCATGATTTCGTTGGTGGAGGTTTTATGATGAAACGTTTTGCTTATTTGTTGGCAGCCGCATTGGTCGTGCTGCCTTCATTGGGGATGTCGCCGGGCGGTTTGCCGGGCGGTACTGGTTCAGCGCAGCTGTGGACCATCGATGATCCCAAAGATCATCACATCAGTGGTGCCATCCCGATCTGGGAGGCTGGATCAAATCATCCATGTTTGGGGTTGGCTCCTGCCCCAAATCTGCAGTGGAAAGTTGAGCTGGAAAGTGCTTCTAACAATCAGTCGGTTGGCGATCAGGGGCACAGTACCAGTACAAGCGACTGGGGAACGACCTTGTTGGTGCCAGGCACGCCCCCACCACCAGTTGGATCGCAGATCACGCCGTACACATTGAAATTGCGTGGTCGTGATGCTCCCGGTCAGCCATTGAACTTTCAGGCTTAGCAGGCTGTCGACGTCCGACACGGGTAGTGTGTAGCTGTCGCGTTTTGGAGGAATGCAAATGTCACGATTTGTCGTGCTAAGTGTGCTGTTTTTGATCGGCTGCCGTGAGCGTGGGACGTATGAGGACTACGTCGAAAACACAGCCGATTATGGATTAGCCGCTGACGTCACTCCATTGTTGGAGGGTGGTGGTGTTCTCACGATCGATGGGAAAACAGCTGATTCTCCCATGCAATTTCGGACTGGTGATGTGGTCAGTATTGCGGGAGACTTGGGTAAGGAAGCTGCAACAGCTCGCTTTGTCATGTTGAAGATTTTGGCTGTGACAGAGGGAGCAAAGCACGAAACTGGAGATCCCATTGTGTCGGAAGCGGCATCGATGCGTTTGACGGTCGACAAGAAAGGACATTTTGAGCAGTCGGTCACGTTGAAAATGCAAGGTCCAGCTGGATACGCGATTCAGGTGATTGCTTTAGGTGGTGGGCGACATGATGTGTTAGCGTCAGCGGCGATATCAATCGCTGAGTGACCCCAGCCACCGCATCCGACAGGGGATCAGGATTAGCCGGGCCTGTCCCTTTTTTCTTGCGCTTCGCCGGAACTCCGTACCCACCACTGACGTCACAAATCAGTTGGTAACCCTGGGATGCTCGTTGCTTTTGGTCCAGTGTTAATGAGAGTCAGGTTTGTAGGGACGTATGCTGGTGGAACGCAGGCTGAGGC
>JANSXP010000145.1 GCA_024742875.1 Planctomycetaceae bacterium | reverse complement strand
GGCTGGTCGTGGTCGCCGCATGCTGGCTGGCACACACCTGCCGGGCGGGGGCACCAGCCTGGGACCTGGACCGTCCCAATGTGATCGTCATCTACACGGACGATCAGGGAAGTCTGGATGTCAATTGTTACGGCTCGAAGGATCTGCAGACGCCCCATCTGGATACGCTGGCCGAGCGAGGTCTGCGGTTTACAAAGATGTATTCTCCGTCCGCCATTTGTTCCGCGTCACGTGCCGGCCTGCTGACCGGCCGGTTTCCCGCGCGTGCGGGCGTGCCGGGCAACGTGTCATCGACGGAAGGCGTGGCCGGCATGCCGGCGTCGGAAGTCACCATGGCCGAGTTGTTGAAGTCAGCTGGCTACGCCACCGGGCATGTTGGCAAATGGCATCTGGGCTATACAAAGGAGACGATGCCCAATCAGCAGGGGTTTGACTATTCGTTCGGCCACATGGGCGGCTGCATCGATAACTTCTCGCATTTCTTTTATTGGAACGGTCCCAATCGCCATGACCTGTGGCGCAATGGGAAAGAGGTGTTTCACGACGGCGAATTCTTTCTCGACCTGATGGTGCAGGAGGGGCGGTCGTTCATCGAAAACAACAAGGGGCGGCCCTTCTTTTTGTACTGGGCCATTAACGCACCGCATTATCCCATGCAGGGCACGTCAAAGTGGCGTCAGCACTATGCCAAACTGCCATCACCGCGGCGTCAGTACGCGGAGTTTGTGAGCACTGTCGATGAGAAAGTTGGTGAACTGCTGGCGACCGTTGACCGGCTGGGCCTGCGAAACAGAACGCTGATCATCGTGCAGTCCGACCATGGCCATTCCACAGAAGAACGTGCCTTTTGGGGGGGCGGGAACGCCGGTCATCGCCGGGGCGCTAAGGGGTGTCTGTTTGAAGGAGGCATCACGGTGCCTTCGATCGTCTCATGGCCGGGCACGATTCCCGAAGGGCAGTCCTGTGCGGCGATGACGACCGGCTGCGACTGGTTTCCCACCATCGCCGAATTGTGCGGCGCGGATTTGCCCGATCGACAGTATGACGGCCAAAGCATTGCCAGTCTGTTAAAAGACCCCACCGGTAAGTCGCCACATGAGCACTTCTTCTGGCTGCTGGGCGGAGGGCGAATACCCCAGTGGGCCGTGCAGCGAGGACCGTGGAAACTGCTGCAAAATGGGCGAGATCTGAGTGATCGGAAGAAGCCGGTCCAGGTGGCACCCACGTTTCTGGTCAATCTCGAGGAAGACCCTTCAGAACAGACCAATGTGGCCGCAGAACATCCCGAGATCGTGAAAGAACTGACGGACATCGCCGCCGGTCATCGCCGGAGTATTGAGCTCGAATCGCATTAACCCACCGCTCATTTGCTGTTGGTGTGCTGACCTATGCCGTTCCGGATGTCTGTTGCCGGCGGTTGGCTCCACCGGTTGCGGACCACTTCAGGCACGTGCGGTCACCGGAATCACGACTGTCCGGTCGTGCGGCGTCGTTCGGCCGCTTCGTGCAGCAGGCTGATAAACATCGCCGCCAGCACACCAAACAGCGTCAGCACAAACGGGGCAAAGTAGACCTCCCAGTTGCCACGGGCTGGAATCATCCAGCCGAGAAACATACCGCCGGCTGCCCCCGTGGGAATCGCACGGGCGGCAAACAGAGAGACGGGGCGCTGCTGGTCCGTCGGGGCCTCCCAATCCGGGTGATTGGTGGAATGATACAGCGTGTACATGATGGCGGCGAAGAACCCCGTCGCCGCTCCCGCCATCACGCCCACAGCGGTCGCCTCCCGACCATGAAACAGCCAGCTGCCGCAGGCGCCGACCAGCCCGACAAGGACAGGAAAACCGGTGAAGGCCGCAAAACCTGGGATCGGACGTGAGGAAATGCTCTCGGACTGATCGTCCGTGGCCGCCGCGATGCGGGCGGTCATCTGCTGGCTGTCTGCCGCTGCTTCTGGCTGTCGGCTGGGCGAGGAACTGGCGGCCACCCTTTTTTTCGGTCGGCGGGAGCGATTTGTGGTCGGCCGTTTCTGCTCGCTGTTGTTGGTTGATGCCGCCGCGTTGTCTGTGGCAGCCCGTTGACGCGATCGTGCAGGCTTCGTGGCCGCTGGAGATGCTGTTGACGGCGTGTCGGTGTTTTGTGACGGCTTCTTTTTGGACCGCGTCATCTGCACCATGCTGATGATGAACATGGCAATGTAAACGGCAAGTTTGACGAATTCCATGACAGAGTTCCTGGCAAAAGTTGAGCTGGCGGTGGTGAGCGGTCGACCTGCATGGGCCCGCTCTGCCTTCTCAAACGTGATTGCTTCCAGGAACGGACAGGAATCTGTCGGCCGTGGGGATTCTGGGGGCGCAGCAAAACAGCGAGGCCTTTATGACCTCGCTGCTGCGTGTTTTGGCTGTTCGCCAACCGCCGGGCGTTTCTGTTGCGGCAGGTTGCGGCCACAATTCGCCTATTTGTTGACCAGATTGTCCATCAGCTGGATGCCGGCAGGGCCCACCAGAATCACAAAGATGCCGGGGAAGATGAACAGAACCAGCGGGAAGATCATCTTCACAGCGGCTCCCTGGGCTTTCTCTTCTGCCATCTGACGGCGTTTGGTTCTCATACTGTCCGACTGCACACGCAGGGCCTGAGCGATGGAAGAACCAAAGCGGTCCGCCTGAATCAGAATGGCGGCCAGAGCTCGCATGTCATCGACCCCTGTGCGGACACCCAGATCGTGCAGGACGTCGCGACGCGGTTTACCCATCTGCAGCTGCATGTTGGCAGTGGCCAGTTCCTGGCAGACTTCCGGAGCACCTTCCATCAGTTCTTCCGACACACGTCGCATGGCGGCGTCCAGGCCAAGTCCGGCCTCCACGCATACCACCAGCAGGTCCAGAGCGTCCGGCAGCTGCAGAAAGATCTTTTGCTGACGGGATGACTTCAGCAGCGTCAGCATGGCTTCGGGGATGTAAAAGCCCATGCCCGCTCCAATCACAAACGCCTGCCACGAATTGCTGCTGGCGCCCATGTTGGCAAAGCCGTAGATGGCACCAAACAGGGTGCCGAGGATCAAGCCGACCAGTTTGATCGCCAGAAAGTTGCGGGCCGCGTTGGGCTGAGAGAAACCAGCGTTGGCCAGCCGCACTTTCAGTTTGCTTTCTTCCCCCTCGGTCTTGGGCTTGAGCACGTTGGATAAAGCGGGCGCCGCTTTTTCCACCATGTTTTTCACGCCCGACTCGTCCGTCTTGCGTTTGCGGGAGTTGGGGTCCCGCAGCTCTTCCAGACGCTCGCTGGTACGTGACTTCTTACTGGTGAAAAAGCTCATCAGCGCCCAGGCACCGCACGCAAAAGCCCCAAAGGCGGCCAGCATGATAAAGAAGATGGGATTGTCCATGAGACGTGTCTTTTGAAGATGTGTGTCGAAGCACCAGGGACAGAACGGTCAGCGTCAGTCAGACTTTGATGTCGATGATTTTCTTGATGGAGATGGCACCGAGGACCTGCAGGAATCCGGTGGCAAACAGCATCTTGCGTCCCTCTTCACGATCAAACAGGATCATGACGTAGTCCGGGTTCAGGTAGTAGACGGCCGCAAACAGCACGGGTGGCAGGGCCATCAGTACGATTCCACTGATTCGACCTTCCCCTGTCAGTGCCTTCACCTGACCGAGGATTTTGAAGCGTTCACGAACGAGGTTACTGATCTTCTGCAGAACTTCCGCAAGGTCACCACCACACTGTCGCTGAATGCACACGGCGATCACGAAGAACTGCAGGTCGAGGTTGGGAATGCGGTTGAGCATGTTCTTCAGGGCCTGCTCAACGGGAATACCGAGGTTCTGCTCTTCGTGAACTTTCAGAAATTCTGTGGAGATGGGGGCCGGCATTTCGTTGGCCACCACCTGCAGGCCGGATGACAGAGAGTGACCGGACTTCAGGGCTCGACCCATCAGTTCCAGGGCGCCTGCCAGCTGACCTTCAAACTTTTTGAAGCGACTGCGACGACGCAGCCACAGCCACAGCCACGGCGTGCTGAATCCGCAGGCGGCCCCCACGGGAACCAGGGCGGGCGGGCAGCGAATGATGACGGCGACTAAAGCGCCCAGCGCGGAGGTTGCCACGCAGACCAGAAAAAACTGCTCCACCTTCAGTGGGCATTCGGCCTGCTGAAAAAAGTTGGGCAGGTTTTGGAATCGCTTAATCAGCGTGCCCACGATACCGGTGGCGGAATTGAATCCGTCGCGCACGATTTCGTCGGCCACCTGCCTGCCCGTGGGACTGGCGTTGCCTGTAAACGCGGCCAGTCGCGATTCCGCCATGGAAGCGCGACGACTTTGAATGAGATTTCCAATGCCGAAGACGAGGGCAAAAAAGCCCCCGAAGGCTGCCAGCATGATCAGATAAACAGGATCCATGGCGTCCACTTTCCGGACAGGGGACAGGGCGGGCGTCTGTCACAGACACCCGCCAGCAGTCAGAACATGTACTAACAGGATTTGAGGGATCGGGCCGTGAAGATGCTTGGTGGCAGTTTCACGCCGAGAGATTCCAGAACTTCAATGCACTTGGGGCGAACGCCCGTTGATTCAAAGTGACCAACCGCCTTGCCGTTGCCATCCACGCCGTCCTGGATGAAGCGGAAGATGTCCTGCATGACGATGGTTTCGCCTTCCATGCCGACGATCTCGGTCACATAAGTGACTTTTCGCGGGCCACCCTGCAGTCGACTGGCCTGAATGATCAGATGCACGGCCGAAGCAATCTGCTTTCGCAGTGCGGCCATGGGCAGTTCGATGCCGCTCATGTTGACGAGAGTTTCAATACGGGAGATGGCGTCGCGCGGCGTGTTGGCGTGAACGGTGGTCAGAGAGCCGTCGTGGCCGGTGTTCATCGCCTGCAGCATGTCGAGCGCTTCGCCGCCACGACATTCCCCGATGATGATGCGGTCAGGACGCATACGCAGAGCGTTTTTCACCAGGTCCGTGGCGGTGACTGCCCCTTTGCCTTCAATGTTGGCCGGGCGGGTTTCCAGTCGCAGAACGTGTTCCTGCTGCAGCTGAATTTCGGCCGCGTCTTCAATCGTGACGATTCGGTTTTCGTTGCTGATGAAGCTGGAGAGCGTGTTGAGCAGGGTTGTTTTACCGGAACCCGTACCGCCACTGATGATCACGTTCAGGCGGGCCTTCATGGCTCCCTCCATGAACATCACCATTTCCGGAGTGAAAGCGCCAAACTTGAGCAGGTCTTCGAGAGTCAGCGGGTTGGAGCCGAAACGACGAATGGTCAGCGAGGGACCATCCAGCGCCAGCGGCGGGATGATGGCGTTCAGACGAGAGCCGTCCGGCAGACGGGCGTCCACCATGGGCGATGTTTCATCCACACGTCGACCGACCTTGGAAACGATGCGGTCGAGAATCTGCAGCAGGTGATCATTGTCGCGGAAGGTGACTTCCGACTTCAGGATCCGGCCGTTCTTTTCCAGGAACACATTCTTGGGGCCGTTGATCATGATGTCCGCCACGCCCTCTTCCTTGAGCAGCAGTTCCAGCGGGCCAAAACCAAACGCCTCATCGAGCACCTCTTCCACCAGGCGTTCCCGCTCGGAGCGGTTCAGCAGGGGATTTTCTGTGTCACACAGGTGTTCGACCACCACGCGAATTTCGCGACGCAGAGAATCGCCTTCGAGTTCTGACAGACGCGTCAGGTCCAGCTTTTCCACGAGCTTGCCGTGGATCAGTTCCTTGAGTGTCTCGAAGTCGTTGTTGGAGGATCGAGTTCTTGGTGGGGCAACCATGATTAGCTCCGGTGGTTCGTTCTGAGGGTCCTGCAGAGGCATCCTGGCACCCTGCGCAATCTGTCCGTCACAAAGAAACTAGGTCACGGAATCTGGTCCTGCGGGTTGAAAGATGCGGGATTGTTGCCGAAAGGCGACATTTCAGGGGGGAAGGCCCGCTTCCCGGGGACCGTTTGAGAGGCCTGTGTCGATTGCGCGTGCGGTGTGCGGGCAGAGCGGTGGGGCCAACTGGTGACGTCGACGGAAGGATGTCTGCCCGGCATATCGAGGTGTTAGGACATAAAGTTGTATGTTTTGGGGAGTGGTGAG
>JANSXP010000166.1 GCA_024742875.1 Planctomycetaceae bacterium | reverse complement strand
TTGTCAAAAGTGTGTCGTCCACGACACGGACACCGCTGAGACTGCCGGCAAACACGGCCTTAAACCCAATGCCAGCCACTTCCTCCACCGACGAAAGACAGCCCGTGTCCGCATCGGTCAACTGCTCAAGGCAGATGCCCACAGCGGCGGCGTGATCCGGGATGTTCTGCCGTGCTTCGGTTCGGTGGTCGCCGATTTCCACAAAGCAGTGACTCTCCGCCTCGCCCACGCGATCGATGCCGCCACGCGCCAGTTCCGCTTCGTTCGACAAATCGAACAGGCGATACTTGAAGCTGGTGGAACCCAGATTGGCTACGAGAACTTTCATGCGGTTGTGCTGTCCAAAGGAGCAAAGTTCGTCCATCTGACCGCCGGCCAGGTGCGCTGACGGAAAGGGGACGGGCGACTTAGACGAACTGATCCAGCAGCGTCTGTTCCGGACGCGGGATCAGGTGAGCGCTGACCAGTTCTCCGGAGGCTGATGCGGCCGCCGCGCCGGCGTCCACAGCCGCGCGAACAGATCCGACGTCGCCTTTGATGATGGTGGTCACAAACGCCCCGCCGATCTGGACCTGCTTGACCAGAGCCACATTGGCGGCTTTGAGCATGGCGTCTGAGGCCTGGATCTGGGCGACGAGTCCTTTGGTTTCAATCATTCCGATTGCTTCTGACATGTTGTGTTTTCCTGCTGCAGAAAGTGTGAAAATGGCGGCGTGGCGACGAACGGTCGCAGCCGGGAATCAGCGAACTACTTGCCCGCTTTGGCTTTAGGCAGAACGGCGACCAGTTCCTCGTGCGGGCGTGGGATGACTTCCACGCTCACGACTTCACCCAGCTTGGATGCTGCCTGAGCTCCGGCGTCGATGGCCGCTTTGACGGCACCCACGTCACCCACGATAAAGGAGGTGACCATTCCGCTGCCGACTTTGTCCCAGCCGACCATCGTGACGTTTGCTGCTTTGAGCATCGTGTCGACAGCTTCGAGCATGCACACGAAGCCCTTCGTTTCGATCATCCCAAGAGCTTCCATTGGCTTTGCCATTTTTCGTTCTTTCAGAAAGGTTTAAGTAACAGGTTCGATCGCGTTCCGGGGAACCGCGAGGGTGAGCCGACGGATGTCAGTCACCGTGATTTGTTCTGCGAGGAAAGTCACCGGCAGACCGGCGGTCAGTGACCGTTAATGACTGCAGGAGCAGGGCTCCGGCTTCACCAGTTCCACTTTGGTGGCGTTGTCCAGGTTAACGGCGTTGCCTTCGTCCGTGTCCAGGTGGACTTCCAGTTTGATCTTTTCACCCGCTCGCACGGCCAGATCTTCGAGCACGGTGGTGCAGCCGGGAGATTCAATGCGAAGGTTGATCATGTCTTTGTCTTTCACGCCGTAATGAGCCAGATCAGCGGGACCCATGTGCACATGTCGCATGGCGCGGATGACACCCTGCTGCAGTTCCACCACGCCTTTGGGGCCGACCAGCACACAGCCGGGGGTGCCGGCCACGTTGCCCGAGATTCGCACTGGCAGGTCGATGCCCAGGGAGATGCCATCGGTGAAGGCGAGCTCCACCTGCGAGTCCGGACGACAGGGGCCCAGCACCCGAACATTGGGGATCATTCGTCGACGTGGCCCCACAACGGCCACCGTTTCCGCGGCCGCGTAGTACCCATCCTGATAGAGATCTTTCTGCGGTGTCAGCGTGGCGCCCGCACCAAACAGCATCTCCACGTGCTCCTGTGTCAGGTGCACGTGCCGCGCAGAAATATTGACCACCAGTGGGCTCCGACCGGGCGGAACTGCCGCCGGTTCGGGTGTTGCTCCACCTGGGCTGTTGCGCTGCACGGGAATGCCGCCGGAACGGCCTGCTGCGGCGCCAGCACCGGAAAACCGCTGCAGCACGTCTCGCACAATGCGTTCGACCTGAGTTCGTTCAAGAGTTGATGAGGACACGCGTTTCTTTCTCCGTCACTGACGGATCGTCCCTGATTGATGGCATCGGACCGTCCTGGCCGATGTGGTGTGTGCGAATACCGGGCAGTCCCGGCGTCTGAGGCCGGCCGTCAAACTCGCACGGTTGATTTGTCTGATCTGTCCGTTTTGATTCCGACCGGGGCTGCGTCTGGCTTACCGTCTGGCTTACCGTCTGGCTTACCGTCTGGCTTACCGTCTGGCTTACCGGCTGGAACGACC
>JANSXP010000014.1 GCA_024742875.1 Planctomycetaceae bacterium | reverse complement strand
TCCCGCGGCGGGACATTGTCCTCGCGGCAAGTGGTCCGGCGGGGAGTGAAACGTCTGCAGAGGGTGGCACTGCGGCGAGCTGATGTGGAGGTCGAGACTTCAGAAGCTGCCAATAGCCGGCGGGAACGGCAAGGGCCGCAACAGACAGCACAATCGTGGCAACAGACTTCATGCAGACAGCCCTGAGCAAGCCTTTGGGAGCGAACGACGCCTTCGAGTGTACCAGACAGAGCCTGCAAACACAGCGTGCAGAACGTTCACGCGTCCACGCGCTGCGCCGTCCAGCCGTTCTGTCCGGGAGTCGCGAGCAGCAGTTGTTCGCGTGAGTCGGCAGCCAGTTGCAGACACTCCCCGCGGCTGTTCCAGATGCCGCTGCCGCCCCGAATGTCGTATCCGCCGGAAGGCGCACTGTAGTTGGCCAGCAGCGTGACAAAACCGTGACGGGCCGACAGACGCGACATCTCATCGTGCGCTCGGGGCAGACTCTGCTGCTTGATGGCCACGCCGGCGGCATACACGGTGGCCCCAGCCTGGGCAATGTCCTGATCGTGCTGCGGTTCATGAATGTCCGCGCAGATCGCGATTCCCACCTGCTGCGTGGCGACCGGCGTGAGCACGACGTCGCTGCCCGGACAGAAGACGTCATTCTCTTCGCCGTGCAGAAACCGCTTGTTGTAAACCTGCAGATCGCGTGGCGTAATAATCAGCGCCGCAAGGAACGGTTTTGCTGTTGTGGAACGGATCGGAGCGCCCGCCACGATCGTAATGCCCTGCCGAGCCAGGTCGACGAGTGGCTGGATGACGGAGCTGTCGGGCGTGATTGCAGTTTCCCTGGCGAGGTCCGGCTCGTATCCGGTCAGCGAGAGCTCGGGAAAGACGACGAAGCCGGCTCCGTGTTGCCGTGCGGCCCGGGCGACTTCAACATGTCGAGCCACATTCTGCGTCAAATTGCCGGCGACAGCCGCAATCTGGGCCACAGCAAATCCGGTCGCACCGCTGGTAGACATCAATTGCATTCCTTAGTGACGGGGCCACAGCATGGGGACAGTGTAGACGAGGCACGGTTCGCCCACGAGGCCGCGACCGTGGCAGAAAAGGTGGACGGCCAAATCAGCCGTCGGAAACGTGACTGTCGCAGTCAGGAGGGCGGCTCGATATGCTGCTCTCTGGCAGTTTGTCAGTGTCTGCTGCCCTGCCCGTCACGTGCCGTCTGAATTCTCACAGGATGTCGATCTTGCCTGCCGAAAACTCGCCCTGCATTATTCCCCCGCTGGTGACTCCGCTTACGGCGCGCGACCAACTCGATGAATCTGGTCTGGAACGTCTGCTGCATGCTGTCATCGAAGGGGGGGTGGCGGGCGTGTTCATTCTGGGGACAACAGGTGAAGCGCCCAGTCTGAGTTACCGTCTTCGTCGCCAGATGATTGAGCGGACCGTGGCGATTGTCGCCGGTCGGGTTCCCGTCCTGGTTGGCGTCACAGACACAGCCTTCGTGGAGTCTGTCCAGCTGGCGCGTTTTGCGGCCGATGCCGGCGCCGATTCTGTTGTGCTCACCACGCCCTATTATTTTCCGGCCGGCCAGACGGAGCTGACAGGATACATCCGCAATATCGTGCCCCAACTGCCGCTGCCTGTGATGCTGTACAACATGCCGGGACTGACCAAGGTGTGGTTTGAAGTGGACACGCTGCGGCAACTGGCCGACCTGCCGAGCGTTGTGGGGGTGAAAGACAGCAGTGGTGATCTGGACTATTTTGCTCAGGTTTGTCAGCTGAAACAGGCCCGGCCGGACTGGCGTGTTTTGATTGGACCAGAAGCCATGCTGGCGGAAGCTCATGCCGCGGGTGGTGACGGAGGTGTCAGTGGCGGAGCCAACTTTGCCCCAGCCGTCTTTACAAGGTGGCACGCTGCACTACTGGCAGGCGACGAGGGGGCCGCCCATCGACAGCAGGCGGTGGTCGAACAGCTTCAGGCCATCTACGACGTGGGCAAGTACGCGTCACGATTTATCAAAGCCACCAAGTCCGCACTGTCACTGCTGGAAATCTGCAGTGATCTGCCGGCGGATCCGTTTCACGCTTTTCGGGAACCTGAACGACAGCAGGTTGCGATGATCCTGCGTGGGGCGGGGGTGCTCGACTGACGCGCTGGGGCCTCGTTGCTGTGCGGAATGCTGTTCGATCGCTAAGCTGATGGCACCACAGTCACAGGGAGTGAATCATGAGCGGGCGAGCCATTCTGTTCTTTGTCGTGTCAGCCGCCGGTCTGATGGGAACCACTATCAGCCGGCCAGCCGTGCTGGCCGAGGATTGGAAACTTCAGCCTCTGAAGTACAACAACCCCGGTCTGGTGACCGATCTGGGCGTCGGGCTGTGGGCCTATCCGCTGCCGCTGGATTATGACGGCGATGGGGATCTGGACCTGCTGGTCTGCTGTCCGGACAAGCCGTCAAACGGCGTTTACTATTTTGAGAATCCCTCACAGGATCCTCGAAATTCGATGCCTGTATTCAAGCCCGCCGTCCGTTTGGGAAACGGAGCCCACTATATGCTGCTAAGCCGTGTGGGGGGCGAAGATCGGGTGCTGAAGCCCGGGTTTGAGTTTCGACGGAACAAAGAGGGAACGTTTGATTTTTCGCGGCCGCAAAAAATTCCTGCCGCCACCAATCCTCATGCGGCTACTGGAAATCGTATCCGCGGCAACATGTGGCGCTACGTGGACTACGACGGCGACGGCGATCACGACCTGGCGACTGGCATCGGTGACTGGTCCGACCTGAGTTGGGATCATGCCTACGATCGACACGGCTTGTGGCGCAACGGACCGCTGCACGGCTATGTCTATATTGTTCGAAACGACGGTTCCGACAAGGATCCACAATACAGTCAACAACCGTTTCGGCTGACAGCTGGCGGCGGACTGGTGGATGTCTATGGATGGCCTTGTCCAAATTTCGCGGACTTTGATGGCGACGGTGATCTGGATCTGCTGTGCGGCGAGTTTCTCGATGGCTTCACCTATTTTCAGAATGTGGGCGACCGCCGCTCCCCCGTCTACTCTGACGGCGTGCGACTGCAGACGGCAGACGGCGATCAGTTGCGGATGAATCTGCAGATGATTACGCCGACGGCCATCGACTGGGATGGCGATGGTGACTCGGACCTGATCGTGGGTGACGAAGATGGCCGGGTGGCCTTCATTGAGAACACGGGCGAACTGCAGAATCGAGTGCCCGTGTTTGCTGCTCCCCGTTACTTCCAGCAGCAGGCCGATACCCTGAAGTTTGGTGCGCTGGCAACGCCCTTCGCCTGCGACTGGGATGGTGATGGTGACGAAGACATCGTGTGCGGCAATACGGCCGGAGACATTGGTGTGTTCTTCAACGAAGGACCGACAGAAAGCGGGCCGCGGTGGTCGGCGGTCCGGAAACTCAAAGTTCAGACGGCCCGCGGCCCGGCCGCATTTCGAGTGATGGCCGGACCCTCGGGGTCCATTCAGGGACCGTGTGAAGCCAAATGGGGCTACACGACGCTGTCTGTCTGCGACTGGGATCGGGACGGTGATCCGGACGTGGTTTACAACTCGATTCATGGACGTCTGGGGCTGTTGCTGAATGACGGCGGCGTGATGACCGATCAGGTGTGGGATTCCGGACGCGCGGAGCTTCCTCCGGCGTGGTTTTGGAATCAGACACCCCGCACTGACACGCTCACGCAGTGGAGGACGACGCCGCTTTGCCTGGATTTTGATGGGGACGAGACTCTGGATCTGGTGATGCTCGATCAGCAGGGATATCTCACCCTGCGTCGTTCGTGTGGCGCGGCCGAACGTTTGTTTGTGGATGCTGATCTGCAGCCCATTCGACTGAATGCCGGCACCTGCGGACGCTCCGGCCGCGTGAAGCTGGCTGTTGTTGACTGGGATCGGGACGGCCGCGCCGACGTGCTGGTGAATTCGGAAAACGCCACGTGGTATCGCAACGTCAAGACAACACCGGCCGGTGAATACGTCCTGCAGAAGGTGGGCAACCTTGCCAGACGCAATGTGGCCGGTCATACGTCCAGTCCGGCCGTCGCCGATTTCGACCGGGATGGCAAACCGGATTTGCTGGTGGGCAGCGAAAACGGCCGCATCTACCACATCGCACACGATGACTGCGTGACGTTTCCGCCCTCACAGCTGTCGCCGCAGTCCGCGACGGACAGGGCAGAACCACGGTTGCCGTCGCTTGTGCGGGAAGAGTTTGTCTTCAGCAAAGCCCCCTTCGCGCAGTGTCATGCGTCGACCCTTTGCGAGACGAGTCGAGGGCTGGTGTCCGCCTGGTTTGGTGGCACGCGGGAGGGGCGCGATGACGTGGCCATCTGGTACAGCTATCACGACGGGTTGAAGTGGAGTGCTCCCGTGAAGGCGGCAGACGGAGTGCAGCACGATGGCAAACGCTATCCCTGCTGGAATCCGGTGCTGTACCAGATGCCCGGTGATGGCCCCACTTATCTGTTCTTCAAGGTTGGCCCCAACCCTCGCGAATGGTGGGGGGAAGTCATGGTCAGCTTCGACCGCGGACGCACGTTTCGCAACCGCCGGCGTCTGCCCGAAGGCATTGACGGTCCCGTTCGCTGCAAACCGCTGCTGTTGGAAGGCGATCTGTTGTGCGGGTCTTCGACGGAGTATGACGGCTGGCGGGTTCACTTTGAGCGGGGCCGCGTTGTGGACGGCCGGCTCATGGATGACTGGAAGCGCATTGGCCCGGTTAACGATGGCAAGACGTTTCATGCCATCCAGCCGACGTTTTTGACCCATCCCGATGGACGTCTGCAGGCGCTATGCCGCACGAAGGAGAGCGTCATTGTGAGCACAGAGTCGACAGACGGCGGGCTGACCTGGAGCCCGCTTGAGGCCACTGAGCTGCCCAATCCTAATTCGGGCATCGAGTCGGTGACTTTGTCCGATGGTCGTCACCTGCTGGTTTACAATCCGCTGCCGGCGGGAGATTCCGGCTGGGGGCGGCGATCGATCCTGCGGCTGGCGGTCTCAGCAGATGGGCGGCAGTGGACGAAACTGTGTGATCTGGAGAAACAGGAGAAGGGGGAGTTCAGCTATCCGGCGATGGTTCAGGCGGCGGACGGGCTGATCCACATTTCGTACACGTGGAAACGCGAACGTGTGAAGCACCTGGTGATGGATCCGCGGCTGTTTTGACGCCTCTCGGGCAGTCTGCCTGGTGACGAGTTTCGCTGTTTCCTAAGGGCGTCTGAGCGGCGGGGCGAATGGAACATCCTGCCCGACCGTGCGCGGAGCGCTTTGCGTCGTGTGAAACTGGTGAAGCTGCCCAAAAACACGTTGTAGGGATGACGCAAATCCGTTAGACCACTCGACTAAGACCGTCTCAACAGAGATATCAGAATTCGTGACCAGGAGTTCTTCCATGAAAATGGCAACCACCCCCCGAATGCTGGCCCAGATGGCCGGATTGTGCTGTCTGACGCTCTTCGTCAGTACGTGTTCGGGACAGACCTCGGAGAAGTCTCTGCAGGAGATGTGGAAAAACGCTGATGCCATCGACACGGAGAATGTCGTGGTGGAAATCAACGAGCAGAACGAAATCGCCGTGGACGTGGCCGGCACACTGTCAAAGATCTCGCCAGCCGCGCGGGGCGGTCTGGTCAGAAAAGGTCAGGTCGTGGTCGAAATCGACAGTCGCCAGGCGAAAGCGGAGCTGGACGAACTGGAGCACGCTGCTGAGGCGGATTTTGAGATTACGTTTGCAAAAACGGCTATTGAATATGCCGAGACAACGCTGCAGGACTGGATTGATCGCAATAAGAGTAAAGAGTCGAGCATTTACGGCCCTGAAGAAATCCGCAAGCAGGAGCTGGAAGTCATCAAGGCCAAGGCGGGGCTGAAGAAAGCCGAGCACGAGAAACGATCTGCAGAACTGGCGGCTGCCACCAAGCGAGTCGAGTTGAAACTGTATACCAAGACGGCTGAGATTACGGGGATTGTAACGGACCTGCACAAGAAGGCCGTTGGCACCTCTGTGCGACAGGGTGATCCCATCATGACGATCGTCAATTTTGAGACGATGGTCGTTAAGATGGACGTTGATCCTCGCTTTGAGTCGCAGATTGGTGTCGGCGACAAAGTCATCGTGCAGCGAGCGATGGCACAGCCAGGCGATCGCCCGGCGACATCCGGCAGCCCGTTCGTGAAGGGCAACAACGAAGATGCCGCAACACCGACGGAACCTTCTGCCGCCCACTACTTCATTGGTGAAGTCACTTTTACCGGCGGTCAGGCGAAGACCGACGATAAGAACTCCATCATGATCGAGGCTGTCGTGAAGAATCGCGTGTCGGGCGAACGCAACTATCTGCTGAAAGAAGGCGTCCGCGTGCAGGCGAAGATTTTCCCCGGCACCGCTCGCTAACCGGCCTGTCTGCCGCCTGATCCACACCATTGGGGGGCGGCTCACGGCTGCCGCTCTTCGTCTGCGAAGGGTGCGACCAACTCATCCCGTTCGTTATTGCTGAACTGATTTTATGCAGCTTTCCGAGTCGCAATCGCAGGAGATGCAGGCGTCCAACCAGCGCCCGATCCCCCTGCGCCGCCGGGCCGACCTGGTGATTGCGGAAATCGATTACCTCGGCGTTGGCTATCAGGTGATCAAGGATCCTGTGGGTCTGAAGTACCACCGCCTGCAGCGTGAACAGTTCAAGATTCTCGACCTGCTGGACGGCACTCGCAGTCTGGAGCAGGTCAAGGAAGACCTGAAAGAGTTCTTTCCGACCCTTCAGGTCACCCTAAGCGACATTCAGCAGTTGATTACCGACCTTTACAAGAAGGGGCTGGTGGTCAGTGAGCGAACAGGTCAGGGAGCGGCCGTCGTCCGGGAACGTCGCAAGGAACGCAACCAGAAGATCAAGCAGACGCTGATGAGTCTGCTGTATATGCGACTGCCCGGCTGGGACCCGGAAGCCACTCTGCGATGGATGTATCCCTATCTGAAGTGGGTGTTCGCGAAGCCCGTCGTTTGGGCGTGCATGCTGTTTGTGGCGTCGGCGTGGCTGATGCTGGGAGCGCAGTTTGATGAATTCCAAAGTCGTCTGCCTGAGTTTCAGACGTTTTTCGGGTGGCCCAACCTGATTTACCTGTGGGCCACGCTCGGCATTGCCAAGATCATCCACGAGTTCGGTCACGGCTTAAGTTGCCATCATTTCGGCGGCGAATGCCATGAAATGGGGGTCATGCTGCTCGTCTTCAGCCCCTGTCTGTACTGTGACGTGACAGACTCGTGGATGATGAAGAACAAGTGGCACCGTATCATCATCGGTGCGGCGGGCATGTATATCGAAGTCATCATATCGGCGATTGCGATTTACATCTGGTGGTTCACCAAACCGGGGATGCTGCACTTTCTGGCTCTGAACACGTTTTTTGTGACCACGATCACCACCGTGATTTTCAACGCCAACCCGCTGATGCGGTTTGACGGTTATTACATGATGAGCGACTTTCTGGAGATTCCCAATCTCCGCGCTAAGTCGGACAAGATGCTCAGAGAGGCGTTCTCGTGGTACTGCCTGGGAATTGAGAGCCGCCCGGATCCGTTCATGCCGGAAACGGGGAAAGCGTGGTTTGTGACCTACGCCATCGCTGCCTGGTGCTACCGGTGGGTGATTCTCGTTTCGATCAGCATGTTTTTGTACACGGTGCTCAAGCCGTATGACTTACAAAGTCTGGGGATCACGCTGGCCCTGTTTTCGATGGCGGGCATTGTGTTCGCGATGTTCAAGAACGTCTATCAGATCATTGCGACACCGAGGGTTGAACCAATGAGCAAGCTCAAAATTTTTCTGTCGCTGACGGTCGCTGGTACCATCGGTTATTTGATCGCCAGTATTCCTGTGCCGTGGTATCACTTTGCTCCGTTCACCATTGAACCGGTGGACGTGGCGCACGTCACCAGTGGGCCCATTGGTGGCAGAATTTTGCAGCCAGACGAGTACCGAGCCTTCTGTGAAGAACTTGCCGCCGAACAGGAGCGGGCGTTTTTCATGCCCGGCACCGACCAGGCGCTCGACTTTGACCGACTGGAAGAAGTGCTGCACCAGTCGAAGTTTGATCTGCTGCAGAAGCTGCCCACACCCGACGAATACGTGGTGCTGCCGCAACCCGGCGATCGGGTGGAGAAAGGCCAGATCCTGTTTGTGCTTGAGGATCGGCAGCTGTTCGATCTGCGAGAAGAACTCAGCCAGTTGATGATCGAGTGGACGGGCCAGATTGAAGTGGCCGCCAAGCATCTGAACAGTGCCGGACGCAGTAACTCAGACAACACGGATCGTCTGCCGCGTGACATGTCCTTCGAAGTGCATCAGGCGCAGGAGCGGATGATGGCACTGCGGGCAAGCATGGATCAGACCATGGACCTGATTCGCGGTCGCGTTGTCGAGTGCCCAGTTGCCGGCACTGTGGTGGCCCCCGATCGCGTCCCCGAGCCGAAGCGTGACGAAATCAACCGCACCAAGCTGGAGCGCTGGCACGGCACACCGCTGGATGCCAAAAACTACGGCTGCTTTGTCGACCCTGGGATGGAGGTGATGAAGATTGCCCCGTCGGACGAATTGCAGGCGGTGCTGTACATTGACCAGTCCGACCGGGAAGACCTGGCGGACGGCATGCCGGTGGAGTTGAAACTTGATCACCTTTCGGACATTTCCTACACCGCCCCCGTCACGCTGTTCTCACGCAGTGGTGAGAAGGTGGCACCGCAGTCACTGACCACCAAATACGGCGGCAGCCTGGGCACACGTCCCGACGACAAAGGGCAGGAGGCTTTGACCAGCACGGCCTACCGAGCTGTCGTGGAAATGCACTTCGTTCACGATGAAAGCCGGTACGATGCCGCACTGATCAAACCGGGGATGCGGGGTATGGCGCGGTTCCTGATTGACGACCGCACCGTCTGGCAGTGGACGGTCCGTTATATCTACGAGACATTCCGCTTCCGTCTCTAGGCTTGGGGCCATCTGTCTGCCCTGTCCCGCGGTTGTGCGGCTTTTTAGCACGGCCGCTGCGCTACGTTTCGGCCGGGCAGTCCCCATGCTTCCGTGGCCTCCATTGTGGCCAGCCAGATCCCGCAAATCGTTGATTGGGGGTTCCCGGTGCAGCTCTGCATCTGGGCAAATTGTTCGGTCGCCGCCGCTGTGAGTCAGCCCACGTACTCTGCTTTGAGTGCTCCTGCTGAGACCAGATCTCAGTTTGTTCATTTTTGGCAGGGGGAATTGCCAAATAGAATGGCAGCCGTAAAATCCGTCGATCACAGGCTCTGTCTCTGGACCACTTTCGGGCGGGATTATGTCCACGCTGGACTCTCGAGATCGCGAAATCATTGAGCATCTGCACCGCACGGCGGGCGCGGATATTCAATCATTGTGCGATGAATTGGGGGTGACACGGACCGCCGTGCGTCAGCGAATTGCCCGGCTGGAAGCGTCCGGCCTGCTGGCGTGCGAAAAACGGTCACAGACGCGAGGACGCCCCAAAAACGTCTATCGCGTGACGGCTGAGGGACTGCATTCGCTGGGTGAGGACTACCGCGAACTGGCTGTTGTTTTGTGGGAATCGATCGTGGGGCTGGAGGAATCGGACGTGAAAGAGCGTCTGATTCTGCAGGTGCAGGAGCGTCTGGCAGATCGGTTTCGCAAGCGTCTGGCGGTTTCTGAGTCGGTCGAACAAAGCGTGGACGAGTTGGCGGACGAGATGCGAGCCAGCGGATTCAACGTCGAGTCTGACCACTCGATGGCCCTGCCCATTCTGAGAGAGACAAACTGCCCGTTTCCGATGCTGGCTGACGTGGACGAGACCATTTGCCAGATTGAACGTCGGGTGCTGGAAGAGGTGATTGGTGCGCCGGTCGAGTTTCGCAATCGATGTCGGGACGGACATCACTGTTGCGAGTTCGAGGTGCAGGTAGCAGAGGAGACGCCCGGCAACTCGCTCTGACCAGCGGGGCGAACGTTTTGATGATTGGAAATCGGACGATCCCAATCGCTGGAATCGCGCCGGGGCATTGGAAACAAGTGTTTAGCCTGATAGAGTTTGCGGCAAGCAGTTCCCTGTGATGTGGCGTTACAGGACTCAGTCAGACTGCGACTCAATCAGGTAGAAGTTCGAAGGATATCGACCGACATGACATGGATTGAAGGACGGTTCGAAGAAAACGTCATCACAACCACACTGGAAGACGCCATGAACTGGGGTCAGCAGTCCAGTATCTGGCCGATGACGTTTGGTTTGGCCTGCTGTGCGATCGAGATGATGGCCACCGGTGCCAGCAAGTACGACATCGACCGCTTTGGTGCGGGCGCGTTTCGAGCGACGCCCCGTCAGGCGGACCTGATGATCGTTGCCGGTACGGTGACTCATAAGATGGCCAGTCGGGTGCGTCGTCTGTACGAGCAGATGGCTGACCCCAAATACGTGATCGCCATGGGCGCCTGCACGGTTGGCGGTGGTCCCTACTTCAAGCACGGCTATCACGTGGTGAAGGGTGTGGACCTGGTGGTACCGGTTGATGTTTACGTCCCCGGCTGCCCCCCTCGACCGGAAGCCCTGCTCGAAGGTCTGATGAGAATTCAGGATAAGATCAAAGCCCGAAAAATCACTCGTGGAGAGTCCACCCTGCCGGTCCCTCACCACTCCGGCTACTCCGCTCTGAACGTCTGATTCGGAGCGATCACGGTCTGTCCGTGACTGTTGTTCTGCGTCGCCACCGCGGAATGTTTTTAAAATTGAGTCCAGTTTGACTGACCCGCGTTCTATCAGAACGCCTTACCACGGAATTGCGATTGCCATGAGCAGCCTGCTCAAAATTACCGACCTGCATGTCTCTGTCGCCGACACACCCATTCTCAAGGGTGTGAATATGGAAATTCGTCAGGGCGAAATTCACGCACTGATGGGCCCCAACGGTTCGGGGAAAAGCACGCTGGCCTACGCACTGGCCGGGCACCCCAACTACGAAATCACGGGCGGCACCATCGAGATCGATGGCGTTAATATCACCGAACTTGAGGCTGACGAACGTGCCCGTCTGGGGATGTTCCTGGCATTCCAGTATCCGGTTGTGATTCCCGGCGTCAAAGTGGCGGACTTCATTCGTCACGCGATCAGCAACATCCGCAACCCTGATCGAAAAGAGGGTGAAGGGCTGGTTGGCATGCGTGAATTTCGCAAGGAAATTAAGGCCCGCATGGAAGAGCTGGGGATGGACGTTGAGTTTGCTCGACGATACCTGAACGACGGCTTTTCGGGCGGTGAGAAGAAACGCATGGAAATTCTGCAGATGGCCATGCTGCAGCCGAAGTTCGCGATTCTGGACGAAACGGACAGCGGGCTGGACAGTGACGCGGTTCGCGTTGTCAGCGAAGGTCTGGCGAAGCTGAGCGGCCCGGAGATGGGCGTGCTGATCATCACCCATCACGAGCGACTGCTGGAGTACAACCCACCCAAGTACACGCATGTGATGCTGGGCGGCCGGATTGTGGAAACCGGAGATGCCTCATTGGCTCACGATCTGCACGCCAACGGCTATGCGAAGATTCGCGAACGTCATCCGGAAGCTGCGGCGGACAACGCACAGGCAGAAGCGGCCTCCGTTTAATGACCCTTTGCCGGTTGAGTCCAGCCGTTGCGCCATGTTGCCCCACGGATGCCCCACGGATGCCCCAAGGATGCCCCAAGGATGCCCCAAGGATGCCACATCGTTGCTCAAAGTCGAGCTGCTCTGCGGCCGGGGTGACTCAACCGTCTGACTGACCATCCCCCGGGGCCACGGACGCCCGCTCCCGGGAAATACGAACAGACTCCACCCGATCTTCAGATCGAAAGAACTATCATGAGCACTGATGCCCCAGAAAAAGCTGACGTAGGCGTTGGCGATTACCAGTTCGGATTTCATGACTCCACCGACAACTACGAATTCAAAAGCCGCAAGGGGCTTGATCGCGAGATTGTCGGGCAGATTTCCGAAATGAAAAATGAGCCAGGCTGGATGCGGGACTTCCGTCTTCGGTCTCTGGAAATTTTCGAGTCGCGCCCCATGCCCAACTGGGGCGGCGACATGGCGGACCTCAACTTTGACGACATCTTCTACTACATGAAGGCCGCCAAAGGGCAGGAACGCAGCTGGGATGACGTTCCTGAGGACATTCGCAAAACTTACGACCGGCTGGGGATCCCGGAAGCGGAAAAGAAGTATCTGGCCGGAGTGAAGGCTCAGTACGAGTCCGAAGTGGTGTACGGCAGTCTGCAGGAAGATCTGGCCAAGCAGGGCGTATTGTTCACTGATACTGACTCAGCTCTGCGTGATCATCCGGAGATCTTTCGTGAGCACTTTGCGAAGATTATCCCGCCGGAAGACAACAAGTTCGCCGCGCTCAACAGTGCTGTGTGGTCCGGTGGTTCGTTTATCTACGTTCCTCCCGGCGTGAACATCGATTTCCCGCTGCAGGCCTACTTCCGCATCAACAGCCAGAACATGGGGCAGTTTGAACGGACGCTGATCATCGTTGATGAAGGGGCGTCTGCTCATTACGTGGAAGGCTGCACGGCTCCCACTTACAGCAGTGACAGCCTGCACAGTGCGGTGGTGGAGATTGTTGTCAAACGCGGCGGTCGCTTCCGTTATACGACCATCCAGAACTGGTCGAGCAACGTCTACAACCTGGTCACCAAGCGTGCCATGGCTTATGGCGATTCTCTGATGGAGTGGGTGGACGGTAACCTCGGGAGCAAGCTGACGATGAAGTATCCGGCCATCTACCTGATGGAACCGGGCGCTCGTGGTGAGACGCTCTCCATCGCATTTGCGAGCAAAGGGCAGCACCAGGACGCTGGTGCCAAGATGGTGCATTGCGCTCCGCACACCAGCAGTCGTATTGTCAGCAAGAGCATCAGCAAAGACGGCGGTCGCGGCAGCTATCGCGGTCTGGTGAAAGTGGAAGACGGGGCTCACCACTGCAAGAGCAACGTGGTCTGTGACGCACTGATTCTGGATCCGCAGAGCAAAAGCGACACCTACCCGTATATTGAAGTGGAAGAGCAGGACGTGGCCATTGAGCACGAAGCGAGCGTCAGCAAAATTGCTGAAGAGCAGCTGTTCTACCTGATGAGCCGTGGGCTGACAGAGGCGGAAGCCAGTGCGATGATCGTGACCGGCTTTATCGAGCCGCTCGTGAAAGAGCTGCCTATGGAGTACGCCGTCGAGATGAATCGACTCATCGAGCTGCAAATGGAAGGCAGTGTCGGCTAGGCGAACCGCGGACTGTCGGCTCAGGCTGGCAACAGTGGCACGCAAATGTGCCGGCGACAACCTCGCCGCTGAAGTTGTGATTCAGCGGCGATCCACCTCCCCGTCCGTCTGCAGCTGGCAGCGGGCCATTCATAACTGATCAAACGATGACAGCCACAATCAACATTGATCGCATCGGATTCTCGGCGGAAGTCTTCGAGGAGTTTCTGTCTTTGCGGACAGAGGCCGACTGGATCACACAGGCCCGCCGCGTGGCCTTCGAGCGGTACTGCACGCTGCTGGAAGAGGATCTTGATCCGGAAGAATTCAAGCGTGTCGACCTGCGAGTGTTCAACGCGGCGAAGTTTCGACCAGCCGCTGAAGGTGCTGATGCCGCCTCTGTGAGCACTCTGCTGGCTGATGAAACCGAGTATGGCGGGAACATTCAGCACGTCGACGGCCGCATGGTGCACTCCGCGTTCAGCGATGAACTGGCTTCAAAGGGCATTCTGTTTGGTGATCTGCAGACTATGCTTGAGCAGCACCGCGAGTTGCTGGAGCCCTACTTCATGAAGCAGGCTGTGCAGCCTGATGCCGACCGCTTTGCTGCCTGGCATGCGGCCTTCTGGACAAGTGGAACACTGCTTTATGTCCCCAAAGGCGTGGAAGCTGACGTGCCACTGCACAGCCTCATTGCTCACACACGCAGCGGTGTGGCCGACTTTGGCCACACGCTGATCATTGTCGAAGATGAAGCACGCGCCACGCTGCTCGAGGAAACAACATCAGCCGAGGAAGACACGGAAGGGCTGCACGTGGGCTGCGTCGAGCTGATTGTCGGCAAACACGCCAACCTGCGATACGTGCAGCTGCAAAACTGGAGTCAGAAGACTTGGCACTTTGCTCACCAGGCGGGTAACGTCGCCAGCGAAGCTTCGCTGCAGTGGACTGTCGTCGGTCTGGGAAGCAAGCTCAGCCACATTCACCAGGACGTCAATCTGGCCGGGCGTGCCGCGTCGGCGGAAGTCAACGGGGTCACCTTCACCAGCGATCGTCAGAAGATCAGCTACTACACCCAGCAGCACCATCAGGCACAGGGAACGCACAGTGACCTGCTCTATAAGGAGGTGCTGCGCGACGAGTCTCGAGTCATCTGGCGAGGCATGATCAAAGTGGATGAAGCTGCCCAGCAAACCGATGGTTACCAGCGGAGCGATGCATTGATGCTCAGCGGCGACGCACGCTGTGACAGTATCCCTGGACTGGAAATTGAGGCGGATGACGTTCGCTGTACACACGGTGCCACCACTGGTCGGGTGGATGAGGAGCAGATCTTCTACGCCCAGAGTCGTGGCATCATGGAAAACGAAGCCATGCACATGATCGTGGAAGGATTCTTCCAGCAGGTGTACGACCGCATTCCCATCGAAATCGTGCGGGAGACGCTTAGTCGCACGGTACAGGGCAAGCTGGGGATTGAGTCCATGACGGTGTGATTCCGCTGTCACCGCGTTCGTCGTGACACGGTATTGAAAAACAAAAGAAAGGCCACCTCTGTTGAGGTGGCCTTTTTCTTTTGCGTACTCAGGCGGCTGCCGTTTATCGCACGGAAAGTGGATAGCGGTTGGTTGCTGGCTGGGCCCATGAGGCCTGACGAACGGCGGGCGTGTAGGCACGTGCTGTCGGTTGTGGTCGTACGGCTGACTGAGTCGGGTATTCGTGATCACCGTAAATGTCACCAGGGACAGGTGAAGCAATGGGGGTTGGGATGGACGGCGTGCTGAAGGACTCCGGTGTCGGGCTGGGGTAGACCTGTGATGGGATGGTTGGAGCAGAAAACGTCTGTGAGGCGTACGTTGGTGGAGCGTAGCTCTGAGTCGGGTAACTCTGAACGGGATAGCTCTGGGCCAGCGTGGGTGAGGCGAACGTCGGTGGGGCATACGAGGGCGTCACTATGGCTGTGCTGTATGGTGTGTAGGCGGTTCCGTAGCTGTAGGCGGACCGCGGAGCGGTGTATGCTGGCACAGACGGGTACGTTCCATAAGTAGACGAGACTGCACCTGGGCTCACCGTGCGGTATTGGGTTCGATAAGTCGTTTGCGGCACGTACTGGGTAACCGCCCGATAAGTCGTGACCGGGACCTGTACGGCGGTCAGTGTCGGCTGGGGGGCGGAACTCGTGCAGTTGCAGCCGGGGCTCGCTGGGGTGACCGGATAGTTCAGTGTCTGCGGCGCTGCGTAGAGGGGGGCCTGAGGGGCATAAACCTGTGGCATCACACCGTAGTTGTTGCAGCCACCGTAACCACAAGGGTTGTAGCCACAGCCACCGTAACCGCAGCCATAAAAACCCATCCACGCGAAGGGGTCCAGCCAGGGGATATACATGCAGGCCTGCGAGGATTGTGCGGTAGACAATCCAGCACAGATTGTCAGGATGGTGATGGTGAGGAATCGTTTCATTGCGACGTACCTGTATCCGGCTGTCGGCCGTAAAGAGCAGAGGATCGGATTTTGCCTTATTCGTGTGATCGTAACCGCCTGAGCGCCAACTTGAGGTTTTTTGGCAAATGCTGGAGTTTTCCTAAAGTCTGCCGGTCTGTGCGCGAGCGGGATTCCTGGTTCAGAAACATGGCCGATTTGGTGCGGATCGCTATTGCGGTGCTGCTGTTGGTCGGTGGTCGGGCAGATGCTCAGTCTGTGAGCCTGGATGTTGGTGACCGCGCACCCGTTTTTGATGCGCTGGAAGGTGTGGACGGCGAGTTTTATGGCACCAGGGAACTGGAGCAGACGCCCATTCTTGTTGTCTGTTTCACCAGCAATACGTGCCCCTACTCGGTCGACTATGAAGACCGTTTGATCGCCCTGCAGAAGAAATACGGGGAAGCCGGGCGGCAGGTTCGCGTGGTGGCGATCAACTCCAATGCCACGGACGGCGACAGCCTGAAGAAAATGATCGACAGAGCCGAGGACAAGGCGTTCAACTTCCTTTATCTGCGAGATGATGACCAGCTGGTCGCCAAAGCCTTTGGGGCCATTTACACGCCCGAGTTTTTCGTGCTCAATCGCGACAGACGTGTGGTTTACAAAGGGGCGCTGGATGACAGCTCGAAGGCGGAAAATGTGACCCGCTCCTGGGTGGAACTGGCGATCGCAGCGATCCAAAGCGGAAAGACGCCGGAGGTCACAAAAACGGGCGCTCGGGGATGTGCCATCCGATTTCCCCGCCGCCGACGTCGTAAGCCCGATGACAAGTTGTGAGGTGATTGTTCCTCGTGTGGCTGACCGATTTAGAGAATCATGCGGCGAATCGGACGCTCGGTCTTTTTCCAGGGGCAGTGGGGGTCGATGATGGGGCGTCCTTCCCAATTGACCCTTGTCAGAAAGCCACCCATGCGTTTTGTTGTTTCCGCCATGTCTGCGGCCGTGCTGCTTGTCGGACAGGCCCTCGCCGACGAAAAAATCGAGTTTAAGACCCTCGAGGAAAAAATCAGTTACGGAATCGGTCTGAATATTGGCCGTCAGGTCGGCGGCGAGATTGAAGGGCTGGATCTGGATAAATTCTTTGCCGGCGTCACTGCGGGTGTCAAAGGCAAAGATCCGCAGCTGACTGCGGAACAGCTGCAGGCCGCCTTTACGGAATTCCAGAAGAAGATGGCCGAGAAAGCGGCCCGAGCCTCCGAGGAGAATCTGGAGGCCGCCCGCAAATTCCTCGTGGAAAACAAGAAGAAGGCGGGCGTGAAGACCACCAAGTCCGGTCTGCAGTACATGGTGATCAAGGAAGGCACCGGCGCGAAGCCAACCACAGACAGCACGGTCAGCACTCATTACCGCGGCAAACTGCTCAGTGGAAAAGTGTTTGATGAGTCTTACAAAGGCGACGCCCCGGCAGAGGGTGAACGCGCCGTGTCGTTTGGTGTGACTCAGGTCATTCCTGGCTGGACGGAAGCTTTGCAGCTGATGAAGGTGGGCGCGAAGTATCGCCTGTTCATTCGCCCTGATCTGGCCTACGGCGAGCGAGCTCCCGGTTCCATTCCTCCCAACAGCCTGCTGATTTTCGACATCGAACTGATCAGCGTCAAGTAGTTGGTGTGACCGCTTGACGGTGAGTCGGGGCAAATCACTATTTGCTGAAGCCAAAAAATATCAGGGGCTGGCCGCTGCTGCGGCCAGCCCCTTTTTTTGTCTCACCCCATCGTCTGGTCCAGCGGATTCTGTCCAGTGGTGTTGTCTGCCACGGGCATTGAGATCAACGGTCTGTGAGAACTCCTGCCAATCGCGTCGACGTTCAGGAGGCGGCAATGGCCTGGCTTAGTGGCACCAGCACTTCGTCGATGACGAATTCTTCGAGTAGTTCTTCGCATTTGGTGCGCAGTTGAACCATACGGTCGGCAAACGAGGCGTCGTGATCCATGCTGCCGTATTGTCTCACGGTAAAATAGACGCTGATGTGCTCATCGGGAAACTCCCGACGCCGCACCTGATAGGCATTGGTTCGTGTTTCCACGAGCAGGCGGGCCTGCAGACGGCAGGATTCTTCCAGGCTGATGGTCATGGAAGGTTCGAAACTAAGTACCTTGGCGTCGGGCAACTGTGGCAGCCGTTCAAAGGCGGGCGAACACCCCAGGGCGCGGGCGACCAGCAGGTCGTGGTTGCCACGGTAGGAGAAGTCGAATCCCATCATGTAATCCAGTGCCTCGCAGTCGAGAGGGCTGACCGAAAGCATGTAGGGGACAAGTTCAAGGATCAGTTTGTGCTGCTGCTCGGCGTCGTCAAGATCTGTCGGATTGACGAACCCACTGCAGATGCGTCGGGGCTCCAGAGAGAGCCAGCGGTGATGGGGCTGGTCTTTATCTTCCTCCATCACGAAGTCGCCGTTTTCACGTGAGTAGAAGTTGCGCATTTCCGGATACGCCTTCTGCACACGACCGAAAAAGTCGAGCACAGCTTCACGGGAGTTGGGCAGGGGCATCTCTGTGTTGAGATGCATATTGGCGTAAAAGTCGGTCGCCAGGTTACTGAATCGGTTCATAGTTGGAGCTGAAGGTTCCAGGTGGTTTGATGGTGAAGCGGTTGGCTTCACGAAGTTTACGGCCAGGCGATTTCACGCTGGTGGTGCAATACCCCGGCACATTGTGAGCAGGGGCAGACGGACAAGAAGATCGACGCCATGAGGGTGGCAACATGTGGCGAAACACGGGAAATGACAGGCGTGTTAACGTCGCAAAGAGCTTCTGCCACAACGTGTCAGTCGGTACCCGTACTATGCAGACGCTGGAACGGCCCGACTGAGGCTGCAGATCAAACTCCACAACCTCAGGTCGCTGATTGCTCGGGCTCCAGGTGTCCGGGTGGTATGATCGATTATTTGCGATCAGGGTCCAGGCCGGCGGACGTCAAGCTGGAGTCCGTCAGCGGGTCCTGTGGGTCTCGACTGACAGTCACGATGACTTCAATCGTGAACGAGCCCGCCGCTCCGCCCTGCTGTCCTCCACCGCCGAATCCCCCTGGAGCTCCTCCTCCGAATCCACCGGGGGCAGCGCCACCAAAGCCGGGCGGGCCTCCACCGGGGGCAGCGCCACCGAATCCGGGAGGTCCCCCACCGGGGGCGGCTCCGCCAAATCCGGGCGGTCCTGAGGAACCGCCTTCGTAGTCTTCTCCGCCGCCGTTCGAGGCTGGTGCACCACCGGCGGACTGAATGATGACGTCCATTGTCTGACGCGTGCCATCGCTGTTGCGAGTGACACCATCAAACCAGAGCATGCCTTCGCTGGCATAAATGCGTCGAAAACCCTTGGCTGATTTTTCGTAATGTTTGGCGAGGGCTTCTCGCTCATTGGGCGATTGTGGCGTCACACTTGTGCGAACATAGTAGATGTTGAGTTTGGCCGGCGCCGACTGGCCAAGTTCCTCCGTCGCTTCATTGGGAACGGCCATCATGATGGAGCGTTCAACCACCGCGTTGCGGTGCAGCCGCAGCTTCGAACTGCCTGAGTAGGCAAGATTGGGATTGCCGGCTGACGCACGCAGTCGTTCCCGCAACGCCATCACAACTTCCTTGGTTGCCTTAACCCAGCTGTCTTTGGCTGCCTGCTTGGCATCCGGGGCTGCGCCTGCCCGCGTGGGTCGCACGCGGGCCAGACCCTTCAGGACGCCCAGCAGACCAGGGTCGACAGAACTGTAATCCAGTTGGCCGACGAAGTTTTCCGCACCAGATTCGTAGCCGTTCTTGAAGGTTTCAAACAAAGCCCGACGCACGTTGGCCGTTGGAATGGAAGCGGCCAGAGGAATCAGCTCTGGTGAGCCATCGTTGATCAGGCTCTGAGAGACTCTTGCGGTGACTTCCGGACTCCACAGGGCCATGGCCGCGGGCTTGTATCCGTCTTCGGTGAGATTGAACATCGGCGGACCAGCGGACGGGAAGGGTTGCTGCCCAAGGATGTTGTCACCGCCACTCAGGCCACTGAACCCGCCCTGATTGACAAAGCCGCTTTCATATTCATCTTCACCTCCACCGGCACCGGGAAAGTTCCCGCGATTCATCCCTGCCGGCTGCCCGGGAATGCCGCCACCGCCCCCGGCTGTGCCGTTGAAGCCGGAAGGACCTCCACCGGGAGGACCCCCGCTGCCGCCGGCTGTGCCGTTGAATCCGGAAGGCCCGCCTCCGGGAGGGCCACTGCTGCCGCCTCCTCCGCCTACGGTCCCGTTGAAGCCCATGGGCCCACCGCCGGGAGGTCCACCGCCGGGCTGCTGTGGAGGTTGCTGCTGCTGTCGCTGCTGACCGAACCCGGGTGGACCGTTGCCCGGCTGCTGACCGCCGAACTGTGGATTGCCGCCAGTTTGCGGTGGAGCGACAGACGTCACTTCCATCCCCAGATAATACTCCAGAGGCCGGCTGCTCAGATTGCCCAGCACCTTCAGTGACTGTGGGTGGGAAGAGGGGCCAGAGAGCACTTCCGCGATGGCCACAGTCAAAATCTGCTCGGCCTTTTCTGAATTGATGGTTGTCGCAGAAAATGCGTCAGACACAACGATGCGAATGTTCTCGTCGGCGGGCAGCGTGGTTGGCTGCGTGCCTTTGACGATTTTCATGAGTGTACGCCAGGCGTTGTCCGTGTTATTGCGGACCAGTGCGGCCACAACGGACTGCACCAGTTCTGTCGGTGTCAGGCCAGGCTGAATGCCTCCAGACGGCGGGGCGGGCAGACCACCACGGCCAGGCTGGCCACCTTGTCCGGGAAAACCGCCGTTGCCACCAAACTGCTGCATCATTCCGGAATTGCCGTCTTCGTATTCTCCTTCACCGCCACCGCCTGCGCCGCCGAATTGCTGCATCATCCCCGCGGCCCCACCGCCGCCGTGTTCGCCGCCTCCGCTACTTCCGTGCTCACCGCCGGGGCTGCCGGGGATTGACATGCCGCCGGGTGCGGGGGCACCAGAACCCTGCTGCAGTCGACCGGCCGCATTGCGGGTTCCCTGACTGGCCTGTGGGGCGTACGCCAGAATGGCTTCGCCCAGCATCGCTTCCATGGAATCCAGCGGGCGGTTACGGGATCGTCGCAGCATCTCCAAAGACTGCTCCAGCGACGCACCGCCGGGAGGCACAAGACCACTGTTTCTGCCAGCTCCGCCGGGTTCCAGTCCTGTCGGGAAGCCTGGTTTGCCCTGCAGGGCGTTTGCGGAGGTTCCACCCGCCATGGCGCCCAGTGTTTCTGTCAGCGTAGCGGCAAATTCCGGATCACCGATGCGCGATTCCGCCTGTGTGTCGATGGCCGCGATGACGTTGCGATCCTTCTTGCGGACAGCATCAATGAAGTCGTTGCGGTTCCACAGGGCAAAGTCTTTCGCGGGCGCTGCGGGAGGCTGAAAGCCGCCACCCGGTGGTCCGAAACCACCCGTGTTGACGCCGCTGCCGTAATTGCCCCCGCCGAAATCTCCGCCTCCCTGGCCGCCTCCAAAGGCGGCCATCATGCCGGCTTCGTTGTTGTCTTCGTCGCCGTGCTCTCCGCCGCCAAAGCTGCCACCACCGCCACCCATACCGGGTGGCATCATGGACGCACTGTTGTCGATCTGGCCCTGACCGCCGCCACCGCCCATGCCAGGCGGCATCATGGAGGCGCTGTTGTCAATCTGGCCCTGTCCCCCGCCCATGGCTCCCATACCGGGAGGCGCCATCGCGGCGTTGTTGTTGGCCATGCGGTCACCGCCACCGTGTTCTCCGCCGCCGCCGCTGTCCTGACCACTTTCGTAATCGCCGCCTTCGTAGTCTTCGCCACCCTGAGCCAGCTGTCCGCCGGCGGGCGATGCGCCACCCGAACCGGTGTCGGTGGCGGATTCCGCGTCCTCAGATCCACCACACCCCGCGAGGGTGGTCATGACGGCGAGGGCCGCGACAAAGGACAACCGTGCGCACAAGGTCGAAAACGGGATCCGCATACTGGGACTCCTGATAGGCGTGAAGCGTGCAAATTCTCGGTGCCTGAATGCTATCAGGTCCGATCCGGGATTGGACGTCTTAATAGCGGAAACGAGCCATTTCCGCCCCAATCCAGGGCAATGTGGAGATTCAGGCTTTGTCTGAGATATCCGTGCGATTCCACGCCCCGTCCCATGTGATTTTACTCACGGCCGTGTACGCCCGCTGCTTGGCGTCCGGGATGGATTCGCCCATCGCTGTCACACCCAGTACGCGGCCACCGGCATTTAAAACCTGCATGTCTTTCGCGACGGTGCCCGCGTGGAACACCTTGCTGTCGGCCAGTTGGCCCGCGTCTTCCAGACCATCGATCACGCGCCCTTTTTCGTAGCTGCCAGGGTAACCTGCGGACGCCATCACCACGCAGACAGCCGGTCGCGGGTCCCACTTCAGTTCCTCCAGTTCATCCAGTCGCCCTGAAGCGGCCAGCGAGAGAATCTGGGCCAGATCGCTGTCGAGTCGCATCAGGACCGGCTGGGCTTCCGGATCGCCAAAGCGGACATTGTATTCCAGAACGCGCGGTCCCTGACGAGTCAGCATCAGACCGGCATAAAGCACTCCGGAAAACGGTGTGCCTTCCACCTTCATCGTGTGAATGGTGGGCACCAGAATGTCGCGGATGATGGTGTCCATCGTCTCAGCATCCACAGACGTGGCCGGGCTGTAGGCCCCCATGCCGCCCGTGTTGGGTCCTTCGTCATTGTCGAGCGCCCGCTTGTGGTCCTGAGAGGTGTCCAGAGGGATGATCGTGTCACCGTCTACGATCGCCAGAATGCTGACTTCCTCACCCTCCAGGCACTCCTCGACAATGATTTTGCGACCAGCCGCCCCGTAGGCATCGTTGGTCAGCATGCTGGCGGCCGCTGCTTTTGCTTCTTCTTTGGTGCTGCAGACGTGCACCCCCTTGCCGGCTGCCAGGCCATCGGCCTTCACCACGACGCCGTCTTCCATGAGGTTGTCGATGTAGACTTCGGCCTCTTCCAGGCGGGTGAATGTGTCGAAGGCGGCCGTGGGGACACCCGCTTTTTTCATCAGGTTCTTGGAGAAGGCCTTGCTGCCTTCCAGCTGAGCGGCTGCCTTGCTCGGTCCGAAAATCTTCAGGCCCTGAGCCTTGAATTCATCCACGATCCCCAGCACCAAAGGGGCTTCGGGGCCCACCACGGTCAGGTCGATCTCGTTGTGCTTGGCGAACGACATCAGGCGGCCAATGTCGTCGGAGGCGATGTTGACGTTCTCTCCGTCGATGTCGGTGCCCGCGTTGCCGGGAGCGCAAAAGACTTTCTCGACTCCCTCACACTGAGCCAGTTTCCACACGAGGGCGTGTTCACGTCCGCCCTGGCCAACCACCAGAATCTTCATTTGCTGCTTGCCTGAATGTTCCATAAAAAAAGCTCGCGGCAGATTACCACGAGCTTTCGCTTTGTCGATCGATTCGACGGATCTGTCTGTGTCTGACCGCAAAATGAGGCGAACAGACCCGATGGCGTGATGCCATCGGGGAACCGCTAGGTGGTTGGTTCGGGTGTCATGTCCGGTTCCAGCAGGAAGGGGAAGACGCGAACCGGTTCGCCGGCTTCGTGTTCCTTCTTGTATGCCAGCTGAGCAGACCGATCAGCGGCAAACTGCAGCCGTGTGAACTGCAGACCGCAGTATGAATCGGTGTCGGCTTCGGCAGCCACGTCGGCGAACATCTCTCCGGCAGAAGCCGCGTGACGACGAACACCATGGATGCTCCGCTCGCGAACCTTGACGCCTGCGGCTGACAGCTTGATCAGGCCCTTCAGGAATCGACCGGGAATGGTGTCCGCACCGGATACTCGCCACAGACGTTCCCATTCTTCGTGGGCTTCCCAGTAATAGCCCAGATTGAAGAAGTCGATGGCCAGCAAATAGTTGCGGTTTTCCGTCCAGTTTTCCGGGCTCAGAGCTTTGGGGCCCTGGCCGGGAGCGTGCTTGCGACCATAACTATGGCCCTTAGGGTCGCGGATGGGATGAGGCAGACCGGAACCGGGAAAGAAGGCGTACTCCGGCAGGGGAACCGATGGCAGGAGGCGAGGACACTCGGTGTCAGCCGTGATCATATTGTTTTGACTCCGGTTAGAATCAGGGTTCAGATTGTGAATAGGTCGGCACCATACTTGGGGGGCAACCGCTGGCTGTCTACCCAGGCCCGCTTTGTTTTGGCGTAAACTCTTCCCGTACCTCCGGTTGAGCGCGAACATTCGTTCTGCTCAGAATGGTGGGTTCTGGTAATCTGGACGGGGTGAATGGCCTCCAGAACGGAGCCCGTATGGTGGATCCTGATCGATCCTGGTCGATTTTCAGTCGGTGGGAGATCTACGATTACGCGCGGTTTGGTGGGACGCTGACTGCTTTTGACGATACACGTTTTTTTTGAAACTGCGAGTGTTTCTTTTCGAAAACGGTCGAATCCCCAGCCCCTGGAAGTGCCTTTGAGCTTGCCTGTCCGTGCCCGCTGCGGGTATTCCATTGCGGACTTTGCACGGCATGATTTTGGCGGATGTTCAGGGGCATGTGGGATCACTCGCGGAAATACGGCCCTGGGTCCGCTACGATTCCGCAGCCCTGAAATCTGCCAGTGAGGTCTGAGATGAGTGCCCCCGAAAGTTCGTCCCTGAATGTCGAAGCCGCAGTCCGTGATCGGTATGGCGCTGCCGCGAATGCCGCCGAAGCGGCTCTGTGCTGTCCCGTGTCTTATGACACCCAGTATCTGCAGGTGATTCCGCCGGAGATTATTGAGCGGGACTATGGCTGCGGCGACCCCTCCCGGTACCTGCAGGCTGGAGATGACGTGCTGGATCTGGGATCCGGTGGCGGGAAGATCTGCTACATCGCCAGTCAGGTGGTGGGCGAATCCGGATCTGTGATCGGCGTCGATATCAACGACGACATGCTGGGGCTGGCCCGGCAGTATCAGGACGAAGTGGCTGCAAAGATCGGATATCGCAATACGGATTTTCGCAAAGGGCGTATTCAGGACCTGCGGCTGAACGTGGATGCATTCGAAAGGTGGCTGGCCGATCACCCGGTCTCCACGGTGGCCGACTGGATGGCGGCAGAAGCCGAGGCAGATCGCCTGCGGCAGACAGCTCCGCTGGTGGGCGATGATTCCGTGGACGCAGTCGTCAGCAACTGCGTTTTGAATCTGGTTCGTAATGAAGATCGCCAGCAGCTGTTTGCGGACGTGTTTCGAGTGCTGCGTCACGGCGGACGCGCCGTCATCAGTGATATCGTCAGTGATGAAGACGTGCCGGAGTCACTGCAGAACGATGCCCATCTGTGGAGCGGATGCATCAGTGGCGCTTTTCGCGAAGACCGGTTCCTGGAGGCCTTCGAGCAGGCGGGCTTCTATGGGCTGGAGATTGTCAGCCGTCAGGAGGAACCGTGGGCTGTCGTGGAAGGCATTGAATTTCGCAGCCTCACCGTGCGTGCCTGGAAGGGGAATACGGGCGCGTGTCTGGAACGCAATCAGGCGGTCATCTACAACGGCCCGTGGAAGGCTGTGCTGGATGATAACGATCAGGAACTGCATCGCGGCCACCGAATGGCGGTTTGCGATAAGACGTATCGTCTGTTGAGTCGTCCTCCCTATGCCGGGCACGTCACTTTGCTGCCACCGGCAGCGGAGATTGCCAGCGATTCGGCCGCCGAATTTGACTGTGACACGACGTCCTATCGCCCGGCGGCGGAGACCAAAAAGGGCGGCGGTGGGTTGAACATTTTGCCCGGTGACGGGGGCGACTGCTGCGGCGACACGGGTTGCTGTTAGGCGGCTGTGTCCATCGTGGGACGGGGCGTTCTCAGTCTCGGGAGCGTGCGTCAGATCTGGTATTCGTGGAGTACAGTCTGTAGACTCCGGGCCACCGGACCGAGTTTCTTCCATGGTCAGCGCCGCTCCCATTGATGCGGCGACCCCTCGGTGATGCTTTTTTTCGGCCGAATTACGCAAGCGACTACTCCATGCCAAAAGTTACATTCGTCAAAGAAAAGATTACTGTTGACGCCGCAGAGGGCGAAGACATTCGCACCATCGCTCGCAAGAACGGCGTTCAGCTGTATGCCGGACCGCACAAGATCGTCAACTGCATGGGGAACGGTCTGTGTTGCAGCTGCGATGTGATCGTCAAAAAGGGGAGTGAAAACTGCAGCAGCAAAGGTCTGCTGGAATCGGCCAACAAGTGGATCAATCCGCTGCTGGGCCTGAAAATGCTCAGCAATCCGGAAGAAGACGTGCGACTGGGCTGCTGCACCAAGGTTCATGGTGACGTGGAAGTAGAAACCAACCCGCCGATCAACTGGCACGGCGACAAATTCTGGAACTAACGTTCGCCTGATACAAGTGATTGCGTGCACTGTCGGCTGATGCCCAGCGCGTTGACTGCGTGGATTGCAGGCAACGGCCATGTACGCCACTGAGCGTCGGCCCGATTCGTGAGCTTCAGGCGGGCACTATGCTCAGGGGGGGTGTTGAATTGGGGCTGCGAATTGTACTCATGGGAACCGGGGAGTTTGCGCTGCCTCCGTTCTCAGCACTGCTGGCATCGTCAGAGCATCAGGTGGTCGGCGTTTATACGCAGCCGGAACGCAGTGGACGAGGCCACCATCGGCACGTCAATAAGGTCCGTGTTCTGGCCGAAGAACACGGCGTGCCTGTCTATCAGCCGCAAAAGGTCAATACTCAGGAGGTCCTGGAGGAACTTGCCTTCCTGCAGGCCGACGTATTCATCGTGGCCGCTTACGGCCAGATTCTGAAACCGGAACTGCTCGCCATTCCACGACTGGGCGCGTTCAACCTGCACGGATCGCTCCTGCCCCGGCACCGTGGTGCCGCGCCCGTTCAGTACTCCATCTGGAAAGGCGATACGCTGGCTGGCGTGACGATCTTTCAGATTGAGCCCGCCCTGGATTCCGGCCCGATGGTGGGGAAAGTGGAGACGGAAATCGGTGCCACTGAGACGTCGGGTCAACTGATGCTGCGATTGGCCGATCTGAGCGTGCCGCTGACTTTGCAGACGGTCGATGCGCTGGAAGATGGCTCGGCCGAATTTGAACTGCAGGATGTCGATCAGGTGACGCTGGCTCCCAAGATTAAAAAAGAAGACGGTGTCATCGACTGGGAGCGGTCGGCCGCTGAGATCGACTGTCATGTGCGGGCCATGCAGCCTTGGCCAAAGGCCGTCACCTGGTTGCACACGGAAGGCCGCAAGCCGATTCGGTGCATTCTGCATGCTGTTCGTCCACTCAGCGAGTCCGGACCGCAGGCGGGCGTGATTCGGCGCGTGGGAAGCCGTTTGCTCGTTGGTTGTGGAAGCGGGAGTGTCGAAGTCGCGATCGTGCAGCCCGACGGCAAAAAGGCGATGGAGGCGGCCGGTTTCGTCAATGGATACGGGGTTGGGGACGGCAGCCGATTCGGTGGCAGGGAATAGGTAGCAGGGAATAGGTAGCAGGGAATAGGTTCGTCCCGAGCAGGTCCGTAAGTCAATCACGGCCCTCGCTGTTATCTGTTGCCAACGACGATCGTTGTTCGCTGTGACTGCTAGCGGGCCACGGCCAGAATGCGATCTGCCTTCTGAAAGCCGCGAAATCCGTCGACAAACTGCCCGTCTTTGAACACCCGGACGTCCGGAATGGCGGTTACCTGAAAGTGCTGAGCCAGTTTGGGGTTCGCGGCGATGTTGATTTTTACCACGACGTGGGTGTCGTTGAGCTCTTCGGCCACCTGATCGAGTTCGGCGGCGATCTGTCGGCAGGGCCCGCACCAGGGAGCCCAGAAGTCCACAATGACCGTCTTGTCGGAGTTCAGCGCCTCGCTGAGCGAAGTCTCCATGTGCTTGACCCCGTCTTCGGTCACCGTGCAGATCTGTCCGTCACCACTGATCACGTCGGGCATGCCCATGGTGGGCATTCCGGAGCCACAACCAGCAATCAGGTAGGTGATGGCGGCTGTCAGGACCAGCATGCCCATGTGAAAGCTGGCAGGAGTGGCGTTTTGCTTGCGTTTCATGGGAATGCCCTGCTGGAACCGTCGGGGGACGACGAAACGGTCAAATTCACGTTGTTGGCGAATCACTGGTAGATACGGCCGCCTGCCCCGAAATATGCGGGTTTCTTCTCGGGAAATCGCGGACTCTGCCGAAAGGACGTGCTTGACAGTTCGTACCTTACGACGAATAACCTATAGTGTGCTGCTAGGCGACCAAATTTGAAACACCAGACGCCCCAACGGCGTCTCGATTTTTGCTTACTTGCTGGAGTTTGAACAATGGGTATTACTCTGACAGAGACCGCTGCTACGGAAATCAAGCGGGTGATGGAAGAGCAAGGCCGTCCGGAACTGAAGTACGTCCGAGTCGGCGTTGTCGGCGGCGGTTGCAGTGGTTTTCAGTATTCTTTCGACTTCACCAACAGCTACGACGACACGGCCGACATGATGTCCGAACAGCACGGCGTCGGCGTTGTTGTGGACAAGAAGAGCGACCTGTTCCTCGACGGAACCACCATCGACTTCTACACCAGCCTGGACAAGCGAGGATTCACCTTCCAGAATCCCAACGCCGTCAAGAGCTGTGGCTGTGGCAGCAGTTTCTCTGCGTAGCCACCGGCGCACGGGACAAGACGAAACAAAAGAGCGGTCCTCGGGGTCGCTCTTTTTTTGCGCGCTGCAGGCCGTCGTGCGGCAGTGGCGTCCGAACGAACGTCTGTTAGGGGATGCCCATCAGCGGCTTGATCAGCAGAAACGTGGCGGCCGTCAGCACGGGGACGCCGACCAGATTTAACAGCAGGCCATACCGCATCATCTGACTGACACGAATGCACCCCGACCCAAACACAATGGCATTGGGGGGCGTGGCGATTGGCAGCATGAACGCACAACTGGTTGCCAGTGTGGTGGGCACTATGATCAGTCGCGGATCGACCCCCAGATTGATCGACAGCACGCACAGCGTGGGCAGCAGCGTGTTGACGGTTGCCACGTTGCTGGTGAATTCTGTCAGGAACGTCATGAACAGACACAGCACGGCAATGATCTTCCACAGCGCCATGCCCTGCAGTGGTCCCTGCAGAACGCCCCCCAGCCACAGGGACAATTCGGTGGACTCAAAGGCGCCCGCCAGCGCAAAACCGCCGCCAAACAGCAGCATGATGTCCCACGGCAGCTTGCTGGCGGTGGTCCAGTTCATGAGCGGTTGTGGGCGACCATTGTTGTCTGACTGGCCGGATGGCAGGCAGAACAGCAGGACGGCCATGGCGACGGAAATGGTGGAATCATTGGTGAAATCCACGGCCGTGGTCAGGTTGTCTATGTCGGGAAAGCGACTGCGCAGAAACAGGCTGATCGGCTTGCGAAGAACCCATAGCGCGGCGGTGGCCCCAAATACGATGGACATCCGTTTTTCTGCGGCTGACGCTTTTCCCAGGTCTTCAAGGCGTCGACCCAGTTCCTGCTGCAGAACGTCATCCCGATCGGTGGCTCTGGGCAGCCCAAACGTCAGGACTGCCCAGCAGATGGCGGCGTAGACGATGCCGATCGGGATGCAGGCGATCATCCAGCCGGCGACGGAGATGTCGACGTCTTTTTCGCCTGTGAGGGGGGGAGTCCGGGATGGGCTGGCTGACACCGGATCTCCCACGTCATCAATGGCTGTCTGCGGCTGTGTCTCGACAAACGTCTCCCGATAGATGGCGACCGCCGCATTGTTGGTGGGTGTGCCAATAATCGTCGTCAGCCCGCCGAGGCTGGACGCGTAGGCGATGGACAGCAGCAGCGGCACAGAAAGTTGCCTGGCGAGACTGCTGCGTTCGGCCGTTTTGTCGCCGTCAGGCTGTTCGTCTTCCAGAGTTTTGAGCAATGCCAGCGCGATGGGGAGCATCAGCAGCGTCGTGGCCGTATTACTGATCCACATCGACAGCCCGGCCGAGGCAATCAAGAAGCCCAGGACCAGTCTGCGGGGGCTGACGCCGACCACCTGCACGATGTTGAGTGCGATTCGCTTGTGCAGCCCCCAGCGCTCGATGCCCAGGGCAATAATGAAACCGCCCAGATATAAAAAGACATTGTCATTGATGTAGGCCTTGCTGACGATCCTCGCCGGCTGGATGCCCAGCAGCGGATACAGGGCCAGTGGCAGCAGGCTGGTGGCCGCCAGAGAGATGGCCTGAGTCATCCAAAGCCCCGCCATGAGCACGGTGACTGCCAGCAGTCGCTGCGCTGCCGGTCGCATGCCATCGGGCGTGGGGGCCAGCAATATGGCCAGAGCCGTGACCACAATCAGGATAATGGCCGGTTTGACCCAGCGGTTACCGGCTCCAGGGGCAGCTTCAGGCATCGACGGTCCGTTTCCAGGGGGCGCGATAGTTGACTGTCTTCAGCAGCACATCGGCATCGGCGTCGCTGACGATGGTCTCCGTCACAGGATCCCAACGGAGTGCTTTGCCGGTGGCCTGTGACACGTAGCCGAGGTGACCCGGGGTGATCGATCGGTGAGCAACTGCGGCCGGAGCGATGCACTCCGATCGGTCCCGTATGCAACTCAGAAAATTTGCCGCATGAGATTCGCCCGTGCCGATCGCCCAGTCACTGGGAAAGAACGAGGCTTTCGTCCATTTGTCACTGGACGCTTCCAGTTTACCTCGATTGGCGAACGCACGGCCTTTGGAACCAAAGACCGTCAGGCCACCGCGATGCCGCGAGGAAATCTCAATTCGGACTCCGGATTCGTATTCAGATCGAATCGTGTAATGCTGTGGCGTGTCGTAGACGTCGGTCTGGGGGAACGTCCAGTCAACCGCCTCCACCCGGACGGGCCCACTGCGTTCAGCGCCGATGGCCCAGTGGGCGATGTCGTTGTGGTGGCCGATCCAGTCCATCAGAACGCCGCCTCCGTAGGCACGGTGTCCTCGCCACCAGCGATGGTGTCTGGCCTGCATCAACGGCAGCACGGGGGCCGGTCCACACCAGAAATCGTAGTCCATCCCAGCCCGCGGAGTCTGCACGTCCGTGCTGCCCATCGGCTGGGCGTAGCCGGGGGGCAGTCCGACTTCGATGCGATCAATCTTTCCCAGCACGCCGTTTCGAGCCAGCATCACCAGGCGTTGAAATTCCTGCGCTGAGCGCTGCTGTGAGCCCGTCTGGAAGACGGCTTTGTTGCGGGCCACGCTGTCGACGACCTGCTGACCTTCGGCAAACAGATGGGTGATAGGTTTTTCGCAGTAGACGTCTTTGCCAGCTTCCAGAGCAGTGAGCGTACACACGGCGTGCCAGTGATCGGGTGTGGCAACCACGACAGCGTCTACGTCTTTCGCCGCGATCAACTGCCGAAAATCACTGTGGATGGACAGGGGGCCAGTGGTACGATTTTGTTGCCGGTAAAACTGCCGCACATGCCTGGCGCCCGGCCCCCGTCCGTACTGCCGGCCTTCTCCCCAGTTGCGATCACGATGGTGGAGATCATCGACATCGCATACGGCCGTAATCTCGCACTCGGGCAGTCGCAGGAAGTCGTCCAGCAGGTTGAAGCCGCGAGAGCCCAGTCCGACAACACCCAGCCGAATCGGACCCGGTTCTGTGGGGGCAGCGCCAGCCGCGGGCAGGCCGTGCACAGATGCCGCTACGGTCAGCGCTGAGCTATGAAACGCACGCCGGCTGATCGACTCGACCTGGACTGACAGATTCGACATGGTGACGTTCCGAAGTCAGGGGTGAAATGAATCACGGACGGGAGTCACGCTAACCTGGCTTCCGCGCAAAAACAAACGCGAGTGGTCATGCCACTCGCGCTGTTTCTGTAAGCTCCTGGAAGCTGTCTGGCGATCGACTAGGGCCCAGCGGGCGTCGGACCGGCCGTGACACCACCGGTGGTGCCGCCTCCTCCTCCTCCGCCGCCACCAGACAGGCTGCCCAGTCGAGGTGATGGCAGGCTGTCGCGGAACAGGTCGTTCAGCTGTTTGACTTCCACAGCCGGCCGGCTGTACTCCCGACCGCGTCGGATGATGACGGGCACCTCACCGGAGTTACCCGTGACGTCAGCCACAACTCGTTCAACATTGGCCAGGCGAGCATTGTCGATGGCAATGTCGTAGGCAGACTGCACATAGACCGTGCGGTATTTGGTGGGGTTGATTTCGAGAATGTCCATCAGCTGCAGGCGACCAGGTACCGTCAACTGCTGCTCGTCGTCGAAGTGGCGAGCATAGAGCGTGGACTGCTGCTCCCAGCCGTTGCGTTCCTGCACAGATGTGACATCGCGGACGTACTGTCGATCCTGGCAAACGTAGGGCAGCGGCCAGTAATGCTCTGAGTGATAGGTGTGCGAAAACTGCTGGCGTTCCACAGTCGGGCGGGGACGCGGGGGCCACATTTTGCCTTTGTGGCAGGTTTGACGAACGCCCGGCGGCAGCATGGCTTTCTCGGCCCACCACTCATTTGAGCCGGGCTCTGGACCACATTCCTCTTCGGTATGTACAAACTGGACCGGGCCAGTGGCACATCCTGTCAAAGTCGCGGCGATCATGGCGGCGACAAGGGTTTGGCCGAACTTTTTCATGAACTGCTCCGTCAGTTTACTGGTCAATCCAGCGAAGGACTGCGACACCGTGAAACGGCATTCCGCGCAGCCCTGTTCCCTCTTCGTTTTCGGAAGAATCCACACAGATGGGCGATGCAATCACTGTGTTTGGCGGCTGGTGCGGGGAGGAATCCGTCGCAGGCGTGAATACCGCGTCCAGTTTGCCTGAATTGCCCAATGCGAATTGACGGAAACTGCCCTGGATCACCGTTGAGTGCCGGGATTCAGCGGCAGCAGCGTCTATGATCTGCTCGTTGTTCCTGCAAAAACCGCCGACTGCCGCGATATGATATTCCTGCTCGATAACTACGATTCATTCACTTACAACCTCGTTCAGCGGATGGGCGAGATCGCTCCCGATGTGGAGATTCAGGTCGAACGCAACGACCAAATCAGCCTGGATGAGATCGCCGATCGCAAGCCGGAGCGAATTATCATTTCGCCGGGGCCCTGCACTCCGGCGGAGGCCGGTATTTCGCGGGAAGTCATCGCCAGGTTTGGTCCGCAGATGCCGGTGCTTGGCGTCTGCCTGGGACATCAAAGTCTGGCCGATGTCTATGGCGCCCAGGTAATTCGTGCGGATCGGCTGATGCATGGCAAAACGTCGGAGGTCTCTCACGACGGCCAGGGCGTGTTTGCCGGTCTGCCCAATCCGTTTACCGCCACGCGTTATCACAGTCTGATTGTCCCTCGCGAGTCGGTTCCTGACTGCCTGCAGATCACCGCCTGGGTGGAAGACGACGGCCATGGATATGAAATCATGGGGCTGCAGCACAAAGACTATCCAGTGCACGGCGTGCAGTTTCATCCCGAGAGTTTTCTGACGGAAAAGGGCTACGACCTGCTGCGGAACTTTCTGTCAGTTTGACGGCTCCCGGGTCACCTCAGCTCCCGACGGGAGGTGCCAACAACGCAGTGTGAGCCATCGAGGCCGTGTCGGTGAGAACGCATGTGCCAGCAGCAGACGGCCAGACTACGGCTGCCCGGTTCGGCAGAAATTTGAACCCTTCACGGACTCCTTGCGTTCGGGCAGTCAGAATCCCCATCACAGGAGTATTGATGTGTCAGAGATCCCACTGGAAACACGTGAGCAAATCGTCCAGGAAATTGCGGCCGGTAACAAACTGCAGGCCATCAGGCTGTATCGCGAGGCGTCCGGCGCTGATCTGAGCTCGGCCAAAAAGTTCGTTGAGCAGTTGCAGATGGCCATTGATTCCGGATCGGAACATAGCGGAAGTGAGTCCTCATTTTCTGTACCGGGAATGTCGGATGAACTTGTGTCAGAAATCGTTGAGCTGCTGCGTCGCGGTGATAAGATCCCCGCGATCAAGGCGTACCGATCTGCGATCCCCAGCAGCCTCAAAGAGGCCAAAGACGCGGTCGAACAGATCGAACGTGATCACAACATTCCGAAGGCGAGATCGGGATGTGGAGCAGCCGTTCTGCTGTGCTGCCTTGCATCCGTCTGGTTGGTTCTTTGGTGTCGTTAAGCTGGCTGAAACATCATGAAGGTCACCATTGTTGGCACAGGTCATGTGGGATCCACTCTCGCCTATGTGAGTGTGCTGCGGGGGCTCGCCGAAAAACTGGTGCTGGTGAATCGTGACGATCGCAAAGCGCGGGGGCATGCCCTGGACCTGCGTCACACGGCAGCGATGATGCCATCGCCCACGCAGATCACCACCGGCGGCGTGGATGCTTCCGCGGAGTCGGATGTGGTCGTGTTCACGATTTCCTGCCCGATGCCCAAAGATCGGCCGGACCGCCGCGTCATGGCGGAAGAAAATGCGGTGCTGATCCGGGAGTGGCTGCCGGCTCTGTCCCGCGTAAGCCCCAACGCCGTGTTTCTGATTGTCACCAATCCGGTCGACGTGATGACGTGGGCCACGCTGCAGGTGACCGATCTGCCACCGGAACGTGTCTGCGGGATCGGCACGCTGGTCGACAGTGCCCGATTCCGCGCGATGATGTCTGACGAAATCGGCATCCATGCCGACGATATTCGCGCTTACATCCTCGGCGAACACGGTGCCAGTCAGGTGGCCGCCATTAGTTTGGCGTCTGTTGGCGGTGAACCCATTGACACTTCGCTGGAAAAGGCCCATCAGTTTGCCCAGGAGACGACCGAGGCGGGCATCGATATTTTTCGCCTGAAGGGCTACACCAACTTCGGTATCGCCACCTCCACCGCACTGGTGATCGAGGCCATCAAACACGACAAGCACCACACCATGCCGCTGTCCGTCGAACTGGATGGTTTCTGCGGCATAGCGGACGTTTGCCTCTCAATTCCCGTTGTTATTGGCAGAAACGGGGTGACTCGCCGGCTGAAGCCGCGTCTGACTGACGAAGAGCAGAAAGCGTTCACTCAGTCGGCCGAGGCGATTCGGGCGATCAATCAACAGATTCTGCCCATTCTTAACGAAAACGGTAGTTGACCTGGGGCGGTCATCCCTAAACTCTAGGGACGTCTCGCGATTGAGCCCGATTCGGTGCGAGACAACTCCCCACCGCGTCGTCCACTTCCGAGTTCCCTCGGCCCCCCCAGCGACGCAGCCGCCTGCAGATCTTCCCCAATTGAGTACAGAACGCCTCAACAGACGTTCCCACTCCTCGAATCGTCCGAATTCCATGTCACGCGATTACTACACCATCGAAGAACTGACTCGCCACCTCGGTCGCGAACGCCGTCAGGTTGAAAAGCAGGTCAGTCGTGGGCACATCCCCGGGCGTCGTGTCGGGGGAGAGTGGCGATTTAATAAGACTGAGATCACCGACTGGCTGGAACAGGAGATTCCGCAGTTCAGCTCCAGCGACCTGGCCGTGCTGGAGCGGTCGCAGCAGTCGACGGAAGTCAGCGCCGAATCTCCGGTGGCCTCGCTGCTGCATCCGGAACTTGTCCAGGTTCCGCTCAACGGAGGCACGAAACCGTCTATTCTGAAGGAACTGGTCGATGTCGCCTCACGTACGTGGCAGGTGTTTGACAGTTCCGCTGTGCTGCAGGCCGTTCGTCAGCGAGAAGAAACCAGTTCCACGGCATTTGCTGGCGGGGTGGCCATCCCGCATCCGCAGAACCGCATGCCGGAAGCCGTGGGTGAGCCCCTTATTGCCTTTGGGCGGGCTTACTCCGGGATTCCATTTGGAGGTCCCCGCAGAGAACTGACGGATTTGTTCTTCCTCGTGCTCGCTCGAGACCCCAATACGCATCTGAAAGTTCTCGCCCGACTTGGGCGGTTGTTTCAGACAGACGGCTTTCTCGACGAACTGCGTGCCACGCAGGACAGTGCCACGGCCTTCGAGCTGATTGTGGCTTCAGATGCCAAAATTGGCTGACCGCACCGCCGCCTCCTGAGAGAACAGACATTCTTCTGTCTGCCGGCCACGGACAACCGCAGTGAGGTTGGTGTGTCCCCACCAGTGTACAGGTGGGGGTTTTGCGGGTCGTGTTAACTCTGTCTTTTGCTCCGCATCCGTTGACTATCGTCACCAGACGTTATGTTGATTGTTGGAAACAAATTGGACGCACGTCCGCTTCCGTGAGATTCTGTAGGAAGTGGGCGGATTTTTCACGTTTCCAGGCTAGATAAGAATCAGATGGCAATGACAAGGGTCCCATCTATGTCGCAGCAGGTTTGCGTTTTCGACTACGATCGAAGTGAAAATATCCTCATCGTCGTGCCTCAGGGTGACGTGACCGAAGTTCGCGACAGCGATATTCGAGACACGTACAACAACACGTACCGTGAAATCACACAGGATCATGTGAAGCATCTGCTGATTGACTTCAGCCAGCTGAACTACTTTGGCTCAACATTTGTGGGCATTCTGATTCGCCTGGCCAAAAAGATCCGGCTCGATGGCGGCGAAGCGGTGCTGTGTAATCTCAGCGACCACATGAAGGGAATGATGAAGACCCTGATGCTGCTTGAGAACACAAAGACGGACTTCTTCTGGGTGCCGTTTGAAACGCGCGAAGAAGCCGTTCAATTCCTGCACGAAAAGAACGCCTGATCCGCCAGAAATGGCAGCCGTTGTGTGCCAGCTGCCAGGCTGAAAGTTGTCAGCTGCCCCCGGCAAGAACGGTCGCAACGGGCCTGGGCTTCAGCCGCCGGTTGCACATCCCCCGCTGAAGCCGGGAAGCCATAGAGCCATGGAGCCAGCGCCCCGCGAGTCAATCGTCGCTGAGACCTCCCGGCGTGCATCGTGACTGTCACCTGTGCCCGGCCGACAATCCGTTAGTTTGTCAAACTGTCGTCTGCGGACGGTTCTTCGTCGTCGCTCAGCAGCATGGGGACTGTTTCTGTATTGAGGTCCAGCGGGCCGGTTGCAGGTTCAGTCTTGATGCGGTGGGCGAGGACCTGCTCGGAATACGATCTGAGCGGGCCCACGAGCGTGCGGTTAATGAAGCGTCGACGCGCCAGAAACTGAGCGCGTGACATATTCACGCTGGGAGCAAGGTCTCCCATCATATCGAGCGCTTTGTTGGCCACCTTGATGCTGCGATCAATGTCCGCCTGTGTTCGTCGGGCTGATGGTGGGGACCACGACCGACGACCTTCCCAGCGACGAACCAGTTCCTGCAGCATCGCATTCAGGTGGTCGAAGCGAGCTTCCTCGCTGGCGAGAAGTTCCGGGTCGTCGACAATCTGCTGCATGGCGGCAGTGACCTGACCGATGGAATAGTCGCGTCCGTCGGCAAAGAACACCGTGTGCAGCCGATGTCGCAGTTCCGCCGCGGGACTGGGATGGCCAATGGCCTCGTGGATGCGGATCAACTCGTGATGCGCAAAGTAAGTCATCAGCGGCTCATAAGTGTGCGTGAAGGACGTTAGTTCCCGCAGAGCCAGCGGATCTGTAAAGCCGTCTTTGGCCTGCTGCAGCACACTGCCGAGCGTGACGAAATAGTGCTTGCGGTATTCATCGCGCGGGTCAACACGCTGCCGAATGCCGTTTTCTCCGATGCTCTGAATGGCGGGCCGTGGATTGCGCTTCATTTCGGTCTTCAGCGACTGCCGATAGGGCCAGGGCTGATCATAGAACGTGGTCACGATTTCCATCTGCTGTACCACAGCGCTGTATCGCCTGGCAAACTCCTTGTAGACCTCCGTGCGTGGTGCTGCGTCTGCCAGCCGCCGTTGGTGAGGGGCAAAAAGACTGCGAACCTCACCCGCCTTGTTGCCCCAGCGGGCGGACTCCAGCGGCAGCGACAATGCGAAGTGGGATGATGCGGCGGTCAGCGGGGCGGTGGGCGGCGCGTGCTCATAAATGCCCAGCTCATCGCGTGTGTCGACCACAGGCAGCGCGGCAAGCTGAGACCAGTCCCAGCCCGATCGAGCCAGTTCCCGCGTCACGTGAGATCGCTGCATCCGTCCCAGAAGTCCGGCATCCAGCAGGCCGTCTTCGGCCACCCCTGCCACAAGCGCCATTTCCCCGGGCGCCATCTGCACGACAACCACTCGGGGGAAAACGCTGGACAGCGTCGACAGCAGGCGATGGATGGGCGCGGCTCCCAGATCGTGCTGGGTGATTCGCTGGCAGAAAACGCCGTCTGTGCGCAAGGCATTTCGAACATTGCTGTAAAACTCCTGAGTCAGTTGATGCTGACACAGCAGAGATACCGGATTGGGAGACGCGGCGATCAGCACGTCAAATTTTCGTGTGCCGGCGGCCGCACGTCGGATGGCGGTGGCGACCGACTCGTGCCGAATCTCCACGCGGTCATCCTGAAGGGGAGACGGTGTCAGGCTGTTCCACACGAACGTGGCTGCAAATTCTGTCAGTCCCGCATCCAGCAGGACCGATTCGATTCTGGCCAGCGGGAAGTTACAGCAGACTCTCGTACCGACTCCCGTGTCGTCGCACAGCAACAGCACATCGCGTGGCTGTGGGTGCATGGTCAGCGGCAGCACGGTCGTCAGGACTTCGGCCAGTGGCTGTGGTGTGGTCAATTCGTTGGTGCTGATCAGTCCGTCAGGAATTCCGTCGCGGCGAACTTCCAGCATGTCGGCGGATGTCTTCCAGATGGTCAGATGGCCTGACTCTGACGCGAAGTCATCGACCAGGCGTGTGCAGTGAGACTGTTCCACCAAATCCATACTCAGGCCGTTGCGCAATCCACTGGCCGTTCGGGCGCTGAAGAGCTTCTGTGAGGTCACTGTGGAATCAATACGGACAAACATCGCGCACAACAGTCCAGCGGCCAGCAGTCCGCCAGTCCAGGCGGGGGCGACCTGTCGGCTGGAGACAGCTGGCAGCATCGCAACAGCCAGCGCCACAATCACCTGCACGCCCACCGACATCCCGACAGACTGCAATACGCCGCCGACAGCCAGCCCCAGGAAGATCGTGGTCAGCAGGGTGACCGCGTGATTGCCTTCTTCAAACGCCGGCAGAACGAAGAGCCTCGCAGCAGCCAGGGCCATCAGAAAGCCACTCGACAGCAGCATGGCTCGCAGCAACAGAATCTGCCACGCGGAATTGACACTGGCGTTCCACTGGAGATTGAGGTTTACGACCGTTCCGAACGTGGCCGGCAGCAGGCACATCAGCACCAGCACAAGCCACGGGACTTCGCGCCGCTGCAGCATATTCCGCACGAAGGACAGTCGACTCAGCGGCAGCACCAGGCACGTGACGGCCACAGCCAGCAGAAGCACGGGAACAGTGACCGGGGACAGAAAACCGGCATACCGCAGCGCAGCGTGTGCGAACACGGCCAGGGCGGTCAGCGATACCAGAGTGGCAGTCAGCAGTCCGCTTTCCGGACGCCCGGTGTTCGGCTGCCGCTGAGCGAAGTTGCCAAACAGCGTCAATGCCGTGGCCGCGACGACAAATCCAATTGTGAGCCATGACAAAGAAAACAGGAGCATCACGTTTGCCAGTGGCGCGAGGCATCCGGCGGCGATCGCAACCAGCGACACCGGGGCCGTCAGAGGGGTGTCAAACAGCTGCAGTCGCCACCAGCAGCCGGCCAGCAGTGTCGTTCCTGTGGCAAGCAGCATCGGGACAGCAAACGCCAGTCCTGCGCTGGAACCCATGGAGGCTGCAGATGTGGTGCCCAGTGTGAGCAGCGAGTCCAGTGCAGAGGGGATGAGTCCGCTCAGGATCGCCAGCCCGCCTCCCACGGATGCCCAGGCAAAACGACTGACGTCCGCCAATCGTCGCTCGGCGAACCCGGTCAGGCCGAAGCCGCCCGCGAGCCCGCCCAGCAGCGCGAGAATCGAGGCCGACGAGGTGCCGCACACCACCAGCCAGTTGAGGACGAGCTGCACGACAACCACAGACAGTGCTGCGGTGATGCAGAATTTTTGAGCGATTGGCCGCAATGAAGACAGCGTTTTTGCTGCCGAACGGTGGGTCATGGCTTCCCTGCCTAACTGAACCAGTGTGTGAACCGGCAGAAATGTACAGGAAGCCGCCCACCCGCATCAATATCGATGTGCGCGGTCCCGCAGTGGGGGCCTGGACGTGTCAGCGGCCGGAAAATGGCGTCCCTCAGACACCCAACGGACGGGGCGGTTCTGCTCAGGACGTGGGTTCGGGCTCTGGAGCAGTCGTTTGCTCCTGAGGAGGCAGGATCCAGATGTCGCCGTACATCACGGGTTGTTCGGCCCGATAGGCTTCATGGCGAATCAGCTCCAGCGTGGCCTGAAAGATGCCCACGATGCGGGACTGCAGAAATTCCCCGTCAAAGAATTCGCTGAAACGAACGCGCGATTCCTGTTTCAATCGCCCCCGGATTCGGTCCTGGAACACAGACATCGGCGTTTCGTCCATGCGAATGGTGTCGACTTTCTCCACTTCCGGCATTCTGACAATGCGAGCCAGGGCCGACACCAAATCCCAAAGCTCCACTTCCCGGATGCGGTCCGTCCCATGATCCCGCTTCAGATCGGGGCGATCGTCACTCAGTCGCGGATAACGTTCCAGCCATTCGGAGGCCCGCTCTTCCAGCATTTGTGAAGCGTTCTTGTACTTTTTGTACTGCAGCAGCTGCCCGACCAGATTGCCTCCGGTCTCCTCCACTTCGTCGTCTTCGACTTCTACTTCCGGCGTGGGAAGCACTTCGCGACTTTTGATTTCCAGCAGTGTGCTGGCGACGACCACAAAATCCCCAATCAGGTCCAGATCAAGAAACTCGAGAACAGAGAGGAACTCCTGAAAATCGCGGGTCACGCGGGCCAGTGAAATGGCGGTGACTTCCAGCTCGTGCCGCCTCACCAGATACAACAGCAGGTCCATGGGACCGCCATAGCAGTTCAGCTGAACTTGGTATTCGGCGAGATTCATGAGCAACGACTCGGGCAACAGTTCGCAGAACACGCCAGATTGCAGGCGGCGGTCCCCGGTACACTCAATGTCGTCCTCCTAATCGGACCGACTGCAGCGGAAGCTGCAAAATGTGGCGATCAACGCTCAAGTGGTCGGCGTGGTGGACTCCACCGGATGGTTTTCCGGAATGAGCCAAACCCAGCTTTTGCCCAGCCGTCCGCCGTAATTGCCGGCAGAAATTTTCACCAGTCCCGGTGTTCCTGAGGCGGCCGAAATGGCGGCCTGCGTGGCGGCAGATATCGCTTCCAGGCTCGTGCCATTGATGATGATTTCCATGGCGCTTTCGACGCCGTCGGGCAGTTCGGTGGTGACGTCCTGCTGATCCCGCAGCGTGGGACAGAAGCGCTCGTTGGTGCTGGCAAACAGAAACTTGTACCGGCTGCCGGCTTTGGAACCGCTGGCAGCCACTCCTCCGGGAAACGGGGTAATGACGCCGGGAATCTCCTGGCAGGCGGCGACCGCGCGCTCCGCTGCAGAAAGCGAGGCGTCGACAGAGTCTGCCATGAACCACAAATTGCCGCCCATCACCCCGTCGTGATAGGGGAACCGTCGATCAATGTAAAAGTCTCCACCCATCGTTGGGATCAGCCAGACGTCCCGACCGTGTCGGGAAGCGAGGCGTTCAAATCCCCCTCCAAAGTAGGCCACTTTTCGGCCGAGCCGGAAGTAGTTCTCAGACGCCGCGTGCTCTGGCGCAAAACAACGGGCCGTCGGACAAGTCAAAACATTCTGACTGACCCGGGCCAGCAGGGCCTGCTCCAGCTTTTCTACGCGAGGCTTCCAGAACCGGGGGACATGCAGCTGGCAAATCGCGCCTGGTCGACCGTCGGGTGTCTGGAAAGACTCATCGCCCCCCGGGCCGACGTAGCGATCGAGCCCTGATTCGCAGTCGCACATGATCGACGAAGAGGCGTGACCGGTGGCCGCGTTGATGGCGTGATCCAGCCACTGACGATCCCGCGCCGTGATCAGGATCTCGACATACAGACTGCGGAAGGCCTCTGCATAGGTGTCTTCGATTTCAACAGTCATCAGTGCTGTCCAGCTGTCGCGGGTTATGCTCGCCCCTGTCCCGGGTAGATCCGATCTTCCGTGATCACCATGTCCATGAACACGTCGTGTTCCGCCACGGGAATGTCCTCAAACATCTGACACTCAAACGCGAGAGCCACCAGAGGTGTGTCTTTGCGGGCGTGTTCCAGCAGTTTGTCGTAGTACCCCTTGCCGTGACCCATCCGGGCGCCCCGGGTGTCAAATCCCACGCCGGGCACCATAATCAGATCCAGTTCTTCCACACCCACCTGATACTGTGGATCGTTCCGCAAAGCGACCGCCGGCTCCAGGATTTTGTACATGCCAATCTCCAGCTGTTCCATGCTCGACAGATGAAACAGCTCCAGTTCACCATCGTCGTTGCACCACGGGACGACAATTTTTCGCCCCGATTCGATGGCTGCAGGCAGGTCAAAACGCGTACGGACTTCGCTGCGAACATCCACGTAAAACATGACCGTCTCAGCTGTCGCAAACTCCGGCAGAGCCATGAAGGCATTCACGATTCGCCGGCTGAGCTCGTCCTTGTTCTCCTGCGCCTTGCGATTGGCATGCGCCTGTTTGCGGAGTTCGTTCTTGCGGTCCTGAACGCTGAGATCCGACATGCTGAGTGCTTTTTTCAAAGAGAGTGGATTCGACGGAATGGAAACAGTGCCAGTCCAGCTCCAGTGGCGGATATTAGGCGATGACGGCCGTTGTCGCGACCAAATGGATTCAGGAATCGGGTTTTCCCAGCACTGCGAGTGTCGTAGAATTCGGCAACACGTTCATCCCGTTTCTGAACGGCCGCTCATGACTTCTGACCAGCAAACCGCTCCCGTTTTTGATCGTCCGTCCTCTGTCGACGGCCCGTCCGCGGTGCGCAGATTTCTGCTGCCTCTCACAGTGCTGGCTGTGACCGCTGCAACCGCGGGGGCAGCTTTTTTTGCCGGGCAGTCGCGGCAGAGCGGGCGGGCACCGACGGTCCCCGTGAAACTGGTGAAGGCATTTCCGCACGACCGAGGTGCTTTTTGCCAGGGACTGGTGGTGCACAAAGGGCGGCTGCTGGAAGGCACGGGACAGTACAGCGAGTCCCGCCTGCGTCTGGTGGATATCGAAAGCGGAAAACCCGTGTTTCAGGTGGATTTGCCGGGCGATGTGTTTGGTGAAGGGGTCACTGTCTGGAAAGACAGGATCATTCAGCTCACGTGGCGTAACGGATATCTCATCACCTACGACGCCAAAACGTTTCGGCGGACAGGCACCGTTGCCTACCGCCAGATTGATCGTGGACTCAAGGAGGGCTGGGGCATCACGCATGACGGGCAGTCACTGATCGTCAGTGACGGCAGCCCGACGCTGAGGTTCCTCGACCCGGAAACGTTTCGTCTGGTCAAAAAAGTCTACGTCCGCGAAGGACGACGGGGCGTGAGTGACCTGAACGAACTTGAGTACATCAATGGCGAGATCTACGCCAATGTGTGGTATCAGGATCGCATCGCCCGCGTTGATCCGGCGACCGGTCAGGTGACCAGCTGGCTGGATCTCTCTGCACTCCGACCTGCCTCCGTCCGTAACGACCGCGAGGCGGCGCTTAATGGAATTGCGTGGGATGAAGCAGGCAGGCGACTGTTTGTCACCGGCAAAGACTGGCCGACAATGCTGCAGATTACGTTTTGAAACCCAACTGGCGGACAATGCGAGTCGCCAGTCGCTGCGTGCTGCTCACGGGCTGATCATCCACGAAGGCCGTTTCCGATCGCGTTGTTTGATCCATGACGGCCAGAGCCCGATTGATGCGGTCACGTAATTCGCTATCGGCGTAGTAGCGGGATCGCGAATGCCGTTCGATCACACGCGTCGCGCGGCGAATCCAGCCGCCATCGCTGCCGGAGGGGGAGTCTGAGGCGAGACTTGAATGCGCAGTCGGTTCCGACGTTTGCTGTCCTGACATTGGCGGCGCTGATTCCCTTCTAAGGTCACCCTAGTGGTTGCATGTTGTTGCACATGCGGGGTATCGCAGCGGCCGCTCGAAACCGGACATCTTTTTCGTGTAAAAATACGCCTCAGGCGTTTTTGCCGGAATGTTCGCCGAAGTTTGGCTGGGCGAACGTCCAGAGCCTGCCTGCCGGATGGCCGGTTCGTTCCCATCGACCTGTCAGTTTTTCGGCTGTGCGATTTCGTCCGGGTCGGTCATGTCCTCAATCTGCACACGCTTCAGCTGGCGTTCGTCGGCGTCCAGGACAGTGAGTCGCAGTTCTTTCCAGTGGTGCTGATCACCAACGGCCGGGATTCGCCCAAAGCATGCCAAAACAAATCCACCGATGGTGTCGTACTCTTCATCCTCGGGAAATTCGTAGTGGAACTCGTCGTTGAGGTCATCCAGGTGGAATCTTGCGTCCACTTCGGTGATTCCGGCGTGGTGTTTTTTCCACAGTTCATCCTCGTTGGTGTCGTACTCATCAGAGATGTCACCGACGATTTCCTCCAGGATGTCTTCCAGTGTGACCAGTCCGGAAACCCCGCTGTATTCGTCCACGACGATGGCCATGTGGACCTTTCTGGCCCGCATCGACTCCAGCAGATCGCCGATGCCCTGAGACTCTGGAGCGTAGAGCACGTCGCGGGCGATTTCTTCGGTCGTGCGGCTGGACCGCGATTCGGTGTCCAGAGCGCAGGCCAGCAGATCGCGGGAATACAAAATGCCGACGATGTCGTCGATGCCGTCGCGAATCACGGGCACTCGGGAGAAACCACATTCCAGCATCTGCCCGTAGGCTTCGTTCAGGGGCAGGTTCGCATCGATGGTGACCATGTCCGTCCGGGGTGTCATGATGGCGGCGACATCTTCCGTTTGCAGGTCGACCACGCGATGAATCATTGTGGACGCATTGGATTGAATGACGCCTTCCCGTCGGCTTTCGTCGACAACAGTCAGTAATTCTTCTGTGAGCAGACTTGCGGCCGCATCGGAATCCGGTTCCGGCAGGCTGAAAATCCGGTGCACAATGCGGTCCAGGTGACTGGCAAACGTCCAGACGGGGGAAAAAAGATTACAGGCGAACCGATAGACGGGCCAGGTGCGATACAGGAACTTTTCGCCCGTCACCCGAGAGAGCGTCCAGGGCAGCACAACAAGCACGAAGGCAACCGTGATCAGCACGGCCGCCACATGCAGCAGCCACATGGAGACGCTGGCGGCGGAAGCCTCCTGAGGAAAGGAAATGTCACCAAAGACGGTGCTGTCTGCGGCCAGCCACGTGGCAATCAGCAGGAATAGCAGCAACTGCAGTTCGGACAGCAGCAGCGCCCGCTCATAAGACTGCAGAATATCGCCGAAGCGTTCCGGCTGGCCGTTCTCCTGACAGATGTCTTCCAGCCGGCTGCGGGAAAAATCACGCAGGCTGAAGCACAGCAGCGTCAGGCAAAACAGCAGCATTCCCCCTGTCAGGACGGCCAGCACTTCCAGAGCAGCCATCAGGCGTCCTCTCCGTTTAAGCCACGGGAGGCCGCCGCACGGTCTTCGTCGCCCAGGGGATTCTCGACAGTATCCTGGTCGTCATCCGGATACACGGGATGCAGATCCAGACCACCGAGAATGCTTCGTTCTCGCTCCCTCATGACGCGTTTTTCGTCCGACGAGAGATCGTCGTAGCCACAGATGTGCAGCAGGCCATGAATGACATACAGAGTCAGTTCGGCCGCTGTGCTCCAGTCACCGCTGGGCGCTGACTGACGCGCGTAATCCAAACTGGCCACGATTTCTCCTTCGATGGAGGCACCGCGGGAACGCCCTGTTGCCTGAAGGGGTGGTTCATCAGATTCCAGAGCCGACCATTCCAACTGAAAGCTGATGACATCCGTGGGGTAGTCGTGTGCCAGGTGGTCACGATTCAACTGGTGAATCGTGGCGTCGTCAACAATCGTCACGCTCAGAACGGCCGTCCGGACTTCCTCCACGCTCAGTGCGTGTTCTACGGCCCCTTTCAGGGCCGTTACATCGACAGATTGTTCGGGATGGTTGTCGCAGATGTCGATTTCGAAGGACATCGAGTCGTCTGGGCTCCCTGACTAGGCCGTTTTCTGGTCCGGATATTTCACCCGCCCATGATGGACGGCCAACAGCGATTTTACAAGAGATTCCTGCACCACATGGATTTCTCGCATGGTCAGACCGCACTCATCGAACTGACCATCGTGCACGCGTTTGAGCGTGATTTCATGAACGAGCGACTGGATGCGGGCGGGGGTCGGCTCGCTAAGCGTGCGGCTGGCGCTTTCAACGGCATCCGCCAGCATCATCACGCCCGTTTCTTTAGTTTGCGGCCGTGGGCCGGGATACCGAAAGGTGGACTCATCGGCGTCCGTGCGGTGGTCTTCGTCCGCACGATTGGCAGCTTCCCGGTAAAAATATTCCACCAGTGTGGTGCCGTGATGCTGCTCGATGAAATCGATGAGCCGCCGCGGCAGATTGTACTGCTCGGCCATTTCCACGCCGTCTTTGACGTGGCCGATAATAATCAGAGCGCTCATCGCGGGCGCCAGTTTGGAATGCGGATTCTCCTGACCGGCCGTCATGTTCTCGATGAAGTACTCCGGCTTCATTCCCTTGCCAATGTCATGAAAGTAGGCGCCCACCCGCAGCAGCAGACCGTTAGCGCCGATGGCGTCCGCGGCCGCCTCTCCCAGCGACGCCACGCTGATACTGTGGTTGTATGTGCCCGGAGCCCGCCGCGCCAGTTCCTGCAGCAGAGGATGCGAGACGTCGGTCAGTTCCAGCAGGCTGATGTCCGTGACGATGTCGAATGCCGACTCAATAAACGGCAGACTGCCGGCAACGATGTAACAGCAGACCAGAGACCAGCCGGCAAACTTGAGAGCCGTCATCAATGTGGCGCTCGACTGCCAGTCGATCGGGAAATTGTCGGCCGCCAGAAAACTGACCCCAATCACAGAAATGATGGCCACGCCGGCCACCAGAAAGCCCACTTTGATGAGCGTGGACCGCGATGAGACCTGCTGCAGGGGGATAATCGCCGTAAAACAGACGGCCATCAGGCATGCGAAATGGCCAATTTCCGCGACCGTGGACATTGTGACGAGCAGGCACAGGCAGAAGGCCGTCAGAATGGCCATCATCTGATTGTGAACGATGGCGACGATCATCACGGCCGCCAGCAGCGGGATGACCTCCGCTCGCCACGGATCCTGGCTGAGCAGACCGCTGAGGGCCACAGACGCGGAGCAGATCAAAACAAAGGCGATCAGTCGCCCGATTTCCGTCAGCAACTGCGCCTCATGGCGAACCAGATAAATGCCAAACAGCACCACCATCATCGTCAGCATGGACGACGCCCCGGCAATGCGGGCCATCCGCTGGCCGAATGTGACGCTCATTTCGTGAGCAAGATATTCTTCCCGCAGCACGCTGAGTTTGTCTGCTTCGATAATCGACCCGGCCGTCACAAGCATCTGGCCGGCCGTGAATTCATCGGTCTGCGTTTCCACCTCTTCCTTGGCAGCGATCCGCAGTTCGTTGGAAGCGGAATCATCGTACGTCAGGACGCCTCTGATCCGCCCACGAATCCAGGATTCAACTGCGGGGCGTATCTGCTGCAGATTGGGTGACGTGACCCAGCCGCTGCCGAGGTTGCCGGTATTGAGCAGTTGATCTTCAATGCGGACTTCCACCAGCAGGTTGTAGCTGACCGGTTCCCCCTGGTCGTCCACAATCTGAATGCCCCGCAAAGAGCCGGTGTCGGCTTCTGTCAGTCCGGTGGCCTGAATTTCCTCGTCGGCGATCAGGCCCGTCCCGCGTGCGCTGCCCAGCAGCGCGGCAAATTCCTGACCCATTGCGGCCAGACGGTCGGCCACGGGGGTTTCGGTTTCTGTCAGCGCCGAGCGGACCATTTCGAAACGCGTCGTTGGTTCCGTGCCTTTTTCCACATCTCCCGGGATCTCCACGTCCAGCCCAAAACTGGCGATCACATCCTGATCCAGGTCGTTGATGGTGGTGGCATTGGCAATTCGGGACAGCTCTTCCCGGAAGGTGCTGTCAAACGTATCCCACAGATCGTTGTCACGAACAAACACCAGCCTGGCGCTGTTTTCGGCTTCTGCGACGGCCCGCAGCGTGGCGCCCACGTTTTCAATCTGGAAGTCCACGCGGGATTGAATCCCGGTCGCCACGATCTGCCCCTCACGATAGGGAAACCGGGACTTCCACGACTGCACGGCGATCAGCAGGCTGAGCACTGCGAACAGCGCAATCAGCAGCAGCGTGAGGACACGGTAATCCTGCAAAGATGAGGTGAGTTTCTCCCACGTTGAGGGTGTGGGCCGGAAAACTCGAGTCTGTCTGGAACGGCGTGAGCCGAAAAGTGACATCATGCTGTCGCCGACGGAGATGCGTCCGTCGCGCTCGGCGGTCCGGGATTAACCGACGATGAGCCTCACTGCTCGCTGTCGTCCGCTTCATACGCTGAAACGATCTCCCGCACCAATCGGTGACGGACGATATCCTGTCCGGTCAACTTGACGATGGCAACCCCGTCTATCCCGGAAAGCCGCCGAATTCCATCCTCCAGACCGCTGCGGGTCCCCTTGGGCAGGTCATTCTGCGTGGCATCCCCCGTCACCACGATGCGGGAATTGGTTCCCATTCGCGTCAGAAACATCTTCATCTGCGTAATCGTCGTATTTTGACCTTCATCGAGGATCATGAACGTGTCGTTCAGTGTGCGACCTCGCATAAAGGCCAGCGGGGCGATTTCGATGACGTCGTTGGCCATGTAGCGCCGAACCTGATCAAAATCCAGCATATCGTGCATGGCATCCAGCAGTGGACGCACGAACGGATTGACCTTGGCAAACATGTCCCCCGGCAGGAATCCGAGTTTCTCACCTGCTTCCACGGCGGGACGTACCAGCACAATCTTGCGGACTTCTTCATCGCGCAGCGCCTTCAGGGCCATGGCGACCGCCAGAAACGTCTTACCACAGCCGGCTGGGCCGTCGCAAAACACCAGTGACTTTTCTGTCATGGCGTCCAGGTAGCCCTCCTGCCCTTTGGTCCGGGGGCGGATCTGACCCACCCTGTCGCCACCCTGCCGTGACGCGCGTATGTCACGATTTTTGGGTGCGACGGCCGCGACGGGAATCTCTCCCGCGTTTTCCACTTCACTGTCTTCGTACATCTGTTCTTCTTCCTCATCCGGCGAGATCGCTTCCCGGACGTCGCTTTCGGTCAGTTCGCCGCGGGTGCGCAGAATCATCCGCAGTCGCCGCAGCAGGTCCTGGCAGGCTTCCACCCGGTCTTCTTCACCGGAGACAACAACCAGACTGCCCTTGAGCACGATTTTCGCCCCGGTTGCCCGGCGAACCTGCCGCAAATAGTCGTCCTGCGGTCCAAACAGAGCCTGCGCTTCGGCCTGCCCTTCCAGCGGAATTCGTGCTTCGGTCATCCTGGTTCCACGACGGCGTGTCGTTTTCTGATTCGGTGGGGCGATACTCATATTGGCAGCAGTCCTGAAAACGACGTCAGTCGCAGTCGTTGTCTGTCCCGATCCCGCATTGCGATTCGGACAGCACCAGGATGCTCGTGCACCAGACTGCGATCAGTGGTCAAACACTCGGGCCGTCAGCTGACGGCCACCGCAGGAAGTCTGGTCGCGGAAGAATATCACGACGCGAGCTTCGTTGCAGCTATGTGCAGGACCGCGAATCGCGAAATACGTTCGCGGACCACTGGCAGATTTTCTGCCGCCGCGGCAGATGGCTGTGGCCTCCAGCGGGATGTCCGACAGCGAAGCGGCCGTCTGAAAGACGGGCAGGAGAGCCCGCTTTGCAGCGCATCAGGGCGTGTTTTGGTCATTGTTTCTGGTTGCAAGTGTCTGTGTGGAAAGGGTTTACCGCCGGGCTGGCTGGTTGGCGGCGGAATGCGACCGGCTGGACGAGTTTTGCAGAAGTTGTGTCCGCCGGCGGAACGGACTGCGTTTGGTAACGGCAGACGCCCTTTTTGCCTTCAGGACTCCCGCAATGAAGTACTCCTTCCGCCCCAACCTGTTTCAGCGGCACTGCGGTCTGCAGTTGACCGCAGAAGAACTGCAACTGCTCGACTCACAGGGACGGGTGACCAAAATCATCCGACTGGCCGAAATTCGCAGCCTGCAGCAGGTGGACTGCGGCAGCGCCAGCACGCCTGACGGTCGCCGGGAATCCATGGAGCAATGTGTGGTTCGTCATGGCGGCCGCGAACTGGTGATCAAGTCGGCCAGCTACGCGGGAGCCCGCGAGTGGGACAGTCATGGTCCGGCTTACCGACGGTTTGTGGCGGATCTGATGGATCGCCTGGCACGGCAGAACCCGAGCGCGAAGGTCACCTGCGGCAGCGGAGCACTGACGGGCGCCTGTCATCTGCTGCAGATCGCGGCCGTCTGTCTGATTGTGGTTGGGCTGTTCACCACGCTCAGCGTGCTGCGAGACGGGAACTTCGGCGGTGAAGGCACGATGGTGGCCGCCATCAGCCTGGTCGGTGGCATCGGCGCGTTTGGGGTTTCCGGCTCGTTCGCCGCCGTGCATCGCCCGGTCACCACCGACGTGATGACGGCTCGTGGCAAATAACTTTGGTCCACCCCATGGAACACTCTTTCTGTCGACAGGAGTCTGCTGTGAAAAATCTCATTCTGTGCCTGCTGGCCTCCCTGCTGATCCCCGCGACGATGGCCGATGACGTGGCCATCGTGACGGCCGAGAACGGCTACCTGCTGGATGCCGACGGCAATGTGAAACGCGTGGTCTCCACTTACGAAACCCTGACGGCCACCGCTCGCATTGGCGATCTGATTGCCGTGGAGACAGGCGGTCAGTCGCTGCGGATTCACAAAGGTCAGGTGCATCTGCTGGGAGAACAGTGGCAGGCGGTCGCACATCCGATGCTGTTGAGCATCATCGACGGGCTGCAGCGGGCCAACACGATGGAACCGGATCAGGCCCGAGATGCTTTAGAGCAATTGCTGAAGCGGACGGAAAGCGGATTCGGCGATGACGCGCCGATGTACCTGGTGCTGCAGTCGGTGTATGCCGCCAACCTGCTGGAGGCCGGCGAGATCGATCAGGCCAACGAACTGATGCGGACCGCACGCAAACGTGTCCAGCAGCTTGATCTTGCGCAAACGCTGGTTGCCGCAGAGGTTTTCAACGTGAGCGGCCTGGTGGACTACGAACGCGGTAAGCTGCCGGCCGCGCAGAAGAAATTCACAGCCGCGATGGCTGTTGCCGCATCAATCCTGGGAGACGATCACCAGGACATGGCCGTGTACCGCTACAACCGGTCGTTGGCGATGGACGAAACCACACAATATCAGGCCGCGATCAATGACCTGCAGACGGCCACCGGAATCTACCAGAAGGTCCTGCCCGCCGCTGCGATCGAACAGCCTCGCAGTCTCATCAGTCAGGCCGAACTTCATCTGGCCGCCGAGCAGCCGCTTCCCGCCATCACGACGGTCACCTCGGCGCTGGGAATGCTGAGAACCTGGCACATTGATCAGAAGGTGGATCTGGCGATCTGTCAGTTCTATCTGGGAGAAGCCTGGCAGCAGCGCGATCAGTTCCGTGAGGCAGAACGCTGGTACAACGCCATCAACACCACACTGCCTGCGGGATCCGCCGCCGGTGACGTCGCTTATATGCTGAGCATGAAGAAAGAAACGCTGCACGCGCTGGGCGATATGGACTACGCCCGGGAGAATTACCAGGCCGCCCTCGATCATTACTCCGCGGCCGCACAGCTGAGTGACAACGACAACCTGTTGACGATTGACGGCTGGAGCTACACCTACGCGGCCGACGCGCTTACAGAACTGGGCCGCACACAAAGCGCCCAGAAGCTGTACAAAGGGGCGTGGCTGATCTTCGAAAAAACGGACGGTGAAGACAGCGAACTCGCGCTGGACGCCCGCAAGCTGTTTGAAGAGGCCGGCGGGCAGATCGCAGCCAACTCTCAGCCGGCGACCGACGTCGCGATGAATGAAGCGCCGCTGGATACGCCGGGGCCGGACGCGTCGGCCACATCGGGAAGTTCGGCGGATGCGTCAGGCACGGCCTTCATGAAGATGGGAGAGGGCATGCTCGTGACGACGGTCAATGCCGCCATCATGGACGAGAGCACCGTGCTGGCGCGTGTCGCTGCCGGTACTCAGCTGTGGAGACTGGAGACGAAGGGAGACTGGTATCGTGTCATGGTGCCCGGTGAGGACCGATCCGCCTGGGTCTCTAAAAACTCCGTCCGACTCGAGCGTGAGCAGCATGCCCGCGAGATTTCCGAACTGATTATCGCTCGTACAGGCGATTCCCAGGCGGTCGCCCGGATCAACAGTCGCATGATGGAGCTGATCAGACAGCGCGGTGAAGTGCTGAAGAAAGACGGGCCGGTGGCCACCATTCCCATCCAGCTGGAAATGGTCTCGCTGTTTGCTGATGCCGTGGGTGATGACCACAGTATGACCGTGACAGCCCGATCACAGCTGGCCGCCAGCTACCTGGCTGCGAAGCAGTTCCTCAAGGCCCGCAAACTGATCGAAGAATCCCTGCCGTCTTTCCGCAGAGTTCTCGGAAAGGAGCATCCTTCAGTCGCGTTTCAGTTGATGACGCTCTCGGGACTGCTGGGAATGATTGGAGACTCTCCCGGTGCTGAACGCGCTCTGCAGGAAGCGACAGAAATTGCGATGAAACGGTTCGGGTCCACGGACATCAGAACGCTGAAGCTGAAAGTGCAGTTGGCAGTCGCGCTGGCCAACAACGGTGCACTGGAACAGGCGGCCGAACTCTATGAGCAGGTGAGAGATCTGACAGCAGACCACCCTTCACTGCACCTGACTTCCACAGTGGGACGGGCCAGTGTGACTCTCATGCAGCGGAAGCTGAAAGAGGGAATTGCTCAGATGGAACAGGCGCAGGCCCTGTGCCGGACGATGGGCGATGCGGCCGACGTCACCAGAGCGTTTGTGGAAGACGCGCTGGCGATCGGCCATTTCGCGCTTGGCGATAAGAAACAGTCCCTGCTGCACTCCAGGGCCGCGATGGAGTTTTACCAGAAAAGTGGCACGGCAGACTCCGTTTCTCAGCCGGCACGAGCACGCCTGGCCACTCTGGGGAGCGACTGGGACGAACTGCTTCGGATCTGCGATCAGATACGAGAGCAGGCCGTCGATACGTTTGGTGAACAGTCGGTGCGAGTGGCGGGAGCGTGGAATGGACGGGGGAGTGCTCTGGCCAGCATGGGACGCTACGACGATGCCGTGATCGCTTTTGAACAGGGGCGTCGCATCTCGCAGCACCACGCCGTGAACGTCCTCGTCGATCTGTCTGTCTCACAGCAGATTGCCTACCTGAAGAGCCTCGACAGCGCTGCGTTGTATTCCGCACTCTCACTGGGAGTCGTGGCTTTGGACAACGATGCTGTCGCCGCTGCAAGTGCTGGCTGGCTGTTGAACTCGAAGAATGTCGCCAATGAGCTGGCGGCCCGAGACATCCAGGCCCGTCGTCTCTGCACGGCCGACAGCCACATCGCAGATTATGATCGCTGGCTGGACAGTCGGCGACGTCTGGCCACATTACCACCGCTTTCCAACGCAGAAGCCGAGGACGCGCACATTCGCGAAACCGAGCAGCGACTGCAGCAGGCCGCCGATCGATCATTCGCCCGGCTGCCGGACGAACTTCAAACCTTTCTGAACAGTCGGAAAACCTCCTGGGTGACGTGCGATGAAATTCGCAGTCGCCTGACGGGTGACGAAGTGTTTGTTGATATCGCTCGACTGCGTGAGTCGAGGTACGATGCGCCCAGCAGTCGATCATCGGTTCGGCCATTCATTTACGCAGCGTGGATTATTCCCGGCAATTCGGAAGAGCCTGTACGCGTCGTCAAACTGGGCGATGCCGACACGCTCGATCGTGAACTGATCACGCCGTATCTGGATCAGGTGATGTCCTCCGCGGCAAAGATCAAAACCGTTGGCGAAGATGGCGCCCTGGTCGAAATGGCCGAACTGAGTCGGGGACTGACGCAGCGAATCTGGCTGCCACTGGCCAAACATCTGCCCAAAGGCACAAAGCGGCTGACGCTCTGTCCGGACGCGGCCCTGTGGAGCATTCCCTGGGCGGCTATCGAGCAGCCAAACCGAAAACTGGTGCTGGAAGACTACGTTGTGCGTTTCGTCTCCAGTGGCCGGGATCTGCTGCGAGAGCAGGCGGAAGTGGCCGATCTGCAGCCGCCCACTATCATTGCCGATCCGGACTACGGCGTGGCGGCGGCCGACATCCCTCAGGAAAACAGCGGCGAGACTCTGCGTGCGGTCCGCCTGTTGAAGAACGTGGATGCCACCCTGCTGAAGGAAATGCTGCCCAGCCCGGTGCAGCGACTGGATGGCACGGGGAAAGAAGCGGTTGCGATTGCCCCATTTCTGAACGAGTACTCTGGCATGAAGCCGGACATGTTTTTGCGCAAGGCGGCGTCCGAAACGGCGCTGCGACTGACCCGTCGCCCCCACACGCTGTTCGTGGGCACGCACGGTTTCTTCCTGAAAGAAGAAGAGCTGCCGGATGAGCCGCTGTCTTTGGGGAATCCAACCGCGCTGCCCGATTCTCCGGAGTCCAATCAGCGTCTGAATCCTCTGCGACGCTGCGGTCTGCTGCTGGCCGGATGTTCGACTCTGCCCTCCGGCAGCGACTCTGACAATCTGGATGGCATTCTCACAGGCAGTGAGATCGTGGGGCTCGATTTGCAGGGCACCAAACTGGTGGTGATGAGTGCCTGTGAAACGGGCGTGGGGGATCTGACGAGCGGTCAGGGTGTGGCCGGTCTGAGGCAGGCCGTGCAGCTGGCCGGCGCCGAAAGTGTCGTGTCGACGCTGTGGAAGATTCCTGACTCCGAAACCAAACGACTGATGACGGCCTATTTTGAACACCTCGCCGCCGGCGAATCTCGGGCGAGTGCTCTGCGGCTGGCCCAGCTTGATCGCATTCGTGCTCGCCGAGATCGCAATGGCGCCGCGCATCCCTTTTTCTGGGCGGCTTTCACCGTGACGGGGCAGGACTGATCAAAAGTCAAACTCTGTGACCGCTGGGAGCAGACCGCGCGGCGACGATCGTGCGGTCTGCTTTCGTTTTTCGCCGATTGGTCTCTCGAGCAAAGGTGTCCTGTGGCGCGGGCTCAATGAGTCGACCCCGATGGCCGCTGTCTGCCGCTGGCCATTCCCCGTCTGCTGTCAGGGCGAATGCGCCGATGTTTGTGAATTCGCACATTTGCCCGGGAAGTGTGTCCGACTGTCGGCGGGGCTGCGTTTGAGAGGGTGTCGAATGTCTCCTGACCCTCCCCAAACCAGAATGAAAGTCTGACCGATGAAGAATCTGATTCTTGCCCTGATGCTGGCCGGCGTGGTGCAATCTGCCGGCAGCGTGTCCGCCATGACTCCGACCCCCACACCCCGTGGTTATCGCCAGTATTACTCCGGCTGGAGCTATCAGCCCACGCGACGTTACTACGTGCGTCGCTACTACTACAAGCCGACGACCAGCTACTCCAGCTACAACTATCACTACTGCGTCTACTATCCGAGCAGCTACTCCACCAGCCGCCGCTACTCCCGTTATGTCTACTACTACAATCCCCGTCGCCGCGTTTACTGGGGACGGTTTGATCTGGAAGGAGAACCTGGCAAGCAGTATTCGCTGCTGAAAAAAGAAGACCAGAAGGCCGATCTGGATAGTATCCCCGAAAGCGCCTTTCCCGAGCCGGGAGCCATGCCATTCATTCCGGAATCGGAAGATAAGGTCAGTATCGAGGCTTTGAAGAAATCGGATCTGCCCGACGAAGGCGACGCCAAAGATCTTCCGAAAGCCCCGTAGCCGTTTGGCAGGGACACTCCCTCTCTCGCCGCAGTCGTAACGCCAGTTGCCAACATGGCAGGATGTGTCACGGTGTGCCAACATGGGCCGCCCAGGCAGCTCCGAACGCCCGACGTTCGGAGTTTTTTTGCGCGCTGCGATCGAACTATTTGCTCGTCGACTGACGCCCGCCGAGTTGGGCGTTTGCTGGAAAACCGTGGGATTTGTGTCCGTCCGGCTGTCTGCCTGCGTTTTGAAGGTAGGTACGACCGCCGAGGCAGCAAAAGCGGTGTTCTGTCAGCCTTGCACCTCAATCAGGTGCAAGGCATGTGCCCTCCTCAGACTCACTTTCGAAAGGCGACAGCCGTGTCCCCCTCTTCTTCACGTTCCTTCGTTTTCCGATTTTCGCTCCTGGCAGTTTGCGCGGTCAGTTTTCTGTCAGCGGCGTCTGCCCAGTCGAACGACACCATCCCGCGGGCCCTGCAAAAGCAGATTCCCGCCATCATCGACTATTTGAACGAGCACGATTGCCGCACAGTGGGCGTGCTGAAGTTTCGCATCAAAAAAGGGAACGACAAACTGAGCGACAGCGTGGGTCCGCTGAACTCTCTGATTGCCGATCGACTGGAAGTGGGGCTGATCCTGGCCAACCCCTTTGACGAGCAGCGGCAACTGAACATCATCAAAGATGCCAGCACACAGGTGGGCCGGATTGGCGATGCCACACATCTGACACAGGCCGGTCGCAATGCGTTTTTTGACAAGTCGTTTGATCTGTCCTGGGGAAAACAGCGTTCCAAAGCCGACGCCTTTCTGACCGGTATTGTGCAGGTGCACCCGGACGGAAGGAATGTCAGCATTGGTGTGCTGGCCTTTCGCAGAGGCGCGGACGGTTTGCAAAGAGCGTGTGATGTGGTGCAGGCAAAACTCGATGCTTCCACCCTGGGCGAACTGGGCGAAAGCTTTGTGCTGCGAGGTGCGTTTGACGGCGGCACGTTCGACGGCTCTTCCAGTGATGACCGGGATCCGGAAACGGTTCACAAAGAGCAGACGAAGCAACGTGAGAAACGCGAGCAGACCGCGGTGGAAGAAGCCGTCAAAGTCAAAACAAAGGACTCTCGATTTCCACTGAATGACAGCGCGGCTCCCCTCAAACTGGAGATTCTGTATGACGGTCAGCCAGTGGCCATTGAAACTCGCGACGGCCGCGCCTTTGTGCAGGAGCCGCAACAGGGACAGAAAGTGGAACTGGCCATTGTGCGATCGAGCAACACGTCCGGGCGGCTGGGCGTTGTCCTGAAAGTGAACGGGGAGAATACGCTCTACCGACAGACGGTGAGTGATCTGGAGTGTGCCAAGTGGATTCTGTCACCTGAACATGTTCGCACCGTGGTGCGTGGCTATCAGATTGACGGGACCAACGAGATGGAGTCATTCGCCGTGTTGTCACAGGAAGCGTCTGCCCAGCGAGCGATGGACTATGGTCGCCATGTGGGGCAGATTCAGGTGACCGTCTTTAAAGAAGAGGATCTGAAACTGGCCGACGATCTGCCGCCCGTCATTCCCGATGAAGACGAGGAGGACCTGGTGGCCATGCTGCGAGGCATTCAGCCTCGCAAGACACCGCAGAACCTGAGTGCTCTGAAACATCAGCTGCGACTGGCGGGCAAAGAGGAACCGGAAACCCGTGGCTTGATTGTGCAGGACAAAGTGGCCAAAAACGAAATCGAGATCGTGTCCTTCACGCCGGACCCCACGCCCGTCATGTCGGCCACCATCACCTACTACCAGGCCGACTGATCGGCCGCACGTCCAGAAGCAACTGCCAGGCTGCTTTCTGACGCGGTGCCCGGATCTCAGCGAAGCGAAGTCCCACACGGGGCTTCGCTTTCCTGCGTATCGGCCCGAACAAAACGATTGCGCCGCGTGAACCGGGCAACACGCAAATCGCTGATGGGGTCGGATTGATCGGCATTTTCCCAATTCTGCCGTTTGCTTCGTCTTTGTTGAGGACTCGCAAGACGTTCTGCGATCAATGCCCCACAGGCATGATTCTCTGGGGTACACTTCCCCTCTCCTTTCGAGTCTGCGAATCCCGCCCGATGGCTTCTGCTGAATCCCGATCTGACTCAAGCGTCCACTTGTGGCGACGTGGCACGACGTTTTCCACCACGGTGTGGATTGCGCTGATCGGCGGGTTCGTCATCGGACGGTTTGCCGCCTGGCCGCTGTGGCCCACAGACTTGTGGGATCATATCAATTATGGTCGGTACATTCTGGAGACCGGCAGCATTCCCGCCACTGAGCCGCTGTTGCCAGCGGCTGAAGGGGCCCGGTTTGTGGCCACCGCCTGGCTGTCTCAGGTGATGATGGCTGTGTTGGCCGATACTCCGTGGCTGGGACTGGCCGCGCTGCAGTTTGTGTACGCTCTGTTGGTAGCTGTCGCGGTGACGGCCGTGGTGGCGACCGTGTTTCGCCGGTGTCAGCGGTATGTGCCGGCGATTGTCGCGGCGGCCGCCTTTTTGGCGATCAACTGGGAGCAACTGAAGATCATCCGTCCTCAGCTGCTGGGAGTGCCCTGCTTTGCTGTGCTGCTGATGCTCCTGTCTCGATCGCGGCGGCTGTCTGGCCGGTCGCTGGTGGCCGTGAGCCTGATGTTTGTCGTGTGGGCGAATTGCCACGGTTCCTTTGCCGTCGGCCTGACGCTGATCGGGCTGGATATTGCCGGGCGAGCCGCAGACCTCTGTCATCGCACGGGCAGCGTGCGTGCTGTGGCGCACAGTCGACTGATTCGACAGCGAGTGCAGCTGCTGGGACTTTGCTGCCTGGCGGGTTTGCTTAATCCGTTTGGTGCAGAGATCTATCTGGAAGTGCTGCGGGTGGGCCGTCACCCAAACATCGATTCTATGTTTGAATGGGCGCCACTGTCGCTGTCGATGCGACAGGGGCGGGCGACGGCCGTTGTCACCATCCTGTGGCTGGCGAGTATCCCTGCGACACCCGCTCGGCGGCGAATCTGCACATTGTTGCCACTGCTGTTCTTTGGCGTGCTGGCGGTCTGGTCCTCGCGGATGCTTAACTGGTACGCGCCCGTTGTGGCGGTGTCGCTGGGGGGGCAGCTGGCGGCAATCGCACGCACGTGGCGGCGAATGCCGGGGCCCGACGCGGACAACCGACATCCTCGCTGGACGCTGGCCAGCAGCCTGCTGTTGCTGATGCTGTTTTGCCGGACCAACTGGGGGGCCGCCTGTCTGCACCTGCGAAACGTTCAACCAGCAGAGGTCCTTGCACGCTATACGCCGCTACAAATCACCCGCTTTCTGAAGAACAGCGATTTACCGCCCGGGCAGGCCCTGATTCCCGCCGAATGGGCCGGATTTGTGATGTACAGTCTGGAAGGCAGGTTGCAGTCGTACGTCAATCTGCATGTGCACGTCATTCCGGAAACGGTTTGGCAGGAATACCTGTCGCTGCTGCGAGGGCCGTCCGATTTGTCGGCCCGGCTGGCTCAGCTGAACATCAATCTGGTGGTGGTCGACTCCCGAAGACACAGGCGTCTCTGGCAGCGGCTGCGAAAAAGCGATGATTTTTCCGAGATCTACGCCGATCCGCAGGGCACCGTGTTTCGGCGTCGCTGAGGCGGCGAGGTGGAAAATCACTGGAAAACCGAGCGGACGTTTATCAGAATACCGGCTGAGCAGGGACGCTTGCCGAGCATTTTCGGCAGATACCTCAGGAACGAGGTTTGCAGAAGATATGGTTATTGAAACTCCCCCATCCCGAAGTCTCCTCATCGCCGACGACAGTCCCTCGTTTCGAGAACTGTTGCGCGAACTGCTCGAACCACTGCTCGTGGAAGTGCACGAAGTGGAATCGGGCGAAGCGGCCGTGGAGTACTCTCAGGAGTTTCGCATCGACATCGTGCTGCTGGATATGCACATGCATGTCATGACGGGGCTGGAAGCTATGCGAGAGCTGAAGCAGCTCAACGCGGTTCGGCCCTGCATCCTGATCACATCGGAAGACACGGACGATTTGCGTCGAGATGCGATTGCGGCCGACGCCTACTCTGTGCTTGGAAAGCCGGTTCGCAGGCGAGAACTGTGCACGACGGTTCAGGGCGCTCTGGCCGACGCTTACTGCGATCCTTACTAGACCCCGACCAGCACCTCCAGGCACGCTCCGTGCCCCTCGTCTGCCGCTGTCACTGATCTGGCGTTGATACTGGCGCCCAGGTGATACCGCCCACGTCTGGCCCTGCCGGATCGCCGCAACGCCATCAGACACGGCGGCTGGCCACGCGAAACTGACTGGCCAGATCATCAAACAGCGCTTCCATCACCAGTTTGACGGGCGAAGATCCGGCCACCTGGCTTGAGGCGCGGATCGTGCTCTCCAGCATCGGGGCCAGCAGGTCAACGCCCTGTTTGGCGCCCAGCTTCTGCGTGAGGGGATCGGCCAGATCGCCGCTGGCGACCCCTTTGAGTCGTTCGCGAATACTGTCCGCCACGAAACGCAGCAGCCATTGGGCATTTTGACGCTGTTCGGCGGTGCCAGAGGAAATTTCTTCCAGTTTTTCGATCACCTTGCCGCTGATCTGCAGCGGCTGCATGGCTTCAAACTGCGCCAGCTGCCGACTGATGGATGCTTTGAGCTGTCGCAGTTCGGGGTGGAGCAGTTGCTGCGCGGTCTCCAGACTGCCCTCACACAGGGAGGCGATGCTGGCCGCCTCTTCTGCGGATTCGGTCAGTTCTTCGGCAATGAGAATTTCTTCCACCGTCGCGGCGGTCAGCGGAAAGAAGCGGATGATCTGACACCGCGAACGGATCGTGGGCAGCAGCGTGTCCGGGTTGTCACAGACCAGCAGAATCAGAGAATCGGCAGGTGGCTCTTCCAGTGTTTTCAACAGCGCATTGGCACTCTCGACGTTCATCATCTGCGCGTCATTAATGACGGCCACTCGTCGCTCTGAGGCCTGCGGTGCCATTGACAGTTCGTAGCACAGGCCTTCGCGGCCACGCTTGCCGTCTTCGCCAGCGATCGCGGCAATGGGAATGGCCGTCTTGCCGGCCGGCACGCCGACTTCAATGTAGTCTGGCCAGGACCCCGCGGAAAACGCGCGGCATGCGCGGCACTCACCGCAGGCGGTGAGCTCCGACAATTCGTGGCTGCGGCAGAAAACAGAGCGTGCCAGCAGCTGAGCAAACAGTCGCTTGCCGATGCCCGCCGGTCCGGCCAGCACGTAAGCGTGCGACAGCCGCCCCATGGCGATGGAACGGCGAAACAGGTCCCGCTGTTCTTCGTGACCTTTCAGCTTGTCCCAGGTGTCGATCAAGACGGCTGCTCGCTGTCAGTGTGACCCAGTTGAGTTTCCGCGATGTGAATGCCCTTGAGCAGCGCGCGCGCCTTGTTCAGCGTCTCTTCGTATTCCATGTGTGGCACACTGTCAGCCACGATGCCCGCCCCCGCCTGAACGTCAATCACGCCGTCCTGAATGACAAGTGTCCGCAGGGCAATGCAGGTGTCCATGTTGCCGGTGAAATCAATATAGCCGACGGCACCGCCGTACGGTCCCCGCTTGTGCGGCTCGATCTCATCAATGACCTCCATGGCGCGAACCTTTGGAGCGCCCGAGACGGTGCCCGCCGGCAGCCCGGCCCGCAGTGCTTCCACAGCCGTCAGGCCATCCTGCAGCTGTCCCACCACATTGCTGGTAATGTGCATCACGTGGCTGTATCGCTCAACCACCATCACGTCGTTCAGTTCCACCGTCCCAAACTGCGCCACTCGACCAACGTCGTTGCGCGCCAGATCAATCAGCATCACATGCTCGGCCCGCTCTTTGGGGTCAGCCAGCAGTTCTTCCGCCAGGGCCTGATCTTCTGCGGGCGTCGTGCCGCGTTTCCGCGTGCCGGCCAGGGGGCGAATGGTGGTCTCGCCGTCTTCCACGCGGACCATGATCTCCGGTGAACTGCCCACCAGATGCAGTTCGGGCGTTTGCAGCAAAAACATAAATGGGCTGGGGTTGACCATCCGCAGCGAACGGTAGACGTCCAGCGGCCGTGCTTCACTGTGGTGTCGCAGTCGCTGACTGAAGACGACCTGAAAAATGTCGCCCGCGCGAATGTACTCTTTGCAGCGTTCCACGGCGGCTTCGAAATCCGGCTTTGTGAAGTTGGACTCGAACTCCAGTTCCGATTCCACGGACAGATTGATGTCTGTCAGCCGTACGGAGTCACCCACGTCTGCCAGCTGGCTGCAGATCACCTGCAGTCGATCTTCTGCCAGTTTGCGGATCTCGCTGATGTCTTCCGCTGCAGTGACATCCGCCAGTGAAATCGCCAGTACGACTTTGCGGATATGATCAAACACGACCATGCCGTCATACAGTGCAAAGCACAGGTCGGGGAGCTGCCGGTCGTCCTCGGGAACATCCGGCAGATGCTCCGTGTAACGCACAATGTCGTAACCCGCAAAGCCGACGGCTCCACCGCAGAAACTGGGGAGTCCGGGCACTTCGATACAGCCGTACTCGGACAGCAGGGCGTCAAGGTCCTTCAGCGGATCATCGCTGTCCCACTGTTCCTGACTGCCATCAGCGCGTCGAATGCTGACACGCCGACTCCACGCTGTCATTGACAGAAACGGGTTGCTGCCGACAAAGCTGAAACGCCCCACTTTTTCTCCGCCCACCACGCTTTCAAACAGAAAGGACCAGGGGCCATCAGACAGCCGCTGCCAGGCGGTGACCGGCGTCAGGGTGTCGGCGGTCAGCTGACGAAAAACGGGCACAAACCGCTGGCCGTCGCTGCGGGCCTGCTGCACAAGCCGGGTGAATTCTTCGAAGTCAGGTTGGTTTACGGACGTCATGGATCTTCACGGGGTTCTGTATCGGCGGCGTGCTGCGGCTGCCCGCTTCACGCTGGGAACCTGCAGTCTATCGGCAACGGGCAGGAAAACCGAAGGCTGGAGACATGCCAGAGGCAAATTCGGACGCAGACTTTCAGCTGGCCGCAGCGCGATCAAGCGACAGGGAGGCCGACATATGATCGAAAATCGCGTGCGCTTCTTCCAGTTCCGATTCGCTGCTTTGCCACCAGACCAGCAGGGTGTGGTTGAGAGTGCGGACACTCCGCAGCGCGGCTGAGTTCAGCAGATCCATGCAGACAAACGACACATCGGCCGCAGCGGCCGGCAGATCACACAGCGATGTGTCAGGAACCGTTTCTTCGACTTCGTCGTATTCTTCCCGAAAGCCGGTCAGGCAGGATTCGATCACTTCCGGCGGCGTGGGACAGCTGCGCAGTATTCTCAGCAGCCAGAAACAGGTCTCCGTGGCGGTGATGGTGACGATCACATCGCCCTCTGTTTCTTCCACCGCAATCTGCCAGATGTCCGGGTATTCAAACCGCACCCCGTGTCCCTGGAAGCTGGTCAGCACGTCGTGAAAATCAATGGTCATTGGGATCGTCCGGTTTCTGTGCTGTAAGTGCTTTCAAAGATGCGATCGGCATTAGCCGTTTCAAATCCGTCGCGGCGATGAGCACGCGTGATTTCTGCAGGCGGCAACGTGCTGAATTCCGCCAGCAGGCGACGTTCCGCAAACTCGACATACGATCCGGAAATGGGGTGCGTGACTGTGCCCCCCTGTCCGTCGTCAAACTCGGCGTTCACCATGGCGGCCACGGAGGCACTCTGGATGAGCAAACCGTCGCGACTGACTTTCGCTTTGCCACCGGACTCGTTCAGCACCACGCCGTTTTCTTCCAGCAGTGTGTTGAAGCGTTCGACCGTGTTGTACGGGGCCGGCAGATTGTGAATGCTGATGGTGAAGTGGTTGAGGTAGTAGCGATTGTAGATGACCCACGACGCGTATTCACTTTCGGCAGCCAGTGCCTGAAAGTCCTGCAGTGTGGGTGACCGCCACAGCGGACGATGCAGAAACTCATCTACGGCGTCACCGTCGTCCAGATCGAGACGGTCCACCGGATCGGCCGTCACTTCATCTGTGTAGCTGCGAATGATGGCCTGCACGTCGGCGGACAGGTCATTCACACGCAGTTCACTGACGAAAATCCGCGGCAGTTCCGGGGAAGGAGGAGCATACCAGAACGCGTCCAGTTTCTTGCCGTCAAAATGATAGGCGTCGCGGCGTTCATAGCCGTGATGGACAAAGATCTTTTCGAACGAGGCAATGCCCAGGTGTGGCACTCCCATGGTGCGAAAAGCGATGTGGTCATTCTCGATGTCGGTGTAGTCGGCGATCAGTTCCGCCGACTTCATGATGTCCAGCACGCGATTGACGTCCGGAACACGCGTGCGATAGCGATCCATCAGACCGTCCAGGATGCGGTTGAGCGTGGGCGAAGACATGGTACGTTCCCGGAAAACGTGTAGGGGCCATAGCGCGGGAGGAACAGGACTCCCGCAGAATGCGGCATCGTAGGGGACAGGCAACGGAACACAACTTCGGCTCCGCGTTAGTTTGGCGGGTCACGAATTCCGGAGCGCAGGCCAGCGGGCCGGCCACAAAAAAAACGGCTCTGGAACCTGCAGGCAGATTCCAGAGCCGCGCTTCTTACTTTCTCAAACTGATCTGGCGATCCTGTTTGAGACGGTGGCTGCCAGACGGACAGCCCGCCGACCATCACGTGGCGGCACCACCTCGTTTAGGACTACAATTGTCGTTCACCAAACCACCTCCTTTCTAACAAAACCAGAACCCTTCAACCGACACCTGTAGAGCAGCGACGGTCTCCGGCTACCAACTGTGAGAGTGCGTTCCTCTCACCCAGAGGTCTCCTGCATTGTTGCCAAATCCCGACCGGTGACAAGCCGAATTTTTGCCTGACGGACAGACAACTGGGTGCTTTGCGGGATGATGCTCCCGCATGGCAAGAAACGTTCGCGTGCGGTCGTTTTGCGCCACTGCGGACGCAACCGCTTGACGTCGCGAACACGCCGCGATCACAGTGCAGTCGACACGTGAGCGTCAAAGAGGTTCGCCCGTTTTGCCGCGCCCCGGTGCGCCCTGGTGCGCCCACCTACGGGTGGGTGGTAGAAGACTCGCTCGCAGTCTCGCCCTTGTGGGGCGTCGGCCCACTGACATCCTGCAGCATGGCATACAAAATCACGTTGATCGCCAGTTTCATCGCGTCTTCTTCCAGGTAGCCATCGCATGCCAGCGACGCCTGGTTTTCCAGGGCACAGCTGATGTCGTAGCGGCTGTAGATGACGGCCAGCCGACCGTCAATCTCAATGCCTTCCAGCACTGGTGGAACTTCTTCCGTGCGATTTTGCAGCGCGGCCGTACGGGCCCCCGGGACCTGTCGACGGATTTTCAGCCTGTCGAGCTTCCGCCCGATGGCCTCAGAAAACAATTCGTGGTCCGGCGGGATACGCTCCAGTTTTTCGTCAGGGAACATTTGCTGAACCAGGTCGCGAAAACTGCGATCGAAGGCTTTAGAGCCACAGCATGCATCGGCAAACAGCAGTCCTCCGCGGCTGAGATGATCACGCAGCGCGTTCCGCTCTGCGGGGCCAAGACTAAAGCGGTAGCGCCCGTGCATGTAGGTGATCGGAAACTGTCGCAGCTGATCCAGCGTTACCGGAATGACGCGACGTTTGACGGACACACTCAGCCCCACTGTCTCGTTCAGTCCTTCCAGCAGGTTGCGCAGCGCTTTGGGGGCCGTGTCCCAGCCGCCCGTGTGGCGCAACTGGGCGATTTCGGCCAGGCCACGATTGATCTGCTGGGTCCGTTCGCCGTCAGATTTTCCATCACTGTTGAGTTTGACCGGCGGCTCACGCCCCGTGGCATACGCCAGAATGTTGGTGCCAATGCGGTTGCCGCGAATGATCCGCTGGATAAGGGCGGGAGACCGCTCCGGGGGATTCTGACGCATCCACTTTTGCCAGATGCATCCCAGGTCTTCCGGCGAATAGATGATGGCCGTGCGACAGCCAAAATCGACGCCGTACAGTTCAATCGATTCGGCATTGGGCAGCGGGTACTCGCTGCGGAAGACGGGGTGGTCAGACTGCAGTCGCTGCAGGGAGGCATCACCGTCCGGGAACATGCGTTCCACCAGGCTGCGAAAGCCTTTGTCAAAGGTGCCGTCGCCGCAGTTCGCCACGGCGAAGATAAAGCCGCCCTCGTCAATATACTCGCGCAGCCAGCGCACATGCATGTCGTTCAGTGGAGGACTTTTGCTGCCATTCAGATACAGCACCGGCGCCTGATTCAAATCCTGCTGGGCGGTCGCATCGGACAGACGATTCAGATTCAACACCTGGCTGGTGAGCCGCGGTGGCCAGCCCGGCAGGCCGTCCACAAATTCCACCAGGTTCGGGACGTCCAGCGGATGACGATTCCAGTCGCCTTTGACATCTTCTTTGAAGCCCCGCGAGGTGTAATCCAGTTTGTTGACAACGACGCGTGACAGTCCCTTTGACAAAAACAGCATCGCGAAGCTGGTGGTGACCAGTGAGTTGTTGTTGGCCGCCTCGCTCCAGCTGCCATCGGCGTTGCGGGCCCGCACCAGGTATCGAGCGCCTTCGCGGTACCAGTCGTGATTGCCAAAGAAGCGGACATTGCCCAGTCGAGCGGCGCGCTCCAGTCCGTACAGATAATAATAGTGCCAGGTTTGTCCCGGTGGGTTGGTAAACACGGAGAAGTTGCGGGTCAGCCAGTCACGCCCCTTCTCGAATGCGTCGGGGGGTGTGGCGGGCAGGCAGCAGTCGGGGCGACCAGCCTCATTAACGTCTGAGTCGTCCTGCAGCATACGGGTGGTGATGGCGAGCGTTGAGAGTCCGGCGGCCGTCATACTGCCGCGAGCAGCATCTCCCGGACGATACCCCCAGCCGCCATTGCGGAGCTGATTCTGCATCCAGTGCTGGTGCGTCCGAATCCAGACGTTGCGATCGATCTGAAAACCGGCGGCGGCCGCGTCGCGCAGTGCGAGAACGGCAAACTGTCCGTTGCTGCGGTCTTCACTGCGATGATTCCCGCGACCTTTCAGGTCGTAACCCCACAGTCCCTTGCTGGGGCCTTTGATACACTGCGTTTCTTCCAGGGCGTGGACCAGTCTCGCGATTCTGATCCGGTCGCGATCCAGATCTCCCACCGCGCACAGTGCCATCACGTTGAGTGAGGCTTCGTAGACTTTGACCGGCTTGTTTGGTGGCAGGCTGCGGAGGAACTTCAGCCCGTTTTGAATGGCGGGGGAGTCCAGCGGCTCGTCTGAGTTGATGAGCGCCAGAATCGCCAGCGAAGTAATGCCAACCGGATATTCGCCGTGAGCGGCCGCGATCAGCTGAAATCGGCCATCGGCCTGCTGGTGGCGTTTGAGAAAGTTCTTCCCATCTCGCAACGCGCGGAGCACATCTTCACGGAGTTTGATGTCGGACTGCTTGCCGGGCTGGGCGGATGCCAGCGGTGCCGCCGCCAGTTGGCAGGCGACGACCAGCAGCCCCGCCAGCAGCCGCTTGCCGGCGACCGAACGCAAAAAGGCACGAAGTGTGTTCATCATGGTCATCCTCCCATTGACTGGTGGAGTCGTCCAGCGGGCCTATTTGTCTGCCACATCAAACAATACCTTCAGTGTATCGGGCTGTTCGGCGTGTGAGAACGCGTTTTGCGCCTCCTCCAGCGGGTACCGCGCCGAAATCAGGTTTTTCACTTGCACCCGGCCGTCGGCCAGCATCTGCAGTGCCGGGGCAAAGGGGCCACAGCGCGAGCCAATCACCCGCACTTCATCGATCACAATTGGGGCCAGATGCAGGGACTGCTCAGCCGCCACGGTTGTCTTGAGCACCACGTCACCACACGGCTGTACGGCCTGCAGTGCCAGCTCAAATCCACTGGTGGACCCTGTGCAGTCGACCACCACATCGGCGGACTTCGATGGCTGAAAGTCGGAGAGTTCGACAGTCGAAATGTTCAGATCCCGCAAACGCCGAAGTTTCCAGTCGTGTTTTCCCACCACCTGCACCGCGCAGCCCGTGCTGGACAGCACCTGAGCACACAGATTTCCCAATCGTCCATCCCCCAGAATAATGACCGTGCTTTCTGCGGTGATGTCGACCTGCTCCAGAATGCGGCAGGCAGCAGCGACGGGTTCAGTGAAGACCGCTTCGTCTGTACTGAGGCTGTCCGGTACGGCGTGCAGATTTGCCTCAGGCACCCATAACGAATCCGCGAAGGCTCCGTCATGGTTCAGGATACCGATCACCGTGCGATGAGGGCAGTGTCGCGGATGACCAGCGTGGCAAACCGGGCAGTTGTGGCACGCACAGTTGATTTCCCCCACGACCCGCTGACCAGCAAATCGTCCGCTGGTGGCCAGGCCAACAAATTCGTGTCCGAGCGTGCCCTGGAAGCCCATGTAGCCCTGCCGCAGCTGCATGTCCGTTTCGCAGATTCCTGCAGTGAGCACATCGACTTTGATGAATCCGTCCAGCTCGACGGGCGGGTGTTCCCCCTGAAAACTGAGTTGGTTTCCGTTCAGGCGAATGGCTCTCACAGACTTACCTTCTTGCTATTTGACGCAGATGTCCCAGTTTGTTGAAGGCGGTCGCATCGACCGGTATAACGGCCTCGCGGACTTCCCCTCTTCAATGACTGCGGGCTGCAGGAATCGAAAATGCGTACGATCATTTGTTCTGGTATTTGCCTTCTCACGGCCATCTTAGCACCCCGTTGCGGCCAGGCACAGGTCATGACGTCACCCGCGGACAGCCGTTACGCGGCCGCCGCGGAGCGTTTCGACTGGCGATTTGACGCTCAGTATCAATCCACGGTGAAGCCTTACCTGCGGTGGTACCTGCGTGGCCGACCTGTCCGATCCACGGAGCCACAGACCATTTACTACATGCTGCCGGAACCTGGTGCGGACTGTGGGTGCGGCGGCGGAATGCCAGCCGGAACGCCAGCCGGTTACGGTCAGCCCGCCCGTCCGAGCTGGTTTAATCCGTGGAAGTACCTGGACGAAGGGGCTGAATTGCCGCCGCTGACAACGGCCCCGAAACGCGCCGGGGTCGCTGTCTCTGTGAAGCCCGATCGTGTGGTCACCGGCTGGGTTCACAGAGACGAAAAGCCGGGCAGTCGCTCGGTTCTGTTTGTGAAGCCCGATCCCAAACTGGCGTCGCAGTTTGTTCAGGCGCGTGTGACGATGAAAAACGGTCGGGTGCTGGCCGTGAATCGACCCTACGACGAACGACCGGCAACTGGTACGCTGCTGACAGCAGAACGCTGATCCACGGCCCATTGTGGGCGGCTTCCCGGGGCGGTTGTGCTGCTGAGCAGTCGGTGAAACAGCGTTGAAGCAAGAGCGGATTATCCTCATCGGTGCCAGTGTGCGCAGCCTCGCTGAGTCTGCGCTGGCAGAGGGGCTGGTTCCGTTCTGCGTTGATATGTTCGGTGATCGTGATCTGCGAGCCTGCGTGGTGGAGGAGGAGTGCCGCACCATCGCAGGGTTTTCCCAGGCGGCCGAAGTGGTGCGTCATCTCCCCGCAGAGGTGCCAGCCATTGTGGTCGGCGGCGGCGAATCTCATGAGGAACTGCTCCAGCGTCTGCAGCAGCAGCGCAGGGTCGCCGGATCAGCCTCCACGATCCGGCGATCGCCAGACCGCCTGTTTGCAATGTTGCAGCAGGCTGGCTGCGCTGTGCCACGCTGGTCGCTCACGCCGGAGGACAGAGATCCTGTTGTTGCAAAGTGGCTGCACAAGCAAATGGATTCCTCTGGCGGCCTCGGGGTGACGCGCTGGTCGGAAGATTCCACGCCTGCCGCTGGCAGTCTGGTTGCCAGCTTTCTGCAGGAGCAACTCAGCGGCCCGGTGTTTTCGTGTACCTGGTACTCAGCTCCGCAAACTCGTCAGCCCTTGCTGGTGGGAATGGCGCTGCAGTTATCCGGAGTGGCATCGCTGAACGCCACGGGGTTCGACTTCTGCGGCAATGTGGGAGTCGTCAACCCGTCACCCGTGTTGCAGACCGCCCTTGAGCCCGCCGCAACCGCACTGCATACAAACGAAAACCTGCTGGGATTCTGGGGGATGGATTGTGTTCTGCACGACGGCGTGCCACACGTTGTGGAAGCCAATCTGCGAATCACGGCGTCTCACGAAACACAGGTGTGCGACAGCGGTCCCGGCGTTGTGCGACGTCAGCTGGCCGCATTTGCCGGCGCACCAACGGAGCCTGTCCGGTTTCAGTCCCGGCCCATCGTGCGGCTGGTCGTGTACTCTCCGCGGTCGCTCGTGATTTCCAAAGCTCTTTCGGACCGTCTGTTCGCCTGCCGCTATTCCCACAGTCACCCAGCGCGGTTCTGGCTGGCCGATATTCCCAATCCCGGCGCCTGCGTGCCGCCTCACACACCACTGTGCTCGGTCTACCTGTCTGATATCGATGATGTGTCCGCCGGCGATCTGCAAGCCCTGGCCGACTTACTTCCGCCAGGATGCTGGCAGATCACTGCGAAGTGGCTGCGGAAATATCAAGGGCAAATCGATCGTCTTCAGCGGCTGTAGGATTTCTCTGAAATCACGCCACTGAGTGGGTCGCCTGTTTGCCGGCGATTGCTGACACTATACCATTAATGGACGGCTGCAGGGGCAAACAACCGGCCCAGTGGATCACTCTTCGTTCCCGTCCTGCCGAAGCACACTCCCTCTGAAGGTAAGAACAGGTCGAGACAATGGGCAAAGACAAAGCAACCGACATTCGCATTCTGGGCGTGTCAGTTGACTTCGAACCTGTGCCGTTTCGTGCACCGCTGAAGTTTGGCGGGCGAGTCGTCGATCACACGTTCCTGATAAACGCTCGTGTACAGGTAGAAACACGCGACCGGCATGTGGCAACCGGATTTGGCAGTATGCCGGTGGGCAACGTGTGGGCGTGGCCTTCACCGGATGTGGAGCCCGCCCAGAGTGAACTGGCGATGAAGGCGTATGCCACCCGTTTTGGCGAATTATTTGCCGACTATCCGGACTACGGCCATCCGGTGGAAATTCAGTTCAACGTGGGGGCCGAGTTTCATCATCAGGCGGGGAAAGTGTCGCAGGAGCAGGGTGTCTCCGAACCGCTGCCGGAACTGGCTCAGCTGGTCGCCACCAGTCCGATTGATGCAGCGCTGCATGATGCCTATGGCCGCGTTCACAAGGCGAGTTCCTACAACCTGCTGTCCGCCGAATACTGTAATGAAGACCTCAGCTACTTTCTGGATGACCAGTTTGCCAGCGAGTACCTTGACCAGTACACCTCCCGCGAGCCGGTTGCCACTTTGCCGCTGTACCATCTGATTGGCGCTTTGGATCCGCTGACCGCCGGCGATATCACCGACCGTCCCGACGACAGCCTCCCCGTCACGCTGGGAGAGTGGATCGCAGCAGATGGGCTCACTCATCTGAAGATCAAACTGGCGGGTGACAACCTCGACTGGGATGTGGCGCGTGTACTCGCGATCGAAGCGGTCTGTGTCGAAGCCCAGACCGCTCGAGGCTGTGCCGATTGGTACTACAGCTGTGACTTCAACGAGAAGTGCGAGTCTGCGGACTATGTGATTGAGTTTCTGGATCGGATCACGGCCGACGCGCCAGCTGCCTGTGATCGCATTCAATACATCGAACAGCCAACCAGTCGTGATCTGGAAGCAGCTTCCGCGGCCAAAATGCACGAAGTGGCCAAACGCAAGCCCGTAGTGATTGATGAAGCGCTGGTGGATTATGAATCACTGCTGAAGTGTCGTGAACTGGGCTATTCGGGCGTGGCGCTGAAAGCGTGCAAAGGCCAGACGGAATCGCTGCTGGCCGCGGCCGCCGCTCAGAAGTTTGGCATGTTCTTGTGCGTGCAGGATCTGACGTGTCCGGGCGGGTCGTTTCTGCAGTCTTCCAGCCTTGCCGCCCGCATCCCCGGCATTCAGGCGATTGAAGGCAACGCGCGGCAGTACTGTCCCGGACCGAACCAAAAATGGTCTCAGTACTATCCGTCGATGTTTGAGATTTCCGACGGCACTGTGGGCACCGGCCGACTCAATGAAACGGGCCTCGGCTTTCATCTGCCGGAGTGGAACTCCGCACGCATGGTGCACTCGCAGGATGACACGGGCATCTGAACGACGTCCGGCTGATCTGTACGGTTTCGTGCGGGCGGATGAGCGACCCCATCACGGGCGATGGCGGGCGTCTCCGCTCAGCGCTCAGCGGCCAACATCAGCAGTCAAAATAGAGGGCGAATTCATGTGGATGCGGTCGTTGCTGGATCGCCCGGACTTCTTCTGTCTGCTTGTACACGATCCAGTTTTCGACGACGTCCGTGGTGAAGACGTCACCCCGCAGCAGGAACTCGTGGTCCGCCTTCAGTGCCTGGAGGGCTTCCTCCAGACATTTGGGCGTTGACGGCACGTCGTGCTGTTCCTCGGGGGCCAGGTCGTACAGGTCTTTATCCAGCGGCTTGCCTGGCTGCGTGCGATTTTGAATGCCGTCGAGCATCGCCATCAAAATGGCGGAGGTTGCCAGGTAGGGATTGCAGGATGAGTCAGGGCAGCGAAACTCCAGACGGCGTCGGTTTTCGTCTCCCGAGTTGGCCGGAATACGAATCGCGGCCGAGCGGTTGCGATAGCTGTAGGACAGATTCACGGGGGCATCAAAGCCGGGAATCAGTCGCTTGTAGCTGTTGGTTGTGGGACAGCAAAAGGCCAGCAGCGCGGGGGCATGCTTGAGAATGCCTCCCATGGCATGCATGGCGGTTTCGCTGAGCCCACCGTACCCGGGGCCTGCAAACAGAGGGCCATCCTCTTTCCAGAGCGCCAACTGCAGATGCAGGCCAGACCCGTTGTCGTTGTACAGCGGCTTGGGCATGAACGTGGCCACTTTGCCCTGTTGTCTCGCAAAGTTGCGTACGACGTACTTCAGCCGCAGCAGGCGATCACTCATTGAGAGCAGATCCTGAGGGATCAGTGCGATTTCTCCCTGTCCCGCGGAAGCCACTTCCCGGTGGTGGCTGGCGACATCCACACCACATTCCTGCAGCGCCAGCATGATGCCGGTGCGCATGTCCTGGAATCCGTCCATGGGGGGCATGGTCTGATAGCCGCGACGGTACTGCACCTGCTGACCGAAACCGTGATCGGCTCCTCGACTCCACTGACCATCAACACTGTCAATGTGGTAGTAGCATTCGTGTTCGTTCTGTTCGTACCGGACTCCATCGAAGACAAAAAAGTCCACGTCGGCCCCAATGGTCACTCGGTCGGCAATGCCGGTGGACTGCATATACATCTCGGCCTTGCGGGCGATGTTGCGGGGGTCCCGAGGATATCGCTGGTGCGTCACCGGATCCTTTACGCTGCACAGCATCGTGAGCGTTCTCGCCATGAAGGGATCCACAAAGGCGGTCAGCGGATCCGGTACGATCAACATGTCGCTTTCATGGATGGCCTGCCAGCCCGGGATGGCGGATCCGTCGAAGCCGAAGCCGTCTTCAAATCGTTCTTCGGTCAGCTGTTCTGCGGGAATGGAAAAATGACGCTGCTGACCACAGAAATCGGCGAATCGCAGGTCGATCGCTTTGATTTCCAGTTGGCGGCAAAGAGCGATCACCTCGCGCGGCGTGCGGTTTGTCGTAGGCATTCTGGTGAGAGGGGGCCGATGTCAGAGAAACTTCCAATCCGTGTGTGTCCCAAGTCTACAGAATTCCGGCCCACCATTCCACGAATGCCGTTCTGTCAGCCGTTCTCCGCAGTGATTGGCGCACACAACGGTCTTAAGGATGATCTGGCGCGGTGGACGCCGAGGGGGCGTTTTGGCTCTCCAGACGTTCTCAGGGTGACGTTTGTGAATACTGAGTTTACGTAGGTGAAGTACTACTTAAGGGTAGGGCCATAATGCTCAGCGGAGATTGGTGATAGGACATACCCTCTAAGGCGACAATTAGTCGTTAAGGTGCTCTTGCCGGGGTGTGGAGTCGGACGTAGTTTCGTGTAGATCGCAGATTCGAACGTGTCTTTCTCCTGAAAGGTGGCGTTGCGTGGATACCCCACATCCCGATATCGCCGATGTCGAACGAACTACGGCCCCCGGAATTCTGATCTTTTCTGATCACCGAGGCGTTCCTCTTTCGTTTAATCCGGCGGCACGTCGCCTGCTCGACGCAGATGCGACAACGGGCTGGGAGCAGGTCGTTGACGCAGACGATCTTGACCGTTTTCGCCTTGAGCTGCAAAAGGCGACTGCTTCCCAGGCGACCGTCGACGGCTGGTTCCGCCTTCGCCGCTTCGACAACGCCATCCGGCAGTTCATTCTTAGGGCAGAACCTCGCTTTGACGTGAATGGCCAGTTTTTTGGCCATCTCATCTCCGGGTTGGATGTTTCGGGGTTACCGGCGGTGTCCGAGGTGACCAATCCCGCCAGCGAACGCAGTGAGGTCCGCGAACTGGCGGCACGCTGGCACGACTGGATTGTCAAGGACGTGACCGTTATCTCAATCTCGGCAGAAGTGATCGTTGACCAACTGCGCGAACTGCAAAGCTCCGAGGCCGACCAGCCGCTGAACATCGCCCTGAGCAAGCTGCAAAGGGCAGCCGAATCCCTGCGACGCGATGTTGACGTCCTGTTACAGGAATCCCGCAGCGGCTAACTGGCCGCCAGGGAACGAGTCGGCTTGCCGGGGGGAATTCTGCTGGAGGGAATTCTGCCGGGGGGGAATTCTGGTCTGCGACCCCAGCCGCATCCCGGGCGAACGCCGCGAACTCGCGGGGGGACTTCATGCGGAATCTGCTCTCGCTGCTTCGCCGCAGAGCGCCGGGCGAGGCTCGTCGACTGTCCGCCATTCATTGCAAAAACGCGGTGGTTTACTAGGATGCGTCCGCCCTGCGCGGACTGCCGGGGCGGTGATTTCTTTGGTCGAAGGTTCCACGATGAGCATTAATCATTTGTCGCGCGTGCAGGAGTTTCTTCCCGGCATCGTGGCGTCAGATCCCAGTTCCACAAGTGCGGGTACGACTCCCGGCAGCTTCTCCGCCGCTCCCCAGATCGCTCCTGGCCGAGCTGGAGCCAAAACCTATTCGTCTCCCGATACACCGGGGATGCCGGAACCGTCGAGCAGGACTGCGTGGGACTTTATGCCGGATGACTGGTCCCGTCAGTCCGGTTTTGAAGACAACTACGAATGTGCTGACGCCTGGCAGCCTCCGTCCGATTTCCAGCCTGTGACCCAGCTGGAGTTTGCGCGGCTCGGAACAATCACCCCCGAAATGCTCCGCGTTGCGGACCGGGAAGAGCATCTCACTCCTGAGCAGGTGCGGGATGAGGTGGCTGCTGGTCGGATGGTGATTCCCGCAAACAAGCATCACCTGAAGTACAATCTCGATCCTATGGCCATCGGCCGCGCTTCCAAAACCAAAATCAACGCCAACATGGGGGCGTCTCCCGTTTCTTCGGGCACATCGGAGGAAGTGGAAAAGCTGCAGTGGGCGGAACGGTGGGGGGCTGACACGGTCATGGACCTGTCCACCGGCGGAGATCTCGACGCCTGCCGCAGTGCCATCGTGGAAAACAGCACTGTGCCGATCGGCACCGTCCCCATTTACAGCATGATCATTGGGCGGCGGATCGAAGACCTGAACGCGGAGATCATTTTGGATTCTCTTGAGCACCAGGCTCAGCAGGGAGTTGACTATTTCACGATTCACGCGGGCGTTCTGAAGGAACATCTGGATTTGGTGAAGGACCGCCTGATTGGCATCGTGAGCCGTGGCGGCTCGCTGCTGGCCAAATGGATGATCCATCATGACGACCAAAACCCCATGTACACGCTGTGGGACGACATCTGCGAAGTCATGAAGCGGCATGATGTGACGTTCAGCATCGGTGACGGTCTGCGTCCTGGCGGTCTGGCGGACGCCACTGACCTGGCGCAGCTGGCCGAGCTGTCAACGCTGGGAGAACTCACAGAGAAGGCGTGGAAAAAGGGCGTGCAGGTGATGATCGAGGGGCCCGGACATGTGCCACTTGATCAGATCGAATTCAACATGAAGCTGCAGCGTCGTCTTTGTCACGGTGCCCCGTTTTACGTGCTCGGCCCACTTGTGACCGACATCTTTCCGGGGTACGACCACATCACCAGTTGTATTGGCGCGACGAGTGCCGCGTGGCATGGAGCCAGCATGCTGTGCTACGTCACGCCGAAAGAGCATCTGGGCCTGCCCAAGAAGGATGACGTAAAGCAGGGCTGCGTGGCCTATAAGATTGCCGCGCACTCGGCGGACGTCGCTTTGGGGATTCCGGGATCCCGAGATCGGGATGACGACCTGACCCGGGCTCGCGCTGCTCTGAACTGGGAGAAGCACTTTGAGCTGAGTTTTGATCCGGACGTGGCACGTGCGTACCACGACGAGGATCTGGACGTTGACACCGACTTCTGTGCCATGTGCGGCCACGATTGGTGCAGCGTGCGAATAAGCAAAGAAATTCAGGCGTTTGCCAGCGGCAAGGCGCAAGAATTTCAGTGGGAGAACGCGAAAGTCACTGACGCTCTTACCGAGGAGCAGAAAGAGATTCTCGAAAAACGGGGCGTGCTCAGCCCCGACGAGGTCCACCGCCTCGCTTCCAAAACCCGTCGAAAAATGGGAGCCGAAGAGTCCAAAGCGGACTGCCACAGCGATGTGGCGACCGCGGAAAAGGCTCAGTTGCTGCAGATTATCGATACGGATGCTTCGTAAACGGCTTGCAGCAAATACTTTACGGACGTTCAGTCGTCACCGTGGATCACGTTGCCGGCCGAGGAAGCCACTATCGGGAGTGTGACGACTCCCGTTGATTTTGCACGCCGTCCTGATATTCTACCGGATTCGATTTCGTCACCTGACGTTGTTTTTTCTTCTACAGACCTGAACGACACCGCAAAATGGCAAAAAGCCGACTGAACATGCGCCGCGAAGTGGAAGCGGCCGAAGCAATGGAAGAGGCCGCACCCGCCAAGAAAAAGGCGAAAAAGAAAAAGGCGGCCAAGAAAAAAGCGACCACGCGTTCCCGGAAGAAAAAAGCCGATACGCCGGCCCGCCGCCGTCTGATCTGGGTGCTGTACAGCAGCACGATGAGGGAAGAGGGACGGTATCTCTATCATGAGCGGGACAAAGCAGAAGAGAAGCTAGAGTCTCTGCTGGCGAAAGGGAAGCGTCGCTACTTCCTGCAGCCGATCAAAGAGCCGCTGGACTCAGAAGGAAACCCAATGGTTCCTGATGAGCCGGACGCTCCCAAGACGAAAAAGTCTCGCGCCAAGGCAGAGGCGACCGAAGAGGCGGAAGTGGACGCCGACGCCGGTGACGCTGAAGCCGATCTGGATGTCGATGGCGGCGCAGATGGCGCAGATGGCGCAGATGGCGACGACGTAGAGCCCGTGGAAACGGGGGAAGACGACTAGTCCTGCCCGTTTCTTTGATTCCGACACGACACCAGTCCGTTTGAGGGCGGGCTGGTCACCTATGCGGAGCCGAACATGGACCAGGAAGCTGACGAACTACCACGTGACCGATTTCGGGAGTTGCTGCAGCAGGTCGCCGCTGGCGACGACAATGCTGCTGCCCAGATCGTCAGCGAGTACGGTGGTCATATTCTCAAGGCCGTGCGTCGTCGTATGAACCGTGGCCTGCGCGATCGATTTGACTCCCAGGATTTTGAGCAGGCGGTCTGGGCTTCGTTTTTTGGGCATATCTCAATCGTACAGAAGTTCGATACCTCCGGTGAACTGGCCGGCTTCCTTTCGCGCATGGCGCAGAACAAAGTCATCGATGCCGGACGCCGTGCCAGGACAAGGCGAGAATCCAACGGAGCGTCTGAGGAGTTGCCGGCCGTTGAAAAAGACAATCGTCGCAAATACAGCGAGCCAACGCCCAGTCAGTTTGCCGTAGCGCGCGAAAGCTGGGACCGCCTCAACGGTGATGAAAACGAAAGCGCTCGGGAACTGCTCCGACTAAAAATGAGCGGTGCCACGCAGGCAGAAATTGCTGAGCAGATGGGCGTTTCCGACCGCCATGTGCGCCGGATTCTGAGCCGTATTTCGCGAAAGCAATAGCTGCGGCGACCGAGCACGTGGATAACCTCAAGGGCATCATCCGTTCACCAGACCGGTTGCTTGCACTGTAGTTTGTAATTCCCGCTCAGCCGGTTATCCTGCCTGGACACGTGGTCAGGTTGGAGTCGAGATGAGCATCAAGTCTGCAGACGACGACAATGAAAAGAATCAACTGACGCGGGAGTCCGCCCAGGATCTCGTTGAGGAGATCATTCGCAAATACGGGCGCGAGATCTCGGCTCTGGAAGCGCTCGAGGAGCACGACGGCCTCAGGCAGTATCGCAGCTGTGTGGTGGATCTGGCGTATGAAGAATACGCCGTCGCCAGAGAGCGGGGCATTGAGATACCCGCGACAGAATTTGTGCAGCGTTTCACCGGTGTCGAGCAGTCTTTGTATCGCATGCTGGAGTTTGACCAGCTGCTGCGCGAAAACCCGTCGCTGGTTGAGCCGGTACCGGAAGAACGCTGGCCACGCAAAGGCCAGGTGTTTCAGAACTTTGAGTTACTGTCAGATGTGGGGCGAGGCGCACTGTCTCGCGTTTTTCTCGCACGGCACACTCAACTGGGAGACAAGGCGGTCATCGTCAAGGTCTGCATACGCGGCGAGCAGGAGGCCGGGCTGCTGGGCAGCCTGGCCCATCCGGTGATTGGGGAGGTGCACTCCATCACGCCCGATACGACGACCGGCCTTTCCGTGATCTGCATGCCTTACCAAACACGCTGCACCATCCACGACGTGACGGAATGGATGGAGAACGAGCATCGTGAACACGGGGTCATGCCGACGCCCGAGCAGGTCAGTCAGCATGTTCGCGACGAAACGCAGATCGACGTCGACGGGATGGACGCGGAGGCCTTTCGCGGACTGGCGACAGGTTACTTCGCAGATGATGACTTTGATCAGCTGGTTGCAAAATGGGGGGTCGACTTATGTTCGGCGCTGCAGCATGCCCACCAGAAGGGGGTGCTGCACTGTGACGTGAAGCCCGGCAATATCCTCGTTCTGCCTGACCTTTCTGTGCGTCTGCTGGACTTTAATCTGGCGACGCGACGCGAAGATCAGGCCCGAATGGCGGGCGGCACACCTCCGTTCATGGCGCCCGAACAGCTGCGTCTGATGATGCAGATGGCCGACTCTCCCAGGACCGACGAGCCGGACACGACGCCACAGGTGGTGGTTGAAGAGCAGGCCGACGTCTTTGGGCTCTCAGCCACCCTGTGGCATTTGATAACCGGGAAGCCTCCTTTCGGCACAACAGCCGATTTTCGGACACCAGCGGATGCCGCGCTGGCGATGCTGACGCGTCACTCGGTGGGTGTCGGCAGCAACCTGGTGCGGGAGGCGCGCAAACGCGTTCCAGCGGCACTGGTGGAAGTGCTGCTGCAGGGGATGTCGACAGATCGCGACGTGCGTTTTCAGTCGATGGCCGAGCTGCGCGAGGCGCTCAGTCAATGCATTCGCAAGCGTCGAGAACGTTCCTACTGGACGATTGCCGCAGCAAGCATCACGCTGGCGGCGGCGATTGGGGCGGCGGCGTTTGTCTACATTAATCCGGTTAACAACGCGGTGAATTCTGCGCAGAAATCGTACGTCGCAGGCAGATTTGACGACGCTCGGGAACAACTCCGGGAGTTCCGGGGGGATTCGCCATTCACACAGGTTTGGAATCTGGCGATTTACACAGCGCAGTCACCGCTGATGGTTAATCACAAGCTTCCGAACAGCTACAGCCGGGGACAGAATCGGGCGAAGTATCGGGGTTATGAAGTGGCGCCCACGGATGAGTTGACGGAACACTGGAAGCAACTGGCCGACGAATGGGAGAGGCTGGCGCGCGAGTCTCCCTATGAGATGGAGTGCTGGTACAACGCCTATTTGTGTCACCTGGAGATCTCCAATTTCGGAGATGACCCGTTCGGCTTTGCAAAGCAGGCGTTTGCCGCTGCGCTATCCAGGGGGCTGGATAAAAACGTGTGTCCCTATGACGTCATGCTTCTGCAACTGTCAGAAGTCCGCACCAGCGAGGAATTTGATCTGGAGTCACTCAGGGCGATTGTTCGCCACAGTTCCCATTTGTCTCGAGGCCAGTTCCGCCTGCTGGATTACGTGTTTGGCCAGGCGGTTGAGGCTGCCGAAAGCGATTCTCAAATGGCGGCCGACCTCAGGGACATGCAGGCTGAACTGATCCCTTTACTTGAGTCCGATCGCCGTCCTGTAGCGCCCTCTGACGTCAGTGAGATACTTGGCAGTCTTGATGACATAGAAACGAGACTCAGGATTCAGCAGAAGTGGACTCAGGGTAAAACGCCTCGCAGCAAGCATAGGATCGAGATGCCCGCGAAGAACCGCCTGAACAGGATCCTGATTTTGCCAGACAGGGCGATCGGCGACGTTTGGTCCGAGGGGCGACATATTGGCAGAAACGTGGCAGACAGTTTGAACGTGCTGAGACTGGAGGCGCTATGTCAGACCGAAACACCTGGGCAGGAAATTTAGTCGCGCTGACTTTGCTCGTGACCTCTGCGTCCACGTGTTTATCCGGTAGCGATGAGGTCTGGCAGCATCCGTGGCGTCTGCACACCATCGATCAGTCTTCACGTGGCGCGGATGGCGTGCGTCTGGGAGACGTCAACAGAGATGGCCGCGCTGACATTGCCACGGGCTGGGAGGAAGGTGGTCAGATTCGCGTGGCATTTGGGCCATCCCAAAGTCCCGACGGTGTCTGGCCGAGTGTGGTGGTTGGTCAGGTAAGGTCTCCGGAGGATGCATTCATCTGTGATGTTAATGCAGACGCCTGGCCGGACGTGGTCAGTTGCTGCGAGGGCGGCGAGCAGTCCGTGTTTTTGCACCTGAATCCTGGTTCGTCAGCCAGCGTGGTCGATGCAGATGCCTGGACAACTGTCCCGGTGAGATCCACACAAAAGGTCTCCCGCTGGATGTTTGCAGAGCAACTGGACGAACGGCGGCTGGTGCTGGGCAGTAAGAATCCGTCCGGACAGATTGGCCTTCTGGATGCTGCCTCTGCTGATGCGACCCTCCAGACCATTCGGCCGGCCGGCTGGATAATGTCGCTGCGGGTTCTGGACATGGACGCGGACGGAGACGCCGACATTCTTTATTCCGATCGAAAAGGGGCCCGTCGCGGTGTTGGCTGGCTGGAGCAGAAGGGCAACGGCCGCTGGCAGGATCGGCAGATTGCCGGTGGCGATTGCGAAGTCATGTTTCTGGATGTGTGCACCCGGGATGATCGGCGATACATCGCGTGCAACACACGTAACGAGCAGATCCTGTTGATCAGTGGGACGCTGCAGGGCGACGGATGGCGCGTGCGACGCATCGCCCATCCTGCGGAAAGTGGCGCGGGTAAGGCAGTGGCGTTTGGCGATGTTGATGGCGACGGCAACCCTGATCTGGTCTGCACCTGTGGGCTGGCCGGAGGCAAACACGGAGCGTACTGGCTTCGTGGACCTGTGTTGGCAGGTCCCCACGCCGCTGGTCCTGGTTCAGAACCGGAGCGGTGGTCGATGCAGCCTGTCAGCGGTAAGGAGATCGGCGAGAAATTTGACCGGATCGAACTGCTGGATCTGGACGGAGATGGCGATCCCGACCTTCTGACCTGCGAGGAGCGGGAAAATCTGGGCGTGATCTGGTACGAAAACCCGTCACGCAGACATCAGCTGCCCAGCAGGTAGCTTCGCAGCTGCAGCATGACCTGCAGGCATCGCAGTTCAAACGTGGCGGCATCCGGCGCTTTGCCGTGCGGCACGATGGACACAGAAACACGGCGGCGAGTGGTCGCTTTGCCCATGTCACCGGTGACGCGACTGGTTTCGTAGCGAACATCGAGATCCACTGCCTGGCGTTCCGGAGTGGTGCCCCAGCGCCGAGTGAAGCCCACGGAACCCAGTCGGAAGGTCATGTGCCCCTGATCCTGATGCGTGACCTTCAGGTCGTCAACGGAGTCAATGAAGGCGTTCAGTTTCATCGCCGTCAGTTCCAGCGAGGTGGACATCTCAATGTCCTGGCAGAACATCAGCACGCCGTTGATGTCGGTTACCCGTGTTTCACTTTCGGTCGCGTTCAGTTCGGGGTCGACACCGTTGTCCTCGTCCTGACCTTCCCAGCAGGTCTTGTTCCGCCCCGTTTCCTTCGCACGGTACAAACAGGCATCCGCTCGTTCGAGCAGTGTCTGCACGGTGTCTCCCACGTGGGCGGTAGAGACGCCGAATGACGACGTGACGGACAGGCCGCTGATGCCGCCAATGGAACTTTTTGTGATGGCATCACGCAGACGTTCGGCCCGACGGACGGCAGCTTCCAGGTCGGTGTCGGGGCACAGCACGACAAATTCCTCGCCGCCATAGCGGGCGATGACTTCGCCCGAATAGGTTTCGTGCTGCAGCAGTCGTGTCAGATCGACCAGCACCTGGTCACCTGCGTTGTGGCCATGCGTGTCGTTGATCTTCTTGAATTTGTCCACGTCAAGAAAGATGGCGCTCAGGCTGCGGGCACCTTCATGATTGTGGTAGTCGTCGAGCAGGTGTCGCAGCTGAGTTTCAAGCTGGCCGCGATTTGCCACGCCCGTAAGCGCATCGCGTGTCGCGGCCAGCTTCAACTCTACGTACTCTCGACTTTGTCTTTTGACGCCCCCTTTGCGGCGGAACAGCTGTACGACGCCGGTGATTCTTCCCGGGGCGCTGGAAATTGGCATCGTGTACACGTCAACGCTGATCTGCTGCCCTTCTGTGACTTCGCAGACGCGGCTGCCAAATTGTGGGCGACCGTTCCGCAAAACCTGGGGAACGATTTCTTCGCTGGATCCGCCGGCACCGGCTTTGGTCTGATTGATGGAAGACAGCCGCACATCGCCCGCGTTCCAGGCACGCCCCATCACCTGCTGCAGCGATCGGCCGGAGAGCTCCTGCATACCATCCGACCAGATGCAGTAGTTCAGCTGAGAATCGACAATGAAGTAGCCATCGTACAGTGACTGAAACTGGTACAGCGTGGCCAGAATCTGCGACATCACAACAACTTCGTTGCGTTCGTCGTCTGTCATGCTGCTGGGAGAGTCCTGCTGGCCGATGGGATCTCCCAGGCCAAACAGGCTGTCGCCGGAGGCTTCGTACCAGCGATTCAACGTCCGGATGACGTTGCCATCGTATCGGCTGCCCGACTGCTCGTTGAGGATCCGCATGACCTCATCGTGGGTCATGCCTCGCCGATAGGATTTGGGTGAGCTGAGCGAGTCGTACGCATCTGCGACGGCCAGAATTCGGGGACCCAGCGGCAGTTCCCCGGTGGCATCCACACCGGCGCCGTCGAAATTGTGATGTAACTGTGTGAGTGTGGCCACCAGCGCCGGGTCAACATGCAGCGCCTGCAGCATCGCGGTGGCCGCATGGTGATACAGTGAGACAAAGTCGTACTCTTCACTGCTCAGTTTGCCAGGCTTGCGAAGAATCTGCTCCGGGACGCCGATCTTGCCCAGGTCATGCAGCAGGGCGGCCAGCTCCAGCTGGGCACGCTGAGAATCATCCCAGCCGAGAAGTTCGGAGACGCCGCGGCATATCGTGGCAATTCGCTGTCCGTGGAGAATGATGGATGGGTCGCGGACCTGCATCACCCGCAGCAGCATGGTCATCACGCCGCGCGACACAGGAATCTGACTACCGGTCATCAGCTCACGGCGGGCCGTGTCGGACAGCGTCAACAGGCGATTGATAATCGCGCACGTGTCGGTCGGCACTGCCGGTGTCAATCGGCAATAGACGAGCGATTCGTCGTTGACTGTAGCGTGGTTCAATGTGCTGATCCGCGTGAGACGGGGTGTCTGCTTTTCTCAACCTGTGATGCTAGTCTAGTTCAGGAATCCCTGGCAGGTGGCTGGTTGCCATTGAATTGAATGAAACCTCCCATCGCCCGATGCTTACAGGTGACAGAATCCCACCAGTGTAACCGTTAGCACTGATACAGCCGTCGTTGAATGGCCGCAAACGTTCACATTCGTCACCCCGATAGGTGGTGACGGACGTGTCAGGTGGAGACGGATGCGTCAGGGATGGTCGGCCCTGGCCACGTTCACATTCTGATTCAAAAACGGGGTCGCCAGATGAATCAACTCTCCCGAGGGACTGCGAATCTCTCCAGGGGAATATTGCGTGACATACGCGCGCCGCATGCTGTCAGTCGTGTTTTGTCCGCTGCGATGGAACGTCACTGAGCTGAACACCACAAGACTGCCGGCAGGGACGACGGCCGGAAGACCCGGGTCGCTGCCGAAGTACCCAATGCGGTCTCCTGAGCGTTCGTCGCGAATGTGCTCAACACGGGTGCGAATTCCCAGTTGGGAAGTGGGAAGTATCCACGCCGTGCCGTTTTCGATGGTCATGTCATCAACGGCCGCCCAGACAGTGACATACGGTGGATGTTCAAAGTCCAGGTAACCTGAGTCCTGGTGCCACGAGAATCGACTGCCCTGCTCGGCCGCTTTGACCACGTATTGATCGTAGAACAGAAACGCATTTTCGCCGATGGTCGCCCGACAGACATCCGCCATCAGGTCGCCGAAGATGTAATTTCGCAGGGCCGGGACCTCGTTGTGTTTTTTGGCGATGTGGTAGCGGCGTCCCCGGTGGCTGATGTGAATGTGGTCCGTGCCCAATCGGTCCATTTCTCTGTGCATCGAATCGATCAGAGTGTCACACGCGTCGCGGAGGATTTGCAGATGCTCCGGACCGATGGCTCGCTCGGCAATAAACCAGCCGGAGTCTTGATACTGCCGACGATGCGCGTCGGTGATAGGGGATGAGTACTCCATACCCGATGTAAGTCGACCCACGGTGAGCGGCAAAGCGTGCCTGCGAGTGTGTCGTTGGGTGAATTGTCGAAATGGCCAATTGTGAGCTGGAGGGGGCACAGACCTTCAAATGTCGCTCCTCAATCTGGTAGCCTGCGGTTCCACTCTACGGTCAGGTCTTATGTATTACTTTCGCGTCTGGGCAACATTTTTTCGCAACTCGATCATTCGCGAAATGATGTTCAAAGGCAATTTTCTGATTCAGATCGTCACGCGAGCCTTCTGGTTTTTCGCGCAGATTGCCATGTTCAAAGTGATCTTCGTGAAGGTCACCGCCATTAATGGCTGGAGCGAAGATCAGTACTTCGCCTTTATGGCCACCGGGATGCTGATCAACGGGATCGTGGAAACATTCTTCATGCCCAACTGCGCCAATCTGAGCGAGCAAATCCGGACTGGGCGGCTGGATTTTGCCCTGATTAAGCCGCTCAACACACAGTTTCTGGCGTCACTGGAGCGAATCAATCTGGCGATGCTCAGTCAGGTCATCCTGGCCGTCGTGCTGCTGGTGACGTCCCTTGTGCGCATTGGTCAGCCGATTTCTCCGCTGAGCGTGCTGGCCTATCTGGGGTTTGTGCTGTTTGGAGTGCTGTTCTTTTATTCTTTGATGATCGTGATGGCGTGTACCAGCATTTTTATGGGCCGCAACCAGGGGCTGTATGACTTCTGGTTCTACATCACTGTATTCGCACGTTACCCCCGCAGCATCTATGACGGGCGAGATTCGGCCCGGTTTGAAGCCGGTGAAATGCTTCAGTTTGGCTTTTCCTGGGTCGTCCCCATTTTGCTCGTCGTAACGGTGCCGGCGCGGATCATCGTTGGCACACTGCATCAGCCGGTCTTTGCGCTGGTTGCCGGAATCGCTGCCTGTATGGGACTGCTGATTTCAAAGCTGGTCTTCGCGTGGTCGCTGAATCACTACCGCAGCGCCAGCAGCTGACAGCCGCAGCACGGATGGCTGCTGTGCGTTTCCGTTTTGCTGTGCCCGTGCAGCGAAGCGCTACAACCCAAACCGTACCGTTTCCAGATCAATGCGTCGCTGGATGATCTCAGCTTCGGTGATGTGGAAGACATGGATGGAACCGCCAATGCGTGCGACCGGTTCAAAATAGCGCATGTAGGAATACGGATCGTCGAAAAGGTGTTCGACCGAGTCGTCCGCTTTTCGGACGGGATTGGGCCGGCCCTGCAGCAGGTTGAGACTCAGGGCATACCAGCCAGGTTCCGGCTCACGGGGAGGCAGGCGATAAGAGATTCCCAGTCGCCCCGGCGGAAACGTGCCGAAGTAGGCCAGTTTCAGGTCGTCGATCTCCGGGTGAGCCTGATAATACTCGGCGAACGCTCGCAGATCCTGCCCCCAGTCGACGTTGGAATCACTCAGTAAACGCCACCCCCACTGCGGACCTCCGGCGAGTTCGTTGAAGTACGTGATATGCTGAGGGTGATACCGCAGCGACAGCACCGTGACGGACAGACAGACGCACGCCAGCCACTGCGTTTTGCGAAACCTGCCGTTGTCCGGAGCAAACAGCAGTCCACACATAACAAACAGGCCGGGCATCGCAGGGAGCACATAACGCAGGCCCAGTTGCATGGAGGACAGGCTGCCGATTGACAGCAGCAGCGCCGCGGGCAGCAACAGGATAAGGACAGTGCGTCTGCGATGTCGGGCAGGGGCTCCTCGCATTCGCACGGCACAGCACAGCGACAGCAGCAGGAGCAGTTGCAACGCATGTGGCAGTTTCCACGCAAGCACCCAGAAGAAGTAAGAGCGGAAACCTGTGCGACTCCACTCGCCGTCCAGGTACACCGGGTGTTCAGATTCCATCATGGCGCGCTGGTGGTCAACGCCTGCCAGAAAATCGGCCGGCAGTGGGACGGGAAAGGAAGACGTGGGGGACAGAGCCTGAATCTTCTGACAGGCCTGACTTTCGAATGCGAAGTCTCCCACCGGCTGAGCAGAACCCTGAAACAGATAACCCGCATTGATGGTCAGCAGCGCCAGGGCGAGACTGATGCACTGACCAGCCCATTGACGTGACCAGTGCCTGCTGGCTGCGGGAGTGACCAGTCCGGCGACCAGCAGTGTGGTCAGGGGCGTGAGCGCAAACAGCAGCAGTCCGGTGAATTTGATCAGGCTGGCCAGTCCTGTGCACACGCCAGCGGCCAGTGCCGTTTTCCATCGGAACGTTGTGCCGAGGCGCCACGACATTGACAGTGACAGCAGAAACAGACCGCTGACCAAAGCATCGTTGGTTGCCAGGGCGGCCATCGAGATCATGGAGGGGCTCAGTGACCACAGTGTGAGTGTGGCCAGTCCGCCGGCAAATCCGAACAGGCGTGCGGACCAGCACGCGGCCACCACAGCGAAAACCACAGACAGCACAATTCCCGGCAGGCGGGCGGCGAAAATGAGCGTGTGGTAGTTGTCCGGGTTGGCCGCCTGGAATTCGTCGCCGTAACGCCAGATGTCGTCGTACGGTTCCTGGGGAGCAGGGGCGTCATTGGCGAGAATCAGCAGCGGCAGTCCGGCCAGCATGCGGCCCAGCGGGGGATTGAGGTTGTCGTAGTCAAAACGTTGCTGCTGCAGGTTGAGACGCCCAACCGGGATATGCCAGTATTCATCATGGGTGACGGTGCAGTACCGTGCCGTCAGAATAGCCAGCGTCGCGTGAATTGCGAGCAGGCAGACGATCACTGGCCACCAGACGGGCCGGCGCTGCGCCTCGCGGAAAAAGCTGCCGCCGACTGCCTTCACTGATGCGTCGTCCGGTTCGGCCTGTCGCATGTCAGCCGCCGATCGAGTACATGGGACGGTCCGGCTGGACGAAATCCGATGAGTTGATCTGATGGCCCGCTTTTTTAGCCGCGACGCACTGCAGCATGGCTGTGGCAATGTCCTCGTCGGTGCCGGATTCACGTATGAGAGGACGAATGTCGGTCTCTTCCAGGCTGAACAGACAGTTGCGGAGTTTGCCGTCGGCCGTCAGGCGGAATCGATTGCAGGAGCCACAAAAAGGTTCACTCACAGAGGCAATCAGGCCAATGCGACCTTTGCCATCGGCAAATTCGAAGTCGCTGGCCGGGGCGGACGGATTGGATTTGGGAACCGGACGCAGTTCACCAAACTGATCTTCCAGAATCTTTTTGATGCTGGCGGCTGTCAGGACTTTGTCGTTCTGCCATTTGCTGTCGGCATCCAGCGGCATGAATTCAATGAAGCGAACTTCTGTGTCGGTTTCGCGAGCGAGTTCTGCAAAAGGAATGATTTGATCTTCCGTCAGCCCCCTGATGGAAACGGCGTTCAGTTTGATCGGCCGAAAACCGGCCCGTCGTGCGGCGTCAATTCCGGCAATCACTTTGTCGTAACTGTCGCGTCGCGTCACCTTTCTGAAGACTTCCGGGTCCAGGGCGTCCAGACTAATGTTCAGACGTTTCAGTCCCGCGTCGTGCAGTGGCTGCGCGAGCTCGTCGAGCAGGACGGCGTTGGTGGTCAGGCCGATATCGATGATGCCGGGCACCTCGGCGAGTCGAGCCACAAGAGAGGGCAACTCACGCCGAACAAGCGGCTCACCGCCCGTCAGTCGCAGGCGGTCGATGCCGAGCGAGGTTCCCACACGGACAACACGTTCGATTTCTTCGAAAGTGAGCAGTTCCGCGCGGGGCATGAATTCCACATTGTCTGCCGGCATGCAGTAAAAGCAGCGAATGTTGCAGCGGTCCGTGACGCTGATGCGCAGGTTGTTGTGCACACGACCAAAACTGTCAATGAGCTTTCGTGACTCAGTCATGAGCGTCTCCGTCGCTGACCTTCACGGCGGGCGATTTTTGGGTGGGATGAACCCATTCCGCAGTTCCGTCAGCGTACAACTCTTTTTTCCAGATTGGCACGCGCTGCTTGAGTGTGTCGATAATCCACTGCCCGGCTTCAAAGGACGGCAGTCGATGGGCCGAACTGACGGCCACCGCCACGGCCACATCGCCCAGTTCGAGGTGCCCAACGCGGTGGGAAATGGCCACACCGACCAGCGGCCACCGCTGTTTGGCTTCGGTCGCCAGCGACTGCATGGCCGAGCGTGCCATGTCCGGATACGCTTCATAGTCGAGCGAGGACGTCTGCACGCTGTTGGTGAATTCTCGCACAGTGCCCAGAAACAGCACGGCAGCGCCCGCGTTGTGAGAACGCACGCTTTGCAGGACCTGCTCGTGGTCAATGGGTTTGTCAGTCAGTTCAATCATCGTTCCGTCATCTCCGCGTGCAGTTTAGCCAGGCGGTCGCGGAATGTCTCGATGTGACCCGTGCAATCGGGCTGTTTACAACGGCCCGAAGGTCCTGTGGCCGATTTTGATAACCCGGGCAGGAATTCACCAGGATTCAACGCGTCCGGGCGAATCGGCTGTAGGGTGAGATGCAGCACGTTCGTCGACGTGTGTGACCGGCCCAAAACTCAGGATGGCAACCTCCCGTCTCGACGACACCCTAACTGGATGATCGAGTGGCAAACGCGGAACACGTGATTCAGGTTGAAGGCCTGAAGAAGACATACCGAAGTGGAATTCTGGGCCGCAGAACGCTGCAGGCGCTGCAGGGCGTCGACCTTCAGGTGCCTCAGGGAAGCATCTACGGCCTGCTGGGGCCCAATGGGGCGGGCAAGACGACGCTCATCAAAATCCTGCTGGGAATCGTGCGGAAATCGTCGGGCGGAGCAACGGTGCTGGGACTGCCGGCCGGAAAGCCGGCCGCACGACGGCGGATTGGCTACCTGCCGGAAAACCATCGTATCCCGCGGCATTTGACCGGACGCACGGCCCTGGAATATTACGGCGCATTGAGTGGGCTGGCTGTGGGGGAGGTTCGTCGCCGAATGCCGGAGCTGCTTGACCGAGTGGGACTTCTGGGGCGGGAAAAGGAACGGGTTTCCGGATACTCCAAGGGGATGCAGCAGCGTCTGGGGCTCGCTCAGGCGATGCTGCACAAACCGGACCTGATCGTGCTCGATGAACCAACCGATGGAGTGGATCCGGTCGGTCGCAAAGAAATTCGCGAGGTCCTGCGAAATCTGGCCAGTGAAGGAGCCACCATCTTTCTGAACAGTCACCTGCTGCAGGAAATTGAGCTGGTCTGCGAACAGGTGGCCATCCTCACAAAGGGAGTCGTGCGACGCACGGGCAGCGTGGCCGAGCTGACATCAGCGATGGAGGAAGCGCCGATGGTTTTTGATCTTCACGGGGCCACGCCGGAAACGGTTGCCGGATGCTTTTCCGGGCATCACAAGCTGGAGACGGCTCCCGGCCGTGATGGTCTGGTCTATGGGCGAGCGCTGATCAAAGAGCAAAGTGAACTGGATGCCGTCGTCGATGCTCTGCGAGCGGCACACGTGAGTATCGTCAGCATGAAGCGCCGCGAACTGACGCTCGAAGAAGCGTTTCTGGATATCGTAAAGGAGGAAAACTAATGCGAGCCTACCTTGCGATTCTCAAAGACTCTTATCGGGAAGCTCGCGCGTCGCGCGTGCTGTGGATCTCGCTGGTTGGCATTGCGATTGTTCTGCTGCTGCTGGCCCCAATCAATCTGTCGCGTGAGACGGCCGTCTCACTGCGGCGGGTGGAACTGGCGTTTCCGGATCGGATGCTGGAAAAGGTGAGCGTGGAGAAGGAGCAGGACGGCACACCGTCGGCACACCTGTGGTCTTTGCTGTCTGCCGATCAGCAGAAGCGTGTGACAGAACTGATGGAAGGCAAAGGGGGACGCAGTCGGCGTGGTCCCGGAGGCGGTCCGCACGGGGAAATCGTGCAGACGCTGAACAACCTGCTGAAGAATGAGAAGTTTTACGATGCCAGCGTCTGGTCGGGGCTGGAACTGAGCGAAGAGGCAAACAGCCTCGTGGACGAGGGCGAACTCGAAGGCGACACGGCGCAGCGTCGCAATCTGCTGCTGCTGGCGGCCGCATTCCCCGAGGGCATTCGTCTGGTCGACGACACCTCGCTGGGGCTGTATTACGCCAATGCCGAGATCATTGGCGAACTGCCGTTTCCCCCCGCTCAGATAAACCGGGTGATTGAATTTGGCGTGACGGCCGTACTGGGCTTCTTCCTGGGGATCATCGGCGTGTTCTGTTCTTTGCTGGTGACTTCAGGTGTGATTCCCCGCACATTTGAGCCGGGAGAGATCGCCCTGCTGCTGAGCAAGCCGATCAATCGGTCGGGCCTGTTTCTGGTGAAGTTCCTCGGCGGATGCACGTTCACGCTGCTGTATGCGTCTGTGCTGGTGACCGGCGTCTGGCTTCTGCTGGGTGTGCGTCTGGATTACTGGCAGATCAATCTGCTGTGGTGCATTCCGGTTTACGTGTTTCTGTTTGCTATCTACTACGCGGTGTCCGCCGTGGCAGGAGCCGTGTGGCGCAATCCGATTGTGGCTCTGGTCAGTGTGGTGATCTTTTACATTGGTCTAAAGACCGTGGAAATCACTCAGCTGCAGATGAAGCGGGAGATGATTGATGCCCGTGCAATTCGTGAGGTGGTGATCGCAGGCGACGACGTCTTTGCTGTTGACGGGGACCAGAAGACGTATGTCTGGAATGCCGAGGAATTGCGGTGGGACGAGCGACTGAAAAAGACGGCTTCTGGTATGGCAGCTCTGATGAGGGGCAGTCTGGCGGCCAACTACCGCTTTGTGCCTGTCTACGATTCCGCCGCTGATCGCGTGTTAGCGCTGCAACCTTCTGCGGGTCGCTTTGCTCGTGTCGGCCCACCGACGCTGGTGGCCGGTTACCGAGAAAACGACTGGGAAAGGGAATCGCTGGGGCGTCTGCCGGAGATGGTCCAGTCTCTTTATCTGGACAGCAGCGGGCGGATTCTGCTGCCGGCCAAAGAGGCCATCTACGAGTATGTCGGACAAACCGACAAAGAACAAAAGCGAGCCGATTTCCTAAACAATGTCACCGGCGGCTTCTTTGGCGGGGGCCGTGCGTTTCGCAGGGTGTCGGTGGACGACATGCCGGAACTGGGTGACGAGTTCGCCTCTGCGCTGCACACTCAAACGGATGATTTGTATCTGCTGGGCAATGGGCAGTTGTGTCGCCTGAGCGCCGGCGAGGATGGCGGATACCGTGTGGCCGCGACCGTTGAGTTTGACACACAGCAGCGGAGTGTGGTGGCGGCCGGCGGAGAGGTTTGCGTTGTGGCTCAGCGGGGCGGACGCGTCGCCGTGTGTGATGCCCAGACACTGAAGATTCTTTCTGACAGCGAGTCGCTGATCGGCGGAAATCCCCGCGTGCTCACCGCCTCGCCGGATGGTGCTGCCGTGGCTCTGTTGACGCACGATCAGCAACTGCTTTTGTGGGACGCACAAACGGGAGAGCAGCGAGACTGGACGCCGTCAGCAAAGGGGAAAGTGAATGCTGTGTCGTTCTCCGAACAGGGGCGGCTGCTCACTTCGGACGGTCGACTGGCCGCGATTGAGTATGACATAACGGCGGAATCAGAAACACAGCGATGGGCCGAGCGTCCGTCCTGGGCCTATGGCTTTTACGACAGCTTTGTTTATCCGGCCTGGAGTCTGCTGCCCAAACCCGCAGAGCTGACCGGCTTTATCCCCTATGTCATGGGGGGCGAGCCGTTTCCGGAAGACGGCCCGCCGATCGCAACAGAAGGCGATACCGACAGTCTGGAACAGGATGACGAGCAGTTCGAGGCGATGGGTGTCCTCACGAGCAATGGCCTGTTCATTGGCGTGCTGCTGCTGTTTGGCTGTGTCTACGTCTCGCGGAAGGACTACTAGCACCGTAAAGCAGCGCCCCGCAAAAAAGGCACTGCACGCAGGCACCCGCCAGACCTGGTGCGGTGTCTGCAGAGGAGCCAGGATTGCCCGGCAAATGAGTGGCCGGCGGCGATTTCTGTGATCCAAATGCGTACGGTCTGCGTTTTCAAGACGGAATGCCGCGACTAGACTGCGGCTCATCGCCCTGCCCGGAGGTTGCCGTTCTGTCTCCTGTAAACCGTCTACAAAAGATCAATCCATGAGCGACGTGGATGCTGACGACTTTGAATACGTGGTCCCACCGCTGCCTGCCGGGAAGCCGGGAGACCCGGATGGCCCACTTGATATTCGACGCCGTGATGCCAGCAGCACGGGCGATATCGGCCAGACGTTTGACAGCGGACAGGGCCGCATCTTCCCCTGCGATGGATGCGGGGCGGATCTCGAGTTTCATATTGGCGACCAGATGCTCGCCTGCAAATACTGCGGCCATGTGCGGGAAATTGAACTCGACGATGAAGCCGAATTGTCTGAGCAGGACTACCACGCGATGCTGTCGAAGCTGCGTGAATGGCGTCAGGACGTTGCCGAAGAGCGTCTGGAGAACGGTGACTTAGAGCACTCCGGAGACAGCACGACACGCAACGAACTGAGATGTGACTCGTGCGGCGGCAACGTCGAGTTTATCGGCTCACTCACAAGTACGCACTGCCCTTATTGTGGCTCGCCCGTGCAGTTGGAAAACGCACACAAGTGTCAGGAACACCGCATCCCGGTCGACGGTGTGCTGCCGTTTCAGATTGAGAAAAAACACGCCCAGATGAATCTGACCCAATGGGTCAATTCGCGCTGGTTCGCCCCGAACGAGTTTCGCCGCCGGGGCGTGGACGGGGAGTTCAATGGAGTTTATCTGTCGTACTTTACGTTCGACTCCATGACGTTTACGTCCTACTCCGGACAGCGTGGCGAGTACTATTACGTGACCCGCGGATCCGGCAAGAACAAACGTCGGGAACGTCGCACGCGGTGGTATCCAGCCAGCGGGAGGTTTCAGCGGTTTTTTGATGATGTGCTTGTGCTGGCCAACAATGGCCTGAAGCGGGACTTCATGCTGAGACTGGAACCGTGGCCCCTGCTGAAGGTCGTTCCCTTTAATCAGCAGATGCTGGCCGGCCATCTGGCGCGAACATACGATCTGGAACTGGATCATTGCTTTGGCGAAAGCAAAGGCCGTATGGAAGACGCCATCTCAAGCGAGGTTCGTCAGCGAATTGGCGGAGACACGCAGCGAGTCCATTCGATCGATAGCCATTTTGACGCCATCACCTACAAACACCTGCTGCTGCCGGTCTGGTTGCTGGCGTATCAGTACAAAGAGAAGACGTACCAGGTGTTTATCAATGCGGCCAGCGGTGAAGTGCAGGGAGAACGGCCCTACAGTGTCTGGAAAATCCTGTTCGCCGTGCTGCTGGCCATCGCAGCGGTGGGCGGAATCGCAGCGTTTCAGAAATAGCGGCAGGCAGGATTCCACCGAAGTTCGTAATTCGTGCATGCAGATTGCGGCCGTTTCCGATAAAAATCAGGCACAGTCGGTGAAGGCCCGCTTCGCCAGCCGGACTCTGGACGGCACACGATTGATCGGCACATGATGGAAACGCTGCCTGCGCGGCGAACGCACTCAGGCACGCGGAAAAGAGAGAGTGGCATGGGACTGGATAACAGAGACTACCTGCGCGATGAGGCCCGCCGCTACGGCGAGGGGGGTGGTTTCGGTGGCGGAGGTTTTGGCGGCAGTCCGCTGAGCCCCATCTGCAAGCGGCTCATCATTATCAATGTGGTTGTGTTTGTCGCGCAGCTGTTTACCACCGGCAATTACAACGGGGACCAGCTGGAGGAGTTTCGACAGAGGCAGATTGTTGCTTTTGAGTCGATGAAGGAGGATCTGGGCGGTCTGGAAGATCGCGAACAGAGACTGCTGGACATGTTAAAAAGCGGCCCTCTTCCTCCCAGTGCGGCTGAACGCCTGGGGATGCCGAAAACGTCGCTGGCGGAAAACTTGCTGCAGCTGGAGACGCCCAAAGTCCTGCATGGTCAGGTGTGGCGTCTGATGACATGCGCTTTCTGTCACTCGCGCGACAACCTGTTTCACATTCTGTTCAACATGCTGTTTTTGTTCTGGTTTGGCCCGCGGCTCGAAACCATGTACGGACAAAAGGAGTTCCTCTGGTTCTATATGATGTCGGCGCTGTCAGCGAGTCTGTGCTATATCGGCATTGACCTGCTGACTGGAGATCCGGTGCCGATGCTGGGGGCATCCGGCGCCATCATGGGGGTCACGCTGCTGTTCGCCTGGCACTTCCCGGACCACACGATTCATCTGTTCTTCATCATCCCCGTCACGATGAGGTGGGTCGTCTTCATGTACGCTGTGTTTGACTTGTTTCCGCTGCTGCAGCAGTTGTCTGGTAACAGCGTCCCCGGGACCGACAACGTGGCGCACGCGGCGCATTTGGGGGGGCTGGCGTTTGGCTATTTGTACGCATCAAAACAGTGGCGTCTGGCACAATGGGGCGACTGGCTCTCCACGAAATTCAAGGCCCGCCAGCGAGGCTTTCGCGTGGTGTCGGCCGAGTCAGAGGGGCGACCGTCGCGCAAGAGCGAAAAGCTGGCTGAGGAAATGGATGCGATCCTGCAGAAGATTAGTGAGCAGGGAGAAGCCTCGCTCACCAGCGCGGAACGCAAGACGCTGGAGAAAGCCAGCCGCGAACTGCGCAACCGCGGCTGATCTCGCTCACGGAGTCTCGTCCCTTGTGTCTGACCTGCAGAGTGAGTCCATCTCTGACCAGGACGCCGGCTGGAGACCAGACATCGGGCAGAGACCAGACGCCGGGCGGCGAGAAGGCGAGAAGGCGAGAAGGCGAGAAGGCGAGAAGGCGAGAAGGCGAAAAAACGGACGACTCCGGATAACGGGTGGGCCGTGCGTCCGGGCAGCGCGCGTTTAGTGAACGCCGGCAGCGGACAACTGCTGAAAGTGATCGATCAGTGCCCGTTCCTGATCGGTCAATACGTTGGAAAGTTCCACGGTCTGCACGTGCAGCAGAGGTTGCTCCGCCTCAGGAGTCACGGGCTCAACGTTGTCACCGCTCAGCCGAAAATACACACCGTTGGCAGACGACAGTGCCGCTGGCGAATCAACGCGTACCAGGGCGGCGGCGCCGGCGGTTCTCTGCGTGCCTTCGAGGTCGGTGTATTCCAGGGAGCCGTCCTGTGCAAAATGAACGCCCGTGGCGCCGGCAGGTACGGACGATGTGCCCTTGACGGTCAGAAAACCGGAGGGGCCAGACAGCCCTACCTGGCCGTCTTCAGACAGCTGGAACTGCCCGTTGCGTGTGACAATGTTGCCTGGCTCCAGCACAAACATGCAGTTGCCGCCGCCGGCGATGGCCACATGCAATGGATCGGGCGAAGGCTGAAACTGTCCCTCATTCAGGTCAAACTGGCGGAAGACGACCGCCTCCTGGTGGGAGGCTTCGGGTGACACGGTGGCTACCTGGGTGCGGACAATCGTGCGACGAAATCCTACGGTGACCACCTGCCGGAGGTTGTCCTGAGCTGTGCGGATGATCTGCTGCTCGGGAGTCATGATCGGGGCACACGTCCTGTCTGTCACGGGAATCAATGGCGGCAGGTCACCAGCATCGAGTGGCTGTGGCAGCAGTGGGGCTGGCGTATGATCCGGCAGGCTGAGAAATTCCCGATCGGCAAGTTCAAGCAGCGGTGGCGTCAATTGCGTCTGGTCCACCATGGGCAGCGGTGGCAGATCCAGTTCCGGGAGATCCAGCTGCGGCAAATCGCCAGTGAGCAGCGTCCGTTGCTGCATGACACCGTGAAGATCTTCTTCTGTCAGACCGGAGTACGCATCCATCCACCCTGTCAGCACCGGGCGCTCAATTTCCGGGAAGTACTCACGGATAATCGCTTCTGCCCGGGGAGTTGTAGCGGCTGGAGCTTCACTCGAAAGAGCGGCGGCATGAACGGGGATGTCTGTCTCAATCGCTGGCAGCTGATGTCCCGCAGGGACGAGGCCAAAGTCCGAAACGGATCCGGTATCAAGCAGAGCGGTAACCTGTTCTGGTGCGGTGCCAGGCGGCTGTATGACGGCAGCGGGGAGCGAGGCCACATCAGGGGACTTTAGGGCGCAGCTCTGGCAGTCCGCATCGACCACTGAAGAGTCGATGAATTGTTCCTCCGCCGCCACACTGTTCTGAGGTTCAGTGAGGCGGTCCGCCTTCTGGTGCCGTCCAAGGTTGCCGGAAACGACCCCCAGACCAAAAATCAGGGCCGAGGCAAATGACAGATAGAGAAATTTGTGCACCGTAAGCCTCCATGCTTGTGGTTTGCCGGACGCTTTGAGTGTAGTCGCTACTCGCCGCTGGGGGCAAGACCAGCCGGTGGCGCGGGCTTTTCGGGTGATTCTGCCGGTGCCTGCCGAGCTGCCAGGTTGCCCGGCGGACCTGCTTCCTGCAGGTCGATTCCGTCGACACGCTCCCGCAGCAGCAGATAGACGAGGCAAACGGCCGACAGGAAGCTGCCCAGCTGCACGGCAAGCGGAAACAATCGCAGTCCCTGCAGTCCGACGCCGGTCAGAAAATAGCGTGCATCTTCCGGCGGAGGATACTGCCGCATGATTTCGGGGAGTTCGCTAACCGCGACCGATGCGAGAAACGTAGCGACGACTTTGGTGAACAGGCTCACGATTGTGGCGACGTAAAAGTAGACGCTCGTTAGCAGCTTGTGAGTGAGTGTGTAGCTGATGCCGCGGCTGAGCGCGTCAGCTCCCGAACACCCGTCGGTGCCGATGGCACACAGCGAAAGCAGCCATCCGGCGAACAGCACAATGGCTCCAAAAGCGGCGACGATACCATACAGCGCCAGCGGGAGGGATGTGATGCCTGAGGCCCACAGCCAGCGACTGTCCGGACCAAACAGCCACTGACAGAACAGCAGCGGCAGGCCCAGCAGCAGCAACAGGGAAAACGTCAGCATCGTGGCGGCCAGTGATGCCAGAATGTGCTGCAGGGAATACTTTAGGCTGGCAAGGGCCCCGCACCGGCCGCGACCGCAGAATTCCTGGCTGGTTGCCCGCGCCACGGCCACTCCCACAATCATGATGACGCCGATAACAATCAGCAGTGACAGCACCGTTGGCAGTACACTGGTCTCCGGGGGAGATTGAAGTCGCAGTGGCCAGGACAGCAGTCCGGCCAGAGGAATGGGCAGCCATCCACGTCCCGGAACGGCCAGCATCACAGCTCCCGAAGGCACGGCAGCGGCATCTGGTCGAGCAAACAGCGAGGAGAAGGAAGACTCCGGCCCCAGAACCAGGCAGAGAATCAGCAGCCCGCACGGGAGCAGCACGCGCAGTCGGAATCCGTTGCGTAATGCCTGCAGGAGGTGGAGCACCGGAGCGACGGTCAGCCACTGCACCTGGCGGACGGCAATGGGATCGCGGTTATTGGCGAGCACGGCAATCGTTTCCTGAATGCAGAGTATGACAAAGACGGGACGCTACGAAAACAGGCAGCGACACTGTTGTCGCTGCCTGTTTCTGAGGGGATCTCAGACGAGTGCACCGTACGCACTCGGTCCGCCGCGTCGTCACTGAAGACTAGTCGGAAAACGCGTCATCGAACCGACGTCCGGAGGGCTCGAAGTCGACGTTCTTGCAGAACTGAGCGGCTTCCGCCGCGCCGGCTTCGCGATTCATGCCAATGTCTTCCCATTCCACGGACAGCGGACCGTCGTAGTTGATGGCGTTCAGCTGGCGGATGATTTCTTCAAATCGCACGCCACCGCGTCCTACGCTGCGGAAGTCCCAGCCGCGTCGTGGGTCACCCCATGGCAGGTGGCTGGTCAGAATGCCCGTGCGGCCGTTCAGTGTGACGGACGCATCCTTCATGTGCACATGGTAGATGCGGTCCGGGAAGGCACGAATGAATTCGACAGGATCAACTCCCTGCCAGATCAAGTGGCTGGGGTCAAAGTTGAAGCCAAACTCTTCGCGATGGTTCAGGGCCTTCAGTGCCCGCTCAGCGGAGTACAGGTCGAATGCGATTTCGGTGGGGTGCACTTCCAGCGCAAATTTTACACCGCACTCCTGGAAGACGTCCAGAATGGGATTCCAGCGTTCCGCCAGCAGGTCAAATCCGGCGTCGATCATGCTTGCTGGTGTGGGGGGGAAGTCATAGATCAGGTGCCAGATGCTGGAACCGGTGAACCCGTTGACGATGCTCACACCCAGTTTCTGAGCGGCTCGCGCGGTGTTCTTCATTTCTTCAATGCTGCGGGCATTGACGCCTTCCGGGTCACCGTCACCCCACACATATTCCGGCAGAATACTTTTGTGGCGTTCGTCAATGTTGTCCAGGACTCCCTGGCCGACCAGGTGGTTGGAGATGGAAAACAGCTTCAGCTCATGGCGATCCAGCAGATCGCGCTTTTTCTGGCAGTAGCTGTCGTCTGACAGCGCTTTGTCGACTTCGAAATGATCACCCCAGCACGCCAGTTCGAGTCCGTCATAGCCAAATTCTCTGGCTTTCTTACAGAGCTCTTCCAGTGGCAGGTCGGCCCATTGACCCGTAAACAGTGTGACAGGTCGTCCCATTGATTTCTCCAGATAGATGTTTGTCAGGCGAACACAGGCGAACACAGGCGGCCTTCTCGGCACGCTGTGGAAAGCAGCCGGGGGCAGTGCAAAAGCTTCGCCGGCTGTCGACAGACGTTAGAAATCCCCTGTCGCAATGTCAAATGTAGCGACTCTGTGAAGCACACTGAAGTCGAGGCAGGGACTGGTTTCTGACAGGGGCTTTCGGAGAATTCCTCAGCGAGAACGTTGGTCGTTCAGTTGCCAGTTGTAGTCATTGAACGCAACACGCACGCGCCCGCTGGCCACGGCTGACTGGGCGTTCTGAGGAACCCACGCAGAAATCTTTTGCAGCATGGCAGACTGAGTGCTGCCGAAATCTTTGCCAAACCACTGCAGGATGCTGGACAGGTGGACCGTCTCGCGGGCGCTGTCGTAGCGGAAGTTCTGAGCGCGGGAAAAGAAATCGCGGGCGTTTGTCTGCAGCTGTTCGTCCAGACGAGCGGGACGGTAGGCTTCGTTGAGCAGCCGCGGGCAGCCGATGCTGGCACAGACGATGGCAAAGTGAATTCGAGGTTCGCCCATTTTGCGGAGGACTTCGTGTTCCATGGCATCCAGGGAGTACGGACGACCGCCGACGTACAACTGCAGATCTTTCCAGATGTTGTAGCCGAGCACTTTGGCGGTATGGTTACGAATACTGGATGTTGGGTATTCGCGCAGAATCCCCTCAATCGTGACCGCGTTGTAGGCGTTGATCCAGAACGCCAGCCGGCCGGCGCGTGACGCTTTGGTCGCCGGACTGACTTTGGAGAGTTGGTCAATGTATTGATGCAGGGCGGCGCGATCCGCGCTACTGGCGTGCCATTTGGTGTAGTCAACCATGCCGTTGGTGTCGACATACCTGCGGAGCAGCGCATCCCAGGCATCATGGTTCACGTTGTCACTGCTCAGACCTGCCGCCTGGCGATGACCGAGGTAAACAGGTTTGCCTGCCGTCGCTTTGGGACCTGCCAGCACAGAAAGTGCGGCGAACGCGGCGACAGCGATTGTTGTGTGAAAACAGTTCATGAGCATACCCTGAGCAGAAAGGTGGCGTGCAGTCAGGCCGCATCCTTTCGTGGCCTGGGTCACGCTTGGGACGCTTGTACGTCGCGAACCTTACCTTGAGATTTTCGGCAAACGGACAGGGGCAAAGCGGGCCCGCTGTCTCAAATGCAGGACGTGCTGGTATGCGTAAGCAAATCTACTCAGGGTGATCGCCGCAGCGTTGAGTCTGTGCCCTTCTGATCACGTCCGGATTTGCCACGGCTGGCGGAACGCTTGCGCACAATGGTGATCGCAATGCGTGATCGATGATAGGCTGACGCAACGTGGGCTGGTAGTGCAGGGGCGACTGTGGGCCAGATTGTGGCAGCCAGCAAACTGCGGTCGGCTACGGACCCTTGGCGATGGGCGGGCAGCTGGGATCGTACTCAAGATCCGCCGGCTGATTGGCCTGGTTCCATTTGTTCAGGGAGCCAACGGCCGCATTCAGATTACCCTTGCCCGACAAAAGTACGCGAACCAGCGGGATAATCGCCTGGTAGGATCCTTTCACGACGGCCGAATCAGGCACTCGGTTCAGCATGCCGAATTTATTCTGCCGCTCACCCCGATTTTCAGCCATAAAGCCGGTGTACAGATACCAGCCACACAACTGCCAGGAGACGTCCTTCTTATTCTTCGACTGAGCGTACAGCAATGAGGTTTCCAGCGCCACATCGGCGACCAGCCAGGCGACGGGCTCGTAATCCACCTGGGCATCGTAGCCGACACGACCAGCCAGGCGGGCCGCTCGACAGCGAGTGCGGATTGGCTGATTCTTGTCGGTCATTAGTTCCACGGCGACCTTCAGGGCAACAGGCTGTCGCGGAGACACCAGCTGTCGTGGTGCGGACACGTGTTCCAGGGCAAGCAGCAACGAGTTCTGGTACGGAACCCCCACAAACTTGCGCTTGGCTTCTGCCGCCAGGGCCAGAGCAATTTCGTTTTCGATCTGTGGAATCGCGTCCGCTCTTTCGAGGTATCGCTTGGCCGAGTTGGCAGCGCGCAGCTTCACAGCGTCTGGCTGTGTGGGATCATTCAACACTCGGACGATCACCTTGTGGGTCTCGTCAAACATTTCCATCCGAGTGTTGCCTCGACCGGGCACAACTTCGAGGATCAGCAGCAGTTCCAGTCCCATCGAGCGACTGATGAAGTTGTTCTCCATCAACTTTTCAATCATCGGGAAGGCTTCGCGAAACAGCAGAGAGCGAAATCGTTTCTTGTCGTCTGCGTTGGTCAGCGCTCCGCCTGCACGACTGATGTCACGGTCGAGGCTGGTGAATGCGTTTTCAAGAAGGCGAGGATCATCCTGGATGGCACGATCCGACAGAGAGAAGATCTTATAGGCCAGGCCCGTGCGAATGACTTCCAGCTGTGCCGCGTTGCGACCGTCTGTGCCGCGGTAGACCAGATCACGGTACTCTCGCGATTTGGCCGTGAATTTGTCCAGGATTTCTTTCGTGAGCAGTCCGTCCGTCTTGCGGAGCTGCATCACGGCCTGTTTCTGTGCCGCATCGTACGCCGGTTTTGTATCGGGCCGCAGGTCGATGTCCTGCGCCCAGGCGGACGACGTCAGAAAGAGCAGCGTCCCTGCAGCCAACAGGGTCGAATTCCGAGTTGAGGGTCGTCGTGTTTCAATGGGATGAAACGGCATAAATCGCACCAGATCTGTGGACGTCGTTGTCCCGACGATTAACTGCGCTCTTCAACTCACGGTGAGAAGAAAGCAATTAAACCAAACGCTCACAACTCGCAGGTCTTCCACGAGCAGGGATAGTGAGACAGTTGATAAGGTGAAAACGAGAAACGGAGTAGTAAGAATGACAGGTTCGAGGGCACTCGTCCAGAATAGGATAGAAAGTGAGACGAGAAATCGAAGGGTTTTGCGAGCGACCAGGTTTGGTTACCCGACTTGGAATATTCGTTAGAAACGAATTGAAAAGAAAGGATGATGGAGCAGGCGACCGGTAGTAACGCTCCTGGTGACTACCTTCGTGCTTTTGAGAGTGAAAACCAAGTGAATTCACTCCCACAAAATCGTGTTTTTTCACGGTCTATCAGAATTTCGGGACGGAAAACGCTGTTTTCCGGCTGATCCTCGGCTTTCTTCAGGAGAAATCCTGGTGATCATGCCCCGCTGTGCCTGCCGGACACTGTTGCATTCGTCTGGCACTCACCACACCTGCTGGCCCTCCGGGCGGATGCCGCTGCTGCGTACCCGTCTGTCGGCAATTTGAAAAATCAGAGTGGTCAGGAGAACCAATTGGCCGTGTTGCCGGCTTCACTGGTCAGCATCCGGCAACTCGCGTCAGAAGGGACCTGTCATGTGTATTTTCTCACAGCCTGTGGAATCCGTTACCAACACAAAAATCTTTGCTCGTCTGCAGGACGGTGACTGGCAGCATCTGGTCTATCAGATGAGCTTTGCTTCCCAGCGGGACAACGCCATCATTCTGCCACTGCCCGTGCAGCCAGGGTTTGGTGAAGCAGACAGCCTGAAGTTTGTCTCCCTGAAAGACTATGAAGGTTTCTTTTCAGACCTGCAGCGTGGATTCCCGATTGTGTTGCCGGACTCTCCGAGTCGCGGTCGGTCGTTCAGCAATCAACTGGATGTTCCCCGGCTGGCCGTCCACGAAGTGGGTGATTTTGTCGCGTCGTTTGTCCCGACACAAAAGGACTTTGATCGCCTGGACGCCCAGTTTCGGATTCCTCAGTCCTCATGGGATTTGATTCCGCGGTACGCCGATTACGCTTTCGCCGTTTTTCAGTTGAAGTCAAAGGCCGGTAAGCCGCATCCAATGGCGTTCCGGTTTCGCTCTCGTTTGGCCCAGGATCGTTCTGTCTTTTTTCCAACGGTCCACATCCACGATGGGCAGGTGCACGAACGCGAAGGATTTGATCATGTTCTGTATCTTCAGTCCTCCGAATTTGACGCGATCTGTGGTGAGTACATCAAACGGGGTTATCACGTGACCGACCGCCAAACGGGGTATGTCCGATCAGCCGGCCCCGCTCGGGACTTCTGCCGTATCGACAGGACGTATGGCATTGTGGCGGGCGATCAACTGGTGCACCGACTGGAAAAGAAGGGGCGTTTTCGCAATGACGATATCATTGCCCGCCTGAGCCGATCGCGTGCGGCTTCTGCTCCCGAGGCATTTGGTGTCATGGGAGTGACGGCCATCGCGGGGGTGATGGGGCTCAAGTGGATCTGCGATCGTCGCGACCTGATGGCTGAGGCTCAGGAACGCTGAGTCTGTTCCAGGACGACACACATTCCACACCAGCGAACGACTGCTATGGCAGTCGTTTTTTTATGCCGTGTTCGCAGGTGCCTGCTGCGATGCATCTGTTTCCAGTACGGACAACTGCATCGTGATGGGAAAGTGATCGCTGTAACCGGAGCGCGTTTCGCGATTGAATTCCCGCGGCCGTCCTTTGCGAGTGGTCAGCGGTTCCGGTCGGAAAATGTCCACGTCCGGGATGAGTATGTCGGGATCACCGGCCGACGGGCGCTGCGCTGGCTGCAGCCCCTGCTGTCCAAAATGCAGGCCCCGCGACAGCATGAACTGATCGAGCATACTCATGGTCTGCGTTGAGCGCGAATAGTAGTGTGTACCGCTGTCCGGTGCTGACATCAGGCTCCACATAGGATTGAACAGATACGCCGATTTGGACGCATACGCTTTGTAAGAGGGCAGACTGCCGCGGGCAAATCGAATCGGTTCTTCCAGATGATCGATGGTGTAGCCGGCTTTGAGGATGTCCAGCACACTGCGATTCCATGGTTCGTCGTTCAGGTCGCCCATCACCAGCACATTGCGGTCCCACGCTTCATTAAGCCGGTGCAAAGACACTTCGGTGTCTGACAGCGCAAGATACTCCCGCCGCGACAGTTTGAGGTTCTCGTCGACCAGTTGTCCGCAGTGGCTGGCGACCGTCAGGCGAAATGGCTCAGACTCCAGTCGGCCGAGGCTGCGCGATGGCCAGTGATTGACGAGCACCACCAGGTCAGCGTCGTTACTGCGTACTTTCAAATGCACCTCAAAGATGTCTCGTGTGGGAAATCGGAGATGGACGAGGTGGCCGCGAAGTCGTGATTCGTCCAGCTGAAAGCGTTTTGTCGAGTAAATCAGGGAGGTGTCGATGCCACGGATGTCCGGGTGCTCCACGTGGGCGAGGGCATAATCGTCCCGCCCAATGGCATCAATCAGAATGTTGGCCACCCGCTCGTTTTCGATTTCGCAGATGCCCAGCAGATCGGGGCCCTCGCCATCAAACATCAGGCGAATGATCTCCGCCAGGTTGGTGACCTTCGCTTCAAACGCACGGCGATCCCAGCCGTGCACAGGCGTAAAGTCCAGATCGGCAGCGATCGGCGACACTTCTATGTCAAACAGATTCTGCAGATTCCAGAACGCGACGTTCAGCGTATCGACGACGCGAGGGGCGGGCGAAGGGGACTCGGTTGCGGACACTGGGCAGCGACTTCCGTGAATGGCCTGAGTGATGTCGGCGTTATTGCACCAGAATCCGGCAGGCAGCTCAAAGCCGTTTGACGCACTTCCCGATTGCCTGCGACAAGATTGGCAGGCTCGCTGCGAGACCAGTCAAGATCAGCAGTTTAGGCAGCGCTGCGACCGTCAGGGGAGTTCGACTCCTGTGCACTTACTGCCGTGCTGAGAGGTTCGCCATGTGTTCACGGTACTGCAGGTCCAGAACGTCAAACTGTACGCCCGTGAGTTGCTCCAGAGACGGATCCTCAGCCAGATTCTCCATATCCGGCTGGTAGACGCGGGACAGCAGTTCAATGAAGGCGTCTCGATAGATGCCCCCTTTGTAGTGCAGCAGAAAATGGGCCACTCCCGATCCCTGTGTGTACAGCTGAGTATGGTTGGGGTGCTGACGGAATGCGTCTTTGCCCAGTCCACTGAACGTCCGCATGTCGATGTAGAAGTTGTTGATCAGCAGGCGATGGGTGGCTCCCACGAAGCGGACATTCTTTGGATCGCCAACTTCCGGCAGGCCATCCACAATACGAAACGACTCCATGTAGCAGGCGATGCCTTCGAGCACCCAGAAGTTGGAATTGCGGCACAGCACCCATTCGGCGTTACGCAGACCTCGCTGACGAGACAGTTTGCGGGCCGCGCTGTTGCGATGGTCGCGGGTCGTCCAGTCGAAGATCTGGTGTGTGGCCTCGTGGAAAGCGGTTGAGGTGTCCGGGTCTTCCGGATTGCGAAACAGATAACACGTGCGATCCGGCTCCCAGTACAGGCCGTTGGTCACAATCGTCGGTGGAATCTTGCCCCGCGTCCGCTGCTGGTATTCGTCCCTGTCGGCATAATAGTGGACCTGCATGGGCCGCGTGGGCAGTGTGCGCCGGCCGGCATACTGCGCCTGCTCAAAGCGGCGGTATAACTCGGCCGGAGTGTCAAAGAAGGCGGCAAAGTTGGAGTGGAGCCAGTCGTAGTAGGTCTCGAGGCGACGCGACAGCAGGACCCCTTCTTCACGGCTGGTGTTGGTCTTAATCAGAAAGTGTTCGGTGCGAATCTCCCAGGCATTGCGAAAATTGCGCCGCAACTCGGCCTCTTTTTCGGCAGAGATCCAGCGTCCTCCCCACGGTCGCTGTCCGTCTTCATAACGGGCCACATGAGAGGCCGGGATCCAGCCGTAGAGCTCGTGGTTGACTTCCGGCGATGTGCCAATGCGGCGCGAGGCTTCAAAGGCCGACACCCACTCACCGGCATACGTGGGGTCTTCGCGTCTGGCCGGATCACGAAACAACTGCTGTCCAAGCACCGCACGCGCGTGTTTGTGATCAGGATTGATACGCAGGACATCATGAATGAGCAGATACGCCATCGACGGCAATCGCCCTTCCCGCAGCGCCAGTCGGGCCAGCGAATACAACTCGCGGGCACTGTCTGTCTTCAAAACCTGCATGCGGTTGCGGACCACGCGTTCGTAATCCGGAAGTCGGCTGCTCAGCGGCAGTGAGGCCATCGTGGGCAGTGCGTGTGGTGCACCGGGAGCTGTCAGTTCCAGGGAAACTGCCGTGACTTCGGTGGCCAGATCTGACTGACCGTCCTCATGACACTGCTCACTGAGTCCCGAAAACTCTCGCCGCAGATGTCCCAGCAACTGCCGGCGACGTTCGTGAAACTGCGACAGGCGGCGAGTACTCTGCTGTTCATCGGCAGTCGCCCGATAGTGCCCACCCAGGCACACGGCCAGCAGCAGCAGAACGGACCAGAATCGGCAGCGAAAGCAAAATGGCATGGGGCAGGTATCGGGAAACAGTCGTCATAAACATCAGCACGCCTTGTGACAGGATACGAACGTCCGGGCAGGCGGTAAACAGCGGAATGCTGTCAGCAGGGCAGCGTCGATCCCGAATCGCACAAAACGGTCAACTCTGGCGGATTTGGGAGTGGCTGGGCGCTGACCGTCAGGCTCGATGGCCGGCTCGGTTTTTCCGCGGATGATGATCATCTACAATACTGCCTCACAATGACCGCCAGGGATTCTTCTTCACACATGGACTGTGGACCGCACGCAACGCTGCTGTTTTCCGACCTCGACGGCTGCCTGCTGAACAAATCGGACTACGACTATCGCCCCGCCCTGCCGGCTCTCGAGCGGGCCGTGGCGATGGGCATCCCCGTGATTCTGGCGTCCAGCAAGACGGCGGCGGAAATGGTGCCGATTGCGGCGGAACTGCAGATCCCGGTCGCTCCGCTCATTTGTGAAAACGGAGGCATCATCCTCTGGCGCGGGAACGGGCCAGAACGTCGAGAGGTGACGGGCGTCTCACGAACCGACATTCTGAGCGTACTGGACGGACTGAAATCCGAATATCCGTTCCGCTCGTTTCGTGATCTGCAGCTCGAGGGGATTATGGCAGCCACCTCATTGCCCGCGGACAAAGCCGCTTTGGCGGCGGATCGGCATTCAACGGAACCGCTGCTGTGGGATGGTTCGCCCGAACAACTCGATTCGTTCGGGCGGGCGCTGAGCGCGGCCGGACTGTCGTTCACCCGGGGCGGCCGCTTTTATCATGTCGCGGGAACGGCCACCAAAGGCGGTGCGCTGCAGAAAGTGGTGGCCGCTGCGGCGAATGCTGACGCGGTCAAAGTGATTGCCGTGGGCGACAGCCCCATCGATCAGTCGATGCTGGATCGGGCTGATTATGCGGTCTGCATTCCAGCTCCCGACGGCACCATGAACGTGCATGCGGCCGCTGATCGAGAGCGGGCCGCCAGTCAGCCGGGCGCGGCCGGCTGGGCCGAGGCCATTCATGGTGTTCTGGACGAACGGCACCAGGCGAGTATCGAGACATAACACGGACACCCCGCACGGGGTGAGAAACGAATCAGGAATTTACCAGTATGGCGGACTTCGCTCAGAACGGAGTAATTGGCACCCTTCACAACCTGAGAAATCGATCCACGGAAGATCTGGAAGCAGATCTGGTGGAGTTCTCCGGCAATACGCCAATGTCGCTCCTGCTGCCGTGCCTTTATTCCGAACTGGAGGGGCCGGCGATGGGACACATCGTCGATGAACTCACCAGAATTCCTTACCTCAATGAGATCATCATTGGACTGGACCGCGCCAATGAAACGCAATTTGATGCCGCGCGGAAGTTCTTTGAACGGCTGCCGCAAAAGCACAGCATTCTGTGGAACGACGGCACACGCCTGCGACATGTGGACTCCGCTCTGCAGAGCATGGGGTTGGCGCCCAACGAGCCGGGCAAAGGTCGCAACGTGTGGTACTGTCTGGGCTATTTTCTGGCGTCTGGCCACTCCAAAGTGGTGGCCCTGCACGACTGCGACATTCTGACCTACGACCGATCCATTCCCGCGCGTCTGCTGTATCCGCTGGCGCATCCGTCGTTCAACTATCTGTTCTCCAAAGGCTACTACTACCGCGCCGCGCAGGGAAAACTGAATGGACGCGTGTTTCGCCTGCTGGTCATCCCGTTGATTCGGGCGCTCAAACAGGTCCTCGGGCGGCACGACTATCTGGATTATATGGGCAGCTTCCGCTATGCCCTCTCGGGCGAATTTGCCATGCGGTCAGAACTGGTCCCCTCGCTGCGATTTCCCAGCGACTGGGGACTGGAAATCGGCACGCTGTCGGAAGTCTATCGCAACTGCAGCCCCAACCGGATCTGCCAGGTGGACATCGCCGACAGCTACGATCACAAGCATCAGTCGGTCTCTGAAGACGATCCCCATGGTGGCCTGCACCGCATGGCGCGGGACATCTGCAAAGCGCTGATTCGCAAGCTCGCGGTGGAGGGCGTGGTGTTCAGTCACGATCTGGTCCGCACCCTCAAGGCGTGTTACTACCGCACCGCCCTCGACGTGGTGGATCACTATCACAACGATGCGATGATGAGCGGACTGAATCTGGATCGTCACCAGGAAGAAACGACGGTTGAGCTGTTCAGTCGCGTGCTGCTCGCCGCCGGCGACGAGTTTCTTGGCCGCCCGGAGGAGTCGCCCTTCATCAACAACTGGTCACGCGTTTTGAGCGCCCTGCCCGATGTGTTCGACCGCATCGTGGGAGCCGTGGAGGCAGACAACGCGTAACGCTTCGCGACTGACGATCGTTTGCCGGGTCAGTGCCCGTTTGGCACAGTCCCTATCAAGCGATCATAGGCGATCAGACGGCAGGCGTGGCAGATGCCGACGCCGTCCATCGCCCGTGCAATCAATCACTTGCCGGGCGTGGTCAGTGACGGTGGTTTGGGTTTGGCTTTTTCAAAACCCGCTTTAAGCAGCACCGGATACCCCGCCTTCAAAGGGCGAATGTCATAGCCCTTGTCCTTCAGCATTTTGCTGACCGCCAGCACGCGACTTCCGCCCAGGCAGTGCAGGTAGATCGGCTTGCCTTTGGGCAGATACTTCTGCTGCTCTTTGGTCAGCTTGCCGGACCGCACGACACTCATCGGCAGGGATTTGGCATGCTCCAGGTGACCGTCTGCCCATTCAGGCTGTTCGCGGACGTCCAGCAGGATCGCCTGTTTCTTTTTGACGCGTTCTTTGACGACTTTCAGGTCATCTTTGGTGTGGCCAACTTCGGTGAATTCGGACGGTGGAATGGGGGGCGCACTGTCCAGGGCGGGCGACAGGAGAATGGTGGCAATCAGAGTGGATAGCATCGGGGGAAGCTCCGGAACGGAAGGTTTGACGTCAAACGCAGGATGGGCAGCCTACCCGATGCCGCACACGAGTCCAGCCCGATGAGCCTCGCTGCCTCAGGAGCTCGCCTCGAAAGCATGCTGGAAATGATCAATCTGTGGTTGTCGGGAATCCGGCAGCCAAATCACGGACACCACGTCAAAACGCGCACGTTCGTTGAGCCGGCGATGAGCCTTCAGCCAGTAAAGGGCCAGCCGGGTGAGTTTCTGCTGTTTGATTCGATCGACTGCTTCAAACGGCTGGCCGCACTGTGTGCCGGAGCGCGTCTTGACTTCCACAAACACTATTTGGCGACCGTCCCTGACGATCAGATCGATCTCGCCGTATTGACAGCGGTAACTGCGAGCCAGCAGGCGATAACCCTGGCGACGCAGGAATCGGGCGGCCGCGCGTTCCCCTCGATCTCCGAGCAGTTTGTGAAGCAGCCGTTTCAAGGTCGTCCTGTTCTGAATTGCCATCCGGCCGCAGGGACTGGGTGCGCAGCAGAAAGCGATGGTCGCCAGTGGCTGACCATCGCCCGCTGAAGTATCCGGCTGCATTCCGCCGCCTGCCTCAGATCGAGCCAGTGCTCGAAAGACAGGTTACCTGAGGCCTCGCAGTGTCAAACCCGTGGGGGCTGTCTGCGGGGCATGCTGAGGAACGCCTATTTGCGCTTCGCGTTGGGATCCACTTCCCACGCTTTGGCTTTTCGCTCTCGCAGTCGCGTAGCTTTGCCCGTGCGTTCACGCAGGTAAAAGAGCTTCGCACGTCGCACGCGACCGTGGCGCTTGATTTCGATCTTGGCGATCTTGGGCGTGTTGACTGGGAAGGTGCGTTCCACACCTTCGCCGGCCACAATGCGTCGCACGGTGAAGGATTCGCTGGTGCCGGCACCGCGTCGAGCGATGACAACACCGCTGAACACCTGGATGCGTTCCTTGTTGCCTTCCAGAATTCGAGTGTGAACGTCTACGGTGTCGCCGACAGCGAAATTCAGGGGTTCTTCCCGCAGGCTGTCTTTCTCCGCAACGTCGAGCAGTGGATGTCTCATGGCCGTGTTCCTCTATTTCAGCAGATCAGATCTGCGCTCTGCCGTAATCTTCAGACTTTGTTCGTGTCGCCATTTGGCAATGGCTTCATGGTTACCGCTCAGCAGGACGTCGGGCACCGCCATCCCCCGAAACTCCCTTGGTCGGGTGAACTGCGGATACTCCAATAGTCCGGAGTCGCTGAACGAGTCGTATTTGCTGCTGGTCTCGTCACCCAGAACGCCTGGGATCAGGCGAATCACCGTGTCGATTAACAGCATGGCGGGGACTTCGCCTCCATTGCAGATGAAGTCGCCTGCCGAAATTTCCAGTGGATCCAGACCCTCGCGGATGCGATCGTCAAATCCTTCGTACCGGCCACACAACACGACAAGTCGTGTTTCTGTCGCCAGTTCTTCAACCAGTGGCTGATCGAGAGTTCGCCCCTGAGGCGTCATCATGACCAGCCGACCCGGAGTCTCGGCCTGCTGCTGCACGTGTTCCACACAATCATAGATTGGTGGGCACATCAACAGCATGCCCGGGCCTCCCCCATATGGTTTGTCATCTACCTGCCGGTGTTTGCCTTCCGCAAAATCGCGGAAGTTGTGCGTCTGCACGTCCACCAGCCCGCGGTCGATCGCCAGCTTCAGGAGACTCTGCCCCAGATAGCTGCCGAACAGTTCGGGAAACAGTGTGAGGATATCAAACCGCATGAGCCGCCACAGGCAAAACGATTACTCGCCGCCTTCCGCCGAAGCTTCTGCGGCCGGAGCTTCTGCGGCTGGAGCTTCTTCTGTTGGTGCCTCGTCAGCACCTTCCGCGGAAGCTTCCTCCGGAGCAGCTTCTGGTTCAGGCTGCTTGGGCTCCTGCATCGGAGGTGGTGCAGCGGCGGTACCAAACTTGCCCTTCTGAACCTTCTTGATCAGTGCGTTGACCTTTTCAGAAGGCTGAGCGCCGACAGACAGCCAGTACTCAATGCGTTCCATGTTCAGGTTGACGCGTTTTTCTTTGTCGGCCACGGACGTGTCGTAGAAGCCGACTTCCTCGATCGCTCGTGAGTCGCGCGCCTTCTGCCGATCCATGATGCAGACGCGATAGAATGGGCGGTGCTTGCGACCCATTCGCTTCATTCGAATTCGAACTGACATTAACAACTCCCAATATCCGCTTTCCGCGGAAACAAAGAGGCACAGTGCCTCAGTTAGTGATTCAGACGTCACCGAAATCAGAGGGATCGGAATCCTACTTCTTTCGGTTCCTTTTCTTGGCCTTCCTTGCGTCTTTACGCTTACTTTTTCGGTTATCTCGGATTTTGGCGACGCTGGCCGGGCCCCGCTTACTGCGGATTTTCTTCTCGCGGATGTCAGAATTGGGGTCCATCATGCCCCCGTCTGCCATCTGCTTGACCGCTTTCATCCGATCCCGCAGGCCCATGTTGGACATGTCCTGCATCATTTTGCCCATGGAACCGAAGTCCTTGAGCAGCTTATTGACCTCCGCCGGCTCAACGCCGCTACCCGCCGCGATGCGGGTGCGTCGGCTGCGATCAATTTTTTCCGGGTTTTCGCGCTCGTCCAGCGTCATCGAGTTGATGATGCCTTCGATTCGCTTCATGTCGTCCTCTGGGTTCATGTCCCCCATCTGGTCGACGACTTTCCCCATGCCGGGGATCATCTTCATGACTTCTCGCATGGAGCCCAGCTTTTTGATCTGCCGCATCTGCTTGCGGAAGTCATCCAGCGTGAACTTGCCTTTCTGCATCTTCTCCTGCTGGGCCAGCATTTCCTCTTCGTCGAATTGCTGCTGAGCTTTTTCGACCAGAGAAACGACGTCGCCCATGCCGAGAATACGGCCCGCCATGCGGTCGGGGTGGAACTGCTCCAGCTTGTCCAGCTGCTCGCCCACACCGACAAATTTGATCGGAACGCCGGTGACCTCGCGGACACTCAGTGCGGCCCCGCCGCGGGTGTCCCCGTCCAGTTTGGTCAGCACGATGCCGTCCAGTTCCAGCGCCTCGTTAAATGCTTTGGCGCTGTTGACCGCGTCCTGGCCGGTCATCGCGTCGCACACAAACAGGCAGGTGTCCGGACCGACGCGGTTGTCAATCCGCTGCAGCTCTTTCATGAGCTCTTCGTCGATACCCAGTCGACCCGCCGTGTCGAGGATGACGACTTTCGCGCCGTCCGCTTTGGCCTGCTTCACCCCGTTGCGGCACACCTGGACAGGATCGCTGTCCTTTGGGTCTTCCGCGTAGACAGGGCAGCCGACCTGCTCACCGATGACTTTCAGCTGCTCAATGGCCGCGGGACGCTGCAGGTCCGCCGCCACCAGCATGGGTGAGTGGCCTTCGCTTTTCAGCTTTGTCGCCAGCTTGCCGCAGGTGGTCGTTTTACCACTACCCTGCAGACCACACATCATGATGATGGTGATGCCATTGGCCTTGATGGCCAGTTCGTGGTCGCCGGACATCAGGTCAATCAGACCCTGATGCACGATGCCCACGATCTGCTCATCCGGACGCAGCGATTTGAGGACTTTCTCGCCGACTGCCTGGGCCGTGATATCCTTGACGAACTTCTGGACAATGTCATACGCCACGTCGGCTTCCAGCAGGGCCTTGCGAACCTGCTTCATGCCTTCATGGATATTCGCTTCCGTAATCTTCCCGGTGCCCCGGAAAGCGGAGAAAGCGCTTGTCAGACCGTCTGTAATACCTTCAAACACAATATTTGCCCGTGTAGGTCACATCACGTGACCGAATTTTCACCGACCGGTCCTCGAATCAGATTCAGCGAATCCGTTGGCTCCGAATCCAGAATCCGACGTTCGGAAACCGTATCCGGAACCGAACACCAGTCGGTTTTGGGGTGATGGCCATTTGGCACCCTTGCCCAATCGCCCATCATGCGAATTCTTCGGAAAGCCTAAAGCTCAGCTGTAACAGAACTTAGAGTCGCGAGCAAAGTGCCGTCGCACTGCGAATGCTCTAGCGACAGGGTCCCCGAAAAATCGAAGCGAGGATGTTATCGACGTTTCGACGTTCTGGCAAGTTGTTCAAAGCCGATCTGGGCATTTGGCTGCGGAATTTGCACGTTTGGCAGCCGTTCGAGTCTGCCCGAACCGCCAATTCGCATCTCACAACTCGAATTTCCCCGTTTCGCGAGCGACATGCTCAGAATTTGGTGACGACCTTCCGCTTTTTCACGTGCCACCACTGATCCAGCGAGTCTGCCAGCTTTGACACCAGTTCCGGATGCTCGCCCGCCAGGTTTTTGGTTTCGTGAGGGTCGGCAATCAGGTCAAACAGCTGGGGGCGCGGGTCGGTGCGCAGGTGGACAGGTTTATAGCGGTTGACCTTGCCATCATAGGTCAGCAGCAGCTTCCACTGGCCCTCAATCACCCAGCGAAACAGCAGCGTTTCCTCAGGGTCATCAATATTGGCGACATCGTGGGCGTAGCTTTCCCCGAAAATCCGCTCTCGGTCGAGCGTCTTTTCGCCGGTCGTCACTGGCAGCAGGTCCACGCCCGGCATTTCGTCCGGCACATCCAGCCCGACGGCGCTGAGAATTGTGGGAGCCAGGTCGATGCTGCTGACAACCTCCGGGCGATCTGCCACGGGCACGTGTTCAGGCCAGGAAATCATGATGGGGGTACGGGTCCCGCCTTCATAGGGTGACTGCTTGGAGCGGGGAGCAAAGCTGGGCCGCCAGCCGTCCGGCACTTTGGTGTCTTCGGTTCGCTGGATCCAGCCGTTGTCCGTGACATACACAATCATCGTGTTGTCCGACACGCCTGCCTTGTCCAGATGGTCCATCAACTGGCCACACGTTTCGTCAAACCAATCCACCATCGCGTAGTATTTGGCCAGCTTCAGGGATCGACCCGGCTGTTTGTATTTGTTCAGAATGCGTTCCGGAGCCGTATGGGGCGTGTGCGGCAGGAACGGGGCATACCACAGGAAGAACGGTTTTTCGTCCTCCACGGCCATGTCGACGAAATCGAAAACCGGTTGCATGGACTTGCGGCCGATCTCCAGCCCATCGTCCCCGTGCCGTCCGCCTGGCTGGGGAAATCCTCGGGACATTCCGTGTGTGAAGCCGCCACGGGTGAAATTGCCTTCCCACCATTTGCCGCTCTGATGGCT
>JANSXP010000134.1 GCA_024742875.1 Planctomycetaceae bacterium | reverse complement strand
GCTGCCTGAACGTAACAACGTCGGCGGCGGAGCTTAGTACTTGGCGCCCGCATTGAGAACCGGGCCGGAGGAACGGATGTCCGTCTGGGGAATCGGAACTGTCGTCGTGGACCACGTGGTCGAGCTGCCGCAGTTTCCAGGGGAAGATACGAAAGCCGAGATTCTGTTTGACTGGCAGCAGATGGGTGGACCGGTGCCGGTGGCACTGTCGACCGCCTCACATTTTGGTTCGCGCTGTCGTTTTCGTGGTCGCTGCGGTGCCGATGGTGCGGGAGACTACATTCGTCGCACGCTGCAGCAGCGGGGCATTGAGTTTGAAGATGATGCGCGCAGCGACGCTGACTGGGCGACCGGCTTCGCGCAGGTGTGGGTCACGCCTTCCGGCAGTCGCACGATCGCGTATTCGCGGGGCCGCTTTCCTGTGCTGACCGCCGATGACGTGGACACCGGGAACATCACAGCAGACACCGTGCTGCACCTGGACGGCTGGGCGGCGGACGCTGCTGTGGCAGCCGCCAAAGCGGTGCGGGCCGCTGGAGGTCGCGTGGTGCTTGATGCCGGATCGGTCAAGCCGGGCTTGAATCGTCTGCTGCCACTGGTGGACGTCCTGATTGCGTCGCAGTTGTTTCGGCAAAGCTATTTTGGGCAAAAGCACGTCGATGCGCGACTGCTGCTTTCGCTGGGTCCAGCCGACGTCCTGACCACCGATGGCGAACAGGGGGCCACGTGGCTGCGGCGGGACGGACGCCTGCAGGTGGAAGCAGTCGCGGTGGTGGCGGTGGACACCAATGGAGCAGGCGACGTGTTCGCCGGTGCTGTGGTCCACGGCCTGGATCGCGGCTGGTCGGCTGAACGGGTGCTGACATTCGCCAACGAAGTGGCCGGCTATTCGTGCGGCTTTCGTGGCAACAGCAGCCTGCCGGATTCCCCTTCGCAACAGTAGTACCACAGAAAGCATCCACAGACGCCAGCGTCCCGGACAACAGGAGCATCGCATCCGGTCCACCGGGCTGACGGGCGGCCCGCGGATGGCCGCAGATGGCTTCAGGCAGCGGCCCTCATTTGTCTCGAATCGTGTGATCCGGGCGGGAGTCCTGGGCGTTTGCCGCAAATCCGTGTATTATGCACGGCCACGGGCCCGGTGAACGCCAGCGTCTGCACTGTCAGTTCGCTGATGGATCCTGCGGCCCGCATGCCAGAAACGAGCAGCCATCAGGGGAGTCTTATGCCAATCATCGTCCAGTGTCCGGCCTGCGACAAGAAAATGAAGATCAAAGAGCCGACTCCCGGCAAGAAGATTCGCTGCCCGGCCTGCCAGGAACCTTTTGCACCGTCCCCCATCGGTGGCGGTGGTGGTGGCAGCGGACGACCGGCTAAGAAAAAGAAAAAACGTCCCGCACCAGTCGATGATTACGGCGACGACTATGGCGATGATTACGGAGACGACTACGAAGAGCGGCCGCGGCGCAAGTCGGCTGCGGCCGGCGGCAGGTCAGGCTCACGCGGTTCAAAAAAACGCAAAGCGCCGGCACCGGCGGCCAAATCGAAGGCCCCGCTGATCATCGGCGTCGTGGTCCTGCTGGTGGCAGTTGCCGGCGGAGTGACGTGGGCACTGATGGGTGGCGACGAAGACACCCCGGCTGTCGCGGGAACGGACAATGGCGGCGGCGACAGTGGAGCGGGCAATGGCAGTGACGCTGGCAATTCCGGCGGACCTCCGACCGGTGGCAGTGAGCATGGCGGCGGCGGGGAACATGGTGGTGGCGGTGAGCATGGCGGGGACGGTGGCCGCAATGCACTGGCCAGCTCCAGCGGCGGTGGTGGCAACAGCAGCGGCGGTGGCGGACCAGTCACGCCGTATCAGCAAAACGGTGCTGTTGACCTGAGCTACATTCCCGCAGAGTCAGAAGCTGTTATCAAACTGGATATTGCTCGTCTGGCAGAAGGACCGCTGGGACAGTTGCTGCAGATGGAGCAGGTGGCCGGTCAACTGGCCATGGGCGAGCAGTTGCTGGGCCTCACAGTAAAAGACATTGAAAGCGTGACCGTGGGCGTCGCGGGAATTTCCGGCGCCATTATGGCGGGCCGTCCGCCGGAACCGGAAGACATGCCGGCTGTGGTCATTCTCCGCACCACTGTCCCGCTCGATCAGGCCAAACTGACCGCCATGATTCCCGGTGGGCAGCCGGTGGAAGAAAACGGCGTTTCGTACACCCGCATCATGCCTCCCGGAGGTCGCGGTACGCCAGCGGCCGTCTGGTTTGTCGATTCCAACACAGTGGTCGCTGCGATGGAGCCGATTCTGAAAACCGTCGCTCCCGTACCTCCGCAGCCCACGCAGATTGATCCAGGCATGCTGGACGGAACGTCACCCATTCAACTGGCATTCAGCCCCGGCAACCCGGATCAGATTTTCCGTGGCTCACAAATGCAGATGCCGCCAGGCGTTCAAATGCCGCCGGCCGCACAGAAGATGGTGCAGACGTTTCTGGCGTCTGCCACCGGAGCGGGTATCGGCATCGACCTGACCAACGACCTGGGCTACAGCATGAGCGTGCGTTGCAAAGACTCGGGGTCCGCCGGGCAGTTGCGAGCTGATGTGGAAGCCGCCAATGCAGAAACCAAACAGATGCAGGAACAGGGCGGAGGCGCGGCCAACCCCTTCATGGCGCCCTTCATGGGACTGCAAAAGCAGCTGGAAGATTCGCAGAAGCTGGAAGTGGATGGCTCCATGGTGCGGCTGTCGGCCTCAGCCCAGGGCGGCGGGCAGACACTCGGCGCGTTTATGCCGATGCTGGTGGGGCTGCTGCAGTCGCAAATGCAGCAGGGCATGGCCGGCGGTCCCGGCATGGGCATGGGGCCTGGCATGGGCATGATGGGTGGTCCCGACATGGGTATGGGCGGTCCCGTCGAACTGTCAACAGCCGACAAAATGAAGAACGTGGCTCGCGCGCTGCAAAACTTCCACGACGTCTACAAACGCATGCCCAATGCGGCACCGCAGGGGCTCGGCCATGAAGGTCTGAGCTGGCGTGTGCATCTGCTGCCGTTTCTCGGTTACGAAGACCTTTACAGCGAATTCAATATCGAAGAACCGTGGGACAGTCCTCAAAACATAGCGCTGGTTGGCGAAATGCCGGACGTTTACTCATTTGGCATCGCCAGTGAACCTGGCAGAACGGCCCTGCAGGTTCCCGCGTCGCCCGGTACACTGTTTGAAGCAGGCAAAGGACGATCGATGAGAGACGTGATGGATGGCACGTCAATGACGGCCATGCTGGTACTGACGAGCAGCGACAAGTCGGTGACGTGGACTCAGCCGACTGATTTCACCGTCAACATGGCCCAGCCAACCGTCGGCCTGGGACAGGAGAATGGCGGCTTCCCGATTGCCCTGATGGACGGGCGGGCCCTGGTGATCAAAGCGGATGTCGATCCGATCAAGCTGCGTGGCCTGTTCACTTACCGCGGTGGCGAACGCGTTGACATGGACGAACTCACAGACGGAAACGCGGGGTTCTAGCGAAAGTTTCATCAACGAAAGCCCCGTCAGCACAAGGTGACCGGATGTCGATCTCGGAATCCCAGAGCAATCCTTTTCAGCCGCCGTCGGTGGCGATACCGGCGGCTTCGTCACCACGCAGGACGTTTGGGCGGATCTGGCTGGTTCCCGTCGCCGCTCTGTTTTGTGGTGTGGGAATGGCGGTGCTGACTGGAGCCAGTGATCCGCTTGGATTTGGCCCCAGCTGGTGGGAGCCACTGCATGGGCTATACGTGATGACGGGCCTGTCGGCAGTCCTGACGATATACGTCAGTCAGTCTTCGGCGTTCGTTTTTTCCCTGTTGCGCGGGGCCGTTTTTCAGGTGCTCAGCTGGGGCATCTATCTGGCGGGGTTGTACTTCGTGTCGGGCCGTGGGCTGTCATCGTCGGACGTGGAGTTTGTCTATCCGTTTGCCGGCGGCTCCTGCGTCGGAGGGCTGGTGCTCGGTCTGGTCGTCATGTTTTTCCGCCGTGATCGGCTGCAGGCGGACTGACCATGACGTCCGAACAGGGCAATCCCTTTCAGGCGCCGACCGCCGTTACCCTGACACCGCCAGCCGAGCGACTTAATCGCGGCGTATGGCGCAGATGGCTGCTGGGCACGATGGCTGTGGAAACGGGACTGACGGTTGGCACAGTCTTCCTGGACTCCAAAAGCATCATCGGAGATTCGGGCGAAGCGACCTTCAAACTCAACGGCCTGCTGTGGCTGATCGCCACCATTGTGATGGCCCGACGGCACCTGCCCCGACAGGCCATAGTGCTTTCGCTGATGGTGGGGCTCGCAGGCTGGCTGGCGATGATCGTGGTCGCACATTTTGCCGTCCCCACGCTGCTGGGAGGCAGTATTGGACATCGTGTTTACCTCTACCTGATGCTGTCCTGGGGAGGAGGCGCAGTGCTCGTTCCTCTGGTGGTGCTGCTTGTCCCGAAACCGCAACACCAGCCAGCCAGTGGCGCCTGACAACACCGGGAAGAGGTCTGATGACACAATCGAATCCCTTCCAGCCTCCTGCCGCTCAGTCCGCAGGTTCCCGCCGTCGGATGAGCGATCTGCCCTGGTGGGGCTGGCTGTTGATCAGCAGCGGTTGCGCTACTTTGCTGACGGGTGTGATGATCTATCTGGATTCGCTCACCCTGATCAGCGACAGTGGTCCTCTGGTGATGATCCTCTCCGGCGTTTTCTGGCTGATCCTGTCAGTTGTCATCGGTCGAATGTACCTGTGGAAAAAGGCGCTGCTGCTGGCCACCGCATGTGGCGGCAGCATCTGGCTGTCGATCGGCGGCACCGCCGCTGTGCTGGTTCCTCTGCTGCTCAACGGCGCCGTGGGACCCACGCTGTTTTCTTTCCTGTTGAAGGTGTTCGGCTACGGCTGTCTGGCCGTTCCCGCAGTGACTTTTATCAGCGGTCTGGTGCGAAAGGTGTCCCCACATGACGCTGCTTTATCATGACGAGAGATTCCTGCTGCACGACACCGGCCAACATCCGGAGTGCGCCCGTCGACTCCAGGTCGTGCACGAGCGACTGCGGTCGGGTGGTCTGCTGAAAGACAAGCGGCTGAAAACCGTGCCCGTGATGACCGCCAGCGATGAAGATGTGCTCAGAATTCATCCAGCCGCGCATCTGGCTGCGATTCAGGAACTGGCCAATGCCGGAGGCGGACGCATTGATGCGGACACGGTCGTCAGTGAGAAGTCGGCGGATGTCGCCTGGCTGGCGGCGGGCACCGGCGTGGATGCCGTGCGACGTGTGGTTGGTGGCGAAGACAAAACGGCCGTTTGTCTGGTGCGACCTCCCGGTCATCACGCTGTGGCCGATCAGGCGATGGGTTTTTGTTTGCTAAGTAACATTTCCATCGCTGCACGCACGGCCATTGAGCGTTTTGGCCTGGATCGGGTTTTGATCGTCGACTGGGATGTGCACCACGGCAATGGCACCCAGGATTTGTTTTACGACAACGAGCAGGTCACTTTTTTTTCGGCCCATCGTTATCCGTTTTATCCGGGGTCCGGCCGCAAATCGGAGACGGGTCGTGGCGCTGGCCTGGGAGCAACGGTGAACCTGCCGCTGGAATTTGGGGTCTCTCGCAGTGACTACATTGCGGCCTTTGCGGCGGCCCTGGAGACGGCGGCCGACCGCTGCCGCCCGGATCTGGTGCTGGTGAGCGCCGGCTTTGACGCCCACGCCAAGGATCCGATTGGGTCACTCGGACTGGAAACAGACGATTTTCAGGTTCTGACACAACTCGTTCAACAGGTGGCAGATACTCACGCATCCGGCCGCCTCGTGAGCCTACTGGAGGGTGGTTACAATGCGGAGAAACTTGCTGAATGTGTGGAATTACACGTGCAGACACTGCTCCCGCCCTCGCCGTAGATTGTCCCGCTTTCGCCGGTAACGCTTCTCAGGCCCGGGATTCAGGCGGCGGAATCCTGTGAATTCCGGCAGCCGATTGATTGTTCACGGCTGCTGACCCTACAATTCCGGGTCGAACCGCGATTTCCCAGGGTTCGCATGTGATGGCCGCATTTCTTTGGGCGCTGTCCTGAATCTCCTATTCTGCCGAGAATTCCACAACTGTTGATCGCAGCGGAGTGTGGGTGATCGACACACGGCAGAATCATCAGGTTCGCTCCAGAAACCGTGGCCAGAGAACGACATAAATCACGTGGAATGCGCCGGCATCCGTCTCGACGGCCCCTTGTGGGGCATTCATTGAGAGCGATTGCTGAAAACGGTGCGGCACACAAAACTGGACAGACCGCCGAGGCGGACTTCAGCTTTGAACGTCGCAAACAGGCGTGAACACGAATTAGAAACAGATCAACAGCCGGACTCACTTGAGTTCGGGGAGATTCCAGCCGCTGGCCGGTTCTCCCGAAGTCAGGCAGCTCCGGCTAAAATTTTGTACAGCTTACTGAAAACAAACAGTCCTGCTCTCACGCGGGATTCTTGCAGGTAGCGGGGAACGAAATGGTAGATCCAGAGGTGCTGGAGTCAGTGTCAGGTATTGATCCGGAAGAACTTCAGGAGTGGTATGAATCACTGGAAGACGTGCTGCATCGCTATGGCCCGGACAAACTGCGTGAGTTGCTGACCCACCTGCAGGAACGCGCCTATCAGCGGGGCGTCAAACTGCCGTTCACGGCCAACACGCCGTACATCAACACCATTCACCACAGCGAGCAGCAACGGTTCCCCGGCGATCTGGCCCTGGAACGTCGCATCAAATCCATCGTCCGCTGGAACGCGATGGCGATGGTCAACAAAGCCAATAAGCGTTTTGAAGGCATCGGTGGGCACATTTCCACGTTCGCGTCTTCGGCGACGCTGTACGAAGTCGGACAGAATCACTTTTTCCACGGTCGCTCCGATAAGCACACGGGCGACATGGTGTATTTCCAGGGACACGCGTCTCCCGGTATGTACGCTCGTGCGTTTGTGGAAGGTCGGCTGTCGGAAGACAAGCTGGACAACTTCCGCCGTGAGCTGCCCGCCGGTCAGGGCCTGAGCAGTTATCCGCACCCCTGGCTGATGCCGGACTTCTGGCAGTTCCCCACCGTCTCCATGGGACTGGGTCCCATCTGCTCCATCTATCACGCCCGCTTCCTGCGATACATGGAACACCGCGGCCTGATGGACACCTCGCAGTCTCGCGTGTGGGCGTTCCTGGGTGACGGCGAATGCGATGAGCCGGAATCTCTCGGCGCTTTGACACTGGCAAGTCGCGAGAATCTGGACAACCTCACCTGGGTCATCAACTGCAACCTGCAGCGTCTGGATGGTCCGGTGCGTGGTAATGGCAAGATCATTCAGGAGCTGGAAGCCGCGTTCCGTGGCGCCGGCTGGAACGTCATCAAAGTGGTTTGGGGTGGCGACTGGGATCCGCTGCTGGATGGCGACAAGGACGGCAAGCTCGTCAAACGCATGGGAGAGGTTGTCGACGGTCAGTATCAGAAGTACACCGTGTCGACACCGGAGTATGTGCGAAACCACTTCTTTGGTGCGGACCCTGACGTGCTGAAGATGGTCGATCATCTGCCGGACGAAATGATGATGCGAATTCGTCGTGGTGGTCACGATCCCGAAAAGGTGTATGCGGCCTACTACGCGGCCACGCAGCACAAAGGTGCTCCGACCGTGATTCTGGCCAAGACCGTCAAAGGTTATGGTCTGGGCGAAGCGGCCGAAGGTCGCAATGTCGCGCACAACACCAAGAAGATCGAAATGGAGTACGTGCGCAACTTCCGCGATCGCTTTGGCCTGCCCATCGGCGACGAGGAAATCGAAGAGATTCCTTACTACCGTCCGGCTGACGACAGTCCGGAAATGAATTACCTCCGCAACCGCCGGCAGGAACTGGGTGGCTTTGTGCCGTCACGCCAGCCGACCGATGAGACGCTGGAAGTGCCCGCTCTGGACGCCAAAACGTGGCAGGCCAAGCCACTGCTGCCCGGCAGCGACGGCAACGAAGGTTCCACCACGTTTGCTCTGGGTATGATCGTGCGTGGTCTGGTGCGTGACAAAGGCGTCAAAGAACGCATCGTGCCCATCATTCCTGACGAAGCACGCACCTTCGGTATGGAAGACCTGTTCAAAATGGTCGGCATCTACAGCAGCAAGGGGCAGTTGTACGAGCCGGTCGACAGCGACGTGGTGCAGTTTTACAAAGAAGCCAAGAACGGCCAGCTGCTGGAAGAAGGCATCAACGAAGCGGGCGCCATGAGCTCCTTCATTGCCGCAGGTTCTGCCTATGCGAACCTGGGCATGAACATGATTCCGTTTTATGTGTTCTACAGCATGTTCGGCTTCCAGCGTGTGGGCGACCTCATCTGGTGTGCCGCCGACACCCGCTGCAAGGGCTTCCTGTGCGGCGGTACCTCGGGTCGTACCACACTCAACGGCGAAGGCCTGCAGCACGAAGACGGTCACAGTCAGCTGATTGCCACCACCGTGCCGTCACTGCGAGCCTACGACCCGGCCTATGGCTACGAGTTGGCCGTGATCGTCCAGGACGGTCTGCGACGCATGTACGGCGAAGACGAAGAGATCTTCTACTACCTGAGCGTCTACAACGACAACTACGTGCATCCGCCGATGCCGGAAACCGAAGGCGTTATCGATGGCATTCTGAACGGCATGTACCACTTCAAAGCAACGGACAGTGGTGCTTCGCAAAAACAGCGTCCACAGCTGTTTGGCAGTGGCCCGATTCTGAACGCCGCGTTGAAGGCCCAGGAAATTCTGGCAGACAAGTACGGCATCGGCAGCGATGTCTGGAGTGTCACCAGCTACAGCGAACTGCGTCGTGATGCCATGGCGTGCCAGCACTACAACGACCTGCATCCGGGCGAAACGCCGAAATCCAGCTATCTGGAATCTGTGCTGGACGGCGTGGATGGTCCGTTTATCTCCACCAGTGACAACGTGCGTCTGGTGGCCGATCAGATTCGCGAATGGATCCCTGGCAATTACACCGTGCTGGGAACCGACGGCTTTGGCCGCAGCGAAACGCGGGAAGAACTGCGACGTCACTTCCGCATTGACGGTGAGTGCACGGCCTACGCGGCTCTGCAGGCCCTGGCAAAAGCGGGCGAGTTCGACGCTGCCAAACTGCCAGGCGTGATCAAAGACCTGGGCATCGATCCGGAAGCCATCTTCCCGATTGACGCGTAACGTATTCGTCCGTCCCGGCGCTGCGATTGGCGGCGCCGGACACCCCGAAATTTTCGACCACACGACCACTCGTTCGAGCCCCCACGTTCTGCCAGCAGAACGGCTCGAAAGCAGACATCAGGTAACCCTGAATATGGCCACAGAATTCAAACTGCCGGAAGTATCGGAAGGCGTCGAATCCGTCGACATCGCGGAGATTCTGGTTGCTGAGGGCGACACCATCGACGCCGGCACCATCATCTGCGAAGTTGAAACCGACAAGGCGGTCGCCGAAATCGAATGTCCGCTCGCCGGCACCATCTCAAAGATTCTGGTGTCGACCGGAGACAGTGTCGATGTGGGTGCCCCGCTGATTCTCATTGAAGAAGGCGTCGCAGCTGCACCCGCTCCTGCAGAAACAGCACCAGCGCCCGCCGCCGCACCCGCGGAAACGCCGGCAGAACCGGAAGCCCCGGCTCCGGCCGCACCTGCCGCCTCGGCAGCACCGGAAACCATTGAGTTCCCACTGCCTGAGGTCTCGGAAGGTGTGGAAACCGTTGACGTGGCCGAGATGCTGGTGGCCGTCGGCGATGTGGTAGAAGCAGAGGCCATCATC
>JANSXP010000095.1 GCA_024742875.1 Planctomycetaceae bacterium | reverse complement strand
CACCGTTTCGGCCTCGACGATCAGCTCGTGGACAATTTTCTGCAGTCCATGCACAGGAACGGGGGCCGGCACGAACGCATCCGGCGTGCTGACGTTTTGTGTGCTGACGGAATCCAGATTGACAGCCGCCACGGCCTCACCCGTCAAATCGGTCGCCGCTGTCGCCGCAGAGGTCACGCTCTCGACAGCGGTAGTCGGGTTAGTGGTCCGCCGCCGCGCGTTCCCCGCCGGTTCCGGCTCCGCAATGAGCGACGCTTCGATCTGCGGCCGCGTATCCTCACCAATGAGGCTGTCCGAAGATTCGAAGGGTTCGCCGTCGTCTGTCAAAGTCGCGGGCGACTCATTCGAAGGATCCTCCAGCAACTCGGCTGTCTGCGCATCGGGATCCTCCAGCACTTCGGTCGACAGCGACTCCTGCGGGGCGAAGCTCTGCAGCTCCTCAGCGAATGGCACGGAGGACTCCCGGGCAATCTCCGGTGTGGCTTCGGCGACACGGGTGAGATCTGGTGCTGCCGCTGCCGTCAAAGCACTCTCAGCCAGCTGTTCGAGGTCAACGTCGTCGCCAGGTGGCTCAGCCGCGGGGTCTGGCAGCACGACGGAATTTTCCACGTCCGTCCCTGCCACTTCCGGCGGGGACGCTTCGAGTGTCGCAGTACCGCCAGTGACAGCGGCAACCTGCGTGAGCAGCTCTGACTCTGGAAGCTCAGTCACATTCGCTGGCGGCGTGACGTCTGGTGTTTCGGCAGGAACCGCCTGCTGCTGCAGCAACAGCGCAGCGAAGGATTCCGCCTCGGTCGTATCTGTCTGGTTGTCTTTCAGATCGTGTTCGCGGTCTGCCGTCGTCTCAGCGACATCTGCGTCGCCAGACACGAAGTGCCCCACAGGAATCTGAGTTACAGGAATCGATGTCACTGCCGTCATCCATGAAAGAGTGTCTGTCACGGATCCTTAGTGCAGATCTGATGCCACTTCGTCGGGACCAGCAGGCGCGGCGGCCGCCCACAGCGGCGGCGGCCGGCAAAACACAGGGGCGACGAAGATTCCTGGTGAAAAATGAAATCCCTTTCCATCTCGACCGCGTTGACGATCCGGACAATTTTTCCGGCTGAACGGAAAGGCGTGCCGCGTTCGCAATAGAACGGTTGGTCGGGTCTGTTCGTCGGGTCCTGCCCGTCAGAGGGTAATTCCTGAAATCAGTGGCTTCCTCCAACAACGGGTCGCAGCCGCTGTTCGATGTTGGGCGTGATTGACTATGGTGCAGTTCCCGCAGTTCACTGTGGGAACCGGTACAGCAGTGAAGCTCTGTGTCGTCGTTACAACCGGTACAGCTTAACACGACCACACAATTCCAGACAAAGGCTGATACTCGTGGCAGACGTTGCAGTCGCCGGCGGACCCTCGCCGGCCCCCAAAGAACAGCACCACAAACTGGGCCAGCTGGCCTCCACGGCAATTTGTGGCAACGACATCACTTCATCCTGCCTGTACGTCTCCGCTTTGGCGATTGTGTACGCGGGAAAACTGGCCCCCATTTCGCTGCTGATGGTCGCCGCCGTCCTGTTCCTGTTTCGCAAGATCTACGCGGAAGTGGTCGGCGCACTGCCACTGAATGGCGGAGCGTATAACGCGCTGCTGAACACCACCAGCAAACGTGCGGCCTCAGTGGCCGCCTGCCTGACAGTGCTGTCGTATATGGCCACCGCTGTGATTTCCGCGCTGGAAGGCATGCACTACGTCCACAATCTGTGGGGCGGCCTGAACATTATGGCGGGCACCATCGGACTGCTGGCGTTCTTCATGTTTTTGACCATCATCGGGATCACAGAATCCGCGGTGGTGGCCATTGTCATTTTCATCACCCATCTCACCACACTGACGCTGCTGCTGATTGTCGGACTGGTCTTTGTCTTTGGCAACGGCGGCGAACACCCCGACGGCGGCCTGTCGACCGCCCGCACCAACTTTTCCGAGCCACTGCCGGCGGCTCCGGGCACCAGCGATGAATTCGCCGACCTGGAATCCGAAGAAGACTCATCCGGATCCAGCTCGCTGCTGGTCGCCCTGTTCTTCGGTTTTGCCGTGTCGATGCTGGGCATTTCCGGCTTTGAGAGTTCATCCAACTTTGTGGAAGAGCAGGCGGATGGCGTGTTCCCCAAGACCCTGAGGAACATGTGGATCGCCGTCAGTTTCTTCAACCCGTTAATGGCGCTGCTTGCGCTGTCGGTACTCAGCATGGTGCAGGTGGATGAAAACCAAACCGCCCTGCTGGCCTACATGGGAGAAGTCGCCGGCGGCCCATGGCTGAGCACGCTGATTTCCATTGACGCCGCCATGGTGCTCAGTGGAGCTGTGCTGACCAGCTTTGTGGGTGTCACCGGTCTGGTGCATCGCATGACGCTCGACCGCTGCCTGCCCCAGTTTCTGCTCAAGACCAACAAACGCGGGACCACTCACCGCATCATTATCGCCTTCTTTCTGCTGTGCGTGTCTGTTCTGCTGATCACTCACAACACCGTGCCGCAGGATGCACCGGCCACGATCGTCGCGGCTGCCAAAACGGTGGACGTGGCGGACGATGCCTCTCCTGACCTGATTCGCCGCCGTGTCAATCGCGCCGTGCTGTCGCTGGACGATGCCGAACTGTCAGCGGGCGGCAAGTACTATTATCAGGCCCTGTCAAAGAAAGATCGCAGTCAACTGCCGTCGATGACAGAAGAGGCCGTCTACGAGAAAATGGTGGCCTCCGCAGAAAACGCCCAGATCAAAAAGCTGGCCGGCATCTACACCATTTCGTTTCTGGCCGTGATGGCCCTGTTTGGCTTTGGCAATGTGCTGCTCAAGCTCAAACGCAACAACCTGCCCCGACCTGCGCGGGCGTCGTGGCCCGCCGTCATTGTGGCCATTGCCGCCGTGGTGGCCGGACTGGTGGGCAACGCGCTGATCGACAGCGCTTATGTCTGGACCTTCCTGCAGTATTTCGTCCCCGCCATGCTGGTGATCGGCGTGATGCTGTTTCGCATTTCGCTGCTCAAAGCGGCCCTCGTATTCGTCCGCAGTCTAACGGCCGGACTGGTGGGCCCCATGACGCGACTAACGCGCTGGGTGCGTGTGAAGATCGATCACATCAACGCCCAGCAAATCGTATTCTTCACCCGTGGGGACAACATCGCCAACCTCAACAACGCGCTGCTGTACGTACGAGAGAACGAACACACGAACCGGCTGAAGATTGTGACGGTGGCCACCAGCCTGAACGACGTGCCGGATTCACTCGGTCAGGAGCTCGAGTTTCTCGATCAGGCCTACCCGGAAATCGATGTGGAGTTTGTGAAGATCGAAGGTCGCTTCAGCCCCGAGCTGATCCAGAAGCTCTCAGAGGAATGGGACATTCCCACAAACCTGATGTTTATCGGCTCCCCCGGCGGACGTCTGCCCTACGGCCTGGCGGAGCTGGGCGGTGTGCGTCTGATTATCTGACGTGTGCCCGGTCGTCTGCTGCAGCTAAATTTCTCAGCCGCTCCGTGAAAACGGGGCGGCTTTTTTGCGGCCAGTTCGCGGGACGCCGGGATTTCTGCAGGCGACGGGGAAATCGGACAATCGATCAGACAAACCGGGCCCGCAGGCGTATTGGCACACTGGCGGCCTCCGGTTAAATTTCGAGGCTTCTCCCCCGTTCTCCCCACGCATCCCGTTGATTCGCCCCATTGACCATTCGCCCGCTGACGACTTGCCCTGACCCGCCTGCCCCGGAATCTTCCATGCTCAAGCAACTTCTCTGTTCGCTGTTTTTCCTGAGTCTGCTGCCGCTGCCCGGAGCTTCGGCCCAGTTGAAAGGCCGACTGGCCGAAAAGCCACTTGCCGTCGGCTACATGCGCAACCTCTCGCAGACGCGCATGCTGGAGTACATGCAGAATCTCGGTGCCCAGCTGAAAATCGGCAAAGACATGTTCGACCAGATTCCCGACGAGGGACTGGACGGCATCAACGCCGATGTTCCCGAACCCATCGCCGGTGTGGCCTGGTACATGGTCCAGGGCCTGATCCCCTCTTATGACGTCATCTACTTTCAGGAGGTCCGTGACCTTGATGATGCCCGCAGTGTGCTGCGGGCCCGCGCCAAAATGTTTGGTCAAAGCGGCGAACTGAAACCTCAGGGCGACGACTGCTTTCTGCTGGAGCAGGGCAGCACCAGCATCATGGACATTCCCGATGGACAGGATCCCGAAAAATACGCACAGCAGTTTCGCAACGACAGCGGCAGCTTCAAAACCACGGCCGAAGTCTTTGAAGATGAAGACGACGAAGGCAAAAAGAAAATCCGCTATCGCTGGTATCGCCCGGAGTACTACCGCTTTGCGGACGGCCTGCTGTTTAGTGCGTCGTTTGAGGAACTGAAGGAAGTCAGTCTGCCCACGCGTGAATCTCTCACGTCCCGTGTGTCCACCGACAACGACATAGGGGCCGAAGCGTCCTTTGACCGCATCCCGCAGGCGATCAAGATGTTGGGCTGGAATATGCTCAGTTCTTCCGCCGGCACACAGATGCAGCCGCGTGACGGAGAAGAGCCCATCGAGGCAGAACTGCGGCGTTCCGGCATGGCGACCGGCCTGGACATTGTGAAGTCCGTAATGTTTGACGTGGACGCTCTGGATATGTGGGTGCGTTTCGCCACAGACGACTCTCCCGACGTTCGCGCCCAGATAGATTTTAACGCCCGCCGAGGCAGTGGCCTGGGCGGACAGCTGCAGAACATCGCTGCGGTCGACAGCGAAATGGCCCCCATCCTGAATGATGACGCTGCTGTCACGCTGCACACATCTTTTCGCTATTCCAAATCGGCCGCTGAAGCCGTCACTGCCGCGGCCGCCTGGCTGCAGCTGCAGACCGCGAACGAAACCGACAACGACCCTCTGATTCTGGACGCCATGTCACAGATTGCCGAGACCTTCGGCGAGCTGGCTGAACGCCGCGACGTGGAACTCATGATCAAACTGGGACACACGCCGAAAACCAACGGCGTCATCTACGGCGGACTGCAGGTTGGCGACAACCCCTCGCTGCTGGGCGCCCTGTATCGGCTGAGCCTGTACGAAGAAGTGCCGCGAGAAATCAAAGACACGCTGTCGCTGGTGAACAATGGCGGCCTGGAAATGATTCAAATCTCAATCCCCGATGAAGCCGTGGCGCAAATGCAGGAGCTTTCCTCACTCGCCATTTCGGACATCTATATCGCCCACAGCAACTCGGTCCTGTGGTTTGCTGCCGGCGATGAAACGGCCGCACAGATGATCCACACCAACATTGCCCGCTGCCAGCAAGCCGGGCTGGCGGTCCGCACTCCCCTGTTCACATTCCATGTAGACGCAGACCGGTGGCTCGATTATCCGCAGGATGATCCGGTCGGTGTGGGCGGCCTGCTGCGGTGGCTGGACGAAAACCGGGGCGAATTTCCACCGACGCCGTTTGTGGGATTCATGAGCAACGGCGGTCCGGACAAGCCCACGCCGCTGCTGGATGCCGTGTTTGCTCTGGGTGGAAATCGCACCATGACGTGGACCATCGTTGCCGACGAAAGCGGCGCTCGACTGACGGCCAATATGGGTGAAGCGATCGCCAACTATCACGTGGCCCGCATGATCGATCTGCAGTCCCGCATGATGAGCAACATCCGTCAGGACGTCCGCGAGGAAGAGATCGCCACCGAACAAAAAGTTGAACTGGCCACCCCTGCCGCCGACAGATAGCAAACGGACTACCGAGGAACGCGTGAACCCTATCGTCTTTCACATCGTGAGCGGTCACGCATTCTTTTCCGGCGTCGGCCTGATCATCGCCGGTGTGCTGCTGGCCGACCGCCAGGCAACGGCGACAGCGCCGTCCGAGCAACAACAACCGGCGGCAGACGAACCCGACGTTACTCAAAATGATGCCCACAACGATGGGCGGGAAGTGTCAGCGCAGCCCCAGCCAGCCTCTGCGGTCCTGCGGCGATTCAGTACGCTGAGTATCATTCTGGGACTGCTGGCAGTCATACTGTCCTCCGCGCCACTGCCATTGCCGGCGACGTGCCTGTGTGTCGCGGCCACCCTGTTCTGGATCATCGACCGCTTTCGTCAGCGTGGCACTGGCCATCGTAAACCGCATCTGCCACTGATCAGCATGCTCATCGCCTGGCTGACGGCCGCTGCGCTGGAATTGCCGTGGCACCTCACCCCCGTGCTGTCGCCAGTCACCGCACCCAGCCTTGCCATCATTGGAGATTCCGTCACCGCTGGCATCGGGGGAGACGAAACATCAACCACCTGGCCGGTGCTGCTGGCCGAGCAGCACCAACTCAACGTGCAGGACATTTCCCACGTCGGTGAAACAGCAAAATCGGCCCTGAAGCGTGTCATGGCCGCATCCATCACTGCACCTCTGGTGATCGTAGAGATTGGAGGCAACGATATTCTCGGCGCGACGACCGTTGCCGACTTCGAGACCAGCCTCAACGCGCTGCTGGATGAACTGCAGCAGCCCGGCCGCCAGATTGTGATGTTCGAACTGCCGCTGCCGCCGCTGTTTCACGCCTACGGAGCCGCTCAGCGGCAGGCCGCCCGAAAGCGTGGTATCAGCCTGATCCCCAAACGCGTTTTTCTGTCCATACTGGCAGGCGGCGACGCGACGCTGGATTCCATCCACCTGTCGCAGGACGGCCACCAGGCGATGTGTGATGCCGTCTGGAACGTCATCGGTCCCGCGACAGCAGCCAACTGATGCTCGTCCCCGCCTGGAAACGTGGCTAACGTGGCGAGAGCAGGCTCGCTGCCCGTTCTGCCGCCTGCGTACCGGGAAACTCATCGACCACTTTCTGCAGCATCGCCTGGGCACGTTTACGGGCTGTTGCCGAGGACGACATGGCCGACTTCATCGCCAGTTCCAGCTTGCGGACCGCCGCCAGTTCCTGCACCACGCGTTCGTCTTTGGCCAGTCGATCCACATCCGTCTGCACACTGTCCGGCAGTTCGTACCCCTTAAACCGCTGCTGGACGCTCGTCAGCAGACCGTACGCCGTCCACACGTCATCCGCCTGCACTGCGGCCGCCGCCGCATCCACCTGCTCCTGCAGTTGCTCGTCCACATAAGCCCGCAGTGTTTCCGCCGCCATTTTCACGTCGGCTTTTCGCGATTTCGCATAGCGTTTCAGTGTCGAAGCGGCCGGTGAAAAACTGCCAAATTCGATCTGCTGCCACGCCGGCTGCAGTTCCGCGGGAATCGTGGAAGGATCCACATTCCACCGTGCGTCCCGCGCGGCCCGCTGGGCTGTCTCGTCCATCTGAGAGCCATTGGCCCGCACCAGCAGTCCCTCCGGATCAATAATGCGTGCCTGCCAGATGTTGTTCAGGCTGATGTCCCCCACACCGCAGGCCTGCTCCAGCGAGCGATCTGTATCCGCAATCACGGGCCACGGGATCCGATGCTTGCGAACATACTGACTCACCTTCGCGGGCGAGTTACCGGAATTAACAGCCACAAATGCGACCGGCTGTGCGGAATACTGACTGGCGACCGCCAGAAGCTCGGGCCATCGCCCGGCACAGCGTGGTCAGCCCTCTTCAAAAAAGTACAGCACCACCGACTTACCGGCGATGGCTTCTGTGGAAATCGGCCGGGAGTTAATCCACTGCGCTGGATTGGAAGGCAGCACAATCTTCGCTTCGTCCGCCGGCGCCTGAGCCCGCGCAGAAACGGCCCCAATCAGCAGCAGCGCCGCCACGCCACACGTTCGCATCACTCGCCGCATCGTGCACCTCATCCTGAAATGGTCAACTCACAGGCACCCTTGTTCGTGGCACCCCTGTTCGTGGCGGCCCTGTTCGTGGCGGCCCTGTTCGTGGCGGCCTCGCCCGCCGCACTTACACCACCTTAAGGATAACCGCTCCGACGGCTTCGGTCACGAAATTCTCACAGGCCGCATCAGCGATCCAGAGAAATCGCCTCCGCATAGGCCAGCTCTCCCGTGCGACCGTCGTAGTACTGAAACACGACCTGCGGATGAGGATACGCTACCCAGCGTTTACCGCCCAGCTGCTGCGGCATGTTGAACACGTTGTTGACCTGCACCACGCAAAAGTGCGGATACAGTCTCTGCAGACGCGGCAGGTCCGGCAAAATGTAGCTGCTCCAGCGGATGTCACATTCGCGCGGGCCAAACTTGAACTTCCCGGTCGCCGGTCGATCGCTCTCGTCCAGCTGCGGCACATGATTCACGCTGTTGTGCGGACCGCAGCAAAACTCCCACACATTGTCCGTCACCTTAATCGCAAAGCTGTTGTGCAGATCGCCCGTCATCACGAACACCTTTTTGCCCAGCTTGCCCCATTCGTCAATCAGCAGTTCCCGCTCTTCAAAAAAGCCGGTCCACGCCTCTTCCTTATTGGCCGCGTCCACCTCAAAGCCGCCCGCGCCACTGTGCGGAATCATGAACGGCACAGTGCTGATCACAAAAAAGAAGTCCGCGTCACTTTCCTTCATCGATCGCAGCAGCCATTCCCGCTGCGGTTTGCCCAGCATCGAGACGCCCGGCTTGTCCCGCTGGCGAATGTCGTGCATGTCGCGATCACCCCGCGTATCAATCAGAAAGAACTCACAGTTCGACACCCGAAAGCTGCCATAGCTGCGACGGCCAATCGAATAGCTCAGACTCGCGTCGTCGATCTTTGCCGGCATGTGCACTCGCAGCGTGTGCGCGTCCACCACCTCCACAATGTCATACACATACGAATTCTTATTGCCCTCGTCATTGTCATACGTGATGTCATTCACGCCCGCCTGTGGTGTGCCCCAGTGCACATGCAGATTCAGCATCTCCGACAGCGGAAGCTTTGTGAAATCCGCGTTGGGATCGTACAGAAGATCGCTGCCAGCCTTCATCTGCCCTTTGCCAAAGTGGATCGGATGGTTGTATTCCATCGGATTCGCCCAGCCCAGATAGTCAAACCAGGCATACGTCCCGATATCCCGAAACACGGTCCGGCGATGTCTCTTGCCCGTCTCCGCCGATCCCCAGATATCATTGACCAGTTCGTGATCATCAAACGTAAAATAGCTCGGCACATGGCGGTGCCACTTCGCCAGTTCCACGCCGCGACTCAGATACAGCTTGTAGTTTTCCCACACGCCCACAATCGTGGGCATGATCTTCACGACCAGCGGATAATCTTCCAGCCCCTGAATGATCCGCCACGCCTCCGGAGAAAACTCCCGCAGCTCTTCATACAGCCAGTCGCCGTTCATAATGTGAAAGTGAACCTTATCGGCCCAGTCACGATTCAGATGCTCATACACCAAAGAGCGGTGCCCCGGTCCGTGCAGCGGGTTCTGATTGGCACACGAGCCGATCTCAAAACGAAAATTGAACAGCCCCTTCGGGTTGTACTCCGCGTTGCGTGTCTGCTCCGCCGACGGCAGCGTGCGAAACGAACCCGGCAGACCGTGCGGCCGGTCATTGACCCACAACTGATAGTGGTACCGCGTGTCGGGCGTCAGATCCTCCAGCACGGCCACGCCCGTGTTGTCGTGCTCGATCGTCGTCTGTGCCGGCTCTGACACCAGACTCAGGTCGTCCTCGGCCGTCCCATACCACACGACAAACTGCCCCGGATCAGACGTCCGGCCCCACACAGACATCGATGTGGCTGACGCATTGCCCAGCATGGGCCCGTGCGTCAGACGAATGGGATCTCGCTCCGCTACCGCCGACGGCCCCGACAGCACCAGCAAACCCAGCAAACAATACACCAAGCATCGCACGTTCATCTTCGCCCCTTCTCCTGACTGCAGAAGCTGCCAACATAGGGGCCTGGCGGCCGAATTCAAGTCGGCCTCCGCCCCCCTGCAGCCGAAACACGCCGCATGCGACGGCAGATTCTGCCACCGCACCCCCGCTGCCGCACCCCCTGCCGCACGGCAATCTCCTCCGCGGCCGCAAACCCAACCGCAATTACCCAATCGACAGAATCCGCAAATTCCGATCAAGCGGCTGCGACCGGTCTCCGATACCTTCGATGACGCGCTCATCCTGCGCTCTGTCCCGTCTTGCCAGAACCGTTCGGTTCCCGGAGGTCTCCGATGTCATACAAACGACTCGCCACCCTCGCACTCCCCGTGCTGACTCTCACCACACTCGTGTTTGCCACAGACAATCCCTTCGCACGCTGGGATCGACTCAACAAACTGCAGCAGCAGCGTGAAGCAGAAGCCTTCGGACGTGCCTCCGGCAATGAAACGCTTGTCGCACGTCCCGGCTCCGACCGGTCTTCCCGCGTGGCCGAAACGGCACCCACCGTGCCCGCCACGCGCGACCCCCGCAAACCCGTCACCTACTTTACGCCCTCGTCACCCACCGCGGGCACCACGCCTGCTCGCAACAAAGTGACCGTCGAGCGCCTGAAGACACAACAAACCAGCGCCCCCGCGACACCACGCACCATTCAGCGTGCCACGTACACGCCAACGCCCGGATCCCGGGGAACCATCCAGCAGACGGCCGCTCAGTTTGGCGACACAGAAACAGCCAATCCGTTTCGCCTGTCAGACGCCGCCGAGCCACCCCCGTTTCCTGACTTCTCCGCGGCACCTGCCGACACAGCCGCGCCAGCCGCATTCGCATCTCCCGCAGCCGCTGAGACGACAACTCCCAGCAATCCCTTTGAGGATTTCGCGTCCACGCCCGCTGCTCCCGCAGAATCACCCGTCACCCCCGCACCGGAAGCCACCCCTGAACTGGTCGTCCCCGATGCCGGAATGCACATTGGTTCCGCCGCCAGCGTCTTCAACACAGAACCCAAAGACGCCACACCCGTCATCCCCGACTTTGGCGACAACACCGAACCACCCGTTCCCACAGTCACCTCCACAGAGCCCGTGGAAGTCATTCCGCAGTCTGCCGGCCCGGTACGACCCGGAGCCTCCGGACCACAGTCCCCCACCGTCAACATTCGCTGGGAACACGACGGTCGGTTCAACGTCGGACAAAACTGCGTCTGCCGCATGATCGTCGAAAACACGGGCAGCACTCTGGTTAGTAACGTTGTCGCCGAAGCCGTCCTGCCCTCCGGTGTCGAAGTCATCTCCGCAGAACCAGCGCCTGTCGCCACTGGCGAAAGTGCCACCTGGACCTTCGGCGAACTCAAAGCCGGACAGTCACGCAGCGTCGAACTGGTCATCGTGCCCAAAGGCACCGGCGACGTCGACCTGAACGCCTACGTCCGCTTCACAGGAGCCTCTTCCAGCCGCTTCACCGTCGAACAGCCCATGCTCGCCGTGGCCGTCACCGGCCCCAAAAACGTCGAAGTCGGCCAGTCCGTCAACTACACCGTCGAAGTCAACAATCCCGGCACCGGCAAAGCCAGCAACGTCGTCATCCAGGCCGTCATCCCCGAAGGCCTGCAGCATCGCCGCGGCAAGATCCTCACCATCGACATCGGTACCCTCAACGCCGGCGAATCACGTCGCGCCCGCCTGAGCCTGACCGGCGTTGCCGGCGGAGATCAAAAACTGGCCGTCCGTGTTGTCGGCGACGGAAACCTCACCGAACAAACCATCGAAACCGTCAGTGTGGCCGAACCCAAACTCAACATCGGCGTTCGCGGACCAGCCAACACGGTCGCCGAAGAAGCGGCTGAATTTGAAGTCGTCGTCGTCAACGAAGGCCGTGTCGAGTCCAACAACGTCCGCGCCAAATACCGCCTGCCCGCCGGCTTCGAATACGTCTCCGCTGATCGCGGCGGAAAATACAACGCCGCCGACAGCACCATCGAGTGGTTCGTGGGCACACTCGAACCTGGCAAAATGAAACACATGACTGTGTCTCTCAAAGCCGTCAAAGACGGACCCACAAAACATCAGGTGGGCGTCATTTCAGAGCACGGCAAAATGACCATGGCCGAGCACGAATGCCGCGTCCAGGGCATGGCGGTCCTCGATGTGAAGTTCACCACCGACGCCAACCGCGTCAAATCGACCGGCGGCGAAAGCCGACTGGAAATCACCGTCACCAACACAGGAACCTCCGCTGCCGAAAGCGTGGGCCTCAGCTGTGAAGTGCCATCCGGAATGGAGCTCGTCGATGTCTCCGGCCCCTCCGAATACATCGCAGACAGTGGCGTCATCATCTTCCGCTCCCTCCCACAACTGGCCCCCGGTGAAACGGCTACCTTCGTCGTTCGCACCTCCTGCACACGAAACGGCAAACACACGGCCCGCGTCCGCGTCGCCAGCAAGTCCATCCGCAAAGCCCTCATCGACGAACTCTCCATCACCGCCCACTAATGCCGCGAGTCGCGGCGGACCATGGCGTGGGTCGCACCACTTTACAGGGATCGTCTCTGCGCCGAGTCGCTCCGCGTTGGCCGCGAGTCGCGGCGGACCATGGCGTTGGTGGGACCACTATGCAGGGATCGTCTCTGCGCCGAGTCGCTCCGCGTTGCTTCGCTACGACAATTGGAGTCGGGTCCGCGCTTTGGCCGCGAGTCGCGGCGGACCATGGCGTTGGTGGGACGACTATGCAGGGATCGTCTCTGCGCCGAGTCGCTTCGCATTGCTTCGCTACGACAATTGAAGTTGGGTCCGCGCTTCGGCCGCGAGTCGCGGCGGACCGTGGCATGGGTGGGACAAATTTGCAGCGATGATCTTTGTGCCGAGTCGCTGCGCGTTGCTTCGCTGTGACGAGATTGAGGTTGAGTCCGCGTTTCACCGGTATCACGCGCTTGACGCTTATCAGCACAGGCCCGGCTGAGCGCAGGGAACCTCCACACACCGCAACACACTTTGCGGCCATACAACAGCCGAAACCAGATCCCAACCCGACGCCGATCTGCTCGTGGACAGCGTGACCAGTCGTTTCCAGTAGCGTCAGGAGGAGGAGACCGGCAACACAATCAGACCGCGTCGTCTACACTACACGCTGTCCGGGTCCAGCAGTTCGACCGCATTGTTGGCCGAATCGCTGATATAGATCGACCGCGTGCCATCGCGGTGTGTTTTCAGCTCGCCGTAGCTTTCGGCTTTCGGGCTCACAAAGCCAATGTGCGGGGGATGCTGATTGGGCAGCACCAGGGCAAGGGACGCGTTGGCAAATTTCAGCAGCGCCCACGTTTCGTCCTGGTATTCAATTTCGCAGGAAAACGTCTCGCGGTACCAGTCGACCGCTTTGGCGATATCGTCCACGGAAATGGCGATGTGGTGAATCGAATCCAGTGCCTGTGTCATCAGTGTAGCCTTCAGGAAAATAGCGTCGCCGAATTCTTAGACACGGCGATCACACATTCAAGCGGCAAATCCCCGAACGTCTCTATCGTCGAGCAGACGCTACGGAAGTTCACCTCCGGCCTCATTGTCGTCTTCAGCTTCAGCCCGTTGTTGCAATTCGACGGTGGGCTCAGGTCCGCTGGACTGCTGCACGGGGGTTGTGGTTGGCGCTGGCCCCATGACCTGCACTGTGCGGGCTGTAAACAACCCCAGAAAGATGACCATTCCCAGCCCCAGCAATGACAGCCCGAGGACCACGTTGATCCATCCCGGGCGTTTCCGGCCGGACTGTTCTTCCGACTGATGATCGGGCGACTGGTAGGGGTTACTCATCTCAAATCCTCACTGGCAACAGACCTGCCGGATTGTGATCGCCGCACCGCTGCGGTCAAGCGTTAAAAGGTCACTCTGCGGGCGCTTCCCCGGCAGAATCGTCACACCGGCTGCGAAAGATAGACTTCCCGACGCCGCAGCGGTACGTTTACCGCTGTTCGCAACGGTCGTGTGAACTAACAACGGCAGAGGCATGAGTTCGGATCGCACCAATCAGAAACTTATTCACGTCATGACGTTTGGCGGGTCGCACGCCGCTCATGTGGCCATGGCTGCGCTGTCAGATCACGGCATCACGGCTCACGTACAGGGCGACGCGCTGGCAGATGCCCTGTCGTATTACGGGCCGGCCGTCAGCAAAGTCCAGTTAATGACGTTTGAAGACGACGCGGAACAGGCTTTGCAGATTTTGCAGGAGCTGGAAGCGGTTTCCCGGCAGGCCGATGAAGCCTGGGGCGACGGCGATTACCTGTGGGTGTGCGAATCCTGCGGAGAGCACAACGCCCGCACGTTTGATCAGTGCTGGTCCTGCGGCGCTGATCGGCCCGACAATCCACAGCGGGTCCCTGTCGACGCTCCGGAAGCTCCTGAGATCGACGTGGCTGGCTCACCAGCAAACGCACCAGACAACGACTCGCCGTACCGCACACCGTTATCCGAGGCCTCCGTCGCTTTGCCACAGGACGTCTCGCGTCTGGAAGAGCGTGCCCTGCGAGCTGCCAACATTTCGGCCCTGATGTTTCCCGTGGGGTTTTACGCGCTGTATCTTTGCTTCCGCTGTTTTTCCGTTGGTCTCCGCTCCAAAAGACTCTGGCTGGCCACCCTGTTGAGTCTGATCACCAGCGGATTTACCCTGGCAATGGTCACTGTTCTGGGCTGACCGGACCGGCCGTTTCTCACCTCACTTCACGGTGGATTCATGTTTCGCACCTCCTTTTGCCTGTTGATCCTGACCTGCTCACTGGCGGGCACAGCACCCGCCCAGCCACAGCGCGGCGTCATCAAACGCACAGCAGAGGCCACACCAGGCTACACGCTGATTGCCCCATTCGGCGGCCAGAACACGTTCCTCATCGATCTGGACGGCAACGTCGTTCACAAATGGACGACAGATCGAAAACCCAGCCAGGCGGCCTACCTGCTGCCCGACGGCTCTCTACTGCGAACAGCAAAGATCCCCAACGAAACCTTCAACGTGCGTGGCGGCCCCGCGGGCGGCATCCAGAAATTTGACTGGGACGGCAACCTCACCTGGGACTACGTCATCTCCAGCGAGCAGATGCTGTCCCATCACGACATCGAACCCATGCCCAACGGCAACGTCCTCGTGGTGGTGTGGGAATACAAAAGTCGGGCCGAAGCCATCGCCGTTGGCCGCGATCCGGAAAAACTCGAAGACAACGCCGTGTGGCCGGAGGCCGTGCTGGAAATTCAGCAGACCGGCCCCGCCAGCGGCAAAATCGTCTGGGAATGGCACCTGTGGGATCATCTGGTCCAGTCACACGACGCCACCAAACCCAACTTCGCCTTTCCCAGCGAACGCCCGGAACGTGTCGACGTCAACTTCATGGACCGCCCCATCGCCGACTGGATCCATATGAACTCCGTTGACTACAACCCTCAGCTGGACCAAATCCTGATGTGTGGGCGGACGTTCGATGAGATCTGGGTGATTGATCACAGCACAACCACCGCCCAGGCGGCCCGTTCAACGGGTGGAACGCAGGGCAAAGGAGGCGACCTGCTGTATCGCTGGGGCAATCCGTTTGCCTGGTTTGCCGGCACTCCGTTTGACCAGAAACTGTATGGCCAGCACGATCCCCACTGGATTCCCGCCGGGCGCCCCGGTGCCGGCAACATCCTGATCTTCAACAACGGCAGTGATCGTGACCAGCGGCCGTTCTCCACAGTCGATGAAATCACGCCTCCTGTGAGTTCCACTGGTGGCTACAACCGCAAAGGCAATGAGCCATTCGGTCCGGACAAACTCGTCTGGCGGTACGAAAATCAGGACACGCTGTACTCCCAGCGCGTGTCGGGCGCTCAGCGACTGCCCAATGGCAACACGCTGATTTGCTCAGGAGAAACGGGCCATGTGTTTGAAGTGACCAAAGCCGGGAAGGTCGTTTGGGACTTTCACAATCACCTGGGTGCCCCCAAAGACCAGTCGCCCACCGCGGGCCCCGGTCTGGGCGGAGTGGCCATGTTTCGGGCCACGCGCTACCTGCCCAATGACCCGGCCGTCAAAGGTCGCGTCTTCAACCAGTTGCCGAACACGACGGGCAGTAACTAACACGACACGAAAGTAACGCGACACGACGCGGCCTGCCGCCAGCGGGCTACATGTCTTCGTCGCCTCGCCAGACCACTTTCGTTTTGGTCATCGAGTCATGGATGGCTCGATAGTTGGGCGTGAACAGCACCATCAGAAAGGCCAGACCTGCCGTCAATGGCGTAATCAGGGCCGCAAGGAATCGATTGAAGGCCATATTGAACGGCATGGGATCATTGTTTTCCTGCAGCACCATCATCCCGAACGACCACTTACCAAGCGTCGCCCGGCCGGAACCGGACTCCCAGTTGGCAAAGTAAATTCCGCATCCCACAAAAGCGCCCAGCAGTCCACCGCCAATGGCAATCGGCGGACCAATCTCCGCATTGCCGTACAGAAACACGAACAGTTTCGAGAGCATGGTGGCCGCCACATAAGCCACCAGACCAATCAGGTTGATCAGAATGCCGTCCACCTGCATGGCCAGAAAACGGGGGCCAAAGCTGACCGGAGAGTTCGGCACCTGCTCCACGCAGATATCCATGTCTTCCTGAAAGTACAGGGCAAACAGTCCGAACACCCGCATCATCATGACGGCAGGGAAGGCCAGGAGGGTGAAAAACAGGGTGCAGGAAATCAGTGACATCGTGAACAGAAACGGCAGCCGGGAGAACGTCATCGACCACGTTGAGTTCGCGTCACTTTCCGCCGAGTAACCCGTCACACCATTGAGCCAGCTGCCTTCGGCCGTGTTAATGTAGAAGTCCACAAAGCTGTCCCAGTTCAGCGCCACGCCCAGCGCGATACCCAGAGGCAGCATCAGGACCAGCACAAAAAACAGAAACGAGGTGTACAGGGAGGGGATCAGTGTGTTGAAAAAGTCCTTACCGATCCAGTTGATCAGCCACGCCCGATACGAATAGGGCTTGGACATATGCACCAGCGCGTTCGGCAAAAACAGGAAGTACGGCAGCAGCAGAATGACGAGGATACTGATCACCACGCCGGTTTGTGAGCCCGTCAGCCCCACCAGCGCCGGCACCCAGCACACCGGATACATCAGGATGAATGGCCAGGCGAGCGTGGTGAACCCCTTGGTCATGTTCGCAAACATGTCCCCCTGAAACCGCTTGATCTTCTTCTGTTTGGCAACGGTGACCTCCACCACCTTGTCCGCCAGCACCCACGCCCAGCCCCCAAAACTGAGGGCAAACACAAGGAAGATGAACGACCAGAAATACGTGGGTGGTGACAGCCAGGCGGCGACTTCCGGGATCGGCAGTCGCAGTTCCCCATTAATCAAACGCGTGGAGCCAGGCCCGTACTTCACTCCGTCGTATTCCGCCTTGCCCGTATCCTTCACCGGCTTAATGAGCACATACGACTCTGTAAATGTCACATCCCCCTCGGCCGTTTCCCGCAGAAACTCGGCCCGGGTGCGGGTGTACCAGCCCAGAATAAAGGCGGCCACGATCACCATGGTGGCCGAAACGCCCCACAAAAAGCCCGTCTTAAAGACGAAGCCCTTGTGCGCCATCATGAACTTCCAGCTGTTGCCCAGCACCTTGCCGTAAAACTCTTCCGGCGGCGGGCCTTTGCGAGCGCGACGCTCCCGCTGCTGCACACTGAGAACGCCGGTTTCGATGTTCACGCCGCAGTACGGACACTCAATGTCTTCATCGTCCACCGGCTTAGTACAGCTGGGACAGACGCGCTCGCGTTGATCTTCCGCGCGACCCAGATCCAGGCCGGAAAACATGTCCCCCGGATCGCCCAGCTCGTCAAACGACGGCTCTGCTGCCGGGGCGGGACGCTTTTTCCTTTTCTTCTTCTTTTTGCGAGGAGCCCCGCCGGCGGCACCAGCAGCGGGAACGGCGACTCGCGCCCCGCACGCCTTGCACTTCACGGCACGACCGGCCGCTTTATCCGGTACAGCCATCACCTGGCTGCATTCCTGGCACTTTACCTTGATGGGCATGTGGGCTCTCGACTGATGCTCAATTCGCTCGTCAACGCGTCGGCAACAGACCCCGCGCGTCACGCCCGAATTATTACCGCACTTCGCGGCGGTTGCATGCCTGGATCGGTGTCGCCCATCGGTTCACACTCAAAAAAGTGCGATGGCGCCGGTGAGAGGGCGAAACAAGGCGGTTCGTTCCGCAGAATCTGAATTTCCCGGCCACCCTGGGAATTGACAATGCCGCCACAAGTGATGGACGCAGTGCCGCCTGACGGTCGTCGCACTACCGATTGACGGCTGTCGGTGCCGGTGCGGGCTGCGGCGAAGACGTGGTGTCCACACCGGCCGGTTCGGGCGACTCATCTACGTCTTCCTCGGTGGCGTCCGCCGCCGCATCCGCCGGAACATCACCGGTCGATCCCTGAATCTGCTCTTTCAGCCAGCACACCGCAGCCACCAGCTGGCGATCTTCAAACGTCGACTCCACGGGCGCTGCTCCCGCCGGCGCGAGCACGTCGCGACGACTGCGATCGTCGTCCCATTCCCGCCACTCGCCCGCTGTGTACGGCAGGTCGAAGCCTTTGTCTGGTTTCACGCCCCAGGTGTCTTCCACTTTCATGCCGCGAAAGCGATGAATGTTGACGCCGCTGGGCCGGTGATAGGAAGCCGTTGTCAGCTTCAAAGCGCTGTCACCATCTTCCATCTGGATAATGTTCTGCACGCTGCCTTTGCCCCACGTACGTTCGCCCACAATCAGCGCCCGCTTGTTGTCCTGCAGACAGGCACTGAGCACTTCGCTGGCGGACGCACTGTAAGTGTTCACCAGCACGGCAATCGGAAAGTCGGGATAGGTGCCCAGTTCATGGGCCGCCCATAACCGCTCTTTCACGTTGCGGCCCTTCACGCTGACAATGTCTCCCTCGCTGAGGAACAGGTCCGCAATCTGAATGGCGGCCTGCAGCAAACCGCCGGGGTTGAACCGCAAATCCAGCACCAATCCTTCCATGTCGGCTTCCACCAGTTCGTCCACAGCCGCTTTGACTTCACGGTACGTGTAGCGACTGAAGTTGGTCATCCGCACATAGCCGATGCGCGGTTCACTCTGCAGCATGTAATCCCACGTCGCGTCGTCGCGGTATCGTTCTCCGCGCACGGTTGACGACTTGATCAGTTCCCGCACGAGCGTTTTTTCCTGCGGCTCGTCTTCACCGGCATGCAGCACCTTCAGTGTCACCGGCCTCCCCACAGGACCCTGCAGTTTGGATATGGCGTCCGACAAACGCATCCCCTTGGTGGCCACGCCTTCGACTTCCACGATCGTGTCGCCCGCGCGAATGCCGGCCCGGTAAGCGGGGGTATCGGGCAGAGGGCTGATCACCGTCACCCGACCGCCACGGGTATTCACCGTGATGCCGATGCCACCAAACTCCTGTTCCATCATCTGATTGAACCGCGTCTTGCTGCGCGGCGGAATGAAGGAAGAATACTGATCGAGCTCGCCCAGCATGCCATTGATGGCCGCCTCAATCAGCACCCGCTGATCCACGTCCCGCACATAGTTGGATTCAATCTGGCTGAAGGTCTCCACGAACAGTTTCATCAGTTCGTAGCGATCGCGCTGCTTCGGATCTTCGCTGGCATCGTCCGCAGCAAACGCTGTGGTCGGAAACATCAGCATCGTCAGAACAAACAGCATCTGGCTGACTCGCATCACACTCTCCGGGCAGTTAAAAACAAGACCGTTCGATCCGCACCTTAACCGAAACGGTGATCTCAGGTCGAGGGTACGTCCCGGAACGGACGGGAAGCAATGGTACTGAATGGGACGGGACAGATCGGACGGTGCGGAACGGGACAGACCCCATCGGTCCAGTAACAATCACCCCGAATCCACTCTGAGTTTCACGTTGCGATCGTCACAGGAGCCGACCGCAGCGCGGACTCAACAACCGGTCCGGATGTCCGCCAAAATTGTCGCCGCACGCAAACCCCCCGCAGCAGAATTGTAGGAATGAATCCACAGGTGGCCTGGCACAACGGCAGCATTGTGCCCTATGACACACTTTCCCTGCCGGTTTCTGAGCTGGCCGTGGTGGCCGGCGCCAGCATCACCGAAATGGCGAGAACCTTCGGGCATAAACCATTCCGCCTGCCTGAGCACGTCGGCCGCCTGCTCGATTCCTGTACAGAACTCGGTTTTTCCCAGCCCTTTTCCCCCTCCGAGCTGGTCAGCGCCGCCAAACAGATTGCGGCCGCTAATGCCGCAGCTTTGCCTCCGAGGGACGATCTGGGCATCGTGATGTTTGTCACGGCGGGCACCAATGCTACGTATTTTGGAGTGGGAGACCTGCCTGGTCCCAACGTCATCATCCACACGTTTCGACTGCCGCTGGAACTGTGGAAAACCGCAGCCACGGCAGGAGTGAAACTCACGATTCCGCAGCGTCGTCAACTGCCCGATCACAGCTTTCCCGTCCACCGCAAAGTCCGCAACCGCCTGCACTGGTGGCTGGCTGACAAAGAAGCGGCCGCCATCTCACCGGGCAGCCGCGCGCTGCTGCTCGATGAGCACGATCACATCACCGAAACGAGCAACGGCTGTTTCTTTGGAATTGCTGAAGGTGCCATCGTAACCCCTTCAGCCGGCGTTCTGGACAGCATGAGTCGGCGGATCGTGGAGCAGGCAGCCGCACAACTTGGCTGTCCGCTGCATCGCCGTCCCATTCACCGCGAGGAAGTCCAGCAACTCACGGCCGCCTTCGTCACCTCCACCCCGTTTGGCGTGCTGCCCGTGACAGGCATCGATGATCACGTGCTGGCGGCGAGCGACTTCGTCGAGCAGCTGGCGGACTACTGGCAGCAACTGACCGGATGCAATCCTTTACAGCAGTTGCGAGAGTGCGTCTGACATCGCCACTGTTGCGGCGGGATGTTCCAAACGCAGCGCAAAACAGGAAGGGAGCGCAGCAAGGTGGCGGCGACATCCTGAGTTCAGCGCACGTTCCCACGATCACACGATGCAGAAGACGGGCCGGTTTCGCCATGCGGTGTGACCTGGCGATGCGTTAACGGGCCATCGCGGCAGCACACAGCCGTGATGCGGTCTTCAGCAGCGTGGCCGGGCACAGCGGCTTGGCAATGACGGCCGTGTAACCTGCCTCCAGCACCTTCTGCTGCGACAGCATCACAGACATCGCGATCACGGGCACATCAATCTTCAGATCGGCCAGCAGTTCGGGCAGCTCCGGCATGTCGTCGAGTTCAGACAGCACGGTGTCCGGCTCATCGACGATGACCAGATCAAAATGCTGCGGCAGTGTGCCGGACTCAATCAGTTCGCTGTCACGAATCGTGTCAGACGATTCGCAGAACACGACGTACCCTTCGCTTTTCAGCACAGAGGCAGTCAGTCTTCTTGACAGGCGATCACAGGAGATCAGCAGCACGCGCCCCTTCGCGTGCGGATCCAGAGACAGGGTCAGATTTTCGGCCATTTCATTTCCCGTTCAGGCTGGCGTAATTACCGGAAACAGTCCCGACACCAGGCGGCGGCAGGCTGCAGTCGACGTTCCGCAGACCTGGTGCTGTCTGCAAAACACAACGAGGGGAGGGCTGGCCAAAACCGAGGCCGAAGCGCCGCAGGCAGCGCTTCGGCGCGCTGGAACTGGCAACGCTTCGGTCTTCGGCCCTTTGGGAGTACCAGTGAGATAACGATTTTGTTCGTGATCGTGTAACACTTTTTTCCGGAAAAATGGCCGTTGATGCCGCCCTTCATCGATTGATGTTTGATGGCCACACGATTGCTCAGGATGTAACAGCCAATTGCGCGATTTGAGCGATTCGACGCAGATTCTTTTCCGACCACAGATCGCATTGGCCCTGGTCCGAAAATACTGCTAGAAGCCGTTGGCACACGAATGTCTGGCATTGCCTGTCACCGCGTCGATCTCACGACCTGACCGGCATCCGCTCGATTTTCCGCATCCCCCGGTGTTCCCGCTTTTTGTCTGCGAATTCGCAACGGTCGCTGCGTTTACTCGATGAAGCCCCTGACGTTACCGACAAGCAAACTGGCCAGCCGGAACACGCAATGGAAACCCGGATCACATTACTCAGGGAAGTCAGCGGCGGCTCAGAAGATGCGTGGGCCGAACTGACCGAGTTGTATCAGCCGCTGATCAGCTCCTGGCTGCGGAAGTTCGACCTGCAGCTCAGCGATGCCGAAGACCTCACCCAGGATGTCCTGACCGCGTTGTTCAGCAACGTGGAGAGCTTCGGCCACAACGGTCGGGTGGGCGCCTTTCGCGCGTGGCTGAGAACCATCACACACAACACGGCGACCGACTTTCTGAAACGTCGCGGCAATCGTGACCTGCAGCTGGGGCACTCCTCGTTTGCCAGCGCGATCAAAGAACTGACAGACTCCGGCAGCACCATCTCACGCGTGTTTGACAGACAGCACGATCTGCATCTGCTCAGCACACTGCTGGGGCGGGTGGCAACCGAGTTTCAGGACTCCACCATGGCCGTGTTTCGCCTGCATGTGATTGAAGGCCAGAGCGCAACTGACGTGGCCGAGCAATTTGGCGTCTCCCGACATGGCGTCTATATGGCCAAATCCCGCGTCATGCGACGACTGCGGGAACTGGCGCCCGGCTTTATTGAAGACATCGAACGCGAGGGAACATGCTGAACCAAACGGATCACCCGGAAGCCGCCGCACTGTCGGATTACGCCAGTGGGCGACTGGACGATGCCCGCTGCACTGACATCGATCGTCATCTGGCTGAATGCGACGCGTGCTGCGATCTGCTGGACCGCCTCGGCAGTGGCCACGTGGAAGAACTTCTGCAGTCACTGCAGGGCGAAGCCGAACTGCCATCCTTCGATGCCGCCACCCCACCACCCCCACAGCAGGACCTGACAGAGATCCCGGTTGGCGAGTCCCGCTACGAACTGACGGCGGAAATCGGGGCCGGCGGCATGGGCGTCGTCTTCGAGGCATTCGACAGACAACTGCACCGCCGCGTCGCCATCAAGACCCTGAAGCCGGGCAACAATGACGCCAGCATGCGGGAACGATTCATTCGTGAAGCACTGATCACCGGCCGCCTTAATCATCCCGGTGTGCCGTCCACCCACGAGCTGGGTACGCTGCCGGACGGCCGGCCGTTTATGGCTCTGCGACTGGTACGCGGCCGCAATCTGGCCAGGTGGCTGACCGAACATCGCAGCACTCCATCACCCGATGCGGCCAGCCTCAATGCCCTGCTGTCTGCATTCGGACGACTGTGTGACTGCGTCGCGTCGGCCCACGCTGACGGCATCATTCACCGCGATATCAAGCCCGCCAACGTGATGGTGGGCGAGTTTGGTGAAGTCCAGCTGATGGACTGGGGCCTGGCCAGACACAGCGAGGGCAGTAACAGCCAGGCCAGCCGCAGCAGCGAGGCGGCGGCAGACCGTTCTCCGCCAGCCCCCACGGACCATCCTTCCGACATCTACAGTACAAGCAACGGCACGGTGATGGGGACCCTCGGCTACATGGCGCCCGAACAGGCCCGCGGTGATCGACGGCGGACCGGCCCGGCCAGCGATGTCTTTTCCCTGGGCGCGGTGCTGTGCGAAATCCTGACGGGACGGCCCCCGTTTCCTCAGGCTGACAAAGCCGAGTTGACACAAGCAACCCGCTCTGGAGATCTGGGAGAACTCAACACTCGACTGCAGTCTTCAACGGCTGATCGAGCGTTGACCGCCCTCATGCTCCGCTGCCTGGACGCCGATCCCACCCTGCGTCCGGCCACGGCAGAGGTTGTGGCCACCGAGTTTT
>JANSXP010000055.1 GCA_024742875.1 Planctomycetaceae bacterium | reverse complement strand
CGGTTCTCCGACAAGCAGAGCCAGAAGTTCAGACACCGAACGACCGTCAAACAGCGGGGCGATCATGGGCTGGCCAACGGTGAGTTGACCATCCGCTGTCCGGCCGGCGCTCCAGGACTCCAGTGCATGGGCCAGCGGCACGTGCCAGCGGCACAATCCTGCCGTCTCGTCGCGATGCGTTCCGGCGTAGACAGAAAACTCCACATTGGGAACCGCCTTCGCGAGCGCGGACGAGGCAGCGGTGCCCCAGGCCGGGTTGCCATCCAGAATGATCAGCGACTGCACCTGGCCACGAGTAATCGCAGCGGCGAGGCCGGAGACATCGTCCGCTTCGGGGAACGTCTGCGGCATCCAGTGGACCGTCGTGCCCACGTTCTTCAATCTTTCGTTGATGCGTCGAACGGCCATGTGTACGGCGGGTGGCTGCTGGTCACCAACGAGAATGACAGACTCGCCCGGGTGCTGCAGCAGCTCCTGCACCAGTGCACCCAGTACTGAGGGATTGTCAGGTTGTGCGATGTCAGCGGTACCGGCCGCGCTGGCCAGGGCATCTTCCAGTTGCGAGATCAACGCGGGAATGTCGCACGACCGTGTCGGCACGCGGTGATCGGCATTGGAGCCAGTGAGCGACAGGTGGCTCTCAAAACAATACAGGCGATTCATCCACTCGCCGTCAGGACTGCGTCGTCCCGACCAGTCGCAAATCGCGCGCAGCTCATCAATCGTCCCGCCGAATGGGTCTGCGTCGAAGCAGACGATCGTGCGGGCGGCAGCAAAATCATGACGCAGAAGCCCGGATCCGGACGAGGTGGCTGCTGCTGCAGTCGGTGTGAACAGCTTCGCTGAAGGATATTTGTTGAGGAATCGCTGCAACAGCTGCTGTCGCGCGGGTGAAGACGAACGTTCCACCAGCAACGCGAGCCCGGCGCCGCGCTGTCTTCGATGTCGCAGCAGGCGTTCTCGCAGCTGTTGTTCGAACTCCTCCCACGACCGATCAAACGACTGTCGCGGCGTGCGTTCCACCAGCGACGTGCAGCGATCAGGGTCGTACAAATCCAGAATCAGTGCCTGATCGAAAGCGGAACTGGCCCCGCGAGTCGCCGAATGCTCTTTGTTGCCTTCTACCTTAATGGGGCGTCCGTCGATGCACGTGACTGTCAGGGGCCTCGCCACACACGACAGCTCCCACATCGTCGAGAAGTACTGTTTCTCTCCGGGTGTCCGATTCTGCGGCCGCATGGCAAACGGCGCGAACTGCTCTGTTTCCCAGCGGCAGCCAGTCAGACCTCCCAGCGCCAGTGATGCGCCCATCAGTTGCAGCCAGCGGCGTCGTGACAGCCCTTCCGGCAGTTCCGAAGCGGCAGTCGGAAACTCCCGAGACATCCAGTCCTGAAAAGCGGGCTTGTCGGCCAGCTCGTCGAGGCTCCGCCAGTATGTCTTCTGATCGTTTTGCGGGTCTAGTAATGACATGTGGAGCAGTTCTGATTGGCTTTGATGTTCTGATGATCACGAACGAGCTCTTCGAGGCTGTCCGTCGGTTCCGGAGAAACCCAGTCCATATCGGTCACCCGATCCAGCGGTCGCAGATGCGGCTCAGGGTTGCGATGGCAGCTCAGGCAGGAAGCCATACTCAGCGTGTGATCCTGTGACACAACGTCCATGCGGTCGATGCGACCGTGGCAGCTGACGCACGACACACCGCGGGCGACGTGGGCCGAGTGATCAAACTGCACGAAATCCGGCAGGTCATGCACCCGATTCCATTTGATGGGCGTGCCTTCCGCCCAGCTGCGATAAACTTCCGTCAGTTTGCGGCTGCCAGCGTGCACAGCAGTGAGTTCCACTGCTCCGTTGCCATCCGCCGGACTGTGACAGTTGATGCACGTTTGCGTGGGTGGCACGGCCGCGTGCGCGGACGTTTCCACGGTGGTGTGACAGTAGCGGCAGTCCATTTTGAGAGCGCCCGCATGAAGCTTGTGACTAAACGGCACCGGTTGCTCGGGCGCATACCCCACATGGGTGGTGGCTGGATCCGTGGCGGCCATCAGCACCCACGCGCCGTAGGCGGCCGAGGCAGGCAGTGCAACCAGGAGGACGCGCAGTGCGGTGTTGGTCCATTGGGGAAAGTGAAACATAGTCTCGGTGTCGTTCGAGAAGAAAACTTTGGTAGGCGTCGATCCGTTGAAGGCGTTGCGCGTTCATTGGTCGACTTCGATTTCTCATTTCAAGGACCGCGGTTTTTGTTTTAGGGAGTTACCTTGCCGCCGCGTTTGTGTCGCCTATACAGCGCTCCCGGAGTCTGCGTCAGCCGCACAGTCGCTACGGTCCCACCGTGTCTTAAGCGGCACGCACATCGACGACTGCACAGAGGTGGTTGTTTCTCGATGTTTGAAAAAACGCCATTGCGAGAGTCCTGCGCCATTTATGAACGATCTGCGAACCGTCGCTGTCGTCCAACTCCGTCAGAACCAGCGCAAAAAAAAGAGAAGCCGAAACGACGACTTCTGTGAGCGTAATGTGAAGACAGCATGAACCGGCCGAACGTGCGCAAACACCTTACCGGGAGCGTCACGGATGACCGTTAGTCAGATGTCCGGGGAGACGGGTATCGCGGCGTGGGACGAAACGCTCGACGGGCATACTGCTGCAGCAAAGTCGGCCGATCTTCCGGCGTCATCAAAGTCCCCCGGACGGCGTACTGGGTTCGCAGTCGCACATCAATAATCAACCAGTTGCCCGGATCCCAGCCGAGCAACATCTCCAGCCCGCCGGTTGGCAAAACCTCCTCAAACAAATCGTGCACGAACTGTGCCTCACTGAGGCTGGTGGAGGAATAACCGCTTCGCCAGGTGGCGGAGCCCTCGTAGTCCGCAGCGATACCCGGGGACACATAGCCGATGTAGTGGACGAGCACCTCCACGTGATAGGTGTCTGGGATCGAATCCTGCGCTTTCGCAGAAGACGGCATCAGCGACAAACAGACAGCGGTGGTCATGGCAGCAAGCGATGTTTTCATAATCAGTCTCCGGATTGCAGGCACGGGTTGGGGTGTCAGACTGCGGCCCAAACGACCTCGGCCGCCTCTACTGACCAAAGCGAAGTCCGTGTGATTTGTTACACGTCGCCCGGACGTTTTCTGTCCGGCCAGTACAGCAGCCCTCCATTCCCAGATCGACCAGACGTCATCGGGCGACGCTCGTCAGTGCACGAGACGCACTCGCACGTTACGATAAACAAGTGGTCAATTGTCCCCGTCACGAAAGTGCCTGCCATGATTCGCATGCCCCTGCGTCCAGCATGTCTCATCTGTTTGATTGCCAGCGTCGCCGCTGACGACAACGCCGACCCGGCAGCAGTATTTGCACAGCGATTGATGCCGATCTTCCAGTCGGAAAACCCGTCCAGCTGTGTGCAGTGCCACCTGTCCGGTGTTGACCTGAAGGACTACATCCTGCCGTCCAGCCGAGACACCTTTCTCTCGCTGCGACAGCGGGGCCTGATCAACACCGACAGCCCGGAGGATTCGAAAATCCTGCAACTGATTTCGATGGGCGACAGCGATACGGACGCAAAGGCCGCGCGAATTCACGCGAGGAATCGGCAGCGCGAGTACGACGCTTTTGCTCACTGGATCAAAGCGTGCTGCCAGGATGCAGACTTACTGACGGCCGACCCGCCGGAAACGGTCAGTGGCGTGGGTCCTCAGATTCCGTTGGATGTGATTCGTCATACCCGCACGGATCGCGTTCTGGATTCGTTCGTGCGAAACGTCTGGTCTCAGCGAATGCGGTGCTTTCCCTGCCACACTCCAAGTGAATTGAATCCCGACAATCCGCTGCACGAAAAACCCATTCAAAGGCATCGGGAGTTCGTGGAAAAGTACGGACAGAAAATGAACATCTTTCGCAAAACTCCCATGGAGACCATGCGTGCGCTGGTGGCGGGAAGCGGGCGGCGGCTTCCCAATCGTCTTCCTTTGATAAACCCTGAAGAGCCACGCAACAGCCTGCTGCTGCAAAAACCGACCGCCCGTCTGCCGGCCAAAAACGAGGCGGGAGATTTTGAAAAACCGTCTTCGCAGTTGCCCGTATCGCATATGGGCGGCATCAAGATGCACAAAGATGATCACTCGTGGAAAGCCATTCTGAGCTGGATACAGGACTACTCCGCATCGGTCTCCAATGAATATCAGTCCCGCGAACAGCTGCCTGCAGACAACTGGTATCCCACCGAGCATGTCATCAGGGTGAAAGGCCTGCCCGACAGCTGGCCCCAAATGCAGCCGGTGCAGATCTTTGTGCACCGCTGGAACGAAGACGCGGCCGCGTGGGAAGACACACCTGTCGCCTTCACACAGACGCTCGTGACTCCGCGCCGCCTGCTCAATGGCACGCTGTTCCGTCTGGCACAGCCACCGGAACGCGCAGCGCTGAACCCGGTGACTGAGACGCTGGTGCCTGGAAAGGTTCAGTTGCGTCTGTACCTTGATCAGGACAACGTCCTTGCGGATTCCCCCTCCCGCCTGCTTAACGACCGCCCGGCTGATGCGACGGCCACCGTGACCGCCAGGTTCCGCAAAGGCTTCCGAAACGCGGACATTGTAGACGGCGTGCAGCAATCTTCGCAGAAAGCCGGTTCATGAGCGCCGAAGTTGTAGCGAATCTCCCCCTGACCGCCAGACGGGAAATTGACGATCGTTTGCCGCAATACAGAAACTCGGCAGTAACGCAGCACCCGTCCTTGAACACACGCCCGCTGTCGTTACCTTCCGCCCAACTTCGCAGCCAGCGATCGCCTCTGTTTTGTTTTGTGAAAGTGTTCTTATGAAAGTCGCCGTTGCCTCTGATCACGGTGGATTTCCGATGAAGGCGCAGATCGTGCAACTTGTGCAGACGCTCGGACACGAGGTGATCGAGCTGGGAGCTTTTGAGCTGCAGCCCGCAGATGACTACCCGGATTTTGCCGCCGAGATTGGCACAGCCATTCAGCAGGAAAGGGCAGAGCGGGGCATTCTGCTGTGCGGCAGCGGAGTGGGGGCCTGCGTGGCCGCCAACAAGCTGAAAGGCATTCGCGCGGGCCTGTGCCACGATCATTACAGTGCGGCCCAGGGCGTTGAACATGACGACATCAACGTCCTTTGCCTGGGAGCACGTGTCGTGGGACCAGCCGTTGTGGAAGATCTGGTCACTGCCTTTGTCAACGCGAAATATTCCGGCGAAGAGCGGCACCAGCGACGACTGGAAAAAGTGAAGGCGCTCGAGCGATCGAGTGACTGAAGCGCGTCTGACAGGTGGCTGCTCAGATTTTCTTAGGGCCGCTGGAGCCGATCAGCAGCAGTGAAGCCCACGTGGAATACAGGCTGATCATGATGCTGTTCCAGAACGAGTCGACGGCACCTGGACCGGGAATGCACGCCTGGATGGCAAACCATGTGGAAGCGGCCGTGACGGCAACCATAATCCAGAACAGACCACCGCTGTCTGACGCGGCAAATGTTCCATTGAGCGGAATCAGCGCCAGCGCAAACGGGAATCCCATAATGGCCATCGCGGGTTCCGCCGACACAATGGCGGCCACCACCCAGCCCAGTGTCACCAGCAAATAGACGCCGACGATTGATGACTGCAGTCGTTCTTTTTCCGTGAGCACCAGCCGCCCGAAACTGTCGAACCGCAGGATCAGGTTGAACAGCATTGGGCCACACCATGTCATCCAGACAACCCCCAGATAACCAAAAATGATCAGCGGCAGCAATGGCTCCAGCGCGGGAACACTCTCAGCGACGCTGGCGAGCACCCGCTGACCAAACACGACGCCCAGCACCAGCAGCATCTGTACGCGCGGGCTGAATGAGGACAACCACAGAAAAAAGGCCAGCAGCCAGCGGTAAATCGGATTGCGCGCCTTCATCGCCTCGACAATACCTGCGCGGGCGAATTCCAGATTGGGCTCCAGACGCAGCGCTTCGCGAAAGTGCACGAGCGACTCTTTTGCACGGCCCTGATGCAACTGGGTCCAGCCCTGGTTGGCATGTGAAAATGCGTCTTCCGGCGCGTTTTGCAATGCCACATCCATGCTGAGCGCCGCATCATCGGCTCGCCCCAGCTTCGTCAGCGCCATGGCGCGGAGATTGACACACCGCACATGATCCGGCTCAATCGAGAGTCCCTGCTCAGCGGCCGTCAGTGCGTCTTTCCAGCGACTGCGGCCCAGTTCGATGGCAGCGATTAAAGCAAAATAGTCCGGGTCGTATGGGTTCAGTGCGACCGCCGCGTCGACCGCCTCCCGCGCTCTGTCGAAACGATTGCGGTGATACATGACCTCTCCCATCATGTAATGGGAGAATGGCTCGTCGGGCGCCAGATGAATGGCCTGCCCGGCTTCCTCGGTGGCCTCGTCGTATTGCTTCTGATCCAGCAAACAGGCGGCCAGCAGCGTATGAGCAAAGGCATCGCTGGGGTCCGACACCAGTACCTGTCGCAGTTCCGTTTCCGCCAGTTCGGCGCGTCCCTGAGACAGCAACATCTGGGCACGCTGGAGTTGAGGTTGCATGGCCGTTTTCGGTTTCGTGACTGATCTTTAAGAAGGGTGCGTCTGGCTGCCTGTCGTGTTGCCGGGCCCCCGCGTCGGGCCTGGTGGCGTTACTTCAGATCGAGGTATTTGAGAATGTCGTCATAGGCGCCCCCCTGATTGGAGTACAGCGCGTAGTTGCGGGCTGTCGCGAACCATTCCTTTGTTGAAGGCTTCACGCTTTTGGCGGCCCGTGTCAGGTCCTTTGTGGTGATCGGAGCCGGCACCCCGGTCTTTAGTGCTTCCGTCAGTTTGGCTTCGATGGCCACATCCACCACCGCTTTGAGGTCAGCGCCGGACAGCTCTTTCGCTTTCTTCGCGACATAGGCATGATCCACCTGCTTCACAGGCTTGTCCGTGAGCAGAATTCGCAGCACTTCCGCCCGAGCTTCCGAATCCGGCGGCGGCACAAACAGAATGCGGTCAAATCGGCCCGGACGTCGAAAGGCCGAATCCAGATGCCACGGAGCGTTGGTGGCCGCCAGAATCAACACACCATCGTTGGAGTGTTCCACGCCGTCCATTTCGGACAGAAACTGATTGATCAGATGTCGCCCCGCACTGGTCTTCATGTCAGTCCGACTGGCACCCAGTGCGTCCACCTCATCGAAGAACATAACGCACGGCGTGTTTTGGCGGGCCTGTTGAAAAAGCTCATGCAGGTTGCGTTCGCTGTTGCCAATCCACATATCAAGCACGTCGCTGATGCCCACCGAAATGAATCCGGCGTTGATTTCTCCAGCCGTGGCTCTGGCCAGATGGGTTTTTCCACAGCCCGGTGGGCCATACATCAGAATGCCGCCACCGATCGCTTTGCCGTAAGCTTTGAACATGTCCGCATGCTGAATCGGATGAATGATCTTCATCCGAATCTCTTCTTTCAGTTCCTCCATGCCACCGACGCTGTCAAATTTGATACTGGGCCGCTCAATCACCACGTCCGGTCGGTTGTCCTGCTCCCCGCCCCAGCCGGCCCGTACGCGTCCGTCCACCACGTCGGCCGCCTCATCGGCGTCGATCCCCAGTTGCTCTTCCAGATCGGTGTCACGCACCCCCTCATCCTGATCAATGGCCGTGCGATATTCAGTGACGGCAAAGCTCACATCACCCTGCCGAAACAGCAGCCGCGCGTGCAGCAGATGGGCTGCGGCGGGAGGATTGGCCGAATGCACCAGGCTTTCCACAATGGCCAGGGCGTGAGAATCTTTGCCGGCCACAAAGTAGGTCCCCGCCAGACCAACCTGCAGGTCCACATTCCGCGGCGCCAGTTTGATGGCCGCCCGATACTCGGTCTCCGCTTCATCAGTTCGGGACAGCTTCAACAGCGACTCGGCCAGATGCTGCCTCAGCGGCACGTTCTCGGGAGAAAACTCAAGTGACTTGCGCAGAGCGTCGATCGCATCGTGATTGTCGGACATGGGCGAACTTTGCATTCGGGGAGAGAGCCGGGCCACCCTTATTCTGGCGTGCCGGGGTGACCGCTTTCCACCAGCGAAGACGGTCGGCTGCCAAATTCCTGACGGAATTGCCAGGCCCATCTTCCACATGCCGTCCCCTCTGTGACCACGTGCAGGAATGAACGTCTGTTCGGCAGAATCCCACGGCCCGTGCGACAGACGTCAACAGTGAGATGAATCGGGCACGTTCAACGCGGACCGGGTGGCCATATAGCGCTGCAGTTCCTCCTCCACCAGATGAATGTGCAGCCGCAGATTGTAGAACTCTTCCATGTAGGACAGCGGCACTTCCACGGAATCCAGCTCACGCGACATCGCTTCAATCGTTGAACGGTCCTTCTCCAGTTCGGCGTCGTTCTGACTTTGCATGTTCTGATCGATACGACGCAGCAGGTCGTACCAGCGATAAATGCGAGAGCGAATCCGCCAGCGGTAAATCGGCGGAGCCATCTTGACCAGCGGAATCAAAAACGTGATCAGTGGAATGATCATGATTTTGGTGCGGTCCAGCAGGGAGGCCACCCAGAAACTCAGGTGCCGCTGAAAAAACGACGGCCCATGCTGCAGGTAGCTGCGGGCCGCATCGTTGATCGCAAAGGTGGCATAGTCGACGGTCGGCAGTTCTCCTTCATCGGCCAGAACTCCGCCGTCGTGATGACAGTCCATGGCGGCTTCCAGCAGCAGAGGAACAAAGGCCTGATGCAGCGACGTGGTGGCCACCAGACCCGCCGCGGGTGCCACGAGTCGAGTGGTTCGCGAGGGGAGATTCTTTTCCAGATCAATGACGCCCTCCTCCAGTGTGACTCCGCGAAGAAAGGAGTGTCGACGTTCGTAAGCCATCTGCCTGGAAAAATCCATCAATCCGACAGACGAATTGTCCAGCAGGTCTCGCACGATGGCAGACTGAGGACTGGACACAAACATCAGGACATCCACGTCCCCGTTTTTCAACCTCGCCACGCCGGCGGTTTCGTTCTGCAGAACGAACGTGGTGCCATCGCTGTTGTCATGGACCCCATTCTCGTTCAGCAGCAGGCTGGCAAGAGCAAATGATCCGCTGCCCTGTTGCCCGATCACAATCCGCTGCCCTGACAGATCGGCCAGAGAACTGACGTTCAGGTCGGCGCGATGAAAGACCCACAGAGGCTCGAAATAAACACTGGCCAGCGATTCGAGTGTGCCGGCAGCCAGCAGTTCCGCGGGAGCAGAGCCCCCCTGAACGAGCGCCAGATCGACGTTTTCATCGCTCACAAGCAGCTCAAAGTTCTCCAGCGAGCCAACTGTCTCCCTGACGGTCAGCGTGATGCCATTGCGTTCAAACACCTTCGCGTACGCCAGGGCGGTGGCAAAATACTGCCCGTCTTTCTGACCGGCCGCGATCACCAGTTCTCGCGGGGGCGAGGGCTCCACAAAGTACAGGGCGATCAGAAACGCAATCGCCGTGACCGTCATGCCGGGACCAAGATAGCGAACGAAATCGCGTCGCCGCTGGCGAAATTCGTCAAGAATTCGCAGCGGATGAATGCCCTCCGGCTCAGGCACTGTCTCTGCCCCGGCCTGCCCACTGTTCGTTTCGCTCATGAACGGTTCCGGCTGCACACTGAAGAAAACGTTTTGGTTGCCACTGCCATTCGCTGAACGATGACAGGTTACGTCAGGATAACGACAAAGGACCGCGCTGGGTTCACATCAATTGGCAGAATCGAAACCAGCCGTGACACGTGCGACGTCATCGATCGGCGTGTGAGTTTTATCGAACAGCACGGGCATCGGCAATTCCCGGGAAAGGCGGCGGGCCACACGTCGCCGGCAGGCAGCCGCCTCTGCACGGACGTCGCTGAATGACGACCACAGTGTTTTCCGAGGAAAACTTCGGGTAAACTGCGTGGCCCGCCCGTCAACAAAGTGCAAGAGCCACGATGAAACTCTCTCACCTGTTCCCCATGATATTGATGACTGTCATCCCCCAATGTGTCGCGGGGCAGGACACGCCCGCCAGGAAACCGACTGGCCGGCAAACGTGGCGGGTGCAGTTGCTGCACCGGGACTTTAATGAAGGCATCGCGGTCGGAGACATCGATGGAGATGGTCTGGCCGACATCACCGCGGGTGATTTCTGGTACCACGCCCCGGACTTTAAACAGCGTCGCCTCAGAGCCGTGGAGCCGTTTCGCGATGACTATACGCAGAACAACTCCGAGCACCTTTATGATGTGGACGGCGACGGGGACCTGGACGTGATCTCAGGCGGGTACACGACCACCATCGTCAACTGGTATGAAAACCCGGGCCCTGACCATTTTGACGACGGCCTCTGGAAAACTCACCTGTTGCTGGACACCGGCACCACCCGTAACGAAGCCACGTTTCTGCATGACATCAACGCAGACGGCACGCCGGAGTTTATTGAGAACTCCTGGGACAAACAGAATCCGATGCAGATTCTCCGACTGACGAAATCCGCGAGCGGTGCTCCGTCGGCCTCCAAACATCTGGTCTCGGAAGTCGGCAACGGGCACGGTATGGGTTTTGGGGACGTGAATGGCGACGGTCGTGAGGACATCCTGTTTCAGGGCGGCTGGTACGAACAGCCGGAATCCAAGCCATTTGCCAGTCGCTGGCCGTATCATCACGACTTCGATCTGCCTCACGCCAGTTGTCCGATCCTTGTCGTTGACCTGAATGCGGATGGCCGCAACGACATCATCTGGGCTGACGGTCACAGCTACGGACTGTACTGGCACGAGCAACTGACACCGCAGGCGGACGGAACCACCACCTGGCGGCAGCACCTGATTGACAAAAAATTCTCCCAGGGGCACGCCCTGGCATGGGACGATGTCGATAACGACGGCCAGCCGGAACTGATCACCGGCAAACGGTACCACGCTCATTCCGGTCGCGATGTGGGTGCGGAAGACGAAATCACGGTTCAGTTCTACGACTGGAACCCCGGAAACGGTACTTGGAAGAAGAACTTCATCTCGAAAGCACCGGCAGGGCAGGGGCCGGGAATCGGCCTGCAGATCCGCGTCCATGACCTGGATGGAAATGGCTGGAAGGACGTCATTGTCCCCGGCAAAAGCGGCACACACATACTGTGGAATGAAGGCCGCTGATGAGAACGCACCGCGCAATAACGCGGCAGCGAACGGTTGTCCGCTGCCAGGTGTTTCCACATTCGTCACATTACGCTGTCCGCTGCGCGTGATCCACACCCTGCTGGAACTGGGCAAACGTCTGCTGAATGCCCGTTTGTTCCCCCCCGGCCTTCACTTCCAGGGCGAACGCCTCGGGCGTCATCTCTGCGTCCTCAAATTCTGTCACGGCATCCTGCATTCGCTGATCAACCTTCAATCGACCGTGTGACACCCCACGCGGGAACCGGTCAAAGTCGCTGTGAATCTTCACGCCGGGTTTCATCACGTTTCCGGGCAGGGCGTTGAGAGCATCGCAGGTATCGGCTTTGCCGTTTTCTGCGCAGTACATACTGAATGCCTGAAGGTCTGAATGTCTGCGTCTCCGCCGCGGGAACCGTAATCGCCCCAGCCGAACATGTTTGCGAATGTGGACTGTTCGAGCGTCGCCGCGCGACACTCGTTCTTCATCAGGTTGTCGCAGGTCTGCTGATTCGTCCCCTGCCATTTCGCGAACATGCCCGATCGTTTTCGCAGCCGGAAGGCTCTCCTGCCAGTCGGGCAGATGGGAGGGAGTGATGTGTCCCAGTTCTGCAGAAATCAGCACATCAGCAGATGTCCGAGTCGAACTCGAGCTCAACGTACAGATCATCGGCCACCTGGAGCAGGCACGCTCGTCGTCCGGCGCCAGACCTTCGACCTGCAGCTTCGCACCCAGATCGGTCAGGCATTGGCAGTATTCAGAACAGGCGATGTCGCTCATGGGGATCTCCGCAGGATTGTCTGACACTGCTACGCAGTCGCTGCCGGGATGCTCCGCTCCATCGGCTGGATTGCCCAAATGGACAGAATTCGGGGGACCGGGCCTGCACATATTTGTGCCCGCAGTTGCCCCTGACGTGTAACTTCCGGCGAATCGGCCTGAATCTGGAGGAATCCTGTTAACGGACGGGTGGGCCATTCGGCATACCGGCCGCTGGCTCTTCAGGCGACCGCGAGACGACAAAGCCCCCCCATGACGATCCTTCCTTCACCTATCCCGCGAATGTCTTTTGCTCTGGCGACCTGTAGTCTTTTGCTCGCTCCGTCCTGCGCTGCGGACGCTCGCAAACCCAGCTTCATCGTTATTCTGGCGGATGATCTCGGATACGGAGATGTGGCGTGCTTTGGCGCGAGCGACATTGCGACGCCCGCCATCGACCGTATGGCGGCAGAAGGCATTCGCCTGAACAGCTTTTATGTTTCGCCGGTTTGCAGTCCGACTCGCGCAGCACTGCTGACCGGATGCCACCCCACAAGAGTGGGCATTGGCGGAGTGCTGTTCCCACGTCACAACACAGGACTGAATCCGGATGAAATCACACTGCCGGAAATCCTGCAGACACAGGGCTACGCCACCGCTCTGATTGGCAAATGGCATCTGGGCAATCAGGACATCTTCCAGCCGCTGAACCACGGCTTCGATTACTGGTACGGAACACCATCGTCCAACAGTCAGTTCTACGATCCGAACATCAAACAGTACGCCGCAGACTGTGTTTTTCGAGAAGGCTGTACGCGCGAGGGTATCGTCAAACAGAAGACCGCCGCCTGCCCGCTGATTCGCAACAACCTGGTGATTGAAGTGCCGGCCGATCAGACGCAGTTCACGCAGCGATACACAAAAGAAGCGGTTGCCTTTATCAAGCAGAACAGGGATCGCCCGTTTTTCCTGTATCTGGCCCACAACATGCCGCATATTCCGCTGCACACCTCGCCGGAATTCGCCGGACGCAGTGGACGTGGCCTGTATGGCGACACCATTGAGGAACTCGACTGGAGCACGGGCGAAATCCTCAAAGCCCTCAAGCAACTGCAGATTGATGACAATACGCTCGTCGTCTTCACATCCGACAACGGTCCCAACACGGGCAAAGGCGGCAGCGCTGGACATCTCTCCGGCGGCAAGGGCTCGACTCTTGAAGGTGGCGTGCGGGTGCCATTTGTCGCTCGCTGGCCGGGGACCATTCCGGCCGACGCGACCTGCGCAGAACCTGTTACGGTGATGGATCTTCTGCCAACTCTGGCTGACCTTGCTGGCGCAGGCATTCCTGGTGACCGGGTCATTGACGGACGGAACATCTGGCCCCTGCTTTCCGGCAATCCGCTGGCGCGTTCTCCGCACGATGCCCTTTTTTATCTGCGCGGGCGCGGCGTTCAGGCCATTCGTGAGGGGCACTGGAAGTACCGCGTGGCCACAGAAAAACTGTCGCGACGCAAACAGTCATCGGAAGCGGACGACAGAACTCGTCAGGCACGCGAGACGCTGGTCAACCTGCAGGCCGATCCCGGTGAACTGAACAACATCATCGACCAGCACCCGGACACAGCCGCCCGACTGAAACGGCGGTTGACGGATTTTCAAAAACAGCTGCGTAGCAGTACGCGTCCCGCAGGAGTGGCCAGGTCAAACGATGACGACTAAACATCAGGCCAGCACAGATCGCGGCACCACCGAGGTGCCATACGAAAGACCGCCGCAGAAATCTGCGACGGTCCCGGGGGCGTTTTCCTCTGTTCAGCACGTGAATCCCGCGGCAGACGGCCTACGGCGTGATATCAGCGGTGATCGTCACGCGTGCGATTCCGCCATCGTACTCATTGAAATTGAACCCATCGGTATTTACCTCCTGAGACTCCAGACGGGCCAGTCGCCCCTCCAGGCGGGAAATGCTTCGTCCCAGCACGCGTTCGAGCACAGGAAATCGATCCACGATGCGATTGAGGATCTCGAGGTTCAGTTCTGTAACGGCAATGCGCACCTGCAGGACGCGATCCACAAACGCGGCGAATGCATCGTCCACCACATTGGTAATGGGACGACGCGTGCGACGACCGACGTCCGGGCCGGACTGTCCGGCAGGCAGATTGCGACCAGGAAACAGCGGATTGCCAGCGGACGTACCAAAGTCTTCACGCTCGGTGCCGGCGTCATTGACACCACCGTTGGGGGTGCCAATCAGAAAGGTGATCTGCCCACCGGTGGCCAGGATCGCAGAAATATCGTGAGCCGTGGGATTGCCGTTTGCCACGAAAAAATCATTCGTCGGCAGCACCATCGAGGCATACGAAAAGAAGTCATTGGAGCCGTCGGTCAGCAGAACGAACTGCTGCGAGGCCGAATCTCCAGGCAGCAGCGGCGCACCGCCCAGGGTCGCATCCTGACGGTTGACGTCGTTCAGATCGCCCGTGCGGACCAGTCGGCTGCGAGGCTGACTGCCACTGTTGTCGACAAACGTGTAGCCGCCATTGACCGGGTCAAAGTCGTTGAACTGGGCACTGATGACCGCGTTGTTGCCGTCTTCCGCCAGTCGTTCCAGTGCCGGCAGGGACCGCAGTCCGCCGTTGTAGCTGTCGAAGCTACCCGTGTGAAAACCCACCCAGACCGGAGTGAGCGCCACGCCGTCAGACGGCGCAATGTTTTCAATGGTGACTGTCACGGGGACTCCAGGTCCCTGAGCGCGGAGCAGTCCTGTTGTGGCGAGGGAGATCAAAGCCAATTTGATCGAACCTCTGAAGATGTTTGTCTTCACGTTTACAAATCCTTAAATGATGAATATGCCTTGCGGCAAATAAGCTGGCGTGAAGATCGAAGCATTGAGCGAATAATAAAAGAGCGCTCCGACTTCACGGACGATGCCGCATTGAATGCTCACTGCCCGCCCGTCTTACCTGACAAATTTCGCAAAAGCCGACTCTGCTTCGTGTCCGTAACGCGTCTCACGCAGCGAGCCCGGAAGCTGCGACCAGCCCACAATGCGTGTGCAGGATTCCCTGCGTGATTCACAAACGACCGACGATGCTTCCAAACCTGTTTGACAGAAAGCCAACCGATATGAACGGCGGGCACGGCATGGCGATGCGGATGTGGCCAAAACGGGCGGCCTGTGTCTGCCTGCTTCTGGTCGCGGCCATGCCCGTCAGCCTGCGTTCGATCTGCGCGGGGGAACGGCAGCAGGCGGCGCCAAATATCGTCGTGTTCCTGACGGACGATCAGGGGTACGGCGATCTGGGATGCTTCGGATCAACGTCTCTGCAGACGCCGCATATCGATCAATTGTGTCGCGAAGGCATGAAGTTCACCGACTTCTATGTACATCAGCGCTGCTCCCCCACCCGACTGGCATTTATGACGGGCTGCCATGCCCACCGCGCTGGCAGCACCAAAGTCATCTACGCCAAAGATCGCATTGGTATTCACGACAATGAAATCACAACCGCAGAACTGCTGCATTCCGCTGGCTATCGCACGGCCATCATTGGCAAATGGCACCTGGGCGAGTGGGAGGCCTTCCATCCCGTGCACCACGGGTTTGATGAGTTTTTCGGATTTCTGACCGACCTCGAACAGGGCACGGGACTTTATCGCGATCGCACACGAGTGGAGTCCGTCAAACACAAGACGGATGGCCAGTACTCAAGCCGACTGCTGGACGCGGCGAAAGACTTTGTCAGGACCAGCAAAGATGGACCCTTCTTTCTGTATTACGCCTCTCCGCTGCCTCATACGCCCTGGTTGCCGGGCGAACGTTTCAAGGGCACGTCGTCGCGAGGAATATACGGTGATGTCATCCGCGAAATCGACTGGCAGGTGGGCGAGTTGCTGGAAACGCTCAAACAGCAGGGGATCGCCGACAACACGCTGTTCGTCTTTGCATCAGACAATGGGCCCGTCCTGGGAATCAACGGTGGTGACGCCGGTCCGTTTCGTGACGGCAAGTGGACAGACTTTGAAGGGGGCATACGCGTTCCCTGTATTATCCGCTGGCCAAACGTCATTGCCGCCGGCTCCACCAATAGTCAGATCACGGGAATCATTGACCTGCTGCCAACGTTTTGTGAACTGGCCGGCGCTGCGGTACCAACCGATCGCACGATCGACGGCCGCTCCCTGGTGCCCTATCTCAAGGGCATCCAGCTGCAACAGCCCATCCACGATTCGTTCATCGTCCCTGGCTCCGTGATCCGTCAGGGTCGCTGGAAACTGCTGACAAAACGACTGAAACCCGGAGGCAAAAGCGGACGTGAAGGCCAGCGTCCTGCTGCGGCGGCAGGTTCTTTGTTTGACCTGCAGGCAGATCCGGGAGAGACGCAGGATGTCTCGGCTCGGCATCCGGACATCGTGCGGGATTTGCGACAGAGAATGCAGGCGGCCGTCACTCAGCTGGAAGCGACGAAACGTCCCATCGGGCGGCTGCCGGAGACGGTTGATCAAACATCCCAGGGCAACAGGAACCGAAAGTAACACGGTATGCAACACACAGAAAACACGTTTCGCCACCTGGGAACTGTCAGAGGGCTGCTCAGACGTGGTTTGCTCATCACGGCAACCAGCCTGTGCCTGCTCAATCCGTCAGGGTCAGTGGCAGCGTCCACGGCAGGTGAGCGGCCGATGAATGTGCTGCTGCTGATTGTCGACGACCTGAATACCTGGCTGCTGGAAGATCCGACGCGTTACTCGGGCCGTGTGGTTGCCCCCAATATTCAACGGCTGGCGCAGCAGGGAGTTCTGTTTCACAACGCCTACACGGCCAGCCCGGTGTGCTGTCCGTCGCGAACCGCGTTTTTGTCCGGCGTCGCGCCGTGGAAATCCGGTGTTTCCCGCAACGGGGTGCGCGTCAGTGAGAGCAAAGTGCTGCACGGGCTGCCGTCACTGTTTAAAACGTTTCAGGATAGTGGTTACTGGATCACCAAATTCGGCAAGGTGTCCCACGGATACGACACCGGCGTGGAATTTGACGCCACGATGAATCACAAGCGGACACCACCGCCACCGGGCGCTCCTCTGAACGGCATCGCGCAAAGCGGCGGCGGCAGAGTGACGGAGCGGGACTGGGGCGCCACGCATCTGGCGGAAGACCAGATGAGCGATAAACGACTGGCGGACGCTGCAATCGAAGCGATCCAGCAGAAACACGACAAGCCGTTCTTCATCTCCTGCGGTTTGTTTCATCCGCACTATCCGTGGTATGTCCCACAGAAGTATCTGGACCTTTATCCCATTGAGGAAATCCAGCTGCCCCCGATTCGCACGAACGACCTCGACGACATCCCTCTGTTTGGACAGAAGCTGGTGAACACCGGCTGGGACGATAAAGTCCGCGACAACGGACTGCTGAAGCAGGCCATTCAGGGGTATCTGGCGAGCGTTTCGTTTTCCGATTTCCACATGGGACGTGTGCTCAAGGCTCTGGAGAACAGTCCCCATCGAGATTCCACCATCGTGGTGCTGATCAGCGATCACGGATTTCATCTGGGAGAAAAACGAAACTGGACCAAAGCGACGCTGTGGGAGGAGGCCACCGACAGTGTGTTGATGTTCCGCGTACCTGGCGTCACACAGCCTGAGCAGGTCTGCACACGGCCGGTGTCCCTGCTGGATCTTTATCCGACACTGGCGGATCTTGCGGACCTGAAGCAGCCAGCCCATCTCGACGGTCATTCGCTGCTGCCACTGCTGCGGGACGTGACCGCACCCTGGTCTCATCCGGCGATTACCGTTTACGACGGTCATATGTCCGTCCGCACAGAGTCTGCCCGATTCATTCGCTACTGGGATGGAACGACCGAACTGTACGATCGCACGACCGACCCGCACGAGTGGGCCAACCAGTCCGGCAATCCTGAGTTCGCGCAGCTGCAGTCACGCCTGTCAAGCCTGCTGCCAACACGCGAGCAGGTCGTGGAACCGCTGCCCAGCCGACAGGGCGGTGCACTCAACAGCCGTCCGCAAAAACCGAAACGCCCTCAAGAGAAAGCCGACAAACGCAAAAACCGGAAATAGACGACGGCGCAGATTCTGAAGCCCCCGACACTTTCACCCGACATTTTCACCAGACTGATCCCACTGCGATGACACACAACGTACCTCATGCGGCGCCACACACCTCCCGCCGCATGACCATAAAAGCAATGGGGGCCGCCATCGCTGCCGGTCCGCTGGCTGCCGGCATCTTTGCTGCCGGCGATGCCGCGCGCCCCCCTTCGCGTGTTGGCCTTATCGGCGCGGGGACACGCGCCAAATGGCTGACACGGGCGCTTGCACGCGAAGCCCATCGCGCACAACTGGTGGCGGTGAGCGACTGTTTCCTGCCGCAAATTGACGTGCTCGCAGCAGAACCCTCCAACAGCCCGACCGCGAAATCGTGGCGCCGCTATCAGAACTACGAAGATCTGCTGCAGCAGGAAGACATTGATGCGCTGATGATTGCCACTCCCGACCACGTGCGGGTGCGAGCTGCCATCATGGCCTGCGCACGGGGCCTTGATGTCTACGCAGAAAAGCCGCTCAGCTTCAGCATCCCGGAAGGCCGCGCCCTGGTCAACGCCGTCAAGAAGTATCAGCGGGTGCTGCAGGTCGGCACTCAGCAGCGAAGCACACCCGTGAATCAATACGCGTGTGAGTTTGTCCGCAAAGGGGGCCTGGGAAAGGTCAACACGATCCTCGTCAAAAAAATGACGTCTTCCCGGCCTGTCAGTGATCTGCCACCACAGGCGGTGCCGGATGGCATGGACTGGAATCGTTTCTGTGATCAGGCGCGTCTGCTCGACTACCACGAAGACCTGCATCGGCGCTGGCGACGCTACGCCCCATTTACCGGAGGGTCCATCTGCGATCGTGGTGCGCACGCTTTGGACATGGTGCATCTGGCCATGGGCTGGGATCGCGTGGCCCCCGTACGGATTGAGCCCACCACAGAATCGGCGCAGGTTCACGACCGCGGCGTCAGAATCCACTACCCGGATGGCACCGTGATCCGGCTGGAAAGCACATCCGGGCCCGCGTTTGGCGGCATTTTCATCGGTGAACGGGGAAAGATGGAAATCAATCGAGGGCGATTCGCCAGCAATCCACGCAACCTGCTGGCGCCATTCACCGGATCCGAAACAGAATCGCACGTCGCCAACTGGCTGGACTGCATCGCCAGTCGCGAAGCCCCCAACGCTTCCGTCGAGGTCGGTCATCTGGTCACCAGCGTCGCTCACCTGATTAACGTCTGCCGTATTACCGGCCGCACCATCCACTGGGATGCCGAGCAGGAGCAGATTGTAAACGATGTCCAGGCCAGCCGCCTGCTGAACAAACAACGCCGTCCGGAATTTGCCCTGCCACAGGTTTAGCCGCCTGTATGCGTTCGCTCGAGCGTTGATCACACACGTGAAAGGATCCCCCATGAGCCTCGCCATCCCCATCTGTCCGTTTGCCCACGTGATTCGAGCTTTCACCTTTCTTGTCGCCGCGCAGGCATCAATGGAACCAGCCTCAGATGACTGGACGTGGCTATTCCGCGGTGAGAACCTCGCAGGCTGGAAGGCGTCCCGTGGCAACGGGCAGTTTGCCGTGAGGGAAGGCGTCATTGTCGGCACAAGTACCAGCCAGACACACTTCCTGCACACCACGAAGACCTGGGACGATTTTGAGCTGGAACTGGAAGTCCGTCTGCACGACACCGATCTGAACTCCGGCGTGCAGATTCGGACTCAGCTGACACGCGTCAACGATCGGGGGCAGACTCGCCCGTCAATTCACGGACCTCAGGTGGATCTGGGCAAATCACCAGGACGTTCGGGCCATGTTTTCGGCCAGGGCAACAAGGGCTGGATCACCCCCAAAGACCAGCTGATCAGCCACAAGGTGATGAAAAATGGTGAATGGAATCGCGTCCGAATTCAGGCCGAGGGACCGCGGATCCGAACGTGGATCAACGATCAGCCCATCGGCGACGTGACGGACGCAGACGCTTTCCAGCGCTACCCGCGCGGCGTCATCGCACTGCAGGTGCACGGTGTAAAAAAATCGCCTGAGAAACCCCGGCACGTTTCGTTTCGGAACATCCGCATTCGCCCTATCCCGGAATCACCACGCAAGCCGCAGCCAGCAGGACCGACCGCTCCCAGCGGCGACTGATCATCAGCAACGGCAGACGGTGTTTCACTTCGGATAAGAAATCAGACAGCCCACGGACTTCGTCCGCCGCACCTGCGGAAGATCTCCCTGCGCGACCGCGTGGATGGCGTCTGCAAGATCGCTGCTGGTTGCCACACTTCGTTTTCTGCCATACCCCGCGTACCGATTGTCAATGCGTCCCCGATAAGCGGGGGTCTGCTGCCCCGCTGTCAGTACGAAGGCTTCCGGAGTCGTCTTTGCCAACAGCCGCCGTGATATGACAAGATCCCGGTCAATGATCACCGGCACATCAACAGCAAACCGCCGGGCATGCTCGTGTGCCTGCTCTGCTGTCACATCAGTACGCGGATGCACGAGAAAAAAACGAATTCCCGATTCCTTCCCCTCGTTCGCCATGCGCTGCAGCAGCGGCAGATAGCTGTTGGCGATCGGACAGTCGGTACTGATGAAGACGACAACCACAGCCGACGTTCGATCATCCTCAAAGGGACGATGTTCGCTGCCCTCGATATCGACAAACCGCCAGTCGGTGTCTGCCAGCACGGACGTCTGGAAACACAGCAGCAGAATGCCGCAAAGAAGTGTTCGCATCATGGTGAATTTCCTTTCGCGCAGTGAATGGTTTGCCGGGTCGCATGCTGGTACAGAGGTTTTAGCGCTGGCGATTGCGGCGGAATTGGTCTCGCAGTTGCAGCGCGCGGGAAAGCTCACTTTTTTCCAGGCCCCCGTCGTTATTGGCATCAATCATCCGAAAGGTCCGCCCCGTCATGCGAGGCGGGATTTCGGCACCGAGAAGAATGCCATCACCGTCGTCATCGAGCTGCATCAGCATGCGGACAAGATCGTCACTGCTGCGATCGACCAGCCGTGAGACAATGTGCTGCCTCATGCCGGCCTGCAGCCGACGTTCATCCTCTTTGCGAAGAGCGATCGTGGTGAGCGTCATGCTGCCCATTTCGTCGGCGGATCCCCGCCCCCAGCGTATCTCCTGCGGTGGATGATGGGGATTGCGCGGATTGTCGGCCGAGTTGTCATAGACAATGTCCGATCTCAGGACAGTTCCAGCCGGCAGACTCAGCGGCTGAGAAAACTGATACTGATCCTGCCAGTCGAGGTCCCAGTCATCAATTTGCAGCAGCACAACGGAGCGGCCGTCGGGCAGCGTGGCGGTCAGTTTCATCGCCCGACAGATGTAATGAGCGTGGCCAGTGACCCCGACGGCCAGTGTGTCCACAGGCAGCGTGATGGAATCTGTGAGGCGATAGTTTGCCTCCCCGGCCGGGACTTTGAGATCGGCACCAAAGCCAAACATCGGTGGAACCATAATGGGCACGATTTCCCGGGAAGGCGGCCTGTCGGCAAAATACAGGGCCAGCTCAGCCTGCTCGGTTTCCACACGCCCGGAAGGATGGAAGTGCGTCTGCATCACGATGTCACTGCCCTGTGGCAGCGACATGGCCAGGTCACCGGGCAGGCGATTGGGCGTAGAACCGGGAACATAGCCTCCGAGCCCCCGCAGCGCAGAGCTGACCTGCGTAGCCTGTGCGTCGCGGTCCGAATTGCCACGCAAGCGCTGCAGCAGTTTGCCGCCCTGCAAAAGTCCGCGTGGCCGAGGCCTGCCGTCGGGTGAGGAAGTCTCGGTATTCCCGCCAAAATCGGCCAGAAACCCCATCCCCGTGAGCCCCGCCCGCCCATCGGCTCCATCGAGTTTGCGAGCGTTACCGGTGGTGTCCACAAAGAAGATGGCATGGTGCACGGCCGACGTCGCCCGCGGACGCAGTTCCACGGCCTTCACCCATTTGTCTTCCGGCAGCTGCACTGGAAAAACAAAAGAGCGGTAGATGTCCGGACCGTCCGCCGGCACCTGAAACCGACCATTCATTTTCACGACCATGTCCGGCGGCCCCAGCTTCCAGCTGCCGGAAAACTCTGGTGGCAAAGGGGTCTTCGTCGGATCACCCTCCGGACTGCCCGCGTTGACCCACTCCCTGAGAATTCGCTGTTCGGCATCCGGCAAACGGCGAGAGTTCGCAAATGCAATACCATGGTCCACGGGCTTCCAGGGAGGCATATAGCCATCTTCCAGCACGACCACGATGGTATCGGCGTGCCGGCTCACATCCTGATAAGTCAGCAGAGAAAACGGGGCCGATGACCCAGGCCGATGGCAGCTGGAACACCGCCTGTGAATGATGGCCGCCACGTCATCAGCAAAGGTGGGCGCGTCGCCGGCCTCAGGGGATTCACCAGCGAAGGGCAGGATGGCTGCCAGCAGCAACAGTGTGTGCGTCATTGCGAGCTCCGTCACAAAGTCGTAAGTGAGGAAAGGGCAGGGCGCCCTTTCTGCTGTCAGCTGTTGTCGCCGGCCGATCAATCGGGGACAAAAAAAGCGGGGCTGGCACAACAGTGGACGGAATCGAGCATTGCGGACAGGATCGGGCGTTGCGGATGACCGGGCCCAATCCGTTTGCTGCGGGCACAAAACGTCACAGCTGTGGCTGAGAGTACTGCGTTCGCGGATGAAACGAGCCGGCTATTTTCGAAGTCGCGACGGCTGGTGTGCCTGGGGCGTGAACCATTCGGCAGACAGTGACGGCTCATCTGACAGGTAAGTGAGCACCACAGACTTTCGTCCGGGCTGGCCGGGCGCCAAATCCCAGCGAGCCGTCAGCCTGATTGCCATGCCGGTCGCGCGTGAGGCCCACAGTTTGATCGTCACGGGAAGTTCCCCTTTGATCGGCGACGTCTGCTGAGCCTGAATGTGCTGACACAACACGGTGCTGCCGTCAGGCAGTTGCACCGACTCATCCTGCAAAAGCTGCAGCTGAAATCCGCCGGAGTGCATACGACTGAGGATTGTCGACACATGCAGGTAGGGCGTATCAAGTTCACCACGTTCGCTCAGCCAGCGACTGAGCACCGTGCGGTCTCCCTGCAGCACAGGGCCAGCAGCAGGCACAACCCAGAATTCGTCACCGCGACGTCCCAGCCAGGTGTCTCGTCCAGGCAACAAACCAGGGTGTCGCAGCGCAAATCGGTCATGCCCCTGCACGTACAGATCGTTATCAATCGTCCGCGCGGTGCCCAGCAGTGTGCGAGCGTCGACCTGCAGCTGATAGCGCCGCGTCATCTTCTCTGCGGCCACCTTGAGAGAACGCTCCACAGCGACCAGCGCCGGAGAAGATCCGCCAGCCGGCAGCATCAGGCCCAGTGCCAATGCCACACAGACGGACAGCGTGGTCACCGCCCATCGCAGGCCGCGCGATGAACGGCCGGTGGGCGATTCTGTCGCCGCAACGCTCAACGGCAGGGCATTCATCGCTCGGCGAATTCGCACAGAGTGATCCTGCACGTCACTGACGCTTATCAAAAGTGATTCCACAAAGCTCTGCCGCAGTTCGTCATCGTCTGACTGTTCGTCACTGACACTCATCAGGCTGGTTCCTGCTTGAGTTTGGTTTCCAGACAGGCGGCCAGTCTTGCTTTGCCGCGCGACATCCGCTTTTTCAGTGTCTCCCGTGCGAGGTTCAGGATGCTGGCGATTTCGGACAAAGAACGCTGCTCAGAAAACCGCAGATGAATGGGCCGCTGATAGGTGTCGGGCAGTGCCGAGACGCACTCCCGCAGGGCGGCCAGTTTTTCCTGAAATGTGTCGCCGCGGCGCGAGTGGATTTCCGAAAAACGATCGTTCAGCCACGCGAGCGACTCTTCAGTGAGTGGACGAGCGGAACGGGCCGAACGCCGATAGAAGGCCAGCATCAGCTTTCCGGCGATTCCACGCAGCCACGGACCGATTGGCTTCTCGCAATCGTAGTCGTCCAGTCGCCGCCAGGCCGTCAGGACGGTCTCCTGGTACAGATCATCCACCGCATGAGCGTCGCGCACACCGGCACGCAGGTAGGCCACCAGCATGTCCGTGTTCTCTCGAATCAGGATTTCAAACAGGGATCGTGCGTCCATGGTGGTTCTCGCCGCGTCAGGTCTCCAAATGTGATTGTCGGAAAGTGGATGCCGGGGGACAAATATCTGGCCAGTTCGTGACAATTTGTCGAACTGACAGCTCAGAATCACACCGCAGGGACTGTGGAACGATCAGCAGCCGAATCAGTCGCTTGAGGACATTTTCGGCGCAGAACCAGGGAACTGCTGGGCGTGCCAGCAGTCGGGCGAGCCCAGACGCTCAGATGACCGTCAGCGAGCGGCGAGCGCATCTTCCACGCTGAGGTCCCACTGGGGGAAAGGATCGGGCAGACGCAGCCACGTGTCGATGCCGGCCGCCAGTTCCTCATCTGTCAGCAGGCATTCCTCCAGCGAGCGACGAATGGCTGGTTCATCCATGCCGATGCCAATGAAGACCAGTTCCTGACGGCAGTCCCCCACTAGCGGGTCCCAGTTCTTATCACTCTCCCCTTCGAAGCCAGGCGGCCAGTGCTCGCGAGGAACGGCGGCCCACCAGAATCCTCCGAAGTCCAGCCGGGCCACACAGCCAGCCTGTGACCAGACACCAATCTTGTCCAGCCGCGTGGAGAGCCAGAAGAAGCCTTTGCTCCGCAGTACACCGTCCCACTCTTTGTACAGTCGCTGATGCAGCCGTTGCGGGTGAAACGGTTTGCGGGCCCGAAACACAAAACTGCTCACGCCGTATTCTTCGGCTTCGCTGGCTCCGTCCTCCCGCAGCGTCAGTTGCCAGCCCTTGCTCTGTTTGGCCACTTCAAAATCGAATCGCTGGGTGCCCATGATCTTCGCGGGCGAGACCTTCCCAAACGCCGAACGCAGCCGCAGTGCGTAGGGGTTGAGTTGTTCGAGGTAGGCTTCGATTGTGGCCAGCGTTTCCTCGTCAACGAGGTCTGTCTTGTTGAGAATGATCACGTTGGCAAACTCGACCTGTTCGGTCAGCAGGTCCGAAACCGTTCGCTCGTCATCTTCGTCGGCCGCCTGTCCGACGCTATGCAGGTCCTTGCCCACACGCAGATCGTGCAGAAAATTGGCCGCATCCACAACAGTGACCATGGTGTCCAAATCTGCCAGATCAGACAGTTCCTGACCTTCGGAGATCGCAAACGTGAACGTGTCGGCGACCGGCGCGGGCTCGCTGATGCCGGTGGATTCGATCAGCAGATAGTCAAAGCGACCTTCAGTGGCCAGCGCGGCCACTTCCGCCAGCAAATCTTCCCGCAGAGTACAGCAGATGCACCCGTTGGTCATTTCCACCAGTTTCTCTTCAGTCCGGCTCAGCGCTGCATCTCCGCCGGCCACCAGTTGAGCGTCGATATTGACTTCGCTCATATCATTGACGATGACCGCCACACGCAGCCCCTCGCGGTTGGTCAGCACGTGATTGAGCAGTGTGGTCTTGCCAGCTCCGAGAAATCCGGACAGCACTGTGACAGGCAGTCGTTTCATGGTTGGACTCAATGGGCCGATCGACGTTCGGCAGCGGGCAGCATGTACCTGCCAAGAGTTTGTGAAAGTCGCTGATCGCGCTGTTGCCATCCGCGTCGAGCCAGAAACCGCCACGCTGCGGCCATCTGGCCGCAGCGCACAAACGGACGCATCCAGGATTTCACACACGCCTGCCGCCAGACCGCCCCCGCTTCGCCGCGCACCCAAAGTTCATAATCCGCAATCCAGAGTTGAAGGTTGCGCCAGAGGCGATGGGCACTCTCCCACTGCTGTCGACCGCGCGGTCGACCCAGCGTCGGCAGGTCGGCCGATCGATGGACGGCCTGAGAAAGCGCGGCCGTATCCGTCCATTGCGGACAGAAATCGAACCGCCCCAAATACAGGCCACCCACGTCCTGCTGGCCGAAGAACAGCCCGAATCCCCACAGGCAGACCACGGTCTGACCGTCGTCCAGCCGATAGCAGGTGGACCGTTCGTCACGGCCTGCGTAGCGCTGCTGCGTCATCCCGTACTGCATCAGCAGGTTGCCATCCCGGCGTTCAATATCCTGTCCCCAGCACCACAACTGCTGAGCGGTCAGCTTCAAGCCAAAGTTTTGCACGGTGCGGGGCAGGCACCAGCCCTGACCAGACCGATTGCCGGCCGGCCCCTTCCGACCGGACGATCGCGCCGTGATCATTTCACCCATCTCCTGCTGTCGCCACAGATGCCAGATTGGCAAGCAGCCACCCGCCGGCGGCGGCAAGCTGGAGCCAGTCACCCGCGGAATTGAGCCCATAGCAGAACACGCTGGCCATCCAGCACAAGCTGGCCGCCATCTGCCCCAGCCATTCCAAACGCAGCACGCGGCTCAGCACAGAGGTACGGCCCTGCACAGGCGACAACTCACCGTTTGCGGATTCTTCAAGGGACAACCGTTCGCTTCCTCTCAACATGTCGCGCATTCCTCTCCGCAACAGGACAGGTCATCCAGATACATGCCCCACTGGCGATAGCTTTCCAGCTGTTCGGCGGGCAGCCCCAGCGATGTGGCAATGGCTTTGGCCACCACAGCGAAACGCTGTCGATACTTATAAATAAAGCAGAAAACGTGATTCTGATGACGCACCGCGGGGCCGCACAGAAAAATGCCAGGCACCTTCGTCGACTCGTCGTTTTCGCTCAGCAGCGGAAATCCATCATCCCGCTGCTCAAACAAATCGGCAACCATCTGGTGACTGCCCGTGAACCCACCCGCCAGCAGCGGCGGCACGCTGGTGTGAAACGTCTCCTCGCCACCCACCGTGACTTCATACCCGTCATCTGTTTTGGCCACACACGTCACCGGAGAATCCGGGTACAGCTCAACAAATTCGTCAAACCACTCTTCCCGGATGCGTTCCATGGAGTAGGTGGATAAAGCGACGCTGGGGTCGGAACTTTCCTGATCCCACGGACAGCCGGCATCAAACAGGCGGACGCTGCGATCGTGATACGCCAGATGGTAGGCAGCATCAATTCCGCTTTCGTAGCCTCCAATAATGATGACGTCGTCTCCCGGCATCTGCTCATAGCTGTCGACGGTCGCGGTGTGCCGGCACAGCTCACTGCCCGGAAAGCCGGCCAACAGTGGATACTGAAACTCACCGGCCGCCCAGATAACGTGTTTGGCGCTCAGTGTTTCGCCGTCGAGCTCCACCTGGAAAACATCGTCGGTCCTGACGATCCGCTGAACGGCAGCCCCTTCACGAATCGGCAGCTCAAAAAACTTTGCCACGCCTCGCAAATGGGCCGCGTAGTCCTGTCCCGTGGGATGCTCCACCTCCAGGCTGTACGCCGGAGAGACGCCAATGGCGATGGAGTTCAGATCGAGCATTCCGATGGAGTTGCTTGGAAAGGAGGGCGTGATGAACCGAGTCTCGGCCGGCCACGCCGCAAAGGAGGCGCCCACGGTGTGCCGATCCAGCACCAGATAGTTCTCGATGCCCGCGTGCCTGAGCGTGATGGCCACACCGACGCCCGCGGCGCCTGCGCCCACCACAATGACGTCGTAGTCCGCGGTTTCAGAAGTCGTCATGATGGCATCTCCCCGGCTTCGAATTCGTCGTTCGGTTCTTCGGTTTCCGGTTCCTCAGTTTCCAGTTCCACCGGCGGCAAAGGATCGTCCAGTAGTGCCCAGGCGTCCGGTCCACGCTGGAACTCGTCGTCGGTCAGCAGACACTGATCCAGAATGCTCTCGATTCGCTCGCGATTCAGCTCCTGCCCGATGATCACCAGTTCCTGCTGACGATCTCCGTACGCTCCGGAAAAGCGGGCGCGAATATCGGCCACTTCCTGTTCGTCTTCGGGCCATTCGTCCTCGGGCGTTGAGACCCACCACGGTCCGGCGGGATCCATACGAATGGAACACCCGGCCTGTGACCAGTCGTAGGCGTAGTCGTGCCGCGAGGCGATCCACATCACCCCTTTGCTGCGGAGGATGCCGGCAAACACACCGGTCTCCCAGTCTTTGTGCATCTCGTCCGACAGACGCTGCGGATGGAAAGGACGATCGCGGCGATAGACAAAACTGGAGATGCCGTATTCCTCTGTCTCTGTTTCCTCCTGACCGCGTGGAACGGCCAGCCAGTCCGGCATTTCTTCGGCCTGCTCCAGCTGGAAACGTCCCGTGCCCATGATCTTCGACAGGGGAACACGGCTTTCCGTGGACGTGATCAGTTCCGCATTGGGATTCAGTCGGCGAATGATCTGTTCCAGCTGCTCCAGTTCGTAAGCTGTTACCAGATCCGTCTTGTTGATCATGATGACGTCGGCAAATTCGACCTGATCCACCAGCAGATCCACGATGTTGCGATCGTCCTCATCGCTCAGCCCCATCTTCCGATCAACCAGATCGTCCCACGAACCAAAGTCTTTCATGAAGTTTCCCGCGTCGACCACTGTCACCATTGTGTCCAGCTGCGCGACGTGGGACAGGCTCGTGCCTTCTTCATCTTCAAAAGTGAACGTCTCGGCAACCGGCAGCGGCTCACTGATTCCCGTGGACTCGATCAGCAGGTAATCGAACCGTCCCTCACGCGCGAGACGGGAGACTTCGACCAAAAGGTCTTCACGCAGCGTGCAGCAGATGCAGCCGTTACTCATTTCCACAAGCTGCTCATCGGTGCGCGACAGATCGGCACCGCCGTCACGCACCAGGGCGGCGTCGATGTTGACTTCGCTCATGTCATTCACGATGACGGCCACTCGCATCTGCTCTCGATTGGCCAGCACATGGTTCAGCAGCGTGGTCTTGCCGGCTCCCAGAAAACCGCTGAGCACGGTGACCGGCAGTCGGCCGGATGGTGGTTCCTGTGTCTGCATGAATATCTCCGCAGATGGTGTTTCGTAAGAAAGAAAACGTGGGGCGAATAACGTGGCGTGCGCCCGGCCGCCCGTTTCGTCCCCCACCCCGGCGGACAGGGCGGAAGCAAAAGCGGATGCGGATGCCTGGGGAACAGCAGAACGGCAGAACATCAGACGGACGTCGCATCGCCGCGAGCTGCACGGGCAGCGTGTCAGTCAGGACGGCAGACGCAAGCGAAACGATGCGTTATACGGACATTTTGCGCCTGCCCAGCAGTATTGGACAGGATCTCCGATCTGTTCCCACATCCCGCATCAAGCCGGCGGGCCACGACCGGGGCAACTGGAGACCGTTGGGGCTTCCGCAGCCTGCACGGAAATCAACGGGGCATGGTGGAGGAGTTCCACCGTGGGTATCCAGTCCGGCGCTGCGTCCATGGTGATCAGAGCGAATGCCGTTGCACAGATTCGACAGCAGTGCGGGGCCTGCTGAGGATGACCGGATTCCGGAGTCGGAGACTCACCCGTGGCATCTGACAGCGGTGCCGGCCGCTGAGAGCGTTCCACGTGGCCATGGCAGCAGCACCGTGCGTGCGTTCCGCCCGAAACGCCGCCTGCATTGGCTGCGTCACCGCAAACGTGCAGCAGGCAGGTGGCAGGAACCACGGCCAGCTGCACAAGCACGACAAGAATCGTGACCGCGTGACGTTGAAGCGGACGAGTGAATTTTTGGAGATTCGAGGACATCAGAATACAATGCATTCCGGGTCCGACCAGGCTGGGAACTGTACCGGCGGAATGCTGCTGTGGCAATCCATTCCTGACGCGGCACTTTGAAAGTCACCCGCGATCGCCCGTTCTTTGCCGCCTGGACGTTCATTCTGCTTTACGAAAAATCGGCCAAATACGTCAGGCGGGCGCTGACGCTCTGGCGTCGGTCGGCTAATGTTGGACGCGGTCGGATTCGGAGTGACTGCAAACGCTCTGATGTTCACGTTCACGCAGCAACCGGGCAAACTCCGGATCGTTTTCTTCGCCGCCCTGCAATTGGCGCTGGCACCGTTGACGTACGTGCTGCACGACCATTGTGACTGCCGCCACTCACCCAGCGGGCAACAGCAGAAAGAGCCGTCAGACAGCGACGGGCAACCGATGGCGAAACAGGGTTTCGCCGATCTGCGATGTCAATGCCCGCTGCACTCACGTCATCAGCAACCTGACGACACCCCAACAGACTCCCGCTCCGACGCGAATTCGTGTCAGATCTGTCGCGCGGCGTTCTCTATGGCCACGCGAATCCCCCCGCTGGTGTTGGCGGTAATTCGTGCCTGCGTGCAAGTCCCGCCAGCGGTGGAGTCGGACTTTCCGGATCAAACACCGCCGCATGATCACCCCGCACGCGGACCGCCCACGCACACTTGCTGACATCAGAATGCGAGACAGCGGCGGTCAACCGTGCCGTTTCCGAAAGAACGCTTGACACCAGCAGCTCGGCAGGTCGCTGCTGTACGCATCGCCCGACGATCCCTGCCAGCGATCGTCGCCAGTGCTTTCGTGCGACGGCTCTTCGCAGCGATCCTCATCGTCAGCGTCGGTTGCCCCCTCCCTGTCAACTCACGCAGCCTTCTATGCGTTTTCGCCCCCGGCAGCGGCCGAGGAAGAGAAGGACGAGACCTGCGGGATTCTCGGCCTCTCAAGGCGGAAAGACTTCCACTCACGGGCCCCCAAAAAGCGTGCCCCAAACAACTACACACAACAGGTCTTCTGATGCAAAAATACACTCTTGTTTTCGTCCTGAGCCTGTCAGCGATGCTGACGGCGACCTCCGAAAGCTGCGGTCAGCATCGAAAAATCGCGACGCGGATTTTCTGGCAGGATCGTGACACCGATAAACTTTCGTACGCCGATCTGACCATGTCCTCCAAATGGGGGCTTTCACGCGGCTGGGTGAACGGCTTCCCTGAACTCGATGCAGAACGTCAGGATCTGGTGCAGATGAAGCACTGTGACGGCATGCTGATGGTCGGCATTCGGGATGACGACGGCGGCAAACATCAAAGCGGCTGGGTGGCGATCGACACCGGCGTCATCGAAGAGCCACACGGCAACCACACCCACTGGAGATACAACAGCAAACCGGCCGTTCGCCTGGCGAAACTGGATGCCGAGCAGGGCAACCCAGCGCACGTTTACGTTTACAACCGTCGATTCTACCTGGCCAATGACACAAAGAATGGCTTTACCCGCGCCATCCCCGTCAGCCTGAAAAACAAAAATGCGGCCGCCAGCGCCTTCTTCCCGGGCGGTGGTAACCACATCACGATGGCGGCTCCCACCGAATCTGTGGCCTACAGCACATGGATCGATGGTGGAGGCCCAAACGCCGGACGGGTGGACGTCGTACGGACAGATCGCGACAAGGATCAGATCGCCTACTCCTTCAAGCTGCCCACAGGCGTGATTCACGGGGCCACGTCCAACTCCGGCCGAGCGTTCTTTGCACCGGCCGACGGGATCTGCTGGGTCGATGTGGACAGTGCGGTCAGCCTGAATGCCGATACCGTGAAGGTCAATCACCTGACACTCGGAACGGACGAGGAAACAGACAAGCCACTGCGGACCGGAGCGTTTGAAAACAGCCGAAACTGGGTCTTGTGCTCAACCGGGTCCGGCGCGCAGTCAGCTCTGTGCATGATCAACGCAGCCGCTCAGACGCCGGCAGTCATCCGCCTGTCGATTGACCTGGCGGACGGACTCAGGCTGATGACACCAAAGACAGTCATGTCGATGGGCCGCCGATACGCATTCCTGTTTCAGGATCGCACACAGGCAGATAGTGACGTGCAGGAGCAGCTGACCATTGTAGAGCTGGATCCCAACAAGGATCGCGATTTCTCCGACGCCCGCGTCAAGACCACCATTCCCGTGGGCGCCAGTCGGGTGGAAGGACACCACGGGCATCACGCCATCGCGTTCGACGCCTACGGACGTCACGCGATTTTCACAGAACCTGGCACAGGCATTCTCAACGTCATGGCGATGCCGCAGATGAAAGTGGTGGCCAGATTCACTGTCGGAGGCTCGCCGGACAGTATCGTGGCCGTTGGCGCTCCGGAACATCACCACTAAAGAGTGTTCTTCCTTTTGCCGTGCTTTGCGAAATGAGTTGAACTGTAGGCTGATGATGCCGCCCGCACCTTCAGCCCGCACATCACAACCCAGCACCGGCAAAAGACCTGACGACAGAGCGTTCTATGTCATTGCTTGACGCAATTCGGGAACCGTTCACCCAGCACCGGCTGCTGACGCTGCTGAATCAGTAGTGCTGGTGCTGGGGTCAGGACGTACTTCGAAAACAGGGCAACTGGCTGCTGCATCTGGGATTTGAACGCATCGCAGCAGAATCCGACCTGAAGGAGCATGGCAGCATTTATCAGCGAAAGATCGCAGGTGGAGGCACGGTCCTGCTGAGAGGCTTTGGGGTGCTGCTGGGCAGTGATGACCGTGGCGGCGTCTTTCTGCCACGGTTTGACCCCGCGCCCGTTTTCTGTGCCGCATGGCCACCAACTCCACTTCCCTGGCGAATTGCCAGCCTGTCACAGTGGACAGAACCCGCAGCAGACCGTCGAACGCAGTGCGAAGCCCTGCTATTCGAACTGCTTAGCTGGATCGGCCACTATGAATACCAGGTTGGCGAAGAACTGGGTGTTGCGTATCGGGAACAGACGTTGCGAAAATGGGACGGAGGGCTGACAGCCGTGATCCCTGGCAGAGAGTATGCGACAGCGTGGCGGAGCCTGATTAATGACCTGCAGGAATGCTGCCGTGCGTCATAAATCATGGTCATCACAGCCTCTGCGGTGTTCGGAAGTCCCTCGGCAGCCCTGCTGCCCGAGCGTCAGCAGGTTCACAGGTCGCAATTTTCTGCCGGAATACATTGCGTTTTTTCACACTCCGCTCGTAGACTTGGGGAACTGGTCGGATTCGGAGTCTGCTGCACTCTGATGTCAAAGTCATTCCACAAACTCGTTCGCCTTGCCGCCCCGTGCGTGGTGTTGCTGCAGCTTGTTTTGCTGCCGGCAACTTCCGTATTGCACCTGGGTTGCGGCCAGCACTGCGGCTGCTCTGCGGTCGTGACGGAAGGGCAGGGGGCGACAGACACACATCCCGCTGAAAAAACCTCGGCTGTGGCGTGCCCACACTGCCGGTTCTGCCAGGCTCACGGTCAGTCGACAGCGTCATCAACGAACGGCCGTCAAAGCGACGACCGAACTGCAGGCGACTCACCGCTCGACGAGTCTGATCCAGACCATTCAGCGCCACATGATTCTCACAACTGCCGTATCTGTCAGGCGGCCTTCGCACTTGCCACCGCTGAAGGTTTCGAAGTCTGTGTGCCGGTTTGTGATTTCACAGACACACTCAGTTGCCGCACGGAATCAGCCCCCGCGCTGACCGCCGCATACCGCTGTCCAGGACGAGGCCCGCCGGCCGTCTGATGCACCACGCTTCGCTGCAGGATTGATTCTACCGGGATTGCCCGGGCAGGCTGAGCTTCGGTGCGTTGTTTGATGCCGCCTGTCGCACGACCGACGTGGCGTTTTCCAGCCACAACAGGCAGCGACACACGTTTGTCCCTGTTGCCGGGCCGTGCGAAGACCCACACCAGAGCCGCAGGCGGCTGCCGTTTTTGGTCTGATCGAATCCACTCTCACTGGGCAGTTACCGTGCACACTCATAGTCACCAGATCACTCTAGGGGTCGCCTTTTTTCTCGGAGCCATCCACGCGCTGGAGCCTGGCCATGGCAAGACGGCCATGCTGGTCTACCTGACCGAGCATCGACGCAGTTTTATTCACCCGCTGCTGATGGGGTTATCCAGCGCGGTCAGCCACTCGCTGTCACTGATGGGCATCGCGTTCATTGTCCATGCGGCGCAGTACGCCGTGGCAGGCGATGGAGAGAGCAACGTTGACAGTGTCAAATTCTGGCTGCGAGCGATCAGTTCCACGCTGGTCATGGCAGTTGGCCTGTGGATGATGTACCGCGCTCAGTTCAGGAAAGAGCCCGCCCGCTGCAACTGCAGCCTGCACAAACACGAACACAGCCACCACGATCACAGTGACGACCATCACCACAGCCATGATCACGCCGACCATCCTGCGGAAGCATCTGCCAGTGAGCCTCAAAAGGAAACGGCGGGAGGCTACTCGGTGAGTATGCTGCTGGGAGCGGCCTTTGGCCTGCTGCCCTGTCCGTCCGCCGTCGCCGCGTACCTGACCGGAATGGCACACGGGTCGGCCGTGGAAGCCTATCTTTCCATTGGCCTGTTTGCGGTGGGAATCGCCACTTCGCTGACCCTGGTTGGACTGTTGGTGCAGCGATTCGGTAATCGGCTCAAAACGGGCACTGGCCGCTTCAGCCACCTGCCATGGGCCCACATGCGAGCGGCCATTGTGCTGCTTGTCGGCGTTGCCACGGGGTTGCGGCTGGTCATTTGATGACAAGCCAGCCAGAATACCGGCCTCCAAACTGCGTCCCCTGGATGAACCAACGATGAGCGTCTCGGAACCCCAAATCACATCAGAATTTTCTGGCGCGCTGCCTCTGCTGACGTCAGAGGAATCGGCGACGAGGAGCCCGTCTGCGGCCTCAGGCTGGGGGGACATGCTGGGTGTGACGGCATCCGTCGCCTGTGCCATCCACTGCGCGGCGATGCCTTTTGTCATCGGGTTCCTGCCGGCGATGGGACTCAGCTTTCTGGCAGACGAGGCCTTTCACAAGTGGATGGCGGGGGCCTGTTTTCTAATTGGCCTGGCAGCCTTTGTTCCCGGCTGGAAACGCCACGGCAGGCTGCTGCCGGCAGGCATCGCGGCTTCCGGACTAACCATTATTACGTTTGCCGCTTTCGGACTGTCGGGAGAATGCTGCCCAACCTGTGAAGCAGCAGCGGGCTCACGGGCGGTCGCAGCGGCCGACGGTGAGGCATGCTGCGATGAGAACTGCACGCACTGCGCAACAGAATCGCAGACGGCGGCGGCAGCGACAGACGGCCCGGCATGCTGCGAAGAGAAGTGTGAGTATTGCGAAGAAGAAACGGTAACTGCAGCGACAAAAGAAGACGGCATGCCCGCCGGCTGTGAAAAAGGCTGTGACCACGGCGCATCCGAGGCAGCCGCATCCCTGAATGCCACAGACAAATCACCAGTGTGCACCGATGAAGAGTGTGCCCACTGTGCCGCAGCAGCCGGCTCCGACTCAGCAACGCCGACGTCTGAGGTACCTGTCGCCCAGGCGGGGTTCTTTGCCACTTACGCTGCATGGTGGACACCATTGGGTGGCCTGTTGATGGTCATTGGTCATCTACTCAACCGAAACATGGTCTCCGGCTGCTCCTGCTGTGGCACCGATGACAGCTGCCTGAACGATTCAGCGAGTCTGGCAGCAAATCGGATTTGCCAATTGACGCAGCCCTGAGCGAGCAGTTGCACAAAGCCCGTTTGCTCAACGCCACACTCCCGGGTGATTCACTGCCGCTGGCCTGGCTGTATGTCCGACACGGGCAGTGCGAAGGTGTCGAACGGGAGTGCCAGTTTGCGTTGACGGAGTCTGTCGCGCATGATTTGTGAGCGCAGGGGGCTCGCAATCGTCAGGCGAAGGGCAGATCGATGGACTTCAGGCAGACTCATATTGAGAAAACGCATAAGCACACACGGCCGCTGATCAGCTGTCGATTCGGACCTCAGCCGGACTGCGTCTTTTTCGCCGCAGAAGACTTTCAGCTCTGGCGATGGAACATCAGTAACAATGAAAAAACGGCCTTCAATACCGATGCCTGGGTGCGAGGATTTTGCTTTTCCCGGGACGGACAGCGAGTCATCACGGGAGGCTACGATGGGCGTCTGATCATCTGGCCAGCCACTGCAACGGCGCCCCAGCCGATCCATGTGATCGACAAAGCTCACGAGGGATGGATCCGTGGTGTGGCCATTTCACCGGACGGCAGCACTCTGGCCACTGTGGGCAATGATCACATGGTCCGATTGTGGAATGCAGCTGACGGCACGCAGATTGCAGAGCTCAAGGGCCATGTCAACGACGAAAAGGCGATCGCTCATCGATCGCACGTGTACAACGTGGCCTTTCACCCTGACGGCAAAGCACTGGTGACCGGTGACCTGATGGGCCAGCTGATTGAGTGGCGTCTTGCCGACCGGCAGCCAGTGCGTGCATGGACGGCGGACTCGCTCAGTAAATACGACAAAGGGTTTCGCGCGCAAATCGGAGGGTTTCGCACGCTGCAGTTCAACTCAGACGGATCTCGACTGTTCGCCTCCGGTATCACGGCTGTGACCAACGCATTTGCCGGCATCGGCAATCCGTCGGTGGTCGAGTTTGCCCGGCAGGACAATAAGCAACTCGTGGAATACCTCTCGCAGCCGAAACTTCAGGGCGTCGCGTGGGGCGTGGCCCTGCATCCGGACGACCTGATCATCGGCGCTCACGGCGGCAGCAATGGGAATCTGATGTTCTGGAAAGCCGGCGAAGCGACGGCCGCCCATCAGTTTCGGCTGCCGCAAAACGGCAGAGATCTGGATCTGCATCCCGACGGACTACAATTGGCCGTGGCCTGCTCTGACGGCAAGCTGCAGATTTGTCGCATGGATAAAAAGACGTCCTGACCGGTCCACAGGTCGTTCGTGACCTGTCGTGACCAGTCGTGCCGGGAATGCGGCCCGGACGCAGACAGGTCGACTTTTTGTTGACGACCTCACGAACAGCCCTTAACCTAAGGCGTCCGGAGGTCAGCTCACGACAAAGATACGGGATCCTCACCCGGTTCATTTCCCCTGACTGAACAGCGTCGCAGAGCATTCCTCCTCCCACCTGCAGCCCCGTTCCCACCTTTGCGAGGCTTCGATGAGTCGACCTTTGTTCCTGCTTTCGCTGGTCCTGACACTCACTGCAACGGCGGTGACGGATGAGGTCCCTTTGCACCAGCGGATTGACCGGCTGATTACCACAGCCGAGCCCGGCCCGGTCGCTCATCAGTGCGATGACGCGACCTTCGTCCGCCGGGCCACGCTGGCTCTGTCCGGAAGAATTCCGACACGTGATGAAGTGGTGGAATTTCTGCATGACCCAGCTCAGGACAAACGCACGATCAAACTGAATGACCTGCTGCAGTCAGACGACTTCTTTCGCCACATGGCGGTGACCCTTGAGCTGATGCTGATGGAACGACGCAGCGGAACACACGTCAAGACGTCCGATTTTCGGCAATACCTGGAAGCGGCCCTGCGTGCCAGGAAATCGTGGCTGGACATTGCCTGCGAAGTGCTGTCCGTCGACGGCTCCGCCACGCCCCCCGCAGCCGCGGGTTTCCTGCTGCAGCGCAACGTCGAGCCTCATCTGCTGACGCGCGATACCGGTCGGATTTTCTTCGGCATGGACCTGCAGTGCGCTCAGTGCCACGACCATCCGCTGATCGATGACTACCGCCAGGACGATTACTATGGCCTGAACGCATTCTTTGTCCGTGCCACCCTGTTTCAGCTGGATAAAAAAAAGCCCGCGCAGATCTCTGAGAAAGCGGCCGGCGAGGCGACGTTTAAGTCGGTCTTCACGGATCGCGAAGGCAACATGCGGCCACGCATCCCCGGTGGCAGCGAACTGACGGGAGCCAGCCTCCAGCCGCACAGACGATACCGCGTGTTTCCGGCCAAAAATGTCCGCGCCGTTCCGGTGGACAGCCGACTATCCAGACTGGCGCAGACACTGCGTGAGGTGCCATCCGTGCCATTTGACCGCAACATTGCCAACCGCCTGTGGGCTCATATGTTTGGGCGGGGACTCGTGCACCCGGTCGACCTGCATCACTCTGCAAATCCCCCCTCACACCCGGAGCTGCTGACACTGCTGGCTTCGGAGCTTCGTCATCATCACCACGACATCGCCTGGCTGCTGCGTGAAATAGCACTCTCGCAGACGTGGCAGCGAAGTTTCCAGTTGCCTCATCCTGCACAGGCACAGGCCCCTCTGCCGTCTAATCACACTGACACGGCTGCAGATGCAAATGCCCTGTTCCAGCAGGCCGATGAGCATGACGCTCGTTATGCTGAACTTCTCGACCAGGTGGATACCGCAGTCGCGCGCGGCAAAACGGTTTTTGACGCGGAAGCCAGGGCTGTCAAGAATGTTGAGGCGGCCATCCAGTCTCGCAACGCGGCACAGACACAATTTCACAAGGCCAGGTCCAAAACAGATCAGGCTCAGCAGGCACTCGCGACACTGCGGAAGTCTTCCGCCAGCGTTGCCAGCTGCGCCGAATTGCTCGGCGATCACACGCTGACGGAACTTGTCACCGAATTGGCGGCTGTCGTAAAAAAGCAGGAGGCCGTCGTCCCAAAACTTCAGGCCGCTATGTCCGCCGAGCAAAAGAAGCTAAGCGATGCCCAGTCGAAACTGGATGCTGTGGTCGCCGCCACACAGCCCGCCATTCTTGCCACCGTTCCCATTGACAACGAGATTAGAAAACTGCGACGAGCCGCTTATGAGCAGCGACTCAAGGCACAGACGCTGAGAACAGACGCGGAGGCAGAGACAAAGCGGCAGGCGCACTTGGCCATCACCGGACGGATGCTGGAACTGGGCAAAACCGAAGAGCATCTCGCAGCACAGCTGGCTGCTGATGAAGCTACGCAGAGCACTCTGCAGAGTGAGCTTCAGATGATGAATGGCGATCTGGCCGATGCCAAAACCGAACATGAGCGGCGGAAGGCGGACGTCGCCAAATGGCGGGGGCGGCTGCAGGCACAGGAGGCGTTCGTGACGGCGTTTGCTGTTCAGCAGAAGGCCATCGCGGACGCTGTTTCCAGCGTCCATCAACTGTCAGCCGCTCTGCCGAATCTCACAGAAGCGGGGCAGGTCCTGAGCAACCTGGAGAACGCAATGGCTGCCGCTGAACGCGAACTGCAGAAACACCAGCGGATGCTGAATGAAGGGCAAAAAGCATATGAACCTGTCCGCGATGCCAGCACGTCCGCTTTGATGGCAATGCAGCAGGCAGAACTTCGGGTAGAAAAGCTCGAAAGGCAATTGAGACCCGTCAGGCAGTCACAGCAACAATTGCGTGAGCAGATTGCCAGCACTCGGCAGCAATTGGCGCAGTTGGCAGACGAAGCATCAAAATCACCGCTGAACAGGTTCGCGGCCGCGCGACTTACGGGCCTTACCCCGGAGCAACTGGCCTGGAGTCTGCTGACGGCCACCGGCCAGTCAGAACGGCAGCGGGCCAGCGTGGCAGCCAAACTTGATAAGGACCAGCCACTAAGCGAAGAGCAGAAGCAGGACCCCCGAGTGCTTCAGGAGCGAACGCGGCAGATTGATCTGAACACTCACAAGGCTCTGGAGTCCACAGTAGCCCGGTTTGCGACTTTGTATGGTGCCAGCGCCGGTCAACCGCAGGACCAGTTCTTTGCGACCGTGGATCAGTCTTTGTTTCTGGCCAATGGCGCAGACATACGAGGCTGGCTGGTGCCGAATGCCGGCAACCTGACGGATCGCGTGAACCGGCTCAGTGATCCGGTTGCCGCCGCCAAAGAACTGTATCTGAGCGTCCTTTCGCGGCCCCCGACGGACGAGGAAACGACTGATGTCGTGGAGTATCTGAAACAGAGCAGGAATACGGCGCAGGCCGTGCGAGAACTCGCGTGGGGACTGCTGACATCTGCAGAATTTCGATTTCAACACTAGCCGAGTCATCATCCCGAAACGCCCGCTCGCATGACCTGTACCCTCTGTTCTTCATCCCCCTGAATCATCGGAAACAGCTGGAGAAATTCCTATGGACGCTCGCTATGCCTGTCAGTCGACCGCGCACCAGATTGCGCGCCGAGGATTTCTGAGCCTGCTGGGGACAGGTGCCGCCAGCCTGGCGGCCGGACCGTCACTGCTCGCGGGACTGCAGCAGCAGCGCCGTCGCATGCTCGTCATCTTTCTTTCCGGTGGAGTCAGCCAGTTGGAATCATGGGACCCCAAACCCCGCACGGACACGGGGGGCCCGTTCAGCGCCATTCCCACAGCCGTCCCTGGAATGCATATTTCCGAACTGCTGCCCAAAACAGCACAGCACATGAACAGGCTGTCACTGATTCGCGGCATCAACACCAACAACGGAGACCATGGCAAAGGCAAGTACCAGATGACGTACGGCCGCAACCAGATGCCAGGCGTGGAAAATCCTCATCTGGGCGCTGTGTGTGCAAGGTCACTGGAACGCAGTGACAATCCTCTGCCAGGCCATATTCATATCCCCGGAGGCGGACGAGGCAATAATGCGGCGTATCTCGGTCCACGCTACGCCAGCACGGGCGTCAACGGCAAGCCGCCTGCCAATTCCCAGCGCTTGGGAAACCTGACAATTGAAATCGATGAGCGGCGCAATGCATTCAGGCGTCGGGCGAATGAGCGTTTCCTGAGTCAGCGACGCACGGCGGAAACCGATGCGTACACGCAAAGCTTTGAGCAGGCACAGGGGCTGATGGAAAAACGAGATGCCTTCGACATCTCTCAGGAGTCCGCAAAGGATCACGCGCGATACGGCAGCCACGACTTCGGTCAGCACTGCCTGACCGCCAGACGAATGCTGGAACACGACGTGCCTTATGTTCAGGTCTCGCACACCAACTACGACACCCATAATGAGAATTTTAGTTTTCACCTGGAGCAACTTGCCGAATTCGACGCCCCGTTTTCCTGCCTGCTGACGGACCTGTCCGACAGGGGCATGCTGGAGTCCACGCTGGTGGTTGTGATGTCAGAGTTTGGGCGAACGCCCCGCATCAACGCGCGCTACGGACGTGATCATTGGGGTAAGGCCTGGTCTATCTGCCTTGGAGGTGCCGGCATTCAGCCAGGCGCTGTGATTGGAGCGACCAACACAAATGGAACGGAAGTCGTCGATCGCGAAGTCGACCACGGCCATCTGTTTCATACCTATCTTTCAGCGCTGGGCCTGGACTCTTCGTCATCGTTCAACATTGGCGGTCGAGAGCAGCCACTTGCAGATCCCGCTTACGGCCCGATCGATGAACTGCTGATCTGACCCAGACAACACAACACCACATGAGTGCGCTCTGAAACGGCACGCCCACACTCTCTATGCAGCGCGGAATTGACCGAGCGTTTGGGAGCGTGCTTCCTGCCCGTCACTCGTCGTAAGGCAGTCTGGATCGCCGCCATCGCGCAAAGTTTCTGTCCGCCTGGATCGCCCCGGCGCAACTCCCTCAATTGTCTGGCTCAATCGGTAGCAGAGACCACCGATCGACGTCAACTCGGCATGCGCTGGTCGCAGCTGCAATTTTTCGTGATCCAGCATTGGTTCTTTTCGCGTGATTTGGGCTGTACCACCTGGAGTAGGGGGCCTAAGGTGGGAGGGCGGGCGACAGGCTGACTGTGACAGGAGCAGATGATGACGTTTGAAGAACTGCGGGAAGAATCCCTGACCGTCGAAATGTTGCACGCGATTCTGGGACGCGCCATCAAAGACGGTCGTGGCCACCTTCCGGTCTTCACCAACGACTCAGACGGCGAAGTACGACCGGTGCCTGTGGCTTATGTGCAGGGGGTGGAGATCGTGCGAGGTGTGCCCGAGTTTCGCCCGACGCTCAATTACCCCACCGCAATGGCGCTGGATACCTGTGGAGAAGATTCGGAGATTCGCCCCGCGAAGAAAGGGTGAGACTTCAGGGAATCGAAGCCCGCTCGTTACCTGCCAGGTTAGCCTGCCATAGTATGACGTGAGTGCCCGCCGAAACGTCCTATCCGGCGACGATCTTATAGAGCCCAAACACGCACGCGGCCGCTCCAAACAGGATGCGGACCACAGAGGTAAATTTCCCAAGTCCCCCTTTGATCTCATTGCCGTACTTGTCACGGGTGACGCCACTTTGCATTTCGTAGATGCCGGATCCGGCGAGCACAACTCCAAGCCCAATCGCCAGTAATCCCAGAACGGCCGGATTCTCGTTCAGCCACTTGTTCATCGCACTGTTAGCGCCTCGCCGGGCAAGCGTCTGCAAGTCCATCACTTCGGTTCCTGTTGGTGTGGTGCCTTACAACCACACGGGCCGTTTGCAAAGGCGTTGATTGTAGTCGTAACTGCTGACTCGTGCACGGCCGCCAGCTTCAGAGGAGCGGCAGCAGACGCCCTGTCCTGGTCGTCTGGAAGGAGGGTTCGCCAGCAAATCGGTGGCAGATTGATGAATATTGGTCGGCTCCCCCAGGGGAGCACGCAAATGGAAAGACAACCATGCGATGACCACAGGAAACCAGTCTACCCTGCTGACGCGAGTCATTCATGCCCATTTCCTCCACACAGGAACCTTCGACAGCCCCGGAAAAGCAACTGCGAGTTCGCTACGCTGTCGGGCTGGCACTCGTGGCCGGTTTGACCATCGCCAGCCATCTTTACGTCGAGTCAATGATCCGGCAGCAGGCAGACGATGCCCCCGTTATCAACAAGGCGGGTCGGCAGCGCATGCTGAGCCAGAAGCTGACCAAAGCCACTTTCGCGCTGAACACAGCGAAGACGCCGTCAGAACATCAGGACGCCCTTCAGGAACTCTGCGATGCACTCATCCTGTGGCAGCGTTCGCATGGGGAATTAATGGCGAATTTCGGCTCGGCGACGGCGACCAATGCCGCGGTGACGGCGGCGTTTGCCGACATGCAGCCTTACTATTCACTGATGTGTGAGGCAGGACACGCCATCATTGCCGCACCGCGCGATTCGGACATCCTTGCGAAAAACTCCGACATCATCCGAAGGAACGAGGCGGAATACCTTCCCCGCATGAACACCATTGTGGGCCTGCTTGATCAGGCCGCCGGACAGCGTGTGGAGTCCCTCAAGCGACTCCAGAGGGTGCTTCTGACTGTTACCCTGATTGTGCTCGGACTGGAGGCAATTTTCGTTTTTGAACCCGCCGCCCGCACGATTCAGAAGCACTTCCGATTTGTCGTTGCCGCCAGAGAAAGAGCGGAAGAGACCAACCGACTGAAAAGTCAGTTCCTTGCCAACATGAGCCATGAACTGCGAACGCCCCTGAACGGCGTGATGGGGATGCTGGATCTTCTGCTCCAGACGGAACTGACCGAGAATCAGACCAACTACGCCAAAGTCAGTCGCAGTTCGGCTGGCAGCCTGCTGGAGATCATCAACGATATCCTCGACTATTCCAAAATTGAGGCTCGGCAACTGGAACTGGAATCTACCCCGTTCGATCTTCGCAATCTTGTTGAAGAGGTGGCATCGCTGGGCGCCGCCCAGGTGAATAACAGGCCGGTGGAAGTCGTCCTGCACTACTCGCCCGAACTGCCTCGCGGAGCGATCGGAGACCCGCTGCGCCTGCGGCAGATCCTCACCAATCTGCTCAACAATGCTCTCAAGTTCACCGAGAGCGGCCACGTCATTCTCCGTGTCAGTCTGACCGCAAGCGGGGAAAGCGAATCCACCATTCAGTTCTGCATCGCAGACACGGGCATCGGCATCCCGGCGGATCGTGTCGACACGATTTTTGACAAGTTCACTCAGGCGGACGGATCGACGACGCGAAAGTTTGGAGGAACAGGGCTGGGGCTGGGAATCAGCAGTGAACTTGTGCGACTTATGGGCAGTCAGATCGACGTGGAAAGCGAACCAGGCGTGGGTTCTCGTTTCGCCTTCACAATCACACTTGACCACGCTGAAGTCACCATTAGCGACATCAAAAATCCTGAGCAACTGCAGACAGCCCGTGTGCTCGTTGTTGACGACCTTGCCATCAATCGTGAAATCCTTAACGGTCAGCTCAGCCCGTACGTGAACTCCGTCATCACTGCGTCCTGTGCAGCGGAAGCCCTGAAACTCCTGACGGACAGACCGGAAGCGTTTGACATTGTCCTGACCGACTACTGCATGCCCGATGTTGATGGGGAAGAACTCGGCCGGCAGATTCGCCAGAGGCCCGAGTTGGCGGACATGGTCCTGGTTATGCTGACTTCCAGTTGCCGCGACCTGTCACGAAAGCGTCTGACGGAGATCGGATTTGCCGAGTGTGTTGTTAAACCGGCCAGTTATGAATTTCTGCTGCAAACCCTCAGCGACGCCATATCTCAGTCCAGACGGCACGTCCCGGCGACCGCTGAGGATGCACCGTCGGACGGCAACGCAGACAGCTACCGGGTGCTGGTTGCGGAAGACAACCTTGTGAATCAAATGGTCGTCCGGGAATGCCTGAAGAACATGAACTGCAGCGTCACGGTATGCGACAATGGCAAGTCAGCACTGGAAATTCTGCAGCGGCAGCGTTTCGACATTGTCCTGATGGACTGCCACATGCCGGTCATGGATGGCTATGAAGCCACGCGTCGCATTCGAGAACTCCCCCACCCAGCAGGCGACATCCCGGTGATCGCACTTACCGCCAACGCACTGATTGGGGATCGAGAGAGAAGTCTCGAGGCGGGAATGAACGACCACCTGTCGAAACCCTTCCGACCGCACGAACTGGAACAGGTGATGCGCCAGTGGGCACGAGTTGCTGAAGCAGACGGGACACCACCACGGCCTTCAACTCAGGCTGTCTCGTCATAGCCATCGCAGATGCGCTGTTGAGCAACGAAGAAAGCGTCGCTGCTGTTTCCGCCCGGGGGGAGGGGCGGGCCACTCGCACCGCGGCCGCCTCGCAGGCCATGAGGAGAGCAGCGGTCGTGGTGACGAAGGCCAGTGAGTCTTTGGTCCGGACATGCCGTTGTTTGATGATCCAGCCGGGGAATCTACGGCGGCCGCCAATCTCACCGGGGTGGACATCCCCCCGGTCGCGACACCAATTGCCACACCCAATGAGGAAGGTGCGGGAGCGACTGCGAGTGCACGTGCCACGAAGCGTGAACGACAGTCGACCGCGAAAGCGGGATCTGAACCTGTCGTGGGGGAGGCTCAGGCTCAAGAACGTGGCAAAGGCTCTGCGGCTTCCTCCGCCGACTCACGTCCCAAGACATCAACCAGCACGCTGAGCGGGGACAGTATCACCGACCCACCAATTGTTCGCTGGGATCAGAATGGCGTTGACTTCCCGCAGATTGGGCAAGCCTTCGCGGCGATTGTCCGTCTGCCTATGACCGATGATGAGCGTCGCAAATGGTACGCCTCGTAGAAACCGAGTTGCTCTGCAGACTAAAGAAACTGCTGCCCGAGGATGAGAAGGCAAAGGCGGCGAAGCGATTCAAGCCCCCAACTGCGGATGAGGTACGGGACTACTGCGAAGGCCGTCGCAATACCGTGGACCCGCAGTCTTTTGTGGACTTCTACGCATCCAAGGGGTGGAAGGTCGGGAAGAACAGGATGCAGGACTGGAAAGCCTGCGTGCGGACGTGGGAGCAGCGAGACAAGCAAACAGCGGCGGCATCGGAACCAGCCCGCGTCCGAGGCACAGATTGGAGCGAATACGATGGTTGAGGCAGAAGAAGACGTGGCGGCCATCGGCGTGCAGATGGAAAAACTACGCGGCCAGATTGCACGGCTGCCTGTGAGAAACCCAGCAGAGTCGTGGGTGCCGCATCACGAACACCGACCGCCCGGTTATGAGGACGCGGTGAAAACCGAGATTCCCGCACCACAGCGAAAGAAGATTAAGGCCGCCTGCAAAGCCGGTGCGTGGCCTCTGTTGCTGTCGGGCGACTACGGCACCGGCAAGACGTGTGCTGCAGCTGTGGTGTTCGGACAGTTCACACAGCGGCCGATCTGGGCACGTGCGGACGATTTCCTGTCTGCCGTCGCTCAGGGCCGTGGTGGCAAGGCTGTGCCCATTGAGTGCGTTAACGAGTTCGGCGAGACGGTGACAAAGTCCGTTCCCTATGACCAATTCATGGGCCGGGTACGGTCACGTTCTGCCGTGTTCCTGGACGACATCGCCACACGCCAGCCCACGGACCCCATGTACCAGTCTCTGTTTGACTTGCTGGAGATTCGCAAGGGGCAGCCGCTGGTGATGACAACAAACAAGTCGCTGTCCGAACTGGCGGCAATGTATGACGACCGTGTGGCGGACCGACTGGCGGCCGGCACGGTGGTGCGTTTTGAGGGTAAGTCGAGACGACGGAAACGGAGGAAATGCACTTGTTTGAAACGCTGAGGCCAGCCGAACAATCAGACGCAGCCCTGCCGAGGCAGGCCAGCACCGTCCACGCCCGGGGCAGAAATTGGCGTTAGTATCTGGTGCCGTGGAACCTTTGCCGATTCCCGCTACGGAACAACACCAGACGCGGCAGGAATAGCCAGCAGCCACTACCGCGACAGAATGTGCTGTGAGCAGGTCAAGTCTCCATACTCGATTGCCTTGCTAAAGCCGATTCTCTGTCACAGGGGAATCGGTGCGCGCAGCCAGCCTGATGTTTGCTAATGATTTTCTGTCGGCGGCGCGGTGCATCACCTGGCGAAATCACAAAGCAAAGGCTTCGAATAAATCAAGAACGTCAGTGCGAGAAGTTGCGGTCGCGAAGGTCCGTGCGGTACCTCGTCCACTGTTCATGTCTGGATTAGCTCCTG
>JANSXP010000053.1 GCA_024742875.1 Planctomycetaceae bacterium | reverse complement strand
GGCGAATGGGAGTCGCTGACGATGTCCTGCTGGGTGCGGATCGACAGTCTCGACCGGGTTTTCAATTCTCTGTTTCTGACAGACAGCTACAACAAGGGCGAGCCTCACTGGCAGATTCTGGACACGGGGCAGTTGTATTTTTCTGTCCGTCCGCGTGAACTGGGAACGCAGGGACATGCTGACTTTAAGGCCCTGTCTCCGCCGTTCTGGAATGCGTCACTGAGTGGTCGATGGATTCACCTGGCCACCGTTTATGACATGCAGGCGGCCTCGATTATGCACTATCTGAATGGACGCCTGCTCAGTGAACATGACGTTCCGCAGGACAAGCTGGCACCGACGCGCATCGGGACCGCATCCATTGGCAACTGGGCACTGCCCACCAAGCCGGAAGCGGGATTTGCCGTTCGCAATCTGAATGGCAGCATTGACGAGTTTGCTATTTATGCGGCGGCACTGACGGCCGAGGAAGTTCGCACCATCTTTGATCAGGGAGCTCCCTGACGTGGCGAGAAAAGGGATCGCGATGAAAGCATTGTTCGGTAATTCGATAAGGCCCGGCTTACTGGCGGCACTGATGGTGACCGTGACGGCAGCAGCCGACGAGCCGACGAAACCCGTCAGCCAGTTGGCTCAGCGGCTGCCGCAGGCAGCCGCTGAGAAATTGTTTACCCTGGAGGTGCTGCCGCTGCTGAAGGTGAAATGCTTCGGCTGTCACGGGACTGATCCGGAAGACCTGCGCGGCGATTACGATCTGACGACGCGGGATGCCATGATCGCCGGTGGAGAATCGGGGGAAGTGGCCCTCGTCCCCGGCAAGCCGGAAGACAGCAGTCTGTATCATGCAGTGCTGTGGGATGGGTACGAGATGCCGCCCAAGGAGAACGACCGCCTCAGTCCTGAGCAAACGGAGCTGATCCGGCAGTGGATTGCCTCCGGTGCGCCATGGCCGGGCGAAGACGTGCAGCGTCGGATCCAGCAGCAGGAATGGGCCGTTCGCGAGAATGAGGACGGCATCATTGTTGACACCAGCGGTGGACTGGCGGATGACTGGACTTACCGACGCTATCAGCCGGATGAAATCTGGGCATTTCAGCCGGTTGACGCTCCCGATCTTTCCGCCGCACTGGCGTCCGGTCAAAACCCGGTGGATTACTTTGTGAACCGCAGGCTGACACAGGCGGGGCTGACGCCCAGTGGACGTGCGACGCCCGATGAACTGATTCGTCGAGGCAGTTATGATGTCACGGGACTGCCACCCACGCTGGAACAGCTGCAGGCATTCCGCACGGCAGCGGACAAAGATGCCGACAAGGCGTGGCAGCAGCTGGTCGGTCAGCTGCTTGATAGTCCTCACTACGGCGAACGTTGGGGGCAGCACTGGCTGGACGTCGCTCGATATGCGGATACGTCCGGCTTTTCGAATGACTATGAACGCTCCAACGCCTGGCGCTATCGTGATTACGTGATCCGGTCATTTAACAGTGACAAGCCTTTCAACGCTTTCGTGCTGGAGCAACTGGCCGGCGACGAGATCCTGGCGGCACGTGCGGCCGAGCAGGAAGATTCCCCTGCCGGACTGCCGCAGTGTACTCTGGACGCGGCGGATTCTGAGCTGCTGATCGCGACCGGATTTCTGCGAATGGGCCCGTGGGGGACCGCGATGATCCCGCAGAAAGAGGCGCGACAGATCTACCTGGACGACCTGGTCCACAATGTGGGCCAGACGTTTCTGGCGATGCCACTGCGGTGCTGCAAGTGCCATGATCATAAGTTTGACCCGCTGCCGACACGAGACTACTACAGTTTTTATGCGGCCTTCGCGACAACTCAGCCCGCAGAGCGCAAAGCCGAGTTCCTGGGCGAAGAGAACCGTAACGGCTTTGAGCCGGGCAAAAAACAGGTGGAAGAACTGCTGGCCTTTGCCCGTGGCGAGCAGAAACAGGTTCAGGATAAGCAGGAAGCCGCCGCACGTCAGTGGTACAAAGAACACGATCTGCCCTACAAAAACGAGAACCAGCGAAAGAACGATCCGGAAGACAAGAAGCCGCCCCGTCATGTGGGTTTGACGCCGGCGGAAAAAGGCATCAAGAAAGTTCGTGAGCAGGATGTGTGGATCTGGGAACGCCGGCTGGAACGCTTTGAGCCCATGGTGCAGGCGGTTTACAACGGGCAGGATGATTACAAGAACGGACGCAAACTGCGCGAACCGAAGGCCATCAATCAGTCGTGGCGACCATCCAGTTTTATTCTCAGTGGAGGAGCACTGGAGGCCCCGTCCGAGCCAGTGACGCCTGGTGTTCTTAGTGCAGCCGGGCTGCCGGCCAGCGATGATCCTGACAGCCCGTGGAGGGTGACGGACGACCTGATCGGACGTCGTCTGGCGGTCGCCCGCTGGATTGCCAGTGACGACAACCCGCTGACCGCCCGGACGATTGTGAACCGTGTCTGGCAGTATCACTTTGGCAAAGGGCTCGTCAAAACGGCGAACAACTTCGGATCTAAGGGCAGTCGACCCACGCACCCGGAACTGCTGGACTGGCTGACAGCCGACTTTGTTAACCATGGCTGGAAGCTGAAGCGACTGCACACGCTCATCATGACGTCACAGGCCTACCAGAGGTCCGGACGTCCGGTCGACGCCAGTGCCCTGGCACAGAAGGATCCTGACAATCAGCTTCTGAGCGTCTTTTCGCCAAGACGACTGACGGCCGAAGAACTGAGGGACAGTGTGCTGCAGGTCACTGGCGAACTGAACACCGAGATGGGCGGCCTGCCTGTCATGCCGGAAATCAATATGGAAGTGGCCCTGCAGCCGCGGATGATTCAGTTTTCCATCGCGCCCGCTCATCAGCCGTCCGCGACCCCCGATCAGCGAAACCGCCGCACGATTTACACATATCGTGTGCGCGGCCAGGCGGATCCGTTTCTGGAGATTATGAATCTGCCCAACCCGAATGAATCGTGCGAATTGCGTGACTCCGCGTCTGTGACTCCCCAGGCGTTCACGCTGATGAACAGCGATGTGATGACCGACCGGTCGATCGCGTTTGCTTTGCGGATTCGCAGCGAAGCACCAAAGGATGACGTGTCTGCGCAGATTCAGCGGGCCTTTGCACTGGCGTATGGTCGAGCGGCCTCATCGCGGGAAGTTGCCAGTCTGTCTGACTACCTGAAAAAGATGCAGGCGTATCATCGAGACGTGACGCCGGAAAAAGTGGAGTACCCGCGATTCGTCACGCGGTCCCTTGTCGAAGAGTTCACGGGTAAGCCCTTTGAGTTTATTGAGAAGCTGAATGTCTACGACGGGTACACGCCAGATGCCAAGCCCTGGACAGTGGACGCCGACACGCGGGCACTGGCCGACGTGTGTCTGCTGCTGCTCAATTCCAACGAGTTTCTGTTCGTCTACTAGGCATCGCTGCCGTCATGAGGGTCGGCCGCTGTGCCGCCATCCCTGATTTCTTCCATTCACGTTTTTTAGAAGGCATCTACGATGTCAGCACTTGCAAGACGCGATTTTCTGTACGGACTGGGTTCGTCGCTGGGGGCTTTGGCGTTGACCGACCTGCAGGCACAGGAGCAGGCCGCCGGTCCGCTGGCGCCCAAAAAACCTATGCTGGACGCGAAGGCCAAAGCGGTCATTATGCTGTTCATGGAGGGTGGCCCCTCGCAGGTGGACACGTTTGACCCCAAGCCCAAACTGACCGAACTGCACCTGTCGGAATCCAAACGCACGGCCGGTCTGGCAAACGGTAAGCGGTTCTATGTCGGCAGTCCGTTTAAGTCCCGCAAAGTGGGCCAGTCCGGTATCGATATGTCTGACCAGTGGCAGTTTCTGGCGGAGCCGGAAGTGGCCGACGAACTGTGTGTTTATCGCGGCTGTAAAGCGGAATCGCTGAACCATCCGGAAGCTCTGCTGCATATGAACACCGGCAGTCGGCTGGGGGGCGATCCGGGACTGGGGGCCTGGGCCACATATGGTCTGGGTTCGGAAAATCAGAACCTGCCAGGTTACGTGGTGATGACCGAACTGGCCTTGCCGCAGGCAGGACCGGCCAACTGGACGAACGGCTATCTGCCGGCCTACTATCAGGGCACGCGACTGCGTTCCACCGGCTCACCCATTCTGGATCTGAATCCACCAGTTTACAAAGATCGGCAGCACCAGCGAAAAGCACTCGATCAACTGGCTATGCTCAATGGACAGCATGCCGATCGTCACCCCGAACACGCGGATCTGGTGGCTCGTATGGAGAGCTATGAACTGGCCTATCGCATGCAGATGACGGTCCCCGGGATTGTGGACATCGACAGTGAGCCTGAACACCTGCAGAAATCGTACGGGCTGGATCGAAAAGAAACGGCTGCCTTCGGCCGCCAGTGTCTGATGGCAAGGCGTCTGGTGGAACAGGGCGTGCGTTTTGTGCAGATCTTCTCCGGTGGCTGGGACAGTCATGACTATCTGCAGAAAGGACATTCAGCCCGAATCGCCAGTGTCGATCAGCCCATCGCAGCCCTGATTAAAGATCTGAAAGCACGCGGTTTGCTGGAAGATACGCTTGTCGTGTGGACGGGAGAATTCGGCCGCACACCCGACAACAACTATCGTGGCGGTGTCACTGCGCTCGGGCGAGGCCACAATGCGGATGCGATGAACATGTGGTTCGCTGGTGGCGGGACACGTAAAGGCACGATTGTGGGGGGCACTGACGAAATCGGAGCCGCAGCGGTCGACGTAGTGCATCCAATTCGTGACGTGCACGTGACGATGTTGCGGCTGCTGGGACTGGATGACAACAAGCTGACATACTTTCACGCCGGACGCTTCAAGCAACTGTCGCAGTTTGGCGGCGAGCTGATCCCGGAGCTAATCGGCTAGCGATACGGTTGTCGTGTGAATGCACAGACAGGCGGCCTCCCATCCTCGTTCGCTGTCGAAGTGTTTTGGTTCCCGGAGCATTGCCCTGGCCGTTGGCAGCGTGGGGACGGTACGCTGCCGATGTCGCTCGTTGTGCAGGTGCGCTTGTTTGCTGTCTGCTTTACGGGACGCGCTGACAGTACCGTTCATAGAGCAACAGGAAGGCGGGAGAAAAATTGGCAGGTTGCTGCATTCGCTGCCGGAGCTGATCCGGTGTGACCCAGGCAATAGCAGAGATCTCTTCCGGATCGGGGCTGACGTCGTCCTCACTGACGGCCGTGTACAACTTCGTGAATTCGTTGCAGGTGTCCGGGCAGGCGTCCACCTTCAGGAGAAAGGTCAGCGGCGCACGCACGCCGAGCTCTTCTTCCAGCTCGCGTTCTGCTGAGACATCGTAAGATTCACCACTGCTAACATGGCCCGAGGCGGAAGACGTCCAGACGGACGGGAACTCCTCTTTGTTGTCCGCCCGTCGATGAATCAGCAGGCGGCCATCCGGTCGAAATAAGAAGATGTGGGCCGCTCTGTGGCGCAGTCCGAGTCGATGCACGTCTGACCGCTGTCGCACGTCCGTGACATTGTCGTGTTCATCGACAACATCAAATAACTCTGAAGCCGACATGACGTCTTAAAGCTTTGGCAGTTTGATTGTGTTGCGAACGCCGCTGGGGTCCCACAGTCGGTCGGCTACGATGAATCCGAATCCGTCGCTCTTTTCTCTCGCCGCACGGATGGCCCACGGAGTGTCCGGGTGATTTTTGATCACGTCGTCGAGCAGGTCGAGGGCGACGCGTTCTTCTTCCCGGACTTTCTGTATGTATTCCTCGAGCGTCATTTCCAGACCCAGCATGCCTTTCAGGCGTGCGTACTGTGCTTCATCCGGATCCTGATTGGCCTCGCGTCGACGCCAGAAGTTCCATTCGTTGGATTTTTCGTTTTTGGGTTTCGGCATGCCGTAAACGTGCCGGTCCATCGCCAGCATGAACTGAAACAGTCGCAGGCGGAACATGTGCAGCTGAGCGTATGCCAGGTCATAGGAAGCACGCCACCGCTGTGACGACTCCCGTGCCCGCGCCGGACGAATTTCTTCCAGCATGGCCAGTGCCTGGTTTGTCAGGCCAAATGCGCGATTGGCTTTGATGGCCTGGCGAGCGGCTTCTACCTTGAATGGTGCCAGCATCAGTGGATAGTGCTCGGTTCTCAGATTCAGTTCGGGGTCATGAGTCTGGAACAGCAGTTTGTTGTCGTTGGGGTTCAGACGAACAATGACATTCCACAGCGTCTGACGAAACTCGCTGGTCGCTCGCTCCTGAATGTACTCCCGCCGGGACAGCAGCAGTGGCGTGTATTCTCGCAGGGCGAGAAAGTCGTATTTGCGTTTGTCATTCGCGCCGCGTCCCACGAGGTTTTTTTCCTCGCCGGGCAGAACAAAAAAGATGCCGCCCGATTCTTTGGCCATGCGGACCTGCTCGTAGGGTCCGAAGCCAGCGGACTGGGCGTCCCAGCGGCTGTGCATTCCGTCCCACTGCAGGGCTTCAGGAAACGCCGTTTCCGGTCCACGACGTACCCGCAGCCAGAAGTCCTCTTTGATGTTCTTTGCTTTGTCCTCGTAAGTCCATCGCTGTCGTGCATAGGGGTAGCCAAACATACTCTGGCGTCCCATGACGTAGATTGGGGCCCTGGCCGCTTTGGCGGCGAGAATGGCTTCTTCAACGTAGTCCCCGTCGTCGCCGGATTCGTCAGACACGACAATCACGGCCAGTTTGCGTTTGCCCTGAATCGCCATACGCTTGTACTTGTTGAGCACAGCGCGGATGGACTGACACATGTTTTCTTCACCGGACTCGTCGACAGGCACTTTGTCGATCGCGGCCTTCACCAGTTCCGGGTTGCCGGTGGGCTGACGTGTGTGTTCGTGGATCGTCTTGCCGTAACTGACCACAGATGTGAGCAGCAGTTCTGAGCCGCGACGAAGGTCTCTGTCCTGCTTTGCCGCGATTCCCAGTTCGTCGTAGACCCGCATGTAGTTTTCACGAATCTCTTTGCGGTCGTCTTCCAGACTGCCGGATTCGTCAAACATCCAGATGACCGTCACTTTCTGCTGACGCATCATGCGAATGATTTCCTGCGTGATGATGCCCATGGCCTGGCCGTAGCCTTCCACCATCGCTCCCACTTCTCCGGTCACTTCGCCTTCGCCCAGTTCGGCAGCCAGGACGGCATCGCTGAGCTGCATGGCTTCCACGCGCGGTGCGTCCACCACGGCCTCTTCCATCACCTTGGCTTTTTGGACGTCGACGGGCGTGGAGGCAACTTCTGTGGCGGCCCCTACGGCCGTTGACGGTGTCCCGCCGGAAATGACATTCAGAGTTTCCGCCGGCTTGGTCTCCAGCTCCAGCTGCTGCTCCATTTCTTCGCGGGGAAGGTCTTCCGTGAAGACCGACTCCAGGGAAATCTCGGGGACACTCTGCACGATGATGGGAATCATCATTAGCACGAGCAGAACGACGGCGTGTACCACGAGAGACACAACCACCGAGGGCGCATTCTTCAGAATTGCCTGCATGAATAATGTCCACTTTTGGACGGCCAGAACGGCCGCGAGCGAAGAAGAGAACATAAACGAATCGAAAACTCTTCAGGCAGAGTTGCCCGTTGGAGGGAAGAATCTCGCTTCGCACTGAAAATCAAAGACGAATGGCCCGCCTTTTCCTCAGCTGAGTCTCGCGTTATCCGAACGACGTTTTCGAGAGAGAAACAAAACGTCACGGTCGGCTCTCACGCGAAACCCTAATATTTTTACGTCGAACGCTGTCCATCTGTTCGGCATAGAATGCGTATTTTGGGGATCAGGCCTCCGTTTTCACGGCCAAACGGGCCCGGCAGGCGTCCGAAAGCGGAAATTGCTTAGTTCCTGCAGCAAAAACACCCCCATTTGCTGCGAATTGGCCACAGCGCAGAAAAAGACCTCGACAGCGGAATCGCTGGCGAGGTCATGTTTATCGCGACTGAAGACGGCCGTCTCATTGGGACGATTCGTCTATTCGGTCTCGGGCTGGGCTTCGATCACGCCGTATTTTTCCCAGACGCTCAGTTCCCATTTGCGCAGTGCCGTCATCGCCAGATCCTGCTGGATGGGAGTCAGAATGGCACTGTTGCGGAAGCTGAACTGCTTGCCTTCTGCGGCAAACTGATCACGCAGTCCGTCTTCTCCCACTTCTGCTGTGGGGAAGCGATTTTGAACGTGCACCACGTAGTACTTGCTCAGGTCGTAGTTGGGCACCACACCCACTTCATCGTCTGAGAGTTCCGTGAAGACAGATTCCATAAACTTGCCACCGACGTCGTCCATGAATCCGCCCGACTCATCACGAAATTCGATTGTGGACATTGTGGCCTGCTGCTGCATGCCCATCTGCCCGGCCGACGACGTCTTCATCCATGAAAACGGAAGCGTTCGTCGAGGAGCCAGTGCGGAGCCATCCTCGGCACCTGTCGACGTTTCGTCTTTCAGGATTTCCGCGAACCCCTGCTCTTCCGTGCCTTCGGCGTCAACCACCGCGCGAATCCGGGCGGCCAGTTCTTCCGCACGCGTTTTGGCCAGATCACGCGCTTTGCCGAGTTTGTACGCGGCGATGACCGCATCCCGGACGCCCGGTTCATCCAGTTTGGGTTCGTGAGATTTGTCGTAGTCGATGGCCCAGTAGACGTAGTAGCTGGTTCCACCTGTGAGTGCGATGTCCGTCTTCTGTGCCTGGCGTGCCAGGTATAACTGAGCGTTATTGTTCTGCGAATCCTGGTTGAAGTTCTGGAACAGTGTCTGCGCGACCGTGCTGGCCTGGGGCGCCATCATGGGGTTGTCGACAGGTTCAGTTGCCAGGGCAATCGGGTAGTCTTCGCCGTCAACGAAGTCGGCGTAGCTGAGCAGACCGGTTTCCACATAGGCAAATCCGGCTGCTTCCGCAGCGGCCTTCAACGTCTTGTTGTATTCAACTTCAAGGGCTCGCATCTCATTTCGCAGGTCGTCATACGCCGACTTGTCGCCATCGTTGCCGACCTCGTACTTCGCAGAATCGGCTTCGATGATTCCGAACTGCTGTTTGTCGCGTTCGCGAGCGATACCTTCCATCTCTGACTTCAAATCCGCGAGGCGCTGATTGGTCAGTGCGTCAATTCGCTCGGCTTCAATGGCTTCACGAATCTCGCCGGACAGTTCCTCATCCAGTTCCCGATACTCGTAGGTCGGCTCGGGCATTTCCGGCGGAGTGGTCCCAACAGGCTTTTCCGGGATTTCAAGGCTCAATGGCGGTGTCCCCTCACCCTCGATTTCGCCGTTGGGAGACTGTGAATCGTCAGTGACCGGAGCTTCCCCGTCCTGACTTTCCGGTGTTGTTTCCGCGCCGGACGTTGCCGGCTCAGTGGATTCTGTCGCGGGTACTTCGGGCGGTTCCGGCTCTTTTGTGGCCGGTGGCTCGACAGGCTCGTCAGAGTTCTGGGGTGTTTCATCCTGAAAGACCCCACAGTCATCCGGCTCTTCAGTTTGAGGTTCTTCGGACTGAGGTTCTTCGGTCTGAGGTTCTTCGGTCTGAGGTTCTTCGGTCTGAGGCTCTTCGGACTGAGGTTCTTCGGTCTGAGGCTCTTCGGTCTGAGGCTCTTCGGACTGAGGCGCTTCAGTTTGAGGTTCTTCTGCCTCGACATCGCTCGTGTCAGTTCCCTCAATATCGGGGAAAACGGGGATGCGAATCAGAGGAGATTCTTTGTTGTCCTCGTAATATTTTTTGATGTCTTCTTCTGTGACTGGTTCGATGGCTGACTTCAGCTTTTCGTTATCCAGTTCCGCGTAAGCGACCTTGATTCGGGTGGGGAGAAAGAAGCCGGGGGCACCAGCTTCTTGTTGGTTTGGCATGCTGGTCTTGTACTCGTCGAAAAGGCTCGCAATGTCTCCGTCGCTGGGTTCTGCGATCTGCCCCGCAAACTCTTCCACGTCGACCGCGACCAGTTCAAGATCCTGCTGCACCTTCAGACGTTTGTAGTACTCCCAGTAGACTTCCGGGGATGGCGGCACGGTGGCACGAAACGGCATGGTCAGATCGTAAGCCATACGGGCGCGGATCTCATCGCCGAGGATTTCGCTTGCCAACTCCTCGGTGAGGGTCTGGCCGTTGTAGCTGAGAGAGTTGCGGATGGTCAGGTAGTCCGATTTGGTCAGCTGACCGTCGGTCATATTGGTCAGATATTCCTTGACCATCGTGGGAGTGACTTCCAGGCCCAGTCGATCGGCTTCCGCTCGCATCAACTTGCCGAAGATCAGGTCCTCCGTCTCTGTCCGCTGGCGGAAGCCAAATCTTGGCGGAGCCTGGAACTGAAAAAACATGGGGCCGTAGGTCTGCTCGATCGCGCCCGCCAGAAAGCGGTTGGCGATGGCCCGCCGCATGTACATGTCATTCTGTTCTTCCTGAGTGACGACGCCGACATTGGTGGCGATGCCGCCGGACTCTGCAAACGATGGCAGGATCAGACCGAGCAGCACGCCCAGAACGCTCCCGCCAAGTCCCCATTGCAGCCATTTGCCCTGGCTGATGCCCGCCACGCCAAACACGGCTCCGCCGATCAGCAGTCCGAGCAGCCAGAATTTGGCACTGGGATCACTGAACAGGTCCGTCAGTGTGAACAAAAGCATGGAGAGGATGACCATAACGATCATCATTCCGCTGGAGTATTTGCGGAAAAATGTAAACGGAGACGCCATCAGTTTGCTCGATTATCGGGAGGCCGGCGTGAGCAGCAATTTGCACACGTCGCTTGACAGATTGTGAAATGAGTCGTATCCCACCGTCGTTTCCGGTGGTGGAAAAACCTTGAGTTTGCTCGTGCGATTGCCGAAGTCGACAATTTCGCAGCGATGCAGGTCGAGGATTCTAGCTGCCGCTGGAAACGAAACAAGGTCAACTCAAGGTTAGGGTTACGTCGTTTTTTTGATTGAACGTCACTCAGTCGGAAGGCGACCGGTGAGCATTCTCGCCGCGATCCTGCTGTGAGAATGTCAGGATCCCAAGTCGGTCCGGAGCGGAAATGTCCAAGACTCTGATCATTGCCGAGAAACCGAGCGTCGCCACCGACCTGTCGAGGGTGCTTGGCAAACTTCCGGGGATTGGCAAGTTCACCAAGAAAAAAGACTACTTCGAGAACGACAACGCCTACATCTCTTCGGCGGTTGGTCACCTCGTCGAGTTGAAAATGCCGCTGACTCCCGAAGGCAAAAAACTGCCCTGGAAGCTCGACCATCTGCCGGCCATTCCGGACCGATTTGAGCTGCAGCCCATTGAACGCAACGAATCCCGCTTCAAGCTGCTGGTGCGGCTGCTGAAGAAAAAAGACGTCGACACGGTCGTGAACGCGTGTGATGCGGGGCGTGAGGGGGAACTTATCTTTCGGTATGTGCTGCAGCTGGCCAGTATCGACAAACAGATCACCGTGAAACGCATGTGGATGCAGTCGATGACGGACAATGCGATCATCGACGCCTGGAATTCCATGCGGACCGATGGCGAAATGGCCGATCTGGCGGACGCCGCCATGTGCCGTTCGGAAAGCGACTGGCTGATTGGCCTGAATGCGACCCGCGCCCTCACCGCATTCAATTCTCGCAACGGCGGGTTCAACGTCACCACTGCAGGGCGTGTCCAGACACCCACACTGGCCATTCTGGCCGAACGCGAAAAGCTGATTCGTGCCTTCGTCTCCGAAGATTACTGGGAAATTCACGGCAAATTTGCCGTTGAAAAAGGCGAATACGAAGGCCGCTGGTTCCGCGAAGATTTTCAAAAAGACGAAAACAACAACCAGAAAAAAGCGGAGCGAATCTGGTCGGAAGAAGAAGCAACCGCCATCATTGAACGCTGCAACGGCCGTGAAGGCGTTGTCGAGGAAACCCGCAAGCCGCAGCGGCAGTCTCCAGAGCGACTGTTCGATCTGACGAGTCTGCAGCGGGAGGCCAGCAGTAAGCACGGCTTTAGTGCACGCCGCACTCTGCAACTGGCTCAGGCACTTTATGACCGGCACAAGCTGCTCACGTATCCCCGAACCGATTCTCGTTATCTGCCGGAAGATTATGTGGATACGGTGAAGGAAACGATCGGCACGTTTGCCAGCGCCAAGCCCAACGCCGCCTTCGAAGAAACCTTCCCGAAGTGTGCGAAGTGGATCATGGACAACGACCGCGTCCAGCCGTCCAAACGGGTTTTTGACACCAAAAAAGTCAGCGATCACTTCGCCATCATTCCGACGGGCAAAACGCCAACGGCGAAACTCGATGAAGATGCGAAAAAGATTTACAACCTGGTGCTGCGTCAGTTTCTGGCGATCTTTTACCCGCCGGCTGAATTCGAAGTCACCCAGCGAATCACCCGCATCGGAGACGACTGCTTCAAGACGGACGGGAAGGTGCTGGTGGTGCCCGGCTTTCTGGAGGTATTCAACCGACAGCCTGGAGCTGCGGGGGGCAAGGGAGAGCTGGTCGGATCCAGCACGGGAGAGACGGCAATCGCCGCGCCTGTGGAGAGCGTGAAGAAAGAAACCCGACCTCCGGCTCGCTACAACGATTCGACACTGCTGTCGGCGATGGAGACGGCCGGCAAGCTGGTGGACGACGAAGAGCTTCGCGACGCGATGAGCGAACGGGGTCTGGGAACTCCGGCGACACGCGCCAACATCATCGAAGGACTGATTCGTCAGAAGTATCTGTTTCGTGACGAAATCAGCCGCCGGGATCTGGTGGTGTCCAACAAGGGGCTGGCGTTGTTCGATCAGCTGCAGGAGATTGGCATCGATACGCTCAGTTCCCCGGAAATGACGGGCGAATGGGAACAGAAGCTGAAGATGATGGAGAAAGGCGAGCTGGCCCGTGACACCTTTATGGGAGAGATCAAAGGGCTCACACGCGACATTGTCGAACAGACCCGGTCCTTCACGGAAGAGCTGGTCAATCGAAAGTTTCCTGACCTGAAAGCCAATTGTCCGGAGTGCTCAGCGACCGCATTGAAGCAGACGGACGGGGTCTTTGAGTGTCGCGATCCGGAGTGTGGCTTCCGGCTGAAAAAACACATCGCCAGTCATGAACTGACGGAAGCTCAGGCGAAACAGCTGGTCAACACGCTGCAGGTCGGACCGATTGACACGTTTAAGAACCGATTCGGCGCCCAGTTTGAAGCCGAATTGAAACTGGAGAAACCGAAGAAAGTCTGGAAGGTCAATTTCGTTTTTGAAGGCGACTCCGAACGCGAGGAGGAGCTGAAACAGCTCACCGATGATCAGATCCTCTGTCAGGCCAAAAAACTGGATGACTCCGATGAACTGATCCCCGTCTACGAGACGGAGAAAGCGTTCCTGGTGCCCAAAATGGCGACCAAAAAAGACGAACGCGGTGTCCGAGTCAGCAAGACCATTCTGCAGCAGGAGATTTCTTCGGAGCAGGCCGTGAAACTGTTTGTCGATGGGGAAACAGACGTTCTGACAGAATTTGTGTCGAAAAAGAAGAATCGCAAGTTTTCTGCGCAGCTGCTGCTGAATCGCGAAACAGGAAAGATCGACTTCAAGTTTCCGCCCAAGAAGAAGAAAGCGACCAAAAAGAAAGCGGCTGCAGACGATACGGAAACTGATCTGACGGACGAACCGGTCGAGAAGCCGGTGAAGAAAAAAGCGGCGAAGAAAAAGACCAGGAAGAAAGCGGCAAAGAAGAGTTCGAAAAAGAAGCTTCCCAAAAAGAAGTCCACATCGACCTCGGAATCCGAGGACGCAGGTGGGACCGCGGATACGGGCGAAGCCACCGAATCGGATTGAGCCGTAGCAGGTCGCCGGGGAGGCGATTTGCCCCTCCCTGTCCGTGTCATTGTGTCCGTTCGTATGGGATGACGTCGGCAGATCCCCGGTCAATTCCAACAATTGCCCTTTGTCCGCGGGCACAGTCCCGGGGGCCTGGCTAGACTGAGCGTCAACAATCGACCTTCCGTAAACTTTTGATACACGTCAGACCGCATCCCTGTTGCGGACGCGGGCATCCAAAATGCTGTTTCGGGCTCTGGGACAATTCGCCGCACGCCGACCTGCCGTTGTGATTGCAGCGTGGATTGCTTTGGTGGCGGTGGCCGTGCAGTTTGCACCGGACTGGCAGTCGATCGTGCTCAACGGAGAATTCGCCTTTCTGCCGGAAGATTCCGACAGTATTCGCGGCCTCGAAACGTTTCAGCGGACGTTTCCCGAAGACAGCAATTCCAGCAACATCGTGATCGTTGTCCGTCGTGACACGTCAGGAAACAGTGGGCTGGTGCAGCTGGATTACGACTTCATCAGCCAGTCACTCCTGCCGCTTGTGCGGCGGATCAGCGGTTTTGAGCCGCTCAGCGATGTCCCTCCGGAAGATGCCGCAACCGCCTCGCTGGTGCGCAAAATCTCGTGGCGTGACCCGGACCAGTACACGGGACCGCTGTATGACAGCGTCGACAAAAAGGCCTCGCTCATTGTTCTGGAGCTGAACTCGGAGTTTCTGGACGCCCGCAATCGTCCGCTCATCAGTGAACTGGAAACGGAACTGGAGAAGCTCCATCAAATTGCGGCCTGGCGGCCCGTTGGTCCGAAGGATGATTCAGCGGCCGAAGTGACTCAGGAAGAGGCGCCGATCCCGATCCCGCCCGGACTCGACATCGCCTTCAGTGGCACCGCCATCTATGGACGGGACGCCATGATCGCTTCTGAAAACAGCGCCAAGGCAACGGAAACCTGGACCGTGATCCTCGTGATCGTGCTGCTGTTGCTGATGTATCGAGCTCCGTTTCTGGCAATGATCCCACTGCTTACCGTCAGTGTGTCTGGCGCCATTTCGCTCAAGCTGCTTTCCATTGCGGCCGTCTGGGGCTGGGTGGATCTGTTCAACGGAATTGAAGCGTACGTGACCGTGCTCGTGTATGGAGCCGGCATTGATTACTGCCTGTTTCTGATCGCTCGTTACCGTGAGGAGCTCGGAGGCGGGGCGACGATTGAAGAAGCCATCTCGGAAACTCTCGCACGCGTCGGGTCGGCGATTGCCGCCAGTGCCGGCACCACCATGTGTGGCATCGGCATGATGTACTTTGCGGACTTTGGCAAGTTTCAGCAGGCCGGAATCGCGATCTCATTTGGGCTGTTCGTTTGCCTCTGCGCATCACTGACACTGACGCCTGCCATTATTCGGCTGTGCGGTCGATGGGCTTTCTGGCCCCGCATGCCTGCCCGGCAGGCGTCTCAGGTCAGTTGGGTGCCACGAACCGATTTTCTGACTCGGATTCTCAGTCGTCCGATTCCCGGATTCAAATGGAAGCGCGTTGGTGCGGCGCTGCGGCGTCGTCCCTGGGCGATGTGGCTGGGCAGTGTCATTGGCATGCTGCCGTTTTCGATTATCGGCTACGTGTGCTTTGGCTACCTCAGCTACGGACTGCTGTCGGACCTGCCGGATGAAGCCCCAAGTGTGCATGGTGCCCGCGCGTTGCAGGCCCATTTTCCCGGCGGGGAAGGTGTGCCGGTGCGGGTCATTCTGGAAGTCTCGGATCCCGACTTTGACTTTGCCCGCACGCCTCGGGTGCCGGCCGATTTTGTGGCGTTCACCGACGCCATTATGGCGCACAGGGACGAACTCGGCATTCAGGCGGTGCGGTCGCTGTCGGATCCGAAAGGCGGTCGCGACATTGGCAAGGTGCCGGGCATCGCCGAACGATACCGTGGCATTCGGGAATTCGTTTCCACTGAGTACAAGTCCGCCACGAGGCTGGACATCATCTTTCGCAACGATCCGTTTTCGCGTTCCAGCCTGGATGAATTTCAACGGCTGAAACAGCGGCTGCCGGAATTTCTGCCGGAATCGCTGAAGGACGCGAAGCTCACGTTTGCCGGAGAGACGGCCAACCTTGCGGATCTGAAAAAGGTGACCGACAGCGACCGCGTTCGTATCAACACGCTGGTGACGGTCGTCGTGTTCATCATTCTGTGGATTCTGCTGCGACAGCTGAAGGTCTGCGTCTACCTGATTGTGACCGTACTGTTCAGCTACTTTGCCACGCTGGGAGGGACGTATCTGTTTTTCTGGGCGCTGGACCCGACCGGGTTTGCGGGACTGGACTGGAAGGTGCCGATGTTCCTGTTCACGATCCTGATTGCCGTTGGAGAAGACTACAACATCTTCCTGTTGACACGCATCGAAGAAGAGCGAAGGCGACACGGACGAACCGAGAGCATTACAGTGGCCCTGGATCATACGGGCTCCATCATCAGCAGTTGCGGGATCATTATGGCGGGCACGTTCTCGTCACTGATGGCAGGCAGCCTGGCGGGAATGGATCAGCTGGGATTCGCTTTGGCACTGGGGGTCATTCTGGACACCTTTGTTGTCCGCCCCGTGATGGTGCCGGCCTTTCTGATTTTGATGTCAGAGCGCCGACTCTCTTTCCTGAGCGATCCTCCGCTGCCGGAGTCGGACGAATCACAACAGTCAAAATTGCCGCCTGAAAAGGCGGCGGAGGCGGGTGCGGGATCGTGAATGCCGACGGTCAGCAAGCTGCCAACAGGGTCATTCGCTGTGCCTGGCTGCTGCGACCGGGCCAGCCTCCGCTGCCCAACCGCCGATTGACGATAGAAGCGGGATTGCTGACGGACATCAGCGTGGTCCCAGCCGATGAGCGGCACCTGATTGCTCCTGTGGCCGTGATTCCGGCACTGGTCAACGCCCATACTCATCTTGAGTTCTCCCGTCTGGAACGCCCCCTTGAGCCGTCCGCTCCGTTCCCTGACTGGATTCGTGCGGTGATTGGTTATCGCCGGCAGCACCCGACAGAAACCGACATCTGTACGGCCGTCGCGTCCGGCGTGCAGCAGTCAGATCGCAGTGGAGTGCGGCTGATTGGCGAAATCTGCGCCAGTGACTCTGCGGCGGTCGAGCTTCAGAGGGCCATCGGTGAAACAGGAGGCCGTGCGGTCTGTTTTCGTGAGTTCATCGGCTTTCGTTCCGAAGACATTCCGCAGCGAGTTGCCGAACTGGACGCCCTCGTCGCTTCACACGTGGCGCATCCAGTCAGGATGGCGCTCAGTCCTCACGCTCCGTACAGCGTGCACCCGCGGCTGTTCGAAGCGGTTGTCTCTCGCGCTCGCGCACAGGGGGGGCCGATCGCCATGCACCTGGCGGAAACGCGTGACGAGCTGGAATTGCTGCAGCATCGTTCGGGCCGGTTTCGAGAGTTTCTTGACGGTTTGGGGCTGTGGGATCGTGCCGCGCTCGGTGAATACCGCAGCATTCTTCCTTATCTGGAAGCTCTGGCCACCTGCCATCGGGCGCTGGCGGTGCACGCCAACTACCTGACCGATGATGAGATCCAGTTTCTGGCGGACCATCCGCACGTTGCCGTGGTTTACTGCCCGCGAACGCACAGGTGGTTTGGCCACGATGCCCACCCGGCGGAAAAACTGCGACAGGCCGGGGCGACGGTGGTGCTGGGGACGGATAGTCGCGCGTCAAATCCTGATCTGTCGATCTGGCGGGAGCTGCAGCTGGCCACGCGGTTGTCTGCGGATGCGCTCTGGCAGCGACTGCCGGAAGTGACCACTACAGCAGCAGCAGCGCTGGGATACGATCCCGCAGACTTCGATTTGCAGACAGGGCGACCGGCGGCCATGCTGCAGGTTAGCTGTTCGTGTAACACAGAGGCGGCTGTTGGCGAGTTTTTGGTTTCTGACAAGTGTCAGGTCATGGTCTGAGTCAGCAATCGTGGCTCGCCAGGCGTCAGTAGCGATCCTGTTCGGGTTCCGCCCAAATGCGGATGTCTCCGTCCGGATCAATGGAAACATGCACCAGATTGGGGCTGCAGCACACCGGACAGTCCTCGACGTAATCCTGCTGGGTGCCTGCAGACAGGTCGACGGGAACCACAATTTCCTCTCCGCAGTTGTCGCAGACGTAATTGGCGTTATCGTCCATAGATCATCCTTTTCAATGTGTGGTTCCCGGGTTCCCGCAGGTTTGCCGTGAAGTTCACATGATTATTCTGTCGTAACAGCCGCGGGCTTCGTTCGCCACCGTGGCTGTTTCCGCCGACGGCTGCGGCAGTCAGTGCTTTCGGGTTTCATTCTCTTTCTGTTTCAGGGTCGCTGTGAAGTTTTTTGCATTTGCCACTGTTGTCGTCGTCTTTGTTTTTGCTGTTCCCATGACCGTCGCACAGACCCTCAGCGAAGAAGGGCAACTGAGAAAAGCGGCACACGATTTTCTTATTCAGGATTTCGCGCCGGCGCGCCCGGCGAAGTTTGCTGACGACGGTCGCGTCCTGAGTGAAGTGACGGTCCTGCAGCAGCGGATAGAAGCGAATGGTCAGCTGAAGATTGAGTTGCCTGCCGGGGCAGAGCGCGTAGCCGGCATGTTTCGCCATCTGGCAATCAGGGGGGAGCATCTGGATCGCGTTGGCCCGCTGCGTCTGCTGCCGTATAAGCCGGATGCGACTTTGCATCACAGCCTCCACACGCCACAAATGTATCGCGTGCAGATGGGCGCTTTGCCCCTGCCCCGCCCCGACGCACCTCCGATAGTGCTGCAGGCGGAAACCACCGGCCCCGTGGTTGTGACCGCGGTCGTCTTTAGTTCTCAGAACAAGCTGAGCACGACGTTTGACGACCTGCCGTACCGGAATCTGGGCGACGAACAGCCGCCCGAGAAGGTGACGGTCACTGTGAATCCCACGCGGGAACTGTCGGTGGGAGGGATTGTGGAACTGCAGCGGGAGAAGTTCTTCCGGTATTACGCAACGCCCGGTGGTGTGCATCCGTCGCTGGAACAGTGGGCTCATGATCGCGGTTTCCGGCCGGGACGGCAGATCTTCAAGATGCAGTACGCGCTGGTCAAAGGCTATTCGCCACGGCAGCCGAAGCTGACAGAATCTTCCACGCGGTCCGGGTACGCCGATCTGAGTTTCTTTGATCGCTACGACGCCGCGCCGCGCAGTCGATTCGCCATTGCCCCGTTTCGAGACATCGATTACGCCATGTGTCTGGATAACTGGCCCGACTTCATGTCGGTACCTCATGTTGGTCGGGGCACGCCGCTGGTGGAGCATTTCGACGCCGCCGCCAAACTGGCGGGCGCCCTGGTGGGCGCTCAGGTGAAACAGGGCGGACAGACGGCGACGTGGTGGGAAGTCAAAAATGAATCCACCATCAAATCCGAATGGGATTATCACTGGGCGGAAAACTCGTGGGATCTGCTGGCTGACTTTCACAACAAAGTGGCGGCAGAGATCCACCGGGAATCCCCAGCGACCCGCGTGGGGGGGCCCTCTTCGGCGTGGATGCAGCTGCAGGTCAATGATTTCGGTTTGTATCGAAGTCAACGCGGCTTTATGGATGCCACCAGAGGGCAACTCGATTTTTACTCGCATCATTTTTACGAGGACATTGGCACTGTGGGGGCGTGGCATCGCCGCGAGACGACCTACACCAACTACCTGCTGGGCCGGGTGGATGCCATTCTCAACATGCTGCAGGCGCATATGCACGGCACGAACAATGTCCGCCCCATTCTGATCACCGAATGTGGTTCGCTGCAGCCGGGGAGAGGCCCGAGCGATTACTGGTTGCGGCTGCGTTCTTTCAGTGCGTACATGCACAAGTTTCTGTCACGTCCGCAGGAAATCGATCTGTGCGTGCCGTTCGCTTTTTTAAACGTGCCCTGGAATCCGGCAAGCGGCAACGCGGCCTTCATTCCCAAAGCCGGGCAGCCCGCCAATGGTCCGATCTCCGGCTATGAGCCGACACCCGTCATTCACTTTTTCGATCTGTGGCGGGAGTTTGACGGGCGTCGCCTGCCCGTCACGCATTCGGCTCGGTGGCTCGATGTGTCGGCCGTGCATGACGATCGTCGATTGACGGTGGCCCTGACCAATATGTCGGGCCGACGGCGAATCGTAAATCTGTCAGGACTTGAGACGCTGCCGATCGAAGCCGTTTTTCAGCGGCGATTATTTTACCGGGATGGGCAGGTGCAGTACCAGGACGCCGTGCGGCTGCCGGATCTGTCGGCCGTGGAAGTTGATGTGGAGGAGACGACACTGGTGATGATTGATCTGAAATCACCGTTGTCAGTGGACGGCGTTCAGCAGCGAACCTTTGCCTGGTCGGCGGATACCGCCGTGAAGCTGGACACCGATGCCCGTTTCCCCATCGCTGTGTCTGACCCCGAGAGTGTTTCCGCAGCGCGGCTGGTTGTCGGCGTGCATCGCGACGGTGGTCTGGCTGAGCGGCTGTCGATCGCCTGCAATGGAAAAGCGGTTGCGGGACAGCAGCAGTGGGCCAAAGACCACCAGCACCTGTTTGCACCGCTGACATTCTCAATTGCGCCGGCCGACCTGAAAACGTCAAACGTGATCAGCATTTCCGCCTCGCAGAATGTGACCATCACTTCAGTGCATCTGATCATCGATCGGCTCTGATCCGGAACGCGACCCGGATCTCGGGGTCTGCGCAAACAGCGACCCGGCAGAAGCCGGGTCGCCATCTTTCGTCGGTGAGTGAAAGGGACTACTGGTCGAAGTCCGGCCGCTGTCGGTTGCCCGTGTTACCACCGCGCTGCTGCCCACGTCCGGGCCCACCCTGACCGGGCCCCGCCTGTCCCGGTCCACCGTGACCGCCAGGACCACCGCGTCGGCTCATTTCTTCAATCACGGCCGCCGCCATTTTCTTCAGTTCCGCCTGACTCAGCATGCCATCTTTGTTGGCGTCAAACGTCATGGCGTGTTCCATGAACCCCTCGGCCGTGGGAGGACCCTGTGGTCCGCCCGGCCCAGGTCCGCCGCCACCGGGCCCACCCTGACCGCGTCCCTGTCCGGGACCACCGAATCCAGGTCCGCCGCCACCGGGCCCACCCTGACCGCGTCCCTGTCCGGGGCCACCGAATCCAGGTCCGCCGCCACCGGGCCCGCCCTGTCCGCGTCCCTGACGACCACGTGCGCTGCCATGAATTTCGTCGGACGTCAGCTTGCCATCACCGTTGGTGTCGAGTTTCTTCAAAGCCGCTGCCGCCGCCGCCATTTCCTGAGTCGAGATTTCGTGATCTCCGTTCGCGTCGATCGCCGTGATCACGGAGTTTCCGCCTCCATGCTGTTCTCCCATGCCCGGTCCGCCCTGTCCGGGGCTGCCCTGTCCCGGTCCGCCAAACCGACCTCCACCACCGGGAACGCCGCGCTGCTGGGGTTGAGGGGCTCCGCTGATGGGGCCTCCTCCACCAGGCGGCTGGGCGATGATCGAGGCCGTCATTAGGGCAGAGAGCGAGAGAAGCGAGACGATTGGTTTCATAAGACTGTTCCGGTGCGAATGGCAGCGTGAAGAGAAAGGTGACAGCAGGGTGCGAAGGCTCCAGGTTCCTCCGGAACCTGGCAACCTGTTGCGAGCAGGCGGGGCAAAACTGCCGCTTACTGTCCGTGCTGAGAAAGAAAACGACGCCGCAGCAGCGGCGCTACTACAAAAACGGACGAAGTTGGCTTTTGACGCCACGCCGGAAGGGCTTCGCAGCCGTCAATCGCGTCGGAGACCGCGAAAAAAACGGCCTGGGCGGCCATGTTTCTGTGGCGGCGGCCGCCCGGCGGTGGAACTTCTTGACGGGTTACACACAGTGAATTACCCTTTGGTGTTCGATTTTTTCGTCTCTGGACGAACGAATGGCCATACACGCCGGAGTCTGCATGACGATGTGAACTGTTGGTCGCTTTCAAAATGCCCGAATGCCGCTTCCTGCGTGCCATCGCATCGATCTTCGCGACCCATCCTCCCTCCTCACCACCATCCCACCTGAGGTTTCTGATGCTGACCATTCATGGACAAAAGACACGTTACTGCGATGGCATTGCCCGACGCAGTTTTCTGAAGATTGGCGGACTGGCCACCGGTGCCGTGGGAGGCTTTGGTCTCGCAGACCTGCTGCGTGCCGAAGATGGCTCGCCGCGCCGCAATCGTCACAAGTCCGTGATCAATATCTTTCTGGGTGGCGGTCCGCCGCATCAGGATATGTGGGAAATCAAAACCGAAGCGCCAGTGGAAATTCGTGGCGAGTTCAGTCCCATCAGCACTGCGGTCCCCGATGTGCAGATCGGGGAGTGCTTTCCTCGCATTGCAGCAATGATGGACAGGTTTGTCGCCATTCGTTCTGTCGTGGGGTGCTCAGGAGCGCACGACGCTTTTCAGTGCTTTAGTGGCTGGGACCGTCGCGATCTGAGTTCGATCGGCGGTCGCCCCAGCATCGGCAGTGTGCTGGCCAAACTGGAAGGACCAACGGATCCGGGCATTCCGGCGTCGGTGGCTCTGGCAGAAAAGACGCGACACACACCCTGGTCAGAACCGGGAGACCCTGGTTTCCTGGGCGCTGCCTGCCAGGCGTTTCGCCCCAACGGCAGCGGTATGGACAATCTGGTTCTCAATGGCGTCTCGCTGGATCGTCTGGGTGATCGCCGTCAGCTGCTGAGCAGTCTGGATGGCATGAAGCGATCTGCGGACGCGTCAGGCATGATGGACGGCATGGACGCGTTCACGCAGGCGGCGTTCGGCGTGCTTACGTCCAGTGGGCTGGCTGACGCGCTGGATATCTCGAAAGAGCCGGATGAAGTGCGCGCCCGCTACGGCGATGGTAAACCGTATAAGTTTCAGTATGACGGCGCGCCCACCTGCAACGAGCACGTGCTGATCGCCCGGCGTTTGGTTGAGGCCGGCGTGCGTTCTGTGACCCTGTCCTTCGGACGCTGGGACAGCCATGGCGACAACTTTGGCCTTGTGCGTGATCACGGCGGAAAGCTGGATCAGGCAGTCAGCGCTCTGGTGGAAGATCTGGAGCAGAGGGGCATGCTGGATGATGTCACCGTGCTGGTGTGGGGGGAATTTGGACGCACGCCACGCGTTAATGCGAAAGCGGGGCGCGATCACTGGCCTCAGGTTTCCTGCGCTTTGATGGCCGGCGGTGGTATGCGGACCGGCCAGGCCATTGGTGCGACCAACCGACTGGGCGAACGGGCGGCCCGGCGTCCTGTCCACGTGCAGGAAATTATCGCCACCACCTACCACAATCTCGGGCTTGATCCGATGACGACCACGGTGGATGATCCCACCGGACGACCGCAATATCTGATCGACAAACGGCAGCCAATCGCCGAGTTGGTCTAGTTGGGAATGACGGAATGCCTTCGGGCTGGCAGCGATTCACAATTCTGGAGCACGATCACCCGTTTCTGCACTGGGATTTGCTGCTGGACAACGGCCAAACGCTGACCACCTGGCGGCTGAAACAACGCCCCTGCAGCGACGAGTGGATTGCCGCTGAACGTCTGCCGGATCACCGGCGCATCTATCTGGACTATGAAGGGCCTGTCAGCGGCGGTCGCGGCGCTGTCTCACGGCTGCTGACCGCCCGCTACTGTGCTGCCGGCGACATGGCCCTCCTTTCTTCGCAGGAGCCGCGCGAATCACAGATTGAGCTGGCAGAGTGCTGGCTGGGACGAAGGGCCGTCTGTCGTGCGGGCGGAGATGGCCTGCAGTGGCGGTTTGAATCATGAGTGTTCGTCGTCGCATTGCGGCTCGTCTGCAGCAACTGCAGGCCGATGGCCTGTATCGTGAACGTCGCGTCGTTCAGCCTCTGCCCGGCGGGCTTTGTCGCACCGATGGACGGGAGCTGGTCAATTTTGGTGGAAACGATTACCTGAGCCTGGCTCATCGGCTCCGTGCCGTCTCGGCGGCCGACTCGGCGTCGGCGGAGGCGACGCCATTTGGCGCCACAGCGAGTTCGGCTGTGATTGGTCGCACGCCGGAGCTGGATGCTCTGGAATCCGCGCTGGCTCAGTTTGAAAACACGGAAGCCGCCCTCGTGTTTCCGACTGGCTATGCGGCCAACCTCGGTGTTCTGCAAACGCTCATCGAAGACACAGACGCCGTACTGTGTGATCGAGACAACCACGCCAGCATTGTCGATGCCTGTCGCGGCTCACGGGGGCAGTTTCTCGTGTTTCGGCGTGATCGTCTGGATTCGCTGGAGAAGACACTGCAGCGACGACGCGCAGCGTTTGAACAGACGTTTATTGTGACCGACGGTGTATTCAGCATGGACGGTACCGTCGCTGATCTGTCGGCGCTGTGTGATCTGGCCGATCGTTACGCCGCCAGTGTGGTTGTCGACGAAGCCCACGCAACCGGCGTGCTGGGGCAGCAGGGGCGCGGTTCCACCGAATTAACCGCCACGGAACAACGCGTGCTGGTTCGCATCGGCACCATGAGTAAGGCGATGGCAGGGCTGGGCGGATTTGTGGTGGGCGATGCGGCCACTATTGACTGGATCCGCAATCGCGCCCGCACGCAGTTTTTTTCCACCGCGCTGCCTCCGTCTGTGTGCCAGGCGATGGTGCAGTCACTGGCTCTGATCAGCGCCGAGCCGCAGCTGCGGGATACGCTGGCGGCGGCAACGGAACTGGCCCACCGTGTGGCAGCCGAACTGGGCCTGCAGACGATCTCCAGCGGCCTCGCTCCGATCGTTCCGATACTGACCGGCCGCCCCGAAACGGCCGTCACCGTCTCCCGCGGGCTGCTGGAGCGAGGCTTCCTGGTTCCCGCCATTCGACCGCCCACGGTGCCACAGGGCACGTCGCGACTGCGGCTTTCGCTCTGCGTCGCCCACAGCGAACAGCAGATTCGAAGCGTGCTTGGTGCGGTGCACGAACTGCTGGAGACTACCGGCTAAGTCCGTTACCGCACCCGCGTGGGCGGCAGGTCGTGTTCCGGTCGAATGGTCAGCCGATGAGACAGGTGAAGAATTCGCTGCAGCGCGTACTGCAGTACTTTCGCTCCTGTGGGGGCCGCCACGCTGCCACCGTAGTGCGCGCCCGGAGCCCGGGGCTCATCCACCATCACAAGGACAAGCACCTGAGGATTCTCCGCAGGCGCCCCGCAGATGAACGAACAGACATGACGGGAGTGGGAGTAGCCGCCCGTCTCGGGATCAGGTTTCTGGGCGGTTCCCGTTTTGCCAAACATACTGATACCCGGTGTGCGGGCCGATTTGGCGGTGCCGCGTTCGACCACATTCTTCATGGGACCGGCGACCAGCCACTGGGCGATGTCCGGGCGGAGGATGCTGGTTTCAATTGCGGGAGTTGCGTCCACTGTTTCGATGTGGTTCAGCGGGGTCGGTGTGCTGTCTTCGCCAGTGCCCATCAACAGTCGCGGTCGCACAAGCCGCCCGCCATTGGCCAGCGCGGCATGTGCGGTGATCAGCTGCAAAGGCGTGACGGCGATCTCCTGGCCCATGGGGATGGAGCCAATGGAGTATTCGTCCCACAGGTCCCGTCGACGTACCAGACCGTCGATTTCGCCTGGCAGTTCGATGCCCGTGCGACGTCCAAAACCGAAGGTGGCTGTTGCCTGATGCAGTCCTTCCAGTCCCAGTCGTTCGCCGATACGAGCCATCCCGATGTTGCTGGATTTGACCAGCACGTCTTCCACGCTCAGCTCCGAATAGGCGTGATGGTCGTGCAGAATGCGGCGGCCCATGCGGTAGGCGCCATTGAAGCATTTGATCCGTTCATCAAACTGCAGCACATCATGCTGCATCGCCCAGCCCACGATGAAGGGTTTAAATGTCGAGCCTGGCTCAAACACGGCTGACACCGCGAGGTTTTTCCACGCATCTTCCGGCACACTGCCCGGCCTGTTGGGATTGAAGGTGGGGGCGGACGCCATGGCGAGGACCTCGCCGGAGTGTGGCTCCATCACGACCACACACGCCCCGAGCGGGTTCCAGCGCTGCATGAGTTCCGACAGTTCACGCTCCACCCGAATCTGTGTGAGCACATCCAGCGTGGTGATCACCGTGCGCCCGTGTCGGGGGGCGATCGAGCGTTCCATGGCGACTTCCACCACCAGCCCCCGAGCATCACGCGACATGGTCCGCCGTCCGTCCCGCCCACGAATGTCCTGGTCCAGACTCTGCTCCAGTCCGCCGTGCCCGATGTTGTCGATGTCTCTCATGCCCAGCACGTGCGCGGCGTACTGGCCCTGTGGGTACTGCCGCAGGTATTCCCGGCGAAAGCCCCAGGCGCGTTTGGGCAACTGCAGACTGCGAACTCGATCGACTTCTTCTTCCTCCAAACGCCGCTTGACCCAGATGAAATGTTTGTCCGGGGAGTCGGTAATCCGGCGAAACAGCAGGTCGACGTTGACATCCAGAGCATCAGAGATTGCCCAGACGAACGCCCGCGGATCTTCAATTTCAGAGGGGACCGCATACAGGCTGTCACGAGTGACGGTCATCGCCAGAACGTGTCCGTTACGATCCAGAATCTCGCCAGGTCGCGCGGGGACCGTCTCCGAGAATGTACTTTGTCGGGCCACTTTTGTGTTGAGCAACTGATGCTGCGAGCCCTGCAGGTGGATCAGCCGGGCGATCATCAGCATCCAGCCCAGCATCACAACTGCCGAGACCAGCCGTGATCGCAGCCAGTACGGGTTGGTATTTCCTGTCAGTGGCTTGTCTTTGGAGTCCATCGCTCAAACCGTCATGGCAGCTGACGCGGGGGCAGTTGCCAGCGCATCAAAGGCAGTGTCTCACGCCGAACGCTGGAGGGCTGGTCAGGGGCGGTCGGAGCGACAGGGGGAAGGGACGCGACGGAACCGCTGTGCGGTTGACGTCTGGTCGGTCAGAGGCGCATCGGCCAGCAGGGCGGGGGCCGTTTTCTGCTGGATGCTCAGCCTCAGTCGCGCGTGAAGTTCGAGCAGCAGATCGATCTGGAAATACTGACGACTGACAGCACGGTTCATTTCCAGCGTCTGTTTTTCCAGCGCAATGCCCAGCATTGAGACCAGCACGACCAGAATGAGCCCGCAGGCAAATCGAAAAAACACGGTCCGTCTCCGCGCAGCAAAAGAGCCCTGTCGGAATTATCGACAGGGCTCATTCGGTTCATCAGAGGACGGCGGCAGGTTCGCTGTCAGGGACGCAACTGCACGTTGGTTGCGTCATCTGGAAGTCTGATCACGATTCCCGGTTTCAACTTATTCGGGTCCTGCAGGATGTTTTGATTCATCCGGAAAATCTGAATCCAGCGGGACGCACGTCCCAGATGCTTTTGCGAAATCTCTCCCAGGGTTTCCCGAGCACCGACTCGGTAGGCCGGTGATCCGTCCTTCTGCAGGAAGAAGCCGGAGGGCAGACGACGCTGCTGCTGTTTCTTCTGGTCTTTGAAAAACTCGGGGTATTTCGCTTCGAGGATTTTCGGGTCCGGTACCAGAACTTTCATACCTGGACGCAGCTTGCGTGGATCGGGAATCCGATGGCGGTTGTATTCCGCCAGCGAGGAAAAGTAGCGAGCTGTGCCATACGCACGGCGCGAGATGGTCCAGTAGTTGTCTTTCGGCTGCACTTCACAGATGGCACATTCTTCGGTGGCGGCAGTGAGTTGAATGCGGGAGGCACCAGGTACGATGTGAGCGACTCCCACGCCGGGAGCATTGACGTCAAACGCATCCTCGTCCTTTGCATAACGCGGGGGCGGATCGTACTGCTGGATGGTGGTGCGTGGAGTGCCAAAAACACGCTCGCCTTCGGTGGCGACCGGGTCACGCGGCATGGGCACCCGCTGTTCCGACGGAGGCGATCCAACGCCCGTCAGTGGCGGATCGTCTATGGGGTCGGAGAACAGATTGGCTTCCGGCGGAGTGATGGTCTCTGCAGAGCGGTCGGGAGTCGGGAAGGATTCGGTTTGTGGCTCGGGAACGAAGGTGCGGGGGCTGTCTTCAAACCCTGGAAAGTCCGGCGCGTCCGGCTCTGCCGCTTTGGGGAAGTCGGTCTCCGGGTCGCTAATTGGCGGTTTGCTGCGGGGAATCGGGTCTTCGAACAGATTCACGTCCGGGGCCGGGTCCAGCATGGCAATCGCCGTGTCGGGGTTGAGTCGTCCACTTTCTGCCGTGGTCTGGGTTATCCCGGGTGGGTCCAGTGGCGGCAGGGGCTGCTCCCGGACGGGCAGTAATTCAGGCTCGCTGTCGGCGACGGTGGTCTGTGCCGCATTGACGAACGGGTCGGCTGGCAGACTGGATTCCGAATCTGCGGGCTTTGGCGCCGCTGGCTGCAACGCAGTTGTCTGTTCCCTTGTGGCAGGTGCTGCCGCAGGCGGCAGGGCCTCCGGCTGGACGTTTGCCATAAAGTCGACAGGACCGTCAATTGGTGGCTGCGTGGTGATTGTGTCGTCAAACGGGTTGTTGACCGTCGCGTTCTGCTGTGTCGGACCCGCATCGAACGGCGGAAATGCTGGTGGGTCTGTCGTGGAGGTGGATGCCGTCTGTGTGTCGCTGACTGGCGGCAGCGGCTGAGCCGGCTGGAACTGGTCAACTAACTCCGGCAATGAATCCTGTCCCAGTGCGCGATCGTCAGTCTGCGGGAATGGCTCAGGAGCCATGCCCGAGTCTGCGATTGCCGACGTGTTGTCCAGTGCTCCCTGTTCTCGAGGTGGGAAGACCGGGGCCTCGGGAACAGGCTCGCTGTCGAATGGCGGGAACAGACCACTGTCGGCGACCATGGTTTCTGCAGGAAGCTCAGCAGGTGGATTCGTCAGCGGAGTCGCCGGGGAACCGTTGTCCCCCTCCAGTGGTTCCAGCAGATTGTCGAATGGTGACGCCGGCTCCCGCGTCACAGTCGCATCGGCCGTCTCCACGGGTGTCTCATCGTCGAAGGGGAAAAGCTCCTGGGGCAGTGGTTCCAGTGGCAGCGGATCCAGGGGGGCCGTATCGGCGATGGCAGGTTCCAGTGGCAGTGCACTGTCGAACGACGGCATGTCTGACTGAGCAGTCAGCACGTCACCTGGCTGGAACAGGTCAGATTCCTGAGGGGCTGGTTCCAGGAGTTCCGGCTGTGGCTCGCCAGGCTGGAATTCGTCAAATGAGGCTGCGTGGGCGCTGGCCGCGTCGACGGCCCCGCTGTCTTCGGGAGCTCCGTTTGGCTTGACCTCCGCCAGGAGTTGTCGCTGCCGCAGGTCAAACTTGTGGTAGACCAGAAAGCCGAACGCACCCACCAGAATGACGACGATAAACATCCCCATTTTGGCTTCGGTCGCCATGCCGCTGCGTCCGGGGTCGAAACCCCATTCCGCATCCTGCTTTTTCAGCTCGGCTTTCGTCTGGCCGCCCGCAGCTTTGCCGATCGCGTCCGCGGGTTGATTCGAATTTCGGCCGGCGTCGACTCGACGGGTTTCTTTGTGAGAACCTGCCATGTCTCCATTCCTTTGAAGGCAGTTTTGACGATTCGGTCTTCCAGGGAGTGAAACGTCAGAATGACGGCCAATCCGTTGGGCTTCAGGATGCCCGGCAGAACACGATCCATCGCGATCTGCACATGTTCCAGTTCATGATTGACGGCGATTCGCAGTGCCTGAAACACTCGCGTGGCCGGGTTCTTCCCACCGCGACTGGCGGCCGCGGGGACAACGCTGCTGACGCAGTCATTGAGTTCTTCAGTGGTTTCTACGGGGCTTTGTCGTCGCCGGTTGACGATGCATTCTGCGATCTGACGGGCGAACGGTTCTTCTCCAAACTGAGTAAAGATGTCTTCGAGCTCTGTGGCGGACAGGGTTCGCAGCAACTCGGCGGCCGTTTTTCCGCGCCGAGCGTGGAACCTCATGTCCAGTGGGGCGGTCGTGTCGAAGCCAAAGCCACGATCACGGTCTGCCAGCTGATCTGACGAAAGTCCCAGATCGAGCAGGACGCGGTCGACCTGCTGCAGACCGCAGTCAGCGAGGTATTCGGCAGCGTTGATGTACGAGGATTGAAACAGATGGGCATTCGGGTGGTTGAGTTTTTCCGCCGCAAATTCCAGCATCATGGGGTCCCGATCGAATCCCAAAAGGCGTCCGGTCGGGCCGATCTGCTTAAGAATTTGCTGACTGTGTCCACCCGCTCCGACAGTTCCGTCCATCACCGTCAGGCCCTCGGACAGCTGCAGGTGATGCAGCACTTCCCTGGGCATAACGGGGATGTGAACAGGCTGAGCAGGCATTCCGATGGTGTTCAGGACGAACGGGACAGGAGCGGCGAGTTGAGTGAATTCCTCTCGTTGGGCCTAAATTATCGAAGTGGCACGACCGTGGATAGATCAGTTCTGCGGGAAATGCGCTCGTCGCGCGGTCAGACGCGGCAGATCGCCGAAGACGATTCACGCTGCCATGCTTTGCCTGCAGGAATTGCCGGTTGGGCGGGGCGTGCCTGCCGCAGTGCGGCTCTGCTAGCCAGTTCCCAGACCGCGATCCATGGCTTCCAGCTCGCGGAGGTAGGCTTCGAGGCTGTCCTTGAGTGTCTCGCTGCTGATCTTCCAGTCGGGGTTGTCTTCCGTAGAGCGGTTGCAGTGGTCTGTGAACAGTCGGTAGAGGAATTTAAACAGGTGTCGCGGGACGCGCAGTTTCGCGAAACGCACAATCAGTTCTTCTTTGGAAATGTCGTCCGCAAAGAAGTCCTTGATTGTGATGTTCTCAGGACCGTCCTCATTCAGGCAGGCACGCAGTCGGTTGGTCGCCATGTCATAAAGCGACTCCCCCGTCCATTCCAGGCTCCGAATCAGATTCTGTTTGTCGAGCCGGGACCGCTCGTAGAATTCCCGCTCTTCGCGATCCAGAAAGAAGACCACATCCTGTGGCAGCAGCATCTTGAAACCGATCTGCGGATGCTTCAGGAATTTGTTGTCGAACATTGACCACAGGAAGTCCTTCATGCGGTTGGCCGATCCGTTGATCAGATGGGGTTCATCAACGCGGTCAACCAGCACCATGATGCTCGTGAATCCCAGAGGTTTGAGGATTCGCTGCAGTTTGGCCAGCAGTTCGTAGCGGTCGTCACTGCGATCGCGAGACGGCATGGGCTGGCCGTCCAGCTCTTTGGCGGGAAACTGGGCCAAAATGCTCCGCAGTGGCCCGGTGCCGTGCTCCAGAATTCGCACCTGTCGGGCAATCTGCCGGGACTTCCACCACAGCGTCAGGTAGCGTTTGGCCCATGGGATCCAGCCGGCGGCAGCGACCGCGTAAATCCACCAGTTTTTGAGGACACTCAGTCCGCTCAGGCCTTCCTCGTTCAGGTTGCGCAATGCAAAACCGAACACGATGACCGTCACCAGAATGCCGACAAAGAACCGCCAGTGCACCAGTGGGGCAAAAAAGCCCAGCCGTTTGCGGATCTTGTTCCAGCGACCAGAGTGTGACTGATCGGATGACTGATCGTAGAAGGCGGCAAGCATCAGAAGGTCACGTTTACGCAGCCGCGGCAGGTCCTTCAGGTCGCGTGCCTTGATGTCCTCATCTGTTGAGTTTTCGTCGGCAATGGCGTCGCAAAGGCGGCGCGTCGACAGTGCCAGCAGCGCGTCCATATGGTCCCACAGTCTCCATTGCTGCAGGGCGTTATCCGGCTGGCGTTTACGCCCGCTGAGTCGGTCCCGGAAGGTGTCCAGAAAAGGGTTCAGGTCGTCGTAGCAGATGACGAAGGCCTGCTCTTCCGGATTTTCCCTGTTGTATTGAGTGACCGAGTTGACCAGCTGCAGTCGCAGGGCCGTCTTTCCGGCGCCTTTTTCCCCAAACACGACGGCCGTCGAGGGGCTGGAGAAGTCGCCGACAATCTTATCCCAGGCGGGATGATAGATGCTGGCCGCGCAGTGCTGCTGGAAGATGTGATCCGACTGGGCGTCTTCCTGACTGAATGGATTGATGCGAACACCGTAGTGTTCAAGCAGTTGTTGAATCTTCATGGTGACCAGAGAGCTGGTGTTGGGAGAAAGGAGTCTCGCCTGTGGCTGGGGACCGTGCGATGTTACCGCCGGGCTGCTCTGCAGCGTGGGGACGTCGATGCACGACGAGGAAATATAGCAGCTTTACGGCGACCGTGAATTTCGCGGATTGACGAATCGCAAAGCTTCACATTGATTCCAGTCTCGATTGGGCCACAGAGACTGAAATGGCCACTTATCCAGGTTTCGAGAAACTGCGCGGGGCGATGAATGGGCCGTGATTTTCCCTATCTGTGTCTCCGAAAGGTCTGGTCGTCATTCCGACTGGGATGACCGTGCGTGATGCACGCCCTGATCAGCCCGTTCGCCCGTGTTTCCGAGGCATTCTGCAGACTCGATATTGCCGTTCCCTGGCATCTTTGTCACACTCCGCCAGTCCGCGTAAAGCCTTTCCGATAGCCTTGTTACAACGGACCTGTCGTCATTGACGGGCTGTTGCCACAACGCATTCGCCGAGGCGGCGGACCGGCGTGACGGGGCCCGAAAGCGGCCGTTGTCGCTCGGCATGCCCACAAAAACGTTGGAGTTCACCAGATCCAGCGTCTGTTTTGCGGCAGCCGGCCGATTGACGGCTTGCCATTCTGGTTTCGCGGCAACCAACCAAACACATCGGCGTGTGCCGAGATGGCGGAAAAGCGATGACTGAACAAGGCGGCAACTCGGACGAAAACCTGAAGCGCGTGCGTGAAAAAGTCATGCAGCTCGCGCGGGAAATTGAACGGATGTCGGGCGAGGATATTCCTCCACAGACGTTCTTTTCTGAGTTCCTGGTGCGTGTCGTGACAGCGATCGGCGCCCGGGCGGGAGCCGTCTGGATGCTGGATGGTGGCAGGCTGCAATTGGCTGCGGAGACCAATCTGGATGCCACCGGCCTGAAGGAGAAGCCCGGCGCGCTGCAGGTCAACGAGAAACTGCTTGTTGACGTCCTGCAGACCGGGGAAGCCAAAACGCTGACTCACAATCAGGATGTGGAACTGCCGACCGAACACGTGATGGTGATGTCGGCGCTGCACAAAGAAAAAGACTGCGTTGGTGTCGTGCAGCTGTTTCAGCGCACAGATGTGCCGGACAAGGCGCGTTCCGGTTACATGCAGTTTCTGGAGCAGATGTGCGGCTATGCTTCCCGCTACATCGAAGGGAAACGACGCAACCCGGAGATGACGGCGGATCTGAAGAGCAAATTCTGGACAGACTTTGAGCAGTTCACACTGCGTATTCAGCGTTCGCTGGATGAATCCGAGGTGGCTGATGCGGCCGCCAGCGACGGTCGTCCGCTGCTCGGCTGTGACCGTCTGAGTGTGGTCACCAAGAAGGGCCGCAAAATCAAGGTGTGTGCCGTCAGTGGACAGACTTCCGTGAATCAGCGGGCCAACCTGATTCAGGCGATGAGCAAGCTGTCTCGTCGTGTGATTGATTCCGGTGAGACACTCATCTACACCGGCAAGATTGAAGGACTGGCGCCTCAGATCGAGAAGCCGCTGGCCAACTTCGTGCAGGAGAGCGGCTCGCGAATGCTGATGATCGTGCCGACGTACCCCAACGACGTGCTGGTCAGAGAACAGGGAGAAGAAGCCGAAGCACGCCGCAAAGCCAAACGGCCCAAAGCTACCGGCTGTCTGGTGATTGAACAGGTGGGGGAGTCAGAGCCGGCACCGCAGCTGGAGCATCGCGCGGAACTGCTGGCCGATCACGTTGGCGCGGCGCTGTGGAACTCGCGTTTGCATGGTCGCATCATCGGCAAGTCGTTCTTCAAGCTCATCGGCAAGGGCATGGAGTGGTTTCGGGGCCGCAAGCTCGCGATCACAACGGCCGTTGTGGCTGCGATTGCAGGCATTGTCGCTGCCATGACGCTCATCAAAGTGGAGTATCCGGTCGAGGCAGAAGGGAAACTGATGCCCGTCGAGCAGCACGCGGTCTTCGCGACGTGGGACGGTGAAATCAAACCGGAAGGAATCGTCGCGCAGCCCGACGAAAACGGCGTCTTTCGTGTCACCAAAGGTCAGCTGCTGCTGGTGCTGGAAAACGACGAACTGCAGGAAAAAATCGATGCTGCTCAGGCGGAAATCGACACACTCAACGACAAACTGGCGGCGATTGGCCGTCAGAAACAGGCGGCCGGCAATGATGTTCGTCATGAGCACCAGCTGGAGATCGACGAGATTGAAACCAACGCCAAACTGCGTGTGGCCATCGATCGCAGGAAGATGCTGCTCAAACGCAAGGAAGAAAAGCTGAGTGTCGTCGCTCCGGCGGACGGCATCATTCCCGACTTCAAACGAATGGAGATCCTGCGCGGTCGTCCGGTCAAACAGGGGGATCATTTGTTTGACGTGATGAACGACAGTGGCCCCTGGCATATGGAACTGCTGGTTGAAGAGAAACGCATGGGCCACATCAATCGTGCGCGTGAGGATATGCTGAAGGCCAGTGATACGGACCAGTTGAATGGATCGTTCACGATTGTCAGCCAGCCGCAATCCAAATTCGACTGTCGCCTGACGGCGATCGCCTCGCGGTCAACCATTGATCAGGAACTGGGGACCGCCTACGAGCTGATTGCGGAAGCCGGCAAACCGGGCGAAGAGGTACCCTTGCCAACACAGCAGATCGGCACCGAGGTCACCGCTCGATTCGACTGTGGCAAGTGCACGGCCGCCTTTTACTGTTTTGGCGACGTGGTGGAATTTGTTCAGCGGAAGCTGTGGTGGTTTTAACCTGGCACAGCCGCTGATGAATCCGTCGCACGACCTCCGCTGTTCGCTGTGCTGGCTGCCCTCGCTGTGGAACAGGCGGGCCATCGTCCGCCGGGACGTCCGGGAGCCATGACGCTCAGCGGAACGTATGTGCCAAGCCTCACTTTTGTGCCGCCACACGAATGTGCGGCTGGGCCTCCGGCGGCTGGGTTCTCATTCCGCCCTTCCCATTCCGCCCACTTCGTTGTTCGTTCCCCCAAAATTTCGCAGCCCCGTCCTCTGTTCGGTGACGAGCCGCCTTATTTCGGCTCTTGGGCGCGCGGTCGGCGTTCGTCTACCCAGTCCTGCTGTGGCAGATCCCTGCCGGAATCTCGGGCCTGCTGCACCCATGCCGGGGCAGGGAACCATCGCAGTCCGCTGACGCGTGGGTAGGTCTCCCAGACATCACCGCCGTTGAGCACACGGGCGTCCCCCGTGCTCTTCAGCTGCTGCATGAGCGTGTCGTGCAGAGACGATCTGGTCGCCTCGTGTTGGGGGGCGGGCGCCAGATTGTGCAGGCAGTCCGGATCTTCCAGAATGTTAAACAGTTCCTCAGCCGGGCGATGCGCGACTGCCAGCTGAAGGTAGCGATCGATGTTGGGATCCTCCTGCTGCTCGATCAGAAACGTGAGGGTCGGACAGGCATCGATGTCATGATAACCGCCAAAGGGCTGGCCGAGTTTGCCACTGGCCAGCCGCCCTTCGCTGTCAAAAGTTGCCTTGTCGAACTTCTGTGCGGGGCCGGCGGGAGCACGTTCGGGGCGAAAATTGTAGATGTACAAATACTTCTGCGTTCGCAGGGCTCGTTGTGGATAACCCAGAGAGTTGAAACGCGACGACGAGTGTCGTTCCCTTCCCGACAGCACGAAACTGCGGTCCTCGCCGGAGCGTTGGTTCTGTTCTGACTGCAGCATGGGAACGAGGCTGCGGCCAACGACCGAAAAATCGGTGGGGGGCTCACAGCCAGTGGCTTCGTAGATGGTGGCGGTCAGGTCGGTGAAGCTCACCAGGTCGGACAGCCGACGCCCTCCAGGAAATTGCTGCGGCCACTGAATGGCCAGTGGCATGTGGATACCATACTCGTAGCAGTTGGCTTTGGCCCGAGGGAACGGCATGCCGTTGTCGCTGGTAATAATAACCAGAGTGTTCTGCAGTTCTCCGATGTCCTCCAGGGCAGCCAGCATTTTGCCGCAGTCCTCATCAAAGCGTTCCACCTCGAACGCATAATCGAGCAGGTCGCTGCGAATTTCGTCCCGGTCTGGCAGGAAGCCGGGGACTTCCGCCTGCTTAAGCGTCTTTCCTTTTTTGAGCCCGCTGCCTTTGACATACGACCGGTGTGCGTCGGAACTGCCAAACCAGAAACAGAATGGCTGATCCTGGGGCCGTTCTTTGAGGAACCGCTGGAAGCCGCCGATATAGCCACCTTTGCGGCCGAACGACCGACCGGCTGGGTTGTACTGCCGTCCATTCTTCACAAAGTTGCCCGGTGCCCATCCTTTGCCGACAGATCCGGTGAAGTACCCTGCTGCGGCCAGACGTTCCGGAAACGTCTGATACTGCGTCTTGAAGTAGCTGGCGTGCGTGCCCGCTTCCTCAATCATCCAGATATGCCGCCCGGTCAGCAGTGCCGCGCGAGACGGGCTGCAACCTGGCGCACAGCAGAAAGCGTTGTCAAACAGGATGCCACGCTCAGCCACCTGGTCGAAAACCGGCGTGTCCACCATTTTTGAGCCATAGGCGGACGCATGGGGCCAGGACACATCGTCGCTGATCATGATCAGCACATTGGGGCGGGTGTCATCTGCGGCAAACGCAGGACCGCTGCAAACGGAAACAGTCAGGACGAAAAGACGCAGCACAGTCACGGCAATCTCCGATTTTTAGGGCAGGCGAACCTCTCTGGTTCTAACCGCGATGTGTGGCCAGTGCCAGTCAGTCGTCTGTCCGTGGCTGTCGGCGAGCCGGCGAAATTCTTCTCGTGTGCGGCCGGATACTCGACGAGCGGCACACCATCTGCGATGCTTCGTGGGCGGGCTTATTTGTTGCGAAAGAGAATGAATGTCCCTGTCTGGACAGGTTGCCATCATCACAGGCGGTTCGGCCGGAATTGGTCGTGAGATCGCCGTACGTCTTGCGAAAGAGGGAGCCTCGCTGGTGCTGGCGGCGCGATCGGCCGAGCGCCTCGAGCAGACGGTCGAGGAGATCCGCCAGACGGGAGCACGCGTTTTGGGCGTGGCAGCCGATGTGTCGGATCCCGGTGATCTGGCAGCGCTGGTTGATGCGGCTGTTTCAGAATTCGGGCACATCGATATCCTCATCAACAACGCAGGAATCGACTGCTACCACCATTTCCACACGCTGGAGATGGAAGACATCCTGGCGACCATTGAAATTAATCTGACGGGCACCATTCTGCTGACCCGACTTGTCATTCCGCATATGCTGGAACGCCGCAGCGGGCATGTGATCAACATGGCCTCCACGGCTGGAAAACACTGTCCGGGCTTCGCGTCGGTGTATGGAGCCACCAAAGCCGGGCAGATTGCCTTTACTGAAGGCCTGCGAGGCGAGTATCTGGACCGCGGCATTTCGGCCACCGCTATCTGCCCGGGCTTCACTCGCAGTGGCGGGATTTACGATCGGATGGTGGCGGCGACCGGCAAGACGACATCCTCACTGCTGGGCAGTACCACGTCCGATGCGGTAGCGTCGGCGGTTCTCAAGGCGTTGCGAACCAAAGCGCCAGAAGTCATTGTCAACTGGCCGCCCGTGCGCCCGGCGATGGTCATCAAGGAGATCTTTCCGCGACTTGGCGAAAAGCTGGCGATGCTGGCGTCTCGAAAATTCTCCAAACGCGTGGCGGATGCCGTCGAAGCGAACGAAAAGTCCGACTGACTTCGTTTCCCGCGAAGGGGCAGCGGCGAGACGTCCGCCCTTCGCCACACGTCTGCCTTTCGCCCAAACCGGGGGTCGCTCCAGCCGGGGCGACGCCAGTGCAGGTCTTCGGTCCAGGGGACTGGCGGCTCACTCTCCCGCGTTCTGCGAGCGCCGGTCTAACAACACGCGAGCAACCCATCAACAGCGCGCAGGCGGACGATCGCTGCGGTGACCAATCCTGTCGCTCCTCAACATCGTGAGGTCCTGTCGCGTACGACGGTGGCGAACATGGTTGCGATCAAACGAGGGTCGCGGTGGGGCTGCCCTCGGCGGCTTTGACTTCGCCAATGACGGACGCTGGAAACTCGTCTGTCGAAGTGGCCGCGATTACGGCATCCGCGTGCTGCGGCGGCACGGCGATAATCAGGCCCAGCCCCATGTTGAACACGCGGTACATTTCGTCCGTTTTGACGTCACCGAGTTGCTGCAGCCAGTCGAAAACGGGAGACATCTGCCATCCGTCCTTTTTGATTTCTGCGGCCACATTGTCCGGCAGGACACGTTCCAGATTCTCGCAGATTCCGCCACCGGTGATGTGCGCGATACCATGCACGGACTCGTTGCCAATGCCGGTGATCACGTCAGCCACCGTTTTGGCATAAATTCGTGTTGGGGTCAGCAGCACGTCACCCACGGTGCAGGACAGTGATGCAATTTCATCGGACGGTGTTAGCCCCGCGTGTTCAAAGACCACTTTGCGAATCAGGCTGTAGCCGTTGCTGTGAAACCCGGATGAGGGCACTCCAATGAGCACATCGCCGGCCGTGATGCGTTCTTTGCCGCTTACCAGTTCGCTGCGGTCCGCGGCTGCCACGCAGAATCCCGCCATGTCAAAATCGCCATCCGCGTACAGGTCGGGCATGATGGCCGTCTCGCCTCCCAGCAGGGCGGCTTCTGACTGCAGGCAGCCATTGGAAACACCTGTCACCAGTTGCTCCAGCAGCGCCGGGTTGTCTTTGCCCATGGCGATGTAATCGAGGAAAAACAGGGGCGTGGCGCCCAGACACAGGCAGTCATTCACGCACATCGCCACCAGATCGATGCCAATGGTGTCAAACTGCTGCATCATGATGGCCAGCTTGATCTTCGTGCCCACACCATCTGTGCCGGAGACCAGCACAGGATCTTTCCATTCCCGCCGGCCGGCCAGGTGAAACAGGCCCGCAAATCCGCCCGGAAGATCCATCACACCTGGCGTGCGTGTCTTTGACATGAGCCCCGGCAGGCGCTGCATCGCCTGTTCGTAGAGTTTGAGGTCAACTCCGGCGGACTGATAGTTGAGTTCGGTCATGACGCGGATTTCAGAAATCGCGGGCGGCCAGGCCGCGGCGCTTTGCGGAGGTGATGGGAAAAACGGTCGATTCTGACCCGACCGCTAGTGACGGCCTGCGGCCCGGATTCTTGCAGAAATTGCTGATCTTCCCAGTGTCGACCGCGGCTTCTCTGGCAGGAAGCCGGATCTGTTGCGGATTCCACGGGCTGATGCGCGGTAATCCGCGAAGTCGGAATTCTTTGACTTCTGACGCCCGATTGCTGCCGCCGATAAGTCAGACGGAGTCTGCATGAGGCGGCTCTTTACGGCAAAGGACGGCAGCATGTTCGGACAGACGATTCCAGCGAAGTGGACATACACGGGCCCAGCCATCGAGGAAGCCGTCTCGCGGCTGGTCTGGGTGGCCGAGCAGGGGCAGCCGTTTGTGCTGCTGCAGGGCGGCCGCAACGTTGGCAAATCGACCGTGCTGCGTCTGGCGGAGGGGGAGTGCCGAGCGGCTGGTCTGACCACAATTCGCCTGAATACCGCCGCACTCGATTTGCCCGCCTTTTTGCACCATCTGGCGGGTGCCCTGTCCATTGTCCCCGCAGCCGGCACATCGGCGGTGGATCTGATGGGTTTGATTCGTGATGAAATCAGCGGCCGCGCCGTGTGCGATCAGATACTGGTGGTACTGCTCGACGATCTGCACCTGTCCATCACAGATGCCGATCCCTTGCTGCGATTTCTGATGGCCCTGAACCAGTTGACCGAGGGGGCCGTCTGTGTCCTCGCCACGTCATCGGAAGACATCACCGCAGGCATTGCCGATCTGTCGGAACTGCGCGTGATTCTGGAACCGTATCGAGCTGAGCACGCGCTGGAGTTTGTGCTGGGGAGTCTGCCGCAGACCAATATCACGGATGACGGTGTGGCGGCCATCGTGGAATATGGCGGCGGCCTGCCAGGCCGGATGACGCGGGCCTGCGAGATGGTGAAAGTGGCGCTCCAGGCGGACCCAGCGCTATTGATTGACCGCAGCGTTGTGACCGCACTGACTCAGGAAACACTGCTGGCAGACGTCGCCTGAATTCACGCCGCCAATCCTGAAATCGCCCGTTCCGAATCATCCCTGTCCACGGCGGCGGGCCTGCGCGCGATGTTTCTCGGCCTGCTCGATGTCTCCGTGGCGTTCACACAAACTGGCCAGCGCTTCATGTGGTTCCGGCCAGTCCTGCCAGCAGCGGATCGCCTGCTGAAAACTGGTGCGGGCCGCCTCGTCCTGGTTCATGCTCAGTTCTCCCAGGCCATGCAGCCACCAGCAGCGCGACTTAAATGTCAGTGCGCCAATGGTACTGCCTGTGGTTTGCCTGATGCAGTCCTGCAGGTCGGCCATGCCTTCTTCGCCGCGGTCTCCCCGGACCAGCGCCGCGCCACGGCTGAAGACAGACTGCAGATCATCCGGTTCCAGATCGACGGCGCGCTGGGCGGCGGCGATGGCTTCCCGGTGGCGACCCAGAGCAGACAGTGAGGCCGCCTGCTGCTGCCAGGCCACTTCGTTGTCGTCTTCAAGCACGACCACCTGCGCCAGCAGTTCCATGGCTTCTGTGTGATGACCCGCCTTTGCCAGTTCGTGAGCCTCCAGCAGCATGACGGTGGCTTCCGGTTCCCAGTCGCCCTGGGTTTCCAGCAAATCGGGCTCCTGATCGGCCGAAGTAACGTCGGCTGCTGTCTCGTCGACCGGTTCGTCAGTTGGCTCCGGATCTGAGAGAGGCTGCATGGCCTGTGGGGAAATAAACCGACACAGCTGTTCCCGCTGCTCTTCCGACAGAAAGTCGGTTTTCCACGCAAACGGCGAATCCGTCTTTGCCAGAAATCGTGTCGACTTGCGGACCACTTTTTTGATGAGTGGCCGTCCCCACTCGATCCAGCCGTCGATGTCACGTTCGCCCGCGTTCGCCCGCAGGGCCAGTGCATAGGACCAGGCATCGGCTGGCAGATAGCCGGTGCGGGCGATGGAATCGCCACGGCGATGGATACGGTATTCGTCGTTCAGTGAGTCGTTCGCGCCGAACAGACCGAAGCCGAAGGCAACCGTTGCCAGGTCGGTCACCATTTCGTGATCGACACTGTCCGGATCGATCAGCCCTCTCCCGATCAGGATCTCGTGAGCCAGTTCGTGGGCGTATGTTGCCACAAGCGTTTCCGGCAGTCCGATCAGGGCTGCGTCGATGAAAATTTCGTTGCTGCCTTCCCGCTGCCAGAACCTTCCCGCCCAATGCAGTGGCTGTCGCACCATGGAGCCGATTACGCCGGGACGGTGATCTGTCCGATAGAACTGCAGTTCTGATGCATCAGGCGAGATGCGCATGCCCTCGCACACTCTGTGAAAAAGATTGCGAGCTTCATCTTCTGTGCCACTGTACGACGCCAGGTCAAGTGATTGCGGCGTTACGTCCGGTGAGTTGCGAAAACTGTCTTCACCGATGCAGTCAACAAGCCAGCTGAGTCGATCTTCGACCCAGTCCTTGACGGCCGGTTCAACGGGGCATTTTGGCGAGAACCACCCCATAATCGGGGACTCCATGGCAACAGAAAGAGAAGCTCCGGCGGTCAACTCCGCCAATGCTGTCTGTTGTAGGCGATTGGCCAGGCGGCGTCATCCCGGGCCCTCAAAGTTCCTGCCAGCACAAAAAGTCGGTTGGTTCCCCTGGACGATTCCGGTTTCTCTGGCATGCTGCTGTCAGCAGGTGGCGGTCGTCCTGCTGGCTGCGGGCGATCTGCCCGCTCGACGTGCTCGAGCCCCCTGGCCGATCAAGGAGTCGTGACATCGCTTTCCTGTTTTACGCACTTGTGCACCTGTGTCCGCTGCTTCTGCTGGGGCTCTTGCTCGCAGCGTTGGCGCCACTGGTCTGGGTGCTCCTGCTACTGGCTGTCTTCGCGGTTGCAGACGTCAAAGACAACAACCGATAGAAGAAAACGCCGCCACCGAAATCTATCGGATGACGGCCGCTGTTGTGCATCGACTGGTGCGGCCGGAACCCGTGGACGATGGCACGAGCCTTCAGTCGCCTCGACTCAGCGTTGGCGAATTGGCGACTTGCAAATGCACCAGGTGCGAATCCACTGATCGAAAGTCCATTAGTCGCGAATTGTTCCGCCGATCACACCTTCTTCCCTGCGAGGCGGCACGCCAGGTCGAGGTGCCACATCGCCCGGCGTGGCCGGCACATCCCGCACATCATTGAACGGCAGGTTGGCAAAGTCCGGAAGGACTTCGCCCGATGCGACTGCGTGACCGTTGTTCAGCAGCATGGTGACCTGGCCGGCATCGGGATTGTGCGCCAGTTGCAGTGTGATGATGACACCATCCGCTGCCTCTGGTGAGCCTGCAGCACGGGCGTCTGTGATCACGACACCTTCGGGCAACTGGTGGCTGACGGTTTCGACCACACGTGAAACCAGATCGCCGGCCGGTGGTTCCACAGGCAGTGGCTCCGCCTCGGTGTCAGCATCGTCCCTGGCGTCAGAGTTCATATTCAGGCAGACGTCCGTCACATTGCCGCTGGTTTCGGCACCAACATGGACGCCGTGCCGGCCGTTGGCCAGATGCGGGTCAGCGCTGGAACTGGTGACGATGTAGTTGCTGAGCACGACATTGTCGTTGGTGCCTTCGTCCACAATGCGGACCCCGTCAAGCTCGTTGCCGCCGATCACGTTGCCATCATCCGCGTTTTCGCCTCCGATGGTGTTGTTTTGTGCTCCGCGATCAATCAGCACGCCGTTGGCCGCATTGCCGATCGCGACGGTCGCCAGGTGATCGGTTCCGATGAGGTTGCCCTGCACCGTGTGGTCGTTCGTCCCGCTGCCGCTGATGCGAACTCCATGGGTCCCGTTTCCGGAAATGATGTTTTCAGCACCAAATGCCGCACCGCCGACGACCGCATGACGAGCGCCCGAGTCAATCAACACACCTGCGAAGCGGTTGCCGAGTGCAAAGACGCCATCGCTGTCTGTGCCAATCACATTGCCGAGAATGGCACTGAAGTCTGTGTTTTCACCGGTCACGCGAACTCCCTGGGTGCCGTTGCCGGAAATCACATTGCCGGCCAGATATGCTTCCCCTCCAACCGTGGTGCCCACCGCACCGCCGTCGATACGCACCCCGTTGGATGAGTTGCCGATCGCAGACGTCCCGCTTTCATCGGTGCCGATCAGATTGCCGGCAATCGTGCTGTCCTGCGTTCCACTGCCCGTGACGCGCACTCCATGGGCTCCGTTTCCGGAGATGATGTTGGTTGCTCCCGCGTGGTCGCCACCGACGACCGTGTCTTTGGCACCACCGTCAATCAGGATCCCCGCCGCGCCGTTGCCCAGTTCGATCGTTCCATCGGCATTGGTGCCAATCACATTTCCCTGGATCACCGTAAGGTCCGTGCCGTCTCCCGAAACGCGGACCCCCTGTCGAGCATTGGCCGAGATCACGTTGCCCGCGCCATCCTCGGAGCCACCGATCGTGGTGCCACTGGCGCCGCGGTCGACCAGCACTCCGTTGATGTCATTGCCAATCGCCAGTTCTCCCGTGTGATCGGTGCCAATCAGATTTCCCTGAATTGTGGCGTCAAGTGTGCCGACTCCCGTAATCCGCACACCATAGGTGCCGTTTCCGGACAGAATATTGCCAGCCCCGGTCTGCGTTCCACCGATGACAGCATCGTCGGCGCCGCCATCGACACGAATGCCGGCCCAGCGGTTGCCGATGTCCAGCACACCGTCCAGGTCCGTGCCGATCAGGTTGCCGTGGATGACGTTGACATCAGCGTCTTCCCCGGAGACACGAATGCCCTGTTTTCCATTGCCGGAGATGACATTCGCTTCTGAATCAGACATGCCGCCGATGTAGTTGTGCCCGCCTCTGACCAGGATGCCGGCGCCGCCATTCTGCTCTTCGACACCCGCGTCACTGCCGTCGGCCGCCAGACGGCCAATCCAGTTGCTGGCAATTGTGTTGTCTTCAGCGCCGGCCTGAATCTCGATGCCGTTGCCGGCAAAGTCACGGATGTTGAAGCCGCGAATCTCTGTGCCGTCAGCGGTTGAAGTAATCGTGAAGCCGTTGCCCGCAGCATCATTGCCATCCATCACGATCAGCGGACGGTCGACGAAGTCAGATTCTGTTGCCGCGTCGATCGTGACGGCGTCCGTGATGTCCGGCTGACCGGCCCCGGCGATGATATGCACGCCGTCGCCTGCGATGTTGAAGAAGATCTCATCCGCGCCGTCCGTGTTTTCGGTGTTGTTGGCCGCGATGATGGCTTCTTCCAGTGAGATACCCGTCCCTCCTGAGTTGGCAATCAGTGCGGCAATGCTGGAGGTGTCTCCGTCCACTTCTCGATTCGCTGTCGTGACGTAAATGCGATCAGAGTCAATCAGGCGGACGGTTGAGACGTCGGTCGAGGCCGTGCCACCGGCAGTCGTCAGCGTCCACTGCAGCCGGACTTCTCCGCTGAGATAGTCGGCTGTGCTGCTGTAGGCGATCTGCCCCAGAACCGAATTCACGCCTGCCGAATCGGCGTTCTCGTTAAAGACCAGCATCAACTGCCCATCCGCATGGGACACCACGCGGCCAATGGACACATCGTCAGCCAGCAGCACACCGCCGGGTGCCAGATCCACACCAGCCGCCGTGAACACGTCGTCCGCGCTGCCGCCGTCGATACGGGCCAGGCTAAGTGTGGCTCCGTTCAGCGAACCGGCGGGCGCGTCGGCCACTGCAGCCCCCAAAAGAACAGCGTCCGCGTTTTCGACGAAGGTGACCTGATCGGCAAGATCTGTCAGCTCAAAGGCAGCTTCCGATGGTTCCAGCACTTTGACATGCACGGACTTCAGGAAGAAGTCAGAACTGTCCTGCGTCGAACCATTCTGGCCGCCGGAATACTCGGTGGGCGTGAACGTCAGTGTGTCGGCTCGCACTCCGTCCGGCAGTTCAATCTCAACGGTGCCCGTATGACTGCCGTCAGCCACAAATTTTCCGGTCGCGACAACCTCGCCGTTGCGCAGTGCTTCCCATTGCCCCTGCTCATGGCCCGTGCCGCCTCGTCGGTCTCCCTCATTTCTGAACAGGTTGGTGAATTGAAATTCGCCACCCGTGACCTCACCGTCAAACGTCATGACGATCTGTTCGGCGACCATCGTGCGGGGATTCAGTCCCACCTGACTGGCCACACCAGACTCTGCCGTCCCCGCGACACCAATACGGCCGTCATTCAAAATGACCAGCTCAGCATCAGCCACACGCTCACCGTCTGCACCCACCTGCTGTGCAAAGACATTTACGCCCGCCATTGCGTCCAGATTACGACCAGTGATCTGCACTTCGGTTTCGACGATCGGCAGCGGCAGAGACGGCTGATCCGCGAGGAACGACAGTTGCGGTTCGCCGGAGGGCGGAGGATCGACGATCAGTTCGCCGGGGAAGTCGAGCCCCGGCAATGGTCCAACGGCTGGGTCCACTTCATCGGCACCTGTGTCGACATCGACGGCCGACCCAGACATGAGGTACATGGACTCCAAAGTGACAATGGGCTGACGAGCTGGATGGAGGTTTGGCATGGAATCGACTTGGTGCGAATCAGGGAGTGGTGAATTGGTGAGCAAACATGGCCCACATCGCGTCGCTCAAATGAGTAAAAATACCCACATGCCGTTGATGGGGTTTCTGCCCGGTTTCTTGTGGGGCCAACTGCGCCTGGGATTTGCAGCCCTGCTTCGCGTTGATGCGGAAACTCAACACTACGGCTGCCGTTTTTCCGACGAATTTCCAGGTGCCGCTGGGCATGTTGCCAATTCGCAACATGCCGGCAGATCTGGAGTGCGATTCCGGGGGCGGCCTTCGGGGAATGGCAGATTCGCGTTGCCACTTACGTAGTGATTTGCGTCGCCTCACCCCACAGAATATCTTCCGAGGCGAATTCTAAAACGTTCAAATGACGTAGAAAGGACGAGTTATGATCAAAGCTCTCATCTGTCTGCCGTTGTTCTGTCTGATGCTGATGGTCGGGGCAGTCGCCACAGCCCCGTCTGCCCTCGCGGCTCCCACCGCCGCTGTTTCCGTGAGCGAAACAGCATTCACGACTCCCACTTTGGCACAGTACAACAACGACTCAAGCAGCAGCAGTGGCAGTGGCCGAGTTTCCGGACGCGGTGTTCGCAGTCTGGTGAAGCTGGCCATCTTTGCCCTGCTGGGCATCGTGGGTGTTGGCAAATGGCTGTTCGGGAAAATGTCGGGCGACTAACACGCTGACATCAGGACGTGGGGAGCCCGGGGGACCCTTGGAATCTTCCGTGGTTCCTGCGAGACTCGCCTGAAACCGTGAGGCGAGAGGAATCGACAGATGGGATTTGTGACGTTCGGTGAAGTGATGATGCGGATGGCGCCCCGTGGTCATCTGCGTCTGTCTCAGGTCCTTCCCGGTGAGCTGCAGGTGACGTTTGCGGGCGCCGAAGCCAATGTGGCCGCATCACTGTCAATGCTGGGAGCGACCTCGCGGTTCGTCACAGCACTGCCCGATAACCCGCTGGCGGACAGTTGCCTGACCACTTTGCGGGGCCTTGGTGTGGATACCGCCAGCGTTCGCCGGGAGCCAGGCCGACTGGGCATCTACTTTGTGGAAACCGGTGCCAATCAGCGCCCCGGTCGCGTGATTTATGATCGCAGCGGCTCCTCGATCAGCCTTACAGCGGCTGACGCCTACAACTGGCAGGAGATTCTCGGTGGGCAATCGGCGCTGCATGTGACGGGCATCACGCCCGCGCTGTCTGAGTCTGCCGCAGAGGCGACGCTGGTGGCCTGCCAGACCGCCCGGAAACTGGGCCTGCAGGTTTCCTGCGATCTGAACTTTCGCGCAAAGCTGTGGAACTGGCGCGCGGACGTACCCAAAAAACAGCTGGCCGCCGAGACGATGTCCCGGATCCTGCCGTTTGTGGACGTCCTGATTGCCAACGAAGCGGACTGCGGAGACGTCCTGAGTATTCACGCCGGTTCCAGCAATGTGGAGTCCGGTCAGGTCGATGTGGCCGCCTATCCCGATGTGGCCCGTCAGGTGGCCGAGCGGTTTCCCAACCTGAAACAGGTTGCCACGACGCTGAGAGAAAGTCATTCGGCCTCACACAACAGCTGGGGGGCGATGCTGTTTGACGTGAAGTCAGATACCCCTCACTTCGCTCCGGTGGTGGACGATCGATATCAGCCCTATGAGATTGTTAACATTGTGGACCGCGTGGGGGGCGGCGATGCGTTTGCGGCTGGACTGCTGTTGGCGCTGCACGACTCTTCCCTGAGCGAACCGGCCGCGGCGGTCCGGTTTGCTGCTGCGGCTTCGTGCCTTGCGCATTCTGTATCCGGGGACTTCAACTTCAGTTCTCGTGCGGAAGTGGAGGCACTAATGGGGGGGGCCACCTCAGGGCGAGTCGTCCGCTAGGGGAATCTCATGGCCGTTTACGATTCGCTGCCCCGCCGTGCTTCACTGAATCCCCGGACCAGTTTGCTGATCTGACGAAACAGGTCGGTACCGGCCCGCTCGCACCATTCGAACGTCACACTTTCGGAAACCGGCGTGGAGATGCCGTGCTGCCGCAGCCGCTGCAGTGCCCCACGGGCGTCTGCAGGATGTCGACTGCTCACGGCGTCCTGGACCACGAAGACTTCGTATCCGGCCGCTTTGAGTTCGAACGCCGTCTGCAGCACGCACACGTGTGTTTCGATGCCGACGATGACCACCTGGTGCCGCTCCAGTTCCACGTGCTGTTGAAACTCCAGTGCGGCACTGAAGCGGACTTTCTCAAAGACGACGGCATTCTCGCTGCACGATCGCACCTGAGGCACGGTGGACCCCAGCCCCTGCGGATATTGCTCAGAAATGACAGTGGGGACCCCCAGAATCCCGGCCGACTGCTGCAGAAAGTTCATGCTGGAGACGATATCGGCCGCGTTGGCAATGGTGGGCACCAGTTTTTCCTGGACGTCCACGACAAGCAGTGTGGAGTGTTCGCGTCTGAGCAGTCCGGTAGCGATGGGGGGCTCCTAAAGCGATGTTGCCATGAATGGGGATACGACCTGTGGCCGAGGTACTTAGCCTATCTCAGAGGCGAAGAATTGCCAGGCCGGTCAGCCGCCGGGGGCGGACGGGACTGGGCAGAGCCGTCCGTGCCGACCACAGCACAGACTCGATGGCAGGCAGCTGCGTTCAGCGATTGTAAGCTTTACGGTAGGCCGCCAGGGCGGCGGCTCGTTCAGCATTGCTGATGAATCCCGCGCTGGCTTCCGTGAAGGCAAACTGTGCCGGCGGGGCGTTGCGGCGATCTGCCCGGAAGCCAAAATCAAACGGATGGCCACCACGCATGGCAATCGCCAGCGACAGGGCCAGGTCTGCGTTTAGACACACGTACTGATCATTCAGGCGTCGTCCACGGAAGACCACGCCTTCACCGCCCGTTTTGTTGTATTCCGGATGGCGCGGATCAAACAGCGATTCCAGCACTTCGATGTCATCCCTGGTCCCCTGCTCTTTGATGAGCATCATGGCCTCGGCGCCTTCTCCTTTGCGGACCGGCCCACGCAAAGTGCGTCGGGCCAGCTGCAGTCCCTCAGGCATGCGGTACTGCCGGGCGAACTTCAGGGGGCGAGACACACTGATGGGCTTTCGCAGGATCCACTGGCCGACCAGCTTGAGCAGGGAGTCCCCATCTTTGCCGTTCAGCGCTTTTTCAAAATCGCCGTGGATGCAGTCCGTCACGTTGGTGGACGTGTTGCTGCGGAGGATGATTTCGTTGTTGCTGGCCAGAAACAGGATGGCCGCCACAGAGTCAACCGAGAGTCTCTTTTTCTGTTTGTCATCCACGAGCTCTTCTGCGCGAATCTGCAGCGTGGTTCGCAGTGATGGCACAGAACGATCAGCAATTCGGAACAGCTCCGTCTCGGCAATGATCAGTCGCTCATAAAGTTTGACAGACTGGCGCGACGATCCGAACAGCGCTTCAAATCGTGCCCACTCGGGAAGTTTGACAGCGTCGCTCGGTGATTGAGACTTCTGCAGAGCGGCAAGCCGACCATCGAATGATGCTGCTTCCAGCTGCCGGAGGACGGATTTCAATCGTATTCGCTGCTCGCCGCTGGACGTTTCCAGAGCTGCTTTGACAGGAGCAATGGCCGCCTCGCCCAGCTGCCCCAGTCGTTTTTGCGCTGCGATGCGTTTTGAGTATTCCGACGCGGCCAGTTGCTGAATCAACTGGGCAGCTTCAGTTGCCTCCTGGCTGTCCCGAGCCACGGCTGATTCGACCTGTCCCATTGCCGGAGCCTGTCCCCCCACACTCACCACCAGGGTGAGTATGGCCATCAGAGACGGGTTGGGAAGGCGGAGGATCATCGAAGGCTGGTTCCGGTCGAGTTAGCAGACAAGACGTCTGCCAGTCCGAAATCTATCGCATTCTCTGATCTTTCGGGGCCTCTTTTTGCCGTGAAAACACTGGTGAAATGCTGTGTTTCGGACTTTTTTGAAGCGATTTTCGTTCGTTCACCGTTTTTTTACGAAAACAGCACGAACATAAGGGGCGTCGTAGACGACACCTTAGCCCGACTCTTGGCGCGGATTTTCGGATTGTGACAATTGTCGGCAGATGGCGTGTCCGTGCTGTGACGAGCACTGCGTCTTCAGCAGTGATTTTTCTGTGCCCGATTTTCGTCTGGACGAACGAACATGCGTGCTTTCGCCCTCTTTTTTTCTCTGTGGACGGCTCTGTGGATCGGGCCACCTTTAGCAGCCAGCGAACCGGACCGTGCGGTGCGGATCGATTACCGGTTTGAGATTTCCGATTTGCCGGCGGGGGAGAAGCTGCGTGTCTGGTGCCCTGTGCCGCAGAATACGGCCGATCAGCAGGTGGAACTGCAGATCGGATCGGAATGGTCGGTGGCGGTGGAGGGGCGTTACGGCAACCGCATTGCCTATCGGGAGTTGACCACGATCGACTCGCTGTCGACGCACGGGTTTTCATTTACGGTCAAGCGGCGTGAAGTCCGGAGCGATCAGCCAGCGGACAACGCTCAGGTGTCCGACGTGGATCCCGCCATCTGGCTGCAGCCGAGTCGGCTGGTGCCGGTGGCCGGCAAGCACGTGGGGCTGCTGGCGAGCGTGCCGGTGACAGCCAGTCGCCGCGAGCAGGCGCGTCAGATTTATGCCGTCGTGCTGAATCACGTCGACTATCGCAAAGATCAGCCCGGCTGGGGGCGCGGTGACACCGCGTGGGTCTGCGACAGTCGCTTTGGCAACTGCACCGACTTTCACAGCCTGTTCATTTCGATGATGCGGTCTCGGGGCATCCCCGCGCGATTCGAAATTGGTTTTTCGATTCCCAGCGAGGGCAAATCAGGCGACCTGACTGGCTATCACTGCTGGGCGTGGTTTCAGGACGAAGACGGCACGTGGGTGCCTGTGGATATTTCCGAGGCCGACAAACACCCCGAACTGAGCGACTACTATTTTGGCAATCTCAGCCCTCATCGTGTGACGATGACGACGGGACGTGACATCAAACTGGTCCCGAAACAGGCCGGTGATCCGCTCAACTTTTTCGTCGCGCCATACGCAGAAATCAACGGCAAGCCTGTGGAAAAAGAGCACATTCACCTGCAGCATCGCTGGCAACAAACGCCACTGTCTGCGCCCTGAAAAGCGATCTTTCCGCGCACCACGCCAGTGCAGTGGATGGTGACCCGGGGGCGATTCAGCGGCGATCGATTTAGCGGTGATCGATTTAGAAATGATGTGGGACGCCAAACGACTGGAGGGCGATTCACGGTGGACCGTCCGTCGAGTCGCACTCGTCCACGCCCACGCCGGACAGGCCCACACCATGTGTTGTTGGCTGTTACTGACCGCCGTATTCTTCGTTGTAGTCGGCGATGGCCGCTTCGATGACTTTTTCGGCCTGCGTCCGCCCGTACATTCCGTCGATGGAAATCTGCTGGGTCGTTTCTCCCGGCATGACTTTGTACGTGGTGAAGTAGTGGATCAGTCGCTGCACGAGCGCCCGAGGGAGTTCGTCGAGGTCTTCGACGTGCGACCAGATGTTGTCCGTGGCCAGCACACCGATGATTTTGTCGTCGGCCTCGCCATCGTCCAGCATTGGCAGACCGCCGATCACCCGCACGTTGACGATGACTTCTGATTTGGTGATCGGCCGTTCGCTGAGCACACAAATATCCAACGGGTCGCCATCACCCCGTTTGGCCCGAGGCATCATAGACGCCACGCGAGCGCCGCAGAAAGTTCTCGGAATAAAACCGTACAGCGCCGGCGGCTGTGATGAGGTCCGCTGTGGCCGGTCGACCCGCAGGTAACCGGTCACCTTGTCGACTTCGTATTTCACCAGGTCGAAAGGGCTGATCTCAATAAACGCGTGAATCAGTCGCGGGGGGTTGGGACCGACTTCAAGGCCGTGCCACGGGTGAGGTCGCCAGCGATAGAACGGCTTCGGAAATGACATGATGGAGTATCCATCCTGTTTCAATGGGTCGAAATTTGAGGCCGCGAAGACTGTAGACAATCTGCCGGTCTGTGTAAGCCTGATTTGCCGTTGTGCCCCGGATTCTTGCAAGTAAGCCTGTGGCAAATGACTTGAGGGCTGTCGGGTTTCAGCACATCCTGCATTTCCCGATGTCGAATTCGCTCTCTGAGTTGTTGGGGTTATTGCCGTCCCGCAAATGCGGCCAACTTCGGGCTGATGTGTGGACGCGGGCGTACCGATTTGTAAACATGCGGCTGACGTTTTTCCCTTTTGTCCAGATCCAGAGAATGTCCTGTACACCCACCATCGATGACACGTTTGCCGAGGCTTTTCCGATGGTCGGCACCCGGCTGATCATCACGGCGCATGACCTTGAACTGGCTTATGTGGCTGCGTCAGAATTCTGCGGCAACGCCTCCAGCGTGATCGGCTGTGATGCGGAAGCAGGCGTTGAAAAAGGGCTGAATCCGGCCGTCACGCCCGATGGCCGGCCTGGTGTGTCTGTGCTGGCTTTTGCTTTCAACCGCAAGTCGCTGGAGAAAGCCGTTTCTGCCCGCGTTGGCCAGAACGTGCTGACCTGCCCCACGACCGCCTGTTACAGCGGCCTGCCGGATGGCGAAGGCGACACCATCAAGGTAGGCGCACAGCTTCGCTATTTTGGAGATGGGTATCAAATTGCCAAGAAGCTCGACACTCGAAGGTTCTGGCGAGTGCCCGTCATGGATGGTGAGTTTGTGTGCGAAGATGTGTTTGCCACGCAGAAAGGCATTGGCGGAGGCAACCTGCTGATCTGTGGCGACTCACAGGCGTCAGCTCTGCTGGCTGTTCGCGCGGCCGTGAAAGCCATCAACGATCTGGACGATATCATCCTGCCGTTTCCCTCCGGGATTGTCCGGAGTGGATCGAAAGTCGGCTCGCGGTACCCCCAACTGCCTGCGAGCACCAACGACAAATGGTGCCCCTCGTTAACGGCGCAGTCCGACACGGCGCTTCAGGACGGAGAGCGGGCCGTCTACGAAATCGTGATTGACGGATTCAGCGAAGCGGCTGTGGCCGCAGCTATGAAGACAGGGCTGGAAACAGCGCAGCAGATGCCGGGCGTGCGACGCATTTCTGCGGGGAATTATGGTGGCAAACTTGGGCCTCATCATTTCCACCTGCAGCAACTCTAGCCTCGCCCGTCATGCCGACTGACGGCGGGCCAGTGTGGCAGAGCCGCCCATTCGGTACATAAAAACTCGCATCATGTTGATGCTCACCTTAAATGCCCCAGATTTGCTGAAGAGCAGCCCGCTCCTATGTCCAACAAGAAATTCATTCTGAACTCCTCACGTTCGTCCAAACAGGGCACCCTGATTAACGTGGGCAAAGACTCACAGGAGTATCAGGACCTCACCAATTCGATGAAAATGTGTGCCGCGGATATGCAGGCTGTGGGCCTCGCTGAGGGGCAGATGGCGCTGGTGCGTACCGAATTTGGCGAAGCCGAGTTTCGCTGTGAGGCCGGAAAAGAACCGGAAGGCATGATTTTCATCCCATACGGGCCTCCAACGTGTAAACTCATGGGAGGTGATACCGGCGGTACCGGAATGCCGATGTCAAAAGGGTGGGAAGTCGAAGTCATTCCGTTGTAGAATGGCAGACCTCATGGTGGCTGGCGGGACGCCGTCAGTTGTTCTCGCCACCACGGTGCAAATTGAAGATGGAAGACCGCGTGTCAGATCAGAAAATATCGGCTGACGTCAACAGCCCTGAAAGCCCCCATTTTTCCACGGAATCTGATCCCCAGGAGCAGATTCCTGCATGGACGGAAGTGGAGGAAGGCCGATTCATGCCTCGCCGCGTTCGTGGCAGCAGTCATGGCCGGGCGCTTGGCTGAACGTTTACTGTTCCGTCGTCTGGTTCAGACGACAATTGTCAGCAATAGACCCCGACAGCGCAGGCTTAGCCTGCCGTCAAGATGAGAAAACAACAACCAGCGGCTTGTCTTCAGCGATTGATCGTCTGTCTCGACGACTCGCCTGCCAGGTCGATGAGGAGATTTTGTGAAAGCACCGGAGTTCGGGTTACCCAGGTAAACTGCCGGCAGCATGCTGTTGCCCACTGAGGTACCGAATTGAAAGTGCACAGCGCGGATTCGGCTGCGAATTCGCGACCGAGGAGGTCTGCGATGACTCTTCAGATTATTGATAACGCCACCTGCACGTTTTGTGGCTGCGTTTGTGACGACATCCAGTTGCATCATGACGAGCACAGGATTCACGAAGCGAAGAAAGCGTGCGTTCTGGGAACCGCCTGGTTTCTGAATCACACGGCCGAAGCCAAGTATCCGGTCGCTCTGGTAGATGGCAAAGAGGC
>JANSXP010000079.1 GCA_024742875.1 Planctomycetaceae bacterium | reverse complement strand
GGGGACCGGACTGAACGAAGGGTCCAAGCTGGTGATTGCCGCCGCCGGAAAAGCCAAACGTACGCTGGCGACAGAACTGCCGTCCCTGCTGCGACTGCCGGAAGGATTTCAGGACCCCACCGTGTGCCTGCCGGGTGTGCTGTGCGTGACGGCTCCTGCCTGGGTGGCCGGTCCGCACGAAGTCGACGCGGCTCCGCAAAGGTTTTGTGACGCGTTTGGAACCGATGCGGACATCAACCAGTTCCCACTGATCATTCTGTGCGATGATGGCCCGTTTTGCGGGCGGACACTGGCCAATTTTCTGTGGGTGACCTTCACGCGGTCCAATCCTGCCACAGATGTTTTCGGCATTGGCAGCTTTATCGAAAACAAGCACTGGGGGTGTCGGGGCAGCCTGGTGATCGACGCGCGGATCAAGCCGCATATGGCTCCCCCGCTGGAGGCAGACCTCGACGTTGCTCGGCGAGTCGATCGCCTGTTTGCCGCGGGTGGCTCCCTGCACGGGATCGCTTAGCGCGTCTTTCTGCTGGTCGGCAAAACCTGCCGCTGTGCGCAGTGGGCGTGGTTTTGCGCAGCTGCCCGACCGATTGCCGTGTGGTCGTCTGTGTCAGCCGTCGTGGCAATCCGACCGCCCGGGGATGGGTTCAAGATTGTGTGGATTGACGTTCGATGAGACTTACGGCGTTGTGTGCGCTGAACACTGTGTCGGCGACACCGCACATGACACCGGCGGGACCTGCCGGTTGCTGGCACCTGGCCCACGGACAACGGAATGTACGAAACACGATTTGGCCTCCATCGAAAACCGTTTCAGGCGGTCCTCACTTCCGACGATTTCTACCGGTCGGATGACTATGAAGATCTGTCCTCCACTGTGATTCACGCCCTGCGATCTGACCTGGGAGTGGCCGTGCTGACGGGCCCGTCGGGTACCGGGAAAACGGTGACACTGGATTCGATCCGGCGTGCGATGAGTGCGGAAAATCAGGTGATGGTCCTGCGCGGCGGAACTGTCAGTTCCGGTGAAGATTTGCTTCACGCACTGCATCGCCGGCTGCTGCCTCCACCGGGGAAAAAATTCGATCCACCGGAGACCCGCGGAACGGCCGCGCAGGCTGCCCGCTGGGAAGTGATCGAACGCATGCAGAAAGTCTCCGACTTCTGGGGCCCCACCATTGTCCTGCTGGACGACGCTCACCTGGCGACACCCGAGCTATTTGTCGAGCTGCGAGCGCTGATGGAGGAAGAGTCAGACGGACAGCGTTTGCTGCGCGTGATGATTGCCGGTCCGCTGAGTCTGGAAGAGTTTCTGGCGACCTCTCCGCTGCAGGACTTCTCGCAGAAGATCCGCACGCACCGCTTTCTGGAGCCGCTGACGACGGCACAATCGGTGGCCTATCTTGATCACCAGATGCAGCGTGTTGGGGGCGATACGGCGAACATCTTTGAGTCTGCCGCCCTGGAGCGGATCGTGGCGGCCGCAGACGGGGTGCCGCGCTGTCTGGATCTGCTGGCCGATGAATCGCTGATGGCCGCTTTTCGCATGGAGCAGGATGTGGTCGATGTGCCGGCCGTCGATGATGGTCTTTCACGTCTGAGACATCTGCCGTATGCGTGGAATGTGTCCCAGTTTAGCGCAGCTGCCGATGAGGGTTCGCCGGTCGAGTCCACGACCACCGCGGTTGTCTCGCACGGTGTGATTGAGGTGGGGGCGCCAGCCGCCAGCGCGGTGCCGTCGGCACCCTCATTTGCTGTCGAGATTGGTGGCGATCGGGATTCCTCGGCGGAGACTGCAGCCGACAATGCATCGGCGAACATCGCACCAGCACCGGCGGCCTCTGATGCCGCCACAAGCGATGAGCAGGAATCTGCTTCGACCGTCGGTGACGCAGCGAAGGCAGATCGCTTCGACCGCATTTTTCAATCTATCACTGTAGGTGAAGCGGGGCGCGTGGCCGTCGCGCCGGTCGCACGGCGGTCAGGCACACAGTCGGACGATGGAGTGGCCGACTCATTGACCGACTCAACGGTCGATGTCGGCAGTGCCACGATGGATGATGCCGCCACTGTCTCAGCGGAATCAGATGACGACGTGCCTGGTGCTTCGGAAGATGAATCGCAGACAGACGTCCGTCTGGAACACCACCTTATCCTGCCGCACTCGGGCGGTGAGGAAGAGCACGACGACCAGCATGCTGTCAGTTCACCGGCCGATGCGGAAGCCGGGCTTTCCGTGATCGACCGGTATGAGCCATGGACACCGGCTGGGACGTGGTCGGCGCCCAGTGATGGACCTGCGTCGGGTCAGGCAGTGGCGTCCCGCACCAGCAATGCCAGACCTGTTTTCGATCGCTACACGTGGTGTGAAATGGGGCGTGCGGTGGCTCCGGATCCTGTGAATCGCAGTCCCGTCAGTGTGACAGAGGCCGCCGCGCCACAATGGCCTCCGGTTGTTTCCGGACTGGCGCCCGCGGGAGAGATCCCAGTGGAAGTGGTGGTGTCCGAGAAGGTCTCAGGGGCAGAGGAGGGTCGTGCGGCCGTCGCCACGCTGTCCGGCATGCAGGATGCCTCTTTGAGTGTAATGGAGCCGACGGCTGTCGACCCCACAGAGTCGATTGAGGCCATCGAGGACCTGTTGAATCTGGATGAGCGCCAGGATTCACCGTCAAGCGGTCGAATGTTCACCCTGCCTATCGACCTGCCGGATGTCAATTCCCTGCCAGGTGGACAGCGGAACCCCGCTGCACCCCCCGCATCGGAGCCCGGGCCACAGGCTGAACTCATGCCCGGGACGGAGTTTGAAGAAAGACTGATCGTTGCTCACGACGGTGAGATTGCGGGACAGGGGGAAGAGAGTGAGATCCTGCACGTGTTTCGGTCGCGTCAATCGGCCGTATCAGTGCGGCATGGCGTGGTGTCGCTGGGCGCTGAGCAGATGAAGCTGGCCGCCGGGGCAGAGTCGCTGTCACAGCCAGCACCGAATGTGGCTGCTGAATCTCAGGTGGAGGCATCCCCTGCCCCAGCGCCTGGTGGGTTTGCGAATCTGTTTACCCGTCTGCGACGCGGACGCCGTCGGTAGGACGCGAATAACGGGGATCGGGTGATTCTCGGTTCTGACATCAGCGGGAACCCTTGTGGACAGCCCGGTCGCGGAGCGTGATAATCCGCACCAATCGTCCGCCCCATTCAGCAGGTTGTAGATTGTGAACAGTCCAGCCCTATCGGTTGATTCCGCGTCTGATCAGGAAGCCATGTCCAACACCTTCGACCAGCCCGCAGATCGCTCCACGCTTTACCGCTATATGGGCGCCCATCCGGTGGAGGGGGGAGTTCGCTTTGCTGTTTGGGCTCCGAACGCTCAGGAAGTGTCCGTCATCAGTGACGGCAACGGCTGGACACACAGTCGGGACTGGCTGACGGGCAGCGACTCCGGAGTCTGGAGTGGTGTCTTTGCGGGCGTCAATCCTGGCACACGTTACAAGTTTGCCATCCGAGCGCGAGATGGCCGCATTATCGAGAAGGCTGATCCGTTCGCGTTCTACTCGGAAGTGCGTCCGGACACCGCATCCATTGTGTGGAGTCTGCGCGACTTTGAGTGGCACGACGAAAGCTGGATCGCCCAGCGTGACAAAACCAACTGGCTCGACCAGCCCGTCTCTGTCTACGAAGTGCATCCCGGGTCATGGCGTCGGCCAACGGATGGACGCGTGTTTCACAACTACCGCGAGATCGCGCGGATGCTGGCCGACTATGTGAAGGAAGTTGGCTACACCCACATCCAGTTGATGCCCGTGACGGAGCATCCGTTTGATGGTTCTTGGGGCTATCAGACGACGGGGTATTTTGCTGCCAGCAGTCGCTTCGGTACGCCACACGATTTTCAGTATTTTGTGGACCACATGCACCGCAACGGCATTGGTGTTCTGCTGGACTGGGTCCCTGGTCACTTTCCGACAGACGGCCACGGTCTTGGCTGCTTTGATGGAACCCATCTGTATGAGCATGAGGATCCGCGCAAGGGCTTCCATCCTGACTGGAACACACTGATCTTTAATTATGGTCGCCGAGAAGTGAGCGAGTTTCTGCTCAGCAGTGCGCGTTTCTGGTGCGACGTTTTTCACATCGATGGACTACGCGTGGATGCTGTCGCGTCGATGCTGTATCTGGATTACTCTCGCGACTCTGACCAGTGGGTGCCCAACCAGTATGGCGGTCGTGAGAACCTGGAGGCGATCGATTTCCTGCGCGACTTCAACACGGTCCTGCACCAGGAGTTCCCCGGCATTCTGACGGTTGCGGAGGAATCCACGGCCTGGCCCGGTGTGTCACGCCCCGTTTATACGGGAGGTCTGGGTTTCACAATGAAGTGGGACATGGGCTGGATGAATGACACCCTGCGGTTCATGCAGCGTGACCCTGTCCACCGCTCGTGGCACCTCAATGATCTGACTTTTCGCGGTGTCTATGCATTCAGCGAAAACTTCATGCTGCCGCTGTCTCACGATGAAGTGGTGCACGGCAAGAAGGCGCTGCTCGATCAGATGCCCGGTGACGAATGGCAGAAGTTCGCCAACCTGCGACTGCTGTTCGGCATGCAGTTTGCCAATTCGGGCAAAAAACTGCAGTTCATGGGCGCGGAAATTGGCCAGTGGACAGAGTGGAATCACGACGCCGAAGTCGACTGGGCCCTGCGGGAGTTTGAGACACATGAAGGGGTCCGTCGACTGATCTGCGATCTGAATCGACTCTACAAATCTGAGAAGGCGCTGTATCTGACGGATCACCTGTCCGATGGATTCCGCTGGATCGTCGGTGATGACACCACCAACTGTGTGCTGGCATTTGTACGACAGACTGAGGATGAGTCCGAGCAACTGGTGGTGGTAGCCAATCTGACTCCGACGCCGCGTCACGACTATCGTATTGGCGTGCCTCAGGCTGGCTACTTTAAAGAGCTCATCAACACAGATGGTGAGTGGTACGGTGGGAGCGGCGTGGGCAATCAAGGCGGCGTCGATTCGACGGCGGACAGCAGCCATGGCTATGATCAGAGCGTCGAGCTGCAGTTGCCACCGCTCAGTGTCGTCGTGCTCAAACGCGAACCGGAGCGTCCAGCCGCAGAACGAAAAGTGAGCGTGACGGGCGTGCGAACGGGTGGCTCAAAGTCCCCAGCGCCGGAACCGCACTCGCCTGGAGCGACTGACGGGTCCGCCTAGGCCTGCGTGCTGGGGTTGCTCAGCTGTGTCGTCAGCTGGCGTCGTCGCTGGGCTCTTCTTTGCGGACTTTTCCCGCCGCAATATAGCCCTGTCGTGCGGCTGCGTACTCTTCCGGTGACAGTTCGATGTCGGCCGACTGTCCGCCCTGCTCTGCGTCAAAAAGCTTGCGCAAAAACGGCACGCACCAGCCGCATCCGGTTCCCGCTCCCCCACACTCACTGAGCTGACTGGGCACTCGCGGCTGTTCAATTCGGATAAAGTTGATTACCTTCCGCTGCGTGACGTGAAAGCAGTAGCAGAGTTTGTCGTCGGGATTCAAGCGAGCAGTTTCTTAATTGAGTGCGGACCGGTCTGCCGGATCTGTCTGGTACGTGGCCAGCAGCATACACTCTCACAACGTCCGGTTTGAACATCAGGCGGGGTTCCGTTCCAGCGAACCCCTGAATTGAGTCAAAGTCATGGCAGCGGAATCATCCAAAGGCGCGGTTATCGCGGCGATCGTGGGCAATGCACTGGTGATGGTCGCCAAGTTTGTCGCCTTCTTTGCGACTGGATCGGGAGCCATGTTTTCTGAGGCCGTGCACACGTTTGCCGATGTTCTCAATCAAATTCTGCTGCTGGTCGGCATCAAACGCTCCAGCACGGAAGCCAATGATGACTTTGCGTATGGGTACGGTGCCGAGCGGTATGTCTGGGCGCTGATTTCTGCTGTCGGGATCTTCTTTCTGGGCTGTGGCGTGACCGTGTATCACGGGATTCATTCGCTGTTGCACAAGCCGGAAGCCGCGATGAATCATTACGGCTGGGCAGTCAGCGTGCTGATCATTTCATTTCTGATTGAGTTTTATGTGCTGTATCTGGCTGTCCGCTCCGCCAAAGCGGCGGCCCATGGTCAACCGCTGCTGCCGTTCCTGCGCAAAGAGGCGGACCCGGCTGTGGTGGCCGTCATTCTGGAAGACTCCGCCGCGTGCCTGGGGGTGCTGATCGCTCTGGCAGCCATCTTTTTAACGCAGATAACCGGGCAGTACTGGTGGGATGCCGTGGGGTCCATTCTGATTGGTGTGCTGCTGGGGGCGATCGCCTTCTGGCTGATTCACCGCAACCGCAGCATTCTGATTGGAGAGAGCGTACCGCCGCACATCCGCCAGCAGCTGCTTACCATCCTGAACCAGAATCCCGCCGTGGAAGAAGTCGTGGATTTACGAACGCGAATTCTGGACACGTCGACGTATCGCATTAAGGCCGATATTCACTTTGATGGTTCGGCTCTGGCACTGCAGAAGCGACATGAACTGCGGGACGAATACGATCGCATTGAAAACTATGAGCAGTTTGAAGCGTTCGCCATTCGCTTTGCGGATGAGATCGTTGACCTGCTCGCCGACGAAATCGACAAGATTGAAAAGAACATTCGCAAAGAGATTCCGCAGGCAGAACACATGGATCTCGAAGCGGATTGAACCGAGCTGCCAGAGTTCCGTCACCGTTTGCCATCGATCGTCCTGCGTTGATCATCTGCCATCGAACGCACCGCGCGATAGAGTGAGGGGCAAAGGGCAGCCGTCACCCGCCCGTTGATTGTGCCAGCAGTCGGGCGGCCAGTGCCAAAGCGGCCTCCGGCGTATCGATTTTCTCGTCCAGCTGCTCGTTGCGGACTGCCGTGAGCACCCGCTTGAAGTCCGGGCCGGGCTGGTGTCCCAGTTGCTTCAAATCCTTTCCGGTCAGGAGGGGGGCAGGATTGAGGTGTTCGGGGCCGTGGCCGTGCAGGTACTCTGCCAGAAACTCGGCTGCCGCACCGTGTTGCGCGGCCTGAACCAGGTCGATCAGCAGTTCCGCGCGTGTGTCGAAAAGCAGTCGCTTCAGGCGATGCAGGGGCAGTTCGGCCGCTTTGACGGCTTCCGGCATGCTGGCGACCAGCCATGCGATGGCACCACCCTCCTCATTTGAGAGTTTCAGCTTTCTGCAGCGCGCGGACAGGCCTTTGGGCGGGACACCGGCCCAGTCCAGACTCGGGACCATCAGGCACGCCAGGGCCGCTTCAAATCGCGGCAGCTTCAGCAGTTTCAGGCACTTTGGCAGAAGCGATGAGGCGGCATTCCAGTCGTCCGCTGCGCAGCCTGGAATCTCACTGATTAAGCCCAGTTCTCGCATCCAGCGCACCGACGTATCGCGCGTCGGATGAGCCAGCATGCGTCTGAGTTCCTGGGCAATGCGTTCGGCACTAACGACGGAGAGTTGTGGGGCCAGTTGGGAAACGGCTGCGGCTGTCTGTTCTTCCAGTTCAAACTCGTAAGTGGCGGCAAACCGCACGGCGCGAAGGATTCGCAGCTTGTCTTCCTGAAATCGCTGCCGCGGGTCGCCGATTGCGCGAATGACGCCGATCGCCAGATCCGCCCGGCCGCCCACGTAGTCAATCACCTCATCGCCCACCGGGTCATAGAACATGCCATTGATGGTGAAGTCGCGACGACGTGCATCTTCCTCGGCTGAACAATAGACCACGCTGGATGGTCGCCGGCCGTCCAGGTATTCGCCATCGGAACGAAACGTGGCCACTTCGATCTGGCCACAGCGGCGATTTGGTCCCAGCACCATCACCACGCCGAAGTTGGCGCCAACAGCCACCGTTCTGCGCTGACCGAACAGTTCGATGACCTGCTCGGGCGTGGCGGTGGTTGCCACGTCGTAGTCTTTGGGCGTTTTGCCAAGCAGTTCATCGCGCACGCATCCGCCCGCCCACAGGGCCTCATAGCCGGCTTCGCGCAGCCGCTGAACGGTCTCGGTGGCGAATGCGCGTTCGGGGGAATCAGGGACGGTCATGGCGTGTTGGTCGGGAGCATTGCAAATCGCACACATCATAGAAAAACGGCCCGTGATGCAAATTCATCACGGGCCGTTCGAAATGATCAACCTGTCAGCCAAAGCCATCGGTCAGGCAGCGGCGGAGTCTCCCGGAAGCATGGACTGCTCACCGCGGACCATTTCTTCGGTAATGCGGAAAGTCTGGCCACGTTCCTGCTCGGGCAGTTGATACATAATGTCAAACATGGCTTTTTCGACGATGCTGCGAAGACCGCGAGCACCCGTGTCACGGATGCGGGCGCGACGAGCGATCTCGTACAGGGCCCCTTCGCTGAACTCCAGCTCGCACTCTTCCATTTCGAACAGCTTCTTGTACTGACGCACCAGAGCATTCTTGGGTTCGGTGAGCACCTGAACGAGGGCATCCTCGGTAAGCGGGCTCAGCGTGGTCATGACGGGCAGGCGTCCCAGCAGTTCGGGAATCAGGCCGAATTCCATGATGTCGTCAACGTCGGCCTGGTCGAGCAGTTCGCTGCGAACTTCGTCTTCGTCCGTCGAGGGATTCTGGCCAAAGCCGATGACCTTGCGTCCCAGTCGGCCGGCGATGATGTCTTCCAGACCGACAAACGTGCCGCCGCAGACGAACAGGATGTTGGTGGTGTCGATCTGGATGTACTGCTGCTCAGGGTGCTTGCGGCCGCCCTGTGGGGGCACGTTGGCCACTGTGCCTTCCAGCATTTTCAGCAGTGCCTGCTGAACGCCTTCACCGGAGACATCGCGAGTGATGGAGACGTTCTGGCTCGTCTTGCCGATCTTATCGATCTCGTCGATAAAGATGATGCCTCGCTGAGCGGCTTCAATGTCAAAGTCAGCCGCGTGCAGAAGTTTGAGGAGCAGGTTCTCCACGTCCTCGCCAACGTAACCGGCTTCCGTCAGTGTGGTGGCATCGCCAATCGCAAACGGCACCTGCAGCACGCGAGCCAGCGTCTTGGCCAGCAGAGTCTTACCGCAACCGGTTGGGCCAACCAGCAGAATGTTGGACTTCTCGATTTCCACTTCGTCGTCGCCTTCATGCTGATGCATCAGACGCTTGTAGTGGTTGTGAACGGCGACGGACAACAGTCGTTTGGCTTTGTCCTGTCCGATGACGTATTCATCCAGCGCGGTCACCAGTTCACGTGGTGAAGGGACTTTGCTGAACAGGTTGCCCGAAGTACCGCGACGTCGCTTTTCCTGATCCAGTATAGACTGGCACAGTTCAATGCATTCGCCGCAGATGTAAACATCTTCCGGTCCTTCGACCAGAGGCCCCACCTCCCGGTAGTTCTTGCGACAGAATGAGCAGTTCGCGTTTCGTTTTCCCTGGGAAGCCTTTTTGTTGGCACCAAAATCCTTACCAGATGGCATCTCTGTTCCTTTGATCATCATCGACAGGGCTGCTGATGTTGCTCCTGACCTCGGGAGGTTGAGGTCTGCTAACGGCAGTGTTCCTGTGATCGGTTATTCAGGGCTCCACGATTGTCGGCGTCCCTGCCAACCGTTGTACGACGATGCTGCCGATTGATCGGGCAGCGGTTTGATGGGATCGTGATATCAGTGAACGCGTCTAGGCCGGCGGCTGCTGGTTGTCAGATTCGTTCTTCGGGTTTTCGGATTCAGACTCAGTCGAAGACTCTTCTGGTGGGGTGGCGGTCGGTTTGACTGCCTCAGAAATTCCTTCGACTGCTTCGGTCTCCTCAGGTTCAGGGGGATTGGAATCCTCCTCCCTGGGGGAATCCTCCTCCTCTGTGTCTGTCACAAGGCGTTCCACCAGGCGACCTTTGATCGATCGGAATTCTTCGTTCGTCAACTCACCCCGGCTCCGCAATTCACTGACCGCGGTCAACATCTGCCGATCGATTTCGGCAGGATCAATATCTTCGGTCGTAGCCGTAGTGAGCCGGGTAACCGCCCAGATAAAGAGTACCAACAGAACAAGAACAATCGTAAAAAACCACCAGCTGTCCACCGGCAGTTCCAGTGCTGGAATGTCCCATCCGGCGAACATCAACAAGTCATTCCGACCGAGTGTCATCTATTCTCTCACCTGATGCTGATTCTTCTGGTTCATCATTAAGCCAGCCGCTTGCTCAGGCTGGTATGCCATGGTAGCAACGGGGATGCCAAACCTCCACAAAACGTCTTAACGCGTTTGTTGGGCAGGAGCTTCGGCAGAGTCTGCGGGGCTGCCGTCGGGGTGTGCCGGGTTTACCCTGATCTTCTGACCGCGTGGATTGCGCGGACGACAAAATTGCAATCTGCAGATTGTCATCTTTACAGGTTTGGTGAGTCACCGAACTATGGCGACGGTGTTGCGGCGGGCTCATTAGAAGCGGATCGTGCACGCGTGTTGCCTTTCGTCACAGATCATTGTGTCGAAATGGATTCGATTCGCCAGCTTGCCTGTCTTCTGTGGTTTACGTTTCCTGCGGAACCGGACCGTCAGTGAGCCTTGATCAGGATTTTCAGGGCGCGGGCTGGTTCTGTGACGGCGTGTGGCTGACACACGCTTTATTCTGGTTGTGCTTTGGCAAACATCTGCAAACGGACGTGCGGATCACTCACCATTCGGAGAGAAACTCATGTCAGTTTCCAGACTTTCTGCGGCCGTCGCTCTGACGTTTGCCGCGTTGACAGGTCCGTCCACCGCATTGGGCGGTTTGTGTGGCGTGCCTTCCTACGCCTGCTGCCCCACCGAGGCGTGCGACCCCGGGTGCTGTTACACCACCTGCAAAGTGGCCACACAGACCTGCTATCGCACCGTCTGCGATACGGTCTATGAACCCGAGCAGTACACCACGATGCGAACCGTGTATCGCACGGTATCGGAGGACGTTGAACAGACCTGCTATCGGACGGTGACGGAAACGGCTTACCGGGAAGAGCCGTACACGGTCTGTCGTCAGGTCATGGAGACGGCCGTTCGGGAGGAGACGATTCCCATCCAGCGACAGGTCTGGGAGACGCAGTATCGCAACTGCAACTACACCGTGCAGCGTCAGGTTTGGGACGATCACGTTCGCGAATGCAAATACACGGTGATGCAGCCGGTGACCGAAACTCTGGAACGGGAATGTCGGCAGACCGTGATGCGACCGGTCACCGAGACGGTCAACCGCGTGCGGTGCTACACCGTCATGCGTCCCGAGACACGATACCGCTGCGTCAGGCGGATGACCGGTCAGTGGGTGAAACAGCGGCAGGTGATTCCCGGCCCCGTCATCCCTCGTGTGGTCTGTGGTCCCTGCGGGCCAAGTCTGTGTCGAACTCAGGCGCCGCCACGCACTATCTGCCGGCGCGTCTGGTGTCCCCGCGTCGTGCAGCAGCAGATTCCTTACACTGTTCAGGTGCCACAGGTCGTGCGGCAAAACTGCCCTGTGCAGGTGACACGAATGGTGCCGGAAACTGTGGTTCGCAAGATTCCATACACGGTCACTCGTATGGTGCCCAAAGAAATGGTGCAGCGCATTCCTTATCGCACGTGCCGCATTGTCAATGAGACCCGCACCCAGCAGATTCCTTATCGCACCTGCCGCATTGTGACCGAAACGCAGACGCGGAAGATTCCGTACAACGTCTGCCGCACTGTCACTGAGCAGCGAACACGACGTGTGCCATATTGCGTACAGAAGCAGGTTCCCTACACAACCACGCAGAAAGTGTGTCGTGTGGTGCCGGAGCAGGTGGAACAGACCTGCACGCGAATGGTGGCGAAGCAGGTGACACGACAGGTGCCCTACGTGAGAACTTATCTGGTTCCGGAAACCGTTTGCGGTTCTTCGCTGGCTCCCGGCTGCTCTGCCTGTGGAGGCTAACTGAACTCCCCAAAACGGCGAAAAAATCCAGCAAGCCCCGCATCCTGTGATGCGGGGCTTGTTCGTTCCCCGGCTCAGGCGGTTGCCAGAAGGTTGGAAATTCGCTGGATGGCGGTGTGACTTTTTTCAAACGGCGTGTTGGACAGCAGCACACCGAATCGCCCCAGAGTGGGATCAATCCACATCAGCGTGCCGGTGGCTCCCCAGTGGCCCATGGCGTCTGCTGTGATGAAGTCTCCGAATGACGCGTGGTGCAGTGGCCACTGCTGACGCCAGCCCAGTCCCCAGCCGCGTGTTGGCCCGGTGAATTCTGACGTGACCATCGGAGCGATTTGATTGCGAAACGTCTCGCGCAGGACGGCGGCGGGCAGGATTTGCCGCCCCTCGTGTGTGCCTTCATTCAGGATCATCCGGCAAAAGACAGCCAGATCGTCAGCGGTTGAAAGCAGGCCTCCCCAGGGCGCGCCCAGAGTCTGCCAGTACCGACTGTTCCAGTTCCAGTCGGTGTCTGCCGTTTGCCAGGGGGGTAATCGGCAGCCGGCCACGCTGCGGAATGTCTGCTCGGCTGCATCGGCCGGCAGGCCGAGCCACGTTTGTTGCAGCTGCAGAGGGCCGAACAGGGCCTCCTGCAGGTACGTTTGACAGGACTGTCCCGTCACTGCGCTGATGATGTCGCCCAGCAGCAGAAAGCCGATGCTGGAATAGCGACAGCTGGTGCCGGTTCTGTAATCCAGCGGTGTTTCGGCGGCCGCTTTGGTGAAGTCTTCGAGTCCGGCGTGCGCTGCACGCAGCTCCAGATTCTCCAACACCATTTCGGGAAAGCCGGATGTGTGAGTCAGGAGGTGACGAAGTGTGATGCGCCGATAGGCGGAGCGATGGAATGTCGGCAGGAAACGTCCGATGCGTTCATTGATCGAGAGCCAGCCTTCGTTCGCCAGTTTCAGCAGTCCGCAGGCGACCACGGGTTTGGTTAAGGAGGCCGTGAGAAATACGCGGGAGCTGACAGGCGCCGCGGTCGTCGGGAACGGGCGAGCGGCGGCGTACGTGCTCTGGACATGAGAACCGGCAACCGACATTTCGCCGATCTCAAACTGGTGGAGGACGGAATCAATTTTCTCAGACAGCATGAATGGTTCCTACAGAAAGCAGTCGCGGACGCGCGGCGGAGTATGCGGCAGTCGACCCGCCTGCACGATGTCGGCCAGGACATCGCGGCCTTCGCCCTTGAGGCAGAACACGACTTCACCGGCCGAAACATGGTCATTCCAGCTGGCCTGAAACAGCTCCGCCAGTTCACGTGTTCCTGCCAGAGGCGCGGGCAGCTGAAACCAGCAGATGGTGGCCGGTTCCATTGACTGCAGCAGACGCCCAAGGCGTTTGGGCAGCCAGCGCGATGATCGCGTGGGGGCCGGTGTGCCGACAGTCAGTGGGATGATATACCGGGCCTTCTCGAAGGGTGAAAGCAACTGTGACAGGCAGTCTGCAATCACCACTGCGTCGTCCGCATCGCAGTTTTCCGGAAACAGACTCAGATATCCGCCGTCTCGCACTGTATGTCGGAGAGTGGCGCGGTTGTTCAGCAGTTCTGCACCGCACAGGGCCTCCAGCAGCGCCCGGCCAATCGCCAGCGGCAGTGTCTCCTCGGTCCACTGCATGCGGACTCCCTCCACGGAAGATCGGGCGACTTCCGGAAACTCGGCCTGCCAGAGCCGAAATTCGACGGACCGCACAGCCTGTCCGATGTGCCCCTCGCCGATTTTCCACAGTTCCCGTGCCGTGTCCCGCCGCGCAGCGCGCGACAGCATGTCGTGATTGAGCAGCTGAAAGTCGTGCTCCTGATCGCCCGTGCGCATGTCAGTCAGCGCGGCGTGCACATGCCCGATGCCTTTTTCAATGGCTCCATCGTCCGTGACACCATAAATCCGATCGTGTTTGCGGCACAGCCGGTGGTAGTCATCCAGTCCACCGGCAAACTCGGGCGCCATGCAGATGATGTCCCAGTTGTTGGCCACTTTATCCGGTTGCAGCGGGTCCAGGCGAATGGACCGCCCCCGCAGCTGATTGACCGTCATGGATGTCGTGACGGTCGTCAGGTCAATGAGCACGTTGATGCGACTGGCATCCCAGCCTTCGCCCAGCAGCCCGCGTGTGCCGATCAGGCAACGGGTAATACCTTCCTGAAACAGATGCGTGACCATTTGAATATAAACACGCGGACACCAGTCCCGACCCGTTCCTGAGACCACAAAAAACGAGCCCTCTTCGTGCAGGGTCAGTTCGACCTCGAAGTTGTGTTCGGCCAGCCAGTGACGGCACGCGACGTCAAACAGCGTCGATAGATCGTAGTCGACGAGGATCGTCGAGCCTGTCATCAGAATGGGGTCCAGCGTGTTGGTGACCGGATGTTCAATGAGTTGACGGAATGCGGACACCGCACCTCCCGCGTCTTCGTCCAGGACATGATCCACGTCCGCTGTGACGGCTGACGATTTTTCGAAATCGCTGATGACGACGGCGCGGAGGTGTTCGTCAAGCTGCTCCAGTTCGCATTCCAGAATGGGTATCAGCGCATCGACTTTGCTTTGCGTGTAGCCCAGAATCCGGCTAATGGGCGAGGCGCATCGCTGATGCCCCACTTCGGTGATTTGTACGCCCAGTATCCGCATTCGGTCGATCGCCTGTTCGCACAGAGCCTGATCGGCAGCCGCCGGACTGCGCCGCAGACCGTGACGGATGTAGCGATCCAGTACTACGGTCAGCGTGTCCAGCGGCAGATCGGCAACGTCCTGATGGCGTCGCCATCGATGCAGAAACGAGTGGAGTCGCGGGACACCGGCCGGCAATGGCCGCTGCAATCCGTGCAGCAGCGCGCGGCCAGCGTCTGCAAAATCGGTGTCCGCCTGATAATACTGTTTCCATGTGTCGACCCGTCGGGTGGGCAGTCGCCGGTGCTGCAGCACATCTGCCACCCACTCTGGCAGTGGCAGGACGCTGGCCTCCGTCCCCTTCGTTGTACGCGGCTCACACAGTTCGTGCAGCAGTGCGCGGAAGTGCCGATCCGCATCGGCCACAAACGCCCGTTCTTTGGCTGTGGGCCGTACAAACCAGGCCAGATCCTGATAGGGCGCCAGATAGCCGTCACGTACGACGGCCGGCACTGGCACTTCATAGTCGATGTCACCCAGCAGGTGGCGGTAACGCTGCACGTCCTGGCGGCGATGTCCTTCGCCGGGCGGCGTGGCGGTCAGGCCCAGTATGATCGGATCGTTCAGCGTGGAGGCCAGTGCCTCGACAGCGTGGCCCCAGTGGCCCATCAGGTGATGGCACTCGTCAAGAATGAGCAGTCCTGCATCAGCGTCAGCCAGACGCGTCATGGTGTCCTGTGCGGTCTGGTGCAGAAAGTCGTGCGTGTTGCCCTCCGCAGCGGACTGCCGGCGGACCTGTCGTCGCCACGATGCCAGTCGTTCACGAAAATAGTCAGGACTGCGATGCCGCAGATCGCTGATCCAGGCGTTGGCCGCTGCTTCGGATTCCGCGTGTCCTGTTTCCAGCAGGCGCTCCACCCATAAAGACGTGGCTGCCAGATCGCCGGAAGCCGAGGCGCCGGCGGGCAGGGAAATGCTCTGGTAGGTTAACGACGTGAGCAGGGCCGGGCTGCGAGCCGATGTACTGACGATTTCACGGGACGTGCTGTCGGGAGTGAACAGGTCCACTCGTCGGGCCCACTGCGACTGAATGGCCGAGTTGGGTGAGAGTACGACTGCCGGCCGTTGCACATGGTGCGCCCACAGGTACAGCCCCAGCACGGTCTTGCCTGATCCCGGGGGGGCCACGATGTGCCACGTCCGCTGATCCGACAACTGCTCTGTCACGAGGCGAACGACGTCTGCCTGCGAAGGACGCAGTTGTCCCTGAAAGATAAGGTCAGCAAAGGCGGTGTCGGGCATCGCGTGAGAATAACGAACCGGAGTCTTTGTCGACAGGTCGGTTCCCGGTCGGCAGACAGCTGCGGCCTCATCATTTTGTGTTCGTCCGGCGCCTGCTACAATCCGCATGTCAGGCGATTTTCGGACGATACTGAAGCAGTACTTTCATGGCGGTCTTGCAGCAGCGACACGGCGAACCATCCAGCTTGGTGTTTGAGATTGCTGAAGACGGAATCACGTCGATCGGCCGTCACGAAGACTGCGATGTCGTCGTGGAGTCCCCGGCCATCAGCCGCTTCCACTGCCAGATTGTCTGCGAAGACGGCCGCTTTTTTCTGGAAGATCTGAACAGCCGCAACGGCACGTTTGTGAACGGGGCTCCCCCGGATGTACGCACCCTGCTGCGTGATGGAGACCTGGTGGAAATCGCCAATTTGCCGTTTGAGTTTCTGTCGCAGGATTCGCTCGCCGAGGCGTCCGGCAGCTGGGGCATTCGAGCCGACGTAGTGGCCGTCAATCCGGGCATCGACGATGAAGACTCCGTTCGTCGACAGCCGATCCGTCAGGGAGACCACATTTCAGAAGAAATGCTGGGTTCAGATTCCATTCGTGAAGCCCGAATCGTGGCAACGGTGTCTGTGGCGGATGCGGGCGCTGGCTGGCCCGTGCGGGAAAATGCCATACAGAAACTGAATTTTGTGCTGCGGCTCGTCCATTCGCTGCGTCGCACGACAGACGTCGAAACCATCATCGCCCGCACCCTGCAGTTCTTTTTTGAGGCCTTCCCATCGGCCCAGCGGATTGCCGTCGTGATGAAAGATCGTCAGCAGGACGCACTGACAATCAAAGCGGCCGTGTCGCGGGAAGAAGACGAGGTGGTGGAGATTTGCCTGCCGGTGGTCCGCCGTTGTGTGCAGAATCTGGAAGGTTTGCTGTATGTGGATCACTGGTTTTCCAAAATTGACAGAGGCGAACAGCCGGCAGACGGCGCCATTCGTACCATTTTGGCTGTGCCGCTGGTCGGTCTTGTGGGGGAATGTCTGGGGGTGCTGCAGCTGGACACCAGTGACCTCGAAGACTCACTGGATGAGTCTGATCTGGAACGACTGGCCGTCCTGTCGCCGGTGGTTTCTGCCTCACTCGAACAGGCGTGGGAGACTCAGCAGGCCGTCGCGGTTGCCGTGATACAGAATCGCCTTGCCGAAGCCAGCAAATTGCGACTGAGCCTGACTCCTCGCCGCCCACCTGTCGTGAAGGGATATCGAATAGACTGCCACCTTGTCGCACTTACCGACGTGGCCGGTGATTTTGTTGACTTCGTCGAGTTGCCAGACGGACGAGTGGCCTGTCTGATGATCGACGTACCCGGGCGAGGAGCGGACGCCGCCCGCCTGATGACGCTCGTTGCTCGTTTGCTGGCAGACGCCATCCTGCAGACGGGGCAACCGGCGGCGGCTTTGCGAAAAACCCAACAGTCCCTGTTCGAGCGTCTGGCGGACGCGCCGATGGTAATTTCCGCCGCGGTCATGATTGTTGCCCCCGATCGTTCCTCGCTCACCGTGGCTGTCGCCGGTCACTGCCCGCTTTATCAGCGGCGCCAGGGACGGTGGCAAACTCTGTCAGCGGAGGTTTCCGGGGGCGCCGCGCTGGGTATTGCGACTGAAGCCTGGGCGGACACTGAGGTTCCGCTGCGTGACGGAGATTCGCTGGTGCTGTTTAGTGATGGCATCGCCAAACTGCCGCTTTCCGAGGCGGAAGCTCAAAGTGAAGATCGCGTATGGGACTTGCTGCAGCAGGCTGCACCCGACGGTGGGCCTGACCTGATCCCCGCTCTCCAGCGGCATCTGGGGCGGTTCGAACAGGAAGCGACACTCACGGACGACGTCCTCGTGGTGCACTTTCTGCGTCAGGCCGGGACGCAGACCGCCACCACGATTCCTACTGTGATCCTGCCACCGGACGGTTAGTCATGAGTGATTCCCTGTTAACGGCCAGTGATATTCTCAGTCCGGGAGGGAGTATTGCGCGACGGCTGTCGCACTACGAATCCCGTCCGGAACAGGTGGCTCTGGCGAACGCCGTGGAGTCGGCCATTGCCTCCGGCGAGCATCTGGTGGCGGAGGCCGGCACGGGTGTGGGCAAGAGTTTTGCCTATCTGGTGCCCGCAGTTCTGGCGGCCCGTCAGCGCCGCGATCGCGACGACAAGTGCAAGCGAATTGTGGTCAGCACCCATACGATCAGCCTGCAGGAACAGTTGATCGGCAGTGACATTCCATTTCTGCAGGCTGTGCTGCCCGTGGAGTTTTCTGCCGTGCTCGTTAAGGGACGCAGCAATTACATGAGCCTGCGGCGAACGGCCAAGGCCACCAGTCGAGCGACGCAGAAGATGATGTTTGAGGGAGACGGTCAGCGGCAACTGGCCATGATTTCTGACTGGTCGCAGAACACGACCGACGGCAGCCGCTCGGATCTGTCGTTTCGTCCGCTGCCACAGGTCTGGGATGAAGTTGCCAGCGACCACGGCGACTGCATGGGCAAGAAGTGTCCCACACATGGGGACTGCTTTTACTACAAGGCTCGCCGCCGCGTGTGGAATGCGGACCTGCTGGTTGTGAATCACGCCCTGTTCTTTTCTGATCTGGCGCTGCGTCGGGACGGAGCCAGCATTCTCCCGGACTACGACACGGTCATCTTTGATGAGGCCCACACCATTGAATCCGTGGCGGCCGATCATATGGGCATTCGACTGTCAGAGGGGCAGTTCGATTACCTGATGAACCGTTTGTACAACGACCGCACCCAGCGTGGACTGCTGCTGGTGCACAAGCTGGAGAAAGCCCAGAAACAGGTGCAGACGATTCGCTACCTCTATCGTGACATGTTTCTGGCGGTGGATGACTGGGCCCGGCGATTTGGCAAGAACAATGGTCGACTGGAGCATCCGGTTGACGTGCAGAACAACGTGTCCTCGGCCATGCACGAACTGTCGCGGCAGATTGACTACGTTGCTGACAACTTGAAGTCCGAAAGTGATCGCGTGGAGCTAAAGTCGGCTTCTGCAAGGTGTCAGATTCTCGCCGACAGTCTGTCCTCCTGGTGTGAACAGCGGGCCGAAGGCTGTGTTTTCTGGGTGGAACGCTCCGGATCTCAACAGCAGAAGATCAGCCTGATGAGTGCCCCCGTCGAAGTGGGCCCCATCCTGCGTGACCAACTGTTTAACGGTATCTCCAGCGTCATTATGACGAGCGCCACACTGGCGATTGGTGCCAGCGACTTTCGCTTTTTCCGCAGCCGGATTGGTCTGACGGACGGGCAGGACGAGCGGCAGGGAAGTCCATTTGACTATCAGGAACAGGCGCGGCTGATATTGTCGACCAATATGCCGGATCCGTCTGCGCAGAGTCGCGACTTCCAGCAGGAGTGCTGCCGTCGGATTCAGCGACATCTGCTGGAAACTCAGGGCCGCGCGTTTGTGCTGTTCACCAGTTACAGCATGATGATGTTCTGCGCGGATCGACTGCAGGGCTGGCTGGCGGAGCACGATCTCACCCTGTACTGCCAGGGTAAGGGCATGCCCCGAACCGCCATGCTCGATCGCTTTCGCAACAACGAGCGAGCCGTTCTGTTTGGGACCGACAGTTTCTGGCAGGGAGTGGATGTGCCCGGCGACGCTCTGCAGAATGTCATCATCACACGACTCCCATTCAGTGTCCCGGACCACCCGCTTCTGGAATCGCGGGTTGACGCCATCCGGGCCCGCGGGGGCAACCCGTTTCAGGAGTACCAGGTTCCGGAAGCCATCATTAAGCTCAAACAGGGGTTCGGTCGGCTCATTCGCACCCGACAGGACAGTGGTCGTGTGGTGCTTCTCGACCCTCGTGTGCTGACAAAGCCCTATGGTCGGCTGTTTCTGAAGAGCCTTCCCGAATGCCGCACGGAAGTCGATGACGGCGAAAACATTGAAGTGCTGGGCGAAAACTAGGCGATTTTCTGCCCGCCGGGCGCGTGGCATTCTGAGGGCACGGAGTTTATCCGAGTCTGACGGCGAATTCTGTGGTTTCTGCGAAAACCCCAAAACACGGTCTTCCCGCAGGATACGGACGACGAGTGTTAGTTCTGAGATCTGGCGTTAAGCCGTTTCCCCTGCCGGAACAGTCTTCTATAATCCTCGCCCCCATGCTGCGGCCGATCTTCGGCCCGGGCCGGATTCTGGCGATTTTCGGCATTCCGGGGTACGCCAGGGCTGTCCTCAGCCAGATTGACTGAGGCTTTATTGACTGAAGCTTTACTGACTGTCAGGCAGGCAGCCAACATCAAGTCGGAGCGAACACGGGTTCGCAACAGAAAGAGACTGGGTAACAAGTGCTAAGAACGAAAACATGTGGCGAGCTCCGTCGGGCTCACGAAGATGAAACTGTCAAGCTGTGTGGATGGGTGAACAGCTACCGTGAACAGGGTAAGGAACTGGTCTTTGTTGACCTCCGCGACCGGTACGGCAAGACACAGGTTGTTTTCCGAACAGACGACAGTGCAGAAATCGACGCCCGCGCGCGTAAGCTGCGTCGTGAAGATGTGATCCAGGTGGAGGGCGTGGTTCGGTATCGCGGTGATGATCTGGTGAATCCCAAGCTGGAGACCGGAGAAATTGAAATCCGCGTGTCCGCTCTCACGGTCTTCAGTAAGAGTAAGACGCCTCCGTTTGAACTGGAAGGCGGCGAACTGCCCAACGAAGAACTGCGTCTGAAGCACCGCTTTTTTGATTTGCGTCGCAGTACGCTGCAGGAGAACATTCGACTGCGTCACGACCTGTCTCAGGCCGTGCGGGAGTATTTCAACACGCGGGATTTTCTGGAAATCGAAACACCCATCCTCGGCCGCAGTACTCCGGAAGGGGCGCGCGACTATCTGGTGCCCAGTCGCGTCCACCACGGTGCGTTTTACGCTCTGCCGCAGTCGCCGCAGATCTATAAGCAGCTGCTGATGGTGTCCGGGTTTGATCGCTACTATCAGATCGCGCGGTGTTTTCGGGACGAAGACCTGCGAGCCGATCGTCAGCCGGAATTCACTCAGATCGACGTCGAAATGACGTTTGTCGAACGCGATGACGTTCTGGATATGATCGATGGTCTGGTGACCAGTGTGATCAAAAAAGTCAAAGGTATAGAGCTGGAAGGCAGCCTGCCCCGTTACACCTACGCGGACGTCATGGAGCGTTTTGGTTCTGACAAACCCGATATGCGGTTTGGCATGGAACTGATCGACATCGGCGACGTCGGAGCGGTCAGTGACTTTGGCGTGTTTAAGGCTGTTGTTGAAGGCGGCGGTCGGGTTCGTGGCATCAACGCCAAAGGCGCCAGTGAGAAGTACAGTCGGCGACTGCTGGACAAGGACCTGAAGGATTTTGTTGGAGAGTACGGCGCGAAGGGGCTGGCTTACATGAAAGTGGCCGGCGGAAAGCTCGAGTCCACGATTGCCAAGTTCTTCTCCGAGGACCAGCAGGCCGAGATCATCAAACGCATGGACGGCGAAGACGGCGACCTGCTGCTGTTTGTGGCCGACAAACCGGCCGTCACATCCGCCGCGCTGGCCGCCCTGCGTAATCGTCTGGGCAAAGAACTGGAACTGTACGATCCGGAAACATTCTGTCCATTGTGGGTTGTCGACTTCCCGCTGCTGACGTGGAACGAGGATGAGAAGCGATTTGACGCAGAGCATCACCCATTCTGCGAACCCAACAAAGAAGACGTGGAATTGCTGGAATCGGATCCCGGCAAAGTGCGTGCGGATTCCTATGACCTGGTGATCAATGGTTACGAGGCGGCCAGTGGTTCGGTCCGTATTCATGACTCGCAGGTGCAGCAGAAGATCTTTGATCTGTTGAACATCAACGAAGAAGAGGCGGAGTCTCGCTTTGGCTTCCTGCTGGAAGGTCTCCGTTATGGAGCTCCGCCGCATGCTGGTGTCGCACTGGGTCTGGACCGCTGGGTCATGCTGCTGGCCGGCGACGACAACATCCGTGATGTGGTGGCCTTCCCCAAGACGCAGCGAGCCTCTGATCTGTTGTCTGGCGCTCCAGCTCGCGTGGACGACCACCAGCTGAAGGACCTCCGCATCGAAATTGAAGGGCTGGACGAAGACGACGAGTAAGCATGTCGAGAGCAGACTGTGACCGTCATACTCTGCCTCGGTGAAGATCCACTGCCCGATTTCCCTGCACTATGAATCCCAGCCTGACACCTCCCCAGCAAGCGGCCGTCGATCACTTCGAAGGACCGCTGCTGGTGCTGGCCGGCCCGGGGTCCGGAAAAACGCGCGTTATCACCTATCGGATCGCTCGTTTGCTACAGCGGGGTGTCCTTCCGGAAGAAATTCTGGCGCTGACGTTCACCAACAAAGCCGCGCGGGAAATGTCGGAACGCGTTTACGGTCTGCTGGGCAGCGCGCGGGTGCACGTCAGTACGTTTCACAGCTTTTGCGCACGATTGCTGCGAAGATTTCCCGATCAGGTGGGGCTTAAGGACAACTTCACGATTCTGGACGCGGCCGACCAGGTGCAGCTGGTGCGCCAGATCATGAAGGAACTGGAGTTTGATACGACCACACTCGATCCCCGCCGAGTGCTGAACCGCATCAGTAATGCGCGCAATAATCTGATTACCGCGGAAGCGTTTCGACAGCAGTACGAAGAACGCGTGGGCGACCCGATTGACACCGTGGTGTACGAGGTCTTTCCGGAGTACGAACTGCAGGTGCTGCATCAGAATTCAGTGGATTTTGATGCTTTGCTGCTGCATGTGGTCGACATTCTGGGCGGTAACGAACAGATGCGGGAGTTTCTGGATCGCACCTATCGGTTTGTGCTGGTGGATGAATATCAGGACACGAATCTGGCGCAGTACCGCATCGTTCGGGGGCTGTCGCAGATCTTTCCCAACCTGTGTGCCACCGGCGATCCCGATCAGTCGATCTACGGCTGGCGTGGTGCCCGGCCGGAAAATCTGGCGCAGTTTGAGGCCGACTTCCCACAGACACAGGTGGTGTCGCTGGACCAGAACTTCCGCAGTACGCAGGCGATTGTTCAGTGTGCGGGACAACTGATATCCCACAACACCAGGCGGCATCGCAGTGAGTTGTTCACGGAGAACCCACCGGGTGACCCGGTGCGGCTGCGCGTGTTTGCTGACAGCGAAGACGAAGCTCATGGTGTGGCCGAAGAAATCGCCGAGCACGTCAGCGCGGGGCGTGCGAAGTTTTCCGACTTCGCCATCTTTTACCGCGTGAATGCGCTGTCACGTCCGGTGGAAACGGCACTCTCCTTTCATGGTGTGCCCTTTCAGGTGGCTTCCGGATATTCGTTTTATGATCGTGCTGAAGTACGCGACCTGCTGGGCTTTCTGCGGCTGATCGAAAATCCGGCGGACGATGTCGCCTTTTCGCGGGTGATCAATCGGCCGGCCCGTGGGATTGGTGAGAAGACCCTGCAGACAGTCGCCGCGTTTGCGCGGGAACATCAGTTGTCGCTGCTGGCGGCCGCCGGTCAGGCGGAAAAAATTCCCGGACTGGGCGCCCGCCGCCGCGGTCCGTTGAAGGAGTTTCACGAACTGATTGGCAACCTTGCTGAAGCCGCACTGAAAGGCCGAATCGACCGGTTGATTGAGCGGCTCATCGGTGAAATCAATTACATGTCGCTGTGGGTGGATGAGAATGACGAGGTCGACGAGGATCGGCGTGGAAACGTCTACGAACTGATCAACGCCGCGCGGCTCTATGAAGACGCAGTGCAGGCCGGCGGCGATACGCCTTCGCTGCAGGGCTTTCTGGAACTGGCCAGTCTGACGAGTGAAGTGGACAGTGTGGATGAGTCCCGCGGGGCTGTCACGCTGATGACGCTGCATGCGGCCAAGGGGCTTGAGTTTCCCACCGTCTACATTCTGGGGGTGGAAAACGGACTGATTCCCCACGACCGTGCGATGAAGCATGGTGACCCGGCGAGCTACCAGGAAGAGCGACGACTCCTGTTTGTGGGAGTGACCCGGGCGATGCAGGAACTTAACCTGACGCAGACGCGACGACGCAATTTTCGCGGATCGTGGCGTTCGACCATTTCCAGTCCTTACGTTCCTGAAATGCAGCTGGAAGTCGTCTGTGAGGATGACGAACTGGCGCCGCCCGTGCAGTCGATCAGTCAGGTGGACGCGCGCATCGAAAAGGCGCGTCTGCGGTATGAAGCGTCAAAGAAACGACAGGATTCGCCGGCAATTATGTCGGCCGCCGATCTGGAACGGCGGATGCGGTCCGAAGCGATTCGAATCGAGAAAGGGGGCGACGCCGCCCGACGCCGACAGCAGGCTGATTCTGACAGCCCGACCGACGCCGCAGAACAGGCTGATGAGAGTCAATCACAGGAGACCGCAGAGGTCTCCGTACCGACGGAGTCTGCCGGTACGGCGCTCGATGAAGCCCGACAGGCACTGCAGCGTCTCACTCAAAAGAAGAAATCGGCCGCAGCGGCCACCGCGAAACCGCCCCGCTTTGCCCTGGGAGAAAGCGTTCGGCATCCTCGCTACGGACGCGGTGTGGTGACAGAAGTGTCCGACGGTTCCAGCCGCGCGACGGTCACAGTGCAATTTGAAGTGGATGACCGGTGTGAAACATTTGTGGCGGCCCACTGCCCCCTGCAGCCGCTGGGCCGGACAGGGAATGCGTCCTGATGCCCTGCTGGTGATGGGGCCACAGTCTGTTCGCTGCCGCTAGTCCAGGAAATAGGCGGGCTCTTCCACATCCACCCGCGATTTTTTGGTGATGCGAAACAGGGCGGACACCTTTTCCAGCCGGCCCTGCTCTTCCAGCCATTCGCAGGCCGACTCCAGGTGCCACGGATAAAGCTGCGTGTGTGCGAAATGCTCGGACAGTTCGGAAAGGGGCACGACCCGTCGCTGCTTTTTCAGGTACTTCAGCAGTGGCTTAAGAAACTCGTCCGCGTTTTCCGCCAGGTAGTGTTCGACGGCATCCAGTGCGGCGCTGAGCGCCTTTTTTGTGCCGCGGCCGCTGATGACGTCCAGGTAAATGGTCTGAAACAGATCCGGCTGCAGTTCCAGGGCACGGTAGATGGCTTCGTGTTCGTGAACCTGCCCGCTGCGGACAATTTCCGCGTGGGCGACTGCATGGGCTGCCCAAATGAGTTCCTGGCGGGCCAGCGACAGGTCGTTCCTGCGGTCGATCAGTTTGCGGGCAAATTTGCGGGCGTGGATCGTCCACGTGATGACCGCCAGCAGTTCTCGCGACTGATCTGTGGTGGCGACACTGTTGGCTTTTTCGAACCAGTTGCTGATCGATTCGTCTTCACAGTATACCAGTTCTCGATGAGCGAAGAAGCTGCAGTTGAAGGCGGTGCGGGAATTGCCCTCAATCATGCGGCGAAAACGACTGCGGCTGATAATCTCTGCGTGGATGTTGACGCCTGCTTCGGCAAACGTGCGAAAGATGCGTTCATCCTGACCGTCGGATTTGAGCCGTTTGGCGACGCCGTCGGCTTCAATAATCCAAAGTCCCAGTGATTCACGCCGCCAGGTGGTCTGTTCGTCCAGACTTCCCACCAGCACAGCGGCCAGTACATACGAGTCGTCTTTCAGGCGGTCCAGGAAGTCGGAAAGTGCCGCGTTGAATTCTGCCGTGCGGGCGACGGGATCAAAAGAGGGCCTTGGCATCAGTTTAGTCCTGTGCTGTGGAGCGAGGCGTGGATGATAACCGTCGATTTCAACGGTCGCTATGCCCTGCCGGGTTCGTCGGGCGCGGCGTCATCCTCTTCCGTCGGCAAAGCCGCGGCGGGCTCGGCCAGCCCGATGGCAGTGGCCGTGGCGTAGTTGCGCGCATGGGAAATTGTGATCAGTACGGACTGGATGCCGAGTCCGGCTGCCACAGCGGCCGCTTCTCCGGACAGTTCGATGCGTGGCGCTCCGGTGTGCAGGGGAAGGATTTCAATGTCGTGAAACGTGATGCCTTTCACGAACCCTGTTCCGAGCGCTTTGACGACCGCCTCTTTGGCGGCCCACCGCCCCGCATAGCGAACGGCTGCGTCGCGATGTTTGGCCGCGTAGGCAATCTCATCAGCGGTGAAGCAGCGATTGAGGAAGTTGTCACCGTGGCGTTCGATCATGTCTCGAACGCGGTCGATTTCTACGATGTCTGTGCCGATGCCAAGAACCATGAGCCTGCCTGTGCGAATCCGTCGGAAGAGTCGTACGTTAGCAGAGAAGTGGGGAAGTCGCGGCATCAGGTGGGGAACTGAGCCCAAAGTTCGTGCGTTTCTCTACGCTGTCGTCCCTGCGGCCATCAGATCTGTCCCGGGCATTCGCCGGCTGACAGTCGTCCTTCAATTTCCTCGAGCACGGTGAGCAGGTCGGCTACAGACTCTGCCAGATAGTGGGCGCCCGCCTGATCGCACAACCCGCTGGTCATCAGACCGGTGGTCAGCCGCAGTGCATTCATGTTGGAAGTCACAAAAATCATACAGGCATTGAGCAGCATGACGACCACCGCCACTAAAGTTTCGGAGCGGGCAAAGCCAAAGCCGCTCTTTGGCCGTAAAACGGGCCGGCTACTGTTGGCTCGGCTCGTCGGCAGGTGGCGCGGTTTCGGTCGAGCCGGTTGCCGCGTCAGCGTTGGCCGCTGCCGGCAATAGCGCCGCCAGTTCGTTGAGCTTCGCCGCCAGTGCGTCATCTGTTTCAGCGCGGGACTTGTCGATGTAGCCAATGAAAAACGGGATCTGCTGTCGTTGTGGACCGCTGCCTCCCTGAGACGGGCGAAACTGGGGAAACTGCTCCAGAACGCCCGCTTTGAAGGACTCCCAGTCTGTCTCCGAAGCATGTTCGAACAGGTGAGAGCGGACCGACAGAGCCAGGGCGTGTCGATCTTTTTCCTGGTCGTAGTATTCGACCGTCAGCAGCAGGCGGCTCGTGGCGTGGAACATGTGTACGCCGATTGGCCGACGCGATCCACGGGTGATATGTCGCAGATAGAGACCTTCGCCCACCTCGTTGCCCAGCAGTTCCTCATTGTCCAGCACAAATTCCGACAGCCGTGCTTCCAGCGCAGCAACGCCACCATTGCCCGGCTGAACGTCAGCCAGCCACTGCCCCAGTTGAACGCCCGTCCGGAAGATGAGCTGACCGGGGCTGTCGCCACTGCGGGCCAGCGAGTCCAGTGCGTCGATTTTCTCTGCGCGAGCGACGTTGATGCGGTGTTCCGACTCAAACCACTGCAGCACGCGCGGGCGGATGTTCTCAGCAAAAATGGTTGTGAGAGCTTCCGGGTCGTTTTGCTGCAGCCACGTGAATCGCGTGTTGAACAGTCGCCGGTAACGCGCGTCGTCTGATTCGTTGAGTCGACCGCGCAGCACGAGCCAGCCCATGAACAGAGACGAGCAGAAGACCCAGATAGCCTGCAGCAGCGTGTCATAGGGCAGATAGCTCAGGCCGACCGAAATCAGTGCGGAGCCGCCTGCGATAAGTACTCGCAGCGTGAACACGCCGTAGGCGTTGCGCTGAAACCAGTTGCGGAGGTGGCGAATCATGATGGTGGCAGGATCCAAAACGAAAAAAGGAGAGTGCTCGTCTAACGCGTGATGTCACGGGCCGGACTCAAGAATCTGAGACGATTTTATGGCTTTGCACCTGGGGAGCTGAGAGCCTGTCGCATCAGCTCTGCTGCCTGGTGGTGCGGTTTCAGGCTGAGGCACTTTTCATACGCCGAGATGGCGGCCTGGATGAGTCGCTCCGGCGACTGTTCGGCGCCGGGCAGCAGGCCGGAGGCTGTGCGATCAAGCTGCAGTCCCAGCCGAAACCAGACATCCGGCTGCCGATCATCGATCTTCAGGGAGGCGTCGTAATCCTCCAGCAGCCGCAGGGCCAGCGCTCGGTAACGGGCCGCCTGGCGGGGACGATCCGCAGCGGTCAGTTCCGCCAGTGCCAGACAATTGTCGGCCGCCTGCTGCGCGGTGGCGGTTCCCCGCAGCCGATGTCCAACTTCCAATGCGGCCTGTCCCTGCGCCGGCTGTCCGGCTGAGACCAGCGCGAAGCCCAGACGATTCATGCGGTAAGTGGATGCGCCGTCGCGCTGAATCAAAGTCTCCAGATGCTTGATCTGTGCGCCGCGATCTCCGGCGGCCAGCGCCGCGTCTGCGAGCAGGTCTTCCAGTTCCGGCTCCCAGATCTCCACCTGATCAGCTGTGATCCGCCGGGTGACGCCGGCAGGAGCCTGTTCCAGACGCTGGAGTTCCTGCAGCTTTTGCGCGGTGGCACTGATGGCTTCTGTCCGGGCCACGATGATGGCCGCGCGTTCATTCCAGGGGCCAGTGACGATGCCGTCCAGGTGATCGGTCAGCAGCATTCGTCGCCGCGCCGCGGTGTGTCTGCCCTCCAATCGCTCCAGTTCTGCCAGCAACTGCTGCACACGGAACGCGGTGGGGGTGATGCGTGAAAGCAGATCCTGAGATCGCCGTGTCTGCCCGCTTTCCAGGGCGAGAATGGCCCGTTGCAGTCGGGCGGCTGCCAGATCTGACGTCTCAAACGCTCGTTCGGCTGCCGCGGAATCACCACGTCGCAGAGCATTGATGCCGGCGAAGTAGTGTTGTGTGTCCTGCAGTTGTGGCTCCAGTTGAGCGGCCCGGGCGAAAGCGTCGTCGGCGGCCTCCAGCTGTCCGGTCGACATCAGGCAGAACGCAAGGTCATAGTGGTACTGCGGTGCGTCCGGCTCGCAGTGCGTGGCTTGACGATAGCAGGCAACGGCTTCCGCGTATCGACCGGCCGCAGACAGAGTGTCGCCCAGCTGATCCCAGTCCTGCGCTGCAGGACTTTCCAGCCGCTCGATGCGTTCGTACGCCCGCTCAACCGCGCGCCGCGTGTTGACCGGGTACCCGCTGAGATTGACGGCAGGAGGCCGCACACGCGGGGACTGCTGCAGCCAGTGAACCGCACACAGCAGCAGTTCCGCGATGAGCAGGGCGGCCGGGATTTTCCACCACGACATTGATGGCTGTTCGGTAGAACGGTTGGACACTGGCATCACGGCGCTCGCTGCGGCTGAACCGACCAGATGGTGACGCCACAGGCATTGGTCTGGTAGGGAGGATAGATCTGCAGCGAGCCGGCCACAATTTCCGGCCGCTCCTCCCCGGTGAGATTGGCGGTGGCCACGGTGCACAGATGTGTGGGCAGATCGGCCAGGTGCCAGGGGCGAAAGTTCTGCTCGCCGTCATTCTCCAGCCAGGCCAGACTTGTGGATTCTGACTGCTGCCAGTCATTGAACATGCTGGCGAGCACGACGTCACGGTCACCGTCGGCATCGAGATCTGCCACAGCGGCGGCATAGGTACCTGGCAGATGGCCGATCTGCCGCGGCGTAAACGTCTGCCCGCCTTTGTTTTCCAGCCAGATGCAGCCGTGCCAGGCCTGAGGATAGGGAAAGTCGAGTTCCAGGTTGTCGCCAGCGACCAGCAGCAGATCGACATCCCCGTCCTGATCAAGATCATCGGTCGTCATGCCGGCCAGGCCCAGATCGAAGTTGGCTGACCGCCAGATCCGCTGCGGCACCGGAGCAAAAGTTGCCTCGCCGGCATTGTCAAACAGCAGAACCTCTTCGTGGTCCTGGCTGACGACGGCGGCAAACTCCAGATCACCGTCGTTGTCGTAGTCTGCCACCGGCACGTGGATCGTGCCGGGCAGCGTCAGCAGGCGCGTTGTCTGATAGGTACCATCTGCCTGACATTCCAGATAGAGAATTCCACCGTGCAGGTAGCCAAATTCGGCAGCAACAAAATCGATGTCACCGTCGTTGTCAAAATCGGCCGGCTGGACGTCTGTAATCCGCCGCAGATGATCGGCCAGCACCCGGACAGAATATTCACCGGCTTCGTTATGCAGGATCACCACCTGTCCGCAGTGAGCATCAGTCGGCCACACCTGCCCGAGAATGGCCACGGCTACGTCGAGGTCTCCATCACCATCGTAGTCGGTCGCAACGGCGTGGCACGGAGATGCCAGGCTGTTCGGCGGGACAAGCCATTGCGTGTCGGCTTCAGGGCCGCTGATGCGTCCGACCGAATGAGAGGCAGCATCGCAAATCAGGATCTCATCACCGTCGGCTCCCCGGATTGTGGTGACATTTGTGATACGTGGCCGATCAAACGCC
>JANSXP010000129.1 GCA_024742875.1 Planctomycetaceae bacterium | reverse complement strand
GTTGTTCGTCGACTTCGAGGACGGTGACGGAGACGATTTGTCCGACGCGGACTTCCTGGGCAGGATCTTTGACAAAGTGGTCGGCGAGTTGTGAGACGTGGATGAGTCCGTCCTGATGCACGCCAATGTCCACGAAGGCGCCGAAGTGGGTGACGTTGGTAATGACACCTTCGAGTGTCATGCCGGGGGTGAGGTCAGAGACTTCGTTGACGCTGTCATCGAAGACCGCGGTTTGAAATTCGGAGCGGGGATCACGACCGGGATGGGACAGTTCGTCAATGATGTCGCGGACCGTGAACTGGCCCGTTTCTGTGGTCACGAAATCGGCGGGGGTGAGTTGAGAGGCCAGCTGTTTGTTGCCGACCAGTTGTGTGGTGGGCACGTGTAGAGAAGAGGCCATACGACTGACGACGGCGTAGCTTTCCGGGTGGACGGCCGAGTTGTCGAGTGGTTCGCGGGCATCGCGGATGCGGAGAAAGCCGGCACACTGCTGGAAGGCTTTGCGACCGAGCTTGGGAACTTTGAGCAGTTGCTGGCGGGATGTGAAGCGGCCGTTGCTGTCTCGCCAGTCGACGATGTTGCGTGCGATGCCCGGTCCAATCCCGGCAACGTGCGACAGCAGTGGCGCACTGGCCGTGTTCAGGTCAACGCCAACGGAGTTGACGCACGATTCCACTTCGCGGGCCAGCGATTTTTTCAGGCGGGTCTGATTGACATCGTGCTGGTACTGACCAACGCCAATAGCGGCCGGATCAATCTTAACCAGTTCCGCCAGGGGATCCTGCAGTCGATGGGCAATGCTGATCGCGCCGCGGACGGTGACGTCCAGGTCGGGGTATTCGTCGACCGCCACTTCGCTGGCGGAATAGACGGAGGCGCCTGCTTCGCTGACGATTGCTTTGGTGAGGCGGGGGTGATTTTGGGTCAGCAGCCGGGTGATGAAAGCGTCCGTTTCGCGAGACGCAGTTCCGTTGCCAATGGCAATCAGCTGAATGTCGTGTCGACGGATGAGTTCCAAAACCGTTTTTTCGGCACCAGCGACATCGTTGCGGGGGGGCGTGGGAAAGATGGTGGCCGAATCGAGAAAGCGGCCAGTGCCATCAACGACCGCCAGTTTGCAGCCCGTGCGAAATCCGGGATCCACACCGAGGGTCACTTTCTGCCCGGCTGGTGCGGCCAGCAGCAGTTCACGAATGTTGCTGGCGAAAACCGCGATGGCTTCGTCGTCAGCGCGGGCCTTGAGCTGCTGCATCACGGCGGATTCGGCCGCAGGCTGCAGTAGCCGTTTGTAGCAGTCGGTGACGGTCTGCTTCAGAGCGTCGAGAAAGGGGAAGCGGTCATTGCGGAGCAGGCGGCGTTCGAGTCGTGGCAGGGTGTAGTCTTCGTCGGGGCGAATGGCCAGGCGGAGGATGCCTTCGGATTCGCCGCGTTTCATGGCGAGGAAGCGATGTGAGGGCAGCCGATCGACGCGCTCGCTGTGATCGAAGTAGGTTTCGAATTTCTCGCCGTCGTCTTTTTTGCCGCGTTTGACGGCGGACGTGATGCGTCCACGCTGGGCGCGGTCATTCATCCACGCTCGCAGTTCGGCCTCTTCGGCCCATGTTTCGGCCACAATGTCGCAGCCGCCAGCCAGGGCGTCGTCAGGAGAGTTCACGTCTTTGGCCGGGTTCACAAATCGCTGCAGGAAGGCGGCCGGCCCACCGGGGACGTCGCGCTGTTTGAGCAGGACATCAGCGACGGGCTGCAGACCTTTTTCGCGAGCCACAGAGGCGCGGGTCTTGCGTTTGGGGCGGTAGGGAAGATAGAGATCTTCCAGTTGCTGGCGATCCGGGCAGTCCTCAATCCGGCGTCGCAGGGCATCCGTGAGGCGGCCCTGTTCGTCGATGGTTTTGAGAATTGTGCGTTTGCGATCGGCCAGTTCGCGGGCGCGGGTGACAGCGTCGGCGATGGCCCGCAGCTGGGTTTCGGTGAGTCCCTGGGTGACTTCTTTGCGGTAGCGGGCGATGAACGGCAGTGTGTTGCCATCATCCAGCAATTCGATGGTTCGCTGGACCTGAGCGGCCGAGAGGCTGAGTTCGTTGGCGATCGCGGTCGCCAATGTTGCAGTGTCGGCACTCATGAATCGGGGACCCGCGAAGTGGCAGTCAATCAATGATCTTGTTGATGGGGTATTCAACAATGCCGCGGGCACCGGCCGCTTTGAGTTCCGGCACAGCCGTACGGACCACGTTCTCTTCCACGATGGTGTTCACGGCCACCCAGTCGGGATCGGACAGGTGGGAGACGGTCGGTGTCTGCAGGGCGGGCAAAGATCCCACAACAGCATCGAGGTTGTCGCGGTGGACGTTCATCATGAGGCCCACTTTGCCTTCCGCCGCCAGACAGGACTGCAGCATCAGGGCGATGTTGTCAATTTTGTTTTTGGTCCAGTCGTCTTTGTAGCTGTTGGGGTTGGCGATAAAGCGGGTCGTGCTTTGAAGGACTTCATCCATGATGCGGAGATTGTTGGCCCGCAGCGAACTGCCTGTCTCGGTGACTTCCACGATGGCGTCCGCCAGACGGGGTGGTTTGACTTCCGTAGCTCCCCAGGAGAATTCCACTTCGGCATTCACGCCGTGTTTGGCGAGGAACGATTTGGTGAGGCCCACCGCTTCAGTGGCAATGCGTTTGCCTTCCAGATCCTGGACGGTCCTGATGGGACTGTCTTCCGGCACGCACAGCACCCAGCGAACGGGGCGACGGCTGACTTTGGAAAACACGAGTTCGCAGACTTCGTGGACGTCGGCCTGAGTTTCGAGCACCCAGTCATGCCCCGTGATGCCCGCGTCCAGAATGCCATTGGCCACATAGCGGGCCATTTCCTGAGCACGAATCAGCATGCATTCGATTTCCGTGTCGTCGACCGTCGGAAAATAAGAGCGAGAGGCAAACTTGATGTTGTAACCGGCGCGTTTGAACAGTTCCGCGGTGGAATCTTTCAGGCTGCCGGCGGGGATACCAAGTTTAAGAATGCGATCTGACATGGAGCTTTCCAGCGAGGTGGAGAGAGAGCCGGCAAGCGGCCGGCCGTTGAATGGGCGATTGAGATCGAAGCGTGCCGAGTGACGACTGCCTGACCATTGGCACGGAGGCAGTCCGTCACGGACGCCCGCAGATTATTTGCCGTAGACGCTGGCAGGATCAAAAACCCGGTCACCTTCCACGGCAATTTCGCGCGACTGCGGGTCAATTTTTCGGAAAAAGCAGCTTCGGTAACCTTCGTGACAGGCAGCCCCACCGATCTGATTGACTTTAACAAGAATGGTGTCGGCGTCGCAGTCAAAGTGCAGCGACTTCAGTTCCTGCACGTTGCCACTTTCTTCACCTTTGCGCCACAGCTTCTGACGGCTGCGGCTGAAGTAAACAACGCGACCAGTCTTCAGAGTTTCTTCAAACGCTTCTTCGTTCATCCACGCCATCATGAGGACATCGCCGGTTTCAGCGTCCTGCGCGATGGCCGGGATGAGGGGGAGTTTCGTAAAGTCGGGTGCTTCTGCGTACATAGCTTGATTCGCCTGAGAGTGTGACGTCGTGAAATGTTGATGCTCGGACGTCGCGAGCTGTGCTGAGGTTCGGTGATTCTGCGCGGAGGGAATTCGCTCCGACGCGGACCGTTTTGCCCAGTGGGAATTTGTTGCCCCGGCTGACTGGCGGCCGTTGGTGGGTGCCGTTGAGAAAGTGCTGTTGCGAAGGTGCTGTTGCGAAGGTGCTGTTGCGAAGGTGCTGTTGCGAAGGTGCCGTGTCAGCCCCATTCCGGCGAGTGCGACGGTGCGCTGCATTCGCCCGGATCCCGGACATTATCAGCGACAACCAACTGCCGATGCGACCATTCCGGCAGCGTATCAGCTTTTTCTCATTCCTCCACCAAAGCCTGTCCATCCCGCGGGAAATCCTCAAACCTTGCCGCCAACAGCGTTTGCGTCGGAAGTTCGAGCGTAGATTGGGGCAAACGCGAAACCGCTCAGAGGGCCGTTTTGGCAAACGGGAGGCCGACGATTGCCAAGTCAATACAGATCTCTATCATTCCCGCCGCTTCGACTGCACGGCAGCGGAGCCAGTTCGGCACGGACCGGTTGAACTTACAACACAGCCCGCGGATTCCCATGGCAGAGCAAAAGGCAACAAACGTCACCTGGCACGATCAGGCCGTGACGTTAGAGGATCGCCAGAAACTGAACGGCCACAAAGGCGTCGTCGTCTGGTTCACAGGGCTCAGTGGCTGCGGAAAGAGCTCCGTCGCCAATGCCGTCGACCGGCTGTTGCACAACAAAGGCGTGCACACCTTTCTGCTGGATGGAGACAACATTCGCCTGGGCCTGAACAGGAACCTCAGCTTTTCACCTGAGGATCGCACCGAGAACATCCGCCGCATTGGCGAGGTGGCCAAGCTGTTCTCAAGCTCGGCGACAGTCGTGCTGACGGCATTCATTTCGCCCTACCAGGCAGATCGGGATCAGGTTCGCGCACTGCTTCCCGACGGCGGATTCGTGGAGTGCTACGTGAATGCGTCGCTGGAAACGTGCGAAAGCCGTGACCCCAAAGGGCTTTACAAAAAAGCAAGAGCGGGCGAGATCACCGGATTTACGGGCATTGACGCGCCGTATGAAGCGCCCACGAACAGCGAGCTGGAACTTGATTCCGACGCTAAGGGCATAGAAGAGCTCGCCACCGAGGTGGTCGCCTTCCTCGAAACGAAGGGCTTCCTCACCGCGTAACGACCCTAACAACGCAGACCAAAAAGTCATTTCATTGCACTTATTTCACCCAAAGGAGCCAGTCTGTGACTGGCACGGTGTGGGGTAAGTCGCTTTATTGCGAAAACCTGTACGCCTGCTACGGCGTACCGTTGCCACCACGGACGAGCACGGCCGAGTTTTCGGATCACCGACGATCGCCTGAAGGACTCAGGTTCACATCGACAGGCTATTAGGAGATTAACCAAGATGTCACTCGTTTCGTTGCCGCTGGCCAGCCTGGCTGTGGCACTGATTTTCGGCGCCAGTCTGGATGTCAAAGGCTCCGGCGAACCGACCCTGGACCTAAGCAAGACGGCTCAGGCGCAACCCACTGTCCCCCAGAAGTGGTACAAATCCTACGAAGAAGCACGTCAGGTGGCCGCCCAAAACGACCTGCCGCTGCTGCTGCATTTTGAAGCCAAATGGTGTGGAGCCTGTCGACGCATGGAGGGCGAGGTCCTCGATCGCGCAGACGTCGTGTCCATGCTGGGCCGCGATGTGGTGGGGGTACGCGTTGACGCTGACGCCAACAAGAACCTGATTTCTGAATTTGGCATCACCACACTGCCAACAGAGGTTGTGATCTACTCTGACGGATCACGTGGCAGCCGCTATGTGGGTGCCACTTCGCTGAGCAGTTACAAATCTCGTCTGCGCAGCGTCAACAGCAGCAACATGTCGGTTCTGGCTCGCACAGCAAAGTCCGACGTACGCACGGCCTCTGCATCCGGCAACAACGAGTCAATGGCCGCCACGCAGACGCGCGAACTGGCTCAGGAAGCCAGCCACTCGGCCGGCGCCAAGGTGGCCGGCAGGACGGACAAGCCTGTGCGCAGCTGCCTGATTGTGCGTCACGATGGCAAGATGGTTGGTGTGGGCGGCTTTTCGCCGGTGGCCCTGACCGAAGGACGGCAGTGGAAAAAGGGCACTCCGCTGTTTCGCGTGTCTCATGAAGGCGTTTGCTATTTCCTGCAGGACAAAGCCGAGCAGGAGAAATTTCAAGCGGACCCGGCCCGCTACATCCCGCATCTGCACGGCTGTGACCTTGTGGAACTGTACAACGAGAACCGCGCGACGGCCGGTGCCATTGAGTATGGCGCCTTCTACAAAGGCCAGATTTACTTTTTTGCCAGCCTGGAAAATCGGACTCGTTTCGAGAACAACCCAACGTGGTACACGGGTGTGATGAGCGACGCTCGTACGGCCAACGGAGAGATGTTTCCGTTTCTGAATCCCACGTCGATCAATAACTGAACAGCCGCGTTTTCGCGCCGCAGAACACAGACACGGCACGCGGAAGCTTCGATCGGAAGCGTTCTGCGTGCCGTTCTGATTGCGCAAAGTGGCGACTTGAACCCGATTATTTGCTGACGAAAGCTTCCAGGCCCGGGACGCCAACCTCCCGTTTGTGGGAAACAAGTGCCATGGTGTGCGGGCTCTTTGATTAGTGCCTGGGCGCGGCTAGACTCCGCTGTCCCTTCCGAGACACCTGGTCTTTACAGTTGTTTTCTCCGCTCGCGGGACGTTGGGTGCAGCCTCATGACAGATGACCGCACCAAACGACGTCGCGAGCGAATCAGCAGCATCGCTCAGGCTTATCGGGACTCTCACGAAGCCATGTCAGCCGCTTTATCGGTTGCCATCTTTGCGGGGGGAGGATACTGGCTCGATCAAAAGTACGGTTACCAACCGGTCTTAACGATCGCAGGCATGATTGTGGGTTCACTGATGGCGGTTGCCTCACTGAGGCAGTTACTCGCACGTCTGGATAAACGTTCGAAGGACAAGCGCCGAAAGGCGTCATCTATGGAACATTCCAGCGGGCAGGACGGCAGACAGGACAATGACCAGTCATAGTCACAAGCCAGAAGTGGAACGGCAGAAAGAACCGCATGTGGGAAGCAGTTCCGACACGGTCGAAATTAGTGATCAGCAGATTCGTCTGCAAAAAGAGGCTGACCTGAAGCACAGTTTTCTTCGGCCTGCTCTGAACCTGACCGCGGTTGTCGCGGCGGCCTGGGCAGTCTGCTTCTGGCCGGCACGGGGCCTCAACGGCGAGGCTGGTGTTTACTGGATGACGATTGCAGCAATCTGTTGTCTGGTTCCGGGGTGGATTGTTGTGTTCCTTGGCGGACTCGTTATCTTCCCCAACGATTTGGCGGCGATGCTCGCTCAGATGGCGGTCAGACTGGTCACGGCCGGTGCAGCTGCGTTGATCGTGCGAGACGTGTATCCGTCGTTCGGACCGGATGTATTTCTGGGCTGGCTGATAGGTTTCTATCTGCTGGCACTGTTTGTTGAAGTTAGCCTGTTGCAGTCTGCGTCGGCATCTGATCGTCGCACGGCAACAGACCCCAAGAGGCAGGCTGCGTAGCCGCCCTCATTTCGAAGTGACGTAGGACGCGTTTCTGAATTATGTCAGGCGATTCGTTCCATCATGTTCGCGACTTTGGCTTCTTTGAGTTGCCAGGCGGACTGCACATTCCACTTCCTGAAATCCTCGGCCTGCAAATCACCAAGTTCATGGTGCTGCAGGTGGTTGCTTTTGCTTTTTGCCTGTTCGTGTTTCGCGGACTGGCCAAACGTGTCCAAACCGGCAAGCCTGTCGAAGGTCGCTTCTGGAACTTCTGGGAAGCCATTGCGCTGTTTGTTCGCGATGAAGTCGTTCGCCCGACCATCGGTGATGATCACCATGACCATGGGCACGATGATCACAGCGACCACGGACACGCAGACCACAGTCACAGTGCCACCGGCGGTCATCCCGCAGACAAATACCTCCCATTTCTGTGGAGTTGTTTCTTCTACATCCTGATCTGTAATCTGCTGGGCGCGATTCCGTTTCTCGGGTCGGCCACAGGAAATATCAACGTGACGGCCGCACTGGCGGTGTCCGCGTTTGTCGCCACCGTGTTTTATGGCATGAAAGCCATGGGACCGGGTGGATTTTTCGGCAACATGATGCCGGACACCGGTGTTCCCGGGGCCTTCGGCAAAACGCTGACACTCGGCATCTTCGCGATCGAAGTGTTTGGTTTCTTCATCAAGCACGGCGTTCTCGCCGTGCGACTGTTTGCCAACATCATGGGCGGCCACACCGTCCTCGGCGTGATTCTGGGCTTCATTGCTCTGGGTGCGAACCAGGGTTTCCTCTGGGGGCCCATCACGGTCGGCAGCATCGGCATGCAGCTGTTTATTGGCACACTGGAGTTGTTCGTCGCCTTCCTGCAGGCTTACGTCTTCACCTTCCTGGCGACGATCTTCATCGCCGGGGCCATCCATGAACATTAAAACACAGATCACCCGTTGTGGGTGATTTCAGAACTTTTGAATTCGTTTCCCAACGACACTTTTTGTTCGACGAGGAGTTTCAAGTGAGTCGTTTTGTAAAACTGTGCTACCTGTTCGTAGCCGCAATGATCGTCATGACCGTTCCTGCGATGGCTCAGGAAGGTGGAGTGAGCATCGACTTCACCAAGTACTTCGGTGCCGGTCTGGTCATGATTGGTGCTGGCCTTGGTATCAGCAAAATTGGTACAGCTGCTGTTGAGAGCATGGCTCGTCAGCCAGAAGTTGCCGGCGACATCCGTGGTGCGATGATCGTTGCAGCTGCTCTGATTGAAGGTGCGACCTTCTTCGCCCTGATCGTCTGCTTCACTTGATCTGTCTGGTTGTCCGCAACCGTTCCTGAGTGTTTCTGAGCAGTTCCTGTCTGGATTGCAGTGATATGTGCGTCAAATTGTCCTTGTCCGCTCTCTTCCGATCGACCTTCGCCGCCGCCGTTCTGGTGTGGGGAATGTCACAGGCATCACCCGTGATGGCCTTCGACGAAACCGCCGAAGCAGAGAAGTCAGAAGGCGAGTCGTCGTCTGATGAAGACGAGGCGGGCACCGAGCCTCATGGTGAAGATCATGGTGACCACGGTGATGGTCACGGCGACGGCCATGAGACTGGCGTTCCCATTAACTTCAAGACGGACCTGGCACTGTGGTCTCTGGTCACATTTGTGCTGTTTCTGTTTGTCCTTCGAAAGGCGGCCTGGGGCCCAATGATCGAAGGACTGGATTCGCGAGAAGCCAGCCTGCGGGCGGCCATCGCAGAAGCCGATGAAAACCAGCGCAAATCTCAGGCCCTGCTGGCCGAGCATGAGGACAAACTTCGTACGGCCGAACAGACCGTTTCAGACATGCTGGCAGAAGCCAAACGGGATGCGGAACGCACCACTTCAGACATGATTGCGAAAGCACAGGACGAAGTGGAAGCCATGCGGAATCGGGCGACCGAAGACATTGGTCAGGCCAAAGACACGGCACTCGCCGAAGTCTTCAGCTCGGTCAATGCTCAGGTGGCCATGGCAACAGAACGCGTTCTTGGTCGTGCGTTGAACGACGAGGATCAGGAACGACTGGTTCAGGAAGCACTGGCTGAAATCTCTGCTTAGAGACTGGCTGGCTGACCGAACCAAAACTGATCAGCGGCACGCTGCTGATCACAGGAGATTGGTAACCGGGTTGTGCCCGGAGCAGACATTCGTCGACTGACACTGATCAGTGCGGATTATGGTGACAGGACTGCAAAGATGACTGAGCCGCTGAAAACTCGTCCCGACCACGTGCTGGAAGATCCCGGTGCGAAGGCCGTCTCGGGTATGTACGCACGGTCATATTTGTCCGCGGCAAAAGACGCCGGCATTGACGGGGCGGCTGAAGAGCTCATGAGCTTTGCAGACGACTTCCTCGCCAGTAACCCGGACTTTCGTGGTGTGTTTGTCTCTGATGCTCTGGGCCGTGATGACAAGCTGGAGCTCGTAGATCGAGCCCTCGCGCCGGCGTGCTCAGAGTTCTTTGCGAACTTCCTGAAAGTGCTGGTCCGGCATGGTCGTGAATCTCTGATTGAACACATCCGCGCCGAAGTTGCGGTGGTTGAAGAAGAGAACAGCGGTCAGCGTCGTGTTCAGATTCGCTCGGCAAAGCCACTGTCAGACGCCTCACGGCAGAAGACGGTGGAACAATTGAAGTCAAAACTGGGCTTTGACCCGATTCTGATGGAGTCGGTGGATGAAAGCCTGATCGGCGGCCTGGTGATTCAGGTTGGTGACACTGTTTACGATTCATCTCTGCGAACCCGCATCAAAACACTGGCGGGTCGTTTGACGGAGAGAACTTTAAATGAAATTCAAAGCGGACGAGATCGCTTCAGTCATCCAGAAGGAGATTGAAGACTTTCGCGGTCAGATTCAGACTGCAGAAGTTGGTCGGGTCATTGAAGTGGGTGACGGCATCGCACGATGCACGGGACTGTCCACCGCAATGGCTGGTGAGATGGTGGAGTTTCCGAACGGAATCCGCGGTCTTGCGTTTAACCTCGAAGAAAACAGCGTCGGTGTGGTGATTCTGGGGGACTACCTCAAGATCACCGAAGGCGATGAGGTTAAGGCGACTGGCGCACTGCTGTCTGTGCCTGTTGGCGATGCCATGCTTGGTCGAGTTGTCGATCCACTGGGTAACCCCATGGACGGCAAGGGACCAATCATGACCAGCGACACGCGACCGGTCGAGCACGAAGCGGTCGGCGTTGCCGGTCGTCAGCCGGTGAAGGTTCCCCTGCAGACGGGCATCAAGGCGATTGACGCCATGACGCCGGTTGGACGTGGCCAGCGAGAGCTGATCATTGGCGACCGTAAAACGGGTAAGACGGCTGTCGCGATCGACACCATCCTGAACCAGAAGGGCACTGGCGTAAAATGCGTCTACGTGGCCTGCGGTCAGCGTGCGGCGTCTATCGCCGGTGTGGTCGAGGTTCTGCGAGAACACGGCGCTCTGGACTACACGGTTGTCGTCTCTGCCAGTTCGGCCGACCCCGCTCCCCTGCAGTACATCGCCCCATACGCGGGTGCTGCCATGGCTGAGCACTTCATGTACAACGGCGAAGACACGCTGGTTGTCTATGATGACCTCTCCAAGCAGGCCATCGCGTACCGTCAGCTGTCTCTGCTGATGCGACGACCTCCCGGTCGTGAAGCGTTTCCCGGGGACGTTTTTTACTGCCACAGCCGCCTGCTGGAACGAGCCGTCAAACTCAGCGACGAGTTGGGAGGCGGTT
>JANSXP010000159.1 GCA_024742875.1 Planctomycetaceae bacterium | reverse complement strand
GTCACAGACGTCTGCCGCACAGTCAGGAGATGCCTGCGGCACCATGATAGAGCTGTGCGGGCGACAGCTGGCCAACGCAATTTCGGCCAAATCGGTCAGTGAACTCCTGAAGTCAGAGCTGGCCGAACTGGCGACCGAACTGTCCGCCCAATGGCTGGCGGTTGTGAAACGTCTGCCCGGTCAGGAGTGGGACACCGTGGCTCAGCATGGGCGACATTCGCTCAGCAGCCTGCCAAACGCCCTGTGGGAAGAGAGTCTGGATAAGGAGGCAGCGGGCATCTCCGACTTTGGAGACGGCTGGACGGCATTTTCGTTTTGCCTGGATCGCGGAGCCGGCATGGCGGACCTGCTGGTGGGGGCCACGCGGAATCCCGGTGAGCAACTGGCGACGCTGGGCTTTCTGGCGGCACGCTCACTCAGTCTGGCTGTGGACGTCGCCGCCCGCCAGGTCGATTCCCGACGACAGGTCGATCGACTCAAATCCACACTGGACATTGCCTCCCGCATGTCGGCCGCCGAAGAGACGGCCCCGCTTCTGGATGAGATCGCCGAAGCGGCCACCCGACTGCTGGACTGTGATCGCAGCAGCATTTTTCTGTGGGACAAGGACCGCAACGAAGTCGAGGCGCGCCCTGCCCTGGGAGTGAATGGCGGCTCGCTGCGTCTGCCAGCCAACGTGGGTATCGTCGGCGAAGCGCTCCGCACCGGGCAGACGATTATCGTGGACGACGCCTATCAGGATCCGCGTTTTAATCAGGAAGTGGACCAGCAGAGCGGTTATCGGACCCGCAATCTGCTGTGTGTGCCGCTGCGGGAGACAGACGGCGAAATCGTGGGCGCGTTTGAAGGCATCAATCGCAATCACGGGCTGCCGTTCACAGAGCAGGATGTGGAATGCCTGCTGCAACTGGGAACGCAGGCGGCGGTGGCCGTGCGTAACCTGCGTGAACGCAGCCTGCTGAATCGCAGTCGGGATCAACTGGCCGAACAGCTGACCAGTCAGGTGGAAATTGTGGGCACGAGTTCCGCGATTGTCGCGCTGCGGGACACCGTCAATCGACTTGCGTCCACCGATCTGCCCGTGCTGGTGCTGGGCGAAAGTGGCACCGGAAAAGAGGTCGTGGCCAATGCGATTCACTTCGGTGGTCCGCGGGCCAACAGTCCGTTTGTGGCGGTCAACTGTGCGGCCATTGCCGAAAGCCTGCTGGAGAGCGAGCTGTTTGGTCACGAGCAGGGCGCCTTCACGGACGCGCGGGATTCCCGGCAGGGGAAGTTTGAGCTGGCGGACGGCGGCACGCTGTTTCTCGATGAGATTGGCGACATGAGCCTCGGTGGGCAGGCCAAGTTGCTCCGTGTGCTGGAACAGAAAGTCATCACGCGAGTTGGCGGCGCGGATGTGATTCCCGTCAACGTGCGGATTGTAGCGGCCACCAATTCCAATCTGGCCGAGTCGGTGCGGGAGAAACGGTTTCGTGAAGACCTGTATTATCGGCTGAGTGTGGTCACGCTGGACCTCCCCGCTCTGCGGGATCGTCCGGAAGATATCCTGCTGCTGGCTGAGCACTTTCTGAGTCGATTTGCCGCACAGGCCAGGCGGCCCAAGATGTCATTTACGTCGGACGCCCGACGTCGCCTGCAGGCGCACAGCTGGCCGGGCAACGTCCGCGAACTGAGGAACCTGATGGAACGGGTGGCCTTCCTTGCAGCCTCAGATCGGGTTGACGCCGACGATCTGGCATTCATTCTCAGTCCCGAACAGGATGGCGGGCCCCAGTTCAGTCTGGAACTGGGTCTCGATTCGGCCACGCGCGAGTTTCAGAAGGACTTCATTCGCCGCAGTATCCGGCAGGTGAACAACAACATGACGGATGCCGCCAAACTCCTGGGCCTGCACCGCTCCAACCTGTATCGCAAGATGAAGCAGCTCAAGATGTCCGAGGTCGTCGGAGAATCGGAAGAATCGTAACGACCCGCGCCTCGCCGCCGGCGGGGCGTCCATTGCCGGGGCGGTGTCCCCCTCCCGCCGCGCGATTCGAACGGCTTTCAGGACAAGTCGGGGGGCCGCTCATCGATCAGGACCACGACAGACCGCGCTGTCCGTGCGCAGCTTCTGCGCTGCGGGCACTTTCGCGCCTTTGACGTCTGTCCCACTCTGAATGGTCCGCCGATGCCCAGCCAGAAGATTCTGATCATTACGCCCGCCAAGGACGAAGCGGAATACATCGAAAAAACAATCGCCAGTATGGAAGCGCAGACCCATCGCCCGGCCATGTGGGTGATCGTCAATGACGGCAGTGACGACGAGACGGGCCGCCTTGCTGACGAAGCGGCCGCTCGCCACGACTGGATTTCTGTCCTGCACCGCCCAGCCGGCACGCAGCGACGCGTGGGACCAGGCGTGATCGAAGCGTTCTATGCGGGACTGGAAACCGTCAACATGGCGGACTACGACTTCGTCATGAAGATGGACGCGGACATCGAAGTCAAATCGCAGTACTTTGAAATTTTAATGGGCCTGTTCGCCGCCAATCCGCGTCTGGGCACCGCCAGCGGCAAATGCTGGGTGCCCATCGACGGCGAGCTGGTGCTTGAGCGGACACACGACGAGTTTTCCCATGGCGTGGCCAAGCTGTTTCGCCGCGAGTGCTTTGAGGAAATCGGCGGTTTTGTGCGGCAGGTGATGTGGGACGGCATCGACTGTCATAAGTGTCGCATGCATGACTGGGATTCTGTCAGCCTTGAAGACGACGATCTGCGGATCATTCATCTGCGACTGATGGGGTCGTCGTTTCGCAGCGTCTACCACGGCCGACGCCGCTGGGGCCGCGGGCAGTATTTCATGGGCACCCATCCGGCCTACCTGCTGGGTATCACGGCGTATCGCATGCTGGAACGTCCGTGGATACTCGGCGGAGCCAGCATCCTGATTGGCTACCTTCAGGCGGCCATCACCCGGATGCCACGGTTCGAAT
>JANSXP010000039.1 GCA_024742875.1 Planctomycetaceae bacterium | reverse complement strand
TCTCAGACATTACGAAAATCCGAAAAACAGGCTGGAGCCCGAAAATCGATTTGGTCGACGGGCTTCGTTCCGCCTACGCTGCGTTCCTCTCGGAGCTCACTTCAGACAGTTTACGTTCCGCTTAACCGAAATCATTGAGTAGACAGATGACTAAGAAAGCACTGATCACAGGAATCACCGGACAGGATGGTTCTTATCTGGCCGAACTGCTCCTCGAAAAAGGCTACGAAGTCCACGGCCTGGTCCGTCGCTCAAGCACGTTCGGCACCGAGCGTCTGGATCACATTTACAAGGACCCTCACACGCCAGACGCCAAGCTGTTTCTGCATTACGGCGACCTAACCGACGGTCAGAGCATTACGAATCTGGTGCTGGATCTTGAGCCTGATGAAATTTACAACCTGGGAGCTCAGAGCCATGTGCGAGTTTCCTTTGACCAGCCTGCCTACACATTTCAGTCAACAGGTGGTGGAGCCCTGAATGTGCTGGAGGCGGCACGGCAGCTGAACAAGAAGAAGCTGACGAAGGTCTACCAGGCTTCCAGCTCAGAAATGTATGGTGATGTCCTGCAGACACCACAGACAGAACTGACACCATTCCGACCTCAAAGTCCCTATGCGTGTGCCAAGGTGTACGCTTTTCATCAGACTGTGAATTACCGTGAGTCCTACGACATGTTTGCCGTGAACGGCATTCTGTTTAACCACGAAAGCCCGCGTCGTGGTGAGACCTTTGTGACCCGCAAAATCACCCGTGCCGCCACCCGCATCAAGCTAGGCCTGCAGGAAAAACTTTACCTGGGCAACCTGGACGCCAAACGCGACTGGGGCTATGCAAAAGACTACGTCGAAGGCATGTGGCGGATGCTGCAGCACGATGAGCCGGATGACTTTGTGCTGGCGACCGGAGAAACTCAGACGGTGCGTCGCTTTGCCGAGCTGGTCTTTGAGCAGCTGGACATGAACCCGGATGACTACATCGAAATCGACCCCCGCTATTTCCGTCCTGCGGAAGTGAACCTGCTGCTGGGGGATGCTTCCAAGGCCAAAGAAAAACTGGGCTGGACGGCCACGACCTCACTGGAAGAACTGGCCCAGTTGATGGTGGACAGCGACATGGAAATCGCGCGTCAGGAAGCCGTCATTCTCAGCAACAGCTAAGTGAACTGAAACATCGTTTCACAACAGCGAGGCAGGCCATCCTGCCTCGCTTTTTTCGTAGACAGATGCCATATTCAGTCGCGCCAACACAACAGGAAGGACACGGAATCTGTGAATTCGAAAATAGCCATGATCACCGGAATTACAGGGCAGGACGGATCGTATCTGACCGAGCTTCTGCTGGAGCAGGGCTATGAGGTCCACGGACTTGTCCGGCGTTCAAGTACGATTGAACGGTCACGGCTGAAACACCTGTACAACGACGACAGTGTTTACGGCAAAAGATTGTTTCTGCACTACGCGGACCTTGATGACCCCACCACCATTCGGCGAATCGTCACTCGCACTGCCCCAGCGGAGTTTTACCACCTGGCAGGGCAGTCCCACGTGGGTCTGAGCTTCGAGATTCCGGAAAGCACGTGCGATGCAACGGCCATCGGCACATTGCGAATCATGGAAATTCTGCGGGACCAGCCCAATCCCCCCCGCTTTATGCATGCCAGCAGTCGCGAGATCTTTGGCACCCCATCCGTTAGTCCGCAGGACGAAAACACGGCGGTGAATCCGAATTCTCCGTATGGCTGCGCAAAGACATTTGCCACACAGATGACCAAAATCTACCGGGAATCACACGGGCTCTTTTTCTGCAATGCCATCTGCTACAACCACGAGTCTCCAAGGCGCGGGGAAAACTTCGTCACCAGAAAAGTCACACTGGCAGCGGCGAGAATCAAAGCGGGCCTTCAGAAGTCCGTCTCTTTGGGCGACCTGGAAGCGTGTCGCGACTGGGGTTACGCCAAAGATTTTGTACGAGCGATGTGGCTGATGCTGCAGCAGGACGAGGCAGATGACTTTGTGCTGGCGACAGGAGTTTCCCATTCCATCAAAGAACTGCTCGAAATCGCCTTTCATCACGTTAATCTTCCGTGGCAAGACTTCGTGCATATCGATGATCGATTCAAACGCCCCGCTGACCCTTTTCAACTGCTGGGGGACCCTTCCCGAGCGGAACAGCGACTTGCGTGGAAACGGAGCGTGGATTTTGAGCAGTTGATCACCATGATGGTTGACTCCGACGTTGCCCGTACGAATCGACAGAGCGTTTGACCTTTTGATCGGAGCCACCCCTGTGAAGCCTGGAGATTCTGGCAATCCACAGCAAGCCTCTCGGCCGCGTGTCGCTCTGTCAGTCTTTATTGTACTGGCCGGAATGATCGGCATTCAGTTCGCGCAGAAGCACTTCCAGTTGACGGTGAAGGCTCAGCCCCCCGGAGTTTCGCGTGGAGACATGCCGCTCACGGAATCATCACTGTCGGCGTCAATTGGTGACTGGAATCGGGTATCGTTCCGGCCGCCTGAGGAAGTCACCGCGGGACAGTTCTGGTGGAGTCATTCCTGGCAATACGAGAACGCCCAATTGCAGGCCATCGTCTCCTATGACCAGGCAGACTGGAATGGCTGGCATGAGTTGAGTGAATGTTACTCTGCGAGTGGTTGGACGCTCGTTTCCCGGAAGATCGTGACCGACCCTGACGGGTGGGACTTTGTTGTCTCTCGTTTTGAGAAAGACAACCTCCATGCAGTCCTCGCATTTTCCCTGTTTTTTGATGATGGCGACTATCTGGCGCCCTGGGAACTGTCGCTGCGTGAGGCCGTGAAGCAAAACATGACAACACTGGATGCGATGAGAGACCGGCAGCGGCACTCCAGCGATCGAGCCAACGCACGGGCATTCCAGTGCCAGATTTTTGTCCCTGCCATCCAGAAGCTGCCAGAGGGGGCCGTCGCCGACATTCTGGAACTCCACAAAGCGACTCGGGTTCAGTTTCGCAGCCTTTGGCTGTCGCACGTTCGCGAAACGCGGGAGTGACCAAACAGCAAACCTCGCGGGCGGTAGTTTGCGGTCTTCTGCAGATTTGGCCGATCCTGCCGATTCCAGGTGGTTGCCCCCCCAAACACAGACGCCGCAAACAGGGGAATTGTCGTTCACATAGACACCATTCCGGTCGATGTTCCGTCAGGTGCGGGCGGAACAGGGCGGCAGATGAGGGGCGAATACGTGACGGATACGTGGCCAATAATGGCGACTAATGTTGCAAAAAGCCAACATTGATAAACCACCGTCACAGCAAATTTCGCGTGTGAACAACTGCCGTTATTCGTCAAAAGTTTACCTGCACACACAACCGTGTGGGGGTACGTTGATCCAACGTGATCTGTCCGTCGCCACGACGGGCCATTTCCATTCCGCCTTCCCTTTGTGGTGGACAGAAATCCTGTCACCCAGAGGGACGGAGTCCGCGCTGACGGCCCCTCCAGCGACACAGCCCACAGTCACAATCCAAGGGCCTCACCCCAAACATGCCAACTGCAGAACGTTCCGCGCCCCCCGTACAGCCTGAGGAATCCGCCGGCGACTGGGATCTGGTTATTGAGCCTCGTCGGCACCTGCTGGACGTCAACATCCGGGAGATCTGGAATTACCGCGATCTGCTGCTGATGTTCGTCAAGCGGGACATCATTACCGTCTACAAGCAAACTATCCTCGGGCCGATCTGGTTCGTCGTTCAGCCCATCATGACGACAATCGTCTACCTATTCGTGTTCGGAAGAGTGGCAAAGGTTAGCACCGACGGGATGCCCCAAATCCTGTTCTACATGTCCGGGATCATAATGTGGAACTATTTCGCCGACTGCTTCAACAAGACTTCCGGGACATTTCGAAGCAATGCAGAAATCTTCGGCAAGGTTTACTTCCCTCGGCTCATCGTCCCCCTGTCTCAAGTCATCTCTGGAATCATCAAGTTCTTCATTCAGGCCGGACTGTTTATCACCATTTGGCTGTGGTTCGTGGCAACAACAGACGCCGTCCGACCGAATTATTGGGCATACTCCACAATCTGGCTGCTTCCGCTGATGGCTGGCATGGGACTTGGTTTCGGTATCCTGTTTAGTTCGCTCACCACGAAATACCGAGATCTTACGTTTCTCATTCAATTCGGCGTGCAATTGGCAATGTATGCGACACCGATTATTTATCCCATGAGTATCTTGAGCGACACAGCGCGCAGCATTCTCTGGTGGAATCCTATCGCCCACATCATTGAGGCGTTCAAGTACGGCTTTCTCGGATCAGGTGAAGCTTCTGTTGCCGGCCTGCTGTACGCCACGGCATTCACCGTGCTGAGCCTTAGCTTTGGCATAGTCGTTTTTAATCGGACCGAACAGACATTTATGGATACCGTTTAGACGCTGTCCAGCTATGCCAGAAATCTGATTGAAGAAGTATATCTACTCGCTCCAATGACCACTGCAATAAGCATAGACGATCTCTCAAAGCAATATCGACTCGGCCAAGTCGGGACGGGGACGATATCTCATGACCTGAACCGCTGGTGGGCGAAACTGCGCGGCAAAGAAGACCCATATTCTACAGTGGGCCAGACCAACAAACGGGACCAGGCGGCCGATGGTGAATACGTTTGGGCTCTCAAGGACATCAACCTGACGATTGAAAAGGGCGAGGTTGTTGGAATTATCGGAGCCAACGGCGCCGGAAAGAGCACCTTACTCAAGTTGATCTCTCGAATAACCGCACCAACCACTGGCACGATCAAAGCACGAGGACGCATCGCCTGCCTCCTGGAAGTTGGCACTGGCATGCACCCTGAACTGACTGCCCGTGAGAACATCTACATGAACGGCGCGATTCTGGGTATGCGCCGGCACGAGATTACCCGAAAGCTCGACGACATCATCGATTTCGCCGGGTGCCGAATGTTTATCGACACCCCGGTCAAACGGTTCAGCAGTGGAATGAGGGTGCGACTGGGATTCGCCGTCGCGGCTTTTCTCGAGCCGGAAATACTTATCGTTGACGAAGTGCTTGCAGTAGGAGACGCGGACTTTCAGCAGAAGGCAATCGGCAAAATGAAGGAGGTCAGCCGTTCGGAGGGGCGGACAATACTGTTTGTCAGCCACAATCTCGGCTCAGTCAAGACTCTCTGCCAACGAGGCATAGTTCTAGCCGAGGGTGGGGTGGCTGCTGACGAGCCCGTAGAAGACGCCGTCGCAAAATATGTGAGACACACACAACCGAGCGCTACAACTGGGCAGAATTTGCTTGATCGAACTGACCGCTCAGGTGACGGCCAAGTAAAGATTGCTGAATTCTGGATAGAAAATCAACACGGAGAACGCGACACAGCAATCCCTGTCGGCTCAGACGCGATACTCGCAGTGCGTCTGGTGGTAAACTCCGACTCTGTTAGTAACGTCGACGTAGGCTTTTCCATCCATGATCCACAGGACCTAAGCCCCCTGACGATCCTCTACAGCGGCCGACAGAACCAGTTTTTTTCCGGGGACACCGAATTCAACGTGCGATGCCGGCTCGCCGACCTTCCCTTCCCACCGGGGAAGTATCCAGTCGGGGCCCGAGTCGTCGTCGGGCACTCGGAATCGGACTGGATCAAATCACCCATAGGAGAACTGACTTCAGCCTCAGGTGATTTCTTCGGATTTGGGAGGCCAATCAACTCTGGGACCGGAAAAGTACTACTGAAGTCAACTTGGTCTGAGGAGAAGCAAATATGCTAGCAGCAATAAAGAGACGACTGGCATCAGTCCCGGCAATGCAATACCGCCAGAGTTTTGCGTTAAATGACCTAGACAAGAAACTGGAGGCATTTGTTGGCAAGAAACGCGGCGTGTACCTTGAAGCAGGCGGATATGACGGGCTCCGACAATCGAACACGAAATACTACGAAAAATACTTTGGCTGGAAGGGCATTCTAGTCGAGCCGGTCCCTGAACTTTACAGGGCCTGCGTCAAGAACCGACCTCACGCGTACAACGTGAACGCCGCTCTCGTGGGTGACTCCAGAGCGCAACCGACCGTGGAGCTTACGTACTGCGGGCTGATGACCACCACAGACGGCGCGATGAAAACGGACCAGGCACGAGATCTCCACATCAAAAATGGCGTGCAGTTTCTTGCACCGGATGAAAAACCATACAAGTTGTCGGCCAAGGGCATGCAGTTATCAGAGATCATTGACGAATCACCATACGACGAAATTGACCTCCTGTCCCTGGATGTAGAAGGAGCCGAGATCGAGGCGTTGACCGGCTTGGACCTGACTCGACACTCGCCTCACCACATACTGGTGGAAATCCGCCAACAGAATCGTAACCTCATCAACGACATCCTCACGGCAACACACAAAGAAGTGGCGACGCTTACAGTGAGCGACAGTTATTGTGACGTCCTGTTCGCCAGACACACTAAGTAGCCAATGAGTTATTGTGAAAAAAAAACCGACGGACTCACCGCCTGTCCTGTTTCTTGTATTTAACAGGCCGGACTTAACCTCTCGCACCCTATCCGCCATCCGAAAGGCTCAACCCAAGCAGCTTTTTATTGCAGCCGACGGTCCGCGGGAGGAGGTGCCAGGAGAAGACGAATTGTGTGGTCGCACCAGAGAAGCTGCTAGCCAGGTCGACTGGGAGTGCGAGGTCAAGACTCTCTTCAGGGAAGAGAACCTTGGTTGTGAGCTTGCGGTAAGCCAAGCCATCACATGGTTTCTAAAGCAAGTCGACTCGGGCATCATACTGGAGGATGACTGTGTGCCTGACGTTTCTTTTTTCAACTACTGCGGCGAACTACTCAGCCGCTATGCATCAGCACAAGACGTGATGGCAATCACGGGCAATAACTTCCAAGATGGTCGATCGGCGACGAATAGCGACTACTACTTCTCCAAGTACCTACATTGCTGGGGATGGGCCACTTGGAGTCGTGCGTGGGCACGGTACGACCACGACCTATCAGGCAGCAGCATTGAGTCGGTGGCTGCAAAGTACTCAGCAGGAGCTGCTGAAAAGGCATACTGGGCCGACAAATTTAAGCGTGTCAAGGCCAACACAATAAACACATGGGCGACCCGATGGCTTTATAGCATCTGGCTGCATGAGGGTCTTGTAGCAACGCCAAACGTAAACCTGGTCTCCAATATCGGCTTTGATGAACGAGCCACACATACTTCGACAGGCGACTCCGTGCCGTCGCGATCACTCCACGTCCATACGCACCCCAAAACGGTAGGAAGAAACCACGAAGCAGACTTATACGTCGCCAAAAGTCACTACGGAATTTACTTCCCAACGCTTGCACAGCGTATTAGATTCCTGATTGGAGACATCCGCAGAGCACTAACAAGGCTCTTCCGCTAATGACCAAGCCCACAGTATTCCTCGATGGCTGTGCATTTGAGAATAAATTTCAGATCGGAATTTGGCGAATCTTTCACGAAGTGATGGCACGTACTAGCCACCTGATAGATTACTACCTCATTACCGCCAGGCCACCACTGCAATCTGTACCCAAAGATGTGGCGCAGATACTCTTAAATCGCCCTCGACGCAGAAATGTCCTTGCTTACTCGCGATATCGACGCCGCATCAGGCTATTGCAGAAAGAGCATCCTCTAGCCATCTGGCATTCCACGTTTTACACGCCACCGCTCTGGAACGAACAGCGCGTCGTTACATCCGTTTATGATATGATCGCAGAATTGCGCTTTCACTCAGCACCGAATCTGAAGGCCCAGATCGACTTTAAGGCCGCTGCAATAACACGGGCCAATCGTCTTGTCTGCATCTCACATGATTGCAAGACCGACCTTGCCCGCCTGTTCCCAGAGACTGAGGCAACCTCTGTGGTAGCGCACCTGGGGCATGAGCACCTAACTCGGCGTGAACCCGTCCTGCCTCCTTCTGATCGAAGCAGTTCATGCCTCTATGTCGGCAGCCGAACACAATACAAGAACTTCCGATGCGTTCTTGAGGCGATCGCACAGCCAGACTGGCCGCCGAACCTCAAACTGCACGTGGTAGGATCTGCATTCGATTCGCACGAGAAGGCCTTGATCAGTTACTATCAAGCCGAAGCCCGCGTTCAGCACCTCGGCAGACTGTCGGACTTTGAACTCTCAGGCCAATACCAGCAATCAAGGTATTTCCTGTTCCCCAGCCTCGCCGAGGGCTTTGGCATTCCAACTCTGGAAGCCCAGCATGCTGGCTGCATACCAGTCCTCAATGACATCAGAGTATTTCGGGAGGTCGCCGGTGCGGGAGCAGCCTACTTTGATGGGAATGCCCCTTCAACATTGGCAAGGACTCTCATGATGCTTGAGGGCGATCGACAACTGCAACTGCAGTATCACAGCGAAGCACTCAAGAATGTCTCTGGATTCTCATGGGAACAAACCGCAGAGGCCATGCTGCAGTGTTATCTGGACCTCCACAGGGACCATCAGTCATCGTGAATGAACCTACAGTTGATCACGAAGCGATCAGTGAACCCTCACTGACAATATCAGTCATAACTCCCTGCTACAACGCAAAGAAGACCATCGCCGACACAATTGCTTCCGTAAGGTATCAGGGCACCACGTCGATTGAGCATATCGTCATCGATGGCGGGTCAGATGACGGGAGCGTTGAGATCATCAGAGAGCAAGATGGCCACCTTGCAACGTGGATCTCGGAGGAGGACGACGGCATGTATGCAGCCATCCAGAAAGGATTCGATCTCTCTACTGGACAGGTCATGGGCTGGATTAACGCGGATGATATGATTCACCCCAAGGCCCTATCCGTTGTCGCCAGGATCTTTAATGACCTGCCCAGCGTCGAATGGCTCATCGGATGCTCATCAACCTATGCGGCCGATGGTACGCTCGCGTCAGTATCGCCCCCTCCGCAGTGGAGTCGATACCGCATGCTCGAGGGGGACTATAAGTGGATCCCTCAAGAAGGTGTGTTTTGGCGCCGGTCTCTATGGGAGAGAGCCGGGGGCAAGATGGCGACCAACCTGAAGTTGGCGGGAGACCTCGAACTTTGGTGCCGCTTCTTCGACCATGCACAACTTTATTCGGCTCCCATTCCTATCGGCGGAATGCGGATCCTGCCAGGCCGGCAATTGTCCAGCCGGTTTCCGCAAGAGTATCACCTGGAGGCGCAACAGGTACTCCACGCTTTTCAAGACCGAGCATCATCTGCAGACAGGCAAACCCTCAGACGGATTCGCAACCGCAAACTCATCTGGAAAGCGACAAGACTCACAAGGCTCCTGAATGCGTCCGCAATCTACCGGCAACTCGTGGAGCCGATCTACGAAATCCCTCGCGGAATAACGTTTGACCACTCCAGCGGTCAATTTGTGATCGGCTAACTCGACATGACGTAAGTCATTCATCCTTTCTCACTCTGCCCGCGGTCACGAGCCGTCAGCAGCCTACATCCATGACGAACGCTAATTATTCGCAGCCGCTTAGTCGACGAGTTGCCATTTCCTTCCCTTATGAAGAAACATACAAATGGCATCTAGACCATACCGCGCCTGACAGAAGGCATCGCTGGAACAATGTTGATTTTGTCTACAACCCCCCAGAGCATGAAGAATGCGACGCCTGGGTTGTCTGGCAGAGCCACAAAGGACTAAGAAAAACAGAGACGCGCACCTGCCCTCCGAACAAGACAATTCTGGTAACACGCGAGCCGCCCGACATACTCGAACTACCACGCGAGTATTTGCGTCAATTTGCCCTGATCCTTGCACCGGACGCACGAATGCAGTGGCACAAGGGGCACTGTTTTTCTCAGTTTGGACAAAACTGGCACGTCGAGAAAGACTATGGCGAGTTGATCGAAATGCCACCTCCTTCGAAGCCACGACATCTGTCAACTGTTGTGTCAGCGAAGGTGGCCACAGAGGGGCAGAAACGTCGATTTGAGTTCGCAGAAAAGCTTAAGGGCCATTTCAAGACCGACCTTGATTGGTTCGGCCGTGGAGTCAAGGAGATATCAAACAAATGGGACGCGATAGCTCCGTATCGATACCATATTGTGATGGAGAATGGAGCATGGCCTCATTACTGGACTGAGAAATTGGCAGACGCTTATCTCGGCTGGTCTATGCCCATCTACGTTGGCGCCCCAAACATTCTTGAGTATTTCGATGAGCGCAGCCTCATCATTGTGGATCCAGATCGCCCCAGCGAGGCCATCTCCGCGATCCGCGCCGCAATTGAGGAAGACAGATGGCAAGAATCACTTGAATGGATTCGCGACGCCAGAGCGAGGGTGCTGAGTGAATACCACCTCTATGGCACACTCTGCAATTTGCTTTTCTCCAATCCATCAGAAAAGAAGCAGCAAATCAGCCTGAAACCTGCATTCGAGTGCAAGTTTTCCTGGCCCACACGAATTCGCTGGGCAATTCGCAATGCGACGCGAAGGCTCGGTCGCGAAAGCACCCGACCTTGATCGTATGCGGTGGCCCGCCACGGCCGCCGGACTACCGAACTCAGGGCCCCACACCCAACCGCCCCAATCTCTTGACAGGATTCATCAGCAGTTGCCATCAACATTTGCAAGCATAAAGGAGAGACACCCAATCCTTGTGACAGGATCGCACCGATCTGGCACCACATGGGTCGGGCAAATGCTTGCAACGAAGGGTACAACGTACATCTTTGAACCGTTCAACATCGAGAACGCCAGCGAATTGCACGCATTCCCCCTGGAGTTTTGGTTCACCTACATCGATGGCCTTAGCGAGGCCAGAAGAGCCAAACTGCTGAGCGACCTTTCGGACTGCCTGTCATTTCGCTACCAGCCGCCGATTCCGGATCATTTCGCAAGGCACTTTTCTGCCCGACTCAAATTCTCCCGATCGCTTAGCAATCTCTCCAATCGAGTAAGGCGGACGCGCCCCCCTCGTCAAGGACCCTATAGCCTTGTTGGCGGCACCAAGACTTGCAGAAGTATTCAATATGTCTGTCGTGTGCATGATCCGGCACCCACTACCTTTCGTCAGCAGCATCAAACGGTGGAAATGGGACTTTCCGTTTGACCATTTCCTGTCGCAGCCTTGCCTCGTAGATAACCTTTTCCCAGGTTTCCGACCGGAGATAGAGGCACTCGCGAAGACACGACACAGCTATGTCGAACAGGCCACTTTGCTATGGAATCTGTTTCACCACGTTATTCGAACTTACAAATCAGAATATCCTCAGTGGATATACCGTCGACACGAGGACATCGTCATGTCCCCGATTTTGGAATTTGAATCCCTGTACCGTGATCTGGCGTTACGCATGACCCAGGCTGACAGGGACCGAATCGACACGTCGACCAACACCTCGAAGTCATACTCCATACGTGACACAGACAGTCCGAGTTTCAAGCCCAGAGGGGCGTTGTCTGTACTAAAGTCGTGGCAAGACCGCCTTGACCCACAAGAAGTAGAACACGTCATGGAAAGAACAGCCGATATCAGAAGCTTTTTCTATCCTACAGGCGATGACCCTATGGACCGAACGGATCACTAAGTTGCCACCAAGCTTCTTTCCAGCAAGCAATCGCGAGAGCCCGCAGGGAAATCGTTTGCAATTTCAATGGGAAGCCTGCGTCGACCGTTCGCCTGTTGCAACCTGCCATGAACTTCCGCCGCTTCGGACTGATGCTCCAATCATTGCCTTTGACCTTGATGAGACACTGCTCGTAAATTCCTGGATCAGCCCTGAATGTTTTGACAAGCAACCCAGGGCCCCTCTTGTTTCGGCGTGGAAGCCATTGTCGATCTACCGTGTGGTAAGCATGCTGTCGCGCGCACGTGGGCAGCGGTTCATTCGCCCACTGCTTGAACTGAACCCTACGGTGCTTGACGTAATTAGACAAACGGTGCAAGTTCGGGTGCGACACTGCGCCGTTTCGGTGTTAAACCGCCTAAGAAGTGAAGGCTTCGCCCTGGCGCTTGTCACCGCAAGTCGGAGGCGACGTGTTGACTACTTGCGCAGACGCCTTCCCGGTCTTATGCGACTATTTACTACGGCGAACAAAGAGCTAATCGCCTGTGCGGAAGACCTCAGCGCCTCTTTACGCGACATGAAGACACCTTCGGCATCCCTCGCCCACAAGTTCCCTGATGTTGTACAGCGAGCATTGCGCGGTGCCTCGGAGTTCCGTCTCTTAGTGGATGACAGCAAGGATACGCAAAGAGCCTTCGCGGCATCTGGCCTGTCCGGTAAATTGATACATGTTCATGGGCACACGGCTTATGACTCCCACCTGATGATCGACACACTGCGCAGAATCCACGACAGGCTGGGCGCCGAAGACGCGGAGCCCATAAGTAACTCGGCGGTTCAGAGAGAGCTCAGTAGGGAAGAAGAAGTAATCATCGAAGACCCATACTACCTTCCGCTATTGCAGCGCAACTTGAGCTTGACTGGGTAATCGAATGCCTACCGTAGCCATCATTGTCATGAATCGTGATCGGCCGGAGATCACAGATCGAGTTGTCGAACAGATCAGCCTGCTTGGGTGCCGCAGTGACATCCAGAAGACGCTTATCGTAATAGAGGCCGGAAGCAAAAGGCAGAGTGGCTGCAGTCAATATATGACGCACTGGTTTTCCGACCCAAAATATCGCGGTCGATATTTTGCGTTTAATGAGGGGCTCAAGAGAGCTGCCGAGCTTGGCGAATTCGACTATTACTGGTTTGTCGTTAACGACATTGAGTTTTCGGAGGAGCAAGACTGCCTGACCGAACTGATCGAGTGCATGGAGGAAGAACCCCAGATTGGTCTCATTGGCCCGTGTGAACTTGAAGCCGATGATTATCGGGGGGCCGCTCCACAGCCGGAAAAACGGAGATGGCACAAAGCAGCTACGGTGCATGGGCTGGCACACCTGATCCGTGGCGAAGTCATTCAAAACATCGGCTATATGAATCCGGCATTCCACTACTCGCAGGGTGCTGGTTCAGAGTACAGCTACAAGCTCTACAGCAACGGCTGGTGGATGGCCTATGCCGACCGTGTGACTGTCACTCACGACAAGTCTGGAAGCACTTACGGCAAAGTCGTACCAATCTCACGCCATGAATATCAGCGGCGGGCTAATAAATTCGCCAGCCAGTATCTCCGCAAGAAGTATGGAGCAGACTGGGACATTCGCTTTGCGAACGCTCTGCCAGACGATATTGAGTGTGTGACGTTTCAGTGGCAGAAAGAAGTCTGGTCGAAATCTTTAAGAAAGAACTGGAGAGAAGTCTGTCCGGCCATTTGGCGATTAGGATCGCGGCTCAAACGACTGCTTGGAATGTCTCGGGGGCCGATTCAATGAAGCTCGCCATCGTAAGTGCCAGTGACAGCAAGGGAGGCGCAGCTCGAATCGCCGAAACACTTACGAAGGGACTCCGTGCACGCGGGCACTCAGTTGACTTTCTCGTAGGGCACAACGACGGAGGCACCGTCCCTTCTCGAGAGTTGGAAGGCAAATCTAATGCCACAGGGCTACTGCAGGGAATCGCACAGAAGTGCATTCACCGATCCGGGATGAACAACAGCGGATTTCTCGCATCTTTCCCGCGAAGAGTCACCAATGTCAATTTCAGTGAATACGACCTTCTTCATATCCACGACCCTCCGGCGCTCGACCTTGTATCACTGCCTTGGCTTTCACGCCAATGCCCATTGGTTTGGACAATTCACAGTATGGCCCCGCTTACTGGTAATTGCATATATCCTTTTGAGTGTGAGAAGTGGAAAGCAGGGTGCGGACACTGTCCGCAATTCGGTAATTGGCCTCTTGACTGGCTCCACCGCGACGCCTCTTCCTGGATGTTGAGATTGAAGAAATGGAGCTACAACAAGACTCGTCTGACAGCGGTAGGTGTTTCCAATTGGATTTCTGACCGGATCCGAGAGAGTATTTTTTCAAGCCACCCCGTGGCGACGATACAGAATGCAGTCGACACTCAGGCGTTTTTCCAATCCGAGCGTAAGTCGGCCCGAAAGGCCATCGGCCTGAGGGACGACCAGTTCGCAATTGCCTTCGCGACGTCTTCAAATCCGAATGACAGCAGAAAAGGGATGGATATTGTCGTCGAAGCGGCTGCGCTTCTCCGAGACAAGCAATCGTACGCATTCATGCCAATGGCAATCGGGAGTGGGACCAGTCAGTTGCAGTCCCGTCTCAGCGAGCTCTCACAGGTTAGAACCCCCCAACACCTGGACACGCCAGAGCAATTGAGCACCTACTATTCTGCGGCCGACCTCGTCTGGCATCCTAGCCGTGCTGACACCTCGTCGATGGTTTCACTGGAAGCAATGGCATGTGGCACGCCCGTGATTGCGGCAGCTGTTGGCGGCGTACCAGAGGTCATCGGTGACGCAGGTATCCTCATTCCACCAGAAGACGCCGCCAAACTAGCAGCGGAAACAGAAGCCTTAAGGGCCAACCCTCAACTCTTGGAGCAACTCGCACAAAGGGCAGCTCAGCGGGTGGTGCAGCACTTTAACGTCGAACGATTCGTCGATGATCACGAATCACTCTATGCAACCATTCTTCGCTCAAAGTAATCGAGCCGAAGAGAAGTTGATGCCTGATCTGCCGATTGGCCGGACAGGTCGGCGAATTTCCGGTAATGTAACCATATAGATTGGCGAATCTGGTGATTGGACGCACATGGCTTAGGCTACGACAGACGTTTCGTCACGGGCCCCGCACAGCGTGGTACCGGGACGTAATCCGAAAGCGAATACTGGGCTCCCCCCCTGTTGAAGCGGCCGACAACTCGCACTGCGAGATTCATGTACTCACTTCAAATCAGGATTGGCTCAATCTCATGTGGGCCCTCAAGTCGTTCTATTCATCGACGGGGAAACACTACGCGCTGTGCATTCACGACGACGGCACACTGACTAATGATGCGAAAATAACGTTGTGTGAACACTTTGTCCAAGCGCGAATTATACCTGCTGACGTTTCGAAGGAAGTAGTCCTGGGAGAACTACAAGATCACCCAAACTGCCGCAAGTTTCGGCTCACCAACCAACTCTCCCCCAAAGTTTTCGATTTCCGACACTTCCTGAACGCCCCCCGAATGTTACTCCTCGACAGCGACGTTCTTTTCTTCTCAATGCCCGAAGAACTGATCAATCGCGTTGAAAATCCGAAATGGACGAGCAACAGCGTTAATGGTGATGTCGCATCGGCGTATACGATGTCACCTGAAGAGGCAAAATCACAGTTTGGAGTCCACCTGATCGAACGCTTCAACAGCGGTCTTGGAGTGATACACCGTCAATCATTGAACTTCGACTGGATTGAGGAGTTTCTTGCCGCGCCCGAGATTCATGGGCATCCATGGCGGATCGAACAAACCATCTACGCCCTGTGCAGCTCCCGATTCGGAGTAGAGCTCCTGCCACAAGAGTATGACGTCTTCCTAACGGGGCCATTGGCTGCGCGACCATCACGTCACTATGTTGGCGCTATCCGGCATCTGATGTATACGGAGGGAATTTCCAAACTACAAAACAGCCTGATCACGAAATGACGGTGTCAACAGAGAACGAGCCGCATCCAGTCGTAGTTCACCTGCCGTTCTACGACGACAATCCATACCAAACGATGATTATGCGTTCGCAGACTGAGCAAGGCTGGACAACCATCCAAGGCGGTGGAGGTGGCAACTTCCTCAGAACGGCAATTCGGCGCTGGAAAGCCGACATCTACCATTTCCACTGGCTGCACCCGTATCTTGTCCGGCAGTCGCGGTATGGAACGATTCTTAGGGCTTTTCGATTCCTCGTAGAAGTCCGCATCCTTCGACTAACTGGCGCAAGGATTGTCCATACAATTCACAACATGACGAACCATTCCAAATGTAACACAGCGCTCGAACAGAGGTTTGCCAGACAATTCATGCAGCAGTGTGATGTGCTATTCGTGCACGGCAGCGCTGCGAAGCAATTGGTGCTTGACACATTCGGGGACCACCTCGAACACAAATTACACGTAATCCCACACCCCAACTACAGTTGCCAGTACCCCAACTGGTCGCCTAAAAGAACGGACGCAGCGGGCAGCAATCATCTTCGTTTTGGATTCCTCGGCCGTTTGGCAAGATACAAATGCGTTGAGCAGCTGATAGAGCAGTTTAAACAAGCTGGCGGCACCAAGGACTCCCTTGTCATACGTGGGCGTTGCGATGACCCGACTTACTACAGGGAGCTTGCACAACTAGCATCCGACGACAACCGCGTGACCCTCAACGAAGGCTACGTGGACGACGAGGAGATCCCTGCCTTTTTTGACGGCATCGACGTTTGCATTTGCCCCTCCGAAGGAATTTTGACCTCCGGCAGCGTACTTCTCGCATTGACCTTTCACACCCCGGTGATCGCACCTCATGAAGGCTGCATCCCAGAACACGTAGGTAATGCTGGATGGCTTTATGACACCGAATGCACCCTTGCGGATTGCATCGCAACAGCTAGCAGCTCGATTTCCTCAATCCCGACCCTAATTGACTTCGCTGAGCAGGCCAGCAGACGAGCCGACCTAGAACTCACGTCCTCGCTAATCATCAACAGTTACAATTCCTGTGTTTCCACGTTGCCGTAAAGTGACAACAGATATATCGCCTTAACCTCACACTCCCTCGATACGGGAAGAAGTTTGCCGTATTTCGCTGGGATCCAAATAGCACCTGCCTCGACCTTCTGGTGGCTAACACTACTCCTACTTCACAAGCAGTGCCTACATAGACCACACCGATGACAAGAATTCGCTCTTTTCTAAAACAGAACACGCCACAACTCTACACCCTCATGCGGTCTGGAAGAAGACTGGCTGCAGAATCTCTTGAGCATGCCAACTATTTTGCCAATTGCCTTGCAGGAAAAGATGTACTTATACGACCATCAGTTCGCGTAAAATGCCTGAGACTTGGTGCGGGCGATGGTGAATGGTGTATTGCAGGTGATGAGACACCAAAGAATCCGGTTGTCTACTCGTTTGGCGTCGGACGTGACATATCGTGGGATTTGGCCATGGTCGAAAACTTCCATGCAAGAGTATTTGCATTCGACCCCACTCCGATATCTAGAGAGTGGTTAAAGGACCAAGAGCTACCATCTGGATTTGTGTTTGACCCTACAGGCATCGGAGATTACGACGGCACCGCAACGTTCTCACTGCCTGTCACGCATGGAACTTCATTTTCATTAAACCACAAGACCGACTCGAAACGTAAAGTGGAATGCTCTGTTGCCACGTTTGAAACGTTAGCGCGGAGGCATGGTCACACTTCGATCGACATCCTGAAGATGGACATCGAAGGAGCCGAATACGACGTGCTGAGTAGTATTTTGACGTCGCACGTTCGGATAGATCAGATCCTAATAGAGTTCCACCATCGCCTCATGGGAACTGACGGATTGAGCCAAACTCGCCGTGCACTGGAGCTACTAAAACAGGCTGGATACAATCTATTCTATCGTTCCCCGAGGGGACTAGAGTTTTGCTTTCTGAGAACAACACAGGGCTAATTGTATGATGACCTCCGAAATCACCTTGGTCATCCCGACCTATAACGCACTCGATTATGCGTTGCTTACGATTGAAACAGCACTTCAATCTACTTCCAAAGCACGAGTCCTAGTCGTGGATGATGCCAGCCCTGACTGGGACACCTCTTTTGAAGCGGCGCTATTCGAGCTAGGGCCTCGAGTAGACTTTCACCGCTTTCCAACAAATGGCGGCCTCACGCGGTCGTGGAACTTTGGTGTCGCCAAGGGGATTCAGGATGGGGCGCGGTACATTGCAGCAGGCAATGCAGACCTGAGATTTCCGATGGGATGGTGGGAACCGATGAAGGCAGTCCTGGAGCATTCAGGAGGACTTGTTGGCCCTCTGACAAACGCGCCTGGCTGCGAAGCACACCAGGACATTCGCAAATGGCAGAGAGGTTACAACGAAGGGCACCAGCAAGCAGACGTCGACGAAACACAGCGACGACTGAATCGCTGGAGACTGCGGAACTCGATCCAGAGACGACTCAGTGGTTTTTTTGTGGCTGGTAGTGCAGAAAGTTTTGACCGGTCCAGATTCTCAGCTGAGTTCGTCTATGACCCTTCCAATCTAATGATCGGAAACGAATATCAGTTGCAGAGCCTCGCCGAAGAGCGGGGAATCCGGTCCTACGTAGCATTGAAGAGTTTTGTTTACCACTTCCGCAGCGTTTCCCGAGGACTGAATGACCGTGAAGGCGATCGAGGCTGGAGCCGTCTCAGTTGAGCAAACACCTCAGAGACCCGACGTTTGCCATCTTAACGACGTCCACGACAGGATTTCAGCCTATTCTCGCAGAATCACTGGCCACATCACTGACTTATTTTGGCGGGAAGAGCGCGTTGATGCATGGCGCCGCACGGTGGCTGACCAACCCATCCGAGCATCTCTCGGTTAAGCGTCGGATCGCTGATGGTATCTACCGCATGAATGCCCGGCGGATTATCAATCGCCTCAAGGCTGTTGATGCTGTAATATTTGTCTCAAACATACCCACCGCATTCCTCAATTCTTACTTCAATGATCGTTGGCTGCGATCAAGCCTTCCAGGAACGCCACTAATTCTCTACCAGAACTACTACCTGCCAACTCGCGGCAAGTGGGCGTCTCATCTGAAATCTGGTAACGTCCGTCTAGGGATTCCGTCGCCGGGGCAGTTTGGAATGGAACGCTACGACTGGTACCTCTGCACATCGACTGTCAGTGAAGATCCATTCCCTCGGGAGCCTCAAAGATGCAGCCGAATCGGCCTGCGTCTCGCTTCTCCAGAGCTGCTTCCACAACAACAGGAATTTCGGGCGTTGGTTGATTTTCCTCGCAATGCACACAAGGAAGAGCGAGAGATGGTCAATTCCACGCTCAGCAAGCTGCGGATACCAGCTACAGTTCTCGAGGGCTATTATCCCCGTCACAAGATCAGGGAGATCTACAGGAGCACCTCATGCTACTTTGTCGCCCACAGGGAGAGCTTCGGTGTACCTATCTGCGAGTTGCAGGCATGCGGCTCTCTGGTCTTCACTCCGTACAACAACTGGTGTCCTTCGCACTGGTTAAAGGACGATATACACGCAGCCGGTGAAGGGCGTCTTACCGAAAATTTCAGGGTATACCAGAACGAGCGGGCATTACTGGAAGAACAACTCGCAACCGCCGTCAGGGATTGGGAACCAGGTATCGTGCGAAGCCGATTCCTGGAAGAGCAGGCGCATTTTTACTGGGGCGACACTTCCGAACTGGGGAGATTTGTTGAGAACGTGCGGTTTGGAAGGATTCATTCGAAGCTCCACCAGATGGAGTTCGCGCAATGAATGTGTCAATCCTGATTCCCTGCTTCAATGCAGAGCAATGGATTTCAGAAGCAATCGAATCGGCTTTGGGGCAGGATTCGATCAACGCCGAGGTAATCGTCGTCGATGACGGATCGACAGACAGCAGCCTCGAGGAAATTAGAGCCTTCGGTGACGCAATTCAGTTTGAGAGCGGGCCTAACCAGGGAGGCAATGTGGCCCGCAATCGCCTGCTCGAACTGGCTTCTGGAGAATGGCTGCAGTATCTGGATGCCGATGACTATCTGGACAAAGAAAAAGTTTCGCGTCAGTTGGATGAGGCAAGGAACCTGAATTCTGCCGATGTGCTCTGGTCGCCCAGCGTTTATGAGTACTGGGAAGATGATCAAGTCTCGGAACATGTCACTCAGGATCTTGAAGACGAAGATCCATGGGTCGCGCTGATCCGCTGGCGACTCTCCCAGACTGGTGCGTCACTTTGGAAGGCATCGACCCTGCGAGCGGTTGGCGGGTGGAAGCCCGATCAGCCGCGCTGTCAGGAGCACGAACTGTATCTGCGTCTGCTGATGCACGGTGCGAATTTTCAATTTTGCCCGTCAGCACTGTCCTACTATCGGCAATGGTCTCTGGATACCGTCTGCCGAAAAGATCCAACCCTCACGACTCGGACACGCATGGAGATTGTGACCGCGGCTGAGAGATTTCTCGAAGGTAACGATCTCCTGACGCAGGACAGAAAAGAGGCAGCCTTCGCAACCCGGATGCAATGCGCTCGTTCTGTCTTCAATAACGATGCGCAGTTCGCCAGGTCACTGGCACAACTGGCCAGGCAACACGGCAGGAAGCTCAGACTTCCTGCCGAGCCATGGTTTCCTCGACTGTATCGGACGCTGTTTCACACGTTTGGGTTTACATTCGCGGAGTCGGTCGCAGCCATGGCGCGAGGTCGGCAGAAACCGTGACGCTGACACCCCTACCATCAACTGGTCAACAGCGAGCAGGTGGTGCAGCAAAAGTCCTGCTGTTAAATAGTTCTGACCAGCAGCAAACGGGGCGGTCTGGTTACCCGGCAATTGCGACAGAATTAAAGGGAGCTGTGGAAGTCAACATTCCGCGGGACCGCACGGCGTCTCTGATGCAAAGAATCGGACAGAAACTTCTCAGAAGCCTGTCCGCTTCTTCATGGGTGAGCACCAGCTCACTGCGACTTGAACTGGCTGCCCGCCGCTGCTGGAGTCAATTTGATACCGTCCATCTGTTATGGGCTGACAGAGACTGGTGCGTCATCGACCGCCTGCTTCCGGCAGATAAGCGGCTCGTCGGCACGTTCCACGCCTGCGACGATGATTTCCCAGGTGTTATTTCAGGCCGACACCGGCTGAAGCGGTTTGACGCCGTCATTTTGATGAGTGAGAGTCAGAAGCAGAACTTCGTTGATGCAGGCGTGGAGCCCGCTCGGATCCACGTAATCCACCACGGCATCGACACTGACCATTTTCGGCCCGCCCAGACGACGACAGAGGGCTCGTTTCGCCTGCTCCATGTGGGCAGTTACCGCAGAGACTTCGAGGTGTTGTTTGAGGTCTGTTCCGCGCTGAAAGACGAAGACGATATTCAAATCCAGCTGTTAACCTCTCCATCAATCGCACACCGCTTTAAAGCACTTCCGAACGTCGAGATTCTCCCTCGGCTTACCGATGAAGAACTGCTGGCTGCTTACCAGTCCAGTGACTGCCTGCTGATGACGGCAACCGGCGCCACTGCCAACAATGCAATTCTTGAAGCGATGGCCTGTGGACTGCCTGTGGTCTCTCAGCTCGTCGGCGGTATTCCGGAATACGTGCCGTCTGACTGTGGAGTGCTGTGCCCCCCTGGTGATGCGACCGCGCTCATCAGGTCCATTCGCGAGCTTGCCCGCGAGCCGGAGACAGTCGCCGCGATGGGCAGAGCAGCACGTAAGCACGCTTTGTCGCTGAACTGGAAGCTGGTGGCAGCGGCGACTCAGAACGTTTACGACAGTCTGTCCGTAGGGTGACCTGCCGGGATGAGGCAGGTCAGAGCTTGGCTTGCGGGTAATCATCATGCTCAATGCAATACTAAGACGGGCCCGGCTGGCCTGGCTGAAGTTCCGCGGGCTGCGGACAGCGGGCAGGGCATGGGTTCAGCAAGTGGATATCCCACGACATCCTGGCAGAATTCAGCTGGGAGACGGTGCAGCACTCGACCGGGGCGTGACACTTCTTGTCAGCGGTGACAACCGGGACCTTGCAATTCAGATTGGCCGGGGAACATACGTCAATCGTCATACAATGATTGACGCGTCCTGCAGCGTTGAACTGGGTAGTGACTGCATGATCGGCCCCTTTGTGTACATCACCGATCATGATCACGGCATGGCTCCGGAGTCCCTGATCAAAGACCAGTCGCTGATCGAATCATCGGTCGCCATTGGCGATGATGTCTGGATTGGCGCACACGCCTCCATCCTTAAAGGAGTCACCATCGGCGAGGGGGCCGTCGTCGCTGCGGGAGCTGTGGTGACGCGCAGTGTTGATCCATACACGATTGTTGGAGGCGTTCCCGCAAAAGTGCTGGGACACCGAAAAGAGCAGAAAAATGGCTGAGGCTCCTGTGTCGGTCATCATACCGACATTCAAACGAGTCGATGCGCTGCGCGGCACCCTCAACAAGCTGCTGCAGTGCGACCCGGCGGCGGCTGAGATCCTTGTGCACGTGGATGCAGGCGATCAGGAAACTCCGGCGATGCTCGCAGTCGAATTTCCCATGGTTGAGCTGATCTGCAGTGACACGCGGCAGGGACCTGGAGGCGGCAGGAACAAGTTGATGAATGCTTCCGGCCATGAAACCGTTATCAGTCTTGATGATGATTCGTGGCCCATTTGTGGCGATTTTATGGGTGTTGCCAGGCACCTGATCGAATGCCACACGTCAACCGCGGCAATCGCCTGCCACATAGTGGAACAGGACAGTCAGCCTGAACCGCAGCAGCAGGAGTCGCCAGAAGACAGCCTGACGTCAACTTTCAGTTTTGTAGGCTGCGGCGCGATTATCCGACGTAGTGCTTTCCTAAAGACTGCCGGATACCTGCCGTTGCGATATGCCTACGGAATGGAAGAAGCCGATGTGTCATTGCAGTTGCTGAATCTTGGGTATCAGATCAAAAAGAGTGCTGCGTTGAGTGTTTTTCATGACTGCCCGCGGGAGACACACCACCGCAATCCACGGATCAATGGGGCCCAGATCACAAACACTGGCCTGCTGGCATTTCTAAGATACCCTGTGTCCCAATGGCCTTACGGCCTGATGCAGGTGATCAACCGTGTCCGGTTTGCCATACGGAAGCGTCGCCTGAGGGGCATTATTTCTGGGATCGCCTCGATTCCCGCAACGTGCTGGCGGTATCGTAGGCATCACTCCCCTGTCAAGGCCTCGACGATCCGTGACCTAAGACGCCTGAAACAGGAGGCTGAGAATTAGCATGGAAACGCTTCAATCCGAAATCTCGAATGGCTTTTCCTATGTCATCCTGATCATCGTTTTTGGCCTTATTGGCCTGGATTGCAGTAAGGATCTCAGACGATTAGTGTCTGCCCGAAACGTGTTTCTGATTACGATTGCAGCGTGGTACCTGTTGGAAGCCTGTCTAGCTCCAGAAAAGCTGAGAGTCTTTACACAGACAACCTACCACCACGGCCTCTTCTGCGTACTACTATGTGTGATGAGCTTCCTTGCCGTTTATCACAACAGCCAGGGGGGTATCTTCGATACCGTATTTCGAAGGCTCGGGGGAATCGACAGCCCGCGTCTGCTGTGGAATGTGTTCATTGCGGCCTGCCTTATCGGCTTCCTGCCGCTATTCTACGTCACCGAGGGAAACCCAATTCCAATCCTAGAGGACGCATTTCTACCCAAAGCGAGGTGGAGCAGTATCTTTCGGCGAGGGCGCTACGGAGGTGTTCGTGATGCATTTCTTGAATTACAGATGTTTCTGCGAGCAGCCGTGCCCCTCGCGGCGGCCATTCTTGTTACGAAACGACAGAGCCAGGCCCGGCGACTCGTTGTAACCGCATTCTTGGCCTACAGTTTCGCTCGCGCACTCAACAGCGGCACACGATCCAAGGTTGCAGAGGTTTTCTTACCAATGGCAGCCGCCATTTACTGGAGACTTTCCCCCTCCTGGAAACGCAGAGCTCTCTTGGTTGGATTGCCGTCACTCCTGATTCTCGGGTTAGCATGGTCGGCAGCATCAGTCGTGACCCGCAACAGTGGGAAGTTCGATTGGTCAGCAGCACTGGACGCTGACTACGTTGGGTTTGAGATGTTTCGCGAATTGCTCTTTATCACGAATGCGGTCCCCGAGAAAGCTGACTTCAAGTATGGCCACACCTATTATGTGCAAGCGGTTAATCCAATCCCTAGAGCCATATGGCCCGGTAAACCAGACAATGATGCGGGACTTGAACTGGCGAGATTTAAAGGAATGACCAGCAACGGCCAAGCATTCCTAACGGTCTCCCCAGGGCTCATTGGCGAGATGTACTGGAATGGTGGCATATCTGGCATTTTGCTTATCAGTGCATTTCTTGGATATATTGCAAAGTCGTGGGACCGAGTTCGCGCGATGGCCGGTCAGTCAGTGCTGGCGTTCACGGTATTTGCAGCGGGCCTGGCAATCATCTTTCTTTCCGGCCGCTCTTTTAACATGTCAACACTGTATGGGCTCATAGCGCTAGGAGCGTTGTTGATACTATTCAGCCGCAGGCAAAAACGTAGACGAGGCAACCATCAGGTTTGGAGAGAACTCAAGTCAACGCGCTCGGAGCTCTAAGATGAATGTACTAGTCGCACATTCGGGAAAGCAACATGCCTACCAACACTCATATTCGCTTCAGCAACTTGGGGTTTTAGAGCGGTTCGTCACCAGCACGTACTATAAGCGTGACGCATGGCCCGATCGATGGGCTTCACGAATCCCCCGCCTCGACATCGAACTTCAAAAACGATGCCTAAACGGCCTCGACCCAACGCGTGTGATTCGTCGTCCTTTGCTTGAACTACCGGAGATTTGGCACAGGAATTTCCGCGGTAACAGGGCCGCTGCTGAGGCGGCCATGTTTAACCGAGATGCAAAGTTCGACAGATGGGTTGCTCGCAAATTTGCCACCGAGAGTGACCTATTCTGGGGATTTCAGGGCAGCTGTCTTAAGAGCTTGATGGCGGCCAAGACGGCAGGGCGAATAGCCGTTTGCGAATTCGCAACCGCCCACGTCACTTCAGCTGTTATGATTTTGAAGGAAGAGTGCGAAAGACACCCCGAATGGGCAGGAACGATCAGCAACCTACATTTTCCTGACTGGTATAGGGAACGCCTGGAAGCAGAGCCCAAAGTCGCGGATATCTGCGTTGCTGCTAGTTCATTCACCCAGCGTTCGCTCATGGAAGTTGGTGTGCCCCTCGAAAACATTCGCCTGCTTCCTTTGGCATCAGACATTGAACAGTTTCAATTTCGCAGACGGTCTGCCAGCGGTCCGCTGAATGTCCTGTTTGTCGGCGGCATCGGACAGAGAAAAGGCATCAAGTACCTGTTCGAAGCCATCGAACGCGTGAAATCTACCAATGTAAAGCTGAAGCTGCTCGGGCCGCTTCCGGTTGATGAAACCCCGCTAAGAGCTTGGAACCACTGCTTTGAGTACCTAGGCCGCACCGATCAGGAAGGCGTCGTCAAACACATGCACGAGGCAGATATCCTCGTCCTGCCATCAGTGTTTGAGGGATTTGGGCTGGTAATTGTTGAGGCGATGGCCACCGGAATGCCGGTAATTGCCAGTACTCATAGCTGCGCTCCGGAGGTCGTCCGCGAAGGCACTGATGGATTCGTATTGGAGCCGGATGACGTGGATGGACTGACGGACCGAATTACTTGGTGTGCGGAGAATCGAGAACAACTAGTACAGATGGGCGTCGCCGCGCATTCGCGAGCCCAAAGCTTCTCCTGGGATGCTCATCGTGAGCGACTCGCTCGGCTCATCAATTCGATTCAGCAGATTCATGCATAAATTTCCGTTTGTAATCTTTCTCCATATACAAAAGACTGGTGGAATTACACTGCAGCGATTCTTGCGGCGTAATCTCGGCCCCAGTCTATTTTCAAGGGCCACATCCGTGGCATTCAAGAATCAGAAAAAGCAGCAAACAATTGAACCTCAGTACTATGCAGGTCACAACTGTTACGGAATCCACAAGGATTTCACCGCTCCCTTCACCTACATGACGTTCTTGCGCGAGCCGATCTCACGACTTATATCACTATATAAGTACTCGAAACAGAATCGGAGTGCTTACTATCACCGGATTGCCAAGGGTAAAACCATAGAAGAGTTTCTTCTTAACACTGAGCTTCATGAACTCGACAATGGAATGACACGCATGATCGCAGGAAGCGAAGACGATCGGTTCATTAACAGGACGCCATTTCGACAATGCGATGCCGGACTACTAGACCAAGCGGTTGCAAACATTGACAGTTCGTTTGCATGTGTGGGCATCATGGAACGATTCGACGAATCATTCTTGCTGATGAGCGACTTCTTGGGAGTCCGTCGCCCAAATTACCTACGACGAAACTCGTCGCGAGCATCCAGATGTGACGTAGACGAGCAGATTAAGCAGCGGCTACGTGACGCCAATGAACTTGACGTACAACTTTATCAATACGCGATAGACTTGCATTCAAAACAATGGGCTCAAAACGGCTCTGCGGCGCGGCTAGAAGAATTCAGAATCAGCAATAGCCGGTTCAATCGGTGGTTCGGCCCTGCATATGATCGATACAGCAGCCTCAAGCAGAGGCTGAGGCGGCGTGGTGACTCGCCTAGCTAAGTGGCATTTGTAGTTGAAGCGGAGACAGCTGTTAAGAGTATGAAAATCACGTTCCTGACGGTTATGCCTTCGCCTTATATTCAGGATCTGTTCTGTGCGATGGCTGCCGACCCGCGGATCGATCTGAGGGTGCTTTACATGGAACAGGTTGCCCCGGATACGTACTGGGGCGAACAGGCGATGCCGGAGTACGCCAAAGTGCTGCCAGGCCGCTGGATCGGCTTCAGCGGGGCGCGGATCCACATCAATCCCACCGTGCGTCAGGAATTGGACGCGCATCCTGCTGACCTGGTCATCATTGTGGGATACGTCGGACTGACGAACCAGATTGCCATTCGCCACCTCAACCGACAGGGCAGGGCATGGGCGTTCTGGGGAGAAGTTCCGGGACTTCACAAACGTGGAATGGTTGGTTCGTGGCTGAGAAGTATGGCCCAAAAGCCGCTGCGACACACGCGAGGAATTGCTGCCGTGGGGTCGCACGCGGTGGAGGCCTACCGTCGCATTCTCCATCAACTGAACGCCACAGATCGTGTCCACAACATTCCCTACCACTGCGACATTGCCACGTACGCAGAGGCCTCAAAGCATCGCCAGCCAGGCGACGTTGTCCGATTTCTGTACTGCGGCCAACTGATTGAACGCAAGGGAGTGGATCTGCTGTGCACGGCCTTTGAGCGGCTCATCAAAGAAGGCACGTCAGCGCAGCTTACATTCGCCGGAGAAGGTCCGCTGCGACAGGACCTCGCAGAACGGCTGTCGCCAGAAGTCGCCCGTCATGTGGACTTCCGGGGATTCGTGGAAGTCGCCCAGCTGCCCGAAGTGTTCAAAGACCACGACGTTTTCATTTTGCCCTCCCGCCATGATGGGTGGGGAGTGGTCGTGAATCAGGCCATAGGAGCCGGCATGCCAGCCATTGTGACCAGCGCCGTAGGCGCAGGAAACGATCTTGTTGTGGACGGTGAAAATGGCTTTGTGATTCCCACGGAAGACAGCCACGCCATCTACGAAAGCCTGCGCAAGCTGGCCAGTGATCGAGCGCTCGTGCGGCAGTTTGGAACTGCGTCGGCCGAACGCGCGGAAAAAATTTCTCTGCCCGCGGCCGTTGCCGACTGGTTTGCGTTCTTCCTGGACTGTCTCCAGCCTGCGGGGCAGCCGTCATGAAGATATTGCTTGTTTCATCCTCCTCAGGATCCCGGGGCGGCGGCGAGTTCTATCTGCTTGGTTTGGCCAAAGGACTCAGCCAACTGGGGCATGACGTTCAGATCCTGATGAGCCGTCATCCCATCATGGATGAGTTCGCACAGTCATGTGCAGCGGACGGTGTGTCCGTCGAACGCTTCGCCTACCGCAACACCTATCATCGTCGCCTGCGTGTGCTGGGAGCCAGTTGGGACCACGCCGCCTCGCGGTCGGCCGCTGAGAGCCTCCGGGCATTCCAGCCCGACATCGTGCATATTAATCTGCAGTGTGTGGAAGACGGACTGGATCTGCTGGAAGCGGGACGGCTTTGCGGGTTGCCCTGTGTAGCGACGATCCACGTCACACGCTCCATGCAGGAACTGGGTGCCAGCCTGGGATGGCTGCGTGATCGCATCGCTCGCAGGGCCATTGTCCGCTCTGGACTGCCACTGGTTGGCATCTCCCAGGTGTCCGCCAGCGATCTCGCCACTTACATCGGCGGCAGTTTGTCGGCGTCAGGCCGTGACGACCTGGTCGCCGACCGCCCCAACCGAGTTCACTCGGTACCCAACGGAGTCGCCGCAGCTAACAGAGACAACCGACAGAAATTTCGTGCAGAATGGGGAATCGCTGACTACACTTTTCTGTTGGGGTGCATCGCGCGGCTGGAAGCACAGAAAAATCCTGGATTCATCGTTCCGCTGATGCAGCAACTGCCCGCGAACGCACATCTGGTCTGGATTGGAGACGGCCGACTTCGAGAGCAGACCGAACAAGCGTGCCGTGAAGCCGGACTCTCGGATCGAATCACCTTTGACGGCTGGCGTTCTGATGCCACCGATCGGATGGGCGCATTTGACGCTTTTGTGCTGCCGTCTCTTTACGAAGGCCTGCCGCTGGCGATTCTGGAAGCTATGTCGGCTGCCATTCCCACCGTGGTTTCCGACGTTGATGGAACGCGAGATGCGGTGCTCGACGGCCAGACGGGCTTTCTGTGTCCGGTGAATGACGTGCCGGCGTGGTCGGAAAAACTGCAGCAATTGATGGCCAGCCCAGAGCTTGTTGAGCAAATGAGCGTGCAGGCACAGCAGCGATATCACGACGAATTTAGTCTGGAAGCGATGGCGAGCCGCACGATCGCCGTTTACGAAGACGTGCTTCAGAAATTCCAGTGCCAGGCGGAGCAGGTGACATCCGCATGAAGGTCCTGCACCTGATTCCCTACATGCATCCATCGGCCGGCGGCCCTCCGGTCGTCGTCGACCAGTGGTGTTTTGAACTGCGGAAGCAGGGAATCGAGGCAGAGGTCCTCACAACCGATTCGTATGACGACGGATCGAGCCCCGACTGGAAACAGGACTACTCTGCCAGGTATCCCATTACCGTTTGCAATTTCAAAGGTCCCCGAGGCTTTGGCTACAGTCCTGAATTGAAACGGGAGTTTGTCAGAAGACTGCCAGAATTCGATCTGGTCCACGTCCACAATGTGTGGAGCTACTGCAATCAACTGGCGGCTAAGTTCTGCCCCCGGTTCAACGTGCCTTTTGTGGTCAGCACACATGGCATGCTGGATCCGAACTCCATGGGTCGCAAACCCTGGAAAAAGCGGCTGTATGGAAGGCTGGTCGAATGGCCGTCGCTGCGGAAAGCTCGCGGTCTCTTCTTTACCCATACGGAAGAGGAACGCCTGGCACATCAGACGTGTGTCGATTTGCCAGAGGGATTCATTGCCAGCTTGGGAGTGGAAGCTCCGCCAGCACGGTCACGAGAAGAACTGGCGGCCGCTTTTCTCGAAAGATTCCCTGAGTGCACCAGCGGTCCTCGCATCATGCTGTTGAGCCGGCTGCACTCCAAAAAGGGACTGGATCTGCTTATCCCGGCAGCACGTCAGGTCATGAATGGCACTATGGACGGAAGACTGATTCTGGTGGGCCCTGGCGAGCCAGAATACCTGGAAGAGCTCAAAGCATTGTGTCTGACAAACGGAATCGCCGAACGCACCGTCTTCACCGGGCCACTGGCGGGTGACATGAAATGGGGCGCCCTGGCGGCGGCAGACGTGTTCGCACTCCCTTCGTATCAGGAGAATTTCGCCATTGCGCTGGTCGAAGCCTTAAGAATGGGAACCCCAGCCGTCATCAGCAATCGCATCAATATCTGGCAGGACCTCGTGAATGCCGGTGCCGCGATTCACTGTGAGCTGAATCAGCACTCGGTCGCCAAAGAAATCGGCGGACTGCTCAGCTCAACGGCGAATCGACAGGCTATGGGTGATGCCGGGAGAGAGCTGGCAGAATCCCGTTATACGTGGCCAAATTCAGCGGCCAGTGTCGCAGCCCACTACAGCATAGCGGTGAACAAACGCCCCCCATCAATGCCGATTCAGTGAACAACTGTGCCTACATGGAAGGCAAAGCCCAGCTGTACAGAACTTTCCGATTCCATAGTTTGGGTTAAATTGGGGGTTTTCTCTGAGCAAACTTTGACCGCAGTGGAGGTGAGTCGGTAGTTTGGGCGGGGTATTGGCGAGAAAAGCCATCCCTTATCTCCCCCACAAGATTCAAAACAGCAGGTGGAACAATGATTAAACACTTGGCTCTCGCAGCCGTGGCAGTCGGTCTGATGGCGTCGCCATCAACTGCCAGCATGGTCATCGATGACTTTGGGAACATCCCTGCACAGACGCTACTGGCTCCAAGCACTGGTCCTAGCGTTGCGTTGACTGGTGATGTCTCCGGTACTCGAACCTTGACACGTTTTGCTGGCAGCGGTTTTGGCGCTACTTCGGCAGGTGGTGGCAGTTTCCTGAACCAGGTGACTTCAACCTCAATGATGGGCGCAGTACAAACTCGCCTCGCATACGCATTCGACACGGCGATTGACCTGCATTCCACCGGATCGGGCATTGCCAACAACCCAGTTCTGTTCAACCTTTTTGACACGGTGATCGGCGACTGGGAAGTCATGATCACTTACGCAAGTGACTTGTTCGGTTCAGTTGACACGGGCTGGATTGCAATTGCAGATGGCAGCGACATTGGCAGTCTGGCCGTTGACGGTCGTGATTTCGGCAACGGGGCACTTGCTTCGAGCGTCGACGACATCACGATTGACTTCCGAGCATTGTCACTCGGCACCATCGACGCTGGCATTGGAGCACAGCTTTCAAGCACGAGCGCTATGGTGACAGCTGTACCAGAACCAACCTCCATCGCCCTGTTGGGCCTGACGGGTATTGGTGGTGTCATTGCAGTGAACTCAGTTCACTGCGATTTTTTTTTGTTCTGCACCTACCAGACATCAAGATAACCTTAGGGGCAACGGCCGAAGAACCTCTGACTTATGCAGAACGAAAAGATGTCAACCGATGTTCAAAAACGCCCGCAATGGATCGTTGCGGCAGTGGTCGCCGCACACGCCGCCTTTCTCATTTCCATGGCCATCTGGCTGTGGTCACGCGAGCATTACCAGTTTTTTCCGCTGGTGCTGATGGGATCCGGACTGCTGGCGTGGCTGCGTTTGGCAGACACCAAATGGAATCACGCTCCTGTGCTGACAGTCCGAGTTGTCGGCCTGGGAATGCTCTCTGTCGCCGTATTCGCTGTGGCCGTCTGGTTCAACAGTAATTGGATCGGGTCGATTGGGGCCATCATCAGCCTGTGGACCGCGATCCGCTACGTGGGCGGGCCAGCCATCGCCCGCAGGTTACGTGGCCCCGTGGCCTTTCTGTTTCTGGCGATTCCGTTGCCGCTGAATCTGGACCTTACGCTCGTCATTGAACTTCAGAAACTGGCCACACGCCTGGCGAGCAACATGCTGGACGACCGACGCATCTGGCACACGGTCTCAGGAGTTGCTATCACGACACTTGATCGCAACTTCATGGTGGAAGAAGCGTGCAGTGGCGTTCATTCTCTGTTTTCCTGTGTTACGGCTGTCGCGTTCTTCTGTGTGTTTCAACGGTACGGTCTGTTTCGCAGTCTGCTGGTGCTGTTGTTTTCCATGGGGTGGGTCGTGCTGGCCAACGTGTTTCGCGTATTTCTGGTTGTGTACGCCAATGCCGCGTGGCAGCAGAATCTCGACACGGGCTGGCGGCATGACCTGCTCGGAATTGGCACCTACGTGGGCGCATTGATCTGCTCACTTAGCACAGCACAACTGCTCGAGTTTTTCGTGCCAGTTGTTTGGGGCAAACTCTCTGATTCCCCCACCGGAAAGGGCAAGCCCGGTGATCAGTACTACGGTGGTGAGAATGATCCCACTGTGCGACAAAAGATTCGGCAGTTCCTGGATCGCCCACGACTGGATGAAGCCGGATCAGGTCGAATCGTCAACGGCACCCTCGCACTGTGTATGCTGCCGCTGTGCGTGCTGAGCCTGTATCAGTTGCTTCCCTCAGCAAGCGCGGGTACCGGCGGAGCGGCCTTTCAAACATCTGTGTTGGAAAGCGTAACGGAGTCGTCGACCCCTGCAAAATATGGGCAATGGAAACGGACGGCTGTGGATAAAGTCGAGCGATCTGCTGACGACCCATTGGGAACGAACTCTGTAGTTTACACCTATGAAGGCAACGGAATGCTGGCGCAGTTTTCTGTGGATGGCTACTACGGAGAGTGGCACGATTTGGCCTATTGCTACACGGCCCTGGACTGGAAGCTCAACGAAGCCCGCAATGTGACTCTTGACGGCAATCACGGCACGGTGCTGGATCTCTACAAGGAATCGGGCGAAAACGCGGTCAGCTGGTTCAGTTGCTTTGACGGCCAGCACACTTCTGTGGAGCCACCGGACCCCAGCGGCTCAACCCTACGCACACTGCTTAATCGATTTAGGCAGGAGCAGAGCAGTCAATCCATCACTCCGCCCGTCTATCAGTGCCAACTGATGGTGGCCAGTGAAGGCGAGTTGCTGCCCCACGAATTGGATCAGGCCAAAGAACTGTTTGTCGAACTCACGCGCGCCGCCGTGAGTGACATGCGAAAGGGCGTCAAATGATGGAACGTCTGAGAGAATGGTGGAGTTTCCAGAAACGACGTTTCTGGGGCACGCTCCGAAGTATCCAGTTGCCGGACCTGCTGAGGTTCGAATTCTGGTGGCACCTGCTCACTTTCCCTTTTCATTGGCTGTATGAGAACTGGAAAACAGGTCAGCGGTTCAGGCATCTCCTATTTGGGTTGCCCGCAATTCTCTTCAGCGTCTTAGCAGGGATGATGCTGGGCAATGCGGGGCTACAGGGACACAACGCCGCGGGCACCTATTGGACAGAAGCTGAATCCGCTCTGGCCAGCCAGCAATACCAAAAGGCAGAATTGCTCCTGACAAGGATCCTGAGAGACCAATCAGCATTCCAAAACAAAGCTCGCTTTGCGCTCGCCGAGCTATACAGCGATACAGGGCAAGTAGATCGAGCGGAATCATTGTTCGAAATACTCGCACCAGACGCCTCCGAAGGCTATTCGGAAGCTCACCGTCGTCTTGCCATTATCCTCGCCGACCAGATTTCGCCGGAAAGTTCGTCAGAGGACAAGCGTCGCCTACTCTGGCATCTTGATGCTGCGCGAGACGCAGACAGCCCTGAAATGGCACTTGCATGGGCGAGATACTCTCTCGCCAATCGTGATTTACTAACAGCTCGAAAACAACTGCTAAAGGCGGTCGACCGATTTCCAGATGTGTATCAGACACTTGCCGAAATTGAGGTACGACTTCGCAATCCAACCCCTGCGCGGGAATACTACGAGAAAGCTGCTGATCACCTTCAGAAACAGCTTGAGCGGTCCCCGGAGAATTATCGAGCCCGAGTCGACTATGCGAATGTGTTGATGAAACTCGGTCGACTCGACGATGCATACGTGATTCTGGAGGCCGGACGTGCTATCAACCCCGAGGAGAACTGGTCGTCTCTGCAAGCCTCACTGGCTGTGTATCTCCACGATGTATTGAAGGCAGACGGTGCAACGATCGTTGAACTGCTCGAACCGCTCGGGCGTGCATTGGAATGCGATCCGAACCACCCCTCTGCTTTAAATCGTCTCATGAGTTACGCGAGAACTGGGTCGGGGAACAACGAACAGCTAAGGAGAATTCTTGAGCGGGCGATATCACAGGGAAATGAGCCTGCACTGGCTCATCTGGCTCTGGGCAATCTCAGTTGGCTGGAAGGGGACCGTGAAACGGCCTCTTTCCATTTTGAACTCGCGGTGTCGATTCGCAAAGACATGGCCATCGTTCTCAATAACCTCGCCTGGTTGATCTCCCATGACGATCCGCCTGACCTTCCCCGTGCCCTAGCGTTCGTGGAGTCTGCCCTAGAGCAGGCCCCGGGGCGACCCGAGTTTCTGGACACTCGGGGCACCATCTATATGAAGATGGGCAACAACAAGAAGGCGATCATTGACCTTGAAGCCGCTCTACCGCAGATGCCAGACCGTGAAAAGCCGGACATCCTGAATCGCCTGGCAGAGATCTATGAAGCGTTGAAGATGCATGAAATCGCAGATGGCTTCCGCGACCAGGCGAAGAAGCTCCTCGGGCGATAAACCTGGCAACCTTGGCAGTTTGTGTTGGTTCTGAAACTTTTTCCTGCTTTTTGTTTGACTCTGCTTTGTTGGCCGGATTACCGTATCTCGACTCCCTTTTTTACAGCACGGTGCAACATGAAAAAACTTCTTCTTGTGGCGTCCGCCTTGGTTCTGGCGACCGCAGCCGAATCAAAAGCAGACTTTGTTCTCGACGATTTCGCAATCGCCCAAACAGTCCAGACACTTCCGGTCACCGGGGGAACAGTGACGACTGCTCCGGGCGTGGACCGGACGATCACCACCCCGCCACTGCCCGCACCATTCACGACGATTTCCACTGGCGGTGGTAATTTTAACGCGACTGGAACCGCGATCGGGTCGGTCTTCACCATGACCTATGACTTCGCGACACCATTTGACCTGCACAGCACTGGTTCGGGGCTGGCGGCGAACCCACTCGTGTTGGATCTTTTCGACACTGTCGAAGGAGCTTGGGAACTTGTCGCGACTTACACAAGTTCAACGGCAGGTGCTTCCGCCAGCTTCGCCCCAATCGCAATCACCGCGCCAACCGTGATTGGCCTCGACGGCCGTGACTTGGGCAATGGATTGCTCGCCTCGACAGTCGACAGCGTAGATCTGGTCTTTACAGCAACGGCGATCGGTGGAGGCGGCGTCGCGACGTTCGGCAACACTGCTGCGTCCATCGCTGCCGTTCCTGAGCCTGCCTCGATCGCTCTTCTCGGTCTGACCGGACTTTGCGGCACTGTCATTGTCCGTCGACGCAAAGCGAAAAAAGAAATCGCTTGAGATTAGCCTCATCGCGAAAAACAATAGAGCCGTAGTGGTTTTCCACTGCGGCTTTTTTAATGCGCCTCAAATTCTGCGGGCCCGGAGCGAAACGAGTGGAGCAACAAGAAAAACGTGGTCTGAAACTGGTGGCGGTGTCAATCGTCGCAGTTTTGCTGCTGCATTCCCCTTTCCTGATCTCGCTTTCTCAGTGGCTCTGGGGACGGGATCATTATCAGTTCTTCCCACTTGTTCTGATCGGCAGTGCTGCCCTGGCGTGGTTTCGGCTGAACGGAAGGGACTGGTCGCCAGTCTGCCAAATCTCCGTGCGGGTCGCGTGTTACGCTGTTCTGGCGATGTCTCTGTTTATCCTGGCGCATATCACATCGAGCCACTGGCTTGGTGTTCTGGCAGCGATCCTTGCCTGCTGGACGGCCATCTGGTTTGTCGGAGGCACCGAACTGGCAAACGAACTGCGAGGACCTGTCGCTTTGCTTCTGCTTGCCGTTCCGCTTCCCCTCAACCTTGACCTGAGGCTCATTCTGGAGCTGCAGAAACTGGCAACGGCATCCGCCGGGCAACTACTGGACCTTGCCGGCATTGGCCACACCATCTCTGGAGTGGCCATTCAGACAGCGTCTCGTGACTACATGGTGGAGGAAGCATGTAGCGGGATTCACTCGCTGTTCAGCTCAGTAGCCGCGATGTCGATGCTGGCAGCGTTAGGGCACTATGGCGGCATTCGCATCGGCCTGACTTTGCTCCAGACCGCCTTTTGGGTCTGCGTCGCCAACTGCCTGCGAGTTTTCACGATTGTGTTTGCCCGCGAACGCTGGGGCATGGATCTGGAAACCGGCTTTCCGCATGAGTTCCTCGGTGTCTGCACTTACGCACTGGGCTTATTAATGTCGCTCAGCACCGACCAGATCCTGCGATTTGTGGTCCCCATCGATGCCGACAGCCAAAGCGTCTTTAAGAAGAAGACTGCGGGTGCAATGGACGACTCATTTGCCTACCGGCTGAAGAAGGTCAGAAAGTCTGTCGCTTCTTTCTTCAACGATGGACGCACTTCGAAAACCGGCACACGGGCGGCTCTCGCTTCGGTACTTGTGATCTACCTGGGATTGACGGGATACTCGGCGATTGGTGCTCTGCGAGCCGCTCCCGAAAGCGCTGCAACGGTGAACTTCGATGAGCCAATCACCAATCTGATCGGCGAAGACGCCCTGCCGCAGCAGATCGGGCAATGGCAGCAAACAGGCGTCCGTGTGGTCAATCGAAACCCGGATGACCCGCTGGGAGCCAACTCCATTATCTGGACGTTTGCAGGTGAAGGTATGGAAGTCGAGTTTTCGCTGGATGGCTTCTATTCAGAATGGCATGACCTGAGTTACTGCTATGCAGCACTGGGGTGGAAAATTGAATCTGCGTTTAACGAAAACACGGATGCCGGTGCCCCCGTCTGCCAGTTGGGGCTGTACCGTGACTCTGGCGACTACGCAGTCAGTCTGTTTTCCTGCTACGACAGCCAGCAGGCGGCGATCGAACCCAAAGACCCGAACGGCACCGGCATCCGCAAGATCCTGGACCGCCTCAGAGCCGGCAGCCTGATGGCGGAAAGGGCACAGCCCGTCTCGCCCCCCGTCTTTCAGATTCAGTTGATGACCAGTCAGCAAACATCATTCATGCCTCACGAGTTGCGATCAGCCAAACACCTGTTTGTCGATCTCCGCAGCCGAATTCTTACCGCTGTTAAGGAGTCGGGGAATGAGTGAATCACTGCTCAAACGCTATCGACGCCGCTGGAAATCGTCAGGCAGAAAAATCAAGCTGCCAAAGTTTCTGACGTTTGCCTTCTACGCGAAGTTCTTCAAGTGGCTGTTTTCTTCCGTCACCAGCGGATTCAAGAAAGGCCGAGTAAGAAACCTGTTGCTGGGTCTTCCAGCGATGCTGGTTTTCGCCGGCGTCGTCACGCTGGCTGTTCTCGCGCGAAGCAATGCAGAGAAAACGGCCGAGTCTTACTGGCAACGTGCCACGAGTGCGATCCTCAGTGAAGACGCAGAGACTGCCCGGTTGATGCTGAACCGCGTGATTCAGGACGACTTCACCCACGTGCAGGAAGCCAAGTTTGAGCTTGCTCGGCAGTGGGAGAACAGCGGGAACACGGACCGAGCCGAGGCGCTTTTCCGCACGCTGGCTCCCCGCCAAAAAAAGGGCTTCCCCAAAGCGCATGAGCGACTTGTCGTTTTGCTCGCGCCCCGAATCAACGAGCAGACTTCGGCAGCGGAATTGGAGGAGTTTCGCTGGCATCTCGACTGCGCCGGCACTGTCAGATCGCCTGGTCTCGCCATGGCATGGGGCCGCTACTCCATTGTTGTCAGGAACTTCGAAGAAGCCCGACGATACCTGGCAATGTCTGTGGTGCAGCATCCGGAGGTACTGATCCCCCTTGGCAATATTGAAGCCGGGCTGGGCGACGTCGAAGTCGCACGGGCTACGTTTCGCAAGGCCGTGGATCACTTTACCGAGGAGGTTAAAGAATCGCCGAAAGAGTATGCGCCTCGGGCCGATCTGGCACAGAGTTTCGTGAAGCTGGGCGAATTCCAAAAGGCTGAACAGGTCCTGCAGGAAGGGCTGATTGTCTCTCCGGAATACAACGGGAACTGGAACTGGATGCTGGCTGGTGTGTACCAGAATTATCACGACATCCTGCAAAGAGAAGGGCGCCCGATCTCGCTGCTGCTTTCGCAACTGGCAAAAGCATTGACGTTTGATCCCAACCACGCGGCATCACTGAAACGACTGATGTCGTACGCGGAGGCCACTGTTGAGGGGAATGTGGAAATTCGAGAGATCCTGGAACGCGTCGTCTCTGAAGCACAAGAGCCAGCTTTGGCGCATATGGCGATTGGAAACCTGTGCTGGCTCGAAGGTGACCATGACCAGGCACGGATCCACTTCGACATTTCCATGAGCCAGCGAACGGATGTGCCCATCATGCTCAACAATATGGCGTGGATGCTGGCACACGATGAAAGCGACCCGGATCTGGAACGGGCGCTGGGAATGGTGACGTCAGCTCTGGAAGCAGATCCCGAGAACGCAAGATTTCTGGATACGCGTGGTACGATTCTGGTGAAACTGGAACGCTGGCGGCTAGCGCTGAATGATCTGGAGAAAGCCTTGAAAGGTGTCCCCAACAAGGCGGCCGTTCATCGCAACCTGGCGACGGTGTATGAAAATCTGGGGATGCAGGGAATTGCAGACCAGCACCGCAGCCTGGCTGCAGAGGACACAAACTGATATGTCGACCGTCAAACCACCGGTTTCCCGTCCCGCTTTGGATGAGCGGAATTTGGGAGCCTACCAAAACGATTTCTACCACCCGGGCCGCGGCTTTGTTGTGCGGACAGTCTGGTATTATCTGAGCCTGATGGTGTTTGAAAGTGGCTGGTTTCCCTTCAACGGCCTCAAGTTACGCCTGCTGAGGCTGTTTGGTGCAAAAGTCGGGCAGGGCGTGGTGATGCACCCCAATGTGCGTATCAAGTATCCTTGGCGTCTGACCGTCGGAGATCACTGCTGGATCGGTCGCGAAGCCTGGATCGACAACCTCGACAATGTGGTGCTGGAATCTGACGTCTGTGTGTCTCAGGGGGCATACCTGTGCACAGGCAGCCACGACCATCGATCGCCTACGTTTGAGCTGAAGACTGGCCCCATCACCGTCCGCCACGGAGCGTGGATCTGCTGCCGAGCCGTCGTGCTGGGTGGCTCAGACGTGCCTCGACTTGAAATCGTGTCCGCCAATCAGGTGTATTCTCAGCGGAACGATTCTGAGACCGCCAGCAGCGTCAACAAGCCTCGTTAGAGCGCTCCCACCGTGTCGTGGCACCGCAATGCTGCGCGCTCCCTTTTTTGGCCACCTGCAGCCGGCGTGTACAGATGCATACAAACAGGTGGGGCATCTAGTGGTGTTCAAAAATTTGAGCAAGATCAAACACCTGTACGGATTGTGAAATTTTGGCGGAATATGGGCAATTTTAAGGTTCGTGCTACTGCATCGCCTGAAGTGATGGTCAGAATCCCCGGTGGTACCATCATGTACCACAAGGCCTCACGAGATTTCATCAAGGAGCAGGTGCAGAAATGCGGAGAGCAGGAACTTTAGGCAAGACAACTCACAGGAAGTCGGTTCGTCGTGGATTCACGCTAATCGAACTGCTGGTGGTGATTTCCATCATCGCCACGCTGATGTCGCTGATTCTCCCTGCCATCCAAAACGCACGCGAGGCGGCTCGCAGGACGCAGTGTCTGAACAATATCCGCAATGTAACCGTCGCCTGCATGAGCTTCGCGAGTTCGAACCCGCAGGGGCACCTGCCGAGTCTGAGCTACTATCCGCCCGATCCAACCACCACGAGTGGAAGACCGCCATTTATTGAAGGCCGTAGTTGGGTAGTCGAGATCCTGCCATTCATGGATCAACAGAGTACATACGACAGATGGAACTCTGCACTTCCATGGAATGACGCAACCGTTGGCGTTAGTGGTAGTTCAAATCTCAGCTTGGCGAGTGATCTCTACATTGAGGCACTGGCCTGCCCAAATGACGACTCCGCGTTCCAGGTCCCGGGAGGCCTTTCGTACGTTGCCAACGCTGGATTTGGCTCAGAGACGACATCTGCCGACAGTTCGACACAGTTCACCGGCCATACCTTTGTGAACTCTGGCCTTGATTGGAACAGCGACGGCATCACAGCTGGAGACGAGGAAGACAGAGAAGTGTCATTTCGCACTGGTGTCTTTTGGCCAAACTTTCAAAACGGAGCGTTCCGGGCCATCTGTGCGAATAAGTGTTTTGCACCGGGGAAAATCTATGACGGGTCTTCCAACACTTTGATGTTGGGAGAGAACATTAACGCAGGTGATACGAACTGGGCAAATCCAGCAATGAACAGTTGCGGCTTTATGTTTCCATTAAATGGGGGGGCCTTCATCAGCGACGGACACCGACAAAGCTTCACTCGCTTGCCTCACCGACACTCCGTCCGCAGTCAAAAGCAATACCGCGCCGTTTATCAACGAGAGAAAATCGGGGCCCGAGAGAAGTCCATTCCTCAGCTCAAACCACCCCGGGATCGTCGTTGTTTCAATGTGTGATGGCTCGGCAAGAACCATTTCAGAAAATGTTGATCAGTTAGTCTACACCAAACTGATCACTCCAGACATGACCAAGATTCGACAGTTGTCAACAGGGCTTCTGCAGGCAGAGAATCCAGTGAGTTCTGACGAATTCTAACCAGCTTCTTTACAAGGATATTCAAATGAAATTTGGGCCGGTAATTAAATTTATCTCAGCCTGCCTTATCGCGTCGGTGGCGAACGCAACCATCATGTCCGTTGACTACAACATAACGGTCGATGGTGGCGCAGAGACGATTGGCGGAATGCCAGGAACAGTGGCTGATGTTTCTCTGTTGAATCCAGACTTTTCAGACACAGACAGTTTTGGGGCTGGATACACATTCGACTTCACAGGCGACGTTCTAACGTTGACCGTGAACCTGAATGGACTCACTTCCTTAGGTACTGCCGTTGCTTGGGACTTTTCAAATATTGACTTCACAAACGACCCTACAGAGGTCATCACTGACGTCACCCGAACCGGCGGAAATGGGGGCGCGGCACTAATCGACGACGGTGTCGATTTCATCTTTATCGACACTCCGGATGAGTCTCCGGATGGCATCTATTCTTACGTATTTGACATCACGACCAATTTTTCCACTCCTGCTGCTATTCCAGAGCCATCCAGCTGTGCTCTGTTCCTGGTCGGCGGTCTGGCTGCATGGCGGATTCGCCGCAAGCGAGCCGCTTAGTCGGAGTGCAGTGAAGAACATTTCAAGGGTGAACGACACAGGTCGTTCACCCTTTTTGCTGCGCTGCAACTTAGGTTTACGTGATGCCCCTGCGGGTGATTCCCTGAGATTCGGCAAGTTCGGCATTGCTCTGGCAAATTACGCTCTAAACTGGATTTCCGTGATGGAAACGGGGGCAGGGGAGCGGTCTGATACGAAATCGACGGGGCAGAGGGCCGGATGCCGATTTCTCTGTCGTGAGCGTGCGTGACTGACTACCGAATATGGAAAATCGGGGCTTGGTGGCATCGTTCCTTCCCCCATCAATGGCTCCCGCACGTTTCAACACTTTGGTGCGTTGTTTGCTGATCCCAGCGTTGACCGCACAAATTCCTGATGTCCTTTGCCGGAAGGCCTCATGTCTGAAAAGACTTCTGAATCAGCAACGCCATCGCCACAACCGGTGACGACTGAGCAATCCAGCAGCATTCCGCGGCCTGTTCTGATCGGCGCCGGCCTGCTGGGCGTTGCCCACCTGCCGTTTGTTCTCAAGCAGTTCGCGGTGCTGTGGCAACTGGAGTACTACCAGTTCTTCCCGTTCGCGTTTATCGCCTTCGGCATGATGTTGCGGGGTCGACGTCTACCGGGCGAGATCCGACTTGATCGATGGACGGCCATCCTTGCAGGAATGGACCTAACGCTGCTCACCTGGGGCTCGTTTGCCGGCAGTCGCTGGTGCGTCTATGCGGGTTTCATCATTTTCTGCTTCAACGTGGCTCGATCATGCCTTGATGCGGAGTACGAGACGAGCCTGGGCTATCTGGGGCTGCTTTTGGCCATCACCATTCGCCTGCCTGTCGGCATGGATGGGAAACTGATTCAGGAGCTACAGACCCTCACCACTAAGGTCGGCAGCCGTATCCTCGAGTTCTTCGGTTATCTGCATTTCCGGGAAGGCAACGTGCTGGAGTTTCCCGGCAAGCGATTTCTTGTCGAAGAAGCATGCAGTGGTGTGCAGTCATTCTTTGCCGTGATGTTCCTGGCCGCGTTGATCATCTGCGGGTACCGGCGTCGCTGGCTGCATTCTCTGCTGGTGCTGGTGAGCGCTGCAGGATTCGCAGGCGTAATGAACGTTGCCCGCATCTGTGCCATCTCCGTGGCGTGGGCCGACTTTGACTATGACCTGTCAACAGGCTGGAGACACGACACGCTGGGATACATCACTCTGGGCCTGGCGGGTTTTCTGGTCTTCAGTGCAGACGCATTCTGGGAGATGTTTTTCGGTAAGGTCCCCGACACGCGAGGGACTGGTATCAGCCAGTTGTTCCGAAATCCGTTCATCATTGCGTGGAACAATTTTTTCCATCTGAAGACTCGCAAAACACAACCAGATGTCAGTCTGCCGGCAGCAGCGTGGCTCCCCAGAGCAGCCATCATGTTTGGTGGGTTGAGCCTTGTCGCTCTTGGCCTGCAGATCCGAATTGTTTACGCGTCGCTCAGCTGATTCTGACGGAAATAGAAATCATGTCCGGCAAAGACACACACTACGACGAATCGACCGGCAAACGCGCCGTTCCCGAATTACACGATCTGCTCCGCCCGCGAAATCTGACAGGCTGGTTCTTCGGCTTCCTCGAACGATTCATCTTCTCAAGAAACTACGGAGCGCTTCTGCTGGCCAGCCCTTTTGTTGTGCTGGCAATCGGCGGCCCTGCATTTGTCTGGTGGCTGAAGGAAGCGCCGCGCACGGATACTGTCGCAGCGTACAAGCAGGCCGTGGTGGACGCAGATCAGCAGGGCGATACCGAGGCGGTGGGCATCTATTTGGCGGGACTTGTCAGACTGCGTCCGGCCGATAAGCTATTTCGCTTCAACCACGCCATGCACCTAATCAACAATGAGGAAAAGGAGCAGGGGCTGCAAGCGCTCAGACCACTGACCGCCACCGGACCGCTGGGCTACAACAAAGCTCGATTGTGGCTTGCTCAACAGCATCTGGAAAAAGAGCCACTGGTTCCGGTTTCTGCCGCTGAACATGAAGCGGCACTGCTGGCTGTTCTGAAAGATGATGCTCGCAATCTGGACGCCAGCCGGATGCTGTCGGACTATTACCTGCGCACGAATCAGTTGAAAGCCGCGGAAGATCGCCTGGAGCAGATTGTCGAGCATCTGCCAGCGCTGAATTACACACTCGTGGTCGTCAAGAAACGCCTGGGAAGACAGCCGGATCAGTACAAGAAGCACCTGATCAACGGCATCAGCCACTTTCGCCAGCGTCTGGTGCAGGAACCCAACGATCAGCAGGCTCGCATTTTATTGGCCAAAAGTCTGGTGCTGGGAAACAAGCCCGAAGATGCCGAACGCATTCTCCGCGAAGGCATCGCCGCCAGGGACACGCCTGAACTGCGACTGGCTCTCACTGACATGCTGATGGAACTGGCTCAGAAACTCATCGCAGAGACCCCGGCCAATCGCAACAAGTCCGCCATGATTCTCACACAGGCACTGCACTGGCGACCGGATTCGCTCGATGTGGCTGTCAACCTGATGGCTCTGCACGAGCAGGATTCCGACGTACCAGATGGTGCTTACGATGCCAGCATCGAATATCTGCAAAATCAGGAGCAGCGCAGTGTCCAGCAGGACATTGCACTTTCGCGGATGCTCAGTGTGTCAGGGCAGCATGAGAAAGCCGCACAGGTACTGGCCGACTCGCCGCATCGCAGCAATCAAACAGAGATTGTTCGGGCGAAAGGGATGTACCGTGCCGGCAACATCGAGGCATCCCTGCGTGTGATCGACAATCTGATCACAAAGTTCGCCGCACGTGAGCAATCACTGTCTCCCACGGACGTTGCCATCTATTCCAACTGTTTCGCGCTCAAGGAACAGTTTGATGATGCTCGCCGGGTGGTCAAGCAGGCCATGTCACGCATCATGGAGTCTTACGATGTCGATACCATGACGAACGCGGAGAAACGGGAAGCCGCCAGCCAGACGCGACTGATGCAGCAGGCCCTCAGCCGCGCCTGCATCGCTCAGTACGATCAGTTGCTCAAAGACGAGTCATTCAACGACGCGGAATCAGCCATGGGGCTGCTTACTGAAGCACTGGCCACCAACACTAACGGAGCATTTGTGGTCGATCGACTGGCGGAACAGATTGTCGGAGACGGCCGATTTTCTGCCATCGCCGATGAGTTCATCAACAAAATGCTGGCGAATGGTGTGGCCAATTCGCAGATCTACAACATGCTGGGGCTGAAGGCGCTGCAACTGGAAAACCATGCCCGCGCTCGTGTGCTGCTGGATCGCTCACTGTCGCTGGACCAGGGCAATCCCGTGGTTCTTAACAATCTGGCGCTGGCCATCGTGCGAGACGAGCCCGTATCCCGCAAGGACGCCCAACGTGCTCTGGGACTGGCCAATGAGGTGCTGGACCTGGTGCCGGGGAACAAAGACGCGCTGTCCACGCGCGGTGAGGTGCTGATCGCGCTGGAGAGGTGGGAAGAAGCGCGTGCCGACCTGGAGTCCAGTATCAGCAAGACCAAAGACAACCCCGTCACGCGTGGCCTGCTCGTCAGGGTGTTCACCGAGTTAGGGGAACCGGGAATCGCCGAGCAGCACCAGCGGATTCTGGACAAGCTGCTGGCCGAACGCAAAGACGGGGACAGTTAGGCTCGACACTCAGACGCGACACTCAGGCTTAATGGGAGCCGACAATTGCTGCCGCCTGTTTCGAGAGTCGGCCACCTGGCTTCAGGCGGTGTGCCGTGTCTTGTGTGCTGTATCCGGCATTTACACAGAGCCATCATCCGTGCACAGGACTTCTTGCCGGGCGATCGTGTTGTCGCCGTGATTCCGGCCGCCATGAACTTTTGCCGCAATCAATACTTGCTGTACTGAACTGACAACTCCTGCTGTCCCGCAACCTCCTCCAAAGACGTCAGTCGCAACGCCAGCAGTCTTTCCGTGCGGTAGGACAGATTGTCTGACTGCATCAGCATGCGGCCGACCGTCCAGTCATCCTGCTCGTAGTAGCCAATCACCACCGTCTCGTTCGTGTGCAGTTTCAGCTCGAACTGTTGTTCATAGAGTGGCTGGATATTTTGACGGACGGGCATCTGGCCGGCCCCCTGTGACACGCTGTATCGCCGAGTCATGCTGCCGTGGTGGATCTGAGGGAGGAATCGAATCACCACCCAGCCGTCGCCGTATTCCACGGCCCGCATTTCAATCACGGTGCGAGCGTCGTTCAGTTCGCCACCTCGCTTCATGCCGGCGATTTGATTGGGCGGGACAAACAGAGAAGCTCCCTGAATGGGGAGTTCCAAAATCGAGGGGCTGCCTTCAGGAATGGCGACATTCATACCAAAGCTGGATGGACGTCCAGAGCCTGGGCTGCCGGAACCCGACTGCTCACCACGCAGCAGCGTTTCGAGCGACCACGGAAGACTGCCGCCCGCAACGCCAACTCGAATGCCGCTTTGGTTGAGGCGTCGACGATCGCTGGGCGACATCAGACCACTTTCATCCAGTTCTTCCCAGATCAACCCACGAATGCGTTTGTCCGTATCCAGAGCCGACATGATGGAAGTCTGGAGGCGAACCACACGCCGAACGGGCACGGCCTTTTCAAAGTCCTGTATTTGAGCCGGATTGAGGGCTTCCGGCTTGTTCATAATACGACTGGCTCCCGGTGCAAACAGCGCGCAGCCTCCCAGGCAAAGGGGCAGCAGAGCGAGCAGCGAAAGAACGGCGCGGGCAACCACAGACGATAGCCTGATGCAAACGGAATCTGATAAGCTGGAAGCGTCCGTCACGAACGCTGCCGGAAACGTACGGAACATCGCGGACAGGCGTCAACGGCAGACCGCCGCCGCAAAGACAGGCTGACGTCGGGATTCCGCGCGATTCTGCCAAATGCTGCCTTTGGACCCCAGGAATGGACGCACACATGCAGGAACTGCCGGTTTATCGAGTCGGAGAAGGCCATGACACGCATCGAACGGTCAGCGGACGCCCGCTGATGCTGGGCGGTGTGCACGTGACGGCCGAATTTGGCCTGGATGGCCACAGTGACGCAGATGTGCTGCTGCACGCGGTGATTGACGCCATTCTGGGGGCCACAGGGCAGGGCGACATTGGCGAGTGGTTCCCCAATACGGCCGCAGAGTGGAAAGACGCTGACTCTGTCGAGCTGCTGCAGCACGTGACCGATTCGGTCGTCAAAGACGGGTGGAAGCTGGAAAACCTGGATTGTACGATCTGTGCAGAACGCCCCCGACTGGGCGAATGGAAGCCGCAGATCCGCAGGCGACTGGCCGATTTGCTGAACGTTTCGTCGGCTGACATAAACGTGAAGGCAAAATCGGGAGAAGCGGTGGGCCCTGTGGGGCGGGGAGAAGCAATCACGGCATCGGCTGTGGTTTTGATGACGCGAATGCCGAAAGACTCAAAGTAAGGCTGGCCTCAATGGATGACGTGCCGGATCCCAGTAACCGCGTTTTGTCTTTGCGTGGAGAGTCGATGTCATTTTCCGTTCACGCACAGGGAACCACGGCCCAGCATGATCGCTATCTGGGGATCGATCCAGGCCTGAATCGCACGGGCTATGCGATTCTGGAACGCCATCCGCAGGGGCCGCGTCTGATCGAAGGGGGCGTCCTGCGATCCACGCGAGAGAATTCCCTGCATCATCGGGTCCAGGAACTGGCGCAGGGCCTGCGGGAAGTCATCGATGACTGCCGTCCGGAAATCGTGGCCCTCGAACAGGTGTTTACCCACGCGCAGAACCCCCGCACAGCCCTGATGATGGCCCACGCCCGCGGCGGCATTCTGCTTACGCTGGCCGACGCTGAACTGCCCGTCATCGACTACTCACCCACACAGGTCAAAAAACTGCTCACTGGCAGCGGTCGGGCCTCCAAAGAGCAGATTCAGCATGCCGTCAAAGCCGAACTGCGACTGCAGTCCGTGCTGGAACCCAACGACGTGGCTGACGCGGCCGCCATGGCGCTTTGTCTTTACCATTCGGTGAAGTTCGCGATATAACGTGTCGGCAGCGCGGCGGACGGATTGTCGCACGCGCAGAGACCGACACAGAAAGAGCCAGCTTTGATATCGCGAATCACGGGGACACTCGTCTCACTCACAGATGTTTGTGCGTTTGTCCAGGTCGGCGGACTGGAGTACGAAGTGCTGGTTCCCGATATGGTGCGACGCCAGCTGCAAAGTCGCATTGGTGAAGACGTCAGCCTGCGGACTCTGGAATATCTGGAAGGCAACCCGCAAAAGGGACGCCTGACGCCGCGCATTATTGGATTCGCCAACGAGGCAGAACGCGAGTTTTTCGAACTCGTCTGCTCGGTCGACGGCGTGGGTGCCAAGAAGGCGCTGCGGGCGATGGTGCGTCCGGTGCGCGAATTCGCCACGTCGATTGAAGAGCAGGACATCAAGCAGCTCAGCACACTGCCCGGCATTGGAGCGGCGGTGGCCGAACGCATTGTCGCCAAGCTGCGACGCAAGATGGCCAAGTTCGCTCTGATGGTCTCGGCGGACCTGCCGGCCGATCAGGCGGCCGATGTCTTCACCGATGCCTACGATGCGCTCATCAGCGTGGGGCATTCCTCGCAGGATGCGATGGCCCGCATCGAGACAGTGAAAGAGACGGGCAGAAAGTTCAAAACGGTGGAAGACGTGCTGGCGCAGATCTACCAGTCCACGCGGCAGTAGCGCTCACGTCGGCACAATGGGCGTCATTTCCCAGCCACCAGTCCCACGGCCAGATCCATCACGTTGGTGTGAGTGGGTCCGGTACGAATCAGCCCGTCCAGCCGTTCGAAAAACGGATACGAGTTATTGATCGCCAGAAAATCGGCGGCTTGCAGCCGTGATTCGGAAAGTCGCTCCAGCAATTGCTGATCGGCCACAGCACCGGCTGCATCGGTGGGACCATCTTCGCCATCCGTGCCCCCGGACAGCAACACCAGCCCCGACCATTCCGCCGGGGCAGGGCAGGCATTGACGGCCGCCAGCACCATTTCCTGATTGCGACCGCCTTTTCGCGGACCGTCATAAGCCGTCAGTTCCACCGTGGTTTCACCGCCTGCCAGTACACACAGCGGTCGCTGCATGTGCGGATTCCGGTGAGCCCGCAGCTGATCCAGCATGCGGCAGCCCAGTGCGGCCGCATGGCCGCTGTTTTCGGATCCCAGACTGACGACGTCGTAACCCAGTTCTGTTGCCCGAGCATGGGCGGCAGCGACTGCAACGGCATTGGCTCCAAGCAGATGATTGGTCACTGCCACGTCCCGAACCTGATCCCGTTCCGGCTTCTGCTCCAGATAACGGAACACACGTTCATCGATTTTCTGACGGTCCGGGTCACAGCGGCAAAGGATGTCCAGCGCTCGACGTGGCTCTGATGCCGCAGCCACTGTGGGACCTGAGGCGATGGCGGCCAGCGGATCGCCGATCACATCAGAGATGATCAAAGCCACGACTTTCTGGGCGCGGCATGCCGCCAGCAGGCCCCCTCCTTTGACCAGACTCAGTTCACGTCGCACCAGATTCAGTTCATCGATGGGCGTTGCGGCGGCCGCCAGGGTGCGCGTGACGGTCAGTTTGTCCTGCAGCGTGATCTCAGGCACCGGCGCTGGCAGCAGGGCACTGCCTCCACCGGAAATCAGCACCACGCAGATGTCCTGCTCGTCCAATTGACCAACGCGGCGCAGAATTTCGGTCGTTCCCTCAGCGGCGGTGATGGTGGGCTCGTTCACTCCAGCCGGACGAGCGCCAAACAGCCTGATGTGCTGCGTGGGCCCAACGCAGTCTTCCGGCACGTTCACCCAGCCGCCCAGCGTAGTGCCATGCGGAAGTCCGGCCAGCGCCTGCTCCAGCCCTCGCACCATTCCCGCACCCGCTTTGCCAGCGCCCACCACTTCAATGTGGCGGGCTGCGTTGAGCGAAATGGTCTGACCGCAAATTTTCAGGCCCTGCTCATCCACAGCCACATGACTGCGGACAAGGTGTTCTGAGTCCACGGCAGACACGCCAGCCTGCCAGATGGAAAGAGCGTGTTCACGTAAATCGGACATGAGAAACTCAGCGACAGGAAGGCGGGAACCAGAGTGCCGTATGTTAGTGAGTGCACAAAAAAACTCCTGCCGGAGCAGGAGTCTTTGGTCTGCTGCCATCAGGCAGCGTGTCAGAAATCTGCCCGCAGGCCGGATTTCAGGCGCTGGGTCTCATCTGCGAATAAGCCAGCAGCACCTCGTACAGGTCAGTTGAGATCTTCACCTTTTCGTCCCCAAGGTCGGAAAGCCAGGTTCGGTCCCAGATAATCGCATCTGCCAGTATTGCCGAGAACTCGCTGAGGCTCATCGCCACTTCCGGGTTCACAGGAGCTGGCAGTTGTTCGTCGTCTCCAACGAACAGTCTTAAACGTGGGCGCATTCTTACCCCTTCTCAGCGCTGTCCACTGCCGGCAAACGCGTGACCCGACGAACGGGCCAGTAACGTGCACCAGCATTACTTCATCTTCTTCGTGAAGGGTTTATCGGACAGCGGCTCGGTCGTCTTCATCTAAAATCCGGGTTGCAACGATCAGTCAAAATAGGAAACCTGCGGCTTCCTTCCTGCGACGGTGGGGGCATTGACCTTCGCTAATCAGCAAAAACACTGTTAAATTCACAGGCTCCGGGAATTGGTCAAACCGAACCCCAGATATGCCGATTAAGCAGACAACGCGGTACCAGCGAATCGTTACCGGTTGCGCTGCGGCTGTGAGCGGTCAGGGATGACCGCCGGATGAATCTTTCACAGGAACAATGAAGCCATGGAACGGCTCACCCGCCTTTTTCTATTTGCCTGCCTTTGCCTGTCCACCAGCAGTGTCAACGCGCAGCAGATCACTCAGGACTCTTATCTGCTTGCCGGGGACGTTCAGACTCCAGAGGTCCGCCCGTATCCCACAGGCACGCAGATGACTGTTCAGAGGTTGCTGATGGACGCTCGTCAGGCGGGCGTTCAGGGGACCGCCACCGTCCTGCGTGGACAGCCACTGACCGTGGCTGCGACAGAACTGTGCCCACCAGCTTCTACATCGAGCGCCGCACTGCTGCCTGGTGACATCGTGATTTTTCGAGCCCTGCAGGGATGGAACGGACCGCAGAACGTCGTCCGGGTGTCCTCCAGCAGTGTGGATGTGCACAATCTGACCCGGCCAGTCACGGCAGGCCAACTCTCAACGGGTGATGAAAGTCCCGCCTTTGTTTTTCGCTCTGAGTTTGGCCGGTCCACCCAGTTAAGTGTCGCTCCCGGCGACATCATTCAGCACGGTGACGTGGTGATTCTTGGCAGACCCACTGCACTCACCACGCCCCTTGCGGCGGGTCCAGCGTCGGCTGGCGGCCTGGATGTCCGCCCGGCGTCCAGCCCCGTGACGATTGAAGGCTCCAACTTCCTGACCATTCCCGGAATGGCAGCAGCGCCGGGCGAAGTGCAGTCCGTGTCTGCCCCCACAGAACCATCGAGTACGGGAACACCGTTTGACGTCAGCCCGTTTGACACGGTGCCCCCCGCCATCGCTGCGGACGAGCCGCCTGCTCCGACAGTCACAGCCGAAGAAACAGACGCACAGATTGCATCGCTGACCGAACCGGAACCCGCAGAGCAGGGCACGGCGAATGCCGAATCTCTGTGGAATGGTTTGTTCGTTTTGGGCATTGTCCTGGCACTGGGTCTGATCACGATTGGCTGGGTGAAGACGCAGCAGGAACAGCGTCTGGAGCAGGAAGCGGCCGCTCGCATGAAGGACGGATTGTCAGCGGGCCACCCGCAGATCGACACACAGCCGGCCATGTCCGACATCGATTCTGTCACCGTCCCCGGGATCGTGGACGGCCCGTCGCTTGCGGACGCCACCACGACCGATGCACCGGCCAGCAACACTGAGTTCGAACTGTCGGCCTTTATCCCGCAGTCTGTTGAGGCGTCGAATCAGGTTTCTCCGCCACACGACGCTCAGGTAGACGAAGACTGCCCGGTTCTGTCAGCCGGCATTGAGCCGTCCCAACCTGGCGAGGAAGCGGACAACCGGCAGGTCACCGGCGGCGACACAAAAATTGAGCCCAAAGCGATCGCGTCTGTTGAGGTTGATACATTGGAGAACCCTCCGTCCAGCAGCCTCGCGGCGCAGACAGCCGGAGCACAACTGGTGGCTCCGACCGAGTGGTTTGGAGAAGACTGGCGCAAGCCGATTGTCGAAGAACCAGAAGAAACGGCCGCCGACAGGATCGTTGAAGACGGTTCTCCGATCGCTGACACGAGTTCCCCAATCGCAGAAGAACTGCCGACCTCCGCTGTGGCCGCCGCGGCAGAGGTGGCAAACGTGGCTGAATCACGGCCGGCTACGGACATGGTGCCTGCCGTCGAAGACGACATCGACGACACCGAGATCGAAGTCCTGCGACAGCGACAGGCCGCGCCTCCTGCCGAAGTGCTGGCATCGTTTCCTCAACCCGAGGTGCCTGGCTATTCCGAGCCGCAACCCGTCTCTCAGGAACGACAGGATGTCGAGGATCTGATCGAAAACCGCATTCCCGTCAATTTGCAGCAGGCCAGCCTGCCGTTGAGCGTGAGCCTGTATGGCAAGCCGTCCGGTCCCAAACGACTGCGAATCGATGCAGCTCACACAGAAATCGCACCGCCACACATGATGTCGCGTTCACGTCGGGGCCGGCGGCCCGCACAGTCGGTGAAGAGCGCATCAACGACCGCACCGGTCACAAAGCCGACCGACTCTTCCGAGACGGCCGGGCTGGACAAAGCACTGAACTACATTGACGAGCAGTTGGACAAATGATTACGGCCATCGACTTCGGATGTGACGCGATTCGGTCGGCTTTCCGCAGCATGGAAAATCGACGTCAGATCAGTCTGTTCAGTGAACGGGCGCAGTACACCGTACTGCCCAACACTCACACGCACCTGCAGGCACTGGCAGACAATCACATCTCCTACGCCACGTGTGAAGACAGTCTCGTGGTGTTCGGCAACCAGGCGGCCAGTGTACGGTGGCTCAGCAAAACACCGTCCGCTCCGCTGTTTACAGACGGCAGTGTGCCTCGTGAAGACGCCCCGGCGCGTCAGATCCTGAGTATCCTCACGCGCGCACTGCTCCCGGCGGTCGACACAGTTGGCTATTGCTTTTACACCGGACCGGGTGGCACAGCGGAAGATGACAACAAAGAATTCCTGTCACGTCTGATCCGCATGCATGGCTGGATTCCCATTCAGGGGTCACCGGGCAATGCCGTCATTCTTGCCAGTGGCAGCGAAAATCGCTTCACGGGTATCTCTGTCATTGTGGGTGCAGAGTCCACGCGCATTGCCATCGCGCGATTTGGCCAGGAACTCTCTTCGGAAACTCTGAATGTGGGTTCGAACTGGATCGACAACGAACTGGCTTCTCAGCACGAAATGAAGACATGGGCACCGTCCGGCGACTGCTATCTTGATCTGGAAGCCGTTCGTGACTGGAAGCATGATCCGTCGGTCAATCTCCGCAGCGCCGGCAACGAACGCGAGCGAACACTGGGACGGCTGTACGACGTCGTTCTTGGTCGCATTGCCCGCAGCATCCGCGAGCAACTGGGATCCATGGCCGTCGACTCCGTGCTCGCCGGCGAACGACTGTCGGTCGCCTGTGCGGGCGGCGCTGCACTGATTAACGGATTCATTCCCGCCCTGACCGACCGTCTCGTAGAACACGACATCGCCGGTCGCATCACCACGCTGCGAGTGGTGGAAGACGCGGAAACCTGTGTGGTACGTGGTCTGATGATTCAGGGCGAACTGGAACAGCTGACCGCAACACGCGCTGCCTGATCAGTCCGCACGGGGCGGAACGCGACCCTTCCGATCAGATCGTTGGCTGCGGTCCTGGCTACATGCGATCCATGTGCCTGATGAATTCCACTTCCAGACGGCTGATGTCGCCGAACGCTTTCTGAAAATCCTGCAGCCTCTCTCTGGCCGAGTAAGCCGCCTGTGGATCACGGGCGGTCACGATCTGAATGTACTTTACCAGCTGCTGACGTCGAGCCGCGTTCTCCAGCAGGAAGAAGGTGAACGCCCACGACTCGCTGTAGGAATCCAGCACGTTCTTGTGGAAGTACTCATCAGACGCCACCAGCATCGCCAGGTTGCCATTGCGGCGTGAAGGACGATGCACCTGGGCAAACCAGTGAGACCGCTCTGGATTCAGCCGCTCACTGAGCAGATTGCGGCCACGAGTGGACCGCATGGCATCCGGCTCGAGCACGGTCGCCAAACCTTCCACCAGCCACAGCGGTGTGGTGCCCAGTCGCGAATGCACGCCAATGTTGTACCCCACCTGATGAGTCGTCTCGTGAATGATGGTGTTGGCCGTGTCTCCGGAAATGCCGGCAGCCGCCAGCACGCTTTGATAACGTTTGGGCCAGGCAGTGTCGGGAGTCTCTACGTGAGAAATGCGTCGACCGTCGTCAAACAGAGCCACTCGGTTGGATAACAGTGAATAGTACCCCAGCAGTGTCGGGGCAGGGGGGACGCGGTCTTTCACGCAGTAGTTCACAAACTCCTGCTGAGATCCAAACACGATGGCCACCAGCGGCACTTCAGGCGTCTGCACGCGAAAGCCACGGACCCGATAGAACTGCTCGACATCTCGATAGATGGTGTCGAACAGCTTCGCAAAAGCTGACGCGCGTCCTTTGGGTCCGACGACCAGATAGTGCGTTGCCCCCACCACTTCGTACGCCGGAAACTCCTTCTGCAGTTCCTGGCGAAACGCACTCTGCGAATAGGGCTGATAGCGCGTGCTGACCTTCTCAAAGGTCTTCAGGTCTTTGACGTCCAGGTGAATCAGTTTGCCCTGGCGATCCTGCAGCGAACACTTCGTCCGCGACAAACTCACGACCTTGCCTTCATACCCTTTTTTGCCATCACTGACGCGAATGTGCCCAGCCGCAGCAGCGGTGGGCAACGTCAGGAAGGTGGCCAGAAGGCAGGCAGCGATCGACAGGCAGGCGCGCAGTCGGCCGCAAAGGATGGAAGGTTGCATAATCTCAAACGAAACAGGGGTTTGCGTTTGGGAGCGAAACAGAGGGTACCGAAAGCTAGGTCAGCCGCTCGCAGCGGAGACGTTCGTCTGTGCTGCTGCTGACCTGTTGGGACCTTTGCTGATGCTGTCCGCCGACTAACCCGAAGAATCGTTACGACTGGCCTGGTGTGCGGCACCACTACCGACCAAACAAAACGTCAAACAGAGGGCGCAGGGCAGGCAGGGCGGCGGAAGATGCCACGAAGATAACCAGTCCGCATGTCGCCAGCAGACCGGCCGACCAGGCCAGAGAACGGCGGGTCGAATCAGCATCGGGGTGGTCAGTTCGGGAAACACCGGGCGACTCGTTGTCTGTCACCTCAACGGCTGGCACCTCGAAATCGCCGTCCGCAACAGGCTCGATGACACTCATCCGCTGCACCTGCTGTTCCCGAAAGCCGGCGTCCATCACCGTGTCCACCTTCCAGGCTTTGTCGAGAGCTCGCAGGAATCCGGCAAACTCCGGACTGTATTCTGCGGCGGGCTGCTTCAGAATACTGGTGTCGGAATCTGCGACCGGTATTTGGTCGACCGACACGGTGGTCTGCGCCTCGGGTGAGCGAATCGAATCGGTTGGTGTTTCCGTTACCTTCTTACGGGACGGCTGAATTTTCTGCAGTGGTCGACCAGCGGCAGCCTCGTCGTCCTGTGACGGAACCAGGGCAACACTGTCGAACTGAGCAGCGCCAGCATTGGCGTTCAGCCACTGCTGGAGACGGTCGGAAACTTCCTGAGCCGTCTGCACGCGATCGACTCGTTTTTTCACGAGCATATGATCCAGCAGGGACAGCAGTTCCTCAGGAACGTCCCGGCGAAACGCGGTCACCGACTTTGGCTGCTTCGTCTGATGAGCCAGGATGCGCTGGGGCAGGGTGCCTTCCGTGAATGGCGGCTGGCCTGTAAGCACGAAGTAAAACGTACACCCCAAAGCATAGATGTCAGCCCGCGCGTCGGCGCGATGACTGTCAACAGCCTGCTCGGGGGCCAGATAATCTGCGGTGCCCAGCACACGTTCGTTGTATTCCCGCGTCAGATTTTCCTGATAGGCATCCTCAATCAGCCCCGCCAGCCCCAGATCCAGAATCTTCACGCGTGCGTCTTTGGTGACAAACACATTGCCCGGTTTGATGTCACGATGCACGAGGCCTTCATTGTGGGCATGCTCCAGTCCAAGCGCTGCCTGGCGCATGATTTCGGCCGCCTCCCGTACAGCGAGTGGTCCCTGCCGAGCCACCTTATTGAACAGGTCATGGCCTTCCAGCAGCTCCATGGCCATGAAATGCACGCCGCCTTCTTCCTCGTCGGCGGACAGGACCTCATCAACGCGAATAATGTTGGGATGCTTCAGACGACAGGCCAGTTTGGCCTCCCGCAAGAATCGGGGCAGATAGGAGGCATCGCTCTGTTCGGCTTTCGCCGGCGGCAGCACCTTCAGGGCGCAGAGCTCATCGGAGTCGCGATGGCGGGCGACATACAGAGAACTCATGCCACCTTTGGCCAGATGCCGCTGCAGCCGATATGGGCCCAGCTGAAAGCCCCGATGTTTGCCCTGCAGCAGCTTGTTGGCCTGCCACGGTGTGAGATAGTCCTGCTCGACCAGAAGAGCGGCAAAGTCTTCGGCGGACGTCACCCGGTCGCGATTGTTGCGCAGTAATTCACGAACATCTCCCTCGCTCATCAGGCCACTTTCGACCAGGAGTTGGGGCAGTGAGTTTCTGACTTGAACGTCGGACATACAGGGTGCTATTGGGCAGCAGGTACTTCGATCCACTTACTTTCGGGTATTGACGGTACTACGCTGCAAAGGACGTTCCGTCATCACCGCAAGGGGCCAAGGTTAAGAAATTGGCTTGTCGAATCCACTGCGAATCAGGGAATCCTGCTGGTACGTGTCGACATTCCAGACGACAGGCGGGAATAATCTGTTCAAATCATGCGTGCCCCGGCTGCGGACACAGAAAATGACACAAGACATTACTGTAAAAAGAGTTAACTCACGCATTGGCGGCGCACTTTTGTTCACTGCGGCCGCACTGTCGTGCCTGATCTTTGCCGATCGCTGGACCAATCTGCCGCTGCGAATGCCCGGAGTGTGGTACGAAACCCGGGGGCTACACGTACTGTTTTGCGTGGCTCTTTATATTGGCGGATGGCTTGCACTTCGCAACACCAGTGACCCGGCAGTGATCGATGATGAAACACTTGCGGACGGCCCCTTATATTCCCGTGTGACGTTCTACACACGACCCGGCTGCTGCCTGTGCGATGAAGCCATGGAACTGCTGACGTCCTACCGGCAGGATCTGCCGGAGATTGAGACCGTCAACATTGAGGACGACCAGGAACTGACGGAACGATTTGGCGAATCGATTCCGGTAATCGAACTTGATGGTCGAGTCATGTTTCAGGGCCGCATTTCGGCCGCTCTGCTGGACCGGACGATGCAGGCCCGGCGACGTCAGCGATCCGTCAGTGAACAGCAGGAGCGGTAAATGCGGACCCTTGGCATGTTTGCCCGTCGGCCGGAACCTGGCAAAACGAAGACACGACTGGCAGCCACTGTTGGCAATGAACTGGCTGCCGCGTTGTATGCCGCATTCGTTGAGGACCTGCTGGCCCGAGTCCCCGAACTGGCGGACCAGTTTCTGCTGGCAGTCACGCCTGACTCTGCCCAAACGCGGGCGTGGTTTGAGCGGCAGGTTCCCGAGGCCGCGATTCTCCCACAACCAGACTGTGATCTGGGTGGCCGGATCGACTGGTTCTTCAGAACGGCTGCAGAGCAGGGCGGTTCCCGCATCGTGCTGATCGGCTCAGACAGTCCTGACCTGCCTTCCGGACACATCACCGCAGCGTTTGCTGCGCTGCAGGAATCTGACCTGGTCCTGTCACCCGCATCGGACGGCGGATACGTCCTGATCGGCCTGCGGCAGCCGAACACAGCGCTGTTTGAAGACATCCCCTGGAGCAGCGCAGCCACGCTGTCAGCCACGCTGGAACGAGCCGCAGCGCTGGGGCTTGCGACTCGGCTGATTGCCCCCTGGTACGACATTGACACCATTCAGAACCTGGGCACCCTGTGGCCGCTGCAAAACGCGGTTGGCCATCTTCCTGCGGACAGGCCACACCCGGACAGCCGTCGTGCGGATTGCCCGCGGACGCTGGCCACTTTGCAGCAGCACGCCGAACTGGTGATCGCACAACTGCAGCAGCATTGAGCAGAAGCGGGGCAGGGCAGCGTCTGTCGATCCACCGACTGCCGCTGTCCGCTTTGTGATGACAGGAGCGACGCCAGTCGTGGCCGAGAAACTGGCAATTCGCAACGGAAAATCGGCATACATCGGCGCCGAATCATGGTCGCAGCCATTCAACCGTCAGGCAGGCCACACTATACTGCCAGGCAGTGAATATTCTTAAAACGAAGGTGCCGGCTATGTCCGCAAATGAAATCGATCTGTCGGGTTCCCGAGTTCTTATCGCGGACGACAACGAGCAAAACCGTGAGCTTCTCGACGCCTATCTGGCGGGCGAAGGCTACGAAATCCTGATGGCCAACGACGGCAAAGAGACAATGGATGTCGTGGCGGCCAGTCAGCCGGACCTGATTCTGCTGGACATCATGATGCCGCGTATGAGCGGTTACGAAGTGTGCGAGCAGGTGAAGTCCAACTCAGACACCCAGGCCATCCCTGTGTTAATGGTCACCGCGCTGAATGAGATGGGAGACATCGAAAAGGCAGTCAACGCGGGCTGCGATGACTTTCTGACCAAACCCGTCAATCAGCTGGAACTGAAAACACGCGTGCGTTCGCTGCTGCGTGTCCGCCACCTGGCCGGTGAACGGGATCGCCTGCTGGCCTATCTGGAAGAAATGGAACAGCAGATCCTGCAGGCCAAAGGTTAACACGCAGCGCGGCAGTGAACTGCGAATGGACTGGACCATCGCGCCTATCGCAGGCGATGGTCGGTCAAGGGCAATTGCGTGTCGCCCGAACCCCAGCCTGATGCGCCGCATCACACGACGCATCACACGACGCATCAGCACGGAAGCAGCAGCGAAGGATGTCGCAGAGCAGGGCGGGGTGTCGTTGGCGAACACCGGCAGTGCCCCACATGCACGTTATTCACGCGCCCGGCTTTCTCGCGCAGCCCATGTTCTTCGTTAAGCAAGCCCGTCCAGCCAAACGGGACACTGTTGTGTTCATGCAGCAGGCGTCAGACCGTCTGCCTTTTTTCACCAACCTGGTTGAAAGCAAACCATGTCGACTGACTCTCTGCCGACAGCTCGCGCCGTTCTGAAACCGCGCCGCGCCATGCCGTTTTTCGGTCGTCATCCGTGGGTTTTTGAATCTGCCATTGCCGGCGTGGAGACTGACGACGGACAGGAGCCGCCCGCCGGCACTCGGATCGAACTGGTCTCAGCAGACGGCGAATTCGTGGCGCACGGCCTGTGGAATCCGCACAGCATTATTCGCATACGTCTGTACTCGTGGGAGCAGTCAGCACCGGTCAGCGGCGAACTTCTGGCACACAGAATCACGCAGGCCGTCAACCTGCGAGCAACGCAGTTTGACCTGTCTGCGCCTGAGACAGGCTGTCGCCTGGTATTCAGCGAGGGCGACGGACTGTCGGGCCTCATCGTGGACTGCTACGGCGGCTACCTGGTTGTGCAGTTCACCAGTCTGGCGCTGTATCAGTATCGTGAACAGATCCTTGCCGCTTTGCAGTCGCTCGTGCAGCCCAAAGGCGTCTGGCTGCGAACGGAGAAAGGCATGCGGGAAGCCGAAGGACTGGATTCCACGGATGGCCTGGCGGCTGGCGAAGCGCCCCCGCGTCCGCTGATGATTGCAGAACACGGCGCGCGATACGCAGTCGACATTCAGGAGGGCCAGAAGACCGGCTGCTATCTGGACCAGCGGGACAATCGTGTGGCGGCCGCACGGTTTGCCAAAGACGCGGACGTGCTGGATGCCTTCTGCTTTTCCGGAGGCTTCGGCATCACGGCGCTGAAGCACGGTGCCAAAAGTGTGACGGCCGTGGATTCTTCTGCCGCGGCTATTGAGCTCGCCCAAACCAATGCGACCGCCAACGAAGTGGGCGATCGCATCGAATTTCGTCGTAATGACGTCCGCAGTGAACTGGAACAGATGATTGAGAGCGGACGGCAGTTCGACATGGTGATTCTCGATCCGCCCAAGCTGGCGCGAACACGCAACGGAGTGTCGCGGGCACTCAAGGGCTATCAGCGGTTCAATCAGTTGGGCGTACGTGTGCTCCGCCCCGGCGGCATTCTGGTGACGTGCAGTTGCTCGGGACATGTTGGTCGGGCGGATTTCGTCTCGATGCTGGCCGAAGTGTCGCGCGTGACCCGCCGGGATATCCAGATCCTCGAGCAGCACGGTCACCCCGCCGATCATCCGATTGCCGCCTGCTGTCCGGAATCTGAATACCTGAAGACTTATATCTGCCGGGTGATGTGAGCCGTCTGCCGATTTCGATTTGCCGCCGCCCCCTGCCTTCCTCTGCCCTGATTCCTTCTGTCCAACTCCATCGGTCCACGTCCACCTGTTCGAGTCCGCCCTATGCGAGCCGTCATTCAACGTGTCAGTCAGGCGTCCGTCACCGTCGACGGTGACGTCACCGGAGCCATTGAGCGAGGATTTTTGATCCTGCTGGGCGTTAATCAAACGGACACGCAGGACGATGTGATCTGGACGGCCGGCAAAGTGGCCGGCCTGCGCGTCTTTGAAGACGACGACGGCAAAATGAATCTGGACCTGAGCCAGGTAAACGGCGCAGCGCTGGTCGTCAGTCAGTTCACGCTGTATGGCGACTGTCGCAAAGGCCGTCGCCCCAGTTTTGTGGCGGCCGCTCGCCCCGACCAGGCAAGGAGCCTTTACGAAAGCTTCGTGGCCGAGCTTCGCGGCCTGGGCGTAACGGTGGAGACTGGCATCTTCCAGGCAGACATGCAGGTGAAGCTAACCAACGACGGCCCCGTCACACTGATTGTGGAATCGCCAGGGCTGTGACCCGGCAGACCGATCAACCCGATCCCAGGGGCATCGCACCGTCGCAAGGACATGCCCCAGCAACTTTCCCATCTGGCGGATTCGCGATAACGCGACAGCCCTGGCGGATCGCTGACAACCTGGCAGATCCAGCAAGCCGCACCATTTCACACCGAATGGCGGCCGAATCACGGACTGCCACAGAAATCGCTTGCCAACTCCCAATTCCTGGTGATGCGGGGAATCGGAATCAGCCAGACAATTCGGGTTCCCCGGGTACCACAGACCACCTATAGTTCGCGGTTGCGGGCAGACGTGTTTCAACGGAATGAATTCGAGCACAGAGCATGGTTTGGTACGACTTCGTCATTCTGGCGATTCTGGCATACACCGCATGGCAGGGTGCGCAGAAGGGGCTGGTGACCCAGCTGGCCTGGATTGCCGCCATCATTCTGTGTTTCAAATTTGCCGACAAACTGGCGCCCGCCATCGAGGGGCAGATCAACGTGGAGCAGCCACTGCGCCACTGGATTGCCATGTTTATCCTGTATCTGGGCTTCTCGCTGGGGTCGTTTCTGGCGGCCCGAGTGATGAATTCCTGGCTGGAAAAGGCCGAATTCAAAGACTTCGATCGACATCTGGGCGGAGTACTGGGCCTGGTCAAAGGCGTCGCCTTTTCGATGGTGCTGACATTCTTTGCGCTCACGCTGTCGGACACACTCAAGGATGTCGTGCTCTCTTCCAATTCAGGTCGTGCGGCGTGCTACATTCTGGACACCGTCAAGCCGATCACGCCTGAGTATTTCCATGAGTATCTGGTCAAATACGAGGCGGAACTGGAAGGCATCCAGCGGGGAGAGCTGGGGGCCGAAGGCTCAATCGTGGATTTCTTCAAGGAGACACAGACAGGCGGGCAGGGGGGGACGATTCAGTTTCCATCCATCAACGACAGCATCGGCGGCGGCACTCCCGCGTCTGATTCGGACGTTCAGGGGCCCGAATTCCACGCCCTGTGGAGGAATCTGCCGCAGGCCATTCGCGATCAGTACGGCCCTCAGCTGCAGGAGAAATGGTCACAGACCACACCGGCCGAACGGCAGCAGATAGTTGATCGACTGGGCCGCTCTCTGGGCTATGACATCCCCGATATTGTGGGCGGCTTTCTATCAGGATCTCAGGCCACCACCGACCCCCGGCAGGCGGCAGAGCAGAGCCGTCAGGACCAAATTCTGCAGCGGATTGGAGAGATCTACCAAAACCGCGAAATGATTGTGCAGCGCACGAAGGAGCACTTTGTGGGGCTGCCCAGTGATGTGCAGCGGGCCGTTCTGGAGGACTGGTACGCGGACCTGAATATGCAGTCGGATCCGGATCCGGCCACCACGGTCGACACCCGCCTGGATGAACGCATTTTGCGGCAGCTGTCGCGGGCCCGCATCTCTTTGCGCAGCCTCAGTTCTCAGCTTCAGAATCGCCTGAATGAATCGTTGCGTTAGACGAAGCTCCGCTGCCTCACCTAAAATGGAACTTACGGCAGAGAGGAGCGAATCACGGTTGCACCACTGCAACGGCAGTGAAAGATTGCCACCGCAAATTGAGTATCCATTTCCCCTGCATTTTCCGGCGTTAACTTAACATAACGGACATTATCGGACGTTGCAGGTACCGTTTTTGAACCGCCGCTGATCGCTTTCACAGAGCCCGCTGGCGGGTACACAGCGGAGCACTATGACGGCCGAGCCATCGGCTCCTGCAACGCCACCATCCGCCTCCGGGGATCGCTTTTGGAGATCGCCGCCACCCGCCCCAGTCCCCCGGGCTCTGGACGCCACTTCATCTGCTGGGCGGCCGGAATCCGCGCAAGAGAGGCACGCTGAAGCTCGCATGAAGGGAGCGGCACAGGACTGGCGGACGCCGACTGTGTCGTAGAACATCACGGGCGCTGGGACAGGCCCGCATGACCTAGCGTCCGGGAGCGCCTTTGGCGGCCTGAGGGATCAGACGTTCCAGTCGCCGCAGCAGTTTTTTCATGTTCTCGTCGAACAGCGGGCTGTGTAGCGAGCCCTGGTCAAACTGAATGCCGTTGCGAAATGGCCCCTGAGAGGAGTTTTCGCCCGCGAAGCCCACCACCATGCCCGGTCGCTTATCAAGTTCAGAGCCAAACGTGGTTTCGTAGTAATACGAAAAAGGATCAGGCCCCAGCAGCACAACGCGATCAAAACTCAGATGGCCGGTTCGCATGTAATCGAAACAGCGTGAGGCGGACGGTGCGTCACGAAAATAGGTGGTTCGAACGCCTTCCTGCTCCAGCCGATCAATGATGACCTGTGCCATTTGCTGGTACGGCGCTTCGTAGCACACGAAAACAGAATGGTACCGCTGCGACGCCCCTGGCTGAGGGTTGGAAATCACGATCTGCTCGCTGTCGATTTCGTATTCCGGGTGCGTGGGCGGCGTCTGAGAACTCAAAGTGGTCCCCGAATCTGCTGTCGCCCGCCAGAGAAACGGAGCCAAAATGGCGAGTAGCCCGAGAAGCCCAAACACCAGCGGAGGCCCCAGAGCAGCGCGGGATGGCGGCCAGGCCTCGCCGCGAGCCGACGCCGTTCGCCCGGTGGCCGCCTGAGCGAGCCCGCGCAGGTACAGCACGTAACCGAACACCATGGCCGCAACGCCCACAGCCAGTCCGGCAAGTTTGTAAATCAGGTCCAGTGAAATCTGCATATCGGGCCAGCCAGCATGCCTCATCATTTGAACCGTCCGGTCAGTCCAACCGGCTCAACCTGCGAGACACATCACATAATCGGGGCAACTCCGCGTCCGGGATTGCTCTGCCTATTCATCTGCTCTGGTGGCGTTTTTGTACGCACAATCCGCCAACATTCCAGAAAATTTCCCGTGTCCAGACGCCCCTCGATTCGCCGACCGTCCGACTCACGGAAAGTCAGCCACTGGGGTGGTCTGTGTGCGACGCTTTGAGTGTCAGCTCACATCAGTTCCACGTGCGTACCAGCCTGCTAAGATGAGGGATTCTCATTTCGCCCCCGTCGAGGTAACCACGATGAAAAGACGCCCAGCTGTGACACGCATTCTCGCTCTCGCTCTGCCGACACTCTTCGCCTGGACGACGGTTGCCGATGAGCTTCCCGATCCCGACGGCAAACCGGCTGATCTGTCTCAAAAGGTGAAAGTCTTCATCATCATGGGGCAGTCCAATACACTGGAAATGGGAAAGGTCAAAGGAGACACGGAAGGCTCGCTGGAATACGCCGTGGGAACCGAAGGGCTTTATCCGTTCATGGTGGATGACGCCGGCAAGTGGACGGAAAGACGCGATGTTCGCAACGTTCACGTCATGGGCAGCGGGGGGCCAGGCGGCCGCGGAGGTGTGAAACGCAATGACTGGCTGACTGTCTCCGGAAATAAGATTGGCATCGAAACGGGTATCGGCCATCAGCTTGGCAACGCGCTGGATGAACCTGTGCTGATTCTGAAAAGCTCGATCGGTAACCGCAGCCTTGGCTGGGATCTGCTGCCGCCCGGCAGCCCTTCGTACGAGTACGAACTGGAGGTGAGGAATCGGAAAAACAAGTCGACCGAAAAAAAAACGTACGTCTATGCTGGTTACGGCGAGAGCCCACTGAGTTGGGAGAAGGGAACGGAACCTGAACCAATCGGCTGGAAAGCGGGCGTGCAGTACGACGGCGACGTGGCCCGCGCTAAAGACGTACTCAGAAATCTCGACAAGTACTACCCCGATGCCAAAGGCTACGAAGTTGCCGGCTTCCTCTGGTGGCAGGGCGACAAGGACCGCTACAACGAAGGGCATGCGGCCATGTATGAGCACAATCTGAACAACCTGATTTCCGCTCTGCGAAAGGACTTCAACGCACCAGATGCCAAATTCGTTTGCGCCACCCTGGGGCAAACAGATCGCGAGCAGGCAACGGGGAATGAAAAGCTGATTCTGGATGCGATGCTGGCAATCAGCGATGCGTCAAAATATCCGGCCCTGAAAGGCGACGTGGCGACCGTTTACACCAACCCGCTGAGTATGGGCGGGGCCTCTAACGGACACTACGGTGGCAATGCCAAGACCTACATGAATGTGGGACTGGCCATGGGAGCCGCGATGGTAGAACTGCTGACCGAATAGCAGACTCCTGACTGCCACGACAGGATCAGGCCGATTCGCCGGCTCCCGCCAGGGGAGATACGTGCCGGCGTCGGCCCCCTGGCCTGGCAGCAGGCGTGCCTTAGACAACGCCTTCTTCAAATACGCCGATGCGGCGAAACCGGTCGTAGCGTCGGTCCACCAGGTCGTCTTTCGGAATCGACTCCAGTTCCTGGAAGGCGGCGACAAGGCTGCCCTTCAGATTCATCGCCATCTGACGGTGGTTACGGTGGGCGCCGCCCAGCGGCTCGGGAATCACTTCGTCAATCACACCCAGTTCCATCAAATTGCGACTGGTGAACTTCAGCGCCTTGGCCGCCTTGGGAGCCTGATCGGAATGCTTCCAAAGAATCCCAGCACAACCCTCCGGACTGATCACGCTGTAGTATGCGTTCTGAAGCACGGCCACGTGATCACCAATGCCAATTCCCAGTGCGCCGCCAGAGCCCCCTTCCCCAATCACCACACAGACAATCGGAACTTCCAGCGTCGACATCTCACGCAGGTTTAGAGCAATGTTATAGGCCTGCCCACGCTCCTCCGCACCGACACCCGGATAGGCACCCGGCGTGTCAATCAGACACACGATCGGAAGCCCATAACGCGACGCCATCTCCATCTTCGCCATCGCTTTACGGTAGCCTTCCGGATGAGCGCACCCATACAGGCACTCGTTGCGTTCCTTAAGCGTCCGCCCTTTCTGGTGACCGACAAGCATCACTTTGCGACCGTCCAGTTTGGCAAATCCAGTGATCAGAGCGCGGTCATCACCGAATGACTTATCACCATGCAGTTCAACAAATTCATCAAACACCAGTTCAATGTAGTCGGCGGTCTGCGGACGATCCTGATGGCGGGATACCTGCACCACTTCCCACGGGTCAAGATTCTCATACCGTTCACGCGTCATCTGCGTCACTTCCACCCGCATCCGCTGGATGCTTTCCTGAACGGCTGGCGTGGGATTGGGCTCCGATTCCAGGCGAGAAAGCTGGTCTTCGAGCTCGTAGATAGGTTTTTCGAACGGCAAAGGTTGCGGTGACGACATGGGCTTTTTCGCAGATTCAAGACAGACGCAGTGCGCAAAGCGGCGCGAGTAAAGGATACACGCCAACTGAGACGACGGAAACTTGAGTCTGCCTGTTTTCCCCGCGAAGTCGAAGCTATTCGATGTCGAGCTGTGACATCAAATCGATCATGTCCTCGGTGGTGACATTTTCCGCCTCTTTCGGCGGCTCAGCGGCAGTCGGTGCTGGCGGCGCGGGGGCCGGCGGCGCTGCAGCAGGCTGCTGGGCGACCGGGGCCTGCGGAACGGGCTGCTGCGGGGCGACCGGCTGCTGTGGAGGGTAAGCGGCAGGCTGACCGGGCATCATGGGCTGGCCCGGTACCTGCCCCGGCATTTGCCCCGGCATTTGCCCCGGCATCATGGGCTGACCGGGCATCGGCATACCCGGCATTCCCATCCCCGGCTGCGGCATTCCCGGGGGAACCATGCCAGGCATCACGCCGGGCATCATGGGCTGCATGGGCATTTGTGGCATCGGCATCTGCGGAACGCCCATGGGGGGCATCTGTGGCATGGCCCCAGGCATTTGCGGAGCGGCGCCCCCCTGCCCTGCTTCGCGGGCTTTGCGTTCTTCCTCTTCCTTGAGCAGACGCGGATTGATCTTCACTTTCTTTTTCACCTTGGCCGGCGCTTTGATGCCCCGCGCCGTACGATCGGCATCCGCCCGACTGTCCAGACGCACATCCACAGACTCCGCCGCCAGTCGCTTGGCTTCGGCCTTCTTTTCTTCCAGCAGTTCCAGCGGGTCCTTCTCAAAGAATCGACAGCTGCGCAGCGCCTGATTCACTTCCTGCATGGATTCGAAACGCTTCTCGGGTTTCTTTTCCAGCATCCGCAGGATCACTCGGTCCACTTCTTTGGTGACGTTGTCGTTAAATACCGACGGAGCCACAGCATCCTCACCCAAATGTTTTTTCAGCAGCGCATTGGGCGAATCGCCGGCGAATACAGGCACGCCCGTCATCACTTCAAACAGCGTCACGCCCAGACTGTACATGTCCGTCTGCGGTGTTGGCTTTTTCTTCAGGATGGTTTCCGGCGCGATGTATGTTCGCGTGCCCTGAATTTGCTTGGTCTTGCCAAACAGCTTGCCCAGCCCACTGGCAACACGACACGACAGAGAGAAGTCAATAATCCGCGCTTCACCCGCTTTGTTAACCAGCACATTGTCAGGCTTGATGTCGCGATGCAGCCAACCCAGTTCATGCATGAAGTGAAATCCCATCGTCAGGGACTCCGCCAACTTGGGCAAAGCGCTCTGCACAGCGGGAAGATTGGCCGTGATGTGTGTCTTCAAAGAGGGCGATCGAAAATAGTCCATCACGAAAAACGAGTGATCGCGGTTGATTTCGATCTCGTGAAATCGCAAAAACGACGGATGCTCCATCAGCTTTCCGATTTTGAACTCGTGCTTAAGCACGGCGCGTTCGGCCGAGTTCTTGCGATGCTCGTCCAGCATCAGCTTCATCGCCAGCTGCATGGGCGAACCCTGGGCGGAAACTTCCCAGATCTGGGTGGTGCTGCCGGACGCTACGCAGTTGCGGAGCTCATAGCCGCCAACCATCATCTCTTCTGACATCGATGTCCACTCCTGCAGGTCCTGCACATCCGCACGAGGGAATTCAGCCCGTATGGTCTGTGCGTCATCTGTTGCTCTTTGCATGCGCCCCTGCAAAAACCGCTCGGGCGCACCCTCAAGTATAGCTTACCGTCCGAATGGGATGCGAAGGCTATTCCGTGTTAAAACCGGACGAAACGTTGCCAATTTGCCACAAAACCCGACAGCGGGCCTGCTGCGTACAGAGGGTGCCCCCTGATTGCGTCGCCTCGAACATTGTGACATAGTGATTCGTCGACGAGGCGGATTTCGTGCACGCGGCAGGAAACCGAGTCGTGGAAAGCAGGGTGATTCGCATGAGACAACCAATTCTCTGCCTTGTGCTGGCCGGACTGTGGCTCGACACGGCAACAGGCCACGACAACCAACTGTCCGAAGTGCGTTTCACCGGCAGCCTGTCGCAGTCAGCCGGTGAACAATCGGCCGTTCTTCGCAATTTTGAGGTGCTGCTGCTGGATGGCCCGGCCCCCTTTTTCTGTGTGCTGGACGACGAGCGGGAAGGCTGTCCCTGGCCGGAAAGCTTTGGCACGTTTGCTCCCGCTGGCGAACGACGGCCCCGGCTGCTCGTCAACTACGATCAATTGCCCTACAGCATCGCCCTGCCCTTCCTCAAGCTGACGCTGGACGACACATCGGTTGGAGCGACACAAAAGGTGGGTGACTGGACGCTGACC
>JANSXP010000111.1 GCA_024742875.1 Planctomycetaceae bacterium | reverse complement strand
CGCTCCGCACGTCCGCTCCGACCCAGCCGGGGCCCCGCCGCTGGCGGCTGCCGGCCGCGTGTCGCCGCGGACGGTTGCGTTTGCCGCTGCTGCGCAGCTGGGGACGAATCGTTGTGGGGCGTTGCTGCGGCGAATGGCTCTCTACGTTCGCTACGACCAACCAGGTGGCTCCGCGCTTGCCGCTCCTGCCGCGAGTCGCGGCGGACGGTGGCGTGGGACGCTGCTGCGCAGCTGGGGACGAATCGTTGTGGGCGACGCTGCGCCGAGTCGCTCCCTACGTTCGCTACGACCAACCAGGTGGCTCCGCGCTAGCCGCTCCTGCCGCGAGTCGCCGCGGACGGTGGCGTGGGCCGCTGCTGCGCAGCTGGGGACGAATCGTTGTGGGGCGACGCTGCGGCGAATGGCTCTCTACGTTCGCTAAGCGAAACGAGGTGGGACCGCGCCTCAGGCAGACGGGATATGGCGTGCTGTGACTTCGTAAGTGACGGACGGTGTCAGCCAGCCTCGCGTGGGCCAGCATTGTGTACGCCACACTGAACTCAATGAACTACGGCAGCAGGCCAGCCGAGGCCAAGCGGTCTGCCGCCGCCCAAGGCCACCGTCCGCCGCGACTCGCGGCACGCCACCGTCCGCCACAACTCGCGGCAGGCGCGGAGCGACCTGGCTTGTCGTAGCGAGCGTAGAGAGCGACTCGGCGCAGTGGCGTTTCACAAAGAATGGGCTCCAGCTGCGTAGCAGCGGCCCACGCCTCCGTCGGCCGCGACTCGCGGCCGACTCGGCGCGGCGGCGTTCCACAACGAATGGACTCCAGCTGCGCAGCAGCGGCCGACGCCACCGTCCGCCGCGACTCGCGGCACGCCACCGCCTCGGCCGGGGCCCCCCCGGCCTAGACGAGGGTTTCGCAGTGCAGGTGGGAGATGAGCCAGTTGTCGAGGAAGCGGGCGTCGTTGCAGCAGGGGTCGAGTGGTTCTTCGGTGACGCGAACGTCGACATCGACACCGGCGGTTCGCAGCAGACGCACAGATTCGACGTTGCGAGCGAGTTGTTCGTTGGAGCCGGTGCGGGAGACGGTCTGCAGGACGTTTTTGCCGCGGAGATCTTCGGCAGCACCGAGTGTGGGGACGACTTCGCAGACGGGGTCGACCAGGACAGCACCGGCGAACCACTGGGGGCACTCGGCGAAGAGTTTGAGGGCGACGTCGGCACCCGTGCCGCAGCCGGCGGCGAAGATGCGTTCGCTGTGGATGTGGAATGCGCGGCGGAGTCGTCGGGTGGTGACGTTGACGAGATTGGGCAGCGAGACTCCGCCCAGTTCCAGAGACTCGAGCGACCAGCCGAAGCTGTCGCTGCCGGAGCGATTGGCGTTGCCACGCAGGGCCATGCCGCAGTAGTTCTGATCGCCGATGGCGTTCATGACCAGATCGAGTTCGTTTTCGCTGCTGCCTTCATCATGGAACCACAGCAGCAGCGGGTAGGCGTAGTTTTCTTCGTACTGCGACGGCACAAACAGGGACACGGGCCAGTCCGAAGTGGTGGCCTGATCCTGCTCATTCAGCTCGCGGCATTCCGAGTTGTAGACTTCGCACAATTCCTGCAGTTCGAGCGGCATGCTGTTGATCTGACTGTTGGGAATCAGAAACGACATGTCGTCCGGTCGCTGGTTGTGAACGCGATTAAACATGATGACTTCCGTGAGAGTGAAGTTGGGGATGAGTTTTGTGCTGCAGTCCTGCAGTACGAAAGGAAATCTGTCTAAAAGGCGATGGTTCCGGGAGCGGAGTTGCCCAGGGACAGATTTTCAAAGGACTTCCGCCTGACATCCTGTAGCGGAAACATTTTGCCCGGGCAGGCCGTGGGTTTGACCGTGTTGTGGCCAATGACCAGCCGAGCGGGGATCTGGTACTGACGGGACAGCTGTCGCACGAGAGTGACGACAGAGTCCATCTGTTTGGTTGTGGGCTTCTGGTTCTCAAAGTTGCCAATCAGGCACACGCCGATGCCGTTGTCGTTGTGAACGCGGCTGCCGGAGTGTGCTCCGTGGATTTGTTCCTTCCAGCGGAACGTGGGTTTGATTTCGCCGTCTTTCATGCCCTGACCATTGCCGATCACAAAGTGGTAACCGATTCCCAGCCAGGGCTGTCCGAACTGATCTTTTCTCTTTTTGTGTTCTGCGTGAATGCCTTCCAGACTTCCGGAGGTGGTTCCCGAATGATGGATGACGATGTAAATCCAGCGACGCTGTGGTGACTCAGGCTTCCATGCAAACGGTTCCTCGATGGTCAGCGTGTGGCCAACCGGATGAGTGAACCGAGCCGTTTTCCAGGGGGACACTGGCACGGTAGCCTGTTTTTGCACCAACTCCAGTTCCGACCTGCCAGAACAGTGGCAATCGTTGATGACGGAATTCGCCCTGCCTGTTGTGGAAGTTGCAGCCGAAATGGCGGCTACAATCATCAGGATAGACGTGGACAGAGTCATCGGCGGTATGCCATACAGTCGTTACGATCGAAACGTTGTGTCGGGGCTGCAAAGTGCTGCCGCGGCAGAGATTTCACACGCTGAAGGAATCTACCCCTGCCCCAAAAAGGTGTCAACGACCTGCCGTCGGACGAGCCATTTGCAGCATGTTGAGGAGCCGGCACCGCGATAACTCAGCCAGGCCACGTTGACTTTAAGGGGGCCAAAATGGGTCGCAGACTTTGTGGCGATTGCGTGGCTTACCCAGATGATGCGTTCGCGCGAGGATTGGCCGTGTCGGCGATTTCTTTGCTGATCCCACAAATTTCGGTGAAGTTTGACCGTGGATTTCGTTTTCCGCACAGGGGGGGAGGGCCGTGACGCCGCCCTGACTTGTGCGATTGGGGACGTTTTCCCCTGTGGGTGTCCGTGATTCGGGTGTGCCCGCTGTGGAATCCATGGAAGTCATCGGGAAACAAGCTAGACTCAAATCAACCGGTTTTTGAGGCTCATTGGTACTGTGCTGTTATGGATGCAACGTCTGCTTTTACCTGCCCCTCGTGCGGCTATCGGTTTCGCGTCAAAGAGAAGTTTCTGGGACGCATTGCCGAATGCCCGGCCGAGGGATGCTCCCAGAAGATGCGGTTGAATCCGCCTGCGCCATCGGCGGCGGTCGATATTGACAGTCCGGAAGCGGATGACTCCGACGCGGGACGCTCGCAACCGCATTCGACCGTGGAAGAGCGACCGCAAACCATCGAGCAGGGGCAGGTCAATTCTGAGTCGGTGATCAGCGTGGTCGGGCAGTCGCCGTCTGCCGCGCGGCGAACTCAGCGGGCTGCCCGTCGACGCATGCAGACAGCGCCCCCCAAACGTGCATCGCGCGGCTTCAGGATCGACCCCACCGTGCTGGGGTTTGGTGCCGTGCTGGCTGTGGCGGCCATCGGCTGGACGACCTGGTACTTCATGACGGAAACCGCCGAAGTCGATACATCGATTCCCGCTGCCGATCTGCCCGCGCTGGATGGACTGGGAGACAGCGGCGCTGGTGAGACGTCCGTTGAAGGGGCATCGCTCGATACGGACACGTTAGCGCCTGCCCGCCGTTCGCAGGATTCGTCCGGCGTTTTTCTGCTGACCAGTTCGCAGCCCCCCGAAGATCGGGCCAGTCAGGCCAGACGGGCGGCCGAAGCAACCACACGTCAGCTGAAAGAACACGTCTATCCGTATCTGAACACGTATTGTGTCGACTGTCACAACAGCGATGATGCAGAAGCCGGCATCGATGTGGGCAAGCTGCAGCAGTCCGGTGATCTGATTGCCGAACGGAAATCCTGGGAACGCGTCTTTCGGATGATCAAGGCGGGGGCGATGCCGCCATCGGACTACGAGCCACGTCCAGAAGAAGCGGAACGCTCCGGCGTCGATACGATTCTGACCAGCGAACTGTTCAACTTTGACTGCGACCTGATCGACAATCCGGGCCGCCCGACGGTGCAGCGTTTGAACAAGGCGGAATACAACAACACGATTCGTGATCTGTTTGGCGTGGACATGACACCGGCAGACAACTTTCCGGCCGACGACGTGGGGGAAGGGTTTGACAACATTGGCGATGTCCTGTCTGTGCCGCCTTTGCTGATGGAGAAGTATCTGGATGCGGCGGAGAGCGTCGCCTCGGCCGTCATCGACACCCGCGATTTTTCGGAACCGGTGACCGTACGACCGCGGGGAGGCCTGCTGTCGACCAATCGCAATAAGTCGGAAAACCGAGGCTTCAAGATCCTGGATGACAACGGCGAAATCATCGGCCGATTCACTGTTCCGGCCACCGGTGAGTATGAAATCCGTGCCGAAGTGGCGGCCACGCAGGCCGGCGATGAAAACGCCAAAGGGGCGTTCGTCGTGGACAAAAAATCCGTGCAGGATCTTGAGGTGAAGGGCCACATGAAGCCCAATCGCTTCACCCACAAAATCCGGCTGAACGCTGGTGACCATCGGGTGGCCGTGCGTTATCTGAACGACCTGGAACTGGAAGACGGTCCCAAAGACCGTCGCGACCGTGATCTGGGCGTGAAGTCCATTGTGCTGTATGGCCCGATCGGCGGTGGCGAAGTGGAACGCAGCGCCGTGCATCAGCGGTTTGTGGTGGCCGTGCCGGACAAAAACAACGACCTGAAAACGGCGGCCACCAAAGTGCTGCGGCCCATCATGGACCGCGCCTTCCGGCGTCCCGCCAAAGATGCCGAGGTGCGTCGTTACGTGGGACTGGTGGAAACGGCCGTCAATGATCTGGAGGAATCTTACGAAGCCGGTCTGGCTCTGGCGCTGCAGGCAGTGCTTGTGGCGCCCGAGTTTTTGTATCGACTGGAAGAGGAACCTTCCGCGGGCAACAGTTCCCGCCTGCTCAACGACTACGAGATCGCCTCAAGGCTGTCGTACTTTCTGTGGAGCAGCATGCCGGACGACGAATTGTTTCAACTGGCATCGCAGCAGCAGTTGCGGGATCCTGACGTACTGAAGCAGCAGGTTGGTCGCATGCTGAAAGACGAGAAGGCCGAAGCGATTGTGCAAAACTTTGCCGCGCAATGGCTGAACCTCCGCAACCTCGATGACGTCACGCCGAACACACGCGTGTTCCGCACGTTCAACAATCAACTGCGGGAAGACATGCGTCGAGAAACCGAGCTGCTGTTTGAAACCGTAATGAAGGAAGATCGTCCACTGGATGAACTGATCACCGCCGACTACACGTTTGTGAATGAGCGACTGGCGAAGCACTACGACATCAAAGACGTCGACGGGGGCGACTTCCGCCGCGTGTCGCTGGACGGCACTAACCGGGCCGGCCTGCTGACGCACGCCAGTATTTTGACGCTCACGTCCAACCCCGGACGCACCAGTCCCGTGAAACGTGGCAAGTGGATCCTGGAGAATTTGTTTGGCGATGCTCCGCCGCCTGCACCGGCCGGTGTGCCGGAGCTGGAAGAAACGGCGGAAGCGGCTCCGGATGCCACACTGCGGGAACAACTGGCCCAGCACAGAGCGGACCCGGGCTGTGCGGCCTGCCACAAAGTGATGGACCCTCTGGGGCTGGGGCTGGAGAATTTTGACGCGGTGGGACGCTGGCGAACCAAAGACGAAGGACACGAAATCGACGCTTCCGGGACGCTGCCATCGGGAGAATCGTTCAACGGCCCGCTGGAAATGATCAACATCGTTCGTGACCGTCGGGACAAGTATTTTCGCACAGTGACAGCAAAAATGCTTACCTACGCCGTCGGTCGAGGGATGCAGTACTACGACAAATGTGCCGTCGATGAGTGTCTGCGACACATGCAGTCAAGTGATTATCGCTTTTCCTCCATGGTGGAATCGATCGTACTCTCCGATCCGTTTCTGCGACGTCGGGGGGCTGAAAAATCGGGCGCATCACTCTAGAATTTGGTGTTTGCAGGCCCGACGCCTGACCGAAACGCTTAAAATAGTCCGTCACCCACCACAGCCTCCGGCTGGCCGAATCCTCTTCGGCTCTATAACGCCCCTTCCTCCAGGAGCACTCCCATGACACGACTTTCCAGTCAACCTCTGCCACGTCGAACACTGCTTCGCGGCACCGCGGCCACCAGTATGGCGCTGCCGCTGCTGGACATCATGCAGCCAGCCGCAGCCGCCGCGTCGCCATCAGGTGCCCTCGCCCCAACCCGCATGGCGTGCGTCTTCTTTCCCAACGGTGCCATCATGGACCAGTGGAAACCGGAAGGCACGGGCAAAGATTTCCAATTCAATACCTCCATGCAGGCACTGGAACAACACCGCAGTGATCTGCTCGTACTGAACGGCCTGACACAGCACCACGGTCGTGCCAACGGCGATGGCGGTGGCGACCACGCTCGCAACGCCAGCAGCTTCCTCACCGGCGCTCAGCCTCGCAAGACCAGCGGCGCTGACATCGAAGTGGGCATCTCCATTGACCAGGCCGTCGCTCAGCGCGTTGGTCACAACACGCGTTTGCCGTCCATTGAACTGGGCATCGAACGTGGCCGCAACGCGGGCAGCTGCGATTCCGGTTACAGCTGTGCGTACTCCACCAACATCAGCTGGAAGTCGGCCAACACGCCGACCTCCAAAGAAGTCAATCCGCGTCTGGCATTCGAGCGTTTGTTCGGCAACAAAGAGCTGGCCGAAACCACCGAGCGTCGCAACAAATTTCGAAAAAGCATTCTGGATTTTGTTGCGGATGATGCCAAACGACTCAACGCCAAACTCGGCGGCACCGACCGCCGCAAGCTGGATGAATACTTCACATCAGTTCGCGAGATCGAGCAGCGCATCGACCGCGCCAATCACATGCGTCCTGTCGACATTCCGGAAATGAACCTGCCCGAAGGCGTGCCGCCTGTGCTGAGCGAACACCTGCGTCTGATGTACGACATCATGATTCTGGCATTCCAGACAGACTCCACTCGCGTGGCCACCTTCATGGTGGGCGATGCCGGCTGCAACCGCGCCTACAAAGAAGTCGACGTCCACAACGGCCACCACGAGTTGTCTCATCATCGCAACAAAGAGGACAAAATGGAGCAGATTGCTCGCATCGACAAGTTCCTCGTGGAACAGTTCGCGGGCTTTTTGACCCGTATGAAGGCCGTCAAAGAGGGCGAAGGCAATCTGCTGGATAACAGCATGATTCTCTATGGCAGTGCCATCTCAGATGCCAACCGCCACGCTCATCATGACCTGCCGATCGTCGTTGCTGGCAGCGGCGGTGGACGCCTCCCCACGGGGCAGGCCCTGCAGTTCGCGGACGAAACCCCGCTCAACAACCTGTTCCTCACCATGAGCGACGCCATGGGCGCCAATCTCAAAGAAATCGGCGACAGCACCGGCCCCCTCTCCCTCTAGGCCGGGACGCCCCGGCGGGCGGTGGCGTGGGACGGTCGAATAAAATGGCACGTCGCTGCGCCGGCTCGCTCCGCGTTGCTGCGCTATCGACAAACAAAGTGGCACCGCGCTTGGCCGGCCGGGACGCCCCGGCGGCGGTGGCGTGGGACGGTCGAATCAAATGGCACGCCTCTGCGCCGAGGCGCGTCGCTACGCTTACGCGTTGCTGCGCTATCGACAAACGACTTGGTTCCGCGCTTGGCCGGCCGGGACGCCCCGGCGGGCGGTGGCGTGGGATGTCGAAGAACATGGGACGTTTCTGCGCCGAGTCGCGGCATTACGCTTACGCGTTGCTGCGCGACCGACAAACGACGTGGTACCGCGCTTGACTTGGTCTGGGATGGGTCGAGCTGAACGAAGCGAACTCCGGCATCCGGAACGTATCGATCAAACGAGCAGTTTTACGCCGGCTGGAACAGCTGCGTGATGCACGTTGTCATTCGCAGCGTCATGTCGCCGTTTCGTCGCTGAATAGCCGAGAAACGAGTTTGCCGCGGCAACGGTCAACGTCCGCCAAGCCCTCACTTCACCGTCGGCCACAGGCGGTGCAACGCCATTTGTCGGTCGCGCAGCAACGCGTAAGCGTAATGCCGCGACTCGGCGCATTGACGTTCCATTTTATTCGACCGTCCCACGCCACCGCCCGCCGGGGCGTCCCGGCTGCCAATTCGAGTGTCGATAGCGCAGCAACGCGGAGCGAGCCGGCGCAGCGACGTGCCATTTTGTTCGACATCCCCACGCCACGGCCCGCCGGGGCATCCCGGCCGGCCGAGCGCGGAGCCAATCCGTTTGTCGATAGCGCAGCAACGCGGAGCGAGCCGGCGCAGCGACGTTCCATTTTATTCGACCTTCCCACGCCACCGCCCGCCGGGGCGTCCCGGCCGGATCAGCGTTGGTAGATGGGGAGGTAGCCGTATTCGATGCAGAGTGCGAGGAGAGCCATGCTGGTGGCGTAGACTTCGCCGGCGCCGCGTTCGGAGCCGTGGAGGGGGGCCCAGAAGCCGGAGGGGCTTTGGAGGCTGAGGATCGTTTCGTAGAGGACGGGGCGGGCGGTCTGCCATTCCTGGCCGCCGACTTTGTACATGCCGACGGTGCAGTAGTAGGCGCCGTAGTAGAAGTAGTGTTCCTGTTTGGTGAGGGGGCGTGTGAGGACCAGGCGTGCGGCCGCCATGGTGTCTTCGGTGCGGTGTTCGCCGCAGACTTCCAGGGCAACGATGCCGGTGCCGGCGCGGGTGACGGTCGCGCCGTGGGCCGCCATGTAGCCGAAGCCGCCACCGCGCTGTACGCGCAGTCGTTTGATGTAAGCGATGGCGCGATCGATGTTGCGACTGGGGATGTCGCAGCCAATGTCTTTGGCGGCGCGGAGGGCGAGTAGCTGCCATGCGGTCACGCTCAGGTCGGAGTCACCGCTGGTGGGTTGATAGCGCCAGCCGCCGTCGTGCTGTGATCCTTTGGGATGGTTCTGGGCATCGACGATGAGGCGAACCGCTTTTTCGAGTGCCTGGCGGCACGTTGTGGCCTGATCGCCGTCGACCATGCCCGTGACTTCGGCCAGCATGAGGGTGGCGATGCCGTGGCTGTACATGGGGCCGTGGCTGCGATTTTTGCCCACGAGCAGCCCGCTGTTTTGCTGTTCATTGAGGACCCAGGCAATGCCTTTGGAGATGTTGCGTCCGTAGGGGCCTTCGTCGGGGACGTGGCCGGCCGCCATGAAGCTCATGATGGCCAGTGAGGTGGCGGCTGTGGATTCGCCGTAGTTTTCCGATGACCAGGCTCCGGAGGGCAGCTGACTGGCGGCGAGCCAGCGGACGGCCTGTTCGACACTGGCGTCGATGCGATCTTCCAGTTCGTCAGCGGCTGAGCGCGGAGGGGCGGCCAGAACCGCCAGGACGGCCAGCAGGGGAATGGTGCGTCGCATGATGTTCTCCGAGAGAGGGAAGACAGAAGTGTACGTGCCAGTTGGGAACATGACCATCTGAGGGGGATTCCGGCGGATTCCAGCAGGCCTGTTATCGATTTGAGGACGCGCCGAGCAGGATTGATCACAGGATCGATCTTCGCCTGCGCGTGGTGGTCTTGTTGCAAGTTGTTTCTGGGGTTGAGTTTGCGCTGCTGCGTGAGTTTCGGCACGAATTGTGAAACAGGGAAAGACAACCGGCCATTGATGGCTGCTCCCCGGAACTCACGACGAAAGGTCAAAGTCATGTCCCGCAAATTTCTGGCAACTGCCCTGATCACCTGTCTGGCCGGCTCATCGGCTCAGGCCAACGATATCATCGATTTCCTGCGAGCGATCAACGGCATTCCTGACCCGGGTCGCCGCGTGCACGTGCCCGTGCAGCCAGTGTCGCCGTACTCGACGGTGGGTTACCGAGGTCGCGGTGTTGTCCATCCGCACGATGTGTACTCCCCACGTCACTACCAGCCCGTGTCGCCGCGATACAGCCGTTACAGCCGACCGCTGACGAGCCGCAGTGGTGTCTCATTCCACGTGAGCTATGGTTCTGACCGCGGTCTGTCGCACGGCTACCCGGTTGGTCCTGTGGGCCCCGTGGCGCCCGCACCCCCCGTTGTGGCACCTGTGGCACCAATCGGACCGATCGGACCGATCGGACCAGCTTTGCCGGCCCCCCCGCGTCCGGGGACCTTTGGGCACCTGCCGCATGAACTGGGCCAGGTGGTGACCTGTCATGTTCCGCTGGAAACTCATGTTCGGTACGAAGACCTGTGTGACATTGCTCCGGGTGCAATCCCTACAGTGATTGCCGTCCGCGATCCTCATCTGGGGCGATTCCGCAGCCGTGGCTGCATCGAGCGAATGGTGTACGTGCAGGTGATGGCACCACCGTGTCCGCTGCAGCGGTGCCGTGTTTCGCCGTGTAAGACGCGCATTCGTCTGGATTATGGCAAATACGAGATCTGCATCACGTCGCGAGACGGTTGTGTTGTGGTCAGCTACAACGATTAGAAATTGGTTGCAAACCGATCCGGGTTCGCGCGGCGAGCCCGGATTGCTTCGTCTGCGTGAGATGGGACTCTGGGGACGGAACGAGATTTGTGTGATGGCCGACTTCTGCTGCATAAGTGGAAGTCGGCCATTTTTGCGTGTTGTCGCGTGCCGGAGCGGACAGCAGACAGGGCGTTGGGGGGGGAGTGCTATGCGGCCTTCAGTGTGGCTGTTGGGAGAGAATTTGGACGCCTCAATCGCGCCGGTGGTGGTTCGTACAGCAGTCGCCACTGGGCGCCGGGGAGGTGCGAACTTAAGCAAATTCCCGTGTGAGCGTCGAGTTTGAGGGAATCACGGGGCCTGCGGGCAGATCGCCGGATTCCGATGATCCCGATTTGTGTGACTCTTCTGATTCTGCGGAAAGTATTGATTGTTTTACATCCGGATTGCCGATGAATCGCCCAGACGACATTGGCACAACCGCGGTTCGCTGCGGTCTGTGACGCTGATCCGCCCTACTCCCGGATCAGCGGACGACGACGTACTCGACCTTGCGAACCGGACTTGTTTCCGGGGGCGATCATGGAAAGCGGTTTGACGCTGTCCATTCGGTTCGCAAGGCGGGTCGTCGAATTTTCCGACAACCAACAGCTCTGGCAAGTCGAATAGCGGAGATCTCACATGTTGAAGCGTGCACTGTTACTGGCCGTCATGGCGGCCGCATTTTTGGCGGTTGACAACACGACCGTGGAGGCAGCACCTCCCGGACAGCCATCTGACTGGAAGCGGTTCTACCACTACCCGTACATCTACTATCCCCACTCGTTCCAGCGTCCGCGTCAGTACAACAACCTGTACTATCGCTATCCGCAGTCCATGCGAATCCCTGTGTACAACAAGGGCTGGTACAACTTCTATCCTTCTGAGAAGCCATACCACGACGGACACCACTTCATTCTGGACGTGTTTTAGGGAGCACTCGCCAGCGGCGAGACACGCACCAGCAGAAGAGATCGCGCACAAAGGAGCCCATCACTGTCACGGTGATGGGCTCTTTGCGTGCGCCGGATTGTGATGAGCGTTGAGGTTCTGCTGTACTGTGTTAGACGGCCGGCTGTCCGGTGAAGTATTCGGGTTCGGATCCGGCCTTCCATTTGATGTTGCAGCCGATGCTCGGTTTCTGTTCGGGCGGCACTTCTGCGCCGGCCAGGACGGCATCGCAGGCGGCTTTCAGGTCTTCGCCCGTGATGGCGACGTCGTTACCAGGTCGGCTGGAGTCGTACTGACCGCGATAGACCAGCGCGTGGTCCGCATCAAACAGAAAGAAGTCCGGCGTGCAGGCGGCTTTGTAGGCTTTGGCGGCCGCCTGATCGGCGTCGTACAGATAGGCGAACTGGTAGCCGGCGGAGGCGGCTTCGGCCTTCATTTCTTCCGGGCCGTCCTGCGGATAGTTTTCCACGTCGTTGGAACTGATGCCGACAACAGCCAGGCCTTTTGCCTGATACTCATCGCCGAAGGCGGCCAGTGCTTCCCGCAGATGGACGACAAACGGGCAGTGGTTGCACATGAAGATGACGAGCAGGGGCTTGCCGGCGTAATCGCTGAGCGACACGGTGGAACCGTCGACGTTGGGCAGGGAAAAATCGGGGGCCGTTGTGCCCAGCGGCAGCATGGTGGAGGCGGTTTTGACCACGGGGTGTCTCCGTTGTACTGGAAGAAGTGTTGGTGTTGTTGGCGGTGTGAAAAGGACCGTCCGGCAAACGGCCATCAGGCCACTTGCGATTTGCGTTTTCGTAAGGTGCCGGGTGCTGTGTGCTGCTGAACAAGGCTACTGCATGCGGCTCATCAATGGATCGATGATGACCTCCGGCAGGAAGTCTTTGAGGCGATTTCGCACGTCTCCGCCGCTCATGCGGGCAATTTGCTTGATCAGTGAACTGGACACGTGATTGTAGCGTTCGCTGCTCATGAGGAAGACGGATTCGATGTCCGGGTCCAGCACGCGGTTGGCCAGCGACATGGTGAATTCTGAGTCTATGTCTGTCAAAGACCGCACACCGCGCAGCAGCACGCGGCTGCCGGTGTGCCGGACAAATTCCACGGCCAGGCCATTGAAGCACGTGACTTCCACGTTGGGTAGATCACTGGTGGCCTGCCGACACAGGTCGAGCCGTTCGTCCGGGCTGAACAGCGGTGTCTTGTCCGGGTTGATGCCGATGCCTATCGTAAGGCGTTCAAAAATGCGGGCACCTCGACGAATGATGTCCAGGTGTCCCAGCGTCAGCGGATCAAAACTGCCCACATAGACGGCATGGTTTTGTGATTCCAAGTCCTTCTCCCGGTACCAGCAGCGGTCGCCGGGATTGTGAGAATTCCGGCAGTGCTGGCAACCGCCGGAGGCCATTGTCTGTTAATTTGGCAGGCAATTCGACCGGCTGCAGACGACGGGGCCGATTTCTGTCCGGCAGCGTAACCTGATTTACGGCAAACACTTAGCCGTTCGTCGGTGCCAGGGACCGGCCAGCGAAGGCGGATTTCCCTCGGCTCGGCACGCTCTATGCTGAAGATGCGTTGGGATTGCCGTGTCTTGACGCGGTAGCGGCACTGTCTGCCCCGCGGATCTGTCCATGTCTGCGGGACTCGGTACCAAATGTGGAGGAGACCGGATGCCCGTTTTCCGGTGGGGGCAAAGCTGGGACCCGCTTCGGGACCTGGAACGAGAAGTTGACCGACTGCTGCAGGGAATGAACTTTTCTTTGCAGGGCCGATCCACGCGCCAGTATCCGCAGATCAATCTGCTGGATAAAGGCGATCACTATCTGCTGACCGCTGAGATTCCGGGCGTGGCGATGGAAGATCTGGAGCTGACGGCCGCCAATGGCGTGCTGACCATCAAAGGGGTCCGCAAACCGCCGGCCGAAGCCCGCGACGATTCGTTTCGTCGGCAGGAACGCTTTCAGGGCGCCTGGCAGCGAAACCTGCAGCTGCCGGATCGCATTGACGAAGAAGGCATGAAGGCCGAGTACACGCTCGGCGTGCTGCGCGTCACCCTGCCACGATCTGCAGGGACGGTCGCCCGCTCAATCCCCGTCACGGAGGGACCGGAGTAAGTCATGAGCGAATCTCCCAACATTATCCGACGCGACACACCGGGCGCTGAGAGTGCGTCTCCCGGGCCGGTGGACACAACCAGCGGTGGTCTGCTGTTTAATCCGCCCATCGACATCTACGAAACGGCTCAGGGGCTGGTGCTGTATGCCGATCTGCCAGGCGTGAGTCCCGAAGGCCTCAACCTGCAGGTGCAGGACAATCGGCTGTCGCTGTACGGTGAAGTGTCCATTCAGAACGAGGACGCTCAGGTGGTGCACGAGGAGTACCGTATTGGCAACTTCCTGCGTTCGTTCATTTTGAGTGACGACGTCGATCACGAGAACATCACCGCACGCCTGAACAACGGTGTGCTGCGGGTGGAACTGCCTCGCGCCGCGCGCGCCGAACCCCGTCGCATTGAAGTGTCATCCGACTAGCCGCGGCCGACCGTCGTGCAGGACGGTCCGGTAGGAAGAAAGGCCGAGCTCAGTGCACCTGGACTGAATGCATCCGTTCGGAACGACGTCGGACTGAGTGCGGTGCGTTCGAATGCAGGCGAGTAAAGTCGGACAACTCTGGCGATCTGGATCTGGCCAGCTTCGGCTAGTCACCGGCTGCCAAATTACAGACGCGACCCGGAGTCTGACTCGGCTGGCTGTGCGGCAATCTGCTGTGGTGGCGTTAGTTGTTCCCGCATCGAGGGCAGGTGACGCAGCACGTCAAAATCGCTGGCGTCGGGATTGTCGGTCATGTCTGTGGCGTCAATCTGGTCGAGCACAACCTCGACATCACCGTTGCGCAGATGATGGCCGATGGACGACATGATTTGACTCACCTCTGTGCGAATCGCACGTCGTGTGAGACCACGCCCCAGAAAAGCGCCCGCGCCAAACGCCAGCAGCAAAGCCGTCACTACAAACGTGGGAGCGCACCACTGCCGCATCCACTTGATGTTGCTGGACTCGCCCACGCACCAGCCCCACAGCATCCATGCGCAGAACAGCGACAGGAAGATGGGCGGCAGCAAAGGGAGGGGCTGTTGTCCGTTGAGCAGCACGTAACCGTTCCGTTGAATCAGTGTCGGCGAAATGGCGACTGAGACGGCAGGGCAACCGTCAGGCAAACCTGCCACATTGCCTGGCCGGAGCCAGCTGTGACTTGGGGAATCTGCGACACACGGGCCGGGCCGTCGCCAAACGATCCATCGAGCCCGGTTGTAGCGACTTGCACGTCAACCGTCGGGTCTGCCTGGAAATCACGGTTTTCCCAGTCCGTGCGAACCCACCCCACGATAGGTGCTGCCGGGAGCAGGCGGCATGTAGATTCGACAAGCCAGGTCCCCTGATTGTAGTTTCTGCAAGATTTGCCGGTGGGTTGCACGCAGGGGGGCTGCTTGACGCCTTGCTGCTATTTGCTCCTAACGTGTTGTAGTGAAACAGTTTGTGGTGGATTCTGGTGGCTGGCTGGAATTGTGGTGCAAACCGGTTCGGCATTTGCTGCTGGTTGGTTTGGACTCCGAAGGATTCGGTGTCGTCAATCAGAAGTCTGACCTCTAACGCATGGGCAGAGCATGGAAGCTCGAATACTGCGACTGGTGCTGCTATTTGTTTCGCTGGTGATTTCCACGGGAGCCGGGTTCCAGTCCCGCAATTTCACCGTGACCGCCCCCGACGCCGCCACCGCGGAACGTGTGGCGAAGGCCGCCGAAAATTACCGCCGAGACCTGGCGATCTACTGGCTGGGGCAACCGCTGCCAGACTGGTCTCGGCCCTGTCGCCTGCGAGTCAAAGTGGGCGCCATGGGGGCTGGCGGAGAAACCAAGTTTCAGTTTATCGGTCGGGAAGTTGTCAACTGGGACATGGTGGTGCAGGGATCGCTGGAACGGATCCTTGATTCTGTTTTGCCGCACGAAGTCAATCATACGATCTTCGCGTGCCATTTTCGCAAGCCGCTGCCGCGCTGGGCAGATGAAGGGGCCGCCACCCTGTTCGAGCACCGTTCCGAACAGGCCAAACAGTTGTTCCTGTTGAATCAGGTCATCAGCAGCGGCCGTGGCTTTATCGAACTCGAACAACTGCTGCAGATGAAAGAGTATCCGCGCGAATATCGAGCCATGCTCACGCTGTATGCCGAAGGATACGCACTGGTCGATTTTCTGGTGCAGCAGGGCGGGCGTGACCGCTATCTAAAATTCCTCAAAGACGGTGAACGCATCGGCTGGACCAAAGCCATTCGTTCCAACTACGCCCATCAGGGGATCGACGCGCTGCAGAAAAGCTGGAAGAGCTGGATTCAGGCCGGCATGCCCAAATTGCGGGACCCCAAAGAAGAGTTGCTGGCTGCCCGCGAGACCATCACCCGCAATGCCATGCAGCCCGGACAGCGTCCCACGGCCATCAGTAACCTGCGCCGCGACAGCACTGTGCGACTTCAGAGTCCGGGCAATCGTCTCGCCAGCGACACCCGTCGTTCGCCACTGACCGCCGCCGACCGCCGTGCTGACTCACGTGGCCCATCCCCATCTTCCGGAGCGTCCCACTCAGACGTTCTCGTCACCGCTCGTGACGGCCGTCCTGCTTCTGCGCCTGGCCGCACAGAAACGCCCGCTCGTCCGTCACGGTTACCGGCGGCCGCCGGTGCCACCGCCAGCACGCGTCCCGGACGACTGTCACGCGACGATTTTCGCGCGGCGTCCTTTGAAGCACCACGACCACCGGCCGACACAGCCAGCCAGCCTGCGTCACGCCGCCCGAATCCGTCCGGCACGACAGATACGCTGGACGCCAACTTCTTCCCCAGCCAGCCACCGGCAGCAAAAACACCACAGCCAGCGCCCAACAGGCGTGTGTCTCAGACCTCAGGTGGGCTTTCCTCAGGAAAGCATCTCCCTCAGGAACGCAGTGGGAAAGACGGTTCCATCCCGCAATGGGCCGGCTTTCCCAAACGATCGGAGGCATTCTGACTCCTGGCAGATGTAACGAGTCAATTCTGACCCGCAACCGCTGATCCAGCCGGGAATCCTCCTCCTTACCCGGTCTGGACGTCTGTCATCGTCTGCGTTTCTATCGGGCGAGTCACCTTCCCGCGGGTGACTCGCCCGATTTCTTTTGTATCCTCCGCGCTGCCAACCACTCCCGCGACAGGTCGCCGATTCCCACGACCCGCTCCAATGCCTCGATACGAAAGCTGTCCCATGGATCTGCAGGAACTTCGCACCGCCAACGAAAAACGCCACATCGAATGGGCTCAGGACAATGACATCCCGCTTTCCTTCCGCGGCGTGGAACTGGCCGGAGAAGTCGGCGAAGCCTGCAACGAAATCAAAAAACTCGAACGCACCCGTATCGGCATCGCCGGCGGCAAAGAAGGTCTCGCCGACCTCACCGAAGAACTTGCCGACGTGCTCATCTGCGTCGACCTCATCGCCATGGATCTCAACATCGATCTCTCCGCCGCCCTCCGCGCCAAATTCAACAAAACATCCGAAAAACTCAACCTCAAAACCCGCCTCTAATGGCCGGGGGCCCCGGCCGGGGCGGTGGCGTGGGGAAGTCGACAGACATGGGACGTCGCTGCGCCGAGGCGCGTCGCGTTGCTCCGCTACGACTTCCGAAGTTGGGTCCGCGCCAGGCTGGACGATCACCTGACGTGTCCCTCACGAAAATGGTCGTTGGCGGGGTGAACGCTTTGAACGCGGCCCGGGGGGGGCTGTGGGGCACGTCGGCAGACATGGGACGTCGCTGCGCCGAGGCGCGTCGCGTTGCTCCGCTACGACTTCCGAAGTTGGGTCCGCGCCAGGCTGGACGATCACCTGACGTGT
>JANSXP010000061.1 GCA_024742875.1 Planctomycetaceae bacterium | reverse complement strand
GTAAGTCGGGCAGTGGCAAATCGGGTAGTGGCAAGTCTGGTAAGTCGGGCAGTGGCAAATCGGGTAGTGGCAAGTCTGGTAAGTCAGGCAGTGGCAAATCGGGTAGCGGCAAGTCCGGTAAGTCAGGCAGTGGCAAATCGGGTAGCGGCAAGTCTGGAAAGTCAGGCAGTGGCAAATCGGGTAGCGGCAAGTCTGGAAAGTCAGGCAGTGGCAAATCGGGTAGCGGTAAGTCCGGTAAGTCAGGCAGTGGCAAATCCGGTAGCGGCAAGTCGGGCAGCAGTCGGTCCGGGAAGCACTAATCAATGTTACGTGCCATGCATTGATTGATCTGCGAGTTGGGTTCTTCCGGCTGTACTGATTCCCCCAGTCAGCCGGAAGAACCCGCTCGCTTTTTTCGTTGACGTTCGGCTGCGTCACGCCGCTGTGTTCAGCAGATCCCATCTTTAGGTGGAGGGATTTCGCCAGTATTTGAGATAGAAATCAGGGGAAACACGTGGGTCGATCTTCGCGCAAGAAACTCCAGCAGCTCGGTCGCTATCGGATTCTGGGAGAACTGGGTTCCGGTGGTATGAGCACCGTCTATCGCGCGGTCGCCCAAGGCGCCGACGAGCACGTGGCTCTGAAGGTTACTCCCGTCGACAACTCGATCGATGTGGAAATCAGTGACTACCAGCGGGAAGTGATGATGGGGCGGAAACTGAACCATCCCAACATCATCAGCCCCCTGGACCACGGCTGTGTGGACGGCCACATTTTTCTGGCCATGCCCATTGTGGACGGCGCCACACTCTCCAATTCGACGCGTCTGCGCGACCACTCACGCAAGCCCTCGTCCAGCCGGTCCAGCGCCTACAATGATGCCTGGATTGTGCCTTTGCTGGACGGACAGTGGGATCGCATCATTGATATTGGTGTGCAGCTGTCCGGTGCATTGGTGGCTTGTCACTCGGCTGGCATCATTCACCGCGACATCAAGCCGGGCAATCTCATTATGGACCGCTCCGGGCAGGTCTATCTGATGGATTTCGGTCTGGCCTGGATGAGGCGAGGCCCCGTCGGGCTGGAGCTGGAGACGAGGGACGGCACCGCCCGCTATCTGCCTCCGGAGGTCTTTGATGGGCGACGTGACGAACGCAGTGACGTCTATTCACTGGGGCTGACAATTCACGAACTGACCACGGGGCGGAAAGTCTGGGGTGACGTGGACCATGAGACGATTCGCGAGTGCCGGCCGGAATACGAGATGCCGTTGATTCGTTCCATGCGCAGCGACGTGCCTCAGGAACTGGCTGACTGTATTGACAAAGCGTGCGCCGATGACCCCGCTGAGCGACATCAGTCGGCCCAGGCAATGCTGGAGCACTTCACGCTCCTGCAGGAAAGGCAGAACTCGGGACTGCGGAAGCTGATGGACGCCACGGGGGCTTACGAGTCGTGTCGCCTGAGTCAGCTGGGTGCCCCGACGGCACCCTACGCGCTGGACGGCAGTTGGTTTGGCAGCTGAACCACAGCGACCGTCAGCCGGCGTTTCGCGAGTGACTGGCCTCCAGACAGCCCACAGGCGCGTGTTGCCGGAAAACAACACGTGCTTCCAGACGTCATCTTCGTGTCGATTTTTTCTCTCGCAGTGGCTTCCTCTCGCCTTGCCGCCAGCGGGCTGCGATCTGTCAGGAACACTTCAGACGGTCGAGTTTCCAGACCATCTCACCGACACACAGGGCCGCCTTATGATGGATCGTCGTAATCAGACGCTTCCTGCTTCGATTGAAATCCTCGAGTCGCTCATTCTGATGTCTGCCAGCAGCATCGAAGGGACGGATGCGGGGGAGTGGATTTCCGGGACCTCTCTGGATGATGCTATTCAGGCGGGAGCCGGTGATGACGAGATTCACTCCAGCATGGGCCACAATCTGATCGATGGCGGCAGTGGCACTGACACACTGGTGGTGTACGAAGGTTTTCGTGCCGATTTTCACGTGCAGAGATTTTCTGACGGGCGAGTCCTGGTGGAAGGCCCGGGGCTCAATGGTCAGTCGGTGATCAATGAACTGCAAAGCGTGGAGCGGATTGCGTTCAACGATGAGATGGTGCTGACGAAAGATCTGATCGTCTCTGATCAGACGCTGAACGACCAGCCTGATGTTGTCAGCGCTGCGGGTGATTCTGGTGACGTGGGGAATGATCACGCGAACGACCAGGACTCTGACTTGCCGGAGTCGGAGGATGAGGGCTCGGAAAGGTCGGGTTCTGCCAAATCGACTTCGGCGAGGTCTGGCTCAGCGAAATCGGCCTCGGCAAAGTCCGTGTCTGACAAATCAGCGTCCCGCCATTCAACGTCTGACAAGTCGAGTTCCGGGAAGTCAGCATCAGAGAAGTCAGCATCAGAGAAGTCAGCATCAGAGAAGTCAGCATCAGAGAAGTCAGCATCAGAGAAGTCAGCATCAGAGAAGTCAGCATCAGAGAAGTCGAGTTCCGGAAAATCAGCGAAGTCTCAGGTGTCCAATCAGTCACCGCAGTCCGCCTCCGTGCAGTCGGCGACGTCACAGCAAACGAAACCATCACAGAAATCAAAAGACGCCACACTCCCCAGCGTCACGGTGGAGTCTGCCAATCTGTCGCCAATTGCCAGACGCGATGAGTATCGAGTGGCCGCCGATCAGTCACTGGTTGGCAACGTACTGCTCAACGACGCCGACCCGGATCCCGATCAGCTGCAGGTCAGCCTTGCAACACGGCCACAGCACGGGTCTGTCGTGCTGAATCGCGATGGGGATTTCAGCTACATTCCGCAGCAGGGATTTACCGGCACAGATACATTTCGCTATCAGCTGTCTGACGGGCGTGGAGGCCTGACGGTCGGTGCTGTCGCGATTGACGTGCAGCCGGCCGAGCGTCCGCTGTCAGCTGCTCCGGTTGCGGTCGACGACAGCTTTCGGTTTGAAGCCGATGTCATGCTTTCGGCCAGTGTCAGCGGCAATGACAGCGGTGTGGCGGGGCCGATCAGTGAACTTCGGTACGAACTGATTGACGATGTGGATTCCGGGAAGCTGGATTTCTACGCAGACGGTTCCTTTGACTACGTTGCCAGCGAGCCGCCGACGGTCGCGACCTTTCGTTATCGGATCATCGATTCGACCGGTGGTGTCTCCGTCGCCCGGGTGGAACTGATTCCATCCGGCAGACCAGGTCCTGTGCCCCAGGTGGCTGAGCCGCCGGCCGCCGTCGAACGCGTGGATCCGGCACCTCCCGTTGCTGAACTGCCCGCTCCATTGCCTCCGGAGCCCGCCCCACCAGAGCCGCCGCCGATGGCGGTGCCTGTGGGTCTTCCGCCTGATGCCGATGCGGACGTCATTGCGGCGGCAGCCGACGAGCCACTGGTGGTTAACGTGCTGCAAAACGACAGTGATCCCGACGGGGATGAACTGGTGGTTGTCAGTCATACTCAGACGGAACACGGCACGGTCACGGTGTCCGAAGACGGTACGCTGACGTATTCTGCGGACAGTGGTTTCACGGGGATTGACTTTCTCTATTACTCGGTGTCTGACGGCGATCAGACAGATCAGGCCACCATCATCATTCATGTCGATGCCACCGGAGAGCTGCCGGAAGGTGTCAGTGATGTTGTCGCCGCGGAGATGGTCCTGTCCCCAATCGTCTTTGACCTGAATGAAGACGGTTTGATTGGTGTCACAGGGGAAACCACGGCCCGTGACAAGTCGGGTATCACCAGCATCGGCCGCACGGTGGAGTTTGACCTGGATGCCGATGGCCGTGCCGAATCCATTGAGTGGATTGATGGCCGTGGAGACGGGTTCCTGGTGGATTCGTCACAGATTCGCGGCACCGACATTGATGGCCGGGCGCTGTTTGGCGATGAAGGTGGCCGCTACGCGAATGGTTTTGAAAAACTGGAACTGTTTGATCGCGACGGCAACGGTCTGATCGAAGTGCAGGAATTCGGGCGACTGCGGTTGTGGGTTGATAACGGCGACGGTGTGCTGCAGGCGGGAGAACTGGAAACACTGCAGCGGCACGATGTGTTTGCCATCGATACCCGTATGGAGTTGACCGCTGATGGCCTGATGCAGTCGGTGGCCTTTGTGGGCAATGATGCCGAGATCCTGATTGAAGACGTCTGGTTTGCCGAGCAGGACGCGGAGCCTGAGGGGGCACCGACCACAGACAATCCGGACAATCAGGACCCGGACGCGAATCCGGACCTCATTTCCGTCAACGCCAACACAGACGTCGTGGCTCAGGTGCTGACCAACGATCGGGATGTTGACGGCGGCACTTTGCGAGTTGTTTCACATACCCGGGCGATTCACGGAGAAGTGGTGGTGACCGACGACGGGCAGCTGCGCTATACGCCCGACACGGATTTCGTCGGTAATGATTATGTTCAGTACACAATTTCAGACGGACAGGGGGGCACGGACACGGCCATCGCCGTGCTGCAGGTTCGCCCGGTTGCCGCCGGGGTCGGGCAGGCGGACGGGCCCGACGCAGGAGCCAATGGGGCCAGCGTTTCCGGCACAATCTCCGGCACCGTTTGGCAGGATGTCAATCAGAACGGTCTGCGGGAAGACAGTGAGCAGGGCCGCGGTGACGGCGTCTTTGTGAGCCTGCTGAATGGCCAGGGGGTGGTCACCCAAAGTGTGCACACGGGGGCTGACGGCGAGTTCACATTTGACGATCTGGCCGACGGCCGCTACTCAATTCGCATCAATCAAAGTTCACTGCCATCTGTTTCCGGTCAGCAGGCACAACTCACCTGGCAGGACGTGAACAGTGACTTTCTGAATGCCGTCGACAGTGATTTCGATCAGCAGACGGGCGAATCGTCGGTCGTGAGCATTGGCAGCTCTCAGTCAGTCGTACAGATTGACGCCGGCTATTACTTCGCCTAACGGGCCACTCGGGGACCGCCGAACGATCGACTCGCCGAACGGCTGACGCGTGGGGACGGGATTCGGTCAGTCGTCGGTGGTCAGGGTGATGTCAACAGGCGTGCTGGCGGCATCGTTGATGTCACGTTCCGTGATCCACGCGGCCATTCCCACAACCTGACGTTCGCCTGCCGTCCAGCCCGCCGGCACTTCCCTTAACCCCAGCACCTGCTGATGGTTGACGGCGATTTCCGCAAGTCGGATCTGGTCCCCGGAACGGTCGACAATCTGAAAGTCGAACAGCCCCAGGCAACTGATACCGACGGGGGACCAGTTGTGCGGCAGCGGAATGGCTGCGCCGACACGCTCGAACCGATGGTCGGCCGTTCGGGAAAGCCACTCCAGTACAACACCGTCGCGAGTTTCTCGCAGACTCAGGTATTCGTTGCCATGCTTTGTCAGACCTCGCACTGTGGGCATCAACCGCGTATTGGGCTGCACAAGTTTGGTGTCCCACTGACTGCCGTGAAATCCGGATTTGTACAGCGCCACAGTGCCGTCATTGGAGGTGTGCAAATGCTGAAAGTCGACTCCATTCTCACTCCAGATGGCCTGCAGACCATGGGGCAATGTGGTGGGCCTCCATGCCTGGCCCGATTCTCCCAGCCACAGAATCTGATGAGTGCTGTCAGCAGCGAACACGGACACGTGCGGCTGCGCGGCGTCCGTGGCCAGCACAGTCAGCGAGTAATCCGGCCGTTGGTGGGCCGATTTCCGAAATGGCGCCTGCAGGCAGAGGTGCCCACTGAGTTTCTGCACCACAAACAGATGGGCGCTGTCGTCTGGTCGAGCGGCCCAGCAAAACGAATCCTGATCCGGATCGGCGGCCGTGAGATGAAGGTTGGGAAACGAGGTCTGTCCGGGAACGACCTGCAGAGAGAGTCGATTCGGTCCGCTGATGACGGGAGATCGATTTTTCACAGATGCGCTGGGGGTCGGTGATGCAGCGACGTCAGGTCGTGTCCTTCGCGAATAGATCAGCACGGCCGACAGTGCGAGCAGACAGACCAGCATGGTGCAGAGAAAATGTCGGCTCGAGGCGGCACGGGCCATGGACGCGGCCGTAAATCGCCGATCCGTTGTGACTCCCTCATGTGCGAAACGATTGAGTGTCTGCTGGACCTGATCGGCCGTCTGGTACCGATCGCGCGGCTGAAATGCGCAGCACTTGCCAATGATGGCGGCCAGGCCAGCCGGCACACTGCTGTTGATCTCTCTGACCGGTGGCAGCTCAAAGGCCGATTTGACGGACAGCATGTCGCCCTTGTTGACCGCGTCCCAGGCGCGTGCACCGCTGGCCAGTTCCCAGAGTGTCACTCCCAGACTGTAAATGTCGCTGCGTTCGTCTGCCTGTCCGCGGATCTGCTCAGGCGCCATATAACGCGGTGTGCCGATAATGTCTCCCGTGAGCGACAGGTCACTGTTTTCATCCCGCAGTTTGGCCAGACCAAAATCGGTGACCCACACTTTGCGGTTGTCGTCCAGCAGCAGATTGGCCGGCTTGATGTCTCGGTGAATGGTCTGCTGTTCGTGGGCGTGTGCCAGTGCTGAGGCGACACTCGCTCCCAGTGCGGCGATGCGACGAAAATCGTCGGCGATCATCGCGACCGGCGCTATGGCAGGGCCAGTCCCTACGGCAGGGCCGGTCTGCCGGCTGTCTGCCCTGGCAGACCAGTATTCATTCAGTGTTTCATCCAGTCCCCGCCCCTTAATGAACGGCATCACCAGAAACGACTGTCCGTCTGCTTCTCCGAAATCAAACAGTGGCACGATGTGAGGGTGCGACAGACGGGAGGCTGTTTCCGCTTCCCGGGCGAATCGTTCCTGCAGGCTCGACTTTCCCGCCTGCGCGGGAGTCAGCACTTTGATGGCCATCCGTCGAGTCAGTTTCGGATGCGTGGCTTCGTAGACGATCCCCATGCCGCCGCGGCCGATCTCCCGCACGATACGATAGCCGTTAATCTGATCGGGCGTATTGTCTGCTGCAGACGCATCGGCAGTCTGCTGGCTCAGCATACACAGGACGGGAAAAGCGCCCCGAATCTCTGCCTCATGGTCAGGGTGCTGCGCAACATATTCTTCCACATTGAGCGGCCGGCCGGCCGCCTGGCGACGCGCTATGTCGTCACTGAAACGATTGAAGTCGAATGACGATGGGATGTCTTCGGCCACGACAGCGCCTGTGCGGAGGATCTACAAAACGACTAGCGATCGGGGGAGCCAAACGCCCGGCTGAGTTTCAAAATGGCCCGCTGGTAGCGTTTGCTGGCTGCTTCCAGACCGATGTTCAGTTCGTCGGCCGTGTCCCGAATGGAGAGCGACTCCAGATGACGCAGCGCGAGAATTTCCCGGTCGCCGTCTGGCATGTCGGCAATCAATTCACGCAGCCGCTCTTTCATTTCCTGCTGAATGATGACGGAAGCGGGACTGGGCATCGATGCAGAAAGCTCGGTGGCCAGCGCATCGCCACTGTCGTCAAACGCAATTTTCTGCAGTGGCTGTTCGCGGTCCATGGACCGCATTTCTGTGGTCATGTGCGTGCGCCACATGCGTGTGAACACCTGCCGTGTGATGCGTCGCAGCCAGACCGTGACACTCACACGCGGATCGGCCAGATATTCGTCCAGTCGTCTGGCGGCTTCCAGCCATGTGTTCTGCAGGACGTCGGATTCGTCTTCCCGTTTGCTCATGCGGCCGAGCCGCAGTCGCAGCATCCGGTGCAGTGAGGGCTGCATTTGCTGGAAGATTTCCGCCAGCGCATCCCGACCTCCGGCGCGCAGGGCGTTCAGGTCAGAATTGTCAGCGGTTTCCACGTCGTTGTGCGATAACACGGTCGGCCTTTCCGGGGAATGCAGTGCAGGAAAACTCTAGGTCGCCGCTGCCCGCCATGATGTTGGCAATTGGCAACATCTGACCGGTTGTGCGGAACAGTTGCCCGGTTTCTGACGGATATGCCACCTTTGAGCGGCGAAAATCGGCCGGCCGCGTCGGCGCGATCGCCGCTTGGCGCAGTGCCTGGAGACAGTCGTCGGGAACTGGCTGCCCTGGTAGTTGCTGGCATGGGATTGAGAATTTTTGAGACAAACTCCGTCCTGCACGAGGTCCTGTGAGTATCATCCCGGTGCCTGATTGCCATTTGGGGACTCGCCTTGCAGATTCTGTTCTCACAACGCCCGGCTTCCGCCCAGTGGGAGCCTTTGATGATCCCGCGCGTTCCGGGCCTGACGTTGTGGGCGTGGTTTCGCCCGCACCAGATGCCGTCTGGCGTCAGGATTGGGATTCCGCCGGAAGTCTGTCAGCGGTATCCGGCGGGGCTGCCGTTCACGATGGCAGACCTGCTGTTGTCTGCCGGCATTGCCATGCCGCAGTTTCAGGCGGTGTCTTTGTTTGGTGGAGCATGGCAGCCGGCTGCCGCATTTGCCGTCTATCTGAATCAACCGGTGCCCGTGCCAGCGGGAAATGCACGAAGTGAAATTGGCCTGCTGGCCGTTGAGCAGGCTCCCGTGGCCGGCGGCTTTGTTTCGCCACCAATGGCTGGGTTTGATACGACCGATGCTGTGGATCCGATGGAGTCAGCGCCGACCACAAGCGGTCAGATGTATGACCGAATTGAAACGGCCTGGAAGTCGGCCATCCAGATGGAGCGGCAGCTGGCCGGCGTCCGGCAGAAGCTGTCCGGCATGCTGAACTCGCTCAACAAACTGGATCGCGAGTTGACACCCGAAGAACGTCTGTCGGCGGATCGTGAAGACAAAGACAACTGGGAAGAGGCACGCAGGTGGTCGCGTGATCTGGCCGCCAAGTGTCATCGGGAGATCAAGCAGTTTGATATTGGGCTGACGAGCGCGGCTGGTCGTAAGAATTCGATGCAGGCGTTTTATGAGCAGGTGATTGAGCCGCGTCAGCCGTGCAGTGAACTGGAAACGTATCGCCGCGAGTTCGAGACGTACCGCAAAGACATGGTGAACCTGCAGCGGGCGATGACCTCGGCCGTGCAGGCCGCATCACAAAACGGTACTCAGCGTGCCCAGCGAGTTCTCAGCTCCATCGGCAGGAAAATCCGCGAACGCCGTCGACGTATGCGTGAGCCCGTCGGCGGCACCAACATGGACCGTTCCTGCCGCCGCAAGAGTTAGGCGACTGGCGGGATGCCCGTTCATCGTGCCGACACCCGCCTGATCAGGATGTCTGCCTGCTGTGGCAGACCCCGCCGGATGGCTTTCTGATTCTGTCATCGATTTGCCGATCCGATCTTTGGCTGCGCCAGATTCAGACGTACAATCGTCGGGCCTGACTCCAACTGGGATGCTGCTGTGGCCGTCAAACTGCTCCTGATTCTGATGTGTTTTCCGATTCGCTGCCCATCGCTGGCCAGCTGGCGGACGATGGACTGGCAGCCCACCTGGACACTGTCCAGCCAGTTGCAGCTGACGTCACCCACCGTCGGATTTTTCACACACTGCTCGTTGAAGTTTGACCCCCTGCGAGACACCGCGCCGGCCGTGGGGCGAGCGGTGTCCGATTTGAAGGCCGGCGGGCATGCGGTTGTGTATCTCCACGATCGGTACAACCCCAGCAACCCGGCATGGACGTACCTGTACAGCGACTGGCATCCCACGGCTTATCTGCGATCAGATATTGGTCACATCGACATCGACGTGACAAATGTACGGCATGCGATCTGCCTGGGCGGCTTTTACGAACAGTGTGAACGCTCCACTGTCACGGACCTGCTGCGATTGTGGCGTCGTGATGCGCGTGATCAGGATTTTCGGCTGACGCAGGTGACTGACGGCGTGTTTACGGTGCTGACGTATCTGCGATCCGGTGACTGGTACGAGCGGCCCATCCGCCGCCTGTATCAGACGGACTTTCGGTCGCGACATCCCAAAGCCATCATCACGCTGGAGCGTGTGCTGCAGGAGATCGGGCAGGAAGAAGTGTTCGCCGAGTTTCTGCGGCGTCAGCTGCCGCCGCTGCCGCCCGGTATCAACATCATGCTTGACGTGCACGGTGTGGTGTACCCGTGGAAGCTTGTCCGTGCGGATGCGCCTACGCTGACACTCGCCTGGCGTCGATCAGATAATCTTCTCAATTACGAAGCCGGGCCAGTGGATTATGATCGCGTGGTCTCGCTGATGAAACGCGGATATTCGCCGTATCCCTCGGGACGGGTCTTTCCCGGTCGTCGCGTCCTGCCTCCATCGGGCCGGTTTCCATCGGGCAGTTATCCGCCTGGCACCATCATTCGCTCCGTCCCCTCCTCGCCCCGGTATCCGGGAAGCACTCCGCGCCGCGTGATTCGGCGTTAGCCGCGCCCGAATCGTTCGTCCGTCATGGCCGTCAGGCGGTGGCGACGGCAGAAAACAGGTGGTGGGGAAGCACGTTGTCCTCAAACGACTCGGTTGAATAGGCGTGACAGCCGCCGCACGTTATACCTGTGGTATGACTGTGCAGGAAAAACCACGCGAATCACTGTTGAGCCGCCTGGCTCCCGGCATTCTCGTGGCCGCAACGGGAGTGGGAGCCGGAGATCTGGCGGGCGGTGCGCTGGCGGGGTCCCGCCTTGGGCTGGCCTGTTTGTGGGTCGTCCTGGTGGGGGCCGCGCTGAAGTTTGTGCTGTGTGAGGGCCTCGCCCGCTGGCAGCTGACAACGGGCCGCAGTGTGACCAGCGGAGTGTTTGACGCGAGTCCCGCGTTTGTGCGGTGGTTGTTTCTGGTCTACGTGGCCGCGTGGTCTGTGTGCATTGGCGGCATGCTGATGTCGGCCTGTGGCGAGTGTGCTCAGTCGATACTTCCCATTGGCGACGCGGCGCAGGGGCGTTATGTGCACGGATGTCTGCACAGCCTGCTGGCGATTGGCCTGGTGCGACTGGGAGGCTTTGCTCTGTTTGAAAAGCTGATGACCTGGTGCATCGGTTTGATGTTCTGCACTGTTCTGTTTGTGGCCATCCTCAGCGGGCCGGAACCCATGGCGTTGCTTCAGGGGCTCATGGTTCCGAGTGTTCCCGATGCCCGCGGCAACGGCATTACCTGGACGCTCACACTGCTCGCTGGCGTGGGTGGCACGCTTACGATGCTGTGCTACGGCACGTGGATTCGTGAGAAGGGGCGAGTGGATGCCAAAGAACTGTCGCTGTGTCGACTGGATCTTCTGGTGGGGTACCTCATGACGGCTGTGTTCGGCATCGCGATGGTGATCCTCGGCAGTCAGCTGCCGGTTGATGAGGGACTCAAGGGCGTTAACCTGATCACCAGTCTCAGCGACACGATGGAACAAACGCTGGGACGAGCGGGTTGGTTTTCCGCCTGGGTGTTTCGCATTGGTGCCTGGGGAGCCGTGTTCAGCAGTCTGCTGGGTGTCTGGCAAAGTGTGCCGCAACTGGTCTGTGATATGCTTCCATCACGCACAGATGGTCGCGAACGCAATGCCGACAGCCGCGAGTATCTGATCGTTCTGCTGATCCTCGGCGTATTGCCATTCACAATCCTGGGCTACTCCCTGGCGACCGTGCAGAAAATCGCTGGTGTGACGGGCGCCCTGTTCATTCCTTTGTTTGCGCTGTCTCTCTTACTGCTGCCCCGCTCAGAACGCGGACGCTCGGCGGGATATCGTCACGGGCTGGCGGGATGGGTGATTATGGTGGGCAGCCTGATGCTGTTTGGTGGCCTGGCGTGGCAAAAAATCATCTCGACTCTGAGTGGATAACGTGGGGCCCGCTGAGCGCCCGTGCTGCTGCGGACAGAGATGGGACTGGTGAAACTGGGAAGGCTGGCAGGCCACTGTGTGCCTGAGATGGCTCTCGACTGGTATTTGCCACTTGAGAAGGCGGGGCAGGTCGCTATACAGCCTGCATGGGCTTGACAGAATTTCAGATTGCCGCGCGATCCATCGCCGCCTGCCTGAGTTTGCCGCTGGTGCTGGCCGCAGTGGGCATTTCCGGCTGCGCGCCTCCCGTACCGCCAGCAGACGTGCGGCGCCCGCCTTTGCCCGTCCACATTGTCTATCCGGTCAGCACTGATCGTCTGCGGACCACGGAAGTGTGCTTTGGCAAGCTGATGGCCCGTCAGTCTGTGCCGCTGACGTTTTCCCGCCGCGGAATTGTGAAACGCATTTCGGCAGAGCCGGCAAGTCGCGTGACGAGGGGCCAGGCGATTGCGGAACTGGACATGTCACAGCTGGACCAGCAGCAGCAAACGCTGGAAGCCGCACTGCAGGACGCTCGGCAGCGAGCTCGCACGGTCGCCCCCCAGTCGGCGGAAGCCACAGCGGCCGACCGTCGTATACGACAGCTGCAGGAGCAGCTGACTCAGCTGAGTGGCCAGGCCGCGACCTATTCCATTGTTGCTCCATTTGATGGTGTGGTGGTCCGCAGCCGTCTGCAGGAGGGAGACGCTGCCGTCCCGGGCATGACGGCCGTGCAACTGGCGATCGATGGGCCACTGGTTGTTGTGGGCAGTGTGCCCGCAGGGCTGGCGAACCGCATCGAGCCGGGTCAGCCGGTCTGGGTGCAGTTGGGGGAGGAAACGATCGTCTGTTCGGTCGAGTCGGTTACCAGGTCGCGAGGTGACTTTGCCAGCGTGGGGCGGGAACTGGTCGTCGTTTTTCCAGATGGCGATGAAGATCGCTATGGACAGATTGGCACTGTGGCTGAGATGAGATTCTTCACCGAGCAGGATCGTACCGGCAGCTGGATACCGCTGGGGGCTGTTCGCCAGTCGGCAGCGCAGTGGGCTGTCTGCATCGTGGAAGACGGTCGCGTCCAGCAGATCGATGTGACCGTGCTGGCACACATCGAAGAGTTTGTTTTTGTGGAATCGGATCTGTCGGCGGTGGCCGTGATTGCTGATGGTGGCCATCGGGTGGCCGCTGGGCAGCCCGTCACAGCCGTGGATGTGACGGCCGATTATCGAGTTCCGTTCGCGCAGGGGGCTGGGGAATGATGGCCAGCTTCCTGCTGCAGCGCCCACGCATCCTGCTGCTGTCCATTATTGTGGTGCTGGTCGCCGGGCTTTCGGCGTTCTGGGTGCTGCCGCGGCTGGAAGATCCGGTACTGGGTCGGCGCGTGGGGATTGTGGGGACCGTGTTTCCGGGAGCGAACGCGCAGCGCGTGGAATCGCTGGTGACGATTCCCATTGAGGAGCAGCTGCAGTCCGTGACCGGCATTCGCCAGGTGCGATCCAACAGCCAGACCGACATTTCCAATGTTGTTATCGAGCTGGAAGATGAGATCACCGATGTGAATGCCGTGTGGGCGACCGTGCGAGATCGTCTGGAGCAGATCCGGAGTGAACTGCCAGACGGCAGCCAGCCGCCGCAGCTGGACGTGGTTCCGCTCAAGGCCTTTGCGACCATCATTCGGCTTTCGCCGGCGTCATCGAACGACTTTTCCGCTGTTCGATCGGACGTGCGATCATTGAAGTCCCTGATCACGTCGATTGCCGGGACCGAATCCGTGTCCGTTTTTGGGGACCCGGGTGAAGAAATTGTGGTGAATGTCGCATTGGCGCAGCTGGCCCGACTTGGGCTGCCGCCTGGCGCCATTGCCGAGCAGCTGATTGGTCAGCAGGACAATTTTCCGGCTGGGCGTATTCGTGAAGGCACGGGCGATGTGGCGCTGCAGGTGGGATCCGCAGGTGCCGTGGAAGATCGCCTTGCGCAGGCACGCATAACCTGGGGGCCGGCTGGAGATCAGGTGCGGCTCGCGGATATTGCGACCGTCTCACGACATGTGGTGTCGCCTCCGGCGACAGTGGCTCCCGGACGAAATGGCGCCGGCATTGTGCTGGGCGTCATGGTGCAGGACGACGAACGCGTGAGCGACTGGGACGGCCGGCTGCAAGAGCAACTGCAGAGCTTCCGCGAACGCGTGCGTGGTCGCACGGCCGTGGAGATTCTGTTTTCTCAGTCTGACTACATCTCTGAGCGAATGTCGACTCTGCTGCAGAACCTTGGCTATGGGACGCTGGCGGTGATGGCCGTGGTGCTGCTGATGATGGGCTGGCGGAGCATGCTGATTGTCACCGCCGCGCTGCCGCTGTCGGCGCTGATGGTACTGGCAGCGATGAGGTTGCTGCAGATTCCTCTTCATCAGATGTCAGTGACCGGTCTGATCGTGGCACTGGGGCTGCTGATTGACAATGCGATCGTCATTGTGGATGAGGTGCGGCACCGTCGCCGTACTGAACCGTCACCGTTGTCTGCGATCTCTTTGTCGCTGCAACAGCTGGCGATGCCGCTGTTCGGTTCGACGCTGACCACAGTTCTCGCCTTTCTCCCGATCGCCATGCTGCCAGGTCCCGCCGGAGAGTTTGTGGGGACCATCGCCGTGAGCGTGATTCTGGCTGTGGCCTCGTCTTTTCTTCTGGCCATGACCGTTATTCCCGCGCTGGCCGCCCTGCTGCCGGCCGGCACCCGAAACGGCTGGCTGGATCGTGGTCTTGTCGTTCGGCCGCTGAGTCGGTTGTTTGAGTGGGGGCTGCGGCTGGTGCTGCGATTTCCGATGGTCGGCGTATTGGCGGGCATCGTGCTGCCAGCCGTCGGTTTTGTGGTGGCTCGTCAGCTGCCAGAGCAGTTCTTTCCCTCATCGGATCGCCCTCAGCTGCAGATTGAAATTGAGCTGGCCTCTCGTGAGTCCATTGCCAGGACCGAACAGGCGGTTGAGATTGTCCGGTCCGTCGTGTCGACTGAGCCGGTTGTCGCAGGTCAGCATTGGTTTGTGGGCGGCAGTGCGCCGACCTTTTACTACAACGTGGTGCCGCGTCGCCGGGGCACCCCGTTTTATGCTCAGGGATTTGTGGATCTGAGCAGTACGGCCGATCTGGTCTCGCTGGTTCGACGCCTGCAGTTGAAAATTGATCAGGCCCTCCCGCAGGGACGGGCGCTGGTCCGGCTGCTGGAGCAGGGGCCTCCATTTGATGCGCCTGTCGAAGTGCGGCTGCTGGGCCCTGAGCAACAGACGCTGCAGATTCTGGGCCGGCAGATCCGCAGCATTCTGCAGGAGACGGATTACGTCATTCACACTCGCAGCGATCTGAGCGATGTGGTGACCGGAGTGCGGCTGACGCCGGATGAGGACGTCATTACGGCGGCCGGACTCAATACGCGTCGCACAGCGGGACTGATCTATACGATGCTCGAAGGGGCACAGGCGGGCCGCCGCTTTGTGGCGGGCGAAGAACTTCCCGTGCGGGTCCGCCTGCAACTGGATGGTCCTTTGAAAAGCCGGCGACTGACGGCCATGCCTTTGCCGCAGCAGCGACGGACGGTGGCCGCCAGTGGGCCCGTGCCGGACACTTCCGCCGTCCGACTGAACGCTGCCACGCTGGGCACCGCGACAGCCGCAGAACTGGAATCTCGGGCGGGAGCGATGTTGCGAATCAACGGCCGACGGGCGAGCGAAGTGAAAGCTTACGCTGTTGCCGGGGTTCTGCCATCCGTGGTGCTGGACGATTTTCAGCGGCGGCTGGCGGCGTCTGATTTCACCCTGCCGCAGGGATACGAACTGAAGCTGGGCGGTGAAAAGGAGCAACGGACTCAGGCAGTCAACCAGCTGATTGCCAATGCTGTGGTCTTGTTTTCAATCATGCTGTTGACGCTGGTCGCCTCATTTCAGTCGTTTCGCTGCGCCGCCATCGTGGCCAGCGTGGGAGGGCTGGCGACTGGCCTGGGGCCGCTGGCCCTGACCGCTTGTCGATTCCCCTTTGGCTTCATGGCGATCGTCGGCACCATGGGCCTGGTGGGCGTCGCCATCAATGACTCCATCGTTGTGCTGGCCGCGCTGCGGGCCAATCGAAAACAGCCGCCAGAACGCCGGGAGCCCGAAACACGCGTGGTGCTGGCGGCGACGCGACATGTGCTGGCGACGACACTCACAACCATCGTCGGATTTTTGCCACTCGTGCTTTCCGGGGGACGCTTCTGGCCCCCACTGGCCGTCACCATCGCTGGTGGCGTGGGAGGCGCTACGCTGCTCGCTTTGCTGTTTGTGCCGGCCGTGCATGCGCTGATGTTTGGTTCTTCACAGAAGCCGCTCGGTGTTGGTCAGGCACCATCCGGAAGCCCGTTTTGACGTCCGTTCAACGTCGTTCGTGGTGGACGGGCAATCGTTCAAATCGGCCAATCAATCGGCCAGGGGTGCGACTGTTGTGTCAGCTCGCTAAACTTACCACCTGTCCCATTTCACATCGCTGGCCAGGTCTGTGTCGAAAACTCTGCTGGAACCCATGTCACTGTCTGTCAGTGGTGAGCCTCTAACGCTTTCTGAGGTTTGCCGTGTCGCGGCCGGGAAGCCGCGGGTTCGCGTCACCATTGAGGGCGACGTTCGCGAGCGACTGCAGGCCTCCGTCGATCTGGTGGCGGAAGCGGTCACGCAGGACCGCAGCATCTATGGTGTGACGACGGGATTCGGCGGCATGGCCCAGGTGACCGTCGACGGCGAACAGGCGGCCGCTTCGCAGAATAATCTGCTGTCATTTCTGGCGACTGGAGCGGGAGCCCCCATCGATCCGCAGCATGTACGGGCGGCCATGCTGCTGCGGGCCAACGTTTTGGCAAGAGGCTGCAGCGGTGTGCGACCGGAAATTGTGGAACGGCTGGTGCGGTTTCTCAACGAAGACGCCACGCCCATTGTGCGGGAACTGGGGTCAATTGGTGCCAGCGGTGATCTGGTGCCGCTCTCGGTGGTGGCGCGGGCCATGACGGGGCAGACCGGTTTCGTGCGGGTGCAGCACGGGGGTCAGGTGTGGACGGGCACAGAGTGCCTGGAGCGACTCGGGCTGGAGCCAATCGCCCTGCAGCCCAAAGAAGGCCTGGCAATCGTTAACGGCACGTCGTTCTCGTCCGCCATAGCGGCCAACTGCAGCGAGCAGACGCGGCGCCTGCTCGCCGTCGCGCTGGGCGTGCAGACGATGATGCTGCAGGCGCTGCAGGTGCACGAAGAGCCGTTTGAAGAATTCGTGCATCGTCACAAACCGCATCCTGGACAGGTGTGGAGTGCGGCCATGCTGCGACGTCTGCTGCGAGAAGGCCGAACGCACACTCCGTCCACCTCTCCGCACGTTCAGGATCGGTATTCCCTGCGGTGTCTGCCGCAGTATCTGGGTGCGATCGTGGAAGGGGTGGCGCGAGTCCGTGACGTTGTTGAGACGGAAATGAATTCTGTCTCGGACAATCCTCTGATTGACGCTGAGGGCGGTCAGTTTTACCAAAGTGGAAATTTTCTGGGGCAGTACGTGGGCATGGCCATGGATGACCTGCGGCGATACCTCGGTCTGCTGGCCAAACATCTGGACGTACAGATCGCCACGCTGGTGGCGCCGGAATTCAACAACGGTCTGCCCGCGTCTTTGCAGGGCTGTGCGGAGCCAGCCTACAACATGGGGCTCAAGGGGCTGCAGATCACCGGTAATTCCATTATGCCGCTGCTGACGTGGGCCGCAAATCCGCTGGTGGAACACTTCCCGACGCATGCCGAACAGTTCAATCAGAACATCAATGGGCTGAGCTGGGGCAGCGCCAGCCTGTGCTGGAGATCTGTGGATCTATTCCGTCATTATCTGAGTGTCTCGCTGCTGTTTGCCGTCCAGGCGCTGGATTTGCGGGCGCACGCGGTGGCCGGCCATTACGACGGTCGGGCGCTGCTGGGCACCCTCACCACGCCGCTGTACGAGGCCGTCTGCCAGCTGGTGGGATCGACGACCGGACCACAGCGTCCGCTGGTCAAACATGATGCAGACCAGTGGCTGGAAGAGTATCAACAGGCACTGCATGGTGATTTGTCGGACGGCCAGTCCCTGGTGCGGTCCGTGGCGACTGTTCTGCAGTCGTTTGATGACGAGTTTGTCGGCCGCACAACGGGCCGGGGCGGTGCCGGGGACCGTCGTTAAACGCTCAGGATGAGCGGTTCCGTGACAGGGAGAGCCCGAATGAACATCTGCGAACACTTGTCGACCACTGCCGGTGTCGTGCCGGATGCCGTAGCACTGCAGTTCGAGTCGGATGTCTGGAGCTATGGACATCTGGAAGAGCTGTCCCGCCGTTCGGCCCAGGTGCTGCACGAGGCGGGAGTCAGGCCCGGCGATCGTGTGGCTTTGATGCTGGCGAATGTGCCCGCGTTTCCCGTCTGGTATTACGCCGCACTGCGACTGGGAGCCATTGCCGTCTCCGTGAGCACACGATCGGCAGCGACAGAGGTCGCGTTTGTCATTGACGACAGTGGGGCCCGGGTTCTTGTGAGCGATCAGGCCACACAGCAGATGGTTACCGGGGAGCTGACTGATCGCGTGCAGACCATCGTCGCGTCTGACTGCGGAAGGCAGGTTGCCGGCCGTTCCCTGGACGGTCAGGCGTTTGACGGCTGGTACGATGCTGCGCCCGACGACCCGGCCCTGATTCTGTATACGTCGGGCACCACCGGGTTTCCCAAAGGAGCCACATTGTCTCACGGTAACGTGCGTTCCAATGTGTGTGCGTTTAACCACCTTTGCGACATGCGGCCGACCGATCGTGTTCTGCTGTCTGTGCCGCTGTTTCACTGCTTCGGTCAAAATGCCCTGCTGAATTCCGTGCTCAATGTCGGTGGAACACTGGTACTGCAGCGGCGGTTCGATCTGAACGAAGCCCGCCGTCTGATCGCCGCCCATGGTGTGACACAGCTGTACGGCGTACCCATGATGTTTCAGCTGTTTGCTGACAGCTGCGAAGCGGCCGAATTGCAGGGCGTGCGGTATTGCTTTTCCGCCGCCGCCCCGCTGCCCATTCAAACGAGCGAACGCTGGCAGGAAAAATTTGGTCAGCCCATCTATGAGGGTTACGGACTGACGGAGACCAGTCCGTTTGCCAGTTACAACCACCGTTATGCGTTTGTGCCCGGATCCATTGGTGTGCCCATCGACAATGTGGAAATGAAAATTGTCGATACGCAGACGGGCGCGGACTGCCCGGCGGGGGAGCTGGGAGAGATTGCCGTGCGGGGCCCCAATGTCATGCTTGGCTATTGGGGAAGGCCGGAAGAAACCCAGGCGGCCATTCGCGATGGCTGGTTTTTTTCCGGTGATATTGGCCGACAGGACGAACGCGGCTACTTCTCTATCGTGGATCGCGTCAAAGATATGATCGCCGTTGGCGGACTCAAGGTTTATCCGGCTGAAGTGGAACGCGTGTTGCGCGATCATCGGGCTGTGGGGCAGGTGGCCGTGGTGGGCATTCCGGACGCTGTGTTTGGCGAGCAGGTGGTGGCCTTCGTCGTTCCGGAACAGGCAGATCTGACAGAGGACGACCTGCGTGACATTCAGCAGTACGCTCGGCAGAACCTGGCCAACTACAAAGTCCCGCGAGTGGTGGTCAAACTGGAGGAACTGCCGCGAAACCCTTCGGGCAAGGTGCTCAAGACACAGCTGCGGACGTATTCACTGGAGGACGCCGTCCGTTTGGAGTCCGAGGGGCAGGCCGATGTGGCGGCTCAAAGTCAGCTGCGGGAACCCACACTTCGCAAAACGCTGCTGGCGACACACGCTGCCACTCGTCAGGCCGCGTGCATCGACTTCGTACAGCATCTCGTGCAGCACGTGGCGGACACGGAATCGCTGCTGGACCCTGACACGCGGCTGCTGGATGCGGGTCTGGACTCGCTGATGCTGGTGGAAATCAGTAATCAGATTCAGGTGGAAGTGGGGCCGGATGTTACGGTGGCCGCCACCCTTGTTTTCGATCAGCCTCGCATCAGTGATCTGGGCGAATATCTGCTGGCCACCATTCTGCCGGAAGACTCCGCAGCCGAAAATCGCTCCTCCGGTGGTCCGCAGAACGCCAGCGGGGACCGGCGTGTGGCAGACACTGAGACACTGCAGCGGCAGGTGGCAGAACTGTCTGAGGAAGAAGCGCTGGCGGAACTGATGAAAGAGCTGAGTGACTCCTGACGTGCGTTGTGGGAGTGTCCACCCGCACCCTTGAGCACTCGCCCAGGCGACCGAAATTTCGAATGTCCGTCGCCTTGATCTCTAGCCTAAACACACACGGAAAAGTGACGCGATCATGGCGGAATCTGATTCGAGCCTTTCAGCCAACAAGCAGGCGCTGCTGAAGATTCGAGAACTCAAGCAGCAGCTGGCTCAGGCGCAGGAAACGGGCGACTATGAGCCGGTCGCCATTGTGTCCATGGCATGTCGCTTTCCCCGACACGCCAGTTCTCCCGAACGCTTTTGGCAGAGTCTGATGGAACAGTCGGACGAGACGGGAGAAGTTCCTGGCGATCGCTGGGATCTGGACGCCTTCTTTGACGAGGACCCGGAGATCCCTGGTCGGATGTACGCGCGACGCGGCGTGTTTCTCGATCAGGTCGATCAAATGGATCCGGAGTTCTTCGGAATCTCTCCGCGCGAAGCCACGTGGGTCGATCCGCAGCAGCGGCTGCTCATGGAAGTTGGCTGGGAGGCACTGGAAAGAGCCGGCTGGGTACCGGCCGACATTGGCGAGCAGACGGGCGTGTTTGTCGGCTGGATGCACAATGACTACCAGAACGAGGCGAGTGATTCGTTCCTCAATTTGAACCCGTATATTGCCACGGGCGCGGCCGGCAGCTTTCTGTGCGGTCGGCTGGCTTACTATCTGGGTCTGCAGGGCCCGAGTCTGGCGGTGGACACCGCCTGCTCCTCGTCGCTGGTGGCACTGCATCTGGCGATTCAGAGTCTGCAGCGCCGCGACTGTGATCGTGCGCTGGTGGGGGGAGTGAATGTCATTTGTTCGCCCACCACCAACATTCTGACCTGCAAACTGAAGGCGCTTTCTCCCAAGGGCCATTCCCGCGCTTTTGATGCGGCTGCCGATGGTTACCTTCGCGGGGAAGGTTGCGGCGTGGTGGCAATTCGGCGACTGGCCGACGCACAGCGTGATGGGGATCCCGTTCTGGGCGTGATTCGTGGCTCTGCCGTGGGGCACAACGGGTTCAGCAGCGGATTGACGGCCCCCAATCCGAAGGCTCAGGAAAAAGTGATTCGCCAGGCTCTGGAGCGGGCCGGCGTAACGCCCGACGAAGTGGCTTACCTGGAAGCGCACGGGACCGGCACAGAACTGGGCGATCCGATTGAAATGCAGGCAGCCGCCGCTGCGCTCACGGGGAACCGTACCAGCGAGTCGCCGCTGCTGGTCGGATCGGTGAAGACCAACATCGGCCATCTGGAAGCGGCGGCCGGCATGGCGGGACTGATCAAAGTGCTGCTGTCGCTGCAGCACAATCAGATTCCCGGGCAGCTCAACTTCGAAACTCCCAATCCCCACATCGACTGGCAGGCCATTCCCGTTAAGGTACTCACCGAGCCAGTCGGCTGGTCGGGCACTGATCGAGTGGCGGGCGTCAGCGCGTTCGGCATGAGTGGCACCAATGCCCATGTGGTCGTGGGGGCAGCCGAAGTCACTGCGACGGTCAGTCCGCAGGCCGCCGCCACGCAGGATGGGAGGACGCAGCAGCCGCCAGAACAATCGTATCTGCTGACGGTCAGTGGTCGCACGGAAGAAGCGCTGCAGCAGCAGGCGGAGCAGATTGAACACTGGCTGCGGCACACCGCTGCGGCTTCACTGTCCGACGTCGCCTGGTCGCTGGGATGTCGTCGCACCCATTTTGACCACCGTGGTGCCGTCGTTGCCGGCAGCATCGAGGACGCCATCGCGGGGCTGACCGGCATCGCTCGCGGCGGAGCGTCGACGTCAGTGGCCACCGGTCACGGCCGACGGGCTCCCAGAACCGCCTGGCAGTTTACCGGCCAGGGGGCGCAGTATGTGGGGATGGCCCGCGAGCTTTATGACACGCAGCCCGTGTTTCGCGAAGCGGTCGACTGGTGCGACGCACAACTGTCATCGCTGCGCGACGAGTCTCTGACGTCGGTGCTGTTTGATCATCCGGAGCGCGTGAATCACACCAGCTGGACGCAGCCGGCCCTGTTTGCCATTCAGATGGGACTGGCGAAGCTGCTGCAGCACTGTGGCCTGCAGCCGGACGTTGTGCTGGGACACAGTGTGGGACAGTACGCGGCCGCCTGCGTGGCGGGAGTGATGTCGTGGGAGGACGGTCTGAAACTGATCGCCGAACGTGGCCGCGTGATTGGCGAACTCCCATCGGGCGGAAAAATGGTGGCCGTCTTTGCACCCGTTGATGTTGTGTCCACCGCCATTGATGGTCTGCCTGATGTTTCGCTGGCCGCCTCCAATGGCACGCACGCGGTGATCAGTGGAGTGGCCGAACGGGTGGAAGCTGTGGCACAGACGCTCACAGCCGATGGTCGGCGATGTGTGCCGCTGACGACTTCACACGCGTTTCATTCTCAGCTGATGGATCCTGTGCTGGAGCCGTTCGCCGCTTTCGCCAGCAGCATGAAGTTCCGCCCAGCAAAGATTCCGCTGATTTGTAATATGAGCGGACAGGTGCTGCCGGCGGATTCCATACCGGACGGCTCCTACTGGGCGCAGCACATCCGAGCGGCTGTTCGGTTTTCTGATAGCGTGCAGACTGTGCAGCAGCAGGGCTGTGATGTCCTGCTGGAACTGGGGCCGAGCGGTGTCCTGACGCGCATGGCGGCGGCCGACTGGCAACACGACGTCGGGCGGCTGATCAGCTGCCTGCAAAAAGACGGGCAGGATCAGTCGCACTTTCTGCAGGCGATCGGCCGGCTGTATGCCTGCGGCCACCAGCCCGATTTCGCATCGGTAAATCCTGCTGGGCGGCATGTGGTGCTGCCCACCTATCCCTTTCAGAGGCGTCGGTTTTGGGGGCCGGACAAACCCCGCGCTGCGCATGCCGCGTTCCACACAGCACATCCGCTGCTCGGCAGTGAAGTGCGACTGGCCGGGGCTGGACAGGAAAAACGTTTTGAATCCTTTGTGGAGCCTGACAGCCCACCGTGGCTGCCCGATCATGAAGTGATGGGCAATGTCGTGATGCCGGGCGCCGCCTGGGTGGAGATCGCATTGGCCGCCTCCGCGGGCGCGGTTGTCGAAGATCTTGTCTTTGAGCAGCCGCTGCGCCCTGCCGGCAGAACGGCTCTGCAGACCGTGCTTAAGCCCACTGAAGGCGATCGCACCACCCTCGAGACCTGGTCCAGTGGCACAGAAACGGGCGAATGGCAGCGGCACGTCACCGGGGCTCTGGGAGAGAACGCCCCGGAACCGGAAATCATCGACGCGGCCGCCCTGCAGGAGTCCACCCGCCAGGCGGTGGACGTGGGCGAGTTCTACGCAAAGCTGCAGGACATCGGGCTCAGCTATGGTCCCGCCTTTCAGACTGTGCAGTCACTGGCAACGGCGGAGAACCGTATCTTGGCGCGGCTGTCAACAGCCGGTGATGTGCGTGGTTTTCAGGTGCCGCCACCAGTCCTGGACGGGGCCCTGCATGCGCTGGCTGTGGGCCTGCTGCAGGAAGACGATGGAAATCTGTTTCTGCCCGTCGGCATGAAGCGTGTCTGCCTTTACCAGCCGGTGGATGGCGAAGTCTGGTGCCATGCCGTGTGGACACAGCCGGAAGGTCGCACGCGCACAGCTGACCTGACACTGTTTGATGACAACAATCGCGTGCTGCTGACCATTGAGGAGCTCACGGTGCAGCACGTCAGTCGCGACGTGCTGCGACAGATGAGCGGAGTTGGCGCAGAACGACTGCTGCACGAAACTCAGTGGAGACAATTCCGCCTGCCGGCCGCTGATCCGCAGCCCCGCCGCTGGCTGCTGGTGGACGGAGCGGCCACTTCGCCGCACGCCGCCGGTTTACTGCGGGTGCTGCAGGAGGCCGGTCACGAAGTTCTGTGTCTGACAGCTCAGAACGACGCCCAGCTGTCCGTGACAGACGGGCAGGGCGTGCTGGATGTCCGCCAGTCGGCGCAGTGGCAGCAGCTGTTTGCCCAGCAGGATGCGTCCATGGCTCAGGATACGCCCGGTCCGCCGGACGCCACAGACGAAACGTCGACCACGGCGGCGTGGCAGCCGGACGGAGTTGTCTGGCTGTTCGATGGTGACAGTCACACGGAGCATTCTATCTTTGGTGCGGCCGAACAGAACTGCGGCGGGCTGATTGCGCTCTCTCAGGTGCTGCTGGAACGCGGACAGCGATCACTCCGGTGCGGCCTGCAGTTGGTGACGCAGTCGGCCATCGCCACGACTGCGATTGAGGTGTGTCAGCCGCACCAGACAAAGTACTGGGGGCTTGGCCGGGTCGTAGGGGCCGAACAGCCCGAGTTTCGCTGCCGTCTTATCGATCTGCCTGCAGATGCCCAGGGCGACGACATTCACTGTGTGTGTGATGTGCTGATGACCGAAACGCGTGAGAATCAGCTGTTGATTCGTGAGGGCGGTTTTCTGGTTCCCCGCCTGCGACGTGTTGGTGGCACAACCGGCCGGTCGTCTGTGCCGAATGTCCACGTGGATGGCAGCTATCTCATCACCGGAGGCCTGGGGATGCTGGGGCGGCAGGCTGCCAAATGGCTGGCCGACCACGGAGCCGGGCAGGTGGTGCTGGTGTCTCGCCGCGAACCGGACGAAGACACGCGTGCGTTTCTGAATGTGATCCGACACGCGGGCTGTGATGTGGTCGTACATGCGGCCGATCTGGGCAGCCGGGAGAATGTGCAGTCTTTGATTGCCGGATTTGGCAGCCAGTGGAAGCCTCTCAAAGGCGTGATACACGCAGCCGGCGTCCTGGATGACGCGCTGATTGGCACGCAGACGTGGGAGCGGTTCGAGAACGTTCTGGCTCCCAAGATTGTTGGCGCCTCACTGCTGGATGAGCTGACGCGTGATCAGGCACTGGACTTTTTCGTGCTGTATTCCTCGGCGGCTTCGGTGCTGGGTTCGCCGGGGCAAAGCAACTACGCCACCGGGAATGCGTTCCTGGATGGTCTGGCGTGGCGGCGACGACACGCGGGGCTGCCGGCCACCAGCATTAACTGGGGGCCATGGTCGGCTGGCATGGCGGATGATGAGCGAATTCTGAAACGGATGGCGCTGCAGGGCATTGCGCCGCTGGAGGCTGATGAAGCCCACGAAGTGATAGGGCTGATGCTTTCGCTGCAGCAAACGCAGGCGACCGTCATGGATGTCGACTGGCGGCGAATGCGCAGTGGACCTGGCGGAGACGCCTCCACACTGCTCGAAGAACTCGCCCCCGCGCGGCAAAAGTCGCAGGCGGGTGATTCCGAACTGGTTGCGCGGCTGCGGAAACTTCGCGGCGCCGCCCGACGACAACTGCTCGTTGATACCGTCCAGGCCTCGCTGCAGCGGATTCTCTCGACGCCTGAACCCCCGGAACTGGATCGTCCGCTGATTGAGATGGGACTTGATTCGCTGATGGCGGTCGAGTTTGGCACCGAGCTGCAGCAGATGCTGGGCGATCAGTTTGCCGTTGGTCCCACGATGCTGTTCGACCATCCGACCATCGATGCCATTTCCGATCATGTGCTCAGTCTCATTACGGATGATGGCGAGTCCGAAGCTGCGGCGGCGGTGGTCACGCCGAACCAGCCAGAGGAGGACGGCCGGCGCCCCAAGGAGCCGATCGCGATCATCGGGCTGAGCTGTCGGTTCCCCGGCGCTCAGAACGCGGACGAGTTCTGGGACAACCTGATGAATGGTGTTGACTCTGTGCGGCAGATTCCCGAGGACCGCTGGGACATTGACCGGTTCTATCGCGAGGACCGACAGCCCGGCTTCATGTACACCCGGGAAGGCGGTTTTCTGGAGGACATCGCAGATTTTGATGCCTCCTTTTTCAACATCAGTGATCAGGAAGCCTGCTGGATTGATCCCCAGCACCGCATGCTGCTGGAGAACAGCTATCGGGCGCTGGAAGACGCAGGACTTGCCACCGCGCCACTGACCGACAGCAACGTGGGTGTGTTCATGGGGATCATGGGGCAGGACTATGCCTTCCTGCCCACACTGGATGATCGGCATGTGGTGGAGGCGTTTCAGGGGGCCGGGCTGTCGCACAGCGCGGGCGTGGGACGTATCAGTTATGTGTTCGGATTTGAAGGGCCGTCCATCGCCGTTGATACGGCCAGCAGCAGTTCTCTGGTGGCCCTGCATCAGGCGATGCGAAGTCTGCAGGACGGGCACTGCAATATGGCGCTCGCTGGTGGTGTGAACGCCATTCTAGCGCCCGTGAACTCGCTGCTGATGTCCAAAGCCGGACTGCTGTCGCCCGATGGTCGCTGTAAGTCGTTCTCAGCGCAGGCGGACGGCTTTGGCCGCGGCGAAGGCTGTGGGGTTGTGGTGCTCAAGCGCCTCAGTGATGCGGTGGCCGCTGGAGATCGCGTGCTGGCCGTAGTCAAAGGTGGTGCCGTGGTTCACAACGGAACCAGCAGTGGTATCACCTCGCCCAGTGGAAAGTCTCAATCGCGAGTGATTACGGAAGCACTCAGGGACGCCCAGGTGGCGCCGTCGCAGGTGCAGTATCTGGAAGCTCATGGCACGGGAACCGAGTTTGGTGACCCCATGGAACTGGGGGCCGCAGCGGCCGTGTACGGCAAGGGCCGCAAACGCGACAATCCTCTGCTGGTTGGCACTGTCAAAGCCAATATCAGTCACCTGGAAGCAGCGGGAGGGATCTCGGGCCTGATCAAGACGGTGCTGTCCATCCACCGCGGAGTGCTGCCACCACAGGCGCACTTCGAGGAACCCAGTCCGCATATCCCGTGGCGACGCCTCCCCGTGAAGATGGTGACCGAGCAGACGCCCTGGCCCGAGGCCGAGGAACGCCTCGCCGGCGTGACCGCCCTGGGGCTGGTGGGCACCAACGCACACGTGATTCTCGGTTCACCTCCCGTTCCAACGCCTGCAGCGGAGAACGTCATGCCATTGAGCACTGACAGCGACCAGTCGTCCTCCGATGTGTGGCGGCTGCTTACGCTCAGCGCCCGCAGCGGTGCGGCACTGCGTCAGCTGGCCGCCGGCTATCGTGATCGCCTTTCGGGCGCAGATGACCTGTCAGACGTTTGCTTCACGGCTAGTGCCGGGCGACGTCACTTTGAACATCGGCTGGCGATCTGCGCAACCACTGGCAGTCAGGCGGCCGACCGGTTGACTGCCTGGCTGGAAGACGACACGGTGACCTCTGAGTCCGTCGCGACTGGGAGCAACGCCTCTGGCAAAGTGGCCTGGCTGTTTGGCGACACACATCCCGGGGTAGAGTTTGGCCGAGATCTGTTCGCCGCCGAGCCCGCGTTCCGCGACATTATTGATGACCTGGACGAACGTTTGGGAGAAGCCGACGACTGGAAGGGGGCGTCGCTGCGGCAGTGGCTGATGTCGGAGGCCGCTGACAGTCCTGCGGATGAGGTGGCCGCTTACGTCCTGCAGGCAGGTTTGGCGCAACTGTATCGTGGCTGGGGCATTGAGCCGGACGTAGTGGCAGGCGTTGGTGTGGGACAGTTTGTCGCGTCTGCCGTCGCGGGCGGTGTTTGTTTTCGTGATGCCCTGCTGCTGGTGATTCGTCGGCAGACGTGCCAGCTCGCCCATGCTGACGGGGCGTCGGACGCAGAGCAGGCGGCCGTCATTGCGGACTTTGAGACGTTCGCTGATTCGTTCAACTACTACCCCCCGAACATGCCACTGCTGTGTTCTGTCAGCGGAGATCTGGTGCCCGTCCATCGTTCACTGGCGGGCGCCTACTGGAAAGATCATCTGAGTGCCGCGGTGGCAGAGCAGTCGCTGGTGGAACGTCTCATCGCGCAGGATATCACGGTGTTGATAGAGTTCTGCCGGAATTCGCCCGTGGGGCTGACCGTTGCCGGTCAGATTTCGCACGAATCGTTCATCCATTTGCATTGTGCGGCGGACAGCGAAGCGGCTTCGTCTACCACCGTAAAGACACTTGGTCGATTATATGAATACGGTCTGACGATCGATTTTCAGGCCCTGCACCGGCCGTGGGCACGCCGCAAGGTGGCGTTGCCACTGTATCCTTTTGAGAGAAAACGGTACTGGATCACCGAAGTTGACCGTTTCGTGGAGTCGGTAGAATCTGTCAGCTCCTGACAATCGCTGACAATCGCTGGCATCGCAAGTCATCCCGTCAAACACTCACGACCTGGCAACAGGACAGATCACCCTAAGAGGCAACACCCCCGGCAATGATCACCGACAGCAAATATGATGTGGCAATTCTTGGTGGCGGTTTGGCGGGCCTGACGCTCGCCCGACAGTTGCTGCAAAAGCAGCCTGACATGCGTGTGGCCGTTGTGGAAAAACGTGCCTTTCCTGTTTCGGAAACGACTCATAAAGTGGGTGAATCCACGGTGGAGATTGGGGCGCACTATTTTGGCGAAGAACTGCAGCTGAAAAAGCATCTGACCGATGATCAGCTGCCCAAATTCGGTCTGCGGTTCTTTTTTAAGGATGCCTGGCAGACACTGGCCGAAGGCACCGAGGTGGGCGGCAGCGAGTTCTTTTCGGCACCCAGCTATCAGGTCGATCGGGGCCGTCTGGAAAACTATCTGCAGTTGACCAACACAGACCTCGGTGCAGAAATCATCGATCAGGCCCGCGTCCGGCAGGTCGTGATCGATTCCTCCGAAGGTGGAACCAAAGATACGAATCACCAGATTACCTTCGAACGCGATGGTGTGCCGCGGACCATTGAAAGTCGCTGGATTGTTGATGCCAGCGGTCGGGCCAGTTTCATCAAACGCAAGTTGAAGCTGGAGGAGGATCTGGGACACGACATTAATGCCGTTTGGTTTCGGATTGACGCCAATCTGCAGATCGACGGCTGGTGTGATGATCAGGACTGGCAGCAGCTGACCGGTAAAGTGCCCCGCCGCTGGCTGAGTACCAACCATCTGATGGGCGAAGGCTACTGGGTGTGGCTGATTCCGCTGGCGACCGGGTCAACGAGTGTGGGCATCGTGGCCGACCCCCGAATCCACCCGCTGCCCACCATCAACACGTTTGAAAAGGCGATGGCCTGGCTGGAAATTCATGAGCCGGAGTGCTGGGAATGCCTCCAGCCCAATGTGGATAAGATGCAGGACTTTCTGGCGATCAAAAAGATGTCCCGCGGTTCCCGACAGGTGTTCTCTGCTGATCGCTGGGGGCTGGTGGGAGAAGCGGCCGCGTTTCTGGATCCCTTCTATTCGCCCGGCAGCGACTTCATTGCCATTGGCAACACGATGGTGGGCCGGCTGATTGAAGAGGATCTGGCAGGACGCCCCATCGAGCATCTGGCTCCTACACTGCAAAGCGTCTTTTTGACGCTCTTTCAGAACAACCTCATCACTTACCGGGATCAGTACCCGCTGTTCGGCAACCCGCGCATCATGGCGTTGAAGTTCGTGTGGGATTATGCAGTCTACTGGGGGTTCCCGGCGTTACTGTACTTCAACGGCAAACTGACGGAGGTCGGCTTCATTCAGTCCCTGTCGCGCGGCATCGAAGAGATTCGCGATATGAATCTCAAAATGCAGACGTTCTTCCGCAGCTGGTACGAGGCGGATCCGCACGTGGATGCGGGTGCCGCGTTTGTGGATCAAAGCGAAATTGAGCTGATGACGCGGCTGAATGCCGAACTGCGTGACAAAGTGGACGACGAGACGCTGAAAAAGCGGTTCGCTGCCAATGTGGAACTGATTCGGGATCTGATGTTTGAAATCACCGAACGCGTCCGCCGACTGCAGCCGACCGTGGAAAGCGACATTCCCAGTCAGTCGGCGTCGACCAATCGGCTGTGCGGCGTGTTTGAGGCTCTGGAAATCTGATGTAAGCGGGCACGGCGATGCCTTTCTGCGATGAGACGAACTATGAATGCGCAATCTGATCTGACGATTCTTGGTGGCGGCCTGGCGGGCCTGTCACTGGCGCTGCAGTGCCGACAGCAGCTGCCGCAGGCGTCCATCACCGTGCTGGAAAAACGCCAGCATCCTGTGCCCGAAGCGGCCTTCAAAGTGGGCGAGTCCACGGTGGAAGTCGCGGCTCACTATTTTGGCAAAGTGCTTGGGTTCCGGCAGCACATTCTGGATGACCAGCTGCCCAAACTGGGGCTGCGATTTTTCTTTCCTTCCGGAGACAACAGTCGTATTGAAGATCGCCTCGAACTGGGCGGGAAACGCTACGCGCCGTGTCCCAGCTATCAACTGGACCGTGGTCGGTTTGAAAACTTTCTGGCCGACACCTGCCTGGAGCGCGGGATCACATTCCGCGATCAGGCCACGGTGCAGGAGATTGACATCCGAAAACGCGGCACGCACCGCGTGCAGTTTGAGGCCGACGGGGAACGGCAGACGGTCAATTCCCGCTGGGTGGTGGATGCCAGTGGCCGCCGCGCGTTTTTGAAACGTCAGCTCAACATGCAGATGCCATCGTCGCACATCGCCAACGCGGCGTGGTTTCGATTCAGCCGGCACATCAAGATTGACGAATGGTCGCAGGACGGCGACTGGCAGCAGGGACACGCGGACAAAACGGCCCGCTGGTACAGCACCAACCACCTGATGGGTAAGGGCTACTGGGTGTGGATGATTCCACTGGCCTCCGGCTCGACCAGCATGGGCATCGTGGCGGCCGAAGAATTCCACTCGCTGTCAGACTTCAATTCCATGGAGAAGGCCGTTCGCTGGCTGGAAAAACACGAGCCTCAGTGCGCCGAGCAGGTCAAAGCCAACCTCGACAACGTGCAGGATTTCCGGGCGATCAAGCACTACGCCACCGAATGCAGGCAGGTGTTTTCCCGGCACCGCTGGGGCATCACGGGCGAAGCCGGATTCTTCCACGACCCGTTCTATTCGCCGGGCAGCGATTTCATCGCGTTTTCCAATACGTTTCTGACGGATTTGATCCGCCGTGATCTGACCGGCAGGGGGTTTCGCATCCGCGCGTTTTCGTACGATCGCATCTTCAAACGCTTTTATTACGGCACCAAGACGGCCTATCAGGATCAGTACCGGATGTTCGGCAATCCCACCGTGATGCCGGTCAAAATTCTCTGGGACTACATGGTCTACTGGTCCATTACGGGCTTCATCTTCATGCAGGACCGCATGTGTCAGCAGACCATGTATCTGCGGAATCTGAGCCGACTGTCTCAGCTGGGCAAAGTGAATCACTTTATGCAGGCGTTCTTTCGGCAGTGGCATGCGGCGACTGACGGCGTGCCCGTGCAGGGGAACGTGGACATCTCACAGATTCCCCTGGTGCGGGAGTCCAACCAGCGGCTGCTGGATGACATGAACGATCGCACTTACCACCAGCGATTCGCCGCCAACCTGCAGCAACTGGAAACCCTGGGCTGTGAAATCGTGGAGCAGTCCGGGCTGAATGTCAGCGTCCCGTTTGGCCGAACCACATCATCCATGGTGCGGGCCAATTCGTTTGAGTCCGTCTTTGCTTCCGTGACCGGCAGAGACCGACAGGCACAGATGGCGCCCGCCGGATAATCGCAATCGGCCTGTCTACTTAGAGCACTTCGAGCAGCTCGACGACGAAGTGCAGCGTGGCGTTTGGCGGGACTCCACCAGGAGAGCCCTGCTGACCGTAGCCCAGGCTGGCGGGGACCCACAATTCAATCATGCCACCTTTGCCCACCAGCTGCATGCCTTCGGTCCAGCCTTTGACGACGCCGGACAGCGGAAACGTGGCCGGGCGGGAGTCGTAGGAACTGTCAAACTCTTTGCCGCTGTCCAGCCAGCCTCGGTAATTGACTTTGACGGTGTCAGCGGCGGTCGGTTTGCGGCCGTCAGACTGCCGCAGGATGCGATACCGCAGCCCGGACGGCGTCTGCCGGAAAGTCGTCGGTACATTGGCGTCCATTTTGCCTGTGCCATAACGCAGCGAAGGCAGATCGGTGAAGATCACCGGTTTGGTGTCGGATGAGGATATCAGACTGATGTCTGAATCTGCTTCGTCGTCACGCAGTGCCGTGACACGACTTTCGGCCGAAGAGGTCATCGGGTTCCTGCAGCCGGCTGTGAAGACGACAGCGACGGTGGTGGGCAGTGTGAGCAAAAAGAAAACCGTGGTGCGCCTCATGACTCTTCCCTGTGTCGGCGAGTGGTGAGCGCGAAGTCTATGGGGTTTTACGGCCGACCACCATAGGAACTCAGGACGCCCCAGGTCTGGTTTTGGCCATTTTTTCCCGGGGAAATCGTCTTCGTCCGGGATTCTAACGCTATTCGGTTTCGGGTACGGGAGGTTCTGCCTCTGACAAAGCGGCAATGAGCTCTTCCATCACGGCCGTGCCGTCTTCTTCCCGAGCGTCCAGCGGCCAGTAGGCATCGTGCTGATCCACAATCCGCAGGTGCCCGCGGTGCAGCAGACTGAGCATTTTGATCAGTTTGGTGTCACGGTATCGCAGGACCGCGTAGCCGTCTTCCAGGTGGATATTTTCGATCTTCCAGGACAGGGCGCGGAGATTCAGCTCTCGCAGTCTCAGCATCCGCCGTGCGGGAGTGGGGACCGGGCCAAAACGGTCCCGCAGTTCCTCTTCCAGAGCCGCCAGCTTCGGCAGCGAATTGGCCTGTGACAGCCGCCGATACACTTCGATCTTCAGCTTCTGCTCTGAGATGTACTTGTCCGGAATATAGACGGAAACCGGCAGTTCGATTTTGACATGTGACTGATAACGCAGCGGCTCTTTCTTCAGAGTGCGGACAGCGTTCTCCAAAAGCTGGCAGTACAGCTCGTAACCCACGGCAGCGATGTTGCCGCTTTGTTCGGTTCCCAGAATATTGCCCGCGCCACGAATCTCCAGATCCCGCATCGCGATGCGAAAGCCGGCCCCCAGTTCGCTGTATTCTTCGATGGCTTTCAGTCGTCGGGTGGCCTTGGTGGTGACCACCTTGCCCTCTTCCAGCATCAGGTAGCAGTACGCGCGATGACGATCGCGGCCTACACGCCCCCGCAGCTGGTGCAGATCGGCCAGACCATAAATGTCGGCCTGGTGGATGATCATCGTGTTGGCATTGGGAATGTCCAAACCGCTCTCGATGATCGTGGTGGCCAGCAGGATGTCGGCTCTGCCAGTCACAAAATCGAGCATCGCGATTTCCAGTTCGTCGGGCGTCATCTGACCGTGGGCGATGGTGACGGTTGCTTCCGGCACGATCTGGCGGATCCTGTCGGCAATCAGATGGATGTCGTGCACCCGGTTGTGCACAAAGTATGTCTGCCCGCCACGGTTCATCTCACGAATGATGGCGCTGCGTACCAAAGACTCGTCGAATCGTCCGACGCGGGTTTCGATCGGCATGCGATCACGTGGCGGCGTGGTCAGGCTGCTGATGTCCCGAATCCCCAGCAGAGACATGTGCAGGGTGCGGGGGATGGGGGTGGCGGTCAGCGTCAGAATGTCGACTTCCATCCGCAGGTGCTTGAGCCGGTCCTTCACCTTCACGCCGAACTTCTGTTCTTCGTCGATAATCAGCAGGCCCAGGTCTTTAAAGCTCACGTCTTTGGAGACCAGCCGGTGTGTGCCGACGATCAGATCGACGTCCCCTTTCCCCAGTTTCTCAATGATCTTTTTCTGCTCTCCGGCTGAGCGAAATCGTGACAGCATTTCCACCTGCACGGGGAATTCGGCCATGCGTTCGCTGAAGGTGCGGTAGTGCTGCTCGGCCAGAACTGTGGTGGGCACAAGGACGGCCACCTGTCGACCGTTATCGATGGCTTTGAAGGCGGCCCGCATGGCGACCTCCGTTTTGCCAAAGCCCACGTCTCCGCAGATCAGCCGATCCATGGGACGCTGGCGTTCCATGTCCTCTTTCAGCTCGTTAATCGCGGACGCCTGATCGACCGTTTCGGTGTAGGGGAACGCGTGCTCAAATTCTTCCTGCAGTTCGGAGTCCGGCTGGCAATCCAGTCCCGGACGAGAATTGCGTTCCGCCTGCAGCTTGAGCATATCGGCCGCCATATCGACGACTGCCGCAGAGACCTTGTCTTTCTTTTTCTCCCAGGAAGTGCCTCCGAATTTGGACAGCTCCGGCACCGACTTGGCCGGGCCGATGTATTTTTGCACCAGATGGATCAGCGAGGCCGGAACATAAACGATGACCGAGTCGCGAAATTCCAGCAGCAGATGTTCTTCCTGTTCCCCTTCGCTGTCCATCAGGGCCATGCCGCGGTATTTGGCAATGCCCTGCGACACATGCACGACCAGATCGCCATCCTTCAGGTCGAGGAAATTGTCGATGGCCCGCGAATCGGCCGATCGGCGTCGGGTTTTGACACGCCGTGCCTGCGAGCGGGAGAACAGCTCGTTGTCGCTGATGACCAAAAGGCCGCGTTCCAGCAGCCGGAACCCCTTGTTGATGCGACCAGTGCACGTTTGCACTCGAGGGGCCAGGTCAAGATTCTCGGCCGCATCCGTCTCACGAATCAGCTCGTCCAGTCGCTGCTGTTCGGCTTCATTGTGACACGTCAGCAGCACGCGTTCGTCCGGTCCCAGAGACTCGGCCAGCTCGTACAGCGCGTCCTGTCCGGTACCGGAGAAGCGTTCGACCGATTCGATTTTCAGGTGACACGATGTCTCAAAGCTGTCTGCTGCCAGCGCATCGATGGTGACAGAGGGAAAGTCGGTGAGTCGTGCAAGCGTGGCCTCCACACCAAACATCCCGATGGGATTGGACAGTCGCTGCAGGTAGAGTTTGCCTTCGCTGACAGTCTGCGCCAGATCGCTGAACACGACGATCGTGTTTTTCGGCAGCGAATCAATGAGCGATTCGGTGGCTGCGGTGAGGGCGGTGTGCGGTTTCAGGCTGTCACCGGGAGCCGGCTTTTCGGCCGGCTTGACGGGACGTGTGGCCGTGATGGCCACGCTGTCCAGTTCTGCCAGACGCCGCTGAGATTCCACATCGAACGTGCGGATCGACTCCACTTCGTCTCCGAACAGCTCGATCCGGATGGGATCGGCCTCGGTGGGCGGATAGATGTCCAGAATGCCTCCGTGGACGCAGAATTCTCCTGGCAGCTCCACGGCCGTGACGCGGTCGAAACTGCGTTCAATCAGCCAGTCCAGCAGTGGTTCCAGATCAAGCTCCTCGCCCACTTCGATGCGGCGGGTGGCCTCAGCGATGTCGGAGCGGGCGGGAACCGGCTGCAGCAGCGCGGGCAGACAGGTGACGATCAGCTGCGGCTGCGGGGCAGCCTCCGGCTCGCTGTCCGCCGCCGGTGTGAAGGCGTCAACCGAGAAGCTCCACGGATCTGCCGTCTCGCTGACAACCGGAGCTTCTGCCGCCGCGGCCGCCTGCTGCGCGTCGTCCAGCGTGCGGACGGCCGCCAGGCGTGCGGCGAAGACACTGTCTGTGATGTCGTGCTCGTCCGGCAGCGTTTCCCAGGCAGGAAACGTGCGGGCCGGCTGCGCAGGTTGAAACTCCAGCAGCTGATCCGCCAGATCATCCACGTCGCGGATGCCGGGAACGACAATCAGCAAAGTGTGCTCGGGACTGCGATGGCAGAGCGCCGCGGCTGTCAGCGCGCTGGCTGAGCCCCAGGCTCCGTCGATGGCCGCACTTTGTCCGCTGTGCAGTTCCTTAAGAACGGCATCAAATCCGGGCGCTGAGCCAATCAACGCAGTCAGTTCAGCAAGGGTTTCGGGAACCTGCTGCGAGGCGCTGGTCATAGTGGGCGGAGTATAGAAACAGGGCCGAAATCTGTTAACAAATTTCGGCCCTGTGTTTCTGTGAATCGCTGAATCGTTCGTGTTACGGCACCAGAGCTCCGTTCACGATGATCGAACCGTTGACTGCACCGTTGAAGACGGCAAACAGGTCGACGTCACCCAGGGATCCGGGCAGCAGGCCGATGTTGTTGTTGGCCGTGCCAAAGATCGTGTAAGGCCCTGCTGAGCTGCGGAAGAAAATACCCTGCTCAATCGGTGGGTCATCAGGAATGATGTTGCCCGCCAGCACCTGGTCTGTCAGGCCGATTGTGTTTCCGCTGATTTCAAACACAGAGGGCGAGCGAACCCGTTCGACCTCGATGCCGAAGCCGCCCTGAGCGCCAAACAACAGCTGGTTGTTGATGATTGACATAATGGTGTCGGTCCCCAGGTTGAACACCATGCCCTGACTCTCTTCTCCTCCAAAGCGGAAATCGTTGAAGGAGATGATGGAGTTGGTCGGACCGGCAGTCGTCATGTCCAGGCCGATGGCATTCGGCTGAGAGGTGGCATCGTTGATGAAGTTGCCAACAACCGTCAGTTCCGTCAGGTCGGTGGTGGAGGCAAAGTCAAGGAAGATGGCTCCCTGTGACTCGGCCGTGTCCACGCCCGTGAGCAGGAAGGCGTTGTTTTCGATGTTGATCAGAGCGGGCCCATCCCAGTCAATTTCAATGGCGTTTTCGTTCACGTCCGCCGGATCAAAGTCGTTGGTGTCGTTGAGGATGAAGAATCCGTTGGCACCGCTGTTCTGTGAGATGTCGATGTCGATATGAGCGTCTGTCAGCGTGGCCGGACGATTAATCGAAATCACGTCATCTGAGATGGCCGTGAATTCGTTTCGCTGGATACGCACGATGTACGGATTGGTGAACTGGTTAAACAGTGTCGTGGTATCGACGTTCAGGCGTTCGGTGTAGTTCAGGAAGATTGTCTCACGCTGCAGTCCGGTGGCGACACCGTCTCCGTCCACAACGGCCGCTGTGTCGCCGTTGTCGGTGAACACAGAGTCCTGCACGTCCAGTTCCAGCAGGTTTTCCGCGTCGATGCCACGGAAGCTGGACTCCGTGATGCTGGTGAACTGCATTGAGACGAACTGGTCGTCGTCGATGGCCAGTCCGCTGTTGCGGACATGAATACCGATGTTGTTGTCTTCAAAGTCCATGCCGTCGAGTGTCACCTGACCGGCGTTACGCAGATCCGCACCGGCGAAAGCGGCTCCGGTGATGAAACCGCCGGTGCCCTGCGTGAGCAGGTTCTGATCGCCCGTGACGGTGAACGTCTTTCGCAGCGTCTGATTGGTTTCGAACAGTCGAATACCGTAGTCCGGGCTGCCCGCACTGTTGACTTCCATCAGCCGGATGTTGATGCCCGAATTGGCGATGTCCACGGCCGATTCCAGGTTGGTGGTGATGACACCGTCGTCGATCCGAATCTCCGTGTTGTTGTCAGCGAAGAAGCCCGTTCCGGCGGTCGACGTGATGTCAATGTTCTGGAACGTGGTGATACCGTTGCCCAGTGCACCGGCGAGGTTGTTCAGCATGGTGACACCATTGCCGAGCGTTGCGTTCTGCACGCTCAGGTTTTCAAACAGAATGTTTGATTCGGAGCCCAGGATCGACACACCATCCGACAGAGAGGGGACGGCCGCATCATTGAGTATGGATGTGGTTCCCTGGAAGGAAATGGCACCAGTGGAGTTGTTGATGAAAATACCTTCTGCTCCACGCTGAGTCACCTGCACGCCGCCTGTGAATGCCGCGATGCCGCCGTTGTTGAGAATGCTCACAGAAGAACCGGCTGCCCCGTTGACTGCCAGCAGACCGTTGACACGGAAACTGCTGAGCGTCTGGTTGGAATCCAGTTCGAGGCCGGCACCGGTGGCACCGTTGATGGTCACATCCTGAGAGAACTGCACGGCTCCGGTCGGCTGGCTGTTGGCCACGCGAATGGCGGGAGCCACGATGGCGCCGACGCCTGGAGCGCCGATGGTCAGGTCCTGAGCAAAGATGAATGTGCCGGCCAGGTTGTCGATGTTGATGCCGCCGGCCAGAGGCGTGGTGATGTTCAATTCTTCAAACGTCACATTGCCGCTGGGGCCCAGATCCACAATATTGACTGAGGTGCCCGTGGCACTTTCAATGGTCGTCGCCGGTCGAATGGTGCTGCGGAACGTCACGCTGCCGTCAACGTTGTCCACATTGATCCCGGTGCCTGTGCTGTTGGTAATCGTGGCGTTGTCGATGGTCACATTACCCAGCGACGGAGCTCCCGGCACATTGCCGCGGATTACGATGCCTTCGCCGCCCACATCATCAATGGTGGCTCCAAACATATTCACGCTGCCGCCCAGGCGATCTTCGATCAGCACGGCCTGGCTGGAGCTGTTGACGATGGAGGCAAAGGAGGGATCAAGCGCCGTGCTTGTGGAGTTGAAGCCGATGTCGCCAGCACCGCGGTTTACGTGGAAGGCCGGACCGGTTGCGTTTTCGATAATGGTGTCCACGATGGTTGTGGATGAGTTGGCGGCCACATCCTGCACCAGGATACCGCTGCCACCGACGCCGGAAATCAGCACGTCAGAAACACTGGCTCCATCCACGGCGTTGATTACGATGCCGTTGGTCGCTCCGAGACCGCCATCAATGACGAATCCGCCAAAGCTGCTGTTGTTGCCCATCGTGACCACGTCACCCACGCTGTTGGAGATGGTGGGCCGCTGCAGAATGGCCTGTGTCGGATCCAGACCGAGCGCTGCCACATTGGTCGCGAAGTTGGGTGAGTCGGGCAGCGTCAGATCGCCGATGCCGGCCAGCGTAATGGTACTGGTCACCTGTCGGGCGCCGGATGGGAACCCAATGACACCCTCACCAAAGACGCTCTGATCATTGGCCAGGGTGATCACGTTGTCGGGAGCGGCTGGAAACGTACTGCCGGCATGCACGAAGACGATGTCGGCCCCGCTGCCCAGGCCCAGCTGCAGCTGATTAAACGGAGACAGAACATCGCCCGTTCCGCCGGGTGCGGCGTTGCTGTCGACGTGAGCCACAACAATGGGGACACCGCCGGTGGTCAGAGCGTTCTGTGGTGTGCCGCTGATGTCGGAGATGTTGGAGGCAATGTTCAGATTACGCCGAACCGGTTCGGCCAGTCGTTGAATGGCCGAGCGTCGTGTGTGATCCTGGCTTTCGAATCCGCCGATGTGGAAGACGGCCTGAAAGGTGACATTGGTGTGAAAGACTTCGTCATCCGTGAGTTTCAGTCCCAGTTCCAGCATGTCGTTGACATCGGCCTGCAGACGGGCGCTGAATCCGGAGAACCGCGCCTGACCTTCGCCCTTGTATGAGTAGCCACCACCAAAGCCGCGAATGTCAAAGCGTTCGGCAAATTCACTGGGGAACAGGAAGCCGAATTCCGCGTCGTAGCCTTCCAGTGCCTCGGAGAACGTGTTGATGGGAGTGAACTGAATATTCTGTCCAACGAACGTCACACTGTTGGGGTCGACTCGACTGGCCGTTTGCTCAGATGTGTTGCCGAACGGCTGGTAGTAGTTGAAACGGGTTTCCCAGTTTCGCGAGATCAGTTCGCCACCCACACTCCACTGGCTGAAGTGAGCACCGCTGAGTTGATCACGGTCGAAGTAGCCATAGCCGCCGATGATCGTGTCGTAGGCGGTGAGGTACTGGCGGTAGCCACCACCGAAGCTCCATGCCAGACCACCTTCGTTGCCGTAGGTCAGTCGGGTGTCACCGAAGATCAGGCCGTCGCCCACATTAACGAAGGGACTCAGCCCCATGAAGGAAGCCGACTCATTACGACCGACCGTATCGCCGGCCGCATGACCGGCTCTCACGGACACGCCCAGGCCCCGTCGGTTGACGTTGACGATGCTGCCACTGGCAGAGCCGGATGGCGCGGTCCCAATCGGTGCATTGCCAAACGGCGTCTGTCCCTGGGCACTGGCGTACTGCGGGGCGGTGAGCATCAGCACAGCCAGCCCGGCTTTGACAAGTCCAGCGCGCAAAGAAGAGATCTGGCGCACAACGACGGATTCATCCGCGACGCGGCAAAGGCCGGTCGTCCTGGACAATGAGAGTCGCTGATCACGAACGTTCGTCATGACGTTCCTCGAATCGGATAGTTAAATGTGCGAGAGACCGCACTGGCCGAATGACGGGGAGCAGTGCGGCCGGGCCGGTACGCTCTCGCATCGGATTTGACTAAAAATCTCCGCCTGACTTCGGCGGGCGCTTACCTGGGGCAGACGGACCTTCTGAAGAAAGACGCGGCGTTTGTAGCCGTGCCCAAATTTGGCAGCAACACGGCTTGCGGGGTCCGGACCTACAAAAAAGTCCGCATTTTTCAGCAGCCTTCGCGGATCAGCGAAAACGAGAGGCTGAGCGATTCGAGACGGCAGTTTTCGCCAGAGTCAGCTGGACATCTGGTCGCAGAAAACGGCATGGGTAGTGGTCACGTGTTCACTTCTGTGGCGAACAGCGGCTGCAAAACGAGCAGCAGGCCAATGCCCACATGCAGCAAAACGATGACCGTCAGCACGGTGCGGAAAGACCGCTTGACGGTCTTGTGCCGAAAGGTCTTCTGTCCCATCACGGCCCCCGGCCAGCCACCCAGAAGTGACAACAGATACAGGGTTTTCTCAGGGATCCGCTGGCTGTCGCGTTTTGCCTTCCACTTGTCCCACCCGAACATAAGGAACGTCACGGGGGTGAGAATCGACACGGCCAGCCAATAAACTTCCGGCAGGAAACCGGGATTGAAACTGCTGAACAGACTCGACAACAGCAAAGCCAGCGAGCCAACGGCCCAGATCACGGCCAGAGCCGTCCAGGCCTTTGTGAATTTGGTGGTCAGTCCCGTGTTCATCGGTGGCCAAACTTGTTGAGATTTCCGGAAATCAGCGACGACCGCCGAACCCTGGTCGTTATTTCGTAGTTTCTACAATCGTGTACCGATATTAGAAGCTTCCTGCCGAATTATCCTGCCTCGCCCTCACACCGTTTCTGAAACGTTTGGATACAAAACATGCGCAAGATGTTTTCCCGTATGACGGCCGCTGTGCTGTCTGCCGTGTTCCTGGTTTCCCCGCTGGCTGTTGCTCAGGACGACGACGATGGCCCGCTGTCCATGCTGAACACCGGCAACAAGCCGTTTGTTTATGTCATGGCGGCCAGTGCCAATCGGCTTAAAGAAGAAGCCACCTACATGTTTGATGTGGCTGGCATGCCGGAGTCGGTGGAAGCCATCATGAGCGGCATCGAGGACAATCTCCGCGGCCTGGAGGGAATCGACTGGGATCGCCCCGCCGGCATGATGATGTACCTCAACGGCGTCTTTCCACCCTCTATTGAAGTGGTGGCATTTTTGCCGGTCGCGGAAATGGGAGAGTTTCAGGGGCTGATGGAGATTGGAAATTCCATTCTGAAGGAAGAACCCAATGACCCAGGGCGATATGAACTGATCACCACACGCCGCAATATTCAGATGCGTGTCGAAAACGGCTACGCGTTTATCCAGATGCCCTGGGCGGATCCAGATCCCACGTTCGATCGCGAACTGCCTTCCCCGACCGCTCTTGTCGGTGCCCTGGCCAACCAGTTCGATCTCGGTATCACGCTGGATGTGGAGGCCATTCCCAAGGCCACTCGCTCTTTGATTCTCAACGTGATCACCTCCACGATGTCGACACAGATGCAACAGCGGGATGATGAGCCGGATTCCCGATATGAAGCACGCCGTGCTCTGTCACAGGGGGACATCGATGCACTCAAACTGCTGTTTGACGAGTGTGAAAAGATCTCGGTCGGCCTGAATGTCAGCAGTGAAAGCCAGACTGCCAATCTGGATTTTGTCTTTGACGTCAAAGACGGTGGAGAGTTGCTGCAGGAGATTCTGGCTTCCAGTTCCAAAACCAGTTACTTCAGTCCACTCCTGGACGACGAAGCCCCCATTTCGCTTTCGTGGTCCGGAATCATGGCACAGCGAGACATCGACAAGTACTCGGGCTTTCTGGATGCCGTGAAGCCGGAACTGGCACGGATTATTGAAGAGAATGGAGAGTTTGGTCCTGTGCCCACAGAGGGCAGCCCGATGTTCAACAGCCTGACGGCGCTGAAGGAAACGATCAGCGACGGACACGTCGATATTTTTGGGCAGCTCTATCGTGACAGCGACGAAAAACTGGCCGTTGTCATGGCGATGCGTGTGGAAGACGGCGAGACCATTGCTCGCGGCCTGGAAGATCTGCTGCAGCGACTCCCCGAAATTCCAGACGTTGGAGAAGTCGAACTGGCTGCCGGAGAGCATCGCGACGTGACGTTTCATCGCCTGGAGGCTGCCGATGCCGGTGCTGGATGGCGGGACGTGTTTGGCAGTGGAGTGGGCCTGAGTGTTGGTTCAGATGCTCGGACCGCCTGGCTTTGTGTGGGCGGCGAAAAATCGTTCGACGTGCTGAAATCCACGATGGATGAACTGGTGGCGGCGTACGAAGACCCCAGCCAGATTCGCACATCCGCATCTGCCATGCGGATGGTGGTGCATGTCGGCGAATTGGTGAACACGGTCCGCTCTGCCCAGCAGGCTGGCGAGCCGGACGAAGCAGACGAACAGCCGAAGGCGGAAGAAAAAGACCCTCGATTCAACGCACGCGAGCGTTTTCGACAGCGTCGGGAGCAGAATCGTGAGATGTTTATCGAAGCGCTGTCGGACGGCGGTGATCGTGTTGAACTTTCCGTCCGTCCGACGGACACCGGGACGCGAATGCGAATCGAATTTGCTGAAGGGTTCATCGGCGGTATTGGGCGGATGATCGGATCCGGCGTCAACCAATAATCATCGCCTGAAAATGTGTGCCCACGTCATCGATCATGTTGTGGGCTCACCGAGCGATCAACGTTAAGCAGGAAAAGCCCGGCTGGTTCAGTCGGGCTTTTCTTTTGCACAGGATCCTCTCAGAATTCGCCCATGTTTGGTTTTCTTGCCCCCGCCGTTCGTCTGCCGACCTGGCGACGCAGTTACGCCCGCGTCTGCCAGTATCAGCGGCGTCACTTTGGCCTCACGTCTTTGCCGTTTCTCAGCTACGAAGCCGCCTTTCTCTATCAGGTGGCCGTGGATCTGGGTGTGGTGTCCCCGCTGCCCGAAGAAGCGCCGCAGTGCTGTCGACTGCGTCGTCTCAAACGGACTGACCCGCAGCAGGATGCCCCGGTGGCCGAATACGCGGCCGCGTTTGGCGTGATGCTGCTGGGCGTCAAACTGCAGGATGACGTGGTGGATTCCGGTCGGATGATCGCCCGCCTGATGGAGTGGAAGTATCGCCGACAGGTACTCAAGGCGCAGCGATTGCTGACTTCGGCCGTGATGAAGGATGTCCAGGCGGCCGTGACGCAGCATGCAGACCTCGAAGCTCGTCAGGAACGCGACCTGGAAACGTTTGCGACGCCCACATCAAACGGGTTTGCGGCCGCTTTTGCCGGGCTGCCCCATGGTGCCACCGACGTTCGCGGGCAACTGGCGGAAATCGGCAGCCGGGTGGGACGCGCGCTGATTGCGTGGGACTGCGCGGTCGACTTTCGTCGTGATCAGATCAAAGGGGACTACAACCCGCTGACATCGCAGCAGGATGTGCGGGCCGCCTTTGACAATTGCCTGCTGCAGCTGGCGCATAT
>JANSXP010000103.1 GCA_024742875.1 Planctomycetaceae bacterium | reverse complement strand
GGATCCGGGATCAATTCGCCGGATTCCTCGACCGCTTTACTGGTGTGGCCCACAAAACGTCTTTCTGCACTGGAGACATTCCGAAAGCGGCGATTGCAATTACTTTCCCGCGGGATGTCAACCGGGCGGATTGTGTCACCCCCCGGCGACACGGTTATCACGATGCGCGGACGCGATGACCGCTCTCGCATCCGGTTGATCGGGGCGCTACGGATCAGACGGGGGCAGATCAGATGGCGCGGGAAATGGCGGCCTGCAGCTCTTCGAGCGAGAATGGTTTTTTCAGGAAAGCATCGGGCTGCCGGCAGCAGCTGGGACAAAACCGGCTAACGTCCAGTTGCTGTCCGCTGCAGATGATCACCGGGACATCGTCATTAAACTGACGAATCGCTTCGTACGTGGCCCGTCCCGTCATGCCCGGCATCACGTGGTCAATGATCACCAGTTCAAACTGTCCGCCATCCCGCAGCGCTTCGAGCAACTGTTTGCCATCGCCAAAGGTGCCAACTTCGTGACCCAGCAGAACCAGCATGCCCTGCATCACGTTCTGCACGCTCAGCTCATGTTCGACAGTCGCAATGCGAATGGTCGTTTGCGGCTGACAGAACGACGACTCATCCGAAACGCCTGATGGCACAACAACCTGCGGCAGCAGAATGCTGATCACAGTTCCCTGCTCAGACGTCTCAGAGATCCGAACCTCGCCGCCCATCTCCTCGATCAGACCGTGCGCTATGGACATCCCCAGCCCCGTGGATTTAGCGCTGTCTTTGGTGGTAAACAACGGCTCGAAGGCCAGCTCCCGAATCCCGTCACTCATGCCATGGCCGGTATCTGTGACGTCGATCTGAATCTGTGGTGGGACACCTTCTCCCAACAGCGTCACACCTGCATCAAAATGAATGCGTCCACCCTCCGGACCGATAGCCTCCAGCGAATTGGCGGCGAGTTTCAGCAGCGCCTCCTGCAGTTGATCCGCATTGATCAAACCGAACAGTTCGGTTTCATCATCGAACGCCAGCGACACACTGGTACCTGCCGGCACCGTTCCGCTGAGAATGCGCACGGTTCGGCGAATCACACGGGATACCGAACGAACTTCCCGTGTTGGTATTTCCCGACTGGCAAAACGTCGCAGTTCCTGAATGAGCTGACTGGCTCTCAGGGCGGCCACCTCAGCGGACTCAATATTGCTGGACACATCCTGAACACGGTTATCGGGCTGCGCCCGCATGAGCTCCAGGTTCCCCAGGATGGCGGTCAGAATATTGTTGAACTCATGCGCCATACCGCCGGCAAAACGCGTGATCGTTCGCATCTTGCGCGAATGCTCGTCACGTTCTTCGAGCAGATGCTCGGCGCCCTGGTTGCGGATAATCCACAGCAGCAGAGTTTGCTGGGAATCACGAACCTGAGGACTGACCGACAATCGCAGTGACAGTCGTTTGGTGCAAACGATGCTGATATCCTGCGGCTCTGCGGAAGTCGTCAGATCTGCCAGCAGGCCCGCCAGCCGCGTTCGCGCCTCGTTGCGATGACTGTCCGCACACAAACGCAAAATGGCGTCCTGCAGGGACAGCGATTGCGAATCGTCCTCTGAGAGGTCGGGAAACAGCTGCAGAAGATGGCCGTTGGACAACGCGATACGGCCGTTGAGACGGGTGACGGCAGCAGGAATTTTCAGGGCTTCTAAACACGCCGGAAAGCCCTCCAGCGCAGTATCGACCGAGGAATCGCTGGTGACTTCCTTGACGACACCGAAGACGACAAGGCTGGCGATGCTCATGCCGACAATCGTCCACTCGAATTGGGGAGCAGCGCGTTGAAGTCCGCCGCTCACCGGCTCACCGGCCGCTGCGGTACAGGCGAACAGGAACAAACAAGCAAGGACGGGGAGAAGCTTCCACCTGCCATTGGCTCGCGATCCGTTTTTCATGTGAAATCCTCTGACGGGTTGGTCGTCTCGGCCTTCCGGGGGATTCTATGCGTGCGTAAATGTGACGCAAGGTCCTTCACGGCAACACGCACCATGGGGAGTGCCTTCAACCATTACGTCCAGTATCGAATTATCGCATACCCGCCTAGACAAGAAGCGAAGCGGGGGCAGACTCGGATTCGAATTAAGAACTACACAGCAGAGAACATACTTCCACCCCCAAAGCACAATTCAAATCCCCCTCAGCAATCCATGATTTTCTGCGGTCTGGTTTGGGGGCGCGGTGAAAAGCTAAGGATCGGACCTGAGGTGCGAAACGTCAGTTCACTATGGTAATTTACGGTGGATGACTCTCCGGCCTCTGCACTCAAAGGAAAAACCGTGATGCGTGCCCCCCACTTTTTCTGGCTGCTGCTGAGCAGCAGTGTGTTCCTCAATACAGACACGGCGCCCGCCGTCGAAAGCGAATCCTCTGTCAAAGTGATTCCCGTTATTCGCCTTTCCGGGCAAATTACGGAGAAGCCAATGGCGGGCGACTCACCACTCAACTTTGGTCCAGTGGGACAATCCCTCCACGGTCTGCTGAACAAACTGGACAGCATTCGTCAGGACGACAAAGTCCCCGCCATTGTTCTGGAGCCAGCGGGCGCATTAATTGGTCGGGCACAAACAGAGGAACTTGTGCGGGCTTTGAGATCTTTAAAGGCGGCTGGAAAAAAGATTCACATCCACACGGACATGCTGACCACGGGACAATACACGATTGCCGCCAATGCATCAGAGATCAGCATGGTGCCAACGGGCAATCTGTTTATCACCGGCATGTATGGAGAAATGCTGTTTGTCCGTGGCCTGCTGGACAAGGTGGGCGTGACGCCCGATTACCTGACCTGCGGTGACTACAAAAGCGCGGGCGAAATGTTCATGCGGACCGCGCCCAGTAAACAGTCGGCTGAAATGTCGGCGTGGCTGTATGGTGACATCTTCGACACCATGCTGGGCACCATCGCAAAAGGCCGCGGCGTGTCAGGCGAACGCGCAAAAGCGTGGATCGACACGGGCGTCTATACGGCAGAGACGGCAGCCGAGGCAGGTGTGATCGATGTGGTGGAGCACCATCACGATTTTGAACAGCGATTGCGCGACGCTTACGGCAGGAACGTGAAGTTCGATCGTCGTTACGGATCGAAAAAAGGGGCCGAACTGGATCTGTCCTCACCGTTTGGTCTGATGAACTTTTACGCGCAGTTGCTGTCTCCATCGACCAGGCCCAAGAGTACGAAGCCAGCCGTTGGCATTGTGTACCTGGAGGGGTCCATACTGCCTGGAGGTTCCGGCGGCAACCCGTTTCTCGCCGACGCGGCCGCCTTTGGCGACACAATCCGCAAAGCGCTCGATCAGGCGGCCGAGGACGATGCCATCAAGGCCGTCGTGTTCCGCGTAAATTCCCCAGGGGGCAGTGCGGTGGCCAGCGAAGTCATTCTCAACGCCTGCAAACGTGTGGCCGCGAAGAAACCGCTGATCGTATCCATGGGAGATGTCGCGGCCAGTGGTGGCTATTACGTGTCTTGCGCGACGGACACGATCTTCGCCGAAGAATCCACCATCACCGGTTCAATCGGTGTGGTCTCCGGAAAGTTTGGTACCACGCCTTTGTGGAACAATCTGGGCATCACGTTCACTCCCATTCAGTACGGAAAGAACGCGTCGCTGCTAAGCACGGCCACCGTCTTTACGGATTCTGAAAAACGGGTGATGCAGAAATTCATGGACGACACCTACGCCGTCTTCAAAGGCCACGTCACGGCGGCACGCGGTGAACGTCTGAGCAAGCCTGTCGACAAGCTGGCCGGCGGACGCGTTTACACAGGACGTCAGGCACTGGAACTGGGGCTGGTCGACAAGATCGGCGGACTGCATGATGCCGTCGCGTTTGCCGCTGCGGCCGCCAGTCTGCAGGACGACCACGATGTCCGCATCGTACCACGCCCAAAGAACTTCATGGAAATGTTGATGAGCGACCTGAATCCCTCAAAGGACGATGGACGTCATCTGGCACTGCAGCACACCCTGGCCAGCCCGATCTTTCAGACCGTGATTCCGCTGCTGCAGAATCTCGACCCGTCCCGCGTTCAGGCCGTGAAGCATGCACTGCTGCAGTTGAGCATTCTCCAGGCCGAACAGATCTCCCTCACGATGCCCGTGATGACACTGACCCCTTAGCAGGGTCGTGGGCAGGGGCAGGCAACTGAGCCATGGGCCGTTGTGATCAGTCCCGATAATAGTTCCGCCGTGCCTGCTGGAATGTTCCCGCAGGCACGGTGTTGCTATGTACGGGCACGGCTTGCCGTGAGCCACGGCACGGCTTTGCTGTGGGCCAATAATCGGAGCGGCACAGCGAATGAACCAACGCTGCCGTTCTGATATGCTCCGCACCCAGTGTTTTCTCTTTGGTGCCTGTGAACAATGACCTCCACCCCCGATCCACAGGCGGCGTTTCGTCGCGTCGCTGAAGCCATCCACCGCGTCTTTCAGGGACTGCACAATCTGCAGGAGCGAGCCGAGTTGCTGCAGCCGCCCCCGCTGGAAGGCCAGGAATGGTACGAATTGCTGCGGCAGAAGCTGGTGCCCCAACTGGGAGGCGGCGGCTGGCTGGTCGCGGCAGTTGTGGGTGGCACCAACATCGGCAAGAGCGTCGTGTTCAACCATCTGGCGGGCTGCAAAGCCAGTTCCAGCAGCCCACTGGCCTCGGGCACCCGCCATCCGGTTTGCCTGGTGCCGCAGGGATTTTCTGAAGGCCACGACCTGCAGACCATATTTCCCGACTTCCAGCTGCACGAATGGTCAGACGCCTCGCTTGCCCTGAATACGTCGGACAACCACGACCTGTACTGGCGAGCGGCCCCGGAACTGCCCTCCACGCTGCTGGTGCTCGACACGCCTGATATCGACAGTGACGCTCGCGTCAACTGGGTGAGAGCCGATGCGGTCCGTCGTTCCGCCGACATCCTGATTGCCGTCCTGACACAGCAAAAATACAACGACGCCGCCGTCAAAGAATTCTTTCGCAAAGCGGCGGCCGAAGACAAAGCCGTGCTGATCGTCTTCAATCAGTGTCTGCTGCCGGAAGACGAAGCCTACTGGCCGGTCTGGGTCAAAACCTTCTGCGAAGAAACGGGCGTGCGTCCGGAAGCCGTATATGTCGCACCCAATGATCGTGCGGCAGCCGATCAGCTGGCTCTGCCATTTTACGAACGCCCCTGGCCGGTTCCCGAAAACTGGGGGGCCACCGAAGTCAGCAACGTCACCCGCGACCTGAAAGCCGATCTGTCTCAGCTGAAGTTTAAAGAAATCCGCCTGCGGACTCTGAGAGGTTCACTGAAGGAAGTACTTGATCCTCGCAGTGGCCTGCCGGCTTATTTAAAGAGCCTGCAGATCGCCAGCAAAGACCTGGCGGCTACGTCAGAAAAGCTGTCTTCTGAGGCGGTGCTGAAGATTCGTGACTGGCCCACTCCGCACAACAGCACGTTCGTGGAAGAGATCCGGGACTGGTGGAAGTCCAGACAGCAGGGCTGGGCGAAGAAGGTCAACTCCTTTTACGACACGCTTGGTGCCGGCGTGACGTGGCCGTTCCGCAAAGCACGGGACGTGATTCAGGGAGAACCAGTTCCGGCACTCGATAAATACCGCGAGCTGGAATGGACGGCCATCCTCACCACCATTGAAGAACTGTTCGACAAACTGCAGTGGATGGCGGATACCGGCAACCGCATGGTCAAACCGCGGATTGAAGAGATTCTGCAGGCTTCCACCCGCACCCGGCTGATGGAAACTGTGCGCCAAAAGCACGCTGCCATCAACTTTGAAGACGAAGTCAAAGACGTGGTGGCCTCAGAGATGGCCACCTTCAGCGAAGACAGCCCGGAGTTGTTTCGCATCTACAAACAGCTGCACAATGTGTCGGCCGCCGTGCGTCCGATGACAAGCGTGGTCCTGTTCAGTCTCGGCATGGGTCCGGCGGGAGAGACTTTTGCCCCCGTCATCGCTGACGCCGCGGCCAATGCTGTCGTGCACGTGGTCACCGATGTCGCTGGTGGCACGGCCGCCGCGGTGGCCGGCGACACCGCGTTGTCGGGAGCGGCCGCGAGCACCAGCGGCATGCTGCAAACATGGTTTCATCGCCTGCACAGTGTGTTCACCCAGCGGCGAGTGGACTGGCTGACCGGGCTGATCCGCGAGGAGCTGATGGGGGATCTGCCTGAGAAAATTAAGCAGGCGGCCGATCTGCCCGCCTCAGAACAATTTGTGGCGGTCAGCAGTTCTGTGACCGATCTGCAGAGTTTTGTGAACCAGCTGCAGTTACCGGACGTTGGTGAAGTCGCACCGCAGGAGCTCTCATGACCAATCAACAGCTGGAACACATCGCTCTGCTGGCGGAAGTCGACGACCTGACGGCCCGCCTGCAGAAGTGGGTCGACGATGACGTCAACTGGGACACGGCCCAGCGCAGTCGCGCTCTGGTCGGCCGACTTTTGGCGCGCGTGGAAACACTCCGCTTTCGTCTGGAGACTCCGCTCGTTGTCGCGACATTCGGCGGCACGGGGACCGGCAAAAGCACAATGGTGAACGCGCTGGTCGGCGCGGAGGTCTCGCAGACCGGGCGTCAGCGCCCCACCACAACCACCCCCATCCTGCTGATCCACCCGGATCTGGAAGCCGAATCCCTTGGGCTGGATCTGAGTCAGTTTCATGTCAAAGTGGTCGACGCGCCCGTCCTGCGAGACATCGTCGTCATCGACTGCCCTGATCCGGACACCAGCGAAGGGGCGACCGACGGCAGCAACCTGGCCATTCTGCGTTCGATCGTGCCTCATTGTGATGTGCTGCTGTATGCTTCCACTCAGCAGAAATACAAAAACGCGCGAGTGATTGACGAGCTGGCGGATGTGGCCAGCGGCTGTCGTCTGGTTTTCGTGCAGACGCACGCCGATCTGGATTCCGACATCCGCGACGACTGGAAGAATTTCCTGTCGCCGTCGTACGAAGTGCCCGAGATGTTCTTCGTCGATTCTCTCAAAGCCTGGCAGGAACAGCTGGCCCACCAGAAGCCGTCCGGTGATTTTGGAAGACTGCTGGACCTGCTGGCCAGCGAGCTGGGCACAGCGCGGCGGGTGGAAATCCGACGTGCCAATCTGATTGACCTGCTGCAGGAAGCGCTGACCGTCTGTCACACCAACTACCAGCGCGATATCCCCAACATCGAAGGACTAATGCAGGCACTGGCCGAGCAGCGCAATCAGATTCGTGACACGCTCACTAAACAGCTGTGCGACGAACTGCTCGTCAACCGCACACTGTGGGAACGTCGCCTGGTCAGCTCCGTGACGGACATGTGGGGCTTTTCGCCGTTCTCGGCCGTGTTGCGACTGTACAACGGACTGGGAGGTCTGGTGGCATCTTTCACGTTCTTTCGAGCTCGAACGTCGGCCCAGATGGCGCTGATCGGTGCGATGCAGGGAGCGCGGTGGATGAAATCACGGGCCAAAGAACAGGAAGCAGAGAGCACACTGGAACGCCTTTCGAACTTTGGCATCAGTGATCAGCAGTTGCAGGAGTCGAGACTGGTGATCTCCGGTCACCTGCATTCGTCCGGTATCGACTACGAATCCTCGGACGATCGGCGGGATCTGACGGACCTTCGCAAACGCGCGGCCAGCCTGGAGGACGAATTCCTTGGCGATGCCAGCCGGGTGATTGACGAAGTCATCGAAAAGCTGGCAGTTGCCAGCAGTCACTGGGTGACCCGCGTGCGTTATGACATCGCGATGATGTCTTATGTCGTCTTTTTGCTGCTGCGTATCGGCTACAACTTTTTCTGGACTTCGTTCCTGGCCCCCGCGTTCGGCCAGCGGCCGGAAGCGGCTCCGCTGTTGTCCGTCGATTTTTACATTCCCGCGCTGCTGTTTCTGGTGATATGGTCGCTGCTGCTGGTCAGTCTGTTTACCTGGCGGCTGCGACGGGGACTCACGCAGCAGGTGCAGCAGTTTGCCACGCAGATGGCAGACTCACGGTTGATTCACGGCCTGTTTCCCAGCCTCGAAGCCACCTGTCGCCGCATCACCAAAGACGCCGAACGCGTCAGCGGCCTGCTGGATCTGACGACCTCATTTCGTCGCAGCATTGCGGACACTTCCGGGGGATTTCTCGGCGGCCGCCGCGATACGGAGACCTCCAGCGCCTAGCGTCTTACACAGCTCGAAGCACGCAGACAGAGAAGGCAGGCATGGCCCCGCTGTGCCAACACTGCTCGTTACCGTGGACTGCTGACAGTCTCCAGATCAAAACTCCAGCGCGTCCAGGTCATCCATGAGGTCGTCGAACTCGTCGCGATCACGCTGTTTCAGGCCGACGCTGGTGCCGACCGCGTCGCGTCCGTCCAGCACCAGTTCGCGGTCGCGTTCCAGCACCGCCATTTCGATGGCTGACTCTCCGTCATCGCCGCCAAACAGCTTCGACAGATCAATCTTCACGCCGCTGACTTCACCGTCGGCACCAGCAATCGCGGGCGTCTTATGCTGCGGAAAGATGATGGCGTTCTCAGGACACACACGGCTGCAGGCCGGACACCCCTTTTTGCAGTTGTCCTGTTCTTCCACGAGAATGCGGTCCAGGGCGTCCACGCCATAAACGCCAAACAGACAGAAGTCGATACATTCCATGCAGTTGGTACAGCGGGTGTAGTCGATGACCGGATACCAGCGACGACGCGTGTCTTCCGGCAGGGCTTCGCGGTCGGAACTGTTGGCCGTGCCGTTATCCAGCGCCTTGCGGGCTTCCAGCTGACGTTCGGGGTTCAGATAACGTGACAACTGCTCTTCGCTGGGCGTGCCCTGGATGAAGCTCATCAGGTCAAACGCGGAGCCGTGTTCCGCCGACACCATGCGCTGGACTTCTTCGACGAATTCCTCCGCATCGCCTGAGGCACGCAGATCAATGCAATAAATCCGCCTATCGGGAACTTCAACCGCCCCGATGCCGTGCAGTTCCGGCATTTCGGCGTCTTCATCCACCTGGTCGTCTTCGTTCTTCAGCAGCGTCTCGCCTTCGTGACCGCGAATTTCGGCCCGATCCAGCGTCCACCGAATAGCACGCTCGTACAGCCAGCCGAGCACCAGCAGAGGTCCCGGGACTGAGCGCAGAAACTCCATGCCCGAGTGATTCTGTGGCATGTCGTACAGGTGCGGCAGCAGCGACACATCCACATCACTGTCGGCCATGAGCGCAGCGAGGATGTCTTCTTCCAGCTGCCGTTTGACAGGGTTTCGCCCCTGCGCCTGGCAGATGACAACAGTCAGTTTCTTGTCGGCCATGTCCGTTCCTTTGTCGGAAAGCGTCAACCAACCAGCGGCACGTTCCGTCACCTGTGGTCAGCGTTTTCCCGAAAGCACATTTCCCTCCATTGTACGGCCACCCGCGTCCTCGGCGAGCGACTCGGCGGTGTCACACGGAAAACTCCAGCAACCGCTGTGTGACGGCCAGAAAATCGGCAGCGGGGCTGCAGTGGATCTGGATCTTCTTTTCGGTCACTGGATGCGAAAACGCCAGGCCGATCGCCGCCAGCATGAGGCGAGACACGCCAAGGCGCTCACGAAACAGACGATTCTGCCGGGAATCTCCGTGAGACGAATCACCAATCACCGGATGAGACGCGTAGTTGAAATGTCTGCGTATCTGATGGAAACGCCCGGTGCCCGGCCAGACGTCAACCAGACTGCATCGAGTGGTCGGAAACGGCTGTCCGGCGATCGGAATGGCAAACGCTGAGCGCCGCGTAAAGCGGGTGATCGCTTCCTGTGGCTCGGCAAACGGGTGTTCGGAGGGAAGACCACGACCACGCGCACTGACCAGCGGCGTGTCCATCACGCCCGTTTCCGGACAATGCCCACGGACCAGTGCCAGATAATGCTTGGTCACCTCTCGGCGGGCGAACTGCCCACTCATGGCCGTCGCGGCGGCCGACGTCATGCCGAACAGCAGCACACCGGACGTGGCACGATCCAGACGATGGATCGTGTAGACGTCCTGTCCCGCCAGATCCCGAGCCAGCTGCAGGGCGGCCACGCGCTGGCTGCGATCTTTTTCTGATCGATGAACGAACAGCCCCGACGGCTTGGCGACCGCCAGCAGGTGCTCGTCCTGATACAGCAGTTCAATCGAAGGAGGCGAGTTCATTCCAGCCAGTTTATCGGTTTGCAGTCGTCGTCAATCAGCGACGGTATTTGTCATTGAGTCCGATCCCGGACTCAATCATCGGGATGACTTTGGCGGTCCGCCGCAGGCGCGTGGCTTCCTGTTTGGCTTCCGCCACGTGGTCGGCAAACTCCCGCTGGCGCCCCGGTGTCAGGGCGGCAAACTTCTTTTGGGCGCCTGCGTTCTCCTGCAATGCCTGCTGCAGCTCTGCGGGAATGATGATCGGCTTTGAGCGATCGGCGGTGATCCGCTGTCCGGACGCCTGCAGCGCGATGGCTTCTTTGACGTACGACTTAATCGTGCGGACTTTGATGTCTTTGCCACTGCTCATCCGCCACTGTCGCATGGCTTTGGTTTTCCCTTCCTGAGCGTTCATCAGCACCCCTTTGTCGTCTGACAGCAAAGCTCCCTGAAAAAACCACAGCCCAAAGTAAGACTGGAAGCTGGCCATGCCAACGACGGACTTACCTTCGTGGCAGTAGGTGGGGCGGCCCCATTTGATCGTTTCTTCCAGGCCGCAATCGAGCAGGAGGTCGCGTAAGCGGCACATTTCCGTGTGCCACACCTGCTCCCCCTCCAGAAACGCGTCGACGGTCTTGTAACTTTTCATGGCAGAATTCACTCACAGGCTTCGAGTGCACGATGTAGCGATGGTAAGTCTTCGCCGGAAAAAATCGACGGTGGCGAGCAGATTGAAACGACGATGCCTCCGACTTTCCGGGCATTTCTGCTCACCACAGGGTCAGTTTCGACGACTTGCGCCGTTCAGTCGGGATCTGCAACCTGCTTCGGCGGGGAAAGCTGTGATTTTCCCAGAGCAATGTCGATCGCCCGCTGGGCAGAGCTACGTTTCGCTAACGCAACCAGACGAGACCTTCTACAACAGCAGCCGCATGGCCAGTCTTCCCCCAAACCCGAATACCGGTGCGCCGGACGAGAATTCGTCTCGGCGAGCACGCGTGAGGTTTGAGAGCACGAAGACGCTGTGGGATCGCCGCCGTGATATCTCCGCGACGTCTGTTGCGGCGATCATCATTGTGCTGGGCAATATTTTCACGCTCGCCACGCTGCCGTGGACACAGCCGGAGCTCTTCGGCTCGACCAATCCGGCCGTCTGGCTCTCGCTGGGCCTGCTGATTCCTGTCGCTTTGATCAGCGTTTCCCTGTACCACAGCTACTGGGGACGTGTTTCAGACCATCAGTCGGTCATTGACCGCCTCGGACCTTATCTGCTGAAAGCGCGTATCGGCTCTGGCGGCATGGGGGATGTGTTTCTTGCCGAGCACCAGTTGATGAAGCGTCGCTGTGCTGTGAAACTCATCCACAGCGATCGTGCCCGCGATCAGGAGATGCGGGACTGCTTCGAACGCGAAGCCAAGGCGACCGCTCAGCTGACGCACTGGAACACGGTCGAGGTCTATGATTATGGCACATCTGACGATGGCCGCTTCTATTACGTCATGGAATATCTGGACGGTGTGAACCTGGCGGAATTCGTTGAGCAGTTTGGCCCAATGTCTCCGTGCCGGGTGGCCTACATCCTCAAACAGTTGTGTGACGCGCTTTACGAAGCCGAGTGTATTGGTTTGGTTCACCGCGACATCAAGCCCAGCAACATCTTCCTTACTCAGCGCGGCCGCTCGTTTGATGTGGCCAAACTGCTGGACTTTGGCCTGGTGCACGCTGCCACCCGCAGCGACGAAGAACCGACGGCCCCGCAGTCTCGCCTGCGGGGCTCGCCCGCGTTCATGTGTCCGGAACAGGCACTCGGCCAGACGCCGGACAGCCGGGGCGATTTGTACTCTCTGGGGTGCGTGGCCTACCACCTGCTCACCGGACACCCGCCGTTTGTCGAGGAAAACCCCATCATGTTAATTGTGGCGCACGCCACGACAGACGTGCCGGGTTTTGACGACAACACAGACATTCCGAGGGATCTGGCCGCCGTCATTATGAAATGCCTGGCCCGCAACGCGGATGATCGGTTTCAGTCGGCCCGAGAACTGCTGGAAGCACTGGAACTGTGTGACTGTTCGGACGACTGGTCGTGGCGTCGTGCGGAAATCTGGTGGGATGTGAACCAGCCTGGCTCACGAGCACTCTCCGACGCCCACATCACCAATGCAGACATCGACACGCTGCAACTGTGCGAAAGCGAAACGGCCCACGCCACCCGCAACGCGGGACGCTCCACAACGGCCACGCAGCAGCCAGCGACGCCCCGAACACCTGCCCCCCGGGATTCCCAGGAGATCGCGCAACCCGCCGAACCCGCCACCAGCGGCGGCAACGACTATGAACAAAAGACGGTCATTTATGAGGCCGTCAAAGCGGGGTCTTAGACGACCTGCGGTCCCCGCTGGACGCCCGAATGGCGCCTCAGAAGGGTCTGATCGCCTCACAGACAGTTTCCACCTGACTGCCAGCCGTATTCCGCCGACCAACTCGCCCCAAAAGCTTGCATCATTGGGGTTCTGGCGATACAACTCCCGCCACGCCGCCGTAGCTCAGCTGGCAGAGCGATGCTTTCGTAAAGCATAGGTCATCGGTTCAAATCCGATCGGCGGCTTCTTCTTTCTTCCGGGCGCCCGCATTTGCGAGGCACGAAACCTGGACGCACACCAGATCACTTCCGCGTGATCGCCCGTCGTGTGATGGATCGTGGCGAGTCCGGGCAGCGGGCAGGCGAGGACAGGTCGGGGCAATGCCGCGTCTGCACAGTCAGCACATCATGCCTCGCCGCACCTGCGCTGTGGTGCGACCGCCATGTCAGTCTGGGAATCCGTGAAATCGGCCAGAATGGTTGCTACACTGTTGTCTGAACGACACGAATTCCTGGATGGATTCGATGGCAACCACCGGGCCCCGACGACCAGATTCTGCAACCAGCCTTAGCCTGCTGTCTGCCCTGCGCGATGATGTGCGGCAGCATCAGGCGTGGACCGATTTTGTCAGTCGGTACGGTCCCCGCATTGAAAGCTGGTGCCGTCGCTGGGGCCTTCAGGATGCGGACGCCAGCGACGTCACGCAGAATGTGCTGCTGCAACTGTCGCGGCAAATGCAGTCATTCCAGTATGACAGCTCGGGCAAGTTTCGCAGCTGGCTCAAGACGGTCACGTGGCGGGCGTGGGCGGATTACCTCAAAGCGCAGGGACGTAACGCGGCAAAACCTGGCACAGCCGGCCTGCTGGAGCAACTGGACACCATTGAAGCGCGGGACGACCTCATGCAGCGGCTGGACGATGAAGCCAATCGCGAAATTCTGGAGGTTGCCATTCAGCGGATCCGCGGCCGCGTCAATGAAAACACGTTTGAGGCTTTTCGCCTGATGACCTTTGAGGGGCTCTCCGGCGCCGAAGCGGCCGCCAGCACGGGGATGAAGGTGGGCAGCGTTTTTGTGGCGAAATCCCGAGTCGACAGAATGCTGTCTGAGGAAGTCGCGCTGCTCGAGCAGGCGTAATCCGCAGATTCTCCGGATTGTTGGTAAATCACTGTTAGTTCCAGGTCACACAAAAAGAACAGGCAGTAGAGCGTCCCGGCAGCTGACTATGACTCACCCCACACCAAAGTGCCCGGACCAGGCCTCCCTCGAATCAGTGCTGAAAGGCCATTGCAGCGGGGAAGCACTGGCGGCTATTGAACAGCACATCGAAGAATGCCCGCACTGTCAGTCGCGGCTGGCGTCGGCGCATGCCAGTTGGAAACAGCTATTGCCAGCCAGTGGGCAGCTCGATCTCGCTTGGAGCCGGCCCGGGGACGACACTGGCCAGCTGCCAGACCGAAGCCTGCCAGGGGCCAGGCGTGCTCTCGCACCGCGGTCTGCCGCACCGCCCCCCGCCACAGCAGGCCCCGGTCAGAGCATTGGGCCCTATCAGCTGACCGAACAGATCGCCCGCGGTGGCATGGGAGTCGTGTATCGTGCGACGGATCCGAGACTGGGACGTGACGTTGCCATCAAACTGCTGTCAGGCGACCGAGTGAATGACGCCAACTGGCTGGAACGATTCCATCGGGAGGCGCGGATTACCGGCGCATTGAATCACCCAAATATCGTCACCCTTTTTGAAGTCGGCACGCACGCAGGGATCCCCTATCTAGCGAGCGAGTTTGTCGACGGCAACACGCTGCGGCAGCGCATTCGCGACGGCCACTGTGACCTCGCCGAATCGCTCGCCTGGGCCGTGCAGATGGCCGAGGGGCTGAATGCTGCGCATCAGGCGGGCATCATTCATCGCGACTTCAAACCGGAAAACGTGATGATTCGCCACGACGGCCTGATCAAGATTCTGGACTTCGGCCTTGCCCGACCCACCACCGAATCGTCGCTGGAATCGGCCGAGCAATCGCTGTCATCTTCCGGACTGCTGATTGGCACCGTCAGCTATATGTCGCCCGAGCAGGCACGAGGCCTGCGTGTAGGGGTGGAAAGTGACGTCTTCAGCTTTGCGACCGTGCTGTACTTCACGCTGACAGGTTCTCGCCCGTTTCCCGGAAAAACTCCCACCGATGTTTCCGCAGCATTGCTGACGCGTGCTCCGCGTCCGACCACTGAACTGGGAATCCGCCTGCCCGTTGCTCTGCAGAAGCTGATGATGAGGTGCTTCAGCAAGACGCCCGAACTGCGGCCTGCGGCTGGCGAATTGTGTGAAGAACTGCGGCACATTGCCACATCTGTTGCCCCCACATCGGCAGCCCCCACATCGGCCACAGCCTCGCACGTGACGGCCTCCACTGAATCAACGGCGGATTCGGAGAGTTTCTGTGCCGCCGCTTCGACAGCAGAGCAGGCCGCGGCAGACGTCGTGCACGACCCCACGCAGGTGACGGGACTATCGGACACCGCAGTGCCCACCCGCTCGCCGCCGGAGCCAGGCCCCATTCAGTACGCACGCAGCGGCGACGTCAACATTGCGTGGCAGGAAATCGGCAACGGCCCGATTGACCTGGTGTTTGTGATGGGCTGGGTGTCGCATTTGGAGTGGTTCTGGAAGCACCCCACGTTTGCCGCTTTCCTGCGGCGACTGGCGTCGTTTTCCCGCGTGATCCTGTTTGACAAACGGGGCACAGGACTGTCCGACAAAGTTCCCGTCAACGAACTGCCAACACTCGAAACGCGGATGGATGATGTGCGTGCGGTGATGGAAGCGGCCGGGTCCAAACGCGCCGTCTTGTGCGGCGTGTCAGAAGGCGGACCGCTGTGCACATTGTACGCTGCCACCTATCCGCAGAAGACCATCGCCATTGTGATGATGGGCTGTTATGCCAGACGGCTGTGGGCGGACGACTATCCGTGGGGGCCACGGCCGGAACAGCGACAGGTCTTTCTGGATGAAATTCGCGACAACTGGGGCGGACCACTGGGCATTGAAGATCGCGCGCCGAGTCTCGCCGCCGATCCGCAGTTTCGCGACTGGTGGGCCAGCTATCTGCGCATGGGAGCCAGTCCCGGTGCGGCCGTCGCCCTGACTCGAATGAATGCGGAAATTGACGTGCGTCCCATTTTGCCCACCATTCAGGTGCCGACGCTGGTGCTGCATCGTACGGGAGACCGCTGCCTGCTTGTCGAGGAGGGTCGTCATCTGGCCAGTCTGGTGACAGGAGCGAGATTTGTGGAACTGCCCGGAGACGATCATCTGCCCTTTGTGGGCGACGCGGACAGCCTGCTCGACGAGATCGAAGAGTTTCTGACGGGGAAACGGCACGCTCCCGTGGTCGACCGGGTTCTGGCAACTGTGCTGCAGCTGTCGATTGAAACAGGCGGCGACACCAGTGGGAAGACGCAACAGCTGGTTGATCAGTTTCAAACGCTCAGTCAGCGGCAGTCGGAGCTGTTTCGCGGAGAAAATTTTCAGCTGCACAACCGGGGACTGATGATGACGTTTGATGGCCCGGCCCGTGCCGTCCGTGCCGCAAATGCCATCTGCGGACTCGCGTTTCGGCTGAAGCTGGATATCCGCTGCGGTCTCGACACCGGACCGTGCGATATCGGCCCCGACGGCGTTTGCGGTCCCGCGGTGGATTCGGCCGACGAAATTGCTGCTGCGGCCGCCATTCAGAGCATCGTGATCTCTGAGGTTGTCTATCACCTGGTCTCCGGCTCCGGACTGGAGTTCATCGAAAATACGACACTGGGCAGCACGCGAAAGACTTTTCAGCTGATTCGATAACGTCAGAGAATCGTCGCTCGGCGATTCTCCTCAAAAGAATTGACACTGTAAATGACCACGCCGAAGCCTGACTGCCCGCCGCCCTCTCAGCTTCAGTCTCTGTTGCGGGGACACTGTGATCCAACGGACGAGGCAACTCTTGAGTCACACATCAATGAGTGCCCGGACTGCCAGTCATACCTGGCCGACCTGCCCTCCAGCGGGCAGTGGGAAAAGCTCATATCGGCTGATCTGAACCTGCAACTGGACACGGCCGCACAGGGAGATACAGACACCGGAACAGGGCTTGTTTCAACGGCCCATCCTTTACCGGCAATCGATGGATACACGCTCACCTCAAAGTTGGGGCAGGGCGGCATGGGAACAGTCTACGCCGCCCACCAGCACAGCCTCAATCGCACTGTGGCGCTGAAGGTGCTCGGCAGCACGGCAATGGAAAATCCCAAACGCTGGCTGCGTTTCCAAACCGAAGTTGAGGCCATCGGTCGGCTGCAGCATCCCCACATTGTGCGGGTCTTCGATGCGGGCGAAAGCCACGGACGCGCCTACGTTGCGCAGGAGCTTTGCGACAGGGAATCACTTGAACAGAAGATGACCACGCCACATCCTCCCGAGGAGGTGGTCACGATGATGCGGCAGCTCGCAGACGCCGTGCATCACGCTCACGAACAGGGGGTGCTGCATCGTGACATCAAGCCAGCCAACGTGCTGTTTGCAGAAGGGGCGGTCAAGCTGGTGGATTTCGGATTGGCCAAGCTCACCGATCTGGACGATCGCATGACGCGGACCCGGGATGTGATGGGATCCCCGTCCTACATGGCGCCCGAACAGGCACGGGCTGACCACGACAGCATCGACCGACACACGGACGTCTATCAACTGGGCATCCTGATGTACGAACTGCTCACGGGTGTCGCCCCGTTCCTGGCCGACTCCGCGGTGGAAACGCTGCGCCTGACTCAGGAGCACGAACCCGTTCCGCCGCGGCAGCTGCAGCCCTCGGTGCCACGAGACCTGCAGACGATCTGCCTGAAGTGTCTGGAAAAGAAAACGAACGATCGCTATCGCACCGCGGCCGCCCTGAATGCCGACCTGGAGCGACTGCAGTCTGGCCACCCGATTCACGCCCGCCCACCGGGTCTGCCTGGTCGGGTGGCCAAATGGACGCGGCGTCATCCGGCCCTGGCGGCTTTGTGGATCGTCACGACCATTGCCACGATCACACTGCTGATGATGTGGGCGCGTTTCACGGCCGACCTGCAGGAACAAACCCGCATTGCGGGCGAGAAGACGGAAGAAGCTCGAGAGAATCTGCTGGACGCCATGGATTCCACGGATGTCGCCTATGAAGTGATGGACTTCTTCACCATCGATCTGCTTGAAGCCGCCGACCCGAAAAACGACGGCGTGAACGTGCGAGTGATCGACGTCATTGACCAGGCGGCCGCTCGTGTTGAAGAGAAGTTTGGCCACCGCCCGCGGGTCGAGGCGATCGTTCAGCTGGCGATCTCCAACATGTACTTCAAACTCGACAGAGATGATCTCGCGCTGCCGCATGCGGAACGCTCGGTCGCACTGTTTCGTCAGATCGACGAGCCGGTGAATCAGCAGTACTTTTCGGCGCACTATCAGCTGGCACTTTGTCTGCGTTCGGCAGGTCGCTACGACGAATTCAATGACCTGCTCACACAGGTTGCCCCGCTGGCTTCACAGATTGATCAGCGATCCGTGATGGAAGTCCGTTTCACACAGATGGGGGAACTGCGGCGCACGCAGGGCCTGGCCGCTGCGCTGCCCGTCGCCCGCCAGCTTTATGCCGACTGCATTTCCACACTGGGGCGCGACGCCACCACGACCTGCCGCGTGAACGGCAGCCTGGCCACAATGTGTTTTCAATCGGGCGAAATCGACGAAGCCGTGACACTGTCCAGCGAAAACCTTGAGGTCTGTCAGGCGGTCGGTGATGAGCCTGGCGCTGCCAGTGCGATGAACGTCATCGCGGTCGCACTCAATCGACAGGGAAAATTTCAGGAAGCAGAGGCCATACAGCGCGACGCTCTGGAGCGGCGTCGCCGACTGCACGGTGACGAAGCGTGGGTCACCACCGGACTGGAATACAACCTGGCGAGCACCATCTGGCGTCAGGGGCGACATCAGGAGGCCGTCGACACGATCCGCCGCGTGCTGGCAATCCGCATTCCGCAGGTCGGCACTGGCCATGTTGACATTCTGGAGGCCACGTTTCAGGCAACAAGAATGTACCTTGTCATGAAGCAGCCGCAGGAAGCGGAAAATCTGTGCGATGAAATTCTGGCACCGCAACTGGCCACCCGTCCGGCGACCGGTCAGTGGTGCAGTTTGCTGACCGCCTGGGCCGAAGCAAAAACTGAACAGGGACAACTGGAGCGGGCGTCCGAACTGCTCAGCCGTGCGGAGGAAATCTTCTCCGAGAACCCCGCTGCAGAAAACCCGAGTCGCGCGGGCGCTCTTCGCAAGGCCCGCGGTGCTTTGAACGCAGCGCGAACAGACTCAGAGTCAGGATCCGCTGAGAATCAATAAGGAGATCTGGATTCTACGCAGGGCGTACCAGCACCGGAGATGACTCTCCACCTGGCGACGCTCACCACAGACACACCCCACCAAAAGCAGGCGGGAAAAACCACAGATTGCCCGAGGCCCATTTTCCGGCTAAACTGACGTGTCAACAAAGAGTGCCGGTCGCCGTTGGCCGACAGACTCGGCCTTGCCGCACCAGACTTCCCGCGGACCTAAAATTCCACGTGACAACGCTCCGCGGATCAGACCTCTACAAAACGCAGTCCCAAAATGCTCCGAATCACAGGCGGGAAAGTCTACGACCCCGCGAATAACATCAATGGCGAAATCCGCGACGTCTGCATCAGCGATGACGGAAAAATAGTGCCATCGGTGGACGGCGGACGCACGATTGATGCCACTGGTATGGTTGTCTTTCCAGGAGGCGTTGATCCACACACTCACGTGGCTGGCGGAGCGATCAACTTTGCCCGGGCCATGACGCCGGAAGACCATCGCCGGACACAGGCGTTTATTCGTTCACAGGACATGCGTTCCGGACTGGGCGGAATGGCGCCCACCACCTTCGCAACCGGCTACCTTTACGCGGGCATGGGCTGGACGACCGTCAATGAAGCGGCGGTTCCCGTACTGGCCGCGCGGCATACCCACGAAGAGCTCAACGACATCCCCATTCTGGACAAGACCAGTCTGGTGCTGATGGCCAACAACGAAATCATGCTCGACCAACTG
>JANSXP010000162.1 GCA_024742875.1 Planctomycetaceae bacterium | reverse complement strand
TCGTTGATCGGTGTGTCCAAAGTTTCGTGGTGCCATTTTCATTGCGCATACCTTCCCCGCTATTGGCCCAACATCAGGGCGCAACGGTAGTGAGAGTGAGAGAGAGAAACGGAAGCGCACACACTTGTGAAGATGTGTGTGCAGGTTCAGCCAGCGGGGCTTAGCGCGGAGTGATACCGGACAGGTGCAGGCCCGTGGTGCAGCGAGCAAAAGCGATGCTCTGATAGTCGGCAGAGGTGCCGTTGTAGAAATTCGGGGCCGTCATGGCAGCCTCCTTTTGAGCGAACAACACCATCCGAAGTGCTGCAATGATTTGTCTTCTGTCTTTATCGATTGGGCGACAATCTTAGCACCATGTTTTGTGATTACAAAACATTTGAAGTCGGAATTAACTGACTCTTCGGACGGGAATTCTAAGGGGCTGATGAGGTGGGCCTTAATTAGTGTTGGTGACTGCATGTCCGTAGGACTGCAGTTTAAATCGACTGTCAACCCGACGCAATAGGGTACCCGGATCGGATTTTGAGATCGGTTCGAGAAGTCTTGAAAGCACAACATCCAGGGGCAGGAATACACCCGATTTCGGAGGCACTGTTCAGTGGCTTTGAGGGTCGACTCGGTGTGTGTCAGCGGTAGAATCGCAGGCCTACTGAACACGACTTTTTTGGATGAATTTGATGGCAAATCTGAACCGCGTGATTCTGTAGGGAAACATGTCACCGCGAGCTGGCCTTGGTACAATCTCCGCAGCTCAGACATCATCCGCTTCGTTCAGGGCGGTGTCCTAAAAACCTTCCGTTGTGCGACTAGCGAATTCAGATGGAAACCTGTGAACATTGCGGTGGCAACATGCACCTGATACGAGCCGAGAACCCGCTCTTGTCACGGTGCGAATCTTGTGGTCGTGAACTGACGTCTCTGGGGACCCCGGGTCTTCCCCGTGACCCAGATGGTGACGCCGATGGCTTGTTGGTGATTGACGACTTCAACGGCCGCGAAAAACACGCCGCACTCATCATCAAGGATGCTATGGCGTGGACTCCCTCACAAGCTCTCGACTTTTTGCGCAACGACGTTCGCGAGATTTTCTGGTCGTGGAGTGATGGGTTATACCACCTTGCTGATCTGCAGCAACGACTTGATGACCTTGGCGTTTCATGCCGGATTACGAGGGTCCGTGGCCGCTAACGTGGTTTTTACGCTAGGCCGTCAGTACAGGTCATTGTCGAGGGCCGCCGCAGCTCGATCAGTGGAAGGATCCGGAAACCGGAGAGAAGCGATCGAAGCTCCGCGTGCTTGGCGAGTCGTTTCAGATCGTTCAGACGCGATCCTGATAGCGTTCGTTGAACTCCCGGTTCTTCTTCAGCTTCATCATCTGCCGAAACGCAGCCACAAAGAACCGCCAGTTGCCGAGCCGGAACGTGTCGCCTGAATGCACAACACCTTTGTGACAGGTGAAGCAAAGGCTCACACCGTTCCGTAGCTCATACGCTTTTTTCGGATAGAGCGATTTTGGGTAAACGTGGTGGACCTGAATCGGACCGCCAACCCGGCCGCACATCTGGCACGTGTTCCCGTCGCGCAGGCGGCAAGCCTTTGCCCATTTGCGAAGCCGAGTGCTATTGAGTTCGGTCATCGATCTTGCTCCCACTCACAAGCCGGTTGAGCAGCTGGTTCATTGCCGTGTTCTGCTTCCGGATTTCTTCCGCGATCGTCTCGCCCATCTGCTCGTGAGCCTGTGACATCGCGGAGATCACCTTCCAGTGAAGAACACCGAAGCCAACACACAGCGCACCGAGGATTGCGATCGCGCTCATATCGCCCCACGAGTCAAGCTGCTCGGAGCTGACGACGTAAGCGAGCGTGAGACCGCATGTGATTGAGCCGAAGACATACATCGGATTCGATTCCTGATTGGTTATGCTGTTTTCAAATAGTCCACGCACTGCGTCAGAATCCTCTCTGCCGCTCGCCCGTCACCAAACAGCAATGGTGTTGATGGCAGCTCTGTCCGGCTTGTCAGAGCGTCCGTGGCGTGCTTAACGATGTGGTCGGTGGCTGTTCCCACCAGCAAAGCCGAACCAGCCTCTACGGCTTCCGCGCGTTCGGTTGTTTCTCTCAGGATGTGGACCGGTGTCGAAAGGCTCACCGCTTCCTCGGTGATCCCGCCAGAATCGGTCATCACCAGCTCCGCGCGGTTGATCAATTGAATGCTCTCCGCGTAACCAACAGGCTCAAGCACCGAGACGTTCTCAGGCAAGCCTGTGAGCTGCTGCGTGTAATTCGGGTGGCTGATCCACAAGAACTCAATTCCGGCGAATCTGTCGGCCAGTTGCTCTACTGCGGCGCGGATCCTCGCCAGGCCGCCGCGTTGATTCTCTCGACGGTGGCACGTCACAAGCACCAGCCGGCCCGCTGGGGGCTCTGTGGGCACCATCTTCAGAGCATCGACAACAGTGTTGCCTGTAACGGCCACTGATCCCTCTGCGGCTGTCAGGTTGTGTCTGGCGTTTTCTGTGGGACAGCAGTGAATGGAAGCTGTCAGCGTGCAGATCCGCCGATTGATCTCTTCGGGGAATGGGGAAGAGACTGAATCAGTGCGAAGTCCCGCTTCCACGTGGCAGAATGGGATCTGGTGATAGAACGCCACCATGCCGGC
>JANSXP010000059.1 GCA_024742875.1 Planctomycetaceae bacterium | reverse complement strand
GTCAGCTGACGATCAACAGCGCCCTGGTACCGGATCTCAAAGGTCGGGACGTTGTCATTCTGGATGACATCTTCGACACGGGAAACACCATGGTGGGGCTGTACGAAGCCGTGCAGGAATTTGAGCCTGCCAGCGTCAAATCGGCCGTGCTGCTGTGGAAAACGGCCCGAACTCAGGTCGCACTGGAACCCGATTTTTTTGGCTTCAAAATCCCGGACGAATTCGTTGTGGGCTACGGCCTGGACTACAACGACGAATATCGACACCTGCCGTTTATTGGCGTGATGGAAGAAGAGGACCTGAAGTCGGCCGCCGACGCCTGACGCATGCTCCCGAACGCGGCTGTCAGCCAGTGCGCTGACGCCGACACGCCGACCGACGGATGGTGGCTGTCCGATGAGGTTGACACGGCAGGCAGGACGGCAATCGATGCGGCAACCGACGTGGCCGCTACTTTTTCAGCCGACTACTCAATCGTCAGCGAATCCAGATCCAGGCCGTTCGTGCGATCGTCAAACTCGCCGTTGATCTGATCAATCCAGCCCTGCGACGGCCAGGCAAACGGTCGGAATTTTTCGATCGCTCCCAGCTGATCGCGATAGACCAGGGCGCGTCCCTGTCCCAGGCCGGCGGCCACCGGAGAATCCACCAGGCTGGCCGAATCTGTCTGGTTCATACGGAAGGCAATGCGGTTCTCAAACTCTCGCAGCATCGAGTTGGACAACCAGCGAACGGCCGTGTTGAAGGTGTCTGACCACACGATCACATGCAGTCCAACCAGTGGTCCGCGTTTGAGCAGCTCCCCAAATTTGTTGGCGATGGTGACCTCTTTGGGTTCACCAAACCCGCCCAGGCCGAAGTCATCTTCATCCTTTCGCAGACTGCGATACTGTCCGATGTTACGAACGATCAGAAGTTTCTCCCGCTGCGTCGCACGTTCCGCGTCCGCCTCCCGGGCTTCCAGTTCGTCGTGCAGTCGAGACACCAGCGCGTCGCAGTCGGTCGCCTCCCGAACGTCAAACCCTCCGATGCCGGTTTGCTGCCGCAGAGTCCGAAACTGAGTGACAGAATCCACATCACGCCCGTCATGCAGCAGACTGATTTCGAAGCCCGTCCCATGCTCTGAGTTTTCTCGCGGTCGCCAGCCGGCAGAAATCACGGCACACGCCAGCAGGGCATCGGCTGCGGCCGCATCCTGCCCCACAATCAGTATGTTCTGTCCGCTGGCACGTCGCAGCTCAATGTGGCTGGGCGCGGCGATGGCCACCGGCTCTCCCAGCCACACGGTCACAGCTTCCGCCGGCTTTCGAGTGGCATCCGGCGCGGCGGTCACCGCGGCAGTCAGTGGGGCACACAGCTCGACAGAAGGTGCCGCGTTGCCGTCAAAGACAATCATGCTGTCCTGCGAGTCCCAGCGGCCCTGCAGCAGGCCAATAGACTCTTCGCGTTTGGGCTCATCCAGCCAGGCAATCTGAAACTGATGATTGCCCTGAGTCATGCCGTTGGCGTCGTTGTAGATGGCTTCGCCCGGTCGAGTCAGCAGACGGGCGGCCGAATTGTCTTCGCTGAGAATCAGATGGGCGTCGTTCTCACTGCACTGCAGCGCAATTCGCACGGCAATCTGTCCCATCGTGCTGCGTGCCAGCGAGTAAGCGCCACCCAGTGTCTGTGAACCCAGCAGCACGTGGATCCCGAAAGCACGCCCCTGTCGCACGAGTCGGTCCAGCAGCAGCGAAGCCCGCGTGGACACACGGTCTTCGGCCACAAAGAACTCCTGAAATTCGTCGATCAGCAGCATCAGCCGCGGCATGGGCTCATCCGGAAACGCGTCGCGAAAACCGGGCACGTCCTGAACGCCCCGATCACGAAACAACTCGCCGCGTTCCTGCAGGATCTCATCCAGTCGCTCCAGCACACTCAGGCCAAATTCGCGATCACTTTCAATGGCAACCACTTTGGCGTGCGGCAGCTGGTGAGCGGCATAGGTGCGAAACTCGACCCCCTTTTTGAAGTCAATCAGGTAAAACTGCACTTCGTCCGGGCTGTAGTGCATCGCCATATTGGTAATCAGAATGTGCAGAAACGTCGACTTGCCGGATCCGGTTTTGCCGGCAATCAGCACGTGCTGGGACGTCCCTCGCCCCAGACGCAGAAACTGCAGACGCGCTGCCCCCGCGCGTCCGATGGGCAGATCGATTCCATCCGCACTCGACTGGGACCAGATTTCGTCCGGTCGAGGTGCCACTCTGGCAAAGGACACCTCCACACGGCGGGCATCTTTGGACTGCTCACCGGCTTCCCGCACCAGCTGCACATACTGCTCCGCGCGAGGTTCCCGATATTCTTCGAACAGGACATCCTGCGAGAGCGTCTGATGTGGCTGCACCGTGCCGTCGCGAACCACAAAACGCTGACAGTGATTTCTCAGGTCATCTTCATCAAAAGAGGGTGGCGAAGCGACCGCCGGATTCCAGGACACCAGCGCACGTACACCACAGCGGGAACCACTGGTCAGAATGGATGACAGGTGACGGGCCGACTCTTCCGTGAATGCCGTCGGAAATCCGGCCACCACCACAAAGTGGTAGGGCTCCGCCACTTCACCGGCCGACGCATTGTACTCTTCGATGGAGTGAAACTGACTTCGCAGGTAGGTCTGAAAGATGTTCTCCATGTGTTCGGTTACGCGCTGCAGTTGCTCACGGATCTGCGTCGCATCGGTCCAGATGCGGGTGCTGATCAGCAGCTCGTCAAAATCCGCCAGGTGCATCATGGCGGCAAAGCTCTGCCCCAGTCCGACCGGATCAATCAGGGTCAGACGAATGCGGCCGGCAGGAATGATGGTCAACAGTTTCAGAATCTGTCGCCGCAGAAAGCTCAACGCCACCTCACGCCCCGCCGAATCATGCTCGACGAGCATGGCTGTCTCCTGTGGAAACGGCAGCACGGCCGGCATCTCCACGCACAGATTGGAATGGGTGGTTTGTTCAATGGACGATGGCGGGGATGGGGCCGTGATGAGCAGATCGCCGACAGACACACAGGAGGGCATGTCTTCCGGCAGCTGCCAGGTCCCCTGAGGCCACCGGCGACTGGCGGCCGCCAGTTCTGACGAGGCCCGACTAAGCTGACGCAGTTCCCCGACCGTCGCATTCCACTCGGTCAGAATCTGGCTGGCCTGCCGGATCTGAGCCTCGACAGCCTGCTGAAACTTCTGTTCGCACTCCGCCGTCCGCATCGCCAGACGGCTGGAATACTGATCGCGAGCCGTCTGCAGCTGAGATTCCTGCCACGCGTAGATTTCGTTTTCCATGGTGGCACGCTGGGTCTCACATTCCTGCGTCCGCTGCGTGAACTCCTGCGTGAGTGCCGTGCTGCGGGCTTCGGAGTCCATTCGCAGTGTGCGAACCTGCGCGTCAATTTCCGCGTTCACACGCTGCGTCTTCTGCTGACGATCTGCCTCCACCTGCTGCTGCCATTTGGTGGCCGCGTCATCCAGCTTGTCGATGCGTTTCTGACTTTTCTGTTCCCACACCTGTCGCGCGCGATTGGCATTGCTGATGTGCTGCAAAGCGCTGCGAAATCGACCGCGCAGTTTCCCCTGGGTCGTCAGCAGGATTGTGAGCGCCAGCAGAAACACGACAGCCACGGCAATCAGGGCGGCCACGCCGGCCCACTGCCAGTCCGGATTGCTGATTTCCGGATTCATAAACTGCAGCAGGTCCGCTTTCACAGCAATGATGGGGATCCAGAGAATCACAAAGGCCAGAACACTGAAGGCCCACAGACGAAATCCGCGCACCCAGTGTGGCGAATGCAGCTTGCGCAGTTCGCCAAACTCTGACAGCGCGGCGTCCACCTGTTCGACAGAAAAATCCTGCAGGGCCATTCGAGACTGCTCGGAAACCTGTGGCTCAGGATAGACCACATCTTCGGCCGCGTGACACTCTTCCAGATACTTCCCGCCGAGTGCCAGCTGCTCATCCAGCAGCTGAAACCTGTCATCCAGAAATGACTTCTGGGTGACAAAGGATTCGGCTTCCCGCTCAAACTGTGCAATGGGACCATCAGTCGCCTGTTCATCCAGCACCGACTGCAGAATCCACGTTTCACTTTTGCGCTGTTCTTCCAGTCGCGACAATTCGGAATTCAACTGATCCCGAAGCTGCCGACCGGACTGTTCGAAGTGATGCTGCACCGAGGCCAACAGGGTTTCGGCATCCACCCGGTTGGTGTCCAGAGCGGCCTGAGCGTGCGATTTGGCCTGCTGGAGGGCCGCATCACGATCGACCTCACATTCATGCTGAATCTGTGTCAGTTGTTCACGGTGTCGCGCGTGCAGTTCCTCGATGTCGGCATGCGTCTGAGAGAGGGCGGTCTGTTGATCGCGGCACAGCGCAACCTGCCTCTGGGCGGACTCCAGCTGCAGGCCAAGATGGATCTGGTGTGATGACATGAAACGGATTCCCGTCGTGTTGGCGAACAGGCGCATGAGCGCCGGCTTCTGGTCTGTATGCTAAACGATTTCGCCAGGAGATCTTCCGTAGCGAATTCGCAGCGATTCGCCCAATTCCAGTACAAAGCGGTCACAAGAGCGTTCCCCGTGGGGCCCTTTGCGGGACGGTCATTGCCACTCGGATGCTTTGTGGCAAAACCGACCACTGTGACTGTCCGAAAGCGAGTACGCAGGTATTACAGAATCGGGCCGTGTTCACGCGGATGCATGCACGCTCGTTCGGCTTTTGTCAGGACAGACGACAGTTTCTCCACGGTGCCGTTCATCGCCTGCACCTGCGAGTGCAGGGGGACCAGATAGTCGTCCTCCACCTTCTGCGCAACTCCGTCGGACCAGTGCTCCTGCACATCTCGCCAGGCGGCCTCCAGCTGCAGCATGGCGTCATTGAGGCGGGACATGGGAGAATGGAAGTCGGCATTTCTCATGGCAGATCCTCGCGAGTGGCGGACCGTTCAGCGGATGTGGGGGCGGATCGTTGTTCCTGGTCGTGCGGAGCCGCCTGCGACTGGTCGAGAGGGGACTGCGCGGAATCGGCTGGACCATCTTCCGGTGAGAGTGATGGGGGCGCCGGCGTGGCGGCTTCCGGCACCTGCACGGCGTTGTACGCTTCCAGTCGATCGATGGCATGATGCATCAACGCCAGCAGTTCGGGCACGTCCCGTTCGAGCATCTGCGTCAGCTGGGAAGACCGGCCGTGGTATTCATTGGCTTCCTGCTGGGCAAGGACGTTCCAGTACTTGACCACCGGGATTTGCTTTTGCGCGAATTCCAGATCCTTTTTGGCTTTCTCCAGGTCTTTCTGCTCTTCGAAACACGTCGGACGAAAATCGCCCACGCGTCGCATGCGGCATTTGTGCAGACGAACGCGTGCTTCGCCCATCTCACGATAGCAGGTTTCAATTTCCCTTTTCCAGAAGTTCGGCCGGTCACGTTCAAGCCAGCCCATGATCTTCAGCAACTCCACCTCCAGCGAGGTGACGCTTTGCCGCGCAGTTTCCTGAAACTTCACAACGGCCGCACGAAAATAGTGCAGCGCTTCGATCGACTTGACCTGAGCAGAATCGGACATAGTGATTCCAGTGAGATGGTGGGGCAGAGCTGCGGCTACTGCTGCTGCAGATACTCTTCAATCAACTGGGCCTTGCGCATCAGATAGGGAATGTACGACTCGTTGCTCTCGACAAATCGTGACAGCGATTTCATGTTCTGACCAAAGTCTTCGGAAAACTTCAGGTGTTCTTTGTCGCGCCAGGTCTGCCCGAGCGCTGACAGCTGACCGGACACACTGGCCGTCATCCCGTTGATTTCTTCATTGAAGCGACGCAGCAGCTGGGCAAATCGACGAAGTTCGGCCGGGTCAACGATAGCCTGATTCATGGGCGCATTCCGCTTTGGATGAAAATTTGACACGTGCTGGTGACGGCAGTTTTGTCCCACGGCATAGATCACAGGCCGGCGACAGCTGCAGTGTAAACTAACGGAATCGGAAAACGCCAATCCGTCGTTTTTCCGACCAGACGTCCCTGACAGCCAAAAATTCAGTCATCCAGCGCGATCCTCCGGACTCTCCCCGTGCGAAAAGGATCTTAGAGCATGACGACTGGCAGTCTGGGAATCGGGATTCTCAGGAGGGGTGCCTGGACGCCCCTGACCTTCGACAAACATCGTTAATTGGGACTTGCCTCTGGCCTCACATTGCAATCGAACAGACGGTCGCAATAGTAGAGATCGTACAGGCATTCGCCGTCGGCCCATTTGTGCGACGCCCCCTGTCGCAACTGCAGGAAGTTATGACACCCAGAAATCTCGAAGAATCGATTGGATTTGTTCCCGCCCGTTCCAAAGAAGAACGCAGTCAGAGTCGGGACGACATCCTCCACTATATTGCGTTGAAGCTGATCGCCGCCGGCCAGCCTGTTCCCGCATCCCTGCGGACTGCTGATCCGCTGGGTGCCGATCGGATTCTGCAGACTTATCGCCATCGTCTCCAGCAGCTCGACGCCCTGCGCTGTCCGGTTGACCAGAGGATCGAAGCGTTCCTCGAAAAACACTTCACCGGCGTTGTGGACTCCGGTTCTCTGCAACTTCCTGACAGCACCATTGTGCTGGACCGACATGGCATTGCTCGAGAACTGTCGCTGCCGATCGACGGCGATGAGTTTCACAATCATCTGGTGGACTCATACCGCGTACACAATGGCGTGCTGCACAACCCCCGCAACGACCGCCGCACCACCAGCGGCACGTTCCATGTGACGGAAGGCGGTCTGCCCATCCCACAGGACAAGAAGGCGGTCCCGCGGATCACGTTTGCGCGCCTGTTTCAGTCGGCAATGAACCCACCAGCGGAATCTCTGCAGCTGCCGTTCACATCAGATCAAACCGAAAAAGCGTCATGCTTCGTCTCTTTGCTGCTGCGACCGCTGCTGTGCCCGGAAGTGCAGGGCGTGTGCGAAGAGCAGAGCATCGAGGTGCGTTTTGTTGTGCCTGGTTCGCTGGTAAGCAACTTGGATTTTGTCGAGTCCATTTTCGGCAACGGAGGAGATCCGTTCCTGCCGGAAAACGACGCCGCGCTGGATGTTGTGCACTGGAGCGGACACACGGGCTGCGTGATTCTGGCGCCTCACCTGACGGACCTGACCAAGAAAGAACTGGGACTGCCCCACGTTGATGAAGCGACAGATCGCCAGAAACGCGACGGCATGTGCTGGTCTTCGGAGGACGAGAAGTACAACGACGGCACGCCATTTAAGCTGACCTGCCGCACCGAAGAAGGTGTGATTGTGACGCTGATTGCGGACAACTATTTTGGCTACTGCAAGAAAGAAGTCAAAACGCAGCTCAGTTACGCGTCCAATCTGGCGGGCAACCTGGAAGAAGAACACGCCGGAGGCGCACTGGCATTCGCCAGCTTCAGTCTGGGCGATGAGTTTGTGGCCAACAGCCGACGCTACAACGACCGCACCTTTGCTGACGTAGCGCGGGATTACTCCAACTACATGACGATTCAGAATGAGGGATACGGCATCGACCGCCAATTCCCCAATCTGATCTATGTCCCGGAGAACTGCGTTGCCAATGTGCATGACCAGCAGGTGAAGTGGAAACATGAGGGCGAGGAAATCGCCATTCCCCTGCGGCCGGAAAACACGTACATGACCCCGTCGGGCTACAAGTTCCGACTGGAAAAACACTCGGCCGCGCCCTCCTGGCGGCTGATTGGCACACTGGGCGAAGGCGTTTTCTGCCACAAGCCGTGCACCGTGAGCGGTGGTGGCAAGAGCGAGATCAGCAAATCCATCGCGGACTACCTGCTGCACGGCCCCATCTTCGTGGCCGATAACGAAAAAGACCTCGATCTGGTGCAGCAGATCTTTGATCGGGACTACTCAGACCGCTGGAGTGAATCAGGCAGTGTGCGTCCGGACTACGCCGCCATGCCGTCTCGCAAAGTGCTTGATCCGTCCCGCTCACTGGGCAGTGTCATCAAACTGCTGACGCCGTCTGTTGACTACACGGATGAATACAACCAGTGGCTGGAGTCCATTCCAGGATACATCTACGCCATCGTCTTCATCATCAAGCGAATGCATCGTGGCAATGAGAAGTCGGACTGGCGCAAAGATTTCACGGTCGACATCGTCAACGGACACCCCGGTCATGAACTGAAGTACGGCGAACGCAAACTGGTGGGCACCTATCTGCGTGTTGGGTTGCTTGGCGAAAACACATGGCGCACATACAAGCTGCGGCAGGACTTTGCTCCCGCGCAGAAGGTCCAGACCGAAGACGACATCAGCGCTTCGGTTGTGGTGCCATACGATCAGGTGGAAAACCTGAGCAGCACGCAGCCAAAAACACACAGCCTGAAGTTCACACAGAACTGCGAGTTTAGACTGTTCCAGCGCCCGGACGATGCCATTCATCGCGGTCTGGACAAACAGACGGAAGAAGACCTGGCAAGGGATGACAACTTCATTGTGAACTTCGAGCCGCTGTCGCGTCAGCAGATTCTGGAGATCTGTGATCGACCGGTCGACCTGAGCCAGTTCACCGCCCCCATGCAGACCCTGCTGCTGGAAGCCCACGAAGCTGACCAGGGTTACGTGGTGTGTTCTGCAACACCACGCATGATCGACGGCAAGCCCAGCAAGAACCCTCGCTACCTGCAGACGCGACCGGATCTGGTGCGACCATTTAACCGATATGTGGCGGAAATGGGCGTGCGACTGCATCGTGCCGTGCCGGATGGCAAAGCCGTGCATCAGCCGGTCAATGCCGTCCTGCTGGGGCGTCGCAACAATCCAGCCGACTACCAGAATGGCATTCGCCCGCTGGCCGTCTACAACCCGATCCACTACCAGGAGTTGCCCGAACTGTTCATGGACTTTGTCAGCGCCCTGACCGGCAAGAGCCCCTCAACGACGGGAGCCGGCAGCGAAGGCGCTTTGACGAAGGGCCCGTTCAACGCACTACTGCCAATTACCGATCTGAATGCCGCTCTGGTCAGCTATCTGCTGACGGAACTGGACGGTTTCTCCACGCCGGCCGGACACATCGGCTCCAACGTGCGTGTCGACCACGACATCAGTCTGCTGATCCCGGAAATCTGGTGCCGGCTGACCGCCGAAGAACGCGACCCCCAATTCCTGATTTCCGAGAACCTGCTCGAAAAACTGGATGACTTCGAATACGACGGACGAAAGATCCTCGCCAGCCGTCTGGGATATCGTATTACGTCCCGCTTTATCCGTCGCTTTGCCGGGCGCGTGTTTGACAATCCGAGCAAGGTGTTCGACCGCGCGATTTTGCGACCGGAAACCCAGGACGAAGCGGCCTTTGCCGACGGCATTCTGCACATCACGGAAGCGCAGGAACGAGTGGCTCGTCTGTACCTGAAAGACGGGTCAATCGATCTGGCGTGTCCTCCACTGCGAGCCTTGCTGCACATCATGGCAGAAGGCAGCTACAAGGGCGAAGACATTACGTCGCCTGCGATCCGGGAAATGTTCACACTGAAGAACATGCTGCAGTCAGAGTGGTACGCGGAACGCCTCAAAGAACGCCGCCAGCGTGATCGTGAATTGTGGCAGCGACATGTCGCCAGTCTGGAGCAGTATCTGAGTCGGCCCGGCACAGAGCCTGACGCGAATCGTCTCAGACTGGTTGGTCGTCTGGCCCACGCCAAAGCCCAGCTGGATCGGGTGTCTGCGTCGCAATACCTGCAGGAACTGACAGGCACACTGGGCGCCGATCGCCTGCGATGATCAGGCCTGAATGAGCCGGCTCCATAAACGTGGGGCCAGTTATTCCGGCACCAGAATTTCGGCACCACAAACCGGCCCACCAGACACGAAGCGACAACTCCGCCCGCCTACGGTTTCGTTTCCCCGGAGGCGGACTTCGGCTGACGTGTCGCCGATGCCTGAACCTGTTCGTACCAGACCGTGAGTTCCTGCCTCATTGCGGCCACACGCGACGGATGTCGTTCGGCCAGGTTGCTGGCTTCAAATCGATCGTCTGCCAGGTCAAACAGGGCCAGCGTCTCTCTGCCATCGTTCGGTGCCTCCCAGTGAATATGCGGACGCAGCCCCGCTTTGTCGGCGATGGGCTTTCCGCCTTCCAGAACGAGTTTCCAGTCGCCATCACGCATCGCCAGCGCTTTGCCGTACTGCCAGAACATCTTCCGTGGCTTCATCTTTGCCTCGCCGCAAAGTTGATCCGCCAGGCTCAGACCATCCAGCAGATGTCCAGCGGGAGGGCGAATGCCAGCCAGATCCAGCACAGTCGGCATCAGATCAATGGAGGAGGCCAGGGCGTGACTGGTGGAGCCGGCCGGAATTTTGCCAGGCCAGTGAAAAACGGCCGGCACACGATGGCCGCCTTCCCACAGTGTCCCCTTCATGCCGTATAGTCCGCCGCATGATCCAGGTCCGGTCGCCCCGTTGTCTGACAGAAAAACGACGAGCGTTTGACGTTCGATCTGCAACTGCCGCAAAGTGCGAAAAATGTCTCCCAGGCCCTCGTCCATTTCCTCAATCATGCGGGCATACGCTGTGGCGGCATGCTGTGGCTCCCGATGATTCCAGATTGGCTTGCCGCTTCCCAGCCGACGCACGGGACGATCTTCCGGAGCCTGGTAGGGATCGTGCGGCGCTTCGTGAGCGACGTAGACGAAAAAAGGTCGATCACTGGCGGCCGCCTGTCGCAGGTAGTCACACGTGTGACGCGTGATCAGATGCGTTGTGTAGCCCACTTCATGGTGAGGCTGCTGTCCCTGCCACCAGTCAAACACACCCGCCCCATCGATGTGCGCGTGGAAGTCCACGTTGCCACTGACATAGCCAGTGAACTGATCGAAACCGTGCGTGACCGGGTTGTACTGCGGCTCGTAGCCCAGATGCCATTTGCCGAACATGGCCGTCTGATAGCCGGCTGCACGCAAAAGTTCCGCCAGCGTGACTTCCTGATGCTGCAAACCGTGATGCCGATTTTTGGCAGACGCCGCATACACCACCCCGGGAATCCCCGCGCGCTGCTGATAGCGACCGGTCAGCAGTCCGGCCCGTGTGGGAGAACAGACGCAGCCGCTGGAATGGAAGTCAGTCCAGCGCATACCGCCCGCTGCCATGCGATCAAGATGGGGTGTGTCGTAGAGCGTCCCGCCAAAACACCCGGCGTCCCCCCAGCCCATATCATCCACCATCACGATTACGACATTGGGCCGGCCATCCGGATCATCTGCCGCCACGTCTGCCCCGCTGCTGAGAAGGGGCAATATCAAGGCCCAAAGATAAGCAACTGTTGTCACAGAATCTCCTGATGACTGACGCACCGAACCGCAGACGAACAGAGAAAACTGCATCTGCACGTTCCGCTGACGGGATATTGCAGCCAATCACAGCTAGAATCGCCAGCCAGACGCGGCACGACCGTCTGCCTCCCGCATCTCCTTCGCAAATTGTGGATTCTGACCGACCGGAAACGATGACCAGCCTGAACCAGAGAGCCGCCCGAATCCTGCGCGACTGCATCGCGCGTGCGGATGAACTGAAGATCGACTTTACAACCCTCGGCTCTTGCACAGTGGCGGATTTTGGTGTCAGCACTGCTGGTGGACTGGAAGCGGGACGCATGCTGGCAGAGGTCTGTTTGTCAGGACTGGGCACGGTGGAACTGCAAACCTGCGGTGGAGCTCCCGCGGTGGTAGTCAGAACAGACCACCCGGTCAGAGCCTGCCTGCAATCGCAGTACGCCGGGTGGAAAGTGTCGGTAGATAACTACTTTGCGATGGGATCCGGCCCCATGCGGGCCACGCTGTCCAGCGAGCAGATTTTCCAGGAGATGCCCGTTCGCGAAGAAGCGTCTGAATGCGTGGGGGTTCTGGAAAGTGGTGCGCTGCCGGATGCTGCAGTGCTGGAGCAACTGCAACAGCAACTGGGAGAAGATCGTGCGCTGATGCTGGCTGTCGCGCCCACTGCCTCACAGGCTGGCAACATTCAGGTGGTGGCCCGCTCCGTGGAAACAGCGCTGCACAAGCTGCATGAGATTGACTTCCCCATCGAGACCGTTCAAAGCGGCTACGGCACCGTTCCACTGCCTCCGGTGGCCAAAGATGATCTGACGGGGATCGGCCGCACCAACGACGCGATTCTCTACGCCGGTCAGGTCCACCTGTGGGTCGACTGCGAAGACGAAGTCATCGAGCAATTTGGCCCACTGACCCCCTCCAGTGCATCACCATCTCACGGCCGCAAGTTTCTGACGCTGTTCAAAGAGGCCAACTACGATTTCTATGGTCTGGACAAGACTCTGTTCAGCCCGGCCATCGTGACGTTTCATAACCTGACCACGGGCAACAGTCACACATTCGGCAGTGCGGCTCCGGAGATCGTTCAGGATTCCTTCGGGCTGTAGGGCAGTCAGATGCATATTGGAGTGCTGGGCAATGAAGGCAGCTGGTACGTTGAGCGGCTCATCCGGGCGGCGCGGGAACGCGGACACACGGCCAGCGAACTGCGGTTTCCAGGGCAGTCTCCCGCCATCCTCAATGGCCGGACGCAGCTGCTCGTTGACGGCACAGACATCCTGCCGCTGGACGCAATCATCGTGCGCACCATGCCGCCGGGATCTCTGGAGCAGGTCGTCACCCGCATGAACTTTCTGGCGGTGGCCCAGGAACAGGGAGTTCGCGTGCTGAATCCGCCCAGGGCCATTGAGTGCGCGGTCGACAAGTACCTCACGACTCAGAGACTGGCGGCCGCCGGGCTCCCGGTACCGGACACGATCGTCTGTGAAAATTCCGAAACCGCAATGGAGGCTTTTGAAACGCTGGGACAGGACATTGTGGTCAAGCCTCTGTTCGGGGCCGAAGGCCGAGGTATCCTGCGAGTCAGCCATCCGGAAATGGCACTGCGTACGTTTCGAACACTCGAACGCCTCGACACGGTCCTGTACCTGCAGCGATTTCTTGACGGCCCGGCCGAAGACCTGCGAATCCTGCTGCTGGACGGCCAGTTGCTCGGCTCGATGAAACGCACGGCCGTGGGCGCCGATTTTCGGGCCAACGTCGCGCAATCCGGAAAGGCGTCTGTCTGGCAGCCGACCGAACAGGAGCTGTCTCTGGCTCGACAGGCCGCCGAGGCAACCGGATGTCTGTTTTGCGGTGTGGACCTGATGTATAACGCCGCCGGCCAGCCATTCGTCCTGGAAGTCAACGCGGTTCCGGGCTGGCGAGCACTGCAGAAAGTCAGTTCCGTCGACGTGCCGGCAGCCGTTATGGAATTCCTTGAGGACGATTCGCCACACGAGTCATCCGGCGGTCAGAGCGCCGATCAACAGGGGCGGTAGCTCCCCCATGAGTCAGAACCAGAAAGTGAAATGATGCACGCACATCTTGACGAGATTATCGCCGCACTGGCCGACTGTCTGCCCCCCGTGATGCGGTGGGGGGGCGCAATCGCCAAACGTCTGCGGCACTTCGACATCAGTGTGGGCGGCAAGGAATCGGGTAACGCCAACACGGATGCGCTGACGCTGGCGGACTTGTCTGTTCAGGAACTGCTCGTCGCAGCGCTGCGGGACGCCGATCCCGTGCTGCGGACCTGCCGGGTGGAAGGGGAGGAAGCCACCGGCGACATGGGGCTGTTTGATGACCGCGCCTCACTGTCGATCGCCATTGATCCCATTGATGGCACGAAACAGTACAGGGATCGCACGGGCAACGGGTATTCGATCATCGTACATCTTCATGACGCGCAGTCCCCGTATTACTCGCTCGTCTTCGCCCCGGAAATGGGCGCCAGCGGCACGTGGGTGGAAGTTGGCCCTGATTGTCTCAAGTGCGGCCCCGACGACACCACCCGCCCAGCCCGCCAGGTGCTGGACCAACTGCCCGAACAGCAAACAGGTGACCGCCAGCCGGGTCGCGGCGTTTACCTGATTGGTTTCCAAAAGGAGGATACTTCGTGCGCCCGTCAGGTTGACGCGATCGGTCTTCAGGGACGCACGTCTGACGAGATGCAGGGCAGCATCTATCCACTGATGGCGTCCGCACAGTACACCGGTTCCCTGATCCACTCGCCGAATATCTATGACTTCCCCGTTTCGATGCACATCGCCAGAAAGCTGGGGGGTGACGCCGTCTGGGTCCACAATCGACGGCCCGTTCATTACCGCGACCTGTGGCTGGACACGCGGGCCGATATGCTGCGGTTCCCCGGAGTTGTTGCCTGCAGCGAAGAGCCGACGGTGGTCGAGCAGCTGTGCGACCTTTCCGAATCATGGAACCAGATCCGCTACCGCTAGCCGGCGTTGGACGATTATCTGTGTGGGAGCCTGCGGAGAAACCACGGGGGTGAACGGCCTTTCAGAACGAATCGGGCCAGTTTGCTGCAAACCGTCTCGGGACCAAAGGGCACGGAGGCAATTTCCGTAAACCTTTACAAATAAGCACTTTACAAAACGCCGGAAGTGGACTCCCGATTGCGGACGTGTGACCGAAAACGTGCCTTCCGGGTGGCCGCCCCTTGAGATCACGACCGGTTGACGGCATGATACGCGGGAGTTTTGTCAGCAACACAACCGGGTTCGGGATCGAACGGGGCGCAAGTTACATTGAGATTTCTTTTTGTGTGCACCGGGAATACGTGCCGAAGCCCCATGGCTGAAGCCATATTCCGAAACCTGGCCAGTCAGCACTTTGATTGCTCTGCCGAAAAGCTGTGGGACCATAACGTGGACGTTTTGTCTGCGGGACTAGCGGCCGGTGACAGCCAGCCGGCATCGGCCAACGCGGTTAAAGTTCTGAAGGAGCGGGGAATCGATCTTTCCCAGCACCTCAGTCAGCAGCTGGACGAAACGATGCTGGAAGCGTCAGACATCGTGCTGACGATGACTGGCGACCACAAATACATGATTGACAGAGCACGGCCCGATTTATCGGGCAAAGTTCGCCTGCTGTGCCGGGACAACCGAAATGTCATCGACCCAATCGGTGGCAGCCTGGAAGACTACGCACAGTGCGCGGACATGATCTCAGAATGTCTGCATGATGTTCTGAATGATTTCTTGAAGAAGGACGCCCAGACCTAATGAGAATCGGTATTGCGAGCGATCACCGAGGCTTCGACATGAAAAATCGGCTGTACCAGCTGATTGAAAGCCTTGGCCACGAAGTTCAGGACTTTGGACCGGACTCAACCGACAGCGTTGACTACCCGGACTATGCGTTCCAGGTCTCGAACTCCGTCGCTCAGGAAGAATTCGACCGCGGCGTGCTGATCTGCGGAACAGGTATTGGGATGTGCATCGCTGCGAACAAGGTTCCCGGCGTCCGTGCGGCCAACTGCAACGACAGTGTGACGGCCGAGTACAGTCGGCTGCACAACGACACCAATGTCGTGTGCCTGTCGGCTGACCAGCTGAGCGACCAGCTGGCAGATCAAATTATCAAGATCTGGCTCAAGACCGGCTTCGAGAACGGACGGCACGCGCGGCGTCTGGACAAGATTTCAGAAATCGAAGGTCAGTTCCATCCCCAGTGAGCCTGGTAACGCAATGGACTGCCAGCTGATCCGCGAAAATGCGCCCCAGAGTGGTGAGCAGAATATGCGGATCGATGCCGAATTACTGGATACTGTCAGTCGCGATCCGTCGTGTTGCTACGTCCGCCTCTATCGCTGGTCTGAGCCGACAATTTCGCTTGGCTACTTCCAGAAAGATGCGGTGCTGGAGCCGCGATGGCAGGGATGCCCGGTGGTCAAACGACTGACCGGTGGTGGCGCCATCCTGCACGACCAGGAGCTGACGTACTCGATCGCACTGCCGGCCGTTCACCCGTTCCGCAGCGAACCGGTCACGGCCTATGAACGCGTCCATCAGGCAATGATCGACGTGCTCACCGATCTGAAAGCGCCGTGCCACATGCGGGGTGATGTCACGGCCGTGCCTCGAGAAGCCGAACCGTTCCTGTGTTTTTTGCGGGGCGACCCCAGAGACGTCGTCATGGGCAGTGACAAGATCATTGGCAGCGCACAACGACGTCGGAAGGGCGCCATCCTGCAGCACGGCAGTCTGCTGCTGCGTGCTTCCAAACTCCTGCCCGAAGTCCCTGGAGTATTTGACATCTCTCCCGGTGTCAGCGAGCCAGTGCTGACGGACCGCCTGGGGGACGCCATCAGGGACGCCATCACCGTTCTGCCAACAAAGAATCAAGTGTGAACATCAGTGCACACTTATTGCCGAGCGAGTGTGGCAGCCGTCGATATTCAGTGAATTTGCCGACTCAGGTGGGTTGCAGTTCTTTACAAATCACTCCAGCTCCGATGAAATAAAAGCGACACTCGGCGGTTCCTCACGTTTTAAGAAAGCGTGAAGACACCCGTTGTGCCAGGAGGGTGCGTTCAGCAGGGAATAGCGCGAACTACTGGAATTGCCTAATGTCAATCGGTACATTTCTGGAGAGGTACCCGATCTGCGTGGCACTCGACCACCCGGCGAAACCTTTCCGTCAGGAGCAATCAACAGCATGCTAAGCGTCGAACTCCACGTCATCGGCGGCAAACACTCGGGCCAGGTGATCAAGCTCAACCATAAGAAGTTTCTTATCGGGCGAGAGCAGGACTGTCATTTGCGGCCCAACAGTGAACTTGTCAGTCGCCATCACTGCATCTTCACCGTGGATGATTTTTCGGTTCGCCTTCGCGACCTTGGCAGCACAAATGGAACCATGGTCAACGGGGACCGCCTTCGCAAAGAAGTCGTGCTGCAGCCAAACGACCTCGTGCTGGTCGGCAACCTCGAATTCAAAATCCTGATCAATGACGGCCACGCGGCTCCGGAAGCGCCCGAGTCAAAGCCACTGAGTCAGGAAGAGACCGCCATCGTGGGTACCGAAACGCTGGCTGAGATGGCGCCCATTTCGGCGGCGGCTGCAATGGAGGCCGCAGCTGCCGAAGCGCAGGAAACCACGGCGGCTGCTCCGGCCCCTGAACCTGTTCCGGCGCCAACAGCGGAAGCCCCGGCCGCTGAAGCCGCACCGCCCGCTCCGGCTCCAGGCATGCCACAGATGCCTCAAATGCCACAGGTGGGTTCCGGCGACACGACGATCATCTCAACCCCAATGATGATGCCCGGCCAACCGGCTTACCAGCCCATGATGCCCCAGCAAATGGGGTATCCTCCGATGTATCAGGGGTACCCTGGTTACCCACCACAGATGCCCGGACAGATGCCAATGTACCCACAGGGCATGCCGGGACAGCCTGCACCGGGATATCCGATGCAGCCCCCACAGCAGGCGACTCCAGTTCCGACTCCCGAACCGGCCGCCCCCGCTGCTGAAGACGCGGCCGAGGTCTCCCTGCCAGACCCGGCATCAACCGGCGTCAAGGAAGCCCCACCAGCAGCAGAATCCGCACCTGCAGGGGGAGGACAGCAGCCGCAGGAGCAAAAGTCGAATGACTCTGCCGCTGCGATCATCCAAAAGCACATGCATCGCCGCCCCGGCGGTTGATTTGACCTGGCCTTCGTTTCTTAAGTCTCCACACCATGCCCGATCCTTCTGACCAGCAACGCCGGTACAAGGAATTTCTCGACCTGCTGCCACTGACACTCTCACTGGCAGGGCTTCCCGTGAGCGAACCAGGCCGATACTTCACGGCTGAGCAGATCGAATCCCGCGTATTTACGATTAAACATGCGTACAAATGTGCTCGGCAGGTTGCCCGCGAGTCAGTGAAGCCTTCCTGACCGCCCGTTCGGCCGGGCACGATTTCGGCAGTCGCTTCAGGAGAGACGGATTGCTGCGATTGTCCGGCACGCCCTGATCTCATACTTGACAGTTTGAACGGGCAGCGATATCGTCCGGCTCACTGATCGGGCCAGTGCCCGTTGGGTTGGACTCACTACTCTGAACTGTCACGCTCCGGCGCGGCGAAAAAGGCATGCACATGCATTAAGTTCTGAGAAAACCTGTTCCATGCATCTAGTTGGTGACGTCTCTGTCAGAGATGTTTCGACTTGGGCTGACAGGCAAGGTGCCGGTCTCATTGGGGGTCGGCTAAAAAGTGGGATTCTATCCCACTTTTTTTATTGTCAGGTCAAAAGATCGGTTGCGGGATATATGAACGGCGACGAAATCAAACGCATTGTCGATGCGATTCATCGCGACAAGCAAATTGACAAAGAGATCGTGTTCGAAGGAATCGAGCAGGCGATTTTGTCCGCCGCGCGCAAGCACTTTTCCGAAGAAGAAGTGCTGGAAGTCAAAATTGACCGGGATACTGGCGAGCCGTCCCTCACGTGCGATGGCGCCTATCTGGAGCCGGAACTGATCGGCGACCTGCTGGGACGTATTTCGGCACAGACCGCCAAACAGGTGATGATTCAGCGAATTCGCGAAGCTGAACGGGACTCGCTGTACGAAGAATTTCAGGAACTGCGCAGCCAGCAGGTCACCGGAGCTGTGACGCGTGTGGACCGGGGCACAGTCATCGTCAACCTCGGCAAGGTCGAAGCGATCCTGCCGCGCAGTGAACAAATCAACAAAGAAACCTATCGCGTTGGTGACCGCGTTCGCGCCATCGTCCTGGACGTCAAGAAGGCGGGCTCGCGAGTCCGAGTGATCCTCTCACGAACCCACGCAGATTTTGTCCGCCGCCTGTTTGAGGTCGAGATTCCGGAAGTCGCCGATCGCATCATTGAGACGCGGTCGATCGCCCGTGAGGCAGGACACCGATCAAAAGTGGCTGTCTCCTCTTACGATACATCGATCGACTGCGTGGGTGCGTGTGTCGGTGTCCGTGGCTCCCGCATCCGCAGCATTGTCGAAGAACTCAATGGCGAGCGGATTGACATCGTTCGCTGGAACGACAGCCTGCAGATCCTGGTCCCCAATGCACTGCAGCCAGCGGAAGTGGAAGACGTGATTCTCTGCCCCATGCTGGGCAAGGTGATCGTCCTCGTTCGAGAGGATCAGTTGTCGCTCGCCATCGGGCGTCGTGGGCAAAACGTGCGTCTGGCCTCCAAGCTGGTGGGCTGGGACATCAACGTAATGACGCAGGAATCGCTGGACGAGCAACTGGACGTCTCGATTGAACAGTTCAGTGTTGTCCCCAAGATGCCCGCCGATCTGGTCGAAGTGCTTGTTTCTCAGGGATTCTTCACGTTTGACGACCTGTCCGTGATCGAGCCTGACGACCTGATGGAAATGGGCCAACTGTCTCAGGAAGATGTCGACGAGATTATTGCGTATGCCGATGTGGAAAGTGAGCGGATCGAACAGGAAGAGATTGCGGCCGCCCGAGCTCGCAAACTGAATCCCGGCGGACCACCACCGACGGCTCCAGCAGCCAGTGCACCGGCCAAGCCCGAGGGTCAGACAGAGTCGGCAGACGCTGAAGCCACGGCGACAGATGCGGCAAGTCCGGCAACAGCGGCGAGTCCGGCTCCGGATGCCACAACGGCTGAGACGGCAGCAGCCCCCGAAGCCGCACCAGAACCCGAAGCCGCACCAGAACCCGAAGCCGCCGCCGAGCCAGCGGAGACAGTCGAGTCAGCAACGGAAGAAGAAGGGGCCACTGAAGACTCCGCTGCTGAGCCGACGGACGATTCATCAGTGCCGTCATCGGGCGAGACCGAAACAGAAGAACCGAAGCCACCCACGGCCGAATGATGCCATCACCGAGGAGAGAGACCTTCTAAAACTTAACGATAACTTCCGCCGGCAAATGCTGGCGTCGTGCAAATCGATCGCGGAAGATTGCGTAGGTTATGTCAGTTTAAATTTCATCGGTTCCGGAATCGCAAGGGCAGTCCGGAGCCAAACCAACCGTGTCCGGAACATGACGAATTTGGGGACACGGCGAAGGGGTGTTTGTTTTGAAGATTCGTATCTTTGCTCTGGCCAGGGAACTTGGCCTGGACAGCAAGGTTTTACTTGGACTCTGCGATGAGGCAGGAGTCCAGCTTCGCAATGCGCTGGCCACCATCACACCGGAGCAGCGCGACCAGATAGTCAATTACATCAAGGGACGAGATTCCGGATCAGACGGCGGGGCGGCACCCGCTGAAGATCTGGCGCCCACTCGCGAGCCTTCCACGGGCAAGATGCGTGACATTCGCGTGCTGCCCAAAGCTGCGCCCAGAGACACGGCGGAAGCGGCCCCTGAGGGTGAGGTGGAAGAAACGCCAGCCATTGATCCGCCCGAATCTGAAGTGACCGAGCCTGTTGCAGAAACGCCGGCAGAGGCTGTCGTGGAATCGAGCGCTGACAGCGACGTCAAACCGACGGACACGGAGCCCGCTCCGGAGCAGACTGCCGCCGAGGAAACGGACAACCTGCCTGCAGAGGAAGAAGTCAGTCAGCCCGCCGCGGAAAGCCAGGAAGCGCCCGCAAAACCCGAAGAAACGAAACCCGAACCGCCGGCCGCTCCGGCAGCAGAAAAGCCTTTGTCACCAAGAAAACCCAACTCCCCGATCCATAAGATGCGCAAGGCGCCCGTCCGCGAGATGCGGCCGATCGGATCTGTTAAAGATCGGGACGGCGGACCGGATCGCCCGACAGCCGATAAGCCCAAAGAGCGGGAGACCCCCGGTCGCGATCGCCCCATCAATCGTCCCTTGGTCGCCGCCCCTCCGCAGTATCAGCCACCCGCCATCAAACAGAAGCCCAAAAAGTCTTCTGAGAAGGCGATGAAGCCTGACATTTCCATCGACAAAATTGTCGATGTGAACAGTCCTCTGGCCAATCAGCTGGCTCAGTTGAAACAGGCGAAAGCCGACCATGACGGTGCTCTGCAGGGCGGTGGAGGCCGAAGACAGGGCGCCCGTAAGGGATCACTGCTGAAAGAACTGCAGCGGTCGCGAGAAGAACAACGACAGCAGAAAAAGTTACGACGCCGCAAAGGCAACCGTCCGGCGGCCGAATTGAAATCGAGCGCACAGATCGAATTTCCGATCAACGTGCGAAACCTGTCGGAAGCGATCGGACGCCCGGCCAAGTCAATTATCGGACACTTCTTCAAAGCTGGTCAGATCATCACGATCAACGATGAGCTGTCTGAAGAAGACGCCCTTGAAGTTGCGATGGAGCTGGGTGTCGACCTGGAAATCAAGCGAGGTCGTGACGTCGAAGCCGAGCTGATGGCCTCTCTGGACACAGAAGATCACGAAGACGATCTGGAATGGCGTCCCCCCATCATTACGATTCTCGGCCATGTCGACCACGGTAAGACGACGCTCGTGGACCGACTGCGTAATGCGAATGTGGCGGCCGGAGAAGCTGGTGGAATCACGCAGCATATTGCCGCTTACCAGGTCATGAACGAAGGTCAGGCATTGACGTTCGTTGATACTCCTGGTCACGCGGCGTTTGGCGAGATGCGTGCTCGCGGTGCCAACGTGACCGACATCATCGTGCTGGTGGTGGCCGCCGACGACGGCGTGATGCCTCAGACGGAAGAATGCATCAGCCACGCCAAGAGCGCCGGCGTGCCGATCGTTGTCGCACTGAACAAGATGGACCTGCCTGACGTCGACGAGCAGAAGACCCTGCAACAACTGGCTCAGCATGACCTTCTCCCCGCCGAATGGGGTGGGGAGTACGAAGTGGTTCGCACTTCCGGTGAAACCGGCATGGGGCTGGACAATCTTGTGGAAACGCTGCAGCTGACAGCCGAACTGCTGGAGTACAAGGCGAATCCGGACCGCAGGGCCGTGGGTGTCTGCCTGGAAGCCTTTCGTGACGAGGGTCGAGGCGTGATCGCCTGGCTGATCGTTCAGAAGGGAACACTGCGTGTTGGCGACAGCGTGTTGTGCGGCACCAGCTATGGTCGCATTCGTGCGATCTATGATGACAAAGGCAAGCCGATCAAGGAGGCTGGGCCGTCGATGCCAGTCAAGGTGGCCGGCCTTGACGAAGTGCCCACTGCCGGCGTGCACTTCTTTGAAATGAAAGATATCGAAGAAGCGCGAACCGTGGCGGAAAGCCGTCAGCATGAAGGTCGGGAAATGGCTCTGTCCACCGGCACCGGCAAGCCGGCCACTCTGGAGAACATTCTCAGTCTCGCTCGCGAAGGTGAAGGGGCTCAGGATCTGCCATTGATTATCAAGGCAGACACACCGGGCTCACTGGAAGCGATCCGCGGCGAACTGGATAAGTTTGATCATCCGGAAGTCCAGATTAGCTTTGTTCACATGGCCGTTGGTGGCGTCAATGAAAGTGACGTTTACCTGGCCAGCGCTTCGCAGGCTATCATTATCGCCTTCCATGTGGTTGCTGAAGATCGCGCGGCCCAGCTGGCAGAACGCGAAGGCGTTGAGATCCGCCGTTATAACATCATCTACGAGGTCACCGAGCAGATCCGACAGTCGCTGGAAGGCCTGCTGCGTCCGGAACGGGTGGAAGTCACCACCGGACGTGCGATCGTGCTGCGAACGTTCAACATCAGCCGGTTTGGAACCATCGCCGGGTGCCGCATGCTCAATGGCACGATCTCCCGTGATAACCGCATCCATGTCATTCGGGACAATACGGTACTGAATGATTATCGGATCGGATCGCTCAAGCGTGAAAAAGACGACGCCAAAGAAGTGCGAGAAGGCATGGAGTGCGGAATTCGACTGGAAGGATTCAATGACGTCAAAGACGGTGACCTTCTGGAAGCCTTCCGCATCGATGAGATTCAGCGCACGTTGGATTAGTTCCCCGGCCCTCGGGGTCGGCCTGGCCTCAGGGTATTCGCCCCCGGCATTCATCCCGGGGCGTACGCTTTTGTCTGACAGGAAATCGGTTTATGTCCTCTCGCCGCACAGCACGCGTGGCATCAGTGATACGCGAAGTTGTGAGCACCGCAATTCTGCAGGAGCTTCGCGATCCTCGCATCCGCAACGTTACCGTTCTGGGCGCTGACGTGAGCCCGGATCTGCGGTACGCCAAAGTTCGCATTTCCGTGATGGGCAACGAGAAGCAGGAATCACTAACGCTGCACGGATTGAATTCCGCCCGTGGTTATCTGCAGTCAAAAGTCGCCGATCGGGTCAAGACTCGATACACGCCCGAATTGAAGTTTGAAGTAGACCACGGCGTCCAGAAATCGATCGAGGCCTCCCGCATTCTGCGTGAAGTGCTGCCGGCCGAAGATGAAGAATCAACACAGACGGCCACTGCGGAATCTCCGGAACCGTCGATGGAACAGACTCTGAATCCGCTCCCAAACGACCAGTCAGCGGCTTCTCACGAGGGGGCCTCTCAGGACGGGACTTCTGAGCGAGAGGCATCCAAACGAGAAGTCTCTGAGTAGACGGCCAGGACTCGGTCGCCTCAACGGGCGTCTATGAGCGGGCGGCCCGTCAACGGGCGCCCAGGATCGAATTGGTTACGCACAGGAATACAAACATGCCAACGGCTGCATCAACCAAAGCAAGTGACAAGGCGACGGCCTGCAAGAAGCTGACGACGATTCTGCAAAAGGAATACGGCAAGTCGCTGCCCAAGTTCAAGGAGCCGGTCCTTGAAACCATGCTGTTCGCCGTCTGCCTGGAAGACAACCCCTGGGACTCTGCGGTCTCCTCGTTTGAGACCCTGCTGAAGTCCTACTATGACCTGAATGAGATCCGCGTCAGCAGCGTTTCAGAACTGGAACGCACGCTCAGCGATCTGAAGAACGCGGACTGGAAGGGCCTGCGGATCCGTTCGATCCTGCGATTTGTCTTCGAGAGCACCTACTCCTTCGAGTACGAAAAACTGGGCAAACTGACGGTCGAGTCAGCCCAAAAGCGTCTGAAGAAGATTGAGTACCTCTCCCCATTCGTCGTGAACTTTACTCTGCAGCAGGTGCTGGGCAGTCATGTCGTGACCCTCGACACGGGCATGCACCGCGCTGTCATTCACCTCGGCCTGGTCCCTGCTGACAGCTCGATTGAAGAGGCCACCGAGTTTCTGAAGTCCGGCGTGAAGAAATCCGAATCATTTGCCTTCACGTGCCTGCTGCGAAAATTCGCCACGGATCCGAAGTTTGCCGATCGGATCACAGACGAATACGAGGAAGAAGGCGAGTTTGACGTGCTCAAAGTTGAGCAGCGTCTGGCCGTGCTCAAAGCCCCGAAAAAACGCAAAAAGAAGGCCACCAAAAAAGCGGCCACCAAGAAAGCGGCCGCGAAAAAAGGGACCACAAAGAAGGCTGCAACCAAAAAAGCGGCATCAAAAAAAGCGGCCGCCAAAAAGGGGACCGCCAGCAAAACTGCGAAGAAGAAAGCGACCACGCCCAAAAAGGCCACTGCCAAAAAGGCGACACCCGCCAGGAAGAAGGCGGCCAAAAAAGCGAGCCCCAAAAAGAAGGCGGCCAAAAAGGTGACAAAAAAGAAGGTCGCGAAAAAGAAGAAGAAGTAATCCCCCCGCTTTTCGGCAATGCCGTTCCGGACGTTATCGAATTGCGCCCAACAGCTGCAGCCTTCAAATGCGGGGCAGAATCAGCGAGAATCCGCGACACGGCGTGCCTACAATCTGCATGTCCTGCTTGAATTTCTGCAATCGCTGAACTGGCTGTCGTCATGAAAATATTCACACGTCGATCTCTCCTGTTGCTCTGGCTGCTGCTGACGGGGATGACACAGTTTCGCCCTGTTGTGGCGCAGGACGAACCTGAGATTCTGGGGGACGATCCGGTCCCCGAATTGAAGTCCTCCGCCAACAGCGATGAGCAGGACAAAAAAGCCGAATCCATGGCGGTTTACATGGACGGCCTGGCGAGGCAGAAAGACGGAGACATTTCTGAGGCGTTGAAGGCCTTCAGGAAAGCGGCCGAGCTGGATCCGAAAGCACCGGAGCCAGTCAAAGCACAGGCACTGCTCCTGATGCGCATGGGCCGGGTCGAACAGGCGGAGCGCATGGCGCGGGAAGCCATCAAGCTGGATGCGGGTGACAGCGAGACGCGGCTGCAGCTCGCATTGCTGCTAACAAGCCGGGAACGTATCGACGAAGCCATGCAGCTGGTGGAAGAGGGCCTGGCGTCAAAAAGCCTGAAGCCCAAATCACTGCAGGCCCTGCAGCTGCACAATGTGCGCGCCCGATTGAGTCGCGGAACAAAAGCCTTTCAGAAGGCGGCCGAAAGCTATGCCGTTGTACTTGATGCTCTCGACAAGCCCGAAGACTACGGACTGGACTTTCGGCAGCATCAGGCACTGCTGAATGAGAAACAGGGTGGGTATGAAGCGATCGGCCGGTTGATGCTGCAGATCGGCAACAACAAACAGGCCATGCGAGCATTCTCCGGTCTGGCGGCCAGCAGGAAGGATGCCCCGGGTATCCACCATCTTCTGCTGGCAACCGCACAATACCGAACCGACGATCTGGCGCAGGCGAAAGACAACCTCGATCGCTACTTCGAATCTCAGCAAAGAAGCAAAGAGTCGCTCCAGCTGCTGTCCGACATCCTGCGAGCAAAGAACGAGGGCGACAGCATTGTGCCGACTCTTCGGAAACTGGCTGAGGACTCACCGGATGAGAGCGTTGTCAATATGTTTATCGGCGAACAGCTGATCCGTCAGGGAGACACAGCCGGAGCGGCCGATCTGTTTCGCAAAGTGCTGGATGAATCAGGGGACCTCGATGCAAGGCTGGGCCTTGTGCGTGTGGCGGTCGCCGATCGGGACCCAAAGTCGCTGATCAAAGAAGTCTCCAAATCGATTCGCGCACGTATTTCGCTGGCCGAACTGATGCCGGTGAAAGATGAGATTCTGGAAAGCACGGAATTTGCTACTGCCGTTGTGGAAGAGGCAATTGGCACACTCGACGGAAACCTGCGACCGACCTCGCTGGACACATTCTACTACAGCCAGATCGCTCAGGATCTTGAGCTCGAATCCCAGGAAGAGAAGCTGCTGAAGGCGACTTTGGCCCGCAACCCGGATCCGCGTCTGGGTGTGGAGGTGCTGGGGCGTCTCGGCTTCAACCTGTTGCTCCAGGAAAAGTACGATGAGTCATCCGCCACGTATCGCAACCTGCTGTCGGTCCCGGGCATCGGTGCTCAGCAACAGCTGATCGCACTGTATCGCCTGTCTCAGGCGGAAGCCTTCAACGAGAATTACCCCAGCGCAGTCAAAGCGATTGAAACAGCGCTGCAGATGTCGCCCTCCAACCCGGAGCTGACCTACCAGATGGGATGGGTTCAGGTGCAGTCTGAGGATTTCGAAAACGCCGAACGCAACCTGAAGAAGGCCATCACCCTGTCACAGCAGGACCCTGGTCTTGAGGGACGTTCAGGCATGTTGCTGGGAGCTTTGCTGTCTCAGTTGCGCCGCTGGGACGAGGCCACCACGGTGTACGAAGACGTGCTGAAAGTCTCGGGCATTGACGCCGATACGGCACGACGCGCTCGTGTCTCGCTTTCCAACTCGTACGTGCAGGGCGGAGATCTGGAAAACGGCCAGCGAATTCTGGAAGAGGTATATGCGAATTCGCCCGATGACCCGGGGGTCAATAACGACCTTGGCTATCTGTATGCCGATCAGGGCATTCAGCTGGAAAAAGCCGCGAAGATGATTGAGATGGCGGTCGCCGCGGAGCCGGAAAACCCCGCATTCCTCGACAGCCTCGGCTGGGTCTACTTCAAACTGAAGAAATATGACAAAGCGCTCGAAGCGCTAAAAAAAGCCAATGCCGATCCGGAGTATCAGGATTCCACCCTGCTGGAGCACCTTGGTGACGTGCAGCTGGCACTGGGCCGGAACGAAGAAGCGACTGCAGCGTTTCGAAAAGCGCTGCAGACAGAATCAGACAGCTCCACAGCCGATGAGTCCATCATCAGTCGGCTGAAGGACAAACTCAGCGCATTGTCGTCAGACGATGCCGCCGGGAAAGATTCTGCCCCTCAACCCTGATGACCCGTTTGCCGCGAATTCCAGAGCGCGGCAAACCGCGAGCAGCAGCAGGCTCATGCCACGAGAAACAATCATCCGCCATTCCGACGATGACGAACCATTCGGCGGCGGCCATGGCGGAGACAGCGGAGACGGAAGCGGCGGTCACGACCCACCGTTTTCCGGCGGCCCTGATCCTGACGAGGAATTGCGTCCCTCCCGACTGGACGACGTCATTGGACAGTCGGCTGTCGTGGAACGCATACGAATTCTGCTGGAGGCAGCACGCAAACGCAGCGAACCACTGGGGCATCTCCTGCTGGACGGACCACCGGGACTGGGCAAGACAACGCTGGCCACCGTCATCCCCAAAGAACTCGGCACGGAGTTTCAGATCACGGCGGGGCCATCTCTGAGCGCTCCGAAAGACCTGCTGCCCTACCTGACGAATGCGGCCGAGGGGAGTGTGCTGTTCATTGACGAAATCCATCGCATGCCGCCCGCTGTGGAAGAGTTTATCTATCCGGCGATGGAGGATTTTCGCGTCGACATCACGCTGGGTGATGGACTGAATGCCCGTACGATCAACATGCAGCTGCAGCCGTTCACGGTCATCGGAGCAACCACACGCAGCGGCATGCTCACGGCCCCGCTGCGCGACCGCTTTGTCTCCCGTGAACATCTCAACTTTTACAGCCTGGAAGAACTCACGACAATTGTGCTGCGAAACGCGGCAAAGTTGAAAACGGAAACCACGGCGGACGCCGCACGGGAGATTGCGCTGCGATCGCGTGGAACGCCGCGAAAAGCCAATAACTGGCTGCGGTGGACGCGCGACTTTGCCGACGCTCGCGGTGACGGCAAAATCAGCCTGAAGATCGCGAAAGCGGCGTTAAAGATGAAGGGCGTCGACGAACGCGGTCTGGAAGAGCTGGACCGGCAGTACATCCAGACGATCATCTCCGTGTTTGCCGGTGGACCGGCCGGCGTGCAGGCCATCGCGCACACCATGAATATTCCTGCCGACACACTCGAAGACGAAATCGAACCTTACCTGCTGCGGGAGGGTCTGCTGCAGCGGACACCACGGGGCCGCATGATCACAGACGATGCCTGGACGCATGTTGGACACAAACCACCGTCCGCTCGGAAGAAGCCGGGTTCCGGGGGACAGGATGAGGGACCGCGGCTGTTCTGAGCCAATCGCCTGGCGTGGGCGATGGATTCCCTCGGACACCGCGCCCCAGGGGCAGCTGTTTTGTCAGCAGCAGCGTTTGCTTAATCTTTGCGCTGGCACTGTCGCTTTGCCGACTGCTGTGCCTGTGACGACCAGTGCGAATGGACTTAGACCAGGATTCACTATGAGTATCATGTCCCAGTTCTGCGCCAGTCGACTGGTGACCCCACTGGTTTGTGTGACGCTCGAACGCTTTGGCACACCCGTTTGGTGCAAGCTGGAGTATCTGAATCCCAGCGGATCGACGAAGGATCGAATTGCCCGCTACATTCTGACCAAAGCCATGCGCCAGAATCGTCTTTCGCCGGGAGAATTGGTCGTGGAGGCATCCAGCGGATCCACCAGCATCGCGCTGGCACTTTCGTGTGCGCGCCTGGGACTGCGTTTTACGGCCGTAATGCCGGAAGGCGTCAGTCGAGAACGCATCATGATGATTTCCGCGTTCGGCGCTGATGTGGAACTGACGCCTCGCGAGCTGGGAATTGATGGTGCCATCGCTCGGGCGGGGGAACTGGTGGAAAAGCATGCCGCGTTCTGGCCGCAGCAGTTCTCCAATGACGACAACGCGGCCGCCCATCAGCAGGAGACGGCCCAGGAAATTCTGACTCAGCTTCCCGTGGACCAGGTCGACTATTTTGTGAGCGGAGTTGGCACTGGCGGCACGCTGGTGGGCGTCACTCGGGGACTGCAGGACTGCGGCTGTGCGGTTCGCCCGGTTCTGGCTCGCCCTGTCAACACGGGCCTGATGACGGAGGCAGAGTGCAGCAGCTTTAGTCGCCGCATTCCGGGTGTCGTGGAAGGGCTGTCACGGATTTATGAGTCCGCTCAGTTGAACGAATTGCTGGAGATCGACGTTTCCGATGGCGACGCGATCGAGGTCACGCGTGGTCTGATTCGCAGCGGTTTTCCGGTCGGTCCCAGTTCCGGGCTGAATTATCTGGCGGCTGTGAGAGCGGCCGAACAGCACGCAAAGGCGGCTGCCGTAGCGGTGACCGTGTTTCCTGATCGTATGGAACGCTACTTCTCAACAGAATTGTTCGCGAATGACGGCCAGCCGGCGATGGTGCAGGAATGCGGCAGTTCGTCGCAGTAGACTGTGCGACTTCGTTTGTTTCATTCTGGTTTCAAGACATGTCTGCCGATTACTATCGATTTGACGTCATCGTTGTGGGAGCCGGTCACGCCGGTGTGGAGGCCGCTATGGCCTCGGCCCGACTGGGAGCTCGCACGGCGCTGCTGACGATGAGCTGCGACACCGTTGGTGCCATGAGCTGCAATCCGGCGATTGGGGGAGTGGCCAAGGGACAAATCGTCAGGGAGATTGACGCCCTGGGAGGCCTGATGGGGCAGGTGATTGACGCCACGGGCATTCAGTTTCGGATGCTCAACAGCGGCAAGGGCCCGGCTATGCACAGCCCCCGCGCTCAGGCCGATAAGAAGGCGTATCAGTTTGAGGTCAAATACAGGGTGGAACAGCAGGAAAATCTGAGCCTGCGGCAGGAAATGGTGGATGGACTGCTGACCACGGACGGTCAGATCACCGGAGTCCGTGTCGCAGGAGGTACGGTGTATCACGCGCCGGCTGTGGTGCTGACAACGGGGACGTTCCTGAAAGCCATCATGCACACGGGCGAGTCTCAAAGTGAGGGGGGCCGCGCTGGAGAAAAGGCGGCTCACGGAATCTCAGGAGAACTGGCGCAGCTGGGCTTTGAACTGCAGCGATTCAAGACGGGAACACCGGCCCGGCTGAATGGCCGCACGATCGACTTCTCTGTGTGCGAGGTCCAGCCAGGCGACGACAATCCCCAGCCGTTTTCCTACCTCACGGACACCATCACGCAGCCTCAGATGGAATGTCATCTGACAGAAACGACGCCCGAAGTACACGACGTTATTCGGGACAATCTGTCGCGTGCGCCGATGTACACCGGGCAGATCGAATCAACCGGGCCGCGCTACTGCCCTTCGATCGAAGACAAGGTTGTCCGATTTGCCGACAAATCCTCGCATCAGATTTTTCTGGAGCCGGAAGGTCGTAACACGCTGGAGTACTACTGCAACGGTATTTCCACCAGCCTGCCACGTGACGTGCAGGACCGCATGATTCGGATGATCCCCGGGCTCGAACGCGCGGACATCATGCGATTTGGGTACGCCGTGGAATACGACTTTGCCCCTCCCACGCAGCTGCACCCCACGATGGAGACCAAACGAATCGGCGGCCTTTACTTTGCCGGTCAGCTGAACGGAACGACTGGTTACGAAGAAGCGGCCGGGCAGGGCATGCTGGCAGGCATTAATGCGGCCCTGAAAGTTGGAGGGCGAGATTCGTTTGTTCTGAACCGCAGTCAGGCGTACCTGGGAGTACTGATCGACGACCTGGTGACGAAAGGCGTGGACGAGCCCTATCGGATGTTCACGTCGCGGGCGGAATACCGCATGCTGCTGCGACAGGACAATGCGGATCGCCGACTGACGCCACTGGCCATGGAACTGGGGACAGTCTGCGCAGAACGGCGAGAACGCTTCGTGAATTATGAGCGTGAAGTTGCGCAGACAGAGCAGCTACTGGCCAGCACTCGGTACCAGGGAAAGTCGCTGGAAGAGTGGCTGCGGCGGCCTGACGTTTCCTGGGAGGATCTGTACGGAATGGGTCTGGACGCCGCTCAGTTGGGTGTCTCACAGCGATGCATTGACCATGTGCAGGTCGAAGTGCAGTACGCGGGTTACATTCGACGCCAGGAAGCAGAGATCGCAAAACTGCAGAAGGTCGACAGTATTCGGATTCCTGAATCCTTCAGTTTCGCCGGAGTGCCTCAATTACGCCATGAGGCCCGAGAGAAACTGGACAAACTGGGGCCTGCCACGTTAGGCCAGGCCAGCCGGGTCAGTGGCATTACGCCAGCTGACATCGCTGTGCTGATGATGTATCTGAAGTCTGCGGAGAAAAACGGCCAGGACACTGTCACAGCCACATAAATCGAATCCCTGCAACAACTTGCACGTTAAATTGCGTTATGGATCCGCGACTCATGCGTCTCACAATAGGCAACTTTTCCTGAATTCCATCAGCCAGAGAAGACGGGGAGCATGGGCATCCAAACTCCCGTTGACCGACTTCTGCGAATAGATACAATCGGTTGGGTTGAGGAACAGGTAAGCTAAGGAAACTACTGGCGGTCAGACGGTTTGGCAAGATTCGAAGGTTTTCGAAGACGCCCCTCTGCAATGCCGGCGGCAGGACGCTTTCCGTTACCTTGTTCGTAGCATGTCAAGGATGGTGTCCGACTCAGGTCGGAACGGCACAACTGCCGCAAGGCAGCTCATCGCAAATCACAGAACGGATTGTGACGCATGAAGACAGTCTTTACGACAGGTGAAGCCGCGAAGATCTGCAAGGTCAGCCAGCAGACGATTATTCGCTGTTTCGACTCCGGACAGCTGAAAGGATTCCGGGTCCCCGGATCCCGATTCCGCCGCATACCGCGGGATATTCTGTACCGATTCATGAAAGACAATGGCATCCCCACCGATGCGCTGGAAAGCGGCAAACGCAAAGCGCTGATCGTGGACGATGACGAAGAACTGGTCGAACTGATCGTTGACGCTCTGGAAGCGGACGGTCGCTTTGAGACCCGCACTGCCAACAATGGGTTTGACGCTGGCATGATGGTGAAGGAGTATCACCCTGACATCATCGTTCTGGACGTCATGCTGCCTGACATCAATGGCAAGGAAGTCTGTCAGCGAGTCCGCAGTGATTCCGCACTGGATGATGTCCGCATCATCTGCATCAGCGGCATGGTGGAACAGGACAAGATACAGGATCTGAAAGATTCCGGCGCGGACCAGTTTCTGCAGAAGCCGTTTGAGGTGGACATTCTGATCGAGCGCATTTGTCGACTGCTGGATATCGAGCAACTCGCTTCCTAGGGTTCGTCCTTTCAGGCGACACGTCTGGCAGGTGATGATTGGTCGCAGCGGCTCGGTCTGCTGACGACGACACGGCGGTCGTCTTTACGACCGCTGTTTTTTTTTGTCCGCAAACTCGCTCCTGTTCGTGCCGCAGAGGGATTCCGGACTGTTTCTGACCGATCGAGGTCTGCAGCACGATGCCCGGCCACAAGCCCCAACCCACAGACCGCGATTTCATGCACGGCGATCAGGAAGACTGGGACCTGGACATCATTCAGGCCCTGATCAGTCCCGGCACGGTGGAAGAGGCAGCGCTGGCCTGCGCGGCGGCGTGGCTGAATTTTCTTGCAGCGGATCGGGTGGCCGTGGCCGTTTTTGTGTCTTCCAGTCGCTGCATTGTGGCGCATGGCCAGCGGGATGACAGCGGTGAAGTGACCATTGACGTGGGGTTGGAAAACGGACAGATCGCCGCGCTGCTGCGACCGGAAGATCTGTTTGATGAGGTCGGCGGCCCCTGCCGGATCGACGCCCCAACCGACGTCATTTCGTGGCCCGAATACCTCAGTGCCGTGGTGGCCCGATGTGAGGAACTGGGGAATTACGGCAACCCCGTCGGGGACCACAGAGAAGATCGACTGGAACTGGTCAAGAAGCTCTCTCGCCAACTGCTGTCGCGGTGGTCTCCCCTGGCGGGACCGTCGGCAAATGCCGATCATATGGAGTCAATGGCCGAGTTTGCCGCAGGTGCCGGCCATGAGATCAACAACCCGCTCGGCAGCATCATTGGGCAAAGTCAGTTGCTGCTGAAACGCAGCGACTCGGCCGAACAGAAACAGGCGCTGGAGACAATCGGAGCGCAGGCCTGGAGAATTCGGGACATGATCGGCGACACGATGCTGTTTGCCCGTCCGCCGGAACCGGAATTCTCTGACCACGATCTGAACGCCATCGTGGAATCGACTTTCCCAAAGACATTCGACCGATTCGAAGGACAGATTCGCAGCCGACTGCGGTTACCTGACGATGTGGTGGCCGTTCTGGCTGACGACACCCAGATTGCCGCACTGATCAGTCACCTGATTGCCAACGCGTGCCAGGCCGTGCAGGATCTGGAGTCATCAGACGGTGAAGTCACGGTCACTGTCAGTCGGCTTTCGGAATACGCGGCAGCCGTCACTGTTGATGACAATGGGTACCGAATCGACGAGGTGGTGCGTCGGCATCTGTTTGACCCGTTCTATTCCGGACGACAGGCCGGACGTGGTCTGGGGTTTGGTCTGTGTCATGCCTGGCAAATTGCCCGCATGCACAATGGAATGCTGCTCCATGAAGCGCTGGAGGACGGCAATCGCTTTCGCGTGATTTTGCCGGTGGAAGCTGACGACACTGGCAGTTGACCGGGGTCGGGGGGTAGTCTGATCGCTCAGGATGCGGTAAACATCGCACAGGCGAAGATCGACTTCGAGACACCGAACCACCGCCGGACCAACTCATGCAAGAGGAATCACTGACTTTCGTTCGTACCATCGTGGAAGACTATCCGGTGCTGCGACTGGCCCCACCGGTGGTCGCCATCACGCTGGCCCTGGTGCTGAAGGAAGTCAATTTCGCCCTGATCATTGCTATTGTCACCGGATGCATGCTGCTCTACATCGGGCAGACACCCGTCGCACCGAGCGACAGTGTGACGCCTGAGCAACTGCAGACGACGTTCGATTTCATGGGCGGCGTGGGAGAAGTGGCCACTCAGTTCGTCAATCAGGTGGCTTCCGCAGAGCATGCGTCCGTGATTCTGTTTACGATCCTGCTGGGATCGATGATCAGCCTGATGAATGACAGTGGTGGCACCAACGCGGTGATTGATCGACTGTCAGGTTTTGCCAACTCTCGAAAGAAGGGGCAGGTCCTGACGTGGCTGGCCGGTCTGCTGGTCTTTTTTGACGACTACGCCAATACCATGCTCATTGGCGGATCCGTGCGTCCGCTGACTGATCGTCTCAAGATTTCACGGGCCAAGCTGGCATTTCTGATTGACGCCACTGCGGCCCCAATCGCCGGTCTCGCGCTGTCCACATGGACGGCTTTCGAAATTGATCAGGTGCAGCTGGGCCTGGACGCCGCAGAACTCACGGTCAATTCGAATTACGTGTTTCTGCAGACGATTCCCTATCGGATCTATCCGCTGATGGCCATCATCTTCGTCGGTGTGGTGGCCTTCACCGGCAGAGACTTCGGACCGATGCTGAAGGCAGAAAACAACTGGCAGCCGCCGGAATCGGATGCTGCCCCCTCTTCATCATCCGAGTCGGTCACGCCATCTACCCTCGGTGGCTCGATGTGGACGGCCATCATACCTATCCTGGTACTCATCACGTCAGTGATCGGTCTGCTCTATCTGGATTACCGTGCTTCGCCGACTGACTGGTGGAAGAACGTCGATTCCTATCGTCTGCTGCTGATCACTTCCATGGCGTCATCCACGGCAGCCGTGCTGGCAGCGGTGACCATCGGTCGTATGAAACTGCGCGAAGCCTCAGAATCCTGGGGCCGCGGCATCATGGCCATGATTCCCGCAATCATCGTGCTGGTTCTGGCCTGGGCCATCAACGGTATCTGCGGGTCCGACAAACTGGACACCGCTGGATACATCATCTCCCTGATTGGCGACTCGGTCCGGCCCGAATTTCTGCCGGCGGTCGCGTTTCTGGCAGCCGGAGGTATGGCGGTGTCCATTGGCAGTTCCTTCACGACGATGGGTCTGCTGATTCCGCTGTTTATTCCGCTGGCAACCGCGATCCTCGGAGTCACCGATGCCGATGTGTCCTCATCCTCTGTGTTTCTGGCGACTATCGGCGCCATTTTGGCGGGTGCGATTTTCGGCGACCACTGCTCCCCGATTTCCGACACGACCGTGCTTTCATCGGCGGCGGCCGGATGTGATCATCTGCAGCACGTCACCACGCAGGTGCCTTATGCCCTCGTGATGGCGATCTGCAGCCTCCTGTTTGGCTACCTGCCCATTGGATTTGGCATTCCGGTCTGGATCGCCCTGCCTGTGAGTGTGGCCGCCAGCATCGGTGCGGTCATGTTTCTGGGGACAAAATCCGATCATGAACCTAACGCGTCATGATCTGCCGCAACGCTGCAGCAAAGCAATCAGAAGGTAACGGGTGATATGTCAGACAAGAGACTTCAGGGAATCTTCACGCCCAATCTGGTGCCCTACACGGCCGATGGCGGCATCAATGAGGGCGAACTGCGAAGGTATGTGGACTGGCTGATTGAACGTGGCGTTCACGGCCTGTACCCGAATGGCTCGACAGGCGAGTTCACGCGATTTACACCCGAAGAACGGCGGCGCATCGTCGCGATCATCGCCGACCAGACAGCGGGGCGGGTGCCCATTCTGGCGGGTGCAGCGGAAGCCAACGTCCGTGAAACGCTGTCGGCGTGTGAGTACTACGCATCGCTGGGCATTCGAGCCGTCGCGATTGTGGCGCCATTCTATTACAAACTCAGCCCAGCGAGTGTCTATGCCTACTTCAAAGAGATCGGTGATCACACGCCGATTGACGTAACGCTGTACAACATCCCCATGTTTGCCAGCCCCATTGACGTACCCACAATCCAGCGGCTGTCAGAAGAGTGCGAACGGATCGTTGCCATTAAGGATTCTTCAGGCGAGATCCCGCACATGATCCGCATGATCCAGGCCGTCCGTCCCAACCGACCGGACTTTTCGTTTCTGACCGGGTGGGACGCTGCACTGATGCCCATGATTCTTGTGGGATGTGACGGCGGTACGAATGCCAGCAGTGGCGTCGTGCCCGAGTTGACCCGCAGGCTCTACGATCTCACTCGATCACACCAGATCGACGCAGCGCGGCAGATTCAATACGATCTGGTTCAGCTGTTTGACACGATGATCTATTCGGCCGAGTTTCCGGAAGGATTCCGGGCGGCCGTCAACCTTCGCGGTTTCAACATGGGGCAGGGCAGGCAGCCTCTGTCGTCTGAACAGCAGACGGACCTGTCAGCGTTGAGCAGCGAACTGCAGTGCCTGCTGTCGGCCCACGGTTTCACGGATCAGCCAGTGGGCGGATGTCCAGCCGCCCCCCCAACAGCCAGCGACCGCGCAGAAGTTTCGGCCATCGTGCAGCAGGTGGTGGCGGAGCTGAACCGTCGTGGACTGATGTAGGTCTCTCTGGCAGCACCACGTCGTGTAGCGGCGGATGCCCTGAGCGGCTTTGTGACACGTGCGATGACCTCCGTCTGCGAGCGACTGCTTTGTGGGCGGCCCATTCCCGCGTGCGCGGCAAAGGCGGTCGCCCCCAGTCAGCAGCCCGTATCAGGCAGCCTTCTTCCCCCAGATGTGGATACGCAGTTTCTTTCGACCAGGGGACTGTGATTCAGCGGCCTGGTCAGCGGCGACAGCACCAGCCGCTCGTTGCTCGGAATCGCTGGAGCTGAGGCAAAGTTCCGACGGGCCCGCGCCCGCATCAAGCGGGGATGGAACCAGCGTTTGATCAGGCTGCGTCAAGTCAGTGTCTGCCAGACGCAGATGCGCCGTGGGCTCTGTCGGTGAGCGATTTGCGTCGAATGGCTGACTGTCCTGGGCCCTGAGCATTTCCATTCGCGCAGCTTCTCGCTCCGCTTCTCTCTGCAGTTCCGCATGCTTCAAAGATTCGGACGCCGTTGCCTGCTGCAAAGTTGTCAGGCGTGCCGACTCAGCCTCAGCGGCCGCCTGCAGCTTCGCATGTCGTTGTGTCTCCGCGGCCGATTGCTCCTGCAGCCTGGCGTGACGCATGGACTCAGCTGCCGACTGCTCTTTCAGGTCAACGATGGCCTGATGCTCCTCTGCGGCCTGCTGGCTCAGATCGCTCTGCCGGATCAGCTCCTGCTCCGCCTCCCGGCGCAGCGTACTGAGCCGAGTCAGTTCAGCTTCGGCCTGCGTCTCCAGTTCTGCCTTTCGCTGTTGCTGCTGCTCACTTCGCTGTTGCAGTTCTGACAGGCGTGACAGCTCCTGCTGGGACTGCTCACGCAGGACTTCCATTTGCTGCGTCTGCTCGGTGAGTTCCTGGCGGACCGATTCCAGCCGCCTTAGCTCGTCCAGCATGCGTTCTTCAATGGCTCGCTGTTTCAGCTGTTCTGTTTCGCTGAGCAGCTTTAATTCACTGAGCCGCTGTGATTCTGCAACCACTTCAGACTGCAGATCTGTGCGACGCCGTTGTTCGTCCTGCAGCTGTGTCTGCAGCCCCTCAAGACGCGCCACCTCCGCCTCTGTCTGGGATTCCAGCCGGGCAACTCGCTCCGCGTGTTCCAGCTCCAGCGTCTGCAGCCGTTCCAGTTTTTTCTCCTGCTCGCTGGCAGACTCGGCCAGCAGCTGCTGCTGCCGCTGTTGCTCGGCGACGTCTGAACGGGCGGCCGCCAGGCGTTCCAGCTCCGCCTGGGCAGCGGCCTGCAGTTCTTCCCGGCGCTGCAGTTCGGCGGCCCCCTGAGTTCGCAGTTCCTCCAGTCGCAGCGATTCGAGTTCCGCCAGTCGACGAATCTCCAGCTGACGTTCTACTTCAGCCTGAGACTCGCTCTGCAGCTGCTCCAGCCGATTCAATTCTTCCTGAGCGCGTGACTGAAGCCTTGTGTGCCGAGCCGATTCATCGCTTCCCTCCTGTTGCAACCGCTGCAGACGACGCTGCTCTGCTTCGACCTGTCGTTCAAGTTCCTGTCGCCGCAGTGACTCCTGCTCGGCGTCCAGGCGAAGTGCCTCCAGTCGCTGCACTTCCGCGACAGCCGCCGCTTCGGCTTCCTGCTGTCGTTGTGCTTCGCGCGCCGCCGCTTCCTGCAGCTGGGTCATCCGCTGTTGCTGCTCCCGGGTTCGTGCCTCCAGTTCCGCCTGGCGGTCACGCTCAGCCTGTGCCTGCTGCTGCAGTTCCAGCAGACGGGCCTGTTCGTTCTCGGCGCGCTCTGCCAGCTCCAGCTGACGCTGTCTCTCGGTTTCTGTTTCGGCGGCGATGCGTGACAGGGCCTCCCGCTGCTGCTCTGCCTGCTGCTGCAACTCGGAATGCCGCTTCATTTCACTGGCCACCTGCTCACGCAGTCCTGCCAGGCGTTGAATTTCCTGCTCGCCGGACTGCTTCAGGGCGTCGATTCGAAGCAGTTCACTTTCCATGACCTGAGCATGCTGATCCAGTTTTTCCAGACAGGATTGCTGCACCATGGCAAGTCGGCGTTCTTCTTCAGCGACACGCTCCTCCAGTTCCTGGCAGCGTGATGATTCCTGATCGACGGTTTCCCTGAGCTGTTCCAGTCGTGCAATCTCGGCGGCCGCCGCTTCCTGCTGGTGCTGCAGTTCCAGCTCCTCCGCTCGCCGCGCTTCGTCAAACTGCTGACGCCTGCCGACAGCCTGGGCTTCCAGTTCGGCCAGCTGTTTCAACTGGGCGTCGGTGTCCTGTTGCAGCTGCTCCAGCTGACGTCTTTCCTCTTCCTGCTGTTCGCGAACGACCACCAGTTTCTGCAGCTCGTGTTCCGAAACGGCGACCTGACGTTTCAACTCTTCCTCGCCCTGAAGCTTCAGACCATTAAGCAGATCCTGCTCTTCCTGCTGCAGCCGCTGCAGCTCTTCGCGCAGTCTGTGTGATTCCTCCGTCTCCTGCTTCAGTTGATTCAGCCGGTTCACTTCCCGCTCAGACCGTTCCGCCTGACGCTGCAGTTCCGCCTCGCCGTCAGCTTTTAGAAGTGCGAAGCGTTCCCGCTCTGCTTCCGCCTGTCGTTCCAGATCGTGAAATCGGTCTGTTTCTGCCGCGCACTCCCGCTGCAGAGCCGACAGCCGCTGCAGCTCAGTTTCCGAAAGCTCCGCCTGCTGCTGCAGTTTGTCCTGCTGCTGCTGACGCAGTTCAACGAACCGCCGTTGTTCGGCGGCTGCGAGCTGTTCGAACTCCGCCTTTTGCGCGGCCAGCACGACCAACTCGTCCCGGAGTTTTTCCAGGCGTTCCCGCTCATGATCCTGCAAACTTGCCTGACGCTGAATCTCCGCCTCACCATCGGCGCGCAGCTCAGCGATCGTCTGCCTTTCGTTTTCTGCCTCCAGAATCAGCTGCCGCTTTTGTTCCTCACGTTCGGCAAGGGACGAACGCAAACGCTCCAGTTGCTGCTGCTGCTGTTGAGTCTGCGCTGTCAGACGCTCCTGTTCCACAGCGGTCGTTGCCCGCAAATCCTTTAACCGCTGAATCTCCTGCTCGATAGCAGACTGGACGTCCGCGCGTTCAGCCGCCTGCTGCTGTCCCAGTTCCCGCAGCTCGGTCAATTCTCGCTGCTGCTCATCAATGGCCTGTTCCACCTGAGCGCGACGTTCCAGTTCGGCATCGCCTTCGCGTTTGAGAACAAGCAACCGCTGCAGTTCCTGCTCGGCGGCCGCTTCCCGCTCCTGCTGTTGTGAAACGGCCCGTTCCGCATCCGCCTGCGCCTGCTCAAGGCGTTTTTGCTCAGCCGCAGACGCCGCAGCCAGATCGGCCTGACGCTGGATTTCGTCCTCGCAGGCCTGCTGCAGCTGCGCCAGACGAACCACTTCGCCATCGCTTGTTTGCCGCAGTTCGTTCAGACGCTCCTGTTCCTGGTGTGTGCTGGCGTGAAGTTCCTGTTGCTGCTGCAGGACCTCGCTGCTCTGATTCTTCAAATCGAGCAGTCGTCGCAGTTCCGCCTCGCACTCATTTTCCAGGTCACGGCGTCGGGATTCGGCGCGTTCCCCATCCTGCCGCAGCGACTGCAGCGCGGCGGCCACTTCAGCGTATCGCTGTCGTTCTTCCTCGCCTTCACGCTGCAGATCGGCAAGCCGTGTCAGTTCCTGCTCGGCCTGTTCTTCAAGCTCCCGCTGCCGATCCGCCTGTTGCTGACGTGTCTCACGGATCTCCTGCAGTCGCCGTTCTTCGACACGGACCTCTTCGGCCAGCGCAGCCTGACGGTCGGCTTCTTCCTGCTGCAGTTGCTGCAGTTCTTCGAGGCGCTGCTGCTCCAGTTCCGAGCGCTGCTGGAGTTCTTCCTGCCGTTTTAACTCAGACTGATGAGCGAGTTTCAGACGATTCAGTTCCTGCTGCCGCTGAAGATCAGCTTCGTGTTCCGCAGACGCTCGATCGGCCAGTTCCCGAAACAACCGCAGCGTCTCGCCTATCAGGCTGACCTTTGACTGCTGCGAAAACCCGAGTCCACCGTCCTGCACAGGCCGGGCCACATCTTCGCGGCCGGACGAATCATCGGCCACCGTGATGACACCGGGAAAGTCGGCCTGAAGAACAGCGTTGAACTCGCGAAAAAACTCGGCCGCCGGCGAATTCCCTGAGTCCGTGGTGGTGTCTGTCTGCAGCAAAGTCCCCACACCATCAACACACACGGCGTCCAGATGATAGACGTCACACCAAAAGCGGGCGCTCGACAGAAGAAAATCACAGACTTCCCGCCGCGAGTAATCGAACGCTTCCGCCTGACTCTGGTCTTCATACAGCGCTGTGCCGTCAAAACGCGTTAGCCCATAGACTCCGGCGGGGAATTCACACGGTACCCAGTTGCAGACAACGCCCACGCCCTTCGCATGCAGGTAGTCCACGAAGTACTGAAAGTCGGCCGGAGTGCCCATGCGACTGTCGATGGCAAAGAACGGAGAATGATTGCCCGACGCCGCAGGCTCCGAGTTACTGGCCAGCAGCTGCACGTGCGTGTATTCCGCCGTGCGAAGGAAGTCGGCCAGCATGTGGGCCAGTTGACGGTAGTTCTGGTACTGCTCAGGACTGTCCGAAGACTCGGACCGCCATGCTTCCGGCTGCACGCGATACACGGCGAACGGCGCCTGCTCGTCACGATCCTGTCGTTGCTGAATCCAGTCGTCATCGGTCCACTGAAAGTTACGCAGATCGCAGACAACGGACCACGGCGTCACGTCGCCGTGGGCAGCAAAGGCCATCGGATCGGTCTTTTGAATCGTCCCGCCGTCGTGGGTTTCGATCAGGTATCGGTATCGGCTGCCAGCCGACATGGACAGCACGCGGCCCGACCAGACTCCCGAACTGGATGGCAGAGGCTGCAATGCAGTCGGTTCGTCGTCTTCGGTCGTCATCACAGATACACAGCGCGCGTGGGGGGCCCAGACTCCCAGCTGCACGCCACTCTCGGTGACGTGAGAGCCGAGCAGTCGATATAGCGACGTTCCGTCAGCCGGCAGATCAAAAGTGCTGGCGGTCGCGGAGAGGGTTTCCGGGCTCTGGGTGTGAGTGTGATTCACGACAAATTCCTTTTTGTGAAGCGGTCTTTCTGACCTCAATCCGGACTGGCCCGTGCCCGTCAACAACGCTGGCCGCCCGTCGCCCTACCGGCTGTTCCACAGCCGCAGTCTGCGCGCAGGGGTGTTGCCATTCCCTTTCTGGATCGAACCGGAAAAAGCTGTTTCTTTAGCCTAACCGATACACCAGGGACCGCATTGACATTTCCCCCATGTTGACATCCCCTGCTTTGGGCGGATTTCAAACGACCAAACAGGCCGATCCTGCCGATTGGGGACTGAATCAGTCGACGCGCAACGACCGGCGACGCACAACGACCGGCGACGCACAACGACTGGTGGCACGCGCAGCCCACAGGCCATCCATGATCAACGGGCGGTCACCACAGCTTACCCAGCGGGATGCCGGTCGATTGCCAGGATGCTGCCACTTAGGCGCGCGTATTCTTCGCGACTTCCATTTCGGCCGACATGTCCCGAGGAAATGTGGGGGCGACGACAATCTCTTCGACCACTGTGCGGTGTGGCATGGTAGCCGCCACCAGAATGCAGGCCGCTACGTCTTCCGGCTGCATCATGGTCCGGCGAGCCTCGTTATCCGGGGGTGCTGGCCGGCCGTTCAGGATGGGCGTATCCACTTCGGCGGGAATGATGGCCGTGGCACGAATGCCTTCGGCGCGCAATTCACTGTTCAGTCCGTGAGCGAAGTTCTGGGAGGCCGCCTTGGCCGCGGAGTATGGTGAGCCACCCAGTACGCCCGGTTTCAGGGCCGACATGGACGATGTCACGATGACGGTCCCGGAGCCACGTTCCAGCATGTGCGGCAGACAGGCCTGTGTCAGGCGGTAGACAGCTTCAATGTTGATCCGAAACACGGCCTCCCATTCGTCGGGCTGCACGTACTTGACCGATCGGACTTTCGACGAAAATCCAGCATTGTTGACCAGCACGTCAATACGCCCGAAGGTTTCCATCGCAAAGTCGCGGACGCCGGCGACCAGTTCCCCCTGCATCAGGTCGCACGAATACGCGACCGCCTCCCCTCCGCTGCCTGTGATTTCTCCCACGACAGCATCCAGCGGCTCCTGACGTCGTCCGACCAATACAACCCTGGCCCCTTCAGCGGCCAGCATCTTTGCCGCCGCTCGGCCAATACCTGTTCCGGCTCCTGTGACAATGGCGACCTGACTTTCCAACCGTCCCATGCTCTCGCTACCTGTTCTGCAGTAATCTGGCGGACGCCCTCAACACCAGTTCCCGGGCTCTGTCCTCGACGCCGATCATAGTCCAGCCACCGTCGGAACATCTTCCCGCCCCTGTGGGGTATTCACAGATTGAGCACATTTGCTGACTCACTCGGGGGAGGTCGGCGGTCGAGAAGTGATCGCTGGTGTGTTCACCCAGACATTGAGTCGGGCCCCGTTGTGTCAGGTCCCTTGCTTTCCCGTGCCTCTTCCGGCGGCCGCCCTTCGAATTCCTGTTCACCGGCTGCGGCGCCCCGCTCTTGCTCCGCGCCCCCTCGTCGATCACCCTGTTCGACTCCCGACAGTTCGTCCTCTGCAGAAAACGATGGGGCGGCGTTCGAATCGCAGTTTGCTGCCGCACGAAGCGCGGCGGACAGTTCTTCTTCTCGAAACGATGGCATCATCCCCATTACGCCGCAGGCCAGTGCCAGCAGGCTTAATGCGATCAGCCAGTCCTGCCACCAGAGCAGGGAACTGCCGGTAAATCCCTCGACGCCGATCATCCAGCGGCTTTGATCCAGATACGCCCAGCTCAGCACAAACGCCAGCAGGGTCAGGAAGACGGCGAGGGGCAGTTGCCGCACGGCGGTGGGAAAAAGTCGTCCGCTCAGCCGGGCCAGCAGGAGCACAGGCAGGCTGACAATCGCCAGCATCGCGGCGCCCTGCCAGCCGAAAAATGCACCACAGAGTGTCAGGGTCGCACACACAGCTGAGCCGACAGTCGTGCCCACGCCGGACGCTCGATATCCCACCGCAAACTGCATCCCGCGCCCCACAAAGAAACCGATTACCGTGCCGACCAGTCCATCCAGCAATCCAATCAGTGTCACGCCCGTCCAGTAAGCGTCACCGCCGGGATTCAGGTCACCCCAGGCAAATCCCAGTCGGTATTGGTAAAGAAAGTCGGGCCAGGGGAACGCAGCGACTGGACGCAGTTCCAGCCACATTGTGCCGGCCAGCAGTCCGGCGAAAAGCCCAAACGCCATCAGGCGTGACTGTGGTCGATGTCCGTCGTACCCAATCATCAGTGCTGCCAGCGCGACGATCAGCAGACAGCAGTGATAGGCGTATATTCC
>JANSXP010000002.1 GCA_024742875.1 Planctomycetaceae bacterium | reverse complement strand
GTCGTGATTCCCATGGGCGTTGTCCAGGCGCAGGACTTTGAGGCAGTGAAGCGTCGGCTCAACAAAGCCGTCAAACATGACGAGATCACGTTTGAGCAGGCGGCCATCATGATGGACGCCCTGCTGGATGCCCATAACGAAGAGTATGACCATGATGACCATGACCACGATGATCATCACGCCGAACACCACGACGACGCTCATCACGATCATCATGGTGCAGCAGAAGAGCACGATGCGCATGCTCAAATTCGTGCGCGGGAAGAGAAGCTGCGACATCTGGAACGCGAACTGCGGGAGGCCGTCGAGCGGGGTCAGGTTTCTGAGGAGCAGGCCCGTGAAAAAATGATGGCCATTCACCGGGAACTGGAAAAAGAAGTTCGTGAGATTCACCAGGCTGAGCAGAAACAGGCAATGGCTCACGAAATGGAAGTGATGGAGAAGAAACTCTGGGCTGCCGTGAAGTCCGGCAAGATGTCGGAGGAAGACGCCAAAGTCAAAATGGGCGCGCTGAAAAAAGAGCTGTGGCAGCGCATGAAGGACCACGCGCACGACCATGAGATGCACGACCACGAGATGCACGAACGAGAGATGCACGAACGAGAGATGCACGAACACAAAGAGCATGCCGCTCGTCAGCAGGAGCAGCGAAAGCGTCGGTACCTGGAACTGCAGGGCCAGATTAAGGCTCAGGTCGAAGCAGGAAAAGTGCCCGCAGAACTGGCGGAGAAAAAACTGATCGAGCTGCGAATGAAGATGTGGCCGAAAGAGGCTCACGATGAGGAAGCCCATGAACACGGCGCTCATGAGCATGAAGCCCACGAACACGAGCACGGTGCCGATGAACGCCGTGCCGACCTTGAGCGTCGTCGCGTGGAAGAACGGGAACAGGAAGTGCGCCGCCAGGTCGAAGAGCGACAGGCGAAGATGATGGAACTGCTGAAGCGAACTCGTGAAGTGGAAATGAAACGCGCCCAGCAGGCGCGGGCGGAAGCCGAGCAGGCCCGGGAACAGGCGGAGCAGGCTCGGGCAAAAGCCATGGAGCGGGCGGAACGTGACCGGCGGAGTAACGCCCGTGCGCAGATAGACTGGAAGCGAATTGAGTCCCGCGTGAAAGAGGCCGTCGAGCAGGGCAAAATCAGTGAAGAAGAAGCCAAAGAACGGATGGCCGAACTGAAGCGACGTCTGGGCGCCTACCGGAAGCAGGCGGAAGACGACGAAGGCGAAGACGACGAAGGCGAAGACGAAGAGGACGGTGAAGACGAAGAGGACACCGACTTGGAAACAGCGGAAGACGACGAGGATGAGTAATCAGAGACGGTGAATGGTGGCGAAAACTGCCGCATGTTTGCTGTTCTGGCGACAAACAGAGGGCTCCCGCTGCACGGGCGCCCTTTTTTTATGCGTTCAAAGTTCAATCAGGTGCCTCATCTTGACCAGGTGTGGCGAATGCAGGAGGCTGGATGAACCATTGCCACAGGAGGGAATCATGGATGATCATCGTCCCGCCCAGGGCGTCGACGCGATTGCCGAATTTCTCGCGTTCGTGCTGCGGGCCAAACAGGAACTGGCCGAGAATCGCGCCGGAGCAAATGAAGCCGATGTGCTGACCATCCGTGATGTGGTGGAAGAGCATTACATTGATGATCGCGGCGCTCCGGCCATGTATCAGCAGCTGGAGTCGGCCATTTACGATGATGCGGCCAGCATTGTCACGCTGTGGCGAATGTTTGAAGGCTATCCCCGGCAGCGACTCGCCTCCTGGCAGAAGCTGCTGAGAATGGAGTACGAAGGGCTCGTCGGCGACCGTCATCCCCGCAAGGTGTTTGATCGATCGCCATTTGGCATTGCCGCTCTGGTGGTGGGCACCTTTACTGTCTGGATGACGTTCCTGCGCAACTACACGGGGGAAGATCTGAGCGACCTGCTGGAGCTGGTCCGCTTTAACTGGATTGCCGGCAGTCTGTGGATCGGCGGACTGTTCGTCTTTCTGTGGTTTGTGCTGAAAACGGTACGCAACAACAAACAGGTGGCCCTGCTGGGGTCTGTCAGCCGCGCTTTGGAACTGTATCTGGAGTTTCCGCCGGAATCAGCCACCAGGCGGCAGGCTGCCTGACGCGTTTGTCTGTGCTCGGACCACCGATGCCACCCATCCCGCTGATGCCGACGGCCTGCCGTGCGCCTCTTTGCTGCACACTGGACATTAGGCTCACAGTGTTTAAAAACGTAGCAGAACAGCGAAACGCGGGGCATCGCTGCGTAATCGACTGTGTGCGGAGACGAGTCATCTCAAAGAGATGGCAGAAGTAGTGTTAGTGGGAGTGAGCGGAATGAACCCGATGGAAATTGACTGTCAGGCGGTGAAGGCCAAACTGGATGCCGGCGAGGACTTCACGTTTATTGACTGTCGAGAACAGAATGAATACGACGTTGCCCACATTGAGGGCACGACACTGATTCCGATGGGGCAGATCCCGGACCGAGTGGGAGAACTGGAGCCCGTCAAAGACGGCACGATCATTATTCACTGTCACCACGGCGGTCGCAGTATGACGGTCGCCCGCTGGCTGAAAGACAAAGGATTTGCAAATCCACTGTCCATGGCCGGAGGCATTGATGTGTGGGCGCAGGATATTGATCAGAGCCTGCCCCGCTATTAGGCGACGGCTCTGTCCGCGGCCACTGGGCACTGCCCAATTCGGCCGTTTTGTCGACGGGGCGCACTCGTCCGGCGAGCCCGTGCACTGGTGGCCTCGTGTCCGGCGGCCCCGCTCACTGGCGGCCCCGCTCACTGGCGGCCCGTTTTTCTTTTTGCCACACTGACCGTTCTCACCCCGCAATCATGTTCGCTCGCAGGACATCCGCATGAGTCAAACACGTCGACAGTTTCTCGCTGCCTCCTCATTGGCGGCCGCCGCCTCTGTTTCTCCGGGAGCATTCGCATCACGCAAACAGGAGCAGACGGCGGCGGAGCTGGTCACCGGAAAAGATGGCCGGATGATTGTGCTCAAGCCATATCCGGCTGTGCTGGAAACGCCTCTGCCGCTGTTGTCTGAGCAGATGCTCACGCCTGACGCCCTGTTGTTCGTCCGCAACAATTCTCAGCCACAAAAAGCGGCCACCATGCAGCCTGTGCAGACAGCTGACTGGAAGGTCCAGTTGAGCGGACTGTTGAATCGAAGCATTTCCATTTCCCTGCAGCAGTTACGGGAAATGGAAATGACGGAATACGAAATGGTGCTGCAGTGCAGTGGCAACGGTCGTTCGCTGTTCTCCAAAGCGGCCCAGACGAGCGGCACGCAGTGGGGCAAGGGCGGCATGGGCAATGTGCGTTTCCGCGGTGTGCGACTGAGCACACTGCTGGAAAAAAATGGGATCGAGCCGGCCGCTGCGGTCCGCTGGGTGCACGCGTCCGGTGCCGATGATCCCCTCCCGGAAAAAGAGGATTTCCTGCACAGCCTGCCCTTCTCGGAAGTCATCCATCGCTCGATCCTGGCGGTCGATATGAATGGCGGCCCGATTCCCGCGATCCACGGTGGGCCGGTGCGGCTGATTACTCCGGGCGTGTATGCCACGATGAATGTGAAGTGGCTGACTCAGCTCAGTTTTCTGGCGGAGGAGTCCACCAACTACAACCACGTACCTCGTTATCGGGTGCCCCGACAGCCCATCGCTCCCGGCACAGAGTACGAATTCACTCTGGAAAACAGCAGCTTCAACTGGAATATGAAAACCAAGAGCGTGCTGCTGACGCCGACCGAAGGCACTCCCGTCAAAGCCGGTCGCACGACGATCAAAGGGGTGGCGTTCAACGATGGCACGGCAAAACTGACGAGCGTGTATGTGTCGCTTGATCAGGGGCAATCGTGGAGTGCGGCAAAACTGACGCACAGTGACAGTCGGTATGGCTGGACGCAGTTTCAGCTGGATGCCACTTTCGCGGCCGGGCAACAGCATATCTGGAGTCGGGCGGTGGACGAATTTGGCCGCACGCAGCCGCTGAACGGAAGTGTGGCGTGGAACCCGCGCGGTTACGAGTGGAATGGCATCGACCAGATCGTGGTGGATGTGGTTTGACCGGCGTCGTGCGTGCGACGTCTCGTCGGATGCGTCGTGAGGCCAGCCGAAAAACAGAAGGGCCGCAGCGTTTGATGGTGCCGCGACCCTTCCGTAAGTTTCTGCACGGTCGTTGCCAGAGTGCCTCGTCCGGCGGGTTCCCTCTGCTCCTTCATGCGATGACAGAGTGCTAGCGCCCGCGCTGTCCGCTTCGTTGCCCTCGGCTTCCGCCCCGGTGATCAATTTCTCCATCGCCGTCGCGGTCTTCTCCGTATTCGACATTGCCTTCAAAATACACGCCCAGCTGCGTGCCTTTGGCGACGTGGCTGCTGTAGACCTTTTGTTCGGTCGTGCGGGCATACTCTTTGTTGGCAGTCAGCAATGCGCGTTTAATAGTGGCAGGTTCTGCGTCCAGCGGAAGATGTGCCATCACGTCACCGTTGAGCCCGAATTCATCCGATCGCACAATGGCGATGCCGGCGGCGGCCTTCAGTCCCCTGATGGTCTTTTGCTCCTTCAGGCTTTTCTCGAAGTCATAGTGGAATCGCCCGATGAGGGACGGATCGTTGCAGACGGCCTGCAGCGATTCCCGCAGCGGTTTGGTCTGGTCGTCAGAACCATGAATCACGACCAGCACACGCTGATCGGCGGAGGCCACATTCAGCGCCTGACGCAGGGAGAAGAAATCAGGCACGAGCGCCTGGGCGGTTGATTCTTTCGCCGGGTAAATGGCCGCAAATTCCCGCATGCGGCTGGCAGCCCCGAAACGCCCCAGCACCATTTCCGGGCCTCGACCTCCGTTCGTCAGCCATTTTTGGCCGTCGGGAGTCAGCAGGCAGAAGGCGCTGTTTTCGAAGCGACCGCCCAGGAAGGTGCGGACGTACTGCTGGTGTTCTTCACTTTCGTAGGAGTCAATGCGGACACAAACGAAGTCTCGTGTGGCTTTGATAAAATCGGCGGACGCGAACAGACCGTTCTGCGTAGCGGTGTAGCCAGGTCAGAAGACGCCCGAGACACCGTGACACTGGGTGGCGGCCGCCACAAACATGATGGGCCGTCCGCTGCGTTTGGCTTCGGCCTGGGCCGTGTCCCAGCGGGTGTACCAGTGGATGCCCGGTTCGCCCAGTGGCAGATCAGAGGCTCCCAGATTTTGAGGCCGCGGGCCCCCCTGACCGAATGCTGAGCATCCAGTCACGACGAGAGCCAGCATGGTGGTCAAAAACGCGTTCTTCACAGCGGGGCCTTTTCTCTTTGCGGTCAATGAAGCAGGTGCGAGTCATAAAACGCGTGAGAATCTGGTCATCTACCGGCCAAATGCCCTGTTTTGCGAAAATCGTCCGATTGCCCGCTGGCCAGGGGATTCGCGGGAATCAGCCGCGGTTCTGCCAGTCAATCCCGGATAGCGACGACAATGCCAGCTGCAGCGCGTGCGTGCCGCCCCGGCCCTGCCCCTGAGCCTGCACGGCCAGATACAACTGATGACCAAGTGCCAGTCCCGGCAGGCTCAGGCCCATGCGGCGAGCTTCCTCCAGTACGATGCCCATGTCCTTGATGAAGTGTTCCACAAAAAAGCCGGGGTCAAAATTATTGTCGATGATGCGGGGGCCCAGGTTGGACAGCGACCAGCTGCCCGCGGCGCCACTGGAAACCGACTGCATGACGGTCTCCAGATCCAGCCCTGCTTTGTAGCCATACAGCAGGGCTTCACAGACACCGATCATTCCCGTGGCAATCAGCGTTTGGTTGACCATTTTGGTATGCTGACCGCAGCCTGCTTTGCCCTGGTAGACGATCGTCTTCCCCATGGCTGACCACAGTGGCTGCAGGGCCTCAACGGTTTCCTGATCGCCGCCGATCATGATGGACAGCGCCGCATTGCGGGCTCCCACATCACCGCCGGAAACCGGCGCATCGATGCTGCTGACACCGCAGCCGGCCGCTCGCTCAAAAATCTCTTCGGCAAGCGACGGCTGGCTGGTGGTCATATCCACGATCACGCTGCCCGCAGACGCACCGGCCAGCACGCCTTCCTCACCAAGAATGACGGAACGCACATCCGAGGGGAAACCGACGATGGAGAAGATGACGTCTGAACTCTCAGCAACTGCCTTCGGAGAATCCGCCCAGATCGCCCCGTTCTGAATCAGCTGTTCGGCTTTGGACATGGTCCGCGAATAAACGGTGGTGGCGTAGCCGGCTTCCATCAGGTGCCCACACATACTGGCGCCCATCACGCCGGTGCCGATCCAGCCGATGCGTGTGCGGCCAGGGAGAATTTCTATCGTCATGGCAGTGCTCCTGCGAAAATGAACTTCCAGGGGATTTGTCAGTCGGCCAGCTTCCGCAGCTTCAGCCACGCGGTGGCCCGATCGGGCCACGTGCCGATTTCTGAACCGGCCACCGGGCGCATTCCGTAGCCATGGCCGCCGTTGGCATACACATGCAGCTCGGCGGGAACGTTGTGTTGACGCAGCGCCGCGTAGATCAGGACGGCACCGACCGACGACGAGCGATCGTCGTGTGTATGCACGACAAACGCGGGCGGTGAGTCACCGTCCACCGCAATTTCCGGCAGCAGTGTCTGCGTCCCTTTCTGCAGTACGTTCCATGGGTAGATCAGCAGGGAAAAATCGGGCGCGGCGTTCTGCTGGTCGATTTGGTCGACCGCGTCATAGGCCGCCCGCCCTTTGGCCGTGTGCAGGATGGAGGCCACCTGCCCGCCAGCGGAAAACCCCAGCACACCCACCCGGTCAGGCTGGATTTTCCATTCTTCCGCACGGGCGCGAATGAGCCGCAGCGCTCGCTGGGCATCCTGCAGCGGTCGTTTCCATGCGGCTTCGGTCCTGGGGGTGACTTCGTTTGTACGGTAGCGCAGGACAAAGACGGAAATCCCCAACTCGTTGAGCCACGGGGCCGCTTCCGAGCCTTCCTTGTCGGGAACCACCTTGCTGAAGCCGCCGCCTGGCAGCACGAGAATGGCCGTTCCATTGGGACGACGAGCGGGAAACACGTCTATCGTGGGCCGACGAATCTTTGTGACGCGCGTCACGGGAGGAATTTCGTTCGGGCGATTCGGCGCCGTCACACCAGTGGAGTCAGACGTTTCTCCTGGTGCCCTGTTGGGCCAGACCGCGAGTCCGTCGTCATTGGCAGCCACACGTTGAACGCAGGCTGCTGCCGCCACCAGGGCCAGAATGACAGTCGCGACCCGCCTTCCTGCCATACCCGTCTGCCACAGACCACTCATGATCACTTCCTCGCCAAAGCCGCGCACAGCTGCCCATACAGTCTTCGGGCACAGCACAACCTTCGCGTGCGGTTGGCGATCAGTCAAGCGAATGCACCAGCAGACCGCTGCGGAGCTTGGGTTCAAACCACGTGCTCTTGGGCGGCATGATTTCGCCGGCATCAGACACGGCCATCAGCTGCGCGATGGACGTGGGATACATGGAAACGGCACACGCCCACTCTCCACTGTCGACACGCTTTTCCAGTTCGTCTGTGCCGCGAATGCCACCGACGAAATCGATTCGGGCATCTGTCCGCACGTCGCCAATGCCAAAGATTGGTTCCAGGACGCGGTCTTCCAGAATGGCGACGTCCAGCGAAGCGATGGCATCGTCGTGAGCGATGCTGTCGTCATCAATGATGAGTTTGAACCAGGTCTTATCCAGATAGATGCAGAAGGTGCCCGCCTGCTCGGGGACCGGATTGTTGGTCGGTTCCAGCGTGCCGACTTTGCTCAGCTGCTGCACCACCTCATCGGCCTGCTGTCCATTCAGGTCTTTAATGATGCGATTGTAGGCGAGGATATTCAGTTGATCGGCGGGAAACAGAACGGTCAGAAACCAGTTGTATTCTTCGTCACCAGTGTGCTGCGGGTTGGCTTCGCGACGCTCTGTGCCGGCGCGCCACGCACTGGCTGAGCGATGATGACCGTCAGCCACATAGAACACGGGTACGCTGCTCAGGTGTTCGACACAGCTGGCCGCATCGGCAATTTCCCAGACGGTGTGCTGCACGCCATCGGGAGCGGTGAAGTCGTAGAGAGGGTCTGTCGTAATGACCGATTCCACCAGTGTGTTGATGGCGGCGACATCCCGGTAGGTCAAAAATACGGGGCCTGCATGAGCATTCAGAGTGAGCACGTGTCGGGTGCGATCGTCCTCTTTCACAGGCCGCGTTTTTTCGTGCTTCAGAATCAGGTTGTCACCGTAATCGTCCACGTGGCAGCAGCAAACGATGCCCGTCTGGGCGACGCCGTTCATAATCTGCCGGTAGGCGAACAGTCGCTCGGTTTCGTCCTGAACCAGCGTGCCGTCCTGCATCAGACGATCGAGGTTTTTTCGGGCCGTCTCGTAGACTTCATCCGCGTAAGCGCTGGTCTCGGCGGGCAGGTCGATGTCCGGACGAATCACGTGCAGAAAACTGGCGTCGTTGCCTTCTGCCAGAGCGGCGGCTTCCTCGCGGTTGACCACATCATACGGCACACAGGCCACCTGTTCGGCTTTCTCCTGAGACGGGCGAATGGCTTTGAACGGCTTGACACGAGGCATGAGCGAACCTTTGAGGGAGTAGGAGCGGGCCCGGGGATTGGAGCGATATCGCTGCTGCGCTCCAAGACAAACGCCGCGGACTTGTCCGGAATTCGTTCAATTTTCACTCGCGGGATGGAGCCGGCCGGCGTCGGTCTCGTATGCTGAAATCATGGACATCGAACGAAACCTGGGAGTTCAGCCGATTGCTGCCGTGATGGCGGAGCTGAACCTGTCCCCCCATGATCTGGTACTGGCTTCCACAGAGCAGCTCACGCACAAGATGGTTTCGCGCGCAACCAAAGGCAGACGGCTGACAGCCAACACGCGGGGGAAGGTCATCCGGGCACTGGAGGCGGCCAGCGGCCGCAGCTTTCCTGTTGAGACGCTGTTCAATTATTAGCGACGTTCCAGTGTTTCGACGAAGACTCCCTGCGCGGCACACCTGCCCGTTTGTGAACGCCCGTTTGCTAAGGTCCATTCACCTGCGTCCGCTGCGAACGCCCTGCTAAGCGGCCTCAGCCGCTTCGGCTGCGGCAGTGGCTGGTGCGGAAGCGGCCGCGTTGTGCAGGTACTCCGGGCTGTTCGCCGGCGTCCGCCTGCTGTCGTTGCCGAACAGTTTGCCGACAAACTGACAGTAGCGTCGCACACGTCCGATGTAGCTCGAGTTCCTGTCAAAGTCGCCGCCCACAAACGTCACAAATCGCCGTGTGAACCAGCCGCCCTGAAACGTGGTCACCATCTTCTGTACGGACGTATTGCGACTGGCGATGTAGAACGCATCCACCATATTGTGGACCGTGCTTTCATGATGTCGCATCTTCTGCGTGTAGTCCTCGAACAGCGTGGGGCAGATCAGTTCGCTGCTGGGCGCGGCGGCCACCAGGTCGGCCACCATCTCGGCGGACTTCATGGCCAGATGCACGCCGGAAGAATAACACGGATCAATGAAGTAGGCGGCATCGCCAATAGCCACCCAGCCGTCGCCCGCCAGTTGCTCGGACGAATTGCCCATGTTGCCCGTCACCATCACATCGGAGATCCGCCGGCGATCCTCTGTCATGCCCTGCGACAGCAGTGGATTTTCCTCCACAAGTTTTTCCAGCATCTGAGCGGGCGACAGACCACTTTTGCGGAAGCGTTCCACCGTCATAACGGCCCCGACGGAGAAGCGGTCTTCGGGCAGCTTCAGCAGCCAGGTCCAGCCGTCGTAAAACATCTGTCCCAGAAACCAGCCCGCGTGGATGTCATCGCGGGTCGGGCGGGCGGCGTACTGCGCGTAGATACCCATCCGGTGGGGTTCTGTCAGTTTCCGTAGCCGCAGTTTGGAAGGAATCAGAGCCCGCAGACCGGTGGCGTCGATAATCTGCCGACCCCGCAGTTCATACTCCTGGCCGTGGTCACTTTTGCATTTGACGCCGGTGACCCGTGTGCCGTCATAAATCAGCTCGGTAACTTCGGTGCCGAATCGTACGTCAGCGCCCGCGTCCTCCGACCGGTCAATGAGGATCTTGTCGAACGTGCATCGTTCCACCAGGTAGGAGTAGGGATTGTCTTTGAAACTGGCCTTCTGGTCGAACTGCGTGAAATCGCCGGGGACTTCTTTCTCTCCGTACAGCCACTTGCCACCCGGCTTTCGCACGGAGCAGTCACGGATTGCGCTGTGGACTCCCAGCCGCTCAAAGATGTTGACCGTGGCGGGCAGCAGCGATTCGCCGATGTGAAATCGCGGGAAGTGTTCCTTTTCGACCACAACAACGTCCAGCCCCGCGGTGGCCAGGATTGTGGCGGCCGTGCTTCCCGCCGGGCCTCCGCCCAAAATAACAACGTCGTGCTGCTTCATGCGTCCACTCGTTCGCTGGTGCTGAACAACCGGCTTTCCCGGCCGGCTGTGCTGAGTTTTTCTGCTGCGCCCCCGGTCCGCCGACTGGGCGCTGCGTTATTCTGTCTGATTTTTCGCAGGGAATCGACCGCAATTTTGACGGGAATCTCGCCCGGCGATCGTCCAGCCGGCCTGAGGTTGTGTTCACTGATTCCGCGCGGCCGTGATGTCAACTCTGCCATCCCGACGTGCTCCCTGTTGAAATCGGCGTTCTTTCCGCGTGCCCTGCAGGTCGGCCGGGCGATTGTCAGATTCTGTAAACAACTGTCTTCCGAGCGTGGAAAAATACGTTCAGGCCGGCTCAACTAAAGTTCCTCTATTCTGCTTACCTTCGCAAAGATGTGCTCATGATCATTTCCCGTCGTCAACTGATCACTTCGCTGGGCGCCACGGGCCTTGCGGCTGCGGGCCTGTCAGCTGTCACGCCGGCCGCTGCAGCCGCAGATCCTCCGCAGCGGTCCCGGCCCGCCTGCATGAAGCTGAGCCTGGCAGCCTATAGTTTCAACCGCCTGTTTGCCCGTCGCGGCACGCCTGGGCAGATTGCGGCCGCGGAAATGTCGCTGGAGAAGTTTGTCGATTACTGTGCCGAACAGCAGATCGGTGGGGTTGAACTGACGGGCTACTATTTCCCGCAGCAGATCACCGACGATTATCTCGTCAGCCTTAAGCAGCGAACCCATCGACTGGGACTGGATATTTCCGGAACTGCGATCGGCAACGACTTTTGTCTGGCTGACGGACCGGCTCGGCAGCAGCAGCTGGAGGATTGTCGCCGCTGGATTGACTATGCGGCCGTGATGGGCGCTCCCGTCATTCGTATTTTCGCCGGCAGGACACCCAAAGGCGACAGTGAACAGGCAGCCCGAGAACGCTGCATTGCGGGAATTAACGAATGTCTGCCGCATGCCGCCCGGCGGGGCGTATTTCTGGCCCTGGAAAACCACGGGGGCATCACGGCAACAACCGATCAGATGATGAAAATCATCGATGGCGTGGATGACAGCCCCTGGTTTGGCGTCAATTTCGACAGCGGCAACTTTCGCACGGACGACCCCTACCGTGATCTGGCTGTCATTGCGCCGTATGCGGTCAACGCTCAGATCAAGGTGGCCATCAATCCCAGCAATCAGGGTAAGCAGCCGGCCGACCTGCCGCGTATTGTCGAGATCCTCAAACAGGCGAAATACCGAGGTTATGTGACGCTGGAGTTTGAAGAGAAGAATCCGTTCGATGAGATTCCCGATTATCTGCACCAGTTGCGGGAACTGATTTCGTAGGCCGGACGTATGGCAGGTTTCGTCATGTTGCGACGGTTGATCTTTCTGACTCTGATCACTGTTCCGGCTGCTGGCAGCGCTCAGCTGTCTGTGGAAGCCGTCTCCCGCGCGCTGGACATTGCAGAACAGTCGGCCGCCCATGGTCAGGCTGATGTTTCGATTCGCGCGGTCGTGGGGAGTTTGCGATTTGGCCCTCCTACCCGCGTGGAGTTTCCCTCGTCCGAGCCTATTCGACACTGGGGAGCGCGGGTGGATACATCGCGCCCCGTGCCGCCTGGTCCGGCCGAGGCGCTCACTCGTCGTGTGCCGGTTGTGGTTCGCCGGCTGGAACCACTGTGGGCGCAGCACGCGGGATCAGCATCCGCATGGCAGGCCGTGCGGGATGTGGTGTTTCCGCGTGAGCAGATGTTTCGCTCGTTTCCGTATGCCGGTCGCGCCCAGGTGAGCCCGCTGCGGCCGGATCGATTTCAACCCGTCGACAGTCTGCTGACTCTGCTGGTGGACTCCGCCGCACGAGCCGACGCGCTGCCCGCGCTGGCGGCCGATATTCTGTCTCGTAGGGCGGATCAGTCGGCGGAGACCTACGCTGCCGCTTTGCTGGTCGCGCTGCGGCTGTCCGCAGTGGGCGAGCAGCACACCGACCTCGTTCGGCGTTTGCAGTCGCTGCTGTCACTGGACCGGATGACGCTTTCCCCCGGACAGTGTGAGCTACTGGCTTCAGTCGCCTCGGAGTACTACCGCGAAAGGAGCGATCTGGCCGTGGCGGCGAGTGTCCTGGCCGGAATTACGAACAGCCTGGAGCGAACGCCGCACGATGATCGCGTGGCGGGCGCCATGATGCTGCTTGCGGCCCGCTGCCAGTTGGCCACCGATCGCACGGATGAGGCCGTCCAGTCACTGGGCGTCTATCTCGGAGAGGAAGCGACGTCCAAAGCCGGACGGCAGGCGCGGATGCGGCGTGCCGACGTGGTGTCGCGAGAACTGTTCAGCCGGGGACTGGTGAAGGAAGCCGCCCGACTGCTGCCTGCGGATACCGTGGAGGTTCTCACTCGCCGCTACGATCTGCGGGAGAGCGACGATCGTCCCCGGCCTGCCGTGCCGCTGGTGCCCAGGGCCACACTGGAGCGCCTGCCGGATGGACGGCCGGCGGCCGAACAGATTTGCCTGTGTCGCCTGGACCTGGCCACACAGTCCTCGCAGGCGCTGTTTGCGTTGCCCGATTTTGTTCATGTTGCTTCGCCCGCGGTTTCGCCGGACGGGCGATTTCTGGCGTTCGACGCCTGCTTTCCCGGGGAACCAATCACTTCGGCGGGACGCATCTATCTGCTGGATCTGCAGCAGGGGCAAATGCGACATCTGGTAAATGGCACTCTTCCCAGCTGGTCGCCAGGTGGCGGGCGTCTGACGTACAGCGCCGTCTCGCCGTCCCGTGGCGTATGGATCATCCGTTCCAGTGGTGACGAAGCCCGCCTGCTGGATCCTCTGGGCTGGTCGGCACGGTGGTCGCCGGATGGTCGGATGATCGCCTGGGCCCGATCGGAAATTTCGGGTTCGCGACAGTGGGGACTGGCGGTTTATGACCTGGTGGAAGATGAATACTTTGACGCTCGCGGACTGTCGCCACAGCGGCAGCCGATTCGCCCGGGTTTTGAGTGGATGCCGGACGGCCTTGCATTGCTGGTCGGCCTCGACGGCGGCGATGGGCGTGTATCTCTCCAGCAGGTGGGGGTGCTGCAGGAGCAGCGTCACCCGTTGGGAGAGGCACCGTATTTTGCCGATGATCTGGCCATCACGAATCGTCTGGTCTTTGGTGTGATGAAGAAATTTGCCTCGTCCCCGGAGCAGATTTACCAGTCAGAATCCTCTGGCCAGTGGCTGTGGCGACCGGTTGCCGGTCAGTTTTCGCAGCGCCGTAACACGGGGGTCACCCGCTCTGCCGATGGACAAACTTTGTATTATGTCAGCAAGCCTCCCCGCAAATAGCGGCCCGCTGTTCAACTCGCTTCCTGCTGCCGGCTGCCGCATTCTGGCGGCCGTGCAGGTGGTGATGACGACTCTCCTGCTGGCTTCACCTGCCTCCGGGCAGTTGACCGACAGCACGGCCAGCACGGCTTCGAATTCTGCCGACATCTGGATTTGTGAATATGACATCGCCGCCGATCAGTCGCGCCGGCTGTTTGTAGTGAACGATCTGCTGGGCGTCGGCGATGTGCAGTATGGTCCTGGTGATCTGATCGCTTTTGACGGCCAGGTGGCGGGGCGGCACGCGACGTCTTCATCGCACGTGTTTGTGTGTGAGCGGGATGGATCACAGCGTCGTGATCTGGGGCCCGGTCACAAGTCGTCCTGGTCGCCTCGCGGACGACGGCTGTGTGTCAGTCGCAATTCGCCCGAGTATGGCGTCTGGCTGCTCAATGCTGATGGGCAGGACACACGGCTGATCGACAACCGTGGCTGGGGGGCGAGCTGGTCAGGCGGTGGTCAGAAGATCGCTTATGTGAGGTCTCTCGACGGACGTGCCAACCTGGTCGTCTGGAATCTGGTTGAAGATGAGCTGTCCGCTCTGCTGCCCAAAGACCGGATTGCGGCGGAGGCCCGCATTGCGGCGGTGCCGCGCTGGTCGCCCGACGATGCCCGGCTGGCTTGTCGTGTGTCTGAGGAACGGGGACAGGCGCTGCTGGTGGTCACGGTCTCGAACCAAAAGTCGCGGGTGGTCTGGAAAGGCGATGGTCTGCAACCGGGTTACTCGTGGCAGGATGAATCGCGGTTGCTCGTGGCGATTGACGATGATGTCCCCGGCCGCAGTCGGCTGTTTCGCCTGGATGTGAACACCGGGCAGACTGAGCCTGTGCCGCAGCAGTATCCCGAGCGATCGAACAGTCTGCCGTGTGTACGTCGCGATGGGGGCCGCTTTCTTTACGTCAGCCGGCCCCGCACTTAGCGGCCCCGCCCTTGGCGGCCCCGCACTTGGCGGCCCCGCACCTTGCGGCCGCGGGCCCCAGATGAGTCATGGCCACTCAGTGGACCACCGGCAGGATCTGCCGCTTCGTTCTCTGTGTCGATGTCTGTGCTGCATGAATGCGGACCTCGCCGTTCGTTTGTGTGCCGAAAAACACTGGCTGGCGCACTTTGTGCCGAACGTTGTCATCGGTAGCTGACTGGTCGCCCTGAACCGGTCGTGGAACGCGGGAACCGTATTGTTGGAACGCATGCCCCCGCTTATTGTCTGAGACCTCACCTCTTTACGGTCACAGGTGCGCTCCGTCCGGAGCCCGGTTGTGACGAACTGCCAGACGTGGCCGCCACGCTGGCAACCACTGTGGTCGGAATTCACTCAGGCCGCAGTTCCTGTCCTGTCATCCTGTCTCTCTCCAGCCTTCGGTGGCCGGCCGTGTCTGTCATTGATTCGGTCCTGCCGTTCAGTTCGGTGGTCTTCTCATGAAACGTTCGCTCTGTCAGTGGCTGATGCCGCCCGTGCTTGTCGGCGTGGTTTCGCTCGTGACTTCCGGTTGCGCGTCCAGTCTCCTGAACCTGTCGGCGCCCAGTGAATTCGGATCCAAACTGAAGGAGATGATGAGCAAGGAGCGGCCCCGGCTGATCGACAAAGAGGACGACAATGATTTTGACACCCGGCTGGAAACGCCATTGCTGCGTGATTACGTGAGTGTCACGGGAAATAACATGATTGCGCTGCGCGGCGTGGGTCTGGTGACGGGCCTGGACGGCACCGGCGGCGACCCTCCGCCATCCTCACACCGCAAGCAGCTGCTGGATGACATGCGGCGGCGAAAAATTCCCAATCCCGGCGCCATCCTGGCGCGTCGAGACACGGCGCTGGTCCTTGTCACCGCTTATCTGCCCGCCATGGTGCGGGAGGGACAGCGGTTTGACGTGCGTGTCATGCTGCCACCCAATAGTGAAGCCACCAGTCTGAAAGGCGGCTGGCTGCTGGAAACCCGTCTGTCGGAAGAGCAGACCATCGCCGGCAAAGGCAACCTGAAAGGGCACGAATACGCGATCGGCAACGGAGCCATCCTCACCGCTCTGGGCAGCGGTGGCAGCACCCGCGATGCGCCCGCCATGCTGCGTCGCGGATCCATTCCCGGTGGTGCGGTGTCCAAGACGTCGCGCGATCTGGAAATCATCCTGCGAAATGATCATCGCGGTATCAAAGCGTCCCGGCAGATCGAGCGGGTTATCTCTGAGCGTCTGCATGACTACAACAACTATGGCCAGCGGATACCCATGGCAGAGTCCAAAACGGACATCATGCTGGAGCTAAAGGTCCATCCGACGTATCGCAACAACTTCCCGCGGTATCAGCAGATGATTCGCAGTCTGGCACTGCGGGAGTCGGATGTGTCGCGGCGTCTGCGGATGGAGAAGCTGGCGCGTGAACTGCTGATTCCCGAAAAGGCGGCGGCTTCCGCGCTGCAGCTGGAAGCCATTGGTCGCGATGCCGTGGCCGTGCTGAAAACCGCGCTGCTGTCGGAAAGTCTGGAAGTCCGTTTTCATGCCGCCCAGGCACTGGCTTATCTGAAGGACAGCTCCGGCGTCGACGTGCTGAAGCAGGCGGCCGAGCAGGAGCCCGCGTTCCGCGTGTATGCTCTGGCCGCTTTGTCAGTGGTGACAGAGGCCGACGGCGTTATGGCACTGCGGGAACTGCTGTCGGATGACGAGCTGGAAGTCCGCTATGGAGCCGTGCGAGCGCTGAAGGAGAACAATCCGGGCGATCACTCCCTGGGAACCACAGCGTTCGACAACCGCTTTATTCTGCACGCGATCGAGTCCAGCGGCCCGGCGGCCGTGCATGTGGTTCGCTATCGCTCACCGGAAGTCGTCGTGTTTGGCAAACATCAGGAACTGCGGCTGCCGGCCGTGCTGAATGTGGGTAATCGCATTCGCGTGATGGGCAAAGCGGGCAGCTCCGAAGTGACTGTGACGAAATACGTTCTCAACAAAGAGCCAGTGCGGCGCCGCTGTTCAGTGAATCTGGTTGACATTATCGAGACCCTGGCCGACATGGGGGCCAACTATCCGGACATCGTTCAGATGATGCTGGAAGCGGAGAAGCAGCACAATCTCGAGGGTGAGCTGGGAATTGACCGTCTGCCACAGGCCGGCCGCGTGTTCTCGCGTGGGTTTGGCGAGGAAACACGATCCGCCAAACTGGGAACGGAATCCCTCACGCCGGGACTGTTCGACACAGTCGATGATGACGAACGTGAACGGGAACTGTCAGACGATACCGCACTGGATCGCCTGCTGAGTGACCCGCAGGATGATCTGAGATCGCTCGGTGACTCAGGCGATTCGGCATTGCCGTTCGACGACGATGAGATGATCGACATGCCCGACATTGACGAAGAAATCCCAGCTGGATTCGGTCCTTCTGAATCGTTTGATGCAGACGACGAACCCGGAGAGTTTGTGCCCGAGGAAACAGAATTTGCCGAGCCAGTGGGGGCGCGTCTGAAACGCTTCTTTCGGGTTCCCTTTGGCAAAAGTGAGTAGAACGAAGCAAAGCGTGTCGCAGCCGAAGTGGCTGCGACGTTCCTGTGAGAGTTAGTCAGGTCGTTGTTGTTCCATGCTTAAGTCGCTCGAACTCTTTGGTTTCAAGAGTTTTGCCGACAAAACCGTATTCGAATTCCACGAAGGCATTACCGGCGTCGTGGGGCCGAACGGCAGCGGCAAGAGCAATGTCGTGGACTCAATTAAGTGGCTGCTGGGTGACCAGAGTGCCAAGAGTCTGCGCGGCAAGGAAATGACGGACGTCATTTTCAACGGCTCGTCCAGTCGGGGCTCGGCGCAGTTTGCTGAAGCCACTCTCACGTTTGATAACACGACCCGTTTTCTCCCGCTGGACTATGACATAGTCTCGGTCGGTCGGCGGCTCTGGAAATCGGGTGACTCTGAGTATCTGATCAACGGCAACACGGCCCGGCTCAAAGACGTGCGGGAACTGTTGATGGGCACCGGGGCGGGTGCCGCTTCCTACTGCATTATTGAGCAGGGGCGCGTCGATCAGATTCTGCAGTCCAACGCCGCCAACCGTCGACTGATTTTTGAAGAAGCGGCCGGAATCAGTCGTTTCAAGCAGCGACGCAACGAAGCGGAACGCCGTCTGGATCGGGTGGAGCAGAATCTGCTGCGACTGACTGACATCGTTCAGGAAGTGGAGTCGCAGGTCAGCAGCATTCGCGGCCAGGCCAAAAAAGCGACCCGTTATCGAGATCTGTCCACGCAGCTGGAACGCTTCTGGGTGGGAATGGTGGCCGACGATTTCCGACGTCAGTCGCTGCTGCGGGTGGAGTTGCAGCAGCAGAAGGAAGAAGCGTCCGCCACTTTGTCGGCAATGCGGGAACGCCAGGAACTGGCCGAATCACAGCTGGCTGAGGCCGATCGCGCACTGGCGGCGGTCGACGATGAACTGCGGGAAGTGGAACGCAGTCGTGCCGAACTGCGCAGCCGGATGGCCAGTCTGGACACCACGCTGCGGCATCATGTGGCGCGGGAGTCGGAACTGCAGTCAGAAGGCGTTCGCCTGCAGCGACAGCTGGTCGTGATGGATGGTCGGGTTGCGGAAGCCGAGAAAGAGGAAGCTCATCTGAACAGTGTGCTGAATCTGGAACAGTCGCGGTTTGATGAACGGCAGGCGGAGCAGACGCAGATTACGGCACAGCTGCACGACCTTCACGAATCGCTGGACCACGCGCAGGCCGTCATCCACGAACGTCGTCAGCATCTGATCATCAGCAGTCAGGAGTCGTCAGATCTGGCCACGCGACTGGCTGGCCTGCGGCACAACAGCGATTCACTGAAACTGCGTCAGACCGAACTGTCGGAATCACGTCAGAACGTGTGCCGGGAAACGGACCAGCTGCGTCTTGCGCTGGAGGAACACAACGCACAGGTTCAGGAGGCGGCTGTTCGGTTGAAGGCGGCCGAAGAAGAGGCTGACGTGATCCACGGTGATCGTCAGGGGCTGCTCAGTCGGGAAACACAGTCCCGCGAGTCACTGGCTGAACTGCGGGAACAGCGCAGCGCGGCGGTCGCCCGCAAGACCGTACTGGAAGATCTGGAGGATCGGCAGGAGGGGTTTGGCATTGGCGTGCGGGAGATTCTGCGTCGAGCCGAAGAAGGCGCACTGCAGCCCTGGAATCTGATTCGTGGCAGCGTGGCCGATCTGCTCGATGTGGATATGGAAAACGCGGCCCTGCTGGAAGTCGCGCTGTCCGGACGGGCGCAGCTGCTGGTGATCGATCGCCTGCAGCCGCTGGTGGAATATCTGAATTCCGGACGCAGCCAGATTGCCGGCCGCGTGGGATTTGTGTCGCTGGAAGATGCTCAGCATGTGCGAATCCGTCAGGAGGGGCGGCTGCCCGAGGACAGTGACGAGCAGCGAACCGGCAAACGCTTCGAACGGCACGGCTGGTCGGGCGATCTGGGCCTGGGCATGTTCGACAGGGACTGGCTCGACTCGGACCTGACAAAATCTGTCAGCGATGAGTTTGTGCCGGAACTGAAAGTGACGTGGCTGGACGACAATGGAGAGATTCCACCTGCCCGTTCTGTGTTTTCCCTGGATGGTTCCTCGATCAGCAGTCTCGCCGGGCAGTCAGGGGTGATCGGGCGTGCCGACAGTCTTGCGCGTTCGCCCCGCCATCTGCCCGGACTGGCCGCTCAGCTGCTGGCGGACACGTGGGTTGTGCAGTCCCTGGATGACGCTTTGCGGCTGCAGAAAACGTACGGCATCGACTATCGGTTCGTCACGCTGCAGGGAGAACTGGTGGAGAAGGACGGCACGCTGTTCACCGGCAATGTCCGCAGTGAATCGGCCGTGGTGTCACGCAAGAGCGAACTGCGGCGGCTGAAGAATGAGCTGAACAGAATCGAGCATGCGATTTCTGAGCGGGAACTGAATCTGCAGAAACTCGGCCAGTCCATTGAAGAGGTGGACAGCGTTTTGAAGGCCGGACGTGATGCGGTCAAAACCTGTTCCGCCGAGTTGAGACAGCAACAGCAAAAGCAGAGCGAACTGCAGCAGTCCGTGCAAACCGGTGAAAACACGGAAGACCGTCTGTCGGAGCAGCTGGCGCAATTCGAACAGCAGCAGGATCATCTCCAGACTCAGCTGGACCAGGGGACTGAGCAGCTGAATGCCGCTGAACAGGAAACAGCAAAGCTGCAGCAGCTGATCACTGAGTCAGAGCAGTCTCTGGCTTCGGATCGTCGTCAGATTGATGTGCTGGAAAAGCAGAAAACACAGGCCAGCCTTGAGCTGACACGTACCGAAGAGCGACTGCTGGCCATTCGTGAGGCCCTGCAGCGACTCGAAGATGACATCGAACAGCGGCGGCTGCAGCAGCAGGAGGCCGATCGGCGTCACACGATTGGCCAGCAGCGACAGCAGGAATTGAATCTGGGACGTCTGAATGTCGCGGCCGAGATGGCCGAGCTGTCCGTTCTGGATGACGGCCTGGGCGGAGAGGTGCGTCGCCGCAGTGAAGCGCGGGATCTGCTGCGACAAAGACGGCTGGAAGCGACAGCCGCAGAGCAGCAGGCTCGGGAAATCTGTCGACAGCACGAAACCCAGTTCCACGAGGTGGAGCTGAAAATCACATCGATCGACCATCAGCTGGAGACATCAGCCGAACGCATTCGAGATGAGTTTCAGATTTCCGTGGAAGATGCTGTTGATGCCGGTCGCAGCGCGGTGGTGGAATGGCTGGCGGAGCAGTCGGCAGACGAGTCAGCCACGGACGCTGCCGAAGAGGACTCCAGTGGTATTGTGGTGGAAATCAGCGTTGACGATCCGCAGGTGCAGCAGATCCTGATGTCGGACGAGCGCTATGAGGAACTGCGCCACAGCGTGGATGAACGCGTGGGGCGACTTCGTCGTCAGTTGAAGAAACTGGGCAACGTCGGCACGGAAAGCCTCGACAACCTGAACGAACTGGAAACGCGGTTCGAACGTCTGAACTCCCAGCTGCTGGACCTGGAAGCCGCCCGCGATACGCTGCGGGAAATGGTGCGACAGATCAATGTCGAGAGCCAGCGGATGTTTGTGGAGTCGTTTGAATGCGTTCGCGGTCACTTCCGCGAGCTGTTTCGGCGCCTGTTTGGCGGGGGAGAAGCGGACGTCATTCTTGAAGACGCGGAAGACGTACTGGAGTGCGCGATCGATGTGGTGGCACGTCCGCCAGGCAAGGAGCTGCGCAGCATCTCGCTGCTGTCCGGCGGCGAAAAGACGATGACGGCCGTGGCTTTGCTGCTGTCCATCTTCAAGAGTCGACCGAGCCCGTTTTGTATTCTCGATGAGGTGGATGCCGCGCTGGACGATGCCAACATCGGTCGGTTCGTGGGTGTGCTGAAAGACTTCCAGCAGGACACGCAGTTCATCATGATCACGCATCGCAAGCCGACCATGGCCGTTACGGACGTGCTGTATGGCGTGACGATGGAAGAGTCGGGCATCAGCAAACGCCTGGTCGTACGGTTTGAGGAAATCGACGACAAGGGAAACTTCGTTCCCCGCAGCGACGATCAAAGCCGGGCCGCCTGACGCCGGGCCCGTTTGAAACCACCAGTCGGGATCCTGCGTGGGGAACTGCACTGTGTGTTCCTGGCACAGGTGTGGGAAGACGCCGAGGGGACATTGCGGATTTCTCGATCGTGTTTTGGGTGGTTCCCCGTTTTTGTCGTCGAACTGTCTCAGGTCGCCCAGTTCTGTCCCGCTATCGTTCGATGATGAGCACCATGGTTGAATCGTATCGGCCCACGACCAACCTGAGATGCGACCTGAGACCTGCTGGTTTCAGGTCGCATTCTTTTTTTCAGGCCGCATTCTTGTTTGTGCTCCACCACCGCGCGATCAGTCGCGACCAAACGCGACAATGCACGGAGTTGGCACGGAGTTGGCACGGAGTTGGCACGGAGTTGGCACGGAGTTGGCACGGAGTTGGCACGGAGTTGGCACGGAGTTGACGTCCGACGGGATTGCGACATCATGGACGAATCTCTTTTTCTGTCAGGGTCGCCATGATTGCCAAACGTCTTTGTTTCTGTCTGTTGTCGTGTGTTGTGGTGCTGGTCTTCGTGAGTGGCAGCAGCGCCGGCTGGTGGTCGGGAACACGTGCGTCGGCGGCCGTGATGAGGCTGGCTTCCGAGCCCACCGTTCAGCCGCCAGCCGCTCGAACACAGCCCGGTCAGGATCGTTCTCGTCAGGCCAGCAGGAAGGCGGGCCCCTCCATTGTCTGGGTGAACCAGATGAAACCGGGGCAGTCGCTGCCGCCGCGCACGCAACATCTGACATTTCGCAGCACTCTGGTCGATCAGGATATTGGCTATTGCGTGTATCTGCCGCCCGGCTATGAGAAGAACACACAGCAGCGCTACCCGGTGATTTACAACCTCCATGGCAATGGCGGAAACGAATTCACTTCGCTGGAGGCCATTCGCCTGCTGCATGCGGGCATCATGGAAGGCCGCTGGCCTGGCATGATAATGGTGCTGCCCAATGGCGGGCACGGCACCTTCTACAAAGACAGCGCGGATGGCCGGTTTCCGATCGAGTCAATCTTCCTGCAGGAGTTGCTGCCGCATATCGACGGCAGGTATCGCACGATTGCCGAACGTCAGGGGCGATGTATTGAGGGGTTTTCCATGGGGGGCCGTGGCGCGACGCGTCTGGCCGTGAAGTATCCGGAGATGTTCTGCAGCCTGTTCTGTCAGGCTGGCAACGTCCCGCACCTGCTGGAGACCTATGATGAAACGCCCGCCGAACTGCGACCGGGCTTGCTGCTGGGAGCAGATCGTGGTCGCTGGGAGGCCAATGACGTGTATGCACTCACCACAGCCAATTCCGCAAAGCTGCGCAAGTCGCTCCGGATTCAGATTGCCTGTGGCACGAAGGACGGCGGTCACATCAAGACGATTCGTGACTGGCACCAGCACCTGCTGGCCGAGAAGATTGACCACACTTACATCGAACTGGAAGGTCTGGCTCACAGACGGACGGAGATGATGCAGCGGATGGAGAGCGTGTGGTTTGATTACCACGTGGAGTCGCTCAGGCGAGCGGGCGCCGAGCTCATTGATCCAGCGACCGACAAATGAAAACAGGGCACGCATTGTAATGCGTGCCCTGCTCGGAATGACGAGTTCCCGATCGATGAGCCTAGCTGATGTCTGCTTTTGCTTCCCACCAGGCCGTGTCGACGCACTCTTCCGCCAGACGTGACAGCACCGACTCCGGCAGCAAGTCCACGTTGGGAGCTTCCACGCCCACTTCGGCGGTGTCGACAGTGCTCTGCTCGTCAGCGGCGAGCCCATAATCATCGGCGGGAGGGGCAATGTCGTAAGCCGGATCCTGCACGCCCTTTTTCGCAGGCCTCGTTACGGCCGACGTCTTTTCGGTTTTGGGCAGGACATCCAGATTGATGTCGATGCTGGCCAGCAGGGCGTCGGATTCGTCCTGCTGTTCCGTGGCCGCAACGCCCCCCACGAAGTCGACCGGATCACTCCACAGGCCAAATGTTCCGTCGGCAAAGACGGCTCGGATCCAGACACGATAGTTGCCGTCGTTGAGCGGATCGGTGCCCGTGTAGGATGTGCCCGTGACGTTGATGTTGATGAAGGTGAAGTCCACGCCCACATGGGAGACCCAGATTTCGTACTCAACCACATCGTCGTCGGTGACAGCCGTCCATTCGAACTCAGGGAACAGAATGGTGGATCCGGCGGCCGGCGCTGTGATCACCGGACGTCCACCGGTGGCTGTAAAGCTGTAGCCGGCACTCCAGGGCCCCAGTTCGCCTCGTGTGCTGATCGGGCGAACCCAGAAAGTGTAATCGCCGCGGGGCAGGTTTTCCGTCAGCTTGTAGCTGTTGCTGACGGACATCACGTTCAAAAACGGCGGACGCGAGTTAAACTTGTGGATCAGCACCTCGTAGGTGGCAGCACCGTCAATGATTGTCCATTCGAGCAGCGGACGCGCGGCCGTGAGGACACCGTCAGTCAGCACAGGACCAGTGATGACGGGGGCTCGCAAAGTTTCGAAATTGGCCGGATCACTCCACGCGCCGTTGACTTTGGGGCCGTCCGTGGGGTCGCTGATGGCGCGGACCCAGAACGTGTAGCGGCCGGTGGGAATGATGTAGGGGATCTCGATGCCGTTGGCATCCAGCAGCGGAATCTCTGTGGCTTCGGTCACGTCGTTGCCGTTGTCCACGATGGGTGTGCCGGCCTGAGACTGCACAATCCGAACGGCCTCGCTGATGGTACTGGTGGCCGCCACCGTGCGACGAAAAAAGGGCCCCGCCATTCCTTCTTTGCCCACATACACCTCGTAGTGCGTGGCGCCATCGACGGCGTCGAACAGCAGCACGGGAGATTCCTGAAAGGTGGGTGCCGTGGGTGCCAGATTCTGTGGTTTTGGTCCCACGTCGAAACTCAGCGCACCGCTCCAGGCGGTCGCGGATCCCAGATCATCAAAGGCACGCAGCCAGATCCGGTAGCGTGACAGCGGCAGCTGCAGCAGATCCGTGCTGGAGGAATTGGGGTTGGGGTCAGCCGGCAGCTGGAAAGATCGCACTTCCTGAGTGACCGGATTGCCATCGCCGTCCAGGACCGGATCGCCGTTGGCGTCCAGTACGGGCTCGTGGTTGAAGATTGTGTAGACCGTGGAATGCAGGCTGACATCAACCGGCTCATCACCAGCGGCCGCTTCGGCGGCCGCCTTTTTGGTCAGGTCGGTGACCCACAGCTGAAAGCGACTGGCCAGCAGCGAAGAGTCCCACGTGATGGTGGGCATATTGTCGGATGTCAGGTTGTTTGGGCCGACGCCGACCGGACCGGTGAGGGTGGGGGCCGACTGCACGTCCAGATCCACGCTGGGAGACCATGGTGAGTCGCCACCACCTGTCAGGTTGGCCTGCACCCAAACGCGAATCTCACCCAGTGCCAGGGTGCCTTCCGGAGCCGTGAAGCTGGTGCCCACGATATCACGCTGCACGAAGAGGGTTTCATAAGAGACCAGGCTGGTGACCCACAGGTCGTAGCTTTCTGCGTTGTCGACGGCTTCCCACGTGAATTCTGCCGTGGGCGTCGTGATGGTGCCGGTCGGTGTCAGCAGGTTGGGGACGGTCGTCAGCAGAACGCGGGATTCGAATGTTTCCACCTCGACTGGCGCGACGGTTGCGGACCAGCGTCGACGAGCCTGGGAATTTCTTCGGTCATTGAACTTCATAGTTTTGCCCACAATCAAAATCACGCCCGGGAAAACGTACACCCTTGTCGGTATCGCCCGAATACCGGCCCAAAATAGAAACCGGCCGCCGATCCCTCGCGATTCGAGCGTAATTGCTTGCCCCCAGGTTGCTTTCTCCAAGCGAAACCTAGCCTTTGCGGGATCCGGCTAACCGGATCAACCCGTACTAACCGCCGCCGAGCGGGGGCTGGAGCCCGCAGAATGCCTCCTGCGTCAAAAAGACGACCGGTCTGCCGGCTTCCAACACCCTGGGCCCCTACGTGTGAACCGGCAAACGCACAAGGCGTGGAAAACCGCTCGACGCGGCGTAACATGGATCGTCATGCGCGAATTGCTGCTGCCATCCTGTTTGCTGCTGGTGCGGCTGAGCCTGTTTCTGTCGGCGACGTCCTGGGTCGTCAATCAGTGGTGGGAACTGCGGCTGGACGGTAGCGGTTATATTCTGCGGATCACGCACGATGGTATCGGACTGTACCGCACCGGCTGGTCCACTCGGTGGAGCGCACAGGTCAGCCGGACTCCGGATGCCTACTTTCATCGCGGTTTTGCGCCGCGGCCGGTCGTCTTTTCTGATCAGCCGCTGGATCAGGAGTTTTTCCGTCAGGTCCCCGGCATTCTCTGCTGGCGATTTGAACAGCTGCCGTCGATCTGGTTCGTTGGGATTCGCCACTGGCTGCTGTTTGCCGGCAGTGCCTTTGGTTTTGCGGTGCTGACCGTTCTGTCTCGTCGCCGCCCGCGACCGGATCGTGGGCGGCCGGTCAAGTCAGGTCAGTCTGCTGAGACGTCGTCCGTCTCCACGGCATAAACCCGCCAGACCTCGTTCTGGTAGACAGGGCGGTCTTCGAATGGCCCCAGCCGTCGAGTGATGATGTGCGTGATGCCCAGTTGTTGGCGCAGACGAAGCAGATCGTCGTGATCGAAAAGGGAGTCGTTCTGGTAGGCGTCACGCGACCAGCGATACTGCCGCCACAGTCGACGGTTCCATTCCACGATTCCCGGGGCGTCCTGCGGGCAGTCTTTCACACACACGTATTCGGCGCGTTCGGCAAACCATTTGAAACCGAAGCTTTCGCGAGGTGTCAGGAAGACACTGTTCTGCTCTGTGTTGTCGCGGATCCAGCGACACGCGTGTTTCCAGTGCCAGTATTTCCATGCCGTGTATCCTGAGGGAGCCGCCGGACGGATGCTGTACGAGGCTGCAGAGAGGATCAGCACAGCGGCGAGCATCCCCAGTCGCTGCTGCCGCTGTGTCCAGCGGCCCGGCGTCTGCCAGCGGTCGATCACCGAGGCGACCATCAGCGCACACGTGATGGGCAGCAGGGCGTCGGCGAATCGAAAGGGATAGTAACGCAACCAGCGGGCTTTGAATTCCCAGTGGTCAATATCCGGATACGGTTGTGTGTGCCAGCCGATGGCCGCACCGCAAAGTGCCAGCGCTGCACTGACCAGCAGCAGCATCCCGAGCCGCTGCTGGACGCCTCGGCGGGGATCATGTTTCTGTGGCTGTGTCGCCGTGCTGTGGACGGCTGGTCTGACCTGCAAGGCCTTCCATGCTCCCATCGTGACAGTCAGCAGCACGGCTGAATGAATCCATGCTCGACGGGGAAAGCTGGCGGCATCCAGGTGGTGAGACAACCGGCCAAATACCTGAATGCGATTGGCGTGGTTTTGAATATCGGCTGCGACGTCTGACAGCAGTGTGAGTCGCAGGGCGGGAATCAACCCCGGCAGACTCAATACAACGGTCGTCAGACAGTACACCGTGCCGCACAGAAGCCAGCGGGGCAGATCGCCAGAGCGATGACACCATGTGGGCAGCAGGAGAAGTTCGCACAGGCAGATGCCAATCGCAAACCACATCCCCACAACCGGGTGAATGGCGATGGCCAGACCCGTCCAGATGCCGCACACTGCAAATCCGCCTGGCCGCTGATCCGGACTCGCTGTGGTCCACGTCGCACACGCCAGCAGCGCCGATCCGTAGGCGGGGACTTTGCTCTCGAAGCCACCAATCACCCATTCGCCGGAGAAGTTGCCCGTCATGGCGATCAGGCAAAACAGCACTGCCGACAGCAGAGTCGAAAATGGCGACAGTCTGAGTTGCGCGGCCAGCCGAGTCCATGCGAACGCCAGCAGGCCCAGACTGAGCAGCCGCCCCGCAAGGGCCACCGATTCCAGCGGCAGCAGGGTCGTCAAAGGACCGACGGCCGCAAAAAACACGGCGTGTGCATTGCCCGACTGCAGAAAGAAGTCTTCCGCACCGTACGCATCGTCGCAGGTGGCCCGCGCTTTGGTCAGATAGTGGGGTTCATTGACGCCGGGAGTGGGAACAGACAGCAGTGAATACAGACAAAACGCCAGGGCGACCAGAACAAAGGACAGGGAGGAGGGTCGTTGATCAGTGGCGGCGACCGACATCCGTGACTGGTTATTCGGCGGCCCCGCATCTGGCGGCTGGGGCAATTGCGACTCTGGCACCTGCGGCCCTGTCATCGGCGGTCTCACCGTGTTGGGGAAATGCTGGTTGTGAGAGGAACGCGGACCGCCACGTTTCGCTCGGGCCTGGTGATCAGCCCTTCAGTTTCCGGCTGGACGATTTTTTCGCCGACTTCTTCTTCGCCTTCTTTTTGGGAGCGGGTTCAGCCGAACTGCTGGCCGCTGCCTTCTTTTTTGATGGTTTGGCCGACTTCTTTTTTTTGGCGGCCGGCTGATCGTCTTTGGATTCGCCGCCGAAGACTTTGTCCCAGTTGGCCCAGTACTTGGGCGTGGTGCCGGTTCGGATGATAGGTCCGCTCATGGTTTTCCTTTGGTCGGTGGTGCCTGACGCCCGCGCCGGAGTCTTCGCGGCTGTTCAACCTGCTCAGCTGGGGCGATGGTCTCTCTCTGCTCGTGTTGTGCGCAACTGTGTGTGATTCATCGACGCGGTGCGCGATGAAGGCGTGCAGCCGAGCTTGCGCGGGATTGTTTTCCGGGTCTGTGTGTGCGTCAATCCTAACTGCTGTGATAGCGACCAGTTCCGACAGATTCCCGTCAAACGGGCCAGCTCACCGCAATTGCGACGTCTTCCCGGAGTGAAACTCTTGCCCAAATCGACATTTCACGCATAAACTACGGGTTATGGCCGCTCCCGCCTGTTGTCCCCGGGATCACTGCCGTCTTGCCGTGACCGATACGAAACGGAACCGTCGTGAGATTTCGAACCAAGTCCCGGCCCCGTGGCCTGCTGAAACCCAACGACCAGCGGCGACTCACACTGCTGATTGTCGGGCTGGGGGTCATCATCGCCTGTTTCAACGTGGCCAAAAGTCCGGCCTTCTGGTCAAAGCTGTTTCCTGAACAGGCCGACACGACGACAGCCGAGACGAATACCGCTGACGTAGAGAAGCCCACGCTGCGTTCGGATCTGGAGGCTTCGGGAATCTCGTATGACGAGTTCGTTTCCGTGCCCACGGCGGATTCCCTGGCGGAAGAATCCGTGGCCGTGACGGCGCGCAAACCCAGTTTTGCAGAGATGGAAACCGACACGCCCGGCAATCCTGGTGACGCTATCCCCGTCGTGCCGGCCGATCTTTTGCGCAGCGTCAAGGACGATGTGATTGGTGTGCACTCGGAGGAATCGGAAGCGTATTTTGCCACCATGCTGATGGCTTCGCGATTCGCCGAAAACAAAAAGTACCGTCCCGCCGCCAAAGGAGCGTTTGCTCTGTTTATGGACTCGCCCAATGGATCGCGTGGGGTTCCGTGGCGGATAGAAGGGCGCCTCCGCCGAATTTCCCGCGTCAAGGGGCGTGCCAATTCCTTTGGCGTGACGATGCTCTACGATGCCTGGCTGACGACGCCGGATTCCGGTGATCAGCTGATCCACGCGGTCGCTTTGAAGGCGGACGATCTGTTTGCCGGGCAGGTGGACAAAGCGGACGATCAGACGGTCATCTATTCACTCAAAGACGCGCCGCAGGTTCGTTTCACGGGTTACTTTTTCAAACGCGAAGGCTACGCCAATCAGTACGAAGGCGTTTCACTTGCGCCCCTGTTTCTGGTGGGCCGCCTGCACGATGTGCCACCTCCAGTCGTGGACGACGGCAAGGCCGCTCAGCTGACGCCCTACCTTGGCTGGCTCGCGCTGATCATCTGCTGTGCGGTGGGAATGATTCTGTGGAGCTTTGCCGCCAGTGACGGAGCACACGCTCAGACACGCACACACCAGCTGACCAAGCTGCCGGCGGTCGCCAGTTTTGAAGATGTCACGTCGATGTCTGTGGCAGAGTCTTTGCAGGAACTGGCGGAAACTCACGTCCGCCCCGACCCCCGCGTTGACCATCACGACGCGTAGTCGGCGGCCTGTCGCTGTCTGCCCGCTTGTGTGTCTGCGTTTTTCTTCCGCCTTCCCGTTTCGCCGCTGAAGTCCGTCCCATGATTCATGTGATCGCTACCGTTCAGTGCCGGCCTGGCTGCCGTGCTGATTTTCTGGCCGAGTTCCATCAGATTGTTCCCGAAGTTCTGGCCGAAGATGGCTGCCTGGAATACGGGCCAACCGTGGATCTGACAACGGATGTCGACAATCAGCACTGCGATGAGCATCGCGTGACGATCATCGAGAAATGGGAATCGCTGGAACACCTGAAGGCGCATCTGGTGGCCCCGCACATGCTGGCCTACCGCCCGAAAGTGGCCGACTACGTGGATGGGGCGCAGCTGAGGATTCTGGAGAACGGCTGACGTTACCTGACCGCCGTTTCTGAGGCCCGTGGCGGCCGTTGCCGGCCGTTGGCATTGCTGCCGGCTGAACCCTGTGCGCGCACACTTTGCAGAAAAATCGCCTGCCGCACGATCGCTCCGCACGTACAGGCGGTGAGAGTTGCCATGGCGGCCCCTGTGGCGCCCCACGGACGGATCATCACCGGTGCAGCGGCGATCGCCACGATCAGCGTCAGCATGTCGGCGACGAAGTTGGCCCTTGGCAAATTGAGGGCCCACAGGCCGTTGCCCGCCACATTGCCCACGGCATTGGCCAGCACGGAAAACGTCAGCAAACTGATGAGCATCCCGACGTCCGGGAATCGTCCGTCGTACAGGGTGTCGACAATGGACTGGCCAAAGAACATGGCGACAGCGCACACGCTGCCGATGGCCAGCAGGCTGATTCCCAGCATCGATCTCAGGATTGAGCGCAGCTTCGCAACGCCCCCGGTCGCGTACGCACGTGCGGCTCGCGGTGTGAGAAAATCGGCCAGTCCCGACAGCAGGATATTGGCCATGCCGACAATCACACTGGCCGAGCCCAGCAATCCGGTTTCCGCCTTCCCACAGAGCGCAAACAGGACCCAGGGCATCACGTAGGGCGTTGAGCATCCGGCCAGGTGTGTGGCCAGAGCCCAGCGACCAAATCGCCAGTTCCGCTGCCAGTGAATCCGACAGGCGCGACGGGAAAATCGCAGACGGGAAGACTGAGTCCGCCACCACAAAGCCACACTGACCAGGCAGGCGGCACCCGACAGCCCATACAATGTGGTGAGGTTGGTTGCCCCCGTGAGCATCATCAGAGTGACCGTCAGGAGCTGGCAGCCGCAGATCCCGCCGTCGAGCAGCAGCAGGTCAAGCATTCGGTTGTGGGCCAGCGCCATTTCCCGCAGGTAGGCCCGCATCAGCAGGCCGGGCAGCGTGAGTGTCAGGATGAGGCCGATGAGCCGTGTGTGGGGCGATCTTACGAATGCCGTTAAGCCGGCCGCGACAGCAACGGTCAGGCAGATCATCATCAGTTGATGCAGCAGCACGCTGCCCTGATAGGCTGCAAGCTGCCGCCCGTGGCGATGGTGGTGAAACATCATGTAGGGCGCCGTGATCAGCTGATCGGCAATGCCGATGAGCATCGCCACTGCCGCAACAATGAGCGTGTACAGTCCCAGTGTTTCCGCTCCGCAGCTGCGTCCCACGGCCACGGCCGTGACAAAACTGGTGCCACTGATCAGCGCCTGATCGGCAACGGCGCACAGGCTGGCCATTGCGTCTGACGATTCCAGTCGGCGTCGCAATCCGGCCAGCATGCCTGCTGTCTGTGTGCCGGTCTGTGCCGGTCGTTCGCTCAGCGCCACACTCATGACGTCGCCCTACTGAAACTGTCGCTGCTCGGTGATTCGCCGCAGCATGCGGCCGGGAGCCCGCGCGACAGTTCGCAGGGGCGAACGCCGCAGCCAGTCGAACGTTTGCTGATAACTGACCCGCAGCAGGCGTCGCACGGGACGCAGGTCGAGGCAGCCCGCAGCCACGTCCACCGTGTGGGTTGCGACACGCGCTTTGTAGTGGCAGATGCGGCCCAGGTCGATCTGTTCGACCCCCTGAGATTCACAGTGTCGCGCCATTTCCAGAAGATGAATCATACCAGGCGAATAGTCGCGCAGTTCCGGATCGTAGGCCGGGAACCACTGGTGCAGCACGCGGCCCGCACGCAGACCAAAGTGGATGGCGACCGGGCGATCGCCGACGGTCAGGACGGACAGCAGCCCCTGCAGCGGACTGTCCGTGCGTCGCCAGATCGTATGCAGCAGTTCGCGAGTCCAGCCGAAGGAAAAGACGTCGGCAATGTCGGAGTCCACATACTGGGCCGACTTCCAGTCCAGCAGCTGCTGCATGACGTCGCCCGACAGACAGTTCCACGCAAATTGGATTTCGCCGTGTTCTCTGGCCAGCTTGCGCGCCTTGCGATCCACCTGCCGGATGACGTTTTTTGATTCCAGTCGGCTGGCGTAGCGATCAAAGCCTCCGGTCAGATTCATCACGGCCGCCGGTGCGATGTCGCATCCAGCCGTTCGACGGGGAATCTGCGGCGCGATCTGATAGTGGTAATGCCAGGCCGTCAGGCCGCACTGTTTCATCAGTTGTGGGTAGGACAGTTCCAGGTCGGCTGTGTGAATAACGCCGTGGGCATCCGAAAGCTGGCCGCCGACCGGTCGCGCTTCACTGCCGCTTTGCTGAAACGGGAAGAACCCCGTGATGTGGTCCCCTTCGGAAATGACGGCCACGCGAACATCGTCGCGACAGGCGGCGACAGCCAGTGTAAAGTCCGGCTGGAAGTAGGGACTTTGGAATTGTTCCGATGATCTCACGATGTCCCGCCATCGCTGCAGTTCCAGCGATGTCAGTGATTCGGGTTGTTTCAATTGAAGGTTCATTGTCGAACATGCCGTCAGAGAGAGTCATGTCATGGCGGTTCGCAGGTTCGGCCCCCCGCAATGTGAAAAGCTAGTTCGAAAAATGGGTAATCGCCCCCACTAATGTTTTAGAATTGCAACGCGTGGTTTAGAACTCTCCGCACAAGGCGCGTCGGCTGGCGTGCCACAGCGTTTCCCGGGATCTGAATCGGAATCGCGTTTGAGTGGTTGCGGGCTGCTGTCGATCATGCTGACAGTTGGCAGCGACAATTTGTTGTACCAGGAGACAGGTAGGAGACGGATGACGACCAAAGCCGATGCAGATCGCCTGTTTTTGGGCATTGATGTTGGGGGCACCAATATCAAGGCCGGCGTTGTCACCGGTGACGGTGTTGTGCTGCATAAAGCGAGCGTCTCGACCGAAGCCATTGAAGGTCCTGATCACGGTGTCAGTCAAATGGCCCGTGCCGCGCGACTGGCCCTGCAGCAGTCCGACGTGCCGCCAGAGTGTGTGGAAGCCATTGGTCTGGCCACGCCGGGTACCATGGACATCCCGGCCGGCATGCTGCTGGATCCTCCCAATCTGCCCGGCTGGCAGAATTATCCCGTGCGTCAAAAGGTGCAGGCCGCGATTGGGCGACCGACCATCCTGGAAAATGATGCCAACGCGGCCGCTTATGGAGAGTACTGGGCGGGCAGCGCGAGTGATGCGGCCAGTCTGGTCTTCTTTACCCTTGGCACGGGGCTTGGCGGCGGCATTATCGTAGATGACACGATTGTGCAGGGTGAACATTCGCACGGCTCAGAACTGGGCCACACCATTATCGAAATGGACGATGGCCGGCTGTGCAAGACGGGCCAGTACGGAACACTGGAGGCGTATTGCAGCGCCACGGCTTTGATTCAGCGGTTTCGCGAAGCCATGGACGCCGGTCGGCAGTCCTCCGTGACCGACCGCATGGATGATGTGACTCCTCTGTCTCCACTGCTGATGGCCGAAGAGGCGGAAAAAGGGGATGAACTGTCCATTGAGCTGATTCTGGAAATGGCTCGTTGTCTGGGTGTTGCCACAACATCCATCGTGCACGTAATCGATCCCACCATCGTGCTGCTGGGGGGAGCCATGACGTTTGGCCGTCACGAAACACGCATCGGACGAATGTTTCTGGAGCGGGTGCGGGACGAGTTTCGTTCCCGCGCGTTTCCCGTTCTGGCGGAGAAAATCTCGATCGATTACGCCACGCTTGGAGGCAACGCAGGCTTCATTGGCGCCGCTGGCTGTGCACGGCGAGCGGCCAACCGCGGTCAGCTGCCCGGCTGAAAAGAGCCCACAACCAGCACCCTCGTTAGTGGTTGAACAGAAACTCGCGGCTGCTGACGATCGCCCACACAATGTCTTCCAGTGTTTCGCGCCGTCGGTCAGCCGGGGCTTCGGTCAGCAGTTGCCGCATGGCGGTCCGCTCGTGGTCCCGCGGGTACCGTGCGAGTGCGGTCAGGAAGACATCGTTGAGTAGTGCCGCGTCATCGCCCGCATGCTGCGTGAGCCACTGATCGAGTCGATTGCCTTTCGTCTGCAGCTTGCCATTGATCGTGGAACCGTTGTTGATGTGCAGCACCTGCACCATGCTGGGTTCGTCGCTGCGTTCGCACTCACACGTGATGCGCCGCTGATTGCGACCAAACGTCTGCAGGAAGTACGACTGCACGGCAGAGTCATACAGCTGAATGGCCCGCGTGCCTTTGGCATAGAATTTTGTGTCTCGAATGTCAGCGCCAGGGAACGTGATTTTGTTGAATTCCGTCGGCACGCTGGTGACTTCTGAGATCGCATCCAGCAGCACTTCGGCCATCATTCGTCGCGGGTAGTAGCGGGAATAGTGGCGGCGATCTCCCTCGTTTTCCGACGTGGGGACGCTGGCACGCTGATAGACTTCCGACTGCAGAATTCGTCGCATCAGTGCCTTCAGATCATACCTCTGATCGACCAGATAGTCGGCCAGCGCCTGCAGCAGTTCTTCGTTGCTGGCGGGATTCGATGCCCGCATGTCGTCGACCTGCTCCACCAGACCCACGCCCATGAAGTTGCGCCACACACGATTGGTAATGGAGCGGGCGAAATAAGAGTTTTCGGTGCTGACCAGCCAGTCGGCCAGATACTCACGACGGTCCTGTGCGCTGGTCAGTTCCAGAGGACGGGCATCCAGGGGGGTGGGCCGCTGCGGTTTGCCGGTGCATGGCTGGATGAGTTCTCCGGAAGCCACCGTGACCAGCACGCGGCGTCCGTCTCCGTTGCGGGGATCGCCCCCCCAGCCTTTGGCGCGGACGCGGGAAAACAAATTGGCGAAGCCGTAGTACTGGTCGTTGGTCCATTTCTCCAGAGGATGGTTGTGGCACTTGGCGCAGCCGATGGACAGTCCCATAAACGCCTGGCTGACGTTTTCCGCCATGTCTCCGGGTGTCTGATGCAGGGCGTAAAAATTGGTGGCCCCGTTATCGATGCTGGAGCCGCGCGCCGTGATGATCTCACGCACGAACTGATCCCACGGTGTGTTGGCTTCCACATGATCGTGGATCCAGCCGTAATACGCCTGAACGGCATCGGGCCGCAGCAGCGTGCCGTTGATCATGAGCAGATCGGACCAGTGATACGACCAGTAGTCGACAAATTCGGGACGCTCCAGCAGTTGTTCAATCAGTTGATCACGTTTGGTTTCTGACGGATCCGCCAGAAAGCGGCGGACTTCCTCGGCGGTGGGGAGGGTTCCCATCGTGTCAATAAACGCGCGGCGGATGAACACCTCATCGGAAGAGCGATCGGCGGGTTTCAGATTGAGGCGCCGCAGCTGTCGCAGCACGAGGCTGTCGATGAAATTGCGTCGACCGGCCAGCAGGTAGGTGTCCGGAGAGATCGACTGGTCGAATGGAGACGTTAGTCGCCCGATAACAATCTGACTGCCAAACCACGCGGTCACAGCCCCTTCGCCGGGCCCGATCATATCGACCACGCCATTCTCACTGACAGTCGCCACCGCTTCATTGGCAGACGTAAACTTGGCCCAGTGGGTGACATCTTCCACGCGGCCGTCCGAGTACCACGCCTGGACGATGAGCGGCTGCTGATCCCCTTTGCTGAGCGTCGCCTGTTCGGGCAGGATGGTCAGGTGATCCAGTTGGGCGTCCTTCTCGGACGGCGGCAAAGCTCCGCCGGCCAGCCATTCGGACAGTACACGATAATCGACCGTCCCGCGTTCCAGTCGCAGCCCGCCCTTGTGTGGCACCGCCGTGGTGGGTTTGGTCAGCAGCAGACTCTGTTCCGGCTCTGTCAGATCCACACGACGACCCAACTGCTGTGTGGTGATGTTGAAAAAGTCCTGCTGCGTGTCATAGCCGCGCAGCGACAGCCGAAATCCGCCCTTGCCCGCCAGGGCTCCGTGACACGCTCCGCTGTTGCAGCCGTTTTTGGCGAGCACGGCCTGCACATGGTTGCGAAATGTCCAGGCAAATCGCTCCTCTGTGCCGGAGACTGCCACGGCTGCGGTGGCCAGCACTTCGTTTCCTGCCAGCACCTCAAGTCGCGTTTCGCCATCCGCCACAGGCACGATGCGATCGCCCGTGATTCTGGCGATGGACTCATCGGCGATCCGGACACTCACATCGCCCGTCACCCGACCGGTGGCGACGGGACCGTCAAAGCGTTCAATCAGAATGCGGTGAGCAGACTCGCGTCCGTCCATGCGGAATTCGGCCGGCAGAATTCGGACTTCGGCCCGGATGGGGATGGCGGCGGCGGCGATCAGGGTCACGGCTGTGCAGAAACACGTGAGGGTCTTCATGGGGCACCTGTGGCGATACGGCAGAAGGGCTCAGCGGGGGAAAAGAGGATAGCAATACGGGTCGCACGAATCGACACGCTCAGGCAGAAACCGAAAACACGGCTGCAGGGATTGCCCGGATATTGCTAAAGTCAGGCGCCATTGCGTAGGCCCGCCGAACCGTTTTGGTTAGGTTACAGGTCAGCCGAGTTTGACCGAATGACGCACAGGAATGCACTCCATGGATCACGTAATCAGTTTGATTCTGGGCGGGGGAAAAGGGACCCGTCTGCTGCCGCTGACCGAATACCGATCAAAGCCTGCAGTGCCCATCGGGGGCAAATATCGACTGATCGACGTGCCGATTTCCAACTGCATTCACAGTGATGTGAACCGCGTTTACGTACTGACACAGTTCAACTCGGTCAGTCTTCATCGTCACATCCGCCAGACGTACAACTTCGATTTGTACAGCCGTCGGTTTGTGGAAATTCTGGCCGCTCAGCAGACGCCGGACGACGCCACAGACTGGTATCAGGGCACAGCCGACGCCGTCCGCAAACAGATTCGGTTTCTGAAGGAGCCGGGCCTGAAGTACGTGCTGATTCTTAGTGGGGACCAGCTGTATCGCATGGATTACCGCGAGATGCTCAATACGCATATCGCTTCCAATGCAGATGTCACCATCTCGACCATTCCGGTTAATGAACAGGAAGCCCGCGGATTCGGCATCATGCAGCTGGACGAGGGCGGTCGGGTTGTCGACTTCGAGGAGAAGCCGGAAACCGACGAGAAGCTGGCCCGCGTCCGCACGCCGGCGGCCTGGATCAACGAGCGAGGCATTGAATCCAAAGGCAGGGAATACCTGGCCAGCATGGGCATCTATCTGTTTGAACGCGATCTGCTGGTGCACCTGCTGGAGTCCACAGATCACTCAGACTTCGGTAAGCACATCTTTCCGATGGCCATCGAAAAGCACCACGTGCAAACGCACCTGTTTGACGGGTACTGGGAAGACATTGGGACAATCAAAGCATTCTTTGATGCCAATCTGGCGCTCGCCGATACGGATCCGGTGTTCAAGTTTGCCGAACAGAAGCACCCGATCTACACGCGTCCTCGTTTCCTGCCATCCACGCGTTTTGATAACTGCTCGGTGAATCACAGTCTGATTGCCGATGGTTGTGTGATTGGTCCAGGCACCACGATCGAAAATTGCGTGATTGGCGTCCGCACTGTGATTGGCAGCAACGTGACCATTCGCAATAGTGTGATCATGGGGGCGGACTTTTATGAGAACGATCAGTCCATCGAACGCGACTCAGATATGTGCCTGGGAATCGGTGATGGCGCCGTGATTGACGGAGCGCTCGTCGATAAAAATGTGCACATCGGTGCCGGGGCACGCATCGTAGCGTCCGAAGCGACGGCCGGTAGTGACGACAACGAGACGGTGTGTCTGAACGACGGCATTGCCGTCGTCCGCAAAGGAGCGTCTGTGCCGGCGAACTGGACGTTTGGCGGATAAGCTAAGCCCGAGCGCTGTCAGTCGAGCGCTGTCAGTCGAGCGCTGTCTGTCGAGCGCTGTCAGTCGAGCCAAACTCCACAGGCTGAGGTGATGACCGATGTGACTGGTCATTCAGGCTTCGGCGACGACTGGGCCACAACCGAACTCACGATGAACACCACGAAGCGGCCGCTCCGTGGTTTGGACGGGACTTTGGCATATCGAAAGCATGCGGCTGCGGCCAGCCGGCCTGAACTTTGCTAACAGGGCGTCCAGCTGGCACACCTCAAGGTTTGGCGATTGGGCTCTTTGGCGGCTTTCATGCCCCAATTTTAGCGTTTTTCCGCTTCGGACGTTTTCAGGAGCCGAATGAGTCAGGGCGCCTAGGATCTGTCGAACTTTTGAAAACCTCCATAGGGTCCTGCTCATGCGAATTCGCTCGTCTGCCACCATCCTGACGTGGTGTTTACTGTCCACGATTGCCGCTGCTGGAGACTGGACGCAGTTTCGCGGTGGCGTAGCCGGTCAGCTTCCGGAAATCAGCCACCCCATGGAGTGGGCGGCCGACAAAAACGTTGCCTGGGCGGTCCCGATGAAGGGCACCGGCTGGTCGTCGCCGGTGGTCGTGGGTGATCGCATCTTCATGACGGCGGCTGTGCCGGAAAACGGCGCACGTCCCAAGGGCATGATGGCGGGCGTTGGCAGCATGGGCACCTACCGCTCTGCCAGGCCGGTGAAGCACGAATTTGTGGTTCGCTGCCTCAGCCTCGCGGACGGTAGTGAGTTGTGGAGTCAAACGGTAACGGAAATGACGCCACCTGTCGTTCACCCGTCCAACACCTACGCCACAGAGTCTCCCGCCACCGACGGCAAGTCCGTGTTCACATTCTTCGCCACGACAGGGGACCTGCTGGCCTGGGATCTGGACGGGAAAGAACTGTGGCGAAAGAATGTTGGCAGTTTTAAATCGGGTAATGGATTTGGCACTGGAAGTTCGCTGGCCTGCACAGATGGTCGCGTTTTCGTCCAGTACGATAATGACGAGGCCTCGTTTGTGGCTGCCTATGATGCTGCCAGCGGTGAGCAGGTCTGGCGGGATGATCGCGAGACTCGCACCAGCTGGAGCACGCCACTGATCTGGCAGGCCGGTGAGCAGAAGGAGCTCGTCACCTGCGGATCCGGCGTTGTCACGTCCTACGACCCTGGCAACGGTCAGGTGCTGTGGAAGCTGACCGGTATCCAGTCTTCTTTCAGCGCCTCACCCAGTGTGGACGGCGGCCGCATTTTCTTCGGCAACAGTGGCCCCATGAGCGCTGGCCCGCTGGTGGCCGTGAAAGCAGGCACACGGGGCGACATCGCACTGGATTCCAAATTTGAGTCGGATCTGGTCGAGTGGTCCCGCACACGATCGGGTCCCGGTATGGCGTCTCCCGTGGCGGCCAAAGGCTATCTTTACATTCCCGGTCAGGGTGGCATTCTGAACTGCTACGACGTCACCAGCGGCGAACGCGTTTATCGCAACCGCGTCTCGGGTATGGGGACAGTGGCCGCTTCGCTGTGGGCCGATGCGGACCGTGTCTTTATTCTCGATGAAAACGGCAACACCAACGTCATTCAGGCGGGACCCGAATTCAAGGTGCTGGCCACGAACAGGATCGACGATCTATTCTGGTCGACCCCCTCGATTGCCGGCGACGCACTGCTGCTGCGAGGTGTGGAAAAACTGTACTGCATTCGCCCCTGAACGACGGTCGCGGCCGTCGTCCTGCCGGCTGTCGGACAGTCGGTGAATTCGCCGAGCAGCGATGCAGGGTTCGCGGCACTAACATCCTGGCGCACAAAAAACGATCCAACTCTGCCGGGCAGGGTCGGATCGTTTTGAGCATTGGTCGACGATGCAAACCTGCGACAGATTAGTTCATCGCCACTTCCAGGTTCGGTCGCGCGTGACGTCGGGATTCCGTGCGGCGATCGAGCCGTTTGGCAATCTGCCGGCTGATATTGTCAGCCGCGACATCAATGGAGACGCTCACCTCCGCCTGGGTGGTTTCTGCAATCAGTGGTTGGCGATCGCCGACGAGGTGCACGCGGATCCGGCACAGTTTATCGTCTCCGCCACGCGGTCCGTTTGTATCTTCGAGCAGAACCGACACCCGTTCGATATGGTCGTGAAACCGACCGGTCGCAAATTCAATACGTCGCTGCACTTGCAGGCGAATGCTGTCGGTCAGACGGACACGGGAGGCGTGGATTTCCAGATTCATTTTCTACTCCTCAACAAGCGAACTTTCAGATCGGAGGAAACGCAAACAACCGGCAGACGGATCAGCCAAAGTCGTCAGATTTCTGTACCGCAGGGCTCACTGCAGCCAGCTGCTCGCATTTCGTTGTCAGTTTTCCGGAAGCTTCCGTAGCAGAAGACGCTCAGGCGCCTGTGTTCCTTACGAAGTTCTGACCGCAGAATCTGTCAGCAGCCAACTTGCGATTGGAAATTCGCCATCATCGTGGCGGTATTTTGTCGAGGGAAAGATCGCCGGAAGACGACAAACGGCGGCGGCCTCAGGTGCAAAAATGGGTGGCGGCATCGTCACAGGAAAGATCACCTTCGGGCATGTCACAGACGCCTCCGTTGTTCGCTCAGGGAGAGAGCCCGATGCTGATCCTGCGGAACGTGAGGGGAAAGTCACGGAGGGGCTGCCCCGCTAAACGCGACATTCAAAGCACGAACGAAACTTCGCAAATAATAATTCGCATATTTTCTTTCGTAAATTAAATTTCGCCCCTTGAAATCCCGAAAGCGGAAGTAGAAATGAACAGAGGTCGTACGATTCACGAATTGCAATTCGCGATTGAATCGCGTCTTTCGGCAAAAATCACGTGATCGTGAAGCCCCTTTTGGGCGTGCGAACTATCCAAAACCACGGAGCAACAGCGAGATGGCCGGCACAACGTCCCCGAGAAAATCCACACCAAACGCCGCATCGCCCAAATCCGGACGTACGGTGGGGGAAAAAGGTGCTGGGACGGAAGAGACGGGTTCCCGATGGACATTTTTGACCAACCATTCCCATGTGCTGGTCGTGCTGCATGACAATCCCGATCTGGTATTGCGTGAGGTTGCCATTCGGGTCGGAATTACGGAACGCGCCGTGCAGCGAATCATCCAGGATCTGGAGCAGGACGGCTTCATTCAGCGTGAGCGAGTGGGGCGGAGGAACCACTACAACGTGATCGTGGACGAGCCGCTGCGGCACCCCCTCGAGTCTCACCGCAATATTGGCGACCTTTTGGCACTGATTACTTCTGAAGATGGTCAATAACATGTCGAACTCAGTTTCTGACAGTATCAATGCCGGTTCGTGGATTCTGGAGCAACTGACGCTGCAGATTCCCGACGTGGAAATGGCGGCGGGACGCCGCGCCTGGCACGAAGCCGAATCTGCCTGGCCGGGCGAAGAACGTCGGTTGTGGTGGAAGTGGCTGACTGAGTCGGCTCAAAGCATCGGTCTGCAGACGAAAACGGTCGACTGTCGCCGACGGGAGGCTGTCGAGCTCGTACGCAACGGTGCCCAGATTGTCACCTACCGCAACGAAGAAGAACCCCAGTGGTTCAGCGCCCGCGCCATCAAAAAGTCGCGGGTCGAAATTCTGCAAACGTCTGTGGTGGGTGAGAAGAAGGTCGTCAACCTCAAGCAGCTGCGAAAAATGCTGCGGGACTACGAGGAAGAAGGTCGCATTCGCTGCGTGGTGATTCGCGGGGATCTGGCGTCTGGTGTGCATGAAACACAGGGCATGAAGCCGCTGGCTCGTCTGCAGGGTTTGCTGAAACCTGAATGGTCCGACATTTCAATTGTGATGGTCTTTGCCTTTGTGGTGGGCCTGCTGATGCTGGCGACACCGATCGCGGTGGAGGCCCTGGTCAACACCGTGGCGTTTGGCAGCTTTCTGCAGCCAGTCTTTATTCTGGCGTTGATCCTGCTGACGTTTCTGACCTTCTCAGCCGCCATGCGGGCACTCCAGACGTATGTGGCGGAACTGGTGCAGCGGCGGCTGTTTGCTCGCGTGGCGGGTGACCTCGCGTTTCGTCTGCCCCGCGTGGAAACCGAAGCGGCCGACGGCAAGTATCTGCCCGAACTGACCAACCGCTTCTTCGATATCGTCACCGTGCAGAAGGTGGCCGCTCAGCTGCTGCTGGATGGTCTGGGCCTGATCCTCAGCGCCGTGATCGGAATGGCCGTGCTGGCCTTCTATCACCCCTGGCTGCTCGGCTTTGACGTGGTCATGATGGCGTCAATCGCCTTTATCACCACAGTGCTCGGGCGAGGTGCGGTCAACAGCGCCATCAAAGAATCCAAGAACAAGTACTACATGGCGTCGTGGCTGGAGGACATCTCCCGCTGTCCGACCGCCTTCCGCACGGCGGGTGGAACGGACCTGGCACTGGAGCGTACCGATCGTCTGGTCCACGAGTATCTGGAAGCTCGGCAGAGCCACTTCCGCATTCTGATGCGTCAGATTGTCTTTGCCCTTGGCTTGCAGGCGGTGGCTAGTACGGCCCTGCTGGGGCTGGGAGGCTGGCTGGTGATTGATGGGCAGCTGACGCTGGGTCAGCTGGTGGCCGCCGAGCTGATCGTGACCGTCATCGTCGGCGCGTTTGCCAAGCTGGGCAAGCACATGGAGAGCTTCTATGACCTGCTGGCTTCGGTCGACAAGCTGGGTGCCCTGTTCGATCTGCCGACCGAACACCACGACGGCATCATGGAAATGGAGGCCAGCGGTCCGGCGCGGCTGCAGCTGGACAGTGTGAAACATCGCAAAGCCGTCGATCGCAGCCAGCTGCATGACATCGTCAATTTCCGACTGCAGCCCGGAGAAACGGGCGCCATTCTGGGGACCAGTGGCAGCGGCAAGAGTACGCTGCTGGATTTGATCTACGGTCTGAGATTTCCCACGGCCGGTCATGTGACCATTGACGGGTTCGATCCGCAGGACCTGCGATCTGACGTGCTGCGAAGCCATGTGGCCTTGGTGAGAAAATCCGAAATCTTCCACGGCACGCTGGAAGAGAACATTCATCTGCACCGTGCCAGCGTCACTTCGGCGGACGTCCGTCACGCTTTGGAACAGGTCGGCCTGTACGACCAGGTGCTGCGACTTCCAGACGGGTTTGACACTCGACTCAACGGTGACGGCGCGCCACTGTCAGGAACGCAGCGAGACCTGCTGTGTCTGGCACGAGTGCTGGCCGGTCGTCCACGCCTGCTGCTGATTGACGGTCTGCTGGATTCTGTCTCCGACGAAGAACTCGAAACCGTTATGGAAGCCATCACGGCCCCGGATCGGACATGGACGCTGGTACTGGCCACCGGTCGTCGTTCGATTGCTGATCGCTGTGACCGCGTGCTCAAACTTCATCCCGTTCATCAGTTGCCCTCTTCACGCAGTGAACACGAGGTGTCCGCATGATTTCACGATCTGATCTCATCTCTACCGCCGAATCCACTTCGGGACGTATGCTGGGGCCATCGGCCTACAGCGAGGCCCTGCTGCCCTCATTGCGGCTCGCCCGATCGTCACGGATTGCCCGACGTATTGGCCTGACGCTGCTCGGCCTTCTGGTCGTCGGGTTTGTCTTTGTCGCGATTGCTCCCTGGCAGCAGTCCGTTACGGGGACTGGCAACGTGATTGCCTACGATCCGCTCAAACGCCAGCAGACACTGGAAGTGGCGGTCAAGGGACGCATCGTGAAGTGGGGCGATGGACTTGTGGAAAACGCGCACGTCAAAGAGGGGGACCTGATCGCCGAGATTCAGGATATCGATGAGAATCTGCTGGAGCGACTTAACCAGCAACTGGCACAGTCGCAGGCGCAGGTGGACGCGTCCGAGACTCTGCTTTCTGCAACTCGCATGAAACTCGATGCCGCAAAAAACGTGGTCATTTCACTGCAGGCTCAGCTGCGGACCTATGAGTCGGCCAAGGAACAGATCGTGGCTGGTGCTGACGCTGCGATTGCGGCGGCCAAAAACAAGGTGGAGTCCAGTCGCAACAAGCTCAGTGAACATCAGGCAGCCTTCACGCAAATCGAACAGGACTTCAAGCGGCAGCAGACGCTGTTTAAAGAGAACATTATTGCCGAGGTGAAGTTTCAGCTGGCCGAACGAAAGCTCAAAGAAGCTCAGGCGAAAGTCGATGGCGCCAATGAAAACGTGGAAGGTGCCCGCAACGAACTGGCCGGTAAGCAGGCGGATCGTGAAGCCAAAGAGCAGAAGGCCGAGGGAGATATTGTCGCCGCGCAGGCTTATCTGGACAAAGCCAAAGGCGACGTGGCCAAGTCAGAAAGCGAAGTCGCCAAGGCAGCCGCCGACCTGAGTAAAGCCGAAAAAGATCTGCTGGAAATGGAAACCAAGGTGGCTCGTCAGAACCAGCAAACGGTTGAGGCCCCGTTTGACGGCATCGTCACCAAAATTATGGCCAATCAGGGCGGTCAGATGGTCAAGCCTGGCGACACGCTGTGTGTGATTGTACCGGATACAGCCGATCGTGCTGTGCAGGTTTGGCTGGACGGCAACGACGCTCCGCTCGTCGAAGCCGGTCGCCATGTGCGACTGCAGTTTGAAGGCTGGCCGGCTGTGCAGTTTGCCGGCTGGCCGTCTGTGGCTGTGGGCACCTTTGGTGGCACCGTGGTCTCCATCGATGCCGTTGACAACGGCAAGGGCAAGTTTCGCGTGCTGGTGCGACCGGAAAGCGGTGTGGACTGGCCCGACGAACGCTATCTGCGTCAGGGAGTTCGTGCCAACGCCTGGGTGCTGCTCGAACAGGTGCCGCTGTGGTACGAAGTCTGGCGAAACATGAATGGCTTCCCGCCTGTCGTGCAGCAAAGCGACGAAGGTCGCATCATGCAGGGCAGTTCCGATGGCGGCAAAGATAAGGCCAAGAAGCCCAAACTGCCCAAGTAAGTTGTCCATGCAGCAGCCATCAGCGGGCCGGTCACTTCGACCGGCCTGCGAGGTGTCTGAGGCTGGAACCAGCAGCCGAGCGGACAGCGCCGCCGGACAGAACACAAAGAATAGATCACGAAGAAAGCCCGCGGGATCACTCCCGCGGGCTTTCATTCTTCCAAACCAGCCGTGTCCAGACGGGCTTTGCCGCCTGCAGACAGCTTAGAGGCTGGCGATTTTCTTGATCAGATCGACAGTACGGTTGGAGTAACCATATTCGTTGTCGTACCAGCCGAGGACTTTCACCATGTTGCCACCGACAACGCTGGTGAAGGATCCATCGAAGATGCAGCTGTGGACATTGCCCACGATGTCGCTGGAGACGATGGGGTCTTCGGTGTATTCCATAATGCCTTTGAATTCGGCTTCGGCAGCCGCCTTCATGGCGTTGTTGATGTCGTCGGCAGTCACTTCTTTGTCCAGCACGGCTGTCAGGTCCGTGATGCTGCCGGTCGGCACGGGAACACGCAGGGCGTAGCCGGTCAGCTTGCCAGCCACTTCAGGCAGAACCAGGCCCACAGCCTTAGCGGCTCCGGTCGAGGTGGGAATGATGTTGATGGCGGCCGCACGAGCACGTCGAGGATCGCCGTGCAGCTGGTCGGCCACTTTCTGGTCGTTGGTGTAGGCGTGACAGGTTGTCATCAGGCCGTGCTGCAGACCAAACTGGTCGTTCAGCACTTTCACCATGGGCGACAGGCAGTTGGTGGTACAGCTCGCGTTGGAGATGCACTTGTGGTCGGCGGTCAGCTGACTGTCATTGACACCCAGAACGACCGTCAGATCGGGCTCTTTGGCGGGAGCAGAGATGACGACTTTCTTGGCACCAGCAGTCAGGTGAGAGTCGAAGCCGGGCTTGCCGTCGGCTGCTCGGCCGGTGAAGAAACCGGTGGATTCCAGAGCGACGTCAATGCCGTGTTCGCCCCATGGCAGGTTACCAGGATCACGTTCCGCACAGACTTTGATGGTCTTGCCGTTCACGATCAGGTTGGTGCCGTCAGATTCTACAGTTCCGTTGAAGCGTCCGTGGACACTGTCGTACTTGAGCAGGTTGGCCAGGTCGGTGGGGTTACCCAGGTCATTGATGGCGACGACATCAAATTCGTCGGGGCGAGCTGCCAGAGCTCGAAAGGTGATGCGTCCGATACGGCCGAAGCCGTTAATTCCTACTTTTACTGACATGAATGGGGTCTCCCACGATACGACAACAGACTTGGAAAACGCTGACTGAGCGCTGGCGTACTTCGGAAATTCAGCCTGCGAGCGGGCCTGCAAACAAGCCTCAGGTCGGCTGCGCGTACGTTTTACGCAGATCGTTTTCTCGTGAGGCGGCGATCCTAGCGTACCGGGGTTTCAATTCAAGCAGACGGCCAGGCCAAGCGCCAAAACACGAATTTTTGCCGCTTCCGAGTGTGTTTAAGCCAAAGATGGTAAAAGCTTTAACGCAAACCACACGTGGTGAACCCCGATCAGGGGCGGCCTATGGCGCACAAAGTCTTCACACTAAGTCGGCACATAAAAAAACGCTCCGGTCAATGACCGAAGCGTCTGGTTCAGATTGCCATCAATCGGCCGATTCCCCGGGTAATTAACCCTGGTAAAACGGGTGGGCAGCGGTGTCACGCTTGGCCAGCATATCGTCTGCCGAAGGCTCATTCTTCATGGCGCGTTCGATGGACTCTTTGGTGGCCGCGTAGTTGTAGTCGTAGATCTTCTTGTCGTCTTCAGCCTGCCAGTGAATGAACACGCCACAGACGATGACCAGGTTATCGGCCTGATCTTTCGGGATCACTCCGGATTTTACGCAGTCCGCCACAGCGTCAGCGACGGCTTTCTGTGCGGGGCCGAACATCTGCACGGCCTGTTTGGCGCCCTTGATGGTCACTTTCGTAATCATCACGGTCGCAGGTTTTACCAGCACGTTGGGCTCCAGTACCGCCAGCAGATTGCTGTGGCCCATTTTCTGGCTGGACAGAGCGTTGGCGAAGGCGATACCAACAGGACCGCTCTTATCGCCGATCATCAGATCGATGTGTGCGACTTCGTTACCGTCACCAACCAGAGATTCACCAACATACATTGACATGACAAAGATCCTTAGTTCAAAACCGTCAATCGGCGTATAGCAACCGCAGCACTTACCGCGATCTTCGGCCGAATCTCCGCAGGGATTTGGCAACACCGGTCTTTCGTGGTCGCTGTGAGCGTCGTTCCACAGCGGCAAAGCATCGCGTCTTGTTAACTTATGTTCAACCCTGCCGGGCGTTTCCTGTGGATGGCGGACTGTTTCGGGGAAAACGCGAGCTGATTCCGGCCCCCACCTGAGCTGCACAAAGGACTCTCACCACCCGAACGGCACACGAAACACCAGGTCGGCCCCTACTTGTGGTGCTGTTCCAGATGCTGACGCAGCAGGTCTTTGCCGTAATCGTTGCCGTTGGGGGTCCTGAGAACCGCGTGAATGTGATCTCTCGAAGGTTCCCCGGAGCGGAACGGAGCCACACGGCGTTCGTGGTCAAATTCAATCAGCAGCACGGGGCTGTGGATGCGATAGTAAAACACGCTGTCGTCCTGAGTATCGCCCACCCAGGCAAACCAGGTGCGGTCCAGATGCTGTTCCACTTCTGCCATTTTCACAGCCGCATGGCCGTCGTCCATCACGCCAACGAACTCCCGTACCGTGGCCAGCAGCCCCTTTTTCTGTGCCGGCGTCAGGCTGTCACACTTGAGTCCGGCGTAGTCCAGGTTGATATTGTCGCGATAGGCCTGGGCCAGCGCATTGTTGCCCGATTTGACTTCTGACAGCACGGCCTGTTTCTGCTGCGCAGCATCGAGGGATCGCATGAAGGCCAGGCCTGTGTCCTGCTCTCCCTGCATGACAATTGTCCCTTTGAACTTTCCGCTGGTGGCGTGCACCGGCTCGCTGCCGGTGAACACGGGCGACATGACCACCTGGTCCCCCAGCACGAAGTAATTGATGATCAGGTGGTGTCCGTCAATCTGCCAGCCCCAGGGTTTGGTGGAAGATGGATCGCCCATGATGGTGATCCAGTACAGCCACTCGCCGTATTCCTCGTAGTTGTCAGCCAGTTCCGCCAGAGTGCCGTTGAGCTTCATAATGTCCTGAGATTTCTTTAGTCCCTCAGCGCTCAGGCTGGCTTTCAACAGGCCGAATGCCAGCTCCCGCTGATCGGGAGTCATCTCATCAAAGCCGACGCCACGACGACGATAGAAGTGTCGGTTGTCCCAGCTGCGCCATTCAATGTCGTCCACGGGGAACATGGTCCGCAGGGCCTGTTCGTCGGACAGCTTTTTCAGCAGCGCGTTGGCCGCATCCACGACGGGTTGCGTGCTGACTCCCGTGGACTCGATCCTGAACAGATCCGGCTCAATTTTGCCGCCGGCCGTTACGCCCCGAAATGGCTCGGACAGTGACTGTTCGCCACCTCCGCGTCCGCCGCGCCTTTGCGCCACAGACGGAGACGACGTCTGTGTCACCACAAGGGCGACAAACATCACACAAAACAAACGTTGCGACATGTTGATGGTTCCTGTGAAAAACTGAACGTGCGGACCTGAGAGGAAAACGCGGTTAGTATTCAGATTCTTCCAGCCGTTTTCGTAATTCCGGATACTGTTTGTCCGAATCCTGATACTGCTGTTTTAACTCTGCGAGCCGCGTTTTCAGCTGACTGGTGACGGCCGCATAAGCCGGATCGTTGTAAACGTTGTGCAGTTCCTGGGGGTCCTGCTGCAGATCGTAAAGTTCCCAGCCGGGGGGTGTTGGAGGGAAGTGGCCTTTACCCAGTGTGGCATCCAGTGGCAATCCGTAAAAGAACGCCAGCTTGTAGCGATCGGTGCGGATGCCGTAATGGCCAGGGATATGGTGGTGGGCCAGATGCATCCAATACCGGTAGTAAACGGCATCTCGCCATTCTTCCGGTGGCTCTGCTTCCAGAACGGGCCGCAGGCTGACACCCTGCATTTGATCGGTTATGGCTGCATCGCTCACTCCTGCATAGTCCAGCAGCGTCTGGGCAAAGTCGAGATTCGAACACAGATGTTTTGAATCCACACAGCCGGCCGGAATCCGCTCCGGCAGGCGCGCCAAAAACGGCATCCGGAAGCACTCTTCGTAAATCCAGCGTTTGTCGAAGTAATCGTGCTCACCCAGGAACATCCCCTGGTCGGCCGTGTAGATCACCAGCGTGTTGTCCGCCAGTCCCCTGGCTTCCAGATAGTCCAGCACACGTCCCACGTTCTCATCCACCGCTTTCACGCAGGCGAGGTAGTCGTGGAGATACTTCTGATAGGCGGCTTTGCCCTGCTCCTGAGACGTCATGCCGCTCAGGTCAATCGAACCCGCCGGCCAGTCGGGCTTTTGCACGTCACCCACCATGGTGCGTCGGCCGGACAGGCGATTGGTGATCGACGTTCCGTACTGCCGCGTGGCCTCGGAGCGATGACTGAAGTCTTCCCACAGGCTGGCCGGTTCCGGAATGATGGTGTCCGCCAGATAGTCCGCGTGTCGCTCGGCGGGCTCCCATTTGCCGTGCGGCGCTTTGTGATGCAGCATCAGAAAGAAGGGCTTGTCGCCGTCACGGTCGCCCAGCCAGTCAATCGCGAAATCTGTGATCAGGTCAGTGTAGTAGCCTTTTGTGGTCGGCATCCGTCGATTCGTTCGCGAAGAATACGGAACACCATCTGTGGAGGTCAGAAAGACGGGATTGTGGTAGCGACCCTGCCCTGGCCCGATCTTCCAGTAATCAAACCCCCACGGTTGTGAACGCAGATGCCACTTGCCGATCAGCGCCGTTTCGTAGCCGGATCGCTGGAGAATGGCGGCGACATTCGGAGTGCCGGAGTCGGGGCCGGGAAACGCGTCTCCGAGCGTCTTCACCGTATTGAGGTGAGAATGCTGCCCCGACAGAATCACGGCCCGACTCGGCGTGCAGATGGAGTTGGTCACGAAGCAGCGATTCAGACGCACACCCTCGCGGCCCAGTCGATCGATGTTCGGGGTCGGCGCCACGGCAGCCAGACGACTGCCATAGGCGCTGATGGCATTGCAGGCATGATCATCCGACATGATGAACAGGATGTTCGGGCGATCAGCATCCGCACAGCGACCGCTTGTGGTCAGGCAACAGACAATCAGCACGAACACGGACAGTGGAACAGACTTCAGCATGGCAGTCCCCGACCTCAGACAGAACGAGCGAATCGTCCGATTCTGAACCAACGACTGCTGGCATGGAAGTCAGCGCACAGGATTTCGCCATCGCCGAGGTTTCAGCCGTCACTACGGCTGGGCAGGGGGGGGGCCTGAAGCGGGAGGCGTTGACGGTGGTGTCACGGCTGGCGCGGGGACCGGCGCGCTATTGATCGGCGCAGTGCCCGCTGCGGAATTCTGAAAGACGGGCGCGGGCTGTGTGGCCTGCTGTGATGCGTCGAGCAGACTCAGATTGTTTTGCTGCAGGCATGATGCCATGCTGCCCACTTCTGCGCGGTTGAGCAGTCCGTCGGCGTTGCGGTCAAAATCCAGCGTGAGTTTCAGAAACACGGACTCGGCTTCCCGCACGCTTTGTCGCCGCAGCAGGTTCTGATTGACGCTTTCCTGACTGCCCGTCACGGGGCTGCGGGATGTGCCGTTGTCTTCCGCGTCCAGGTCCGACGTCAGGACCAGAAACATGTTCGACAGTTCATGGGCCGCCAGCTGGCCATCCTGGTTGGAGTCGAACAGAAACGCGTTGGAGGTGAAGTTATTGACTTCACTGCTCGCTGCGGAAGACCGGCTGCGGCTGGTTCCGTTACCGCGACGCGGTGGGCCTCCACGACGTGACAGGCTTCCAGTGGAACGCCGGGCAGGAGGCTGACCGGCACGACCGCTGCTGCCCTGGTTGTAATTGCGGGCCATAAAATCGGGCAGGACGCCACGTTCCACTCGGCCGCGCAGATTTTCAGGGACGATGTCTTCAACGATTTGCCTGGGCGGTTGTTCGTCTCCCGTGCCGAACATTTGTTCGAACAGCCGCGGGTCGACCGACTGGGCTGGAGCATTCGCCGGGTCGCCGGATGAGCCGGAGGACACGGCAGGCGTCAGGTAGCCGTACGGCTGTGCGATGGCGGTTGTGCCGCCAAGCAACAGGGTGATGGCTGACAGTCGGACGATTGATCGCATCGCTGGTCCCTTTCCTGATGTGCGGTGACTCACACGGACGCAAACACCAATCACATCGAATCCACTCAGTTGGTTGCCGCGAACGGCCGTCGACACACTCACTAACCTGCAGAATTGCGTCAGGAGCCGAAAATTTAAAGGCCATTCTGTGGTAGACGCCAATTCCTGGATTGGATCGGCCGAAAAGCGGCCAATTTCCGGGATTGCCGCCAGCCACCGCCGAGCGGCTAGCGCCGCAGGTTGATGCGGCGATAAACGCCCCCGGACTGCAGGGCCAGCTGCTCCAGCCAGGAATCACGCGTTTCCGGCAGCCCCGTGGCGAACTCCACCACATGGATCCGCGCGCGGCTGCGATTTGTCTTTTTCACCATCCGCAGTTCGGAGGGAGACAGGCTGGGTTTGTCGCCATCGGTGAGGAAGTACACAACGTCGGGTTCCAGCAGCAGCGCGTTGAGCAGTGGCGTCTTGTGTTTGGTGCCGCTGCGGGCGACCACCCGATCGATCTCGTCCTCGGCCAGCTGAATGTTGACTTTCGTGGCCACATACATGTCCTGGGCGGCTCGCCGGCGCAATTTGATGCGGGTGCTGGACTCGTTGTAGAACAGGACCTGAAACTGCTGATTGGGCTGCAGCAGTCGCAGGCTGCCTTTCAACTGACTTTTTGCCAGGTCCATCCGCTGATCGTTGTTCATGCTGGAGGAGGCATCGATCACATAAACGAATCGCTGGCCGTCGCCCACGATATCCATAAACGACGTTTCGCCGGGGCCAGGTGTCGGCGATCCGGAAGCACCATAGCCGGACTTTCCGATGGCCGATTCCCGCGGCGGCAGTCCGCCGCTGGATGCACTGGGTATGCCGATCGGCGTTCCCGGGCCGATTGTCTGTGGCAGATCGGACATGGCGGCCGGGGCGGTCACCTGAGATTCGAATGGCTGCTGGCCGAGCAGTTCGGCGACGCTGGGGACATCAGCGGGCACATCGGTTGGTACAACGGGCTCAGCTGTTTCCGTGGTCTCGGTTTCGACGTCCGATGGCTGCACGGTTTCGGCGTCAGACTGTGAATCGGCCAGAGGTGTATTGGTTTCTTCTGTGGCTCCGTCGTTGATGACGGCCAGGCCAACTTCCCGAAAGGGCTGCCCGCCAGGTGGCACCGCCACCCCCTGATCACAGCCACGCAGCGACATTCCCGCGACGATCAGGATGGTTGCATGCACGCAGACAGAAATCAGGCCGCTGGGCAGGATCGCTCGCAGCACGGATTTTTTGGACGGGACTGATGACACGCGAATCTCCTTCTGGCTGTCATCGTACCGTCGATGTGTCGCACGGCCCAGCCGTTTTTTGCGAGCCAACACAGCCGGTCGCCGTGATTCGCGCCCTGTCGATTATTGACCGGCAGAATCCTCCGGCGGTTTGCTGCCTCCGCCCGCTCCGGCGTCAGCCTCGTCGCCATCTTCGCTCTCACTGTCCGGGCTGGCCGCCTTTTTGATGGCTTCCAGCACGCTGCTGGTCAGGTCCACCTCGGTGATTTCCTCGTCGTCCGGACGTTCAAATTCGAATACCGAAGCCGGGAGGGAGGATTCCGCTTTGAAGTTGACAAAATCAAGTGTCGTCAGGGGGCGGACCTGCTTGAGTTCCGGGTTGGGGTGCCGCTTGACGTACTGAATGCGGGCAGGAGTCATTGTGGCAGCAGTGATGTAAACGCGCACGTAATCCGGGATGTACTCGGGCATTGGTCCGGTGGCATCCGGCGGCAGCTTGAAGATTTCCGTTTTCGTTTTCTCATTCCAGCGTCCCGTGAGCAGCAGCAGTTTGCCCCGCTGGGATTCCTGTTCCATGACGGCTCCAAATTCCATGCCCACCTGCAGCTGAGCCATCAGTGTCTGCATGCCTCCCACACCAAGATCACTCAGGCTGGCGGCGGAGCTGTAATTGGGCTGAGCGTCTGCCGCTTCCATGATCTCTCTGATGTTGCGACGTGTCAGCTGTTTCTGCCCGGCGTTGATCCAGTAGGACCACAGCACGCTGCCATCACTGACCTGAGTCAAAGAGCCCGTGGGCTTCAGTTCGGTGGTGTCTTCTCCTTCGCTGTCAATGCTCAGGTACTCACGGTCGCTCGCGCGAGACGAACGAATGGGGAACAGGCGGTACTCCAGCCGGAGGCGGTTTCCGGACGCGTGATAGTAGCGGCCTTTGGCGTGCAGCCGGTGTCCCGTCATCAGTGCCGTTTGACGGATGTCGCAGGAGAACCCATCCAGTGAGTCCAGCTTGTCTTTGACTTTGCCGAACACGTCCGCGGCCGTCATCGTCGAGCGTTTGAGGGCCGGTTTGGCGGGCTGGCTGGCCGACGGCTCCGCCGTCTGATCTTCGTCAGCCGTCAACGAAACCGGCGCAATGGACAGGATCACGGCAATAGCGGCAGGAAGTGCCAGAGAACCGAACAGGGGCCGCGATGTCAAACTTTGCGGTTTATGCTTCATTTTTGGAATGTGACGGATTTGCCAAAGATTTGAGCAGTTCCATCCCGAAACAAGAGGTGAAGGACCGGTGATTTGTTCTCAGCCAGAATTTCTGCGCCGAGGCGATGACAGACCAGCCGGGATTGTAAGGCGGACGGCCACACAGGGTCGACCGCAAATGTCCGTGGAAGACGTTCAGATTCCACTTCGACCACTAACGCCAGCAAAACATACGGTGATTCGGCAAGACGCTGTTGGTGCAAAGTTCATCCAACACTCGGAAGGAATGGCAATGAGATACTATTTTCTGGCCCTGGGAGCCCTTGTCGTCGTCTGCACCGGGTGTGCGGGACTTGACAGTGGCTCAAGTATTCTGGCAAATCGGGAGCACATCGCACCTCCCGCCGAGATGATGACCCGACCTGGTCCCATGGTGGACGGTCCGGGGCCTGGTGTGCTGGCGATGCTCGCTCAGCCAGGTGCCCAGCCAGCCATGGCGCCCATGCCCGCCATGAGCACACAGGTGAAGTTTGTGGGTCCGGCCACGATGACTGTCGGCTGGCAGGTTGGCAGTGGTTATGCCACCAACCAGTTGGGTTCCGGCGGCTACTACGACTTCCAGCAGGGAGCCATTTACCAGCTGGTACTGGACGGCGTTGGCTTCCCCAACGCTCCAGAGCGTCGCCTGTACCCGACTCTGGAAGTGCGAAACGCTCATCCGAACACAATGGCTTATCTGCAGCACAACGATGTGCCTGTTGAGATTACCGCCCAGGATCTGGACCAGATCAAAAGCAGCAACATGGTCACCAAGGTTGTGTACCTGCCGGATTCCGAGTTTCAGTCGCGAGCCATCTCCGGTTTCGAAACACTCGTCTCGACCCCACTGGATCCCGGTGTGGACCCTGTGCAGCAGGCTGAGCAGATGGGAACCATCATGCTGATCCTGCGAGTCGGCAGCAAAGATCTGCAGCCTGCCGCCAGCATGGTGGGTGCAGACGGCGAAGTCACTCAGGTGTCTTATCAGACACTGGACGGCAACGAAGGTCAGATGGCTCCTCCCACACCAATCGGCTACCTCGCTGGTGCCGTCGGTGGCGGTGTGCCTCCAGCCATGATTGCCGCCGGTGGTGGTGTTCCCGGTCAGGCCGTTCAGCCTGTGGCCGGCATGGGTGGTATGCCCGTCTGGGGAATGCCCATCACAGGAACGCCAATCGGTCTGCCCGGTCCGGCTCACCTGCCTCTGGGTGCTCCCGCCGGTCTGCAGTCGCACACGATCCGCAACCTGTCCAACAACTACGTTCCTGAGCCTGCCAAACACATGCTGATCGATGTGCAGCACGATCCGGGCTACAACCTGCCGGAGCCTGTGCGACACATTCAGTACAAGGAATCGCATCCTGTCCACGCAGCCGGCGAAGTGGCTCACCCCGCTTCCAAAGCGGCCCAGTTCTACGGCTTCTAAGTCGACGACAGGCGATAAGCCAGACCTCTGACAGTATGCCGGATTGGGGCAGAAGCAGAGGCTGGCTGAGAACTTCACACAGACGAATTTCCGGGGGGCGATTCAGCGGTGGCAACACCTCTGATCGTCCCTTTTTTGTTGGCAGACCGCCACCTGACGGCAGATTGAAACATGAACCATCCCCCTTTCGCATCGCAGACTTCCCGCAGGCGACGAGGGTCCCTCGCTGTCGTGGCCGCTGCATTGCTGCTGACCGCCACCGCGCACGCTCAGCCCGGCCGACCGCCGTACTATCAGCCGCTGGATCAGAATACGCCGCCCGGTCAGACGGGCGCCTGGCTGAACGCGATTCGCGGTTACGATCAGGCGTGGCTGCAGCCAATGCGGGTGCAGGTGACAGGCGGCGGGCGGGTTGACGTGTTCTCCGGAGGGAACACGCCTGTGGCAGGACGCACCTCCCCGTTGATTGTGGCGGCCAGTGCGGGCCACTTGTACCGCCTCAAAGTTTCGGAAATGCGCCTGTTCCCCGGTCTGGAAATATATCCGACCGTGGAGCTGGTCGATCGTTTGCATCCACCGGCCGGTCGCGAAGACGAGTTTCCTGTGCCCATCATTATCACGGCCGATGACATTAAGATTGCTCTGCGAGGTCAGCTGGTCACCCGCGTGATCTATCTCGAACAACCGCAGATCGCCGCTTCGTTTGATCCGCTGGACGCCGAGATTCCGCAGAGCGTTGCGCCCACGGACAATGCCCTGCAGGAAGCTGACCGACTGGGACGTCCGATGGCCATTATTCGCATTGGTGGTCGCCAGCCGTCGGCCGGCTCGCCGCCTGGATTCTTTGGCACCGGAGGAGCTGTGCAGGTTCGCCCAGTGCCTGAACAGCAGAACCCTCCCACTGCCGCAGAAGTCGGTCTGCCCTCTCAGGTGCTGCAGACGTCCGGCCGCAAGCCCGTTCGTTAGATCCGCCTGAGCTGCTGCCCTGCCCTGTGCACCGCCCCTCTTTTGATGAAGTGACATCCCATGTCTGACAAACGCTTCCAACGACTGCAGCGAGCCGTTGCATCGGCCTGTCTGCTGGCTTCGACCGGCTGTTCGACGCTGTCGTCTTTGCACCTGACGCGTTACGACGAATTGCCTGCAGGCGAAGAGCCCATGCCGGCGTCAGCACAGTTTGTGGAAAGTGGTGACACTGCCACGACCGCCGACACGGTTGCGGCCAACACCGCTGATCCTCAGTTTCTCGGTTCACTGAACACTGGCGGCCTGGGCGCTGACATCGAGCAGACTGCTGCCACTGGCGACAACACAACTGCCCGGGACAACCCGTTTGCCGAGGCGTCACCGCTGAATCCATTCGTCGCGGAACCCGCCAGTCCGTTTGAAAGCCAGAGAGCTGGAGCAGAGGTCGCAGAACCTGCCAATCCGTTTGCCGCCGCCGCTGAGTTGGCGCCCCAGGATTCCGCCCAGGTCAATCCGTTTGCCAGCGAGGTGGCCAGTCCCCCTGGCGATCCGGCGGCCGCTGTGATCGACGATGTTTCCGGCAATCCATTCGCTGACGCTGCGGCAGGTTCTGGCGAGGCCGTCGTGCAGACGGCCGATTTTGAGGTGCCCCAGGCACTGGCCGTGGCCTATTTGCAGCCGGCCAGTGCGACGGCAACGACGGGGGCCACCCCGACATTCCATCCGGCCACACCCCGAATGCCGACTTCTGGTCGGATTCCGTCATCAGTCCCTGGTTTGCCACAGCAGGCCTGTCCTCCCTGTGAGGTCACGATTGCTGCTGCCGGACCTGAGCAGGCGTTCGCATATCCGGATGAATTTATTTACGACGGCGGCGATCGTGATGTTCCCGTGCACTACAACGGCGGTGTGATGGCCGGTCTGGATACCGAAGACACCGTTGTGGAATACAGTGACAGCGAAGGCCGCAATCGCGTGACGCCCAGTAACCGTGTGGCGGTTTACGCTCCCCGGTTTGGTTCCGTCCGAACGGTCTCCGGGCTGGGCGTGGGGACCAAGGTGGATCAGGCGGCTGGTGCCGTGGACTTTGCTGCCCCTGGCGGATTGAGCGAATCCCGAGGCATCGATGCGACCGTCGCCGGAACCCCGGCCGAAGGATTGCGGATGCGAGCCTCTGCCAGCGGCGTGGACGTGGCCGTGCCAGCTTCTCAGTCGGCGCAGGCATCAGCGGCAGCCGTCAATCGAAAGGTGGATCAGGGACTGGAATCCCGCGTGAACACGGGACTGGGGACTCTGGAAATGACCGACATTCGTGAGCTGAGTCTGCAGATTGTGGATGCTGCCACGTCGACCCGCCGCACGAGCCAGATTCAGACAACGGGCAGCACTCAGGCCACCCAGACCTACGCGACCTTCCGACCGCAGGCGACCATCGGCGTGGAGCAAAATCGTCGCAAAGGGGAAATCTTCCTGACCAAGAAGGCCACACCGCTGATTGCCCAGCCGGGCGATACGGTCACCTTCACCATTGAGTTTTCCAACATTGGCGACGTGGCCGTCAGTGACGTTCGCATTATTGACAACCTGACCCCACGGCTGGCTTACACCTCCGGCACAGGACAAATCACCGTCTCCTCCGGTGGTGGTGGTTCGCTGACGGTGGTGCCCAACAAAGAGGGAAGTCAAATGGTGGAGTTTCAGCTGGACCAGCCGCTACCCGGTGGGGCCACCGGAACGATCACGTTTGATGCACTCGTTCAGTAACTAACAAAATACGAAAGACGCCGATACGTCTGCCACTGAGAGCGGTTGCTGGACTCACCTCCAGTGTGCTGATTCCAGGTGGAAGGGACCTTGAAGAAGCTTGTGCCGCGAGGGGACGCATCCTTAATGGCAGGCGTATCAGTAACGAGCCCATCGTCATTTGGCGGTGGGCTCGTTTTCTGTTCGGTGGGAAGCCCGGTCGCCGGATTGCCATTCCTCTGACGGGCGATATCATCGCACGCGCGGCGACCCGTCGGAATTGCTTCCCGGGTTGCCCGGCAGCAGTCTGCTGTTTGCTTTGCTGACATCATCACGCGCCCATCTGTGCGCCGGATTCCACCGTTCACCCCAATACCGGGTGAACGCCCCGGAAGATCCACGGTGAACGATGCGTGCTGTAGATTTTTTTGACCTCCTGCCAGTGAGAGAGCTATGTCTGAATTTCGAGTTGAGCGTGATTCCATGGGGGACGTTCAGGTCCCCGCGGACGCCTACTATGGCGCCCAGACTCAACGTGCGGTAGAGAACTTTCCGATCTCCGGCTGGGAGCTGCCACCGGATCTGATTCACGCCATGGGCCGCGTGAAGTATGCCTGCGGAGTGGCCAACAGAGACCTGGGCAAACTCACGGGCACCGGAAAAAATCCGCTGAACGACGAGCAGGTGGATGCCATGCTGCAGGCCTGCCAGGAAGTCGCAGGTGGAGAACTGGATGACCAGTTTCCCATTGACGTGTTTCAGACGGGATCCGGCACGTCCAGCAACATGAACGTGAATGAGGTCATCAGCAACAAAGCCATCGAACTGCTGGGCGGAGATCGGTTCTCTCCCGACAAGCCCGTGCATCCCAACGACCACGTCAATATGGGACAGAGCACGAACGACACGTTTCCCACGGCTATCCACGTGGCGGTGGCCATGGCCATCCACAACGACCTGATTCCTGCATTGCAGCGATTTGCCGATGAGCTGAATGCGAAGGCGCAGGCGTGGGACAAAATTATCAAGATCGGTCGCACCCACCTGGCCGATGCCACTCCCCTGCGACTGGGCCAGGAGTTTGGCGGTTTCGCCAGGCAGCTGGAGATGTCGGTCGGTCGGGCCCAGCGGGCTCTGGAGGCTGTGCTGGAACTGCCGGTCGGCGGTACGGCCGTCGGTTCGGGCATCAACACGCATCCGGAATTTGGCGCACGCGTGGCAGCTGTCCTGGCAGATGTCACTGGTGTTCCGTTTGTGGAAGCGGTCAACCATTTTGAAGCCAACGCGCAGCGAGACGGGCTGGTGGAATGCCATGGACAGCTGCGAGCGGTCGCCTCCACGCTGTTCAACGTGAGCAATAACATTCGCTGGCTGGGATCCGGTCCGCGCTGTGGTTTTTACGAAATCAAACTGCCCGATCGTCAGCCAGGTTCCTCCATCATGCCGGGCAAAGTCAATCCTGTGATGTGCGAATCCATGATGCAGGTGTGTGCCCGCGTGATGGGTAACGATGGCGGGATTGCCATGAGCGGTGCCACAGGTGGTCAGTTTCAGCTGAACATCATGATGCCCATGATGGGACAGACAACGCTGGAAAGCATCATGCTGCTGGCCAACTCCAGCAATGCGTTTGTGGAGTTTGCGCTGATCGATACTGAAGCCAACGAGGTGGCCTGCGAGGCGGCCGTCGAGAAAAGTCTGTCGATGGTCACCAGCCTGAACCCCCATATTGGCTACGAAAAGGCGTCCGCACTGGCCAAAGAGGCGTTCAAGACAGGCAAGACAATTCGCGAACTATGCACCGAGCAAAACATTCTGCCTGAAGAGACGCTCAAAGAGGCGCTGGACCCAATGAGCATGACGGAACCTCAGGCGTAGACAGCGGATCGCAGACCATCGGATGTCAGGGCCGTGTTGTCGGCCTTCGGACAGCGGCCGATGACCAAAGCGGCCCCTGACCCGGGGCCGCTTTTTTATGCGCTCGTGGCAGCCGGACTATTCGTCGTCTTTGCGTTTGCGACGGCGACGGTTGCGGGCTGACTTGCGTTCGGCGGCGGTCGGGCGGCGTTTGGCATCATCAGACGACGATTCGGTCTGTTTGTCGTCAGCACCTGGCTTGCGACCACGGGACCCTTTGCGCCGCCGCCGTCGGTTTTTTGACGGTCGGTTCTCGCTCTGAGACTCTTTGCCGCCCGGCGTCTTTCCCGCTGACGGCGCGGCCTTTGGCAGCGGTTCCGGTTCCCGGCCGTCGGGCAGAATTTCAAAACCGATCAGTTTTTCGATGTCAGCCAGATACGGTCGCTCGTCTTCTGAGCACAGACTGATGGCGATGCCCCGTGCCCCCGCGCGGCCCGTGCGACCAATGCGATGGACATACGCCTCGGCTTCGGCCGGCAGTTCAAAATTGAACACATGAGAGATGTTGTCCACGTCAATTCCGCGGGATGCCAGGTCCGTGGCCACCAGCACCTGAACTTTGTCTGCGCGGAAGGCGTCCAGGACACGCTGGCGGGCATTCTGTGACAGGTTGCCGTGAATCGGCTGCGCGTCGATTTTGGCTTTGCGGAGATATTCGGCCACCGCGTTGGCGCCGCGGCGGGTGCGGGTGAACACAATCGCCTGGCCCACATCGCCGGCAGTCAGCAGTTTGGCCAGCAGCGGTTTCTTCTGTCGAAACGCGGCAAAGATGACCCGCTGGTCGATCAGTTCCACGTTGGTTTTTTCCGGAGTGATGTCCACACTGACAGGCCGATGCAGCAGCTGCTCGGCCAGCTGAACGATCTTTTTGGGCATCGTCGCCGAGAAGAACAGCGACTGTTTGCGAACCGGCAGCGCCTTCATGATGCGTTTCAGGTCGGGCAGAAACCCCATGTCCATCATGCGGTCGGCTTCGTCCACCACAAAGCACTGCAGCCGATTCAGATAGATCAGTTCCTGCTGCATCAGGTCGATCAGTCGTCCGGGTGTGGCGATAACAATGTGCACGCCGTCGGCGATCGCTTTGGCCTGGCGGCCCTGCCCCACGCCCCCATAAATGACCACTTCTTTCAGTGGCAGGTGCCGGCCGTAGGCGGCAAAGCTTTCGGAAATCTGAATGGCCAGTTCGCGGGTCGGCGCCAGCACGAGTGCCAGCGGCCGTTTGCTGACGGTCTTGGGCGCCTGACGGCCCAGCAGGTCCAGAATCGGCAGCGCGAAGGCGGCCGTCTTGCCGGTGCCCGTTTGAGCGCATCCGAGCACATCACGGCCAGCCAGTCCCGCGGGAATCGTGGCGGCCTGCACGGGGGAAGGTGTGGTATACCCTTCTTCGCGAATCGCTTTTTTGATCGGCGAGATGAGGTCGAGAGCGTCGAAAGTGTCCACGGCAGGGCTATGTGAGGGGAAAACTGGCGGAACGCGGCACCGTATCAGAAAACGGCCCGTGAGATGGCCGTCTGAGGTCAGAAAGCGGCCAGATTGCCGCTGTCCTGGGGAATTGGCGCGATGCTTGAGGTTTCGGTCGGTTTGGTCAGGACCAGCCGATCATAAGCCGACGAACCGCAGCGAGTGGCGGGAAATTGGCAATTCAGACTGGCCAGCCTGCTTTTTACCGGAAAAAATACGGGAGCAGGACGAACTGTGATCCGCGTGGACCGCCGTTGCGTTGTTCCTGCACCAAATTGCCTGCGGGCAGATCACACCAATCACTGAGCAGCCAGGCTGCTTTGCATACACACACAACAGGAGAAATCTCATGAGCGCCGGCACGATGCGTTCTTCCAACCCGGTTTTGGGCGAAGACGTCTTTCGCAATTTCAACTATGCCGATTCCACTTCCATGACGGCCACAGGCATGGTGGTCAAAACGGCCATCGCCATTCTGTTGGCGCTGCTGACGGCCGGCTGGACGTACATTCAGTTTGATGGTGGCCAGAATGTCAATTTCAATCCCACACCGTACATGATTGGCGGTGTGATCGTAGGGCTGATTGCCTCTTTGGTCACCATGTTCAAGCCGCAGTTGGCCGGCATTACGACGCCCGTCTACGCACTGGCCGAAGGATTTTTCCTTGGGGGAATTTCGGCCATCGTGCAGATGCAGTTTCCCAAGGTGCCAATTGTCTTTCAGGCCGCTTTCCTGACGTTTGCCGTGCTGGCCGTGATGCTGGTCTGTTATCGCACGGGGTTGATTAAAGTCACACAGAAACTGCGGATGGCTGTCGTGGCCTGCACGGGCGCCATCTGTTTGCTGTATGTGGTGTCCATGCTGATGAGAATGTTCACCGGCAGCGGCATCGGCTTCATTCATTCCGCCGGTCCACTGGGCATTGCCTTTAGCGTGTTCGTTGTGGGACTGGCGGCCTTCAATCTGCTGCTGGACTTTGATCTGGTGGATCGCCTGGTTGCCCAGCGGGCTCCCAAATACATGGAATGGTACGCCGCCTTTGCTCTGATGGTCACACTGGTGTGGCTGTACATCGAAGTGCTGCGACTGCTGTCCAAGCTGCAGTCCCGCGACTAAGCGTGTGTCGGTGGCGAACACGCTTGTTCGCCATCGCCGCTCATTGAACAAAGCGTTGCCTGCCGGCAGCGTTTTTTTTTGCGCTTCTGTTATGCGCTCACTGCTTCGAGCGCGTCATCGCTGTGCACCGGTGTGGATGAGTTCTTCCAGCGTTGCCACAGCAGCAGAACGCTGCCACCGGACAGCAGCTGCATGAACGGCCAGTCTGTGGTGGTGACAATCACAAAGCCGCACCGCTGCAGCAGGAAGCCCTGCATATACTCCGACTGCTGTGGCCACCAGGAAAACACCTGCCACAGCACGATGAACAGCAGGCCAGCGATTCCCAGTCCCATGATGGCCTGACTGAGTCGCTTCACGCGAGACACTGATCCGTGGCGGGCTGCCAGTCCCAGCAGCGGCCACAAAGCGACGGCCCATGAAGTATGCAGCGATATCAGTGCGCTGGTGGGCGCTCCGCAGCCCCATGGCCCACAGACGGACGGGCCGTCCAGTGCGGTCACATGGTGCAAAGACAGTGCACCCAACAGTGATGCGCCCCAGATCGCGGGCACTGTGATGAGCTTGAGCAGTGGCATGTCAGATGTCGGTGCAAAAAAACAGGGGCGACTATCGGCCACCCAATCCGCAGGACGTGGTTTCCCTGTTTGATCTTACCGACAAAACACGGTGTGTCTGTTGCGCAAATTACAGGCGGAACATCGCCGCCAGCTCATCCGCCTCAGCCAGCCCATTTTTTCGCTGAACAACCTGCCCGTGCTTGATGGCAATCAGGGCCGGAATGCCCTGCACCTGAAACTCATCCGCCAGGTCCGGGTGATCATCTACGTTGACTTTGACGATGCGGGCACCAAGTTGTTCGGCTGTGTGCTCCACGTCATGCAGAATCTGACCCTGGCGACGACAGGGGCCACACCAGTCTGCATAAAAATCGACCAGCACAACGCCGTTTGACTGCTGCAGTTCCTGCTGCAGACTGCCGCCGGCTGGCAGCGTTGACAGTACGGGCGCTGCGGGCGCTGCGGGCGCTGACGACAGCGAAGTCGTCATGCCGGCGTCCCGAACCATTGTCTGATGATCGCCCGTCATGGAGGCCACTTTGACATCGCCAATGGACAGCTGTTCCAGATCTTTTTCATCCTGTTCACTCAGCGACGCCACGGCCCCTTCAGACACGCGACCGTACTGGCTCATCCACTGAGAAACCTGAGAGCAGCCGCTGAGTATGGCCAGGGTGGGGAGCGAGAGGGCCAGCGTGAAGATCGGCAGGAAAATGCGTTTGTCAGGTCGGGGGCGTTTGAGCGAAATCATGGAGGTCCCTTGTGGAATCCGTGGTGGCACGTCTTCGACAGTCTGCTGCACGCTACCGGCGATAAACTGTCTGTCGCAGAAGGGACGAGACTCGCCAAGGGCGTCTTACTCGCCGGGGAGAAACAACACCGAGGTTTTCCTGCGGTCGTGGGCGGGACGGGCAGAATCTGCTGCACAGGGTGGTCAACAGCGAAAGTTGACATCGGTGCGGTGGGCGTTGGACGTCCGGGCGGAGGGTTTCGGCGGCTCAGTTAGTCGAGCGAAGGTTAGTCGAGCGAAGGTTAGTCGACCGAAGGTTAGCCGACTGAAGGTCGGCCGTGTTAACGGACTGTGTCCGAGTCGTTGTCACCGGGACGTGACACGGGCGTTCGTTATTCTTCTGCAATCGCGTGCAGAGCTTCAAGAAACGTTTCGTATTCCTTGGCACAACACGGACAGTTGTCGATGTGGTTCTGCACGTCTTCGAGGACTTCGGTCAGTGGCCGGTTGCCCAGCTGAGACTCGGCCAGTTCGGGCACCAAATCCAGGCAGGCGTCGCAGCTGATTTTGTCTGGCGTGACGGAGGCCACAAACTGCAGCAAAGTGGTAATCTGTTCTTTGTTAAGCACGATCGGGCTTCCTTTAGGCAAACGCGGACAACACATCTTCTGCGGAATACCCGGAGGATTCCAGTCCCTGTTTCAGTCTCATGCGGGCATCGTGAATCAATTTGTAAACCGCGTTCCGATTACTGTCGGTCCGGCTGGCAATTTCTTCCACCGGCATGCCGCCGAGAATGGCCTGGGTGGCCTGTTTCTGCTTGTCCGTGAGCGAGGTCTCAATCAGGCTTCGCAGTGTTTCCACGATAGATCGTCGGTCCTCCAGATCTTCGGGAGAAACCTGATCTTCGTCGGCGAATTCAAATTTCATGTTTTCCTCGTCGCCCAGGCTGTTGATCGACACGTCCTTAAACATCTTGCGACGAAACTGACTGGTGCCAATACGCACGGCAATCGACATGGCCCAGGTGGTGAACTTGCTGCGGCCGGAGAACTGGTCCAGTTTTTCCAGAATGCGGATCAGGGTGTCCTGAGCCACATCTTCGCAGAAACTCTCGCCTCCGCCTTTGCCGTTGAACGCTCGACTGAGCCCTCGCAGCAGGACCTTTCGCAGCTCTTGCAGGGCTGCTCCCTGCAACTGCGTGTCTCGCAGTCGGAGCACCCATTCGTCTGTTTGAGCTTCACTTTCCACCATGGTCGTCTTTCGATTTCAGGGAGGCCGTTTCCTCGCTGCGGTTGTGACGATCCGTGTCGTTGGTTTCTTACCCCACAATCTGCCATTCTTTTTGACAGGTAGAAAACACGGGGAAAACCCAGTGTTTTTCGACTGCCAAGCCGCGTTCGGGGCTGTTGGATAGTACTTAGGGTGTCCCGTTTAGTTCAGTGAAGGTCGAGGCGGTGGCACAGCCGTGTTGGCCGGATCGGCCATGATTGGGGCCCGTTGAGCCACCAGTAAGGGGCCGTGCCGCCGCGCTACGGTTTCGTACAGACGTTTGCGCGTTAAGAAGCTGCGACGCCCCTGCTCAGAGGCAAACTGATAGCGAAACCCGTTGTGGATTTCGGTTCGATCTGCCGTGCCGGAAACCCGCAGGCCCCGCTCGGCCAGCCAGACAATCGAGTGGCCGCCCACCGCCAGATCCACGTCTTCATATTTCACAGGTGCCGCATCAAACTTTTGTTTCCACTGTCTGGAGGGAAACAGATACAGGCGACCCTTGTGCAGGGAGGCAAACTCCAGCCGGCCGGCCACACGAATCTGAGCTTCGTCATAGCAGACCACACAGTCACCGCCGAAAACCGGCAGATACCTCTGCGGGTTGGCGTTGAACGCCCGCCGGGCGGCCCGACTGGTGAAGCGGTACTCCACCCCATCGTACTTTTGCGTCAGGCCCGGATGCCCCTTCTGCAGATAGTCCGAGTCAATCAGCGTGACAGGACAATAGCCCTGCAGGCCAATGCGCCGAGGAGACTGAGCCACCGCGGCAGACGAACAGGCAATCAGGGCGGCCGTGATCAGCGGTGCCAGCAGATGTCGCTTGCGGGACAGGTGGTCGGCAGGTGTTGGGGCAGGTGTTGGGGCAGGCGTGGCCGAGGTCAACATGTCGAATCTCCGTCGATGGCGGCAGCAGTTGTCAGAGGGAATGGCCCCTGTCGAGAGCCAAAAGCCCGGCGGGCACCGGGCACTCCAGAGAAGCGACAGACGGTTCCCGTCTTACTGACCGTTCTGGCCCTGAGCGCTGCCACCTGGCGAACGGTTTGGTCTCGGCGAAACGGCGAAGGAAAATCGGCTCTTGTCGTCTTAGCTGCAGCCGTAAGAATCAGCCGCAGCGAAGCACGATCGAAGGTAACGGCGTTGGCGTTTACGCCGATGTTGTGTGACCCTGATCACACAGATTTCGCTCGTGGTGTCGCTCATCTGTTGGTATGCCTCTATTGCGCGGTTAGACTATATACAGCAGATGGGGGCCGTGTTGTTTGGCACTGTGATATCACGGTGTTGCCCGGAACTGATCTGTGAGATGATGCACATCAGTCAGGCGGCCCTGCATTCTGTGGAGTTCGCTGGTGCGGCCGGTGACTGAGACAGGTGGCTGAGAGCTGGCGACAGATCGCCAGTGACCAGCAATGCACCACACCGACTGAAGAAATACTGCAGCCGGCGACCAGACGTCTGGTGGCCCGACGACACCCGGGTTCATCCCTGAGCGATCAGGCCCGGTACAACCAGGACACGCTCTGCGTGCGGGATCATGAGACTGTCATGAAACATCTGATCTGTATGTTCTGCCTGCTGCTGGTCGCGGGGACCGCTGGTTGCGCGTTTGAGGACGCTGGTGGGACCACCATTGATGCGGACGTGTCCCTGAACACCGGACAGGGTTCGGGCATTCAGTTCAAAGATGATGTGGAAACCAATGTGGAGCCCCCGGACAGTCTTGAGGGGCTGGTCTTTTACGACACACTGGGCGAAAAAGTTCTGCTGTCGGAGTTCGCCGGAAAGCAGAATGTGGTGCTGGTCTTTACCGAAGGCTGGACGGGCATGCTGTGTCCTTTCTGCACAACACAGACCGCTCGGCTGATTGCCAATTACGAAGAGTTTCAGAATCTCGATACGGAGATCCTTGTTGTCTATCCGGGCAATGCCGATCACCTGAATGAGTTCACGGAAGCCGCCCGCACCACCGACAAGGGACAGGTCGACAAAGTGCCTTTCCCGATTGTCCTGGACACTTCGCTGGAGGCGGTGGAGTTCTTCAACATCAAATCCAATCTCGCCCATCCGTCAACCTACATCATCGACAAGCAGGGACGCATCCAGTTCGCCTATGTGGGCAACGACAAGTCGGCTGACCGACCGTCCGTCAAGGCGCTGCTGCGAACACTCACCGCGATGCAGGCGCGCGAAAAGACGCAGCCATGACGGAAGGCGCGGATCCGACAAACCGCAATGCCGGGATCCGACTGCTGCAGCTGGCTGTCGAACGTGGGCTGCTCACAGAACAGCAGTTTGAAACTGTGGCCGGCAGTACCCGTCACGATGTCTGTGATCATGCGGTGGAAGCCAGCCTCATCAGTTCTGCCGATGTGGATATGCTGCGTCCTCTGGCAGAGCCCGATACCTTTTTGCCAGGCTACGAGTTTCTGGATGTCGTGGGTGTGGGGGCCACAGGTGCCGTCTACAAAGCGCGGGATACCAAACTGGACCGCATGGTGGCGCTCAAGCTGCTGAAGCCGAGCGTGCTGCAGAGTGATTCGGCCACCGCCCGCAGTCGCATTGAAGCCAGGATTGGTGCCAGTCTGCAGCATCCCAATGTCGTGGTGGTCCATGATTACGGCGTGCACCATCAGCGGATCTTCCTTGCCCAGGAGTTCATTGATGGCGAATCCCTGCAGGATCTGATCGAGCGCGAGGGGGCCCTGTCCACTGACTGTGCGCTCGACATCGTCCAGCAGGTTGTCAGTGCCCTGAATGATGCGGCATCGGCCGGGATCGTGCATCGCGACATCAAGCCCGCCAATCTGCTGCTGATGGAGCGTGGCAGCAAACGTGTCAATGCGCGGGGACCGTTTGTCAAAGTGACGGATTTCGGACTGGCGTTTCGTCGGCTGACCAGCACAGATGCCACGCGCCTGACGGTCGATGGAGCCACCCTGGGCACGCCTTCGTATGCGGCTCCCGAACAGCTGGTGGACAGCACGGTCGATCATCGTGCCGACATCTACTCACTGGGCGCCACGCTGTATCACATGGTGACCGGACAGCAGCCGTTTCACGGCGCCAATGCGTTCAAAGCGATTGCTGACAAGATGTCGGGCAATGAACAGTGGCGACAGGAGGCCACGGGCGACCTGCCGGCCTCTGTGCTGGCGCTCATCCTCGATATGACGCACCACAAGGTGGAAGATCGCATTGCCAGCTATCAGGAACTGGCGGAGCGGCTGCAGAGGATTGTGGATGGCGCCGATGAGCCGCTGCCGGAGCTGGAACCACTGCCTCTGGAGCGTGGTGTGACGCGTTCGGCAGGCCGAAAACCGCTGCTGACTGGCCTTTTGGCGGCGGCCCTGATGGCGGCAGCGATAGGAGTCGCACTGCAGCGCCCCCGCCTGATGCCGCAGAACGTGGAAGCGGCCGGCCTGCCCACATTCTTTTTCAACGGTGAAGAGCTGCCGGATCGGCGACATCGTCAGGCCGCGCTGGGCGGATCATTCTGGGTGGATGTCGACAGTGAAAAAGTGGGCGTGCTGCGGGGCGAACGCGCAGCCATTCATTTTCAGATCCCCGAGCCGTCAGAAGACGCTCCTGATCTGTTTCGATTCAGCACACGTCTGGAACTGTTCGATGACGGCGCCACGGCCGACATCTGTTTTGCCGTGTCAGCCGACGGCATGGATTACCGGGCGCTGCGTATCAGTCCGGAGGGCGTTCAGTTTGGTGCGGGGACGGACATCGAATCGGAACGCGCGTTTATGGTGTTCACTGAATCGCCCACCGTACCCCTGAAACAGCGGACAGATGACAGTCCCGGGTATCAGGTCGTGGTCGTTGAGAAACATTTGAACGGCTGGTTTGTGACCGTCAACGAGCAACTGGTGGGCAGTTGCGAACTGCGGGACGGGCAGTTACGGGAAGTCGTGATCCGAGCCAACGACGGGGCTGTCAACTTTGCCGACCTAAAGTCCATCGCGCTGCGGCCCGATCAGAGTTGATCGGCCGTGTCGGGTGATTGGTCTGACGCCTCCGTGACTCAGACAACCTGTCAGTCAAACAGATGGCTGACAGATTCGTTGCGGTGCACACGACGAATGGCTTCCCCCAGCAGCGGCGCCACAGACACGGTCGTGAGATTGCGGATGTCCGAATTGGAAGCATCGCGGCACGTGTTGGCCACAATCACTCCGTCCACTTCGGACGAATTCAGTCGATCAACGGCGGGGCCACAGAAGACTCCGTGCGTTGCCCCGACATAGATTTTTCGGGCCCCGTGTTCGCGAGCGACTCGCACAGCTCCTGTGATGGAGCCGGCCGTCGTGATCATGTCGTCAAAGATCAGTGCCGTTTTGCCGTCGATGGGACCGCCAATCAGATTGGCCTGACGGGTTTCCAGAGCGTTGGCCCGTCGTTTATCGACGATCGCCAGAGATCCACCCAGGTTTTCCTGGTGCTGCAGGCTGCGTTTGATGCTGCCTTCGTCCGGACTGACGATCACCAGTTCCTCTTCGGGAATGGCGAGTGTGCGAAAGTGCCGATCGAGAATCGGGGCCGCGTAAAGGTGATCCACGGGGACATCAAAAAAGCCCTGAATCTGAGCCGCGTGCAGGTCCATGGTCAGCACCCGATGGGCGCCCGACTGGACAATCAAATTGGCCACGAGTTTGGACGTGATGGGCACGCGGCCCGAGTCTTTGCGATCCTGCCTGGCGTAGCCAAAATACGGAATGACGGCCGTGATGCGGGCCGCACTGGCGCGACGGCAGGCGTCAATCAGCACCAGCAGTTCCATCAGGTTGTCGTTGACCGGAGGGGAGGTCGCCTGACAGATGAAAACATCACAACCCCGGATGTTCTGGTTCAGCTTCACGCTGATTTCGCCATCCGGAAAATTGCCGATGTCCACGTGACCCAGGCCAATGCCCAGATACTCGCCAATTTCGGAGGCCAGTGCTGGGTTGCCTCGACCGCTCAGGATCGTCAGACGTTCATACATCTTGGTGTGTTGCCCTGTCCGGAAAGCAAATGCGGGATCTTAATCACCGGTTCACAATCGGGATGCTGACGCAAATATGGCGGATAGTCAATCCGGGGTGTGTCAGCAGAGTGGATAAAGCGGCGACTGGCGCGATTGTGTCCCGACATTCGGCACCTCGCCAGCACATTCCTCAGTCATCCGGCTGCTTTTGGGCACAATTCAGGGCACTTTGGGGTGTGCGGCTGTGGTGCACAGATCGATGGGCGTCGCCGTGATTTTCTCCTCGAACAGCCGACTGACATCGCAGGCTCCCGTGCGACCGCGTGCTCGAAAATCGCCCGTGTATTGCAGAACGGTCCGCTCTGTTCCGGATTCGTCCTCCACGCGCTCAAATCCAATGTCGTGCGACAGTGTTCCCTGCGGCACAAACTCAATGTCATCCGGGTGCTGATCCCCATCAATCGCGGGGAAGTTGACGTTCCAGAACTGGCCGGCCGGCAACCGCAGGTTTTCGGAAATCAGAGAGGCAATCACACGCGAGGCGTGCTGTGCGAGGGCATCCCAATTGATGGGCATGCCGGGCTTGATATAGCGAGACAGCGCCAGCGACGGAATGCCCAGAATGGCGGCCTCACGGGCGGCCGCGGCCGTGCCGGAGTAGAACAGGTCGACACCCAGATTGGCGCCCGTATTGATGCCCGCCACCACAAAGTCGGGTCGTTCAGCGCCCGGCGCACAAAGTCCCACGCGAACACAGTCGGCCGGCGAGGCACTCACAATGTCAATGGGGCCAAAAGGATCGACGCTGCGGTGTTCGACCACGATGTTGCTGTGCGTATTGACGGCATGCCCTTTGGCACTGTGGCAGACGGCCGGCGCGGAAACACGGACGTCTCCCAGTGGCTTCAGAGCGTTGTACAAGGCGGCCAGACCCGGACCTTCAAAACCGTCATCATTGGTGATGAGAAACTTCATGAACCGTCAGTCTGCTGATCTGAATGAGGAGATGGGCAACAGCCAACTCGCCTGTCGTCCGGCGAGTCCTGCCTGCCCGATTGTAGCTGAACGCCGGGACGGCCACAGGCACGTGCGCCCGAATTCCCACCGCTGCAATCGCGAGTGGCGACTCACAATGCGAACCGGAGTTTTCCCCAGTTAGTCGGGCGAAAACTCCGGGACGTGGGTTAGGTGCTGCTGTCCGATTCTGCGGCAAGGCTTTGTCAATCCGTTCTGGCAGTGCGGCAGTGCGGCAGTGCGGCAGTGCGGCAGTGCGGCTTGGCGTTCTGGCCTGGCAGTCCGTTTTGCCAGCACGTTTGCCTCGGGGCGGCCTGGGCCGCGGTCAATGACCGCGGCGAACGGCATTTAGCGGCGCCACTCGCGCTTTTCGTCGCGACGCTCTTCTTTGCCGTCTTTCGACTTGCCCTGATTTTCCTTCATCAGTTCGACAGCTTTGAGGAAGTTGTTGGAGAAATCGTCTTCGGACATGTCCGTGAGTTTGATGCCCGAGTTTTCAAACCATGGACGAATGCGGCGACTGGCTTCCCATTCTTCACGGTCGATCTTTCCGTTCTTGTTCTTGTCCATCTGGCCGAAGTAGTTTTTGCCTTTCTGGACGGTCTGTTCCCGCTCTTCGGCCGACATGTTGCTTTTGGTGGTCTTTTTGTTGCCGGACTTGCCATTGAAGGTGCCCTTGCCGTCGATGATCATGACGCGGTCACGTTTGAATGACGTGACTTTGGCTTCGGAGGCGGCTTCGATTTCGTCAAAGAACTTGAGCTCTTTGGGAGTCAGCACGCCGTCCGCATTGCCGTCAATTTCATCGAACTCTTCCAGTGATTCCCGTTTGGCTGTGATCCACTCATACAGTCCGACCTGTCCATCGAAGTCCAGATCCAGTTCGCTGTATTTGGGGGGCAGGTCGACCGTCACTCGTTCGCGCTCACGTGGGCGAAACGGAGCGGCCGGCTGATAACGCCCGCGATTGGCTGACTCTTTGCGGTCACCATTGCTCTGTTCTTCCTCGCGGCGACCTCCCCACGACCAGCCTTCTTCCCGCGCTCGCTGTTCGAACTGTTTCCGCATGCTGTCACGAAACTGGTCAACAGAGCCGGGCTCAATTTTGATGCCGCGTGATTCCATTGCCTGTCGGAATCCTTCAGGCATGGCGGCGATTTCGCTTTTGTCGATCTGGCCGTCGCCGTTGGTGTCGAATGTGGGCCGGCCTCCGCCGAAGCCTCCACGTCCGCCTGACCCGCCACCCGGGCCGCCGGAACCGCCCCCGAAACTGGGGCGGCCACCGCCGAAGCTGCCACGATCACCGCCGCCGAATCCTCCGCGTCCGCCACCGGGACCGCCGCCACCAGGGCGTTCGCCGCCGCCCTGCCGTCCGCCACCAAAGCCTCCACGTTCGCCTCCACCGGGCCGACCGCCGCCCCGCTGAGCCATTACATCCGGAGTGGTTGCCAGAACCAGTGCGACCAATACAACAGCAGAAGCAAGTGACTTCATGGACTCAGCCTTTGGCAGGAGCAGGTGGGGTGGCACAACGTGTAACGATGCGTAACACGCAGTGAAATTCAGGCGGGAAGTGAAACGGAAAGAGCGCACAGCCTAACGTGAGTAGTACGGTTCGTCATCTTTGCAAATTTGAATTGAATTCCCAAAAGGAAAATGCTGGTCAAAGCGAACCAACAGAAATAATCGTCTATCGACCTGTCCCGGGCGAACGGTCATTTGTCACAATCGGCAACTCCAACGCACCCTGCAGTATTCCCTTGCATCACCCTAACCTTGCCGAAGAATACTTGGTTTCCGAGACGAATCTGGGAAATGTAGAGACTCTTTTCGGCTCCTCGCGGTGTTCTGGCAACTGGAATACCGTCTTCCCGGCCTACCGATTCCTCCAAGCCTGCCCTACCTGAAGGCATCCTTTCAATGCCCAACCAGAATACACTCACGTTTCGTGTTCTTCTGTTCACCGTGTGTCTGTTTGTCACAGCACCGGTGTTCGGTCAGCGAAATCGCTCGGTCTCCGAGGCGGACATGCTGCGTCGCGAGGAAGTGCGTGACGAACTGGGTCTGTCAGGCACTCAGAAAACCAAACTGGAAGAACTGCAAAAGCAGTCCTCGCCGGGCCGCGAATTCTTCGAGCCCTATCTGAAGAAGATTGCCGACACGGAAGACAAGGACGAGCAGTCAAAAATTCGAGCCGAAATGACGGCCGCTGTTTCGAAGCAGCGTCTGGCGTTCAAAGAGAACGCCGTCAAGGTGCTGGACTCTGTTCAGAAGAATAAGCTCCGCGGCATTTTCATTGAGAGCGCGGGCACACGCATCTTTTCTGACCCCGTGGTGGTGGAAGAGTACGGGCTGACGGAAGAGCAGACCGAAAAGATCTCCGAGCTCAATGGCGAGCGGGCATCCGCATCTCGCAAGCTGGGATATGACTCCTCGGCAGAAGATCGTGAGAAGTTCCGCGTCGAGTGGAATGAAAAACTGCTGTCAGCCCTGTCTGACGCCCAGCGTTCTCGCTACGAAAAAGAGTCCGCCTACTACGAGCGCAAAGAAGTGGCGGCGGCGCCGTCGAATGGCGGAGCTCCGGATGCCACCTCTCCACAGGCTCCGCAGGCACCCCGTGGCCCCGTCATCAGCAGCTTTGGTGGTGAGTCCACGGGCGAAACGAAACGCGTTGAGAAGTTCAGCTTCAATTTCCGTGGTGCTCCCTGGGAGCAGGTGCTGCAGATGTATGCTGATGGTGCCGGCCTGACGCTGGAACTGACGCAGGTCCCGCCGGGAACCTTCACACACACCGATCCCAATGAGTACTCGGCTCGCCGCACGCTGGATATCCTCAACGGAGCTCTGCTGCGAAAAGGCTATGCGGTCATTGAAAATGACAGCTTTGTGATTGTGATGAACATCGACAACGGCATCCCGCCGTATCTGGTGCCGGAAGTCACGATTGAAGAACTGCTGGAGCTGGGCAGCGATCCCACAGTGGGCGAGCATCAGCTGGTGACCGTGAAGATTCCTGTCACCGGCATGGAGACCGGTCGTGCGGCTCAGGAAGTGGAGCCACTCGTGGGGCCACACGGCAACATCATCGCCCTGACCGAATCTCGAATTCTGATCATCACCGATACCGGCGGCAGCCTGCGAAAAATTCACGGTCTGCTGACGCTGGCCATGGGGATGGACAAAGAGAACGCGCTGCTGTTTAAGTCTTACCCGCTGCGGAATATGGATGCGGAAGAAGCTCAGACAGCCGTACTGACGCAGTTCGGCATGCAGCAGGGAGCCACCAATGTGAGTGCGGCCGTGGAGATGCAGCAGCGAATGCAGGCACGCTCGCAGTCGCGGACGCAGCCTCAGCAGAGCCGTCAGCCCACGCAATCCGGTCCGCAAATTCAGGTGGCCGCCGACCTGCGACTGAACAGTCTGCTGGTGACCGGCACGGCACAGCAGCACGAACTGGTCAACAGTATCCTCACGACACTGGATGTTGACGAAGACGCTTACGGCAATGCCATCTCCCGCCGCAGCCGCGGCACCTATCTGGAAGTTTACAAAGTCACGGGCGCTCAGGCGGATGAAGTGGCCAAGACGCTGACGGCCATGAACATGCCGGGCGTGCAGGTGGTCAATGAAGACGGCCGAGCGGGCACCATCCACGTGATGGCCGGTGAGAAACAGCACGAAGAAGTGGCCATGCTGATCCGCAAGCTGGACGGCGGTGGCAGCGGTGGCAGCGTGGCCGTGATTCCTCTGGCACAGATGGATCCGCTGACAGCGGCCGCCACACTGCGAAGCCTGTTTTATAACGATGGCGACGACGCCCCCACGATTGAAACCGACCTGTACCGTCGCGTGCTGATTGTTCGCGGTGGCATTGAGCAGATCACACAAATCCGTGCCATCCTCGCCGACATGGGAGAAGACGGCTCGGGCGTCCGCCAGCGTGGCGACGGCGGCACCGTACGACGATTCGCTTTGCAGGGCCGCAACCCGGACGACTTTGTGCGTATTCTCAAGCAGGCCTGGGATGCCAACGAAACCCAGAAGATCAACATCGTGATTCCCAACGAAAGCGGTCCCATTCGGGAACGCCGCACCACCGAGGAGCTGCCCGGTGGCGTGCAGGACAATCAGCCAGCCAGCACTCCTCGCGACAACCTGTCAAAGTCGGACACCATTCCCGACAGCCAGTGGCGTCCATGGCGGGAAACAATTGCCCGCATTCAGCGTGAAGAACGCGGCCTGGCGGCCACGACAAAGCCGCAGCAGGGAGAGTTCATTTCTGTGAAGTCGTTTCAGCAGCTCGCCAACTCCACCGATGAGACGGGCATCAATCCGGACAATCTGGATGTGATTATCATCGGCGACGAGCTGCTGCTGTCGTCCCCCGATGAAGCCATGCTGGATCGGCTGGAGGACCTGCTGGACGAGCTGCACCAGTCCATGCCGTTCAAGCCGGAATACACGGTCGTCTATCTGAAGTCCGCCGACGCTCTTGAGGCAGCCGACATGCTGTCGCAGTTTTTTCCCAGCAGTTCGGTGGCCACCACATCAGCCGCGAGCGGCGGCAGCATGCTGGGAAGTCTGGCCAGTGGGATCGGCAGCATGGGCAGTTCACTGATGGATGCCACTGGCCTGAGTGGGCTGAGCAGCGGGCCACAGTCACTGAAGATCATTCCCGACATTCGCACCAACTCGCTGTTCATGACCGGACCACAGTCCATGATCAAAGACGCTCTTGCGTTTCTGGATGTGATTGACTCTGACAACATTCCCGAGTCCCTCAAAGACATGCAGCCACACGCCATTCAGGTGATGTATGCCGACGTTCGTGACGTGGAATTGCGTGTGAAGGAACTGTTCAAGACCTACACGGAAGCTCAGGGCGGCAACAACGGTCGTCAAAACCAGCAAAACCCCCTGGCGGCCATGTTTGGTGGCGGTGGCAAGTCCAACGATCCGGCCTCTCAGGTGCGATTGCTGGTGGAAGCCGATGAGCAAACCGGAACCCTGTACGTGAACTGCAACCAGCAGCTGTTCGAAGCGGTCGAAGGTGTGGTCAAGGATATTGACAACCGCACGCAGGAAGCCAATCCCGGCATTCGTGTGATTCAGCTGCAGCATTCTGACGCGTCCATGATTCAGCAGTCACTGACCAATCTGCTGCCGCGTGTTTCTGTTTCTTCCTCACGCACAACGGGCAGCACGACGGGCAGCAGCAGCAATTCCTCCGGCGGCAGCTCTTCCAATAATGCGGCGCAGGACGCCTTTCAGAAGGCCATTCAGGATCGTATTCGTCAGGGCGGTGGCTTTGGCGGACAGCGCGGCGGCACCACGGGCGGCAGTCCGTTTGGTGGTGGTCGAGGTGCGGGAGGCGCTGCTGGCGGACGCGGGGCTGGTGGTGGTGGATTCGGTGGTGGCCGAGGTGCCGGTGGCGGTCGTCGCTAGACACGCCTCCTGGAAACGCAACACCGGAAAGTGAGCAACAGATATGGAACTCGGACAGCTTCTCGTTGACGAAGGCCTGATCACCTCAGAGCAGCTGAATGTTGCTCGCGGTGAGCAAAACGGCAGCCGCATTGATCAGACCCTCATCAAGATGGGCATGATCACTGAAGACGCCGTGCTGAAAACGCTGTCGACGGAATTTGGCATGGAGTACATCGACCTCAAAGAGGTGGATGTCGACATCGAACTGCTGAATCAGTTCCCCACCTCCGCCATCTATCGTCACTCACTGCTGCCGCTGTACCGGCAGAACGGTCACGTGGTGGTGGCGACCGATGATCCGCTCAATCTGGAGGGAATCGATGAGCTGGGCACGGTCAGCGGTCTGCGACTGGAACCGGTGCTGACGCGCAGCAATGAGCTGGAACTGCGGATTCGTGAGCTGCTGGGTGTTGGTGGTGACACCATCAACGAACTGGTGCGGCAGCGCAGCGAAGAAGGCATCGAGCTGCTTGAAGAAATTGAGGAAGACTTCGGTGAACTGGCTGAAGGTGCGCAGGCTCCCTCGGTCATTCGGCTGGTGAATGAGCTGCTCATCGAAGCGGTCAAGCTGCAGACCAGTGACATTCACATTGAGCCGTTCGAGAACAGCCTGCGGGTCCGTTACCGCATCGATGGTATGCTGCGGGTGCAGCCGGTGCCGGCGGAGATCAACCACTTCTACTCGGCCATTGTCACGCGACTGAAAATTATGTCGCACCTGAACATCGCCGAAAAACGTCTGCCCCAGGACGGGCGTATCAAGCTGCGGGTGTCCGGTCGGGAAGTCGACGTGCGTGTGTCGATCATCCCCATGGCCCACGGCGAAGGTGTCGTAATGCGTCTTCTGGACAAAGCCAGAATGACGTTCGATTTGGAGAATGTGGGCATGCCGCCCACCATTTCGCGGCGGTTCAAAGAGCTGATTGATCTGCCCCACGGCATCATTCTGGTGACAGGTCCCACGGGCTCGGGTAAGTCGACCACGCTCTACAGTGCTCTTAATGAAATCAAAAGCCCGTCCACCAAGATCATCACCGTGGAAGATCCGGTGGAATATCAGATGGATGGGATCAGTCAGATTCAGGTACACAGCCGCATCGGACTGACGTTTGCCGCCGGACTGCGAAGTATCCTGCGACACGACCCGGACGTGGTGCTGATCGGGGAAATTCGAGACGGCGAAACGGCTCAGGCCGCCATTCAGGCCTCACTCACCGGCCACGTGGTGTTCAGCACGCTGCACACCAACGACGCGCCCAGTGCGTTCACACGAATTGTGGATATGGGCGTGGAGCCGTATCTGGTGGCCAGCACGGTGGAAGGCATTCTGGCTCAGCGACTGGTGCGTCGACTGTGCAGTCACTGTAAGAAGAAGGTGCCGGTGGATCAGGCCGATCTGCCGCACGACTTCCCCAAAGATCAAACCGAATTTGTCTATGAGCCGGTGGGCTGCCGCGAGTGCGGCGACACGGGGTACTCAGGGCGAACGGGCGTGTTTGAGCTGCTGACCACGGACGAAAAACTGCAGGAAATGTGTGCGGAAAACGAGAGCGCGACACGGATCCGTGCTCACGCTCTGGCTCACGGCATGACAACTCTGCGGCAAAGCGGCTGGGAGCAGGTCATGGCGGGCGGGACCAGCGTGGAAGAAATTTGTCGGATCACACGTGGAGACCTGATCGGACAGGAATAGAATAAGGGGACGCACCCTACCTCCTCTGCGTCCAGCCCGGCTTTCTCCCTCACCTACCTCAATGTTGGCTGCCTGACATTCCGTCCGGCCTGTTGCCATAGCTTGTCATGCCAGAATTCGCTTACACGGCCCGAGAACTCAGCGGTAAGCAGGTCGCCGGAATCCTGACGGCCGGCAGCGAGAAAGATGCGCTGTCTTCGCTGCAGAGCCAGGGCCTGTTTCCGATGCAGATCGGGCTGTCGGAGGCGTCCAAAAAACAAAAGGTCAGCGGATCTAAACGTGTTCCCGGCAAGTACCTGACCACGCTCTATAATCAGCTGGCCGACCTGCTGCGTTCGGGTGTGCCGCTGCTGAAATCTCTGCAACTGCTGCAGGGCCAGTCGACCCATCCCACGCTGAAGTTTGTCACTCAGGACATCCACGAGCAGGTGGCCGAAGGTACGCGTCTGAATGACGCGATGCGCAAGCACCCGCGCGTGTTCAACAGCCTGACCGTGAGTATGGTCAAAGCGGGGGAAGAAGGCGGCTTTCTGGAAGACGTGCTGTCGCGTGTGGCGGCCTTCAACGATCACCAGGAAGAGCTGAAGGGCAAAGTCACCGGCGCCATGGTCTACCCCCTGTTTCTGATGGGTGTGGGCACCATTATTATCAGCGTGCTGCTGGTTTGGTTTGTGCCGGAGTTTGCCTCCATCTTTAGTCGCATGCGGGAACAGGGGCAGCTGCCCTGGGCGACGACAGCGCTGATGTCATTCAGTGATTTTCTGCAGGCCAACTGGTACGTGATTTTCCCGGCCATTGGTGCCGTCGTGATCGGCGGCATCGTGTATGTGTCAGATAACAAAGAGGCTCAGGATCAGCTGGACCGCATCAAGCTGAAGACGCCAGGCATTGGCCCGATTGTGCGGAACCTCGCCGTGGCCCGCTTTTGCCGCATGCTGGGCACGCTGCTGAATAACGGCGTGCCCATTCTGCAGTCGCTGCAGATCGCCAAAGATGCCAGTGGCAATGTGGTGCTCAGCGAAGCGATTGGCAATGCGGCTGACAATGTCTCGGGCGGTAAATCGCTGGCGGTGCCACTGCGAGCCAGTGGCCAGTTTTCCAAAGAGATTGTGGAGATGATCTCCATCGCCGAAGAGGCCAACAATCTGGAAAATGTCCTGGTCAATATTGCCGACAGTCTGGAAAAAACGACGGCCCGCAAAATTGACGTGGCCGTGCGACTGCTGGAGCCCATCATGCTGCTGGTGATGGCCTGCATCGTTACGTTTGTGATTGCCGCGCTGCTGCTGCCGATTCTGAATATGTCCACATCGTCGTAAAAGAATGTATCAACTCAGACAAACCATCGAATAACTCGAATCAGAAACGAACCCCCAGGGGTTCACTCACCGGGGCCGACCGAGTCGTTTCGCCGGACTCCACTGTCCCTGATTTTCATCACGCATAACCTGCCTGCACCAAAGGCGAAAACCAAAGGAACGAACATGAAAGCAACACGAACAAACCGACGGCCCGTCGTTCGGTCCGGTTTCACTCTGCTGGAACTGCTGATCGTCCTGGGAATCATCGTGGCCATCGCAGCGATGGTTGCTCCGAACCTGCTGAGCAGTCGAACGGACGCCAACAACGACATCGCGCGGGCCACCATCAAGAACATCGAAGACGCGTTTAAGCGAAAAGCTCTGAAGAACAACGGCGTCTATCAGGCGGGCACCGGCTCAGAAATGATCAGCCAGCTGGCTGAGCCCTGGGAAGATTCCATGGGCAAAGAGCAAAAGCCGCTGATGGAAGAAGTGCCAATGGATCCCTGGGGCAACGAGTTCCAGTACTCGTATTCCGACGGCGACATGAAGCCAAAAATCTGGTCTTTTGGTGCCAACACGGAAGACGATGGCGGTGCCCTCGACTCTGACGACATCAGCAACGTCCGCCGCGACGCACAGTAATCCGGGCCTCGTATTCGGATCGACATTGCTCTTCGGGGCCAACAGGAAACCGCACAGGCCGCTTTGGCCCCCGTGCGGTTTCGTCGTGTGAACCACTTATGCAAAAGACCGTCGCACAGCATGACCGCCACCCTGATCCGGGGTTCTCTTTGCTGGAACTGATTTTGGTTCTCAGCATTGTGGTGACCATTGCTGCGCTGGCGGTGCCCAACCTGATGTCGATGGTGGGGGAGAACGCGGTTTTTGGCGAGGCCGACCAACTGCGTGACGCACTGGCCGAAGCACGGCGGTTCAGTATTGAAACGGGAATTGATTACGAAGTGCGGTACGAAGTGGGCGGTCGTCATCTGGTCGTGCTGCCCAACGATGTGACCACTCAGGAATCCACCGAGCAGACCTCCACCCGCACCGATCAGCAGTACTATGCCTTGATGCCGCTGGAAGAGGGCATCACCATTCGCCGGGCCAAAGGCGAAGAGGAACAGTCCGAGATTCTGGAAGCCGCGCGATTTGGAGATCTGGGGGGTGCCGAACTGGCCCGACTACGGTGGTCGACACCCGTGATGTTTCGCTTTGATGGCACCGCGGACGACTTCACGTTTCGGGTTTCCAACGCGGCGGGACTCACGTCGGACGTCACGCTGCGGGGCCTCACAGGGACCACGCGGGTCTCACAGGTTTATCCGGAGGACGACCTGTGATGCAGCGCCGTTGCAAACATCCGGTCCTCGGCCGACGCGGGCTCACGCTGATTGAAGTGCTGGTGGCGACTGCCATTTTTCTGGGCTCGCTGACGGCTGTGCTGGGCATCATCAACATCGGGCATGAGTCTCGGTTGAGTGCCCGTCTGGAAGCCGAAGCCGTGGTGCGCTGCGAATCGGTAATGGGCGAGTACGTCGCGGGGATTCGCGAGATGACGGCCGTCTCGGAGCGATTTGAAGACAACGATGAGTGGCAGCTGACCACGACCATCGAAGATGCGGACGGCACCAGTCTGCTGAAGATTGTGGTGCTGGTGGAGCACATGGCGGGCGATGAAGCCAACGCCTATTTTCAGCTGACTCGCTACATGCGGGACCCGCAGCTGTTTCTGGATGCCGCTCTGGAAAGTGAGGCGTCCGAATGACCTCACGATTTGCCAAAACCAGCCATCGCGGCGGCTTCACGATTATCGAAGTCCTGCTGGCCGTCGGCCTGACATCGCTGCTGATGGCCGCCATGTACTCGGCCATGAACATCTACTGGACGACGGCCGCGGACAGCTACGACGAAATTGAGCGCGTGCAGGTCGCGCGTTCGCTGCTGCGGTTTATCGCCCGTGATATCAAGTCGGTGACATTCGTGGAGCAGGACACACTGGACTCCGACGAAGAGGACAACCAGACTGAGGACGAGGATGCCGGCACAGAGATGAGTTCGTATGACAACGGACTGTTTGGCACTGACAAAGACCTCGTGCTGTATATCAGCCGTCCCACGCGGGACACGGCTTACGTGGACCGACAACTGCTGACCGATCCGAATGATCGCAGCAGTGATGCGATGATCATTCGCTACTTTCTTGCCGACAGCGGTGCAGGCGATCTGGCGGGGGCCGTCGGCAGTACGTTTGCCGACCCCGACTCCACGGACAACGTCGTGGGTCTGGCCCGCATGCAGGGCGATCTGGCGGGGCTGAGTCTGGCCATCAATGCCAGTGATATGGCCACGCAGGAAGCGGCGTCTGAGCTGATCGCGCGGGAAGTGGCCGACATGCAGTTTCAGTACTGGGATGGCCTGGAGTATCAGCCCGAGTGGGACAGCACAGAATCCAACGCCATGCCGCAGGCCATTGAAGTAATTCTCAAGCTCCGCACCATCATCGATCCGAACGATCCGCGGGAACCGGAAGACATCCCCGGCTGGATCCCCGACACCGAACACCGACTCGTGATTCCCGTGCCGGTGGCCCGGCCCTATGTGGGGGAGGAATTGTGATGCGAAACAAACAGCAGCGTCGCCACAGGAGACAGCAGCGGAAACGGCAGCAGGCCGCGGTACGCCGCCCCCACTGTTCGCAGCCGGTCGATCGCGACGGTTTTATCCTGATGGTTGTGCTGGTGACTGTGGTCCTGCTGATCTTTGCGGCCTACAACTACTCGGGCACGATGCTGGTCGAACACCGCGCTGTGGTGATGGGTGGTGACGATGTGATTGCCCGTACGGCGGCGGAATCCGGCGTGGAACTGGTGGCCACGCGGATCATGGAGAGCGACACCGACGACACCATCGACTTTTATGACAACCCGGACAGTTTCAGCCGACAGATACTGTTCGATTCGCCCAACGAACGCGGCCAGGTGATGTTCACCGTGATCGCCTTTGATGAAACCAATCTGACCACGGGCGGGCATCGGTTTGGTATTGCCAACGAGAGTGCGAAATTCAACGTGAATCAGCTGCTGACACTCTACGAGCTGGATGAGGCGCGAGTGGCCCTCGGCGAGGAGTCACTGGGGCTGGCCAATCTGGCCGTGGAAAACATCCCCAACATGACCGAAGACATCCTCAATGCCACGCTGGACTGGCTGGACTCTGACGACGACCGCCGACCCGGCGGCGCGGAGACGAGCGACTACCAGTCGCTGACGGTGCCTTATGAATGCAAAAACGGGCCGATGGAGGACATCAACGAACTGCTGAAAGTTCAGGGCGTCCTGCCGGAATATTTCTACGGGGAAGATACCAACAACAATGGTCGGCTCGATGCCAATGAGAATGATGGGGACGCCTCTTATCCGCCGGACAATGCGGATGGCGTGCTGGATCTTGGCTGGAAGGAATATCTCACCGCGACCAGTCGAGAGCGTAACACCAACCCCGACGGCGATCCCAAGATCAATCTCAACAGCGGTGAGATGACCACTTTGTACGATGACATCGAAGCTTTGTATGGCGAAGACGCGGCCAGCTTCATTGTGGCCTATCGCATTGGCGGCACCGAATACGCCCAGCAGGCCTTCGAACTGCCGGAATCGGGAATTGAAGAAAAGATCTCCCGCAACGACATCAACCTGACGGTGGTACCCACGTTTCAGTTCACGTCGCTGTATGAGCTGATTGGCGGTGAGACCAATCCGGTCGAAACCTACTCCTCGGGCAGCAAGTCGTTTGTGAGTCCCTGGTCAGAAGACAATGTGATCAACGATTTTCCGGAGCTGGAAAAGTATCTGACGATCAATGATGACTCCTACGTGGAAGGCCGTGTGAATATCAATGAGGCGCGGGCCGAAGTGCTCACGTCCGTCTCCAATGCCATCCCCAGCGAACTGCCGGGCACCATCGTGGACGACATTATCGCCTCGCGACCGGAAGTCGGCATGCAGGGCGGTTCCGCCAGCATCATGGTGCGTCGCCAGACGGCCGCCTGGCTGTTCACCGAAGGTTTGATCGATCTGCAGCAGTTGCGGGAACTGGGACCGTACATCACGACCGGTGGCGATGTGCACCGGTTTCAGGTGATTGGGCACTTTGGCAACGGTGGCCCGATGACTCGGCTGGAAGCCATGGTGGATGCGACCGAGTATCCACCGCGGGTGATGTTCATCCGGGATCTGACGTCGCTGGGACGCGCCTTCCATCCCGACGAGTTGAAACCCATCTATGACCGCTGATCGGCAGGCGACGGTGTCGGGGCGATCAGAAGTCCGGAATCTCGGATCAGACAATCGGACCAAAACGTACAATCGGATTGACTTAACTATTGACGACTGTTGCCTTTAGGCAGCACCGGCGCCGCAGGGGGTCGGGCGGGGTTTAATACAGTGCAGGTCGGCTTTGCGGTGGCAAAGCGGGCACCACACCTTGTTTTGAATTGAACAACTATGGCTCAACCAATCGTCATCGAATGGGATCGCGACCAGATCATCGCGGCCACCGGAACAGCCAGCGGCAAGTCCGTACGCATCGAGTCGGCGGTGACCGTGGATCGGGAAGGCGGCACGCTCAACGCGCGGGAACTGGGAGAGAAACTGACGGAAGCCCTCTCATCGGCCGGTATGAAGGCCGAAGAGGCGGTTGTTGTCTTTCCCCGTGATCTGGTGACCTTTCATCGCATCACGCTCCCGAATCTGGGTGACGACGAAATTCCGGAACTGGTCCGCATGCAGGCGGCCACGCGGCTGACCGTGCCCGTCGAGTCGGTTTGTCTGGACTTTGTTCCGCTGCCCGCTGCTCCCGGGGCCGAGACACGTGAAGTCATTCTGGTGACGCTCCCGCAGCAGCATGTGACGGCCGTGATGGAAGCGCTGTCGACCTGTCGACTGACGCTCAGCAGTGTTCGCGTCAGTTCGTTTGGCATTGCCGCCTCGGCGGTCAACGCGGGACTGGTGTCATCTGATGCCGGCAGCAACGTGGAAGCCATCATCGCCCTGGGGTCAGACTCCATCGAGATGATCTTTATGAACGGCAACTCCGTCGCGTTTTCGCACAGCGGAGCATCCTGGACGTCGATCGAAGCGGCCGAGCAGGCCGTACGGGCGGAAGTGTCCCGCGCCCGGATGGCGGCCGCCGAAGACATGGGCGCGTATACCGTCAGCCGCCTCACGCTGATTGGCAGTCCTGAAGTGACGGCCGTGGTTCCCGATTCGATCACCAAACGACTCAACGACGCCACCGTTGTTCGCGTGGATCCCAACGACACACTCGTCTCCGGCAGTTTTGCGGGTGTCTCGGCGTCGGACCTGCTGGCGATTTCCGGCGCTTTAGTGGCCGGGCGTGCTGCGTCTGTTCAAAACGTGGACCTGATCAACCCCCGCAAAGCGCCGGAGAAGAAAGACTACGGCCGGTTGAAGAAGATTCTGATCGGCGGTGGTCTGGCCCTGCTGGTCATTGGCGGCTGGAAGTATCGCGACAGTGCGGTGTCGGGCTATGAGAAACAGACGAAGCAGATCAAGCAGGACGTGGCCGACATGGGAGACCGCTATAAGGCGGCCAAAAACCAGCTGGAACTGGCTGAAGATTTGAAAGCCTGGTCCAATCGCGACATCGGCTGGCTGGATCAGATGGTGAAAATCCGCGAGATCATGGGCAGCACAGAACGCGTGTTTATCAAGGATGTGAAGTTCCAGCATCTGGATTCCAAAACGCACGTCGGTTCGATCTCTGCCAACGGTCTGGCCAAATCACGCCGTGATATCGAAGATCTGGAGCGTCGTCTGCGGGAAGCCGGCTTTGACGTCACGCCTAATGAAATGCAGCAAAGCCTGCGTGATCCTGATTACAGCATGGAAGTGGAACTGGATGTTCGCATTCCCGTTCCCGAAGAATCGAGTGCGGCGAAAGCCTGACGTCTGCCGTTCCCTGATCAATCAAGCCGGCTGCTGTTTTCTGGCAGCCCGCTTTTCCTCTGACGCCTTATCCGGTTGAAGAACAATGGACGAATCAAAACGAACAAAAGTACTTGGTGGTGTGCTGGCCGGTGTGCTGGGATTCATGATCGGCAAGCCGATGTACATGGGCCCCATTGAGAAGGCGAAGACCTCGCTGAACTCGGCCAGCCGCAGTCTGGAGCGGGCCGAGGAGAAAGACTGGCAGGTCGACCTGGCCGAGCAGTTGATTGAGGACACCAAACAGATCAGCCTGCCGCCCTCGGTCAATGATGCCCAGCGGATCTATCTGACCTGGGTGACCAACCTGGCAGAGCAGTGCCGCTTTGCACAGCTGAAAGTGACGCCAGGTCGCACCGAGTCGCGATCGGGCAAATACAACGTTGTCAGTGTGGAGGTGGAGGGAGAAGCCAGCCTCGACGACCTGAGTCGGTTTCTGTTTCTGTTTGAGCAGGCGGAGTTGAAGCAGCGTGTCAGCGCACTGGACGTGGAGAGTACCGGATCCCAGGGCACGCCTCGCATGGAAGTCACCATGACTCTGCAGGGACTGAGTGTGGCGGGCAGTCCGTCGCGTGGTGATGTGTTTGCCCGCACCCACCTGCCCGAAAAACTGGACGCGGAAGCCACGACGGTCGTCGTGGGTGAGTCGGCCGACTTTCCGGACAAGTTCCCCTTCAAGGTCCAGGTGGGTCGGGAAATGATTGAAGTGGTGGGCGGTTCCGGCAACACGTGGGAAATTGAACGTGGCGTGGAGGGCACCAAAGCGGCCGCCCACGAAGGCAATGAGTACGTGCAGCTGTTTGGCGTGTCGCCTTTGCAGGACGGCGTGAATTTTGATCGCTACTCCGCCTTTCTGGCTGAGTCGCTGTTCACCAAGCCGAAACCGGAAAAGGTCTATCGGCCCACGTTTACCGTGTCCAATAAGACCGTTGAGCCGGGCAAGACGCTGAAGATGTCGATCAAGCCGCGGGACATCAATGTGGATGTCGGCAAGGCCACCATTGCGATGGACGGGGCAATTGACGGCATGACGTATGATGCCGAAACGGGAGAATTTGAATGGGTTGTTCCCGAGGATGCCCAGGCGGAAAAGCATGAGCTGACGTTTCTGCTGACTCAGCAGAACAATGACGAGCTGAATATGGAAAAAACGATGACGGTGACCGTGCAGCTGGCCAACGCCGCCCCTGTGCTGACCGTGGCCCGATCGGCGGCCGTCATTCTCGGACGCGACTTTTCACTCGATCTGAAGGCTGAGGACGATGGCGATCTGGACGACCTGTCCTTCTCGCTGGATGGTGCGCCGGAGGGCCTGTCGATTGACGGGGATGCTCTGAGCTGGCAGCCACCCAAGACCTTCGCTCCCGGTGAATACGAATTTACCGTCAAGGTGGCCGACAGTGGCTCGCCGTCCAAATCAGCCAGCAAAACAGTGGTTCTCAACGTGCAGGATGACACAGCCGCTGTAACACGTTTTACGGCCGCCGTGGAACTGGATGGCGTGCCGGTGGCGTGGTTCTGGAATCAGATCGAAAACAAGCGTCCTGAGCTGAAAGTGGGCGATCGACTGGTTGTGGCCGACATCAATGCCCGCCTGACAGAAATCTCCAAACGATTTTTGCTGCTCGAGGATGAGGCGGGCGTGTGGAAGCTGCGACTGGGAGACACGCTGAGAGATCGCCAGCTGATTGAGCCGGCCGTTAAGCAACCGGCCGAACAGCCCGAAGACCCCGCAGAGGGGGATCCTGAAGCTCCTCAGACGCCGTCAGACAACATTACAAAAACTGAGCCCGCGGAGGGGCAGCCCGAGGCTGACGATGCGGCCGCGGGCGATGTGACGACTGGTGACGTGAGCACTGGTGAAACGGCCAGTGAGGTCCAGACCGCCTCTCAGCCGTAGCAGGAGAAAGCGTCAGCGGCGCAGAGCCGTACGACGATCAACCCGCCCGCTGGTGCCTTTGTGGACGTGTCAGGCGGGTGCCTGAATCCAGCCGCCGCCCAGAACCCGATCGCCGTCGTACATCACGGCCGCCTGGCCGGGGGCCACCCCCATGACCGGCTCGTCCGGGGTCAGTACGGCCGTGTCGTCGTTCGTAAGTTCCACCTGACAGCGGCGGCTTTGCTGCTGGTAGCGAAATTTGGCTTCGCAGGTGAATGGCCCGGCTGGCGGGGCTGTCAGCCAGTTCAGGCCGGTTGCCTTGATGGTGGTCGTCGCCAGATCTTCCCGCTGACCAAGCACCACCTGTCTGGACTCCGCATCCACACGAATCACAAACCGTGGCTCACCAAACGTGATGCCCAGGCCCTTGCGCTGTCCGACGGTGAACTTTTCATAGCCGCCGTGCTGTCCCAGGACATTGCCGGAGGGATCGACAAAGTCTCCTTCGGTGTCACTGTGGCCGCGATAGGACTTGAGAAAGCCCGCGTAGTCGTCGTTGGGAACGAAGCAGATTTCGTAGCTGTCTTTCTTCTGGGCCACCCGCAGTCCGGCATCCTCGGCAAACGCGCGAATTTCGCTCTTCTGGTATCCGCCGACCGGCAGCAGGATCCGGCTCAGCAGCGACGGCTCGATGCCGAACAGCACATAGGACTGATCTTTCTTTGGATCGGCGCCGCAGTGCAGCGAATACCGGCCCGCCGCATCCTGTCGAATCTGAGCGTAGTGACCGGTGGCAATGTGATCCGCGCCCACCTGCTCGGCAAATGTCCACAGCTTGCCAAACTTCAGCCAGTTGTTGCACTGCACACAGGGGTTGGGCGTGCGACCGGCCAGATACTCGTCGGCAAAGTAGTCCTTGATGCGACGGAACGAATCCTGAAAGTTGAGCGAGTGAAACGGGATGCCCAGTTCGTCCGCCACACGCCGCGCGTCGGCCGCGTCTTCGGCGCTGCAGCATCCCTGTTTGTGGGCGGGCGTATCCAGCACGGGCAGCAGACCGTCGCCTGTCACCGCGCAGGCCGCCTTCTCGGTCTCGCCCGATCGCATGAACAGGCCGATCACCTCGTAACCCTGCTGGTGCAGCAGCACGGCGGCCGCCGAACTGTCGACACCACCGCTCATCGCCAGAACGACACGTTTGGACATTTCCTCTTTCATCCGGAGCTGATTCTTGGGAGTTGGTCACGCGGGCACCATCGCCTGCGGACCATCCCCATCTTACCAGTCGTCGGAACGTGATGCGGACCACACTGCCAAACTGACGTCGGAAATCTGCATTCCCGGGATTCGGACCCAGACCCGCAATTCACACGCCGTCGTCGACTGGCGGTAAGACTTTGGTCAGGAGCGTGCTCAGAAAGTGGTCCACAGAAAGTGGTCCACAGAACGATTCCAGGAAGATCCCCATGAATGTTTCCAGGCTCCCGCCGCGACTCGAAGACACGGCCGATGATCGGGCGGACGAAACGCTCATCCTCGATGATCGGGTGATCGGTGGCGGGGTGGCGTGGAGCGATGAGGTGGATCGCATTTACCGGACGTACTCTCCGGAACTATGGGCCGCCTTTTACGCCAAATGCGCTGACCCGGAGATCGCCAGCGACGCACTGCAGGAGGCGTTTGCCCGATTTCTGGAACAGGGCGAACGCACAATTCGTCATCCTGTTTCCTGGCTCAGACAGGTGGGGACCAACTGGCTCTACGATCGTTTTCGCAGAGGACTGACCGAACGCCCTGCTCGGTGCACTCCCGGCGTCCTGGCCACCGAACGCTTTGAGCCGTCGGCCCTGCTGATGAAGATTGAAACCACAGACCGCGTCCGAGGCGCACTGCGGAAACTTGGTGAAGTGGATCGCCATGTCCTTGTGCTCCGCTACGCACTGAACTGGCCGTCCCGCAAGATTGGCCTGGCGGTCAACCTCGCACCGGAAGCGATCGATATGCGAATGTCCCGCGCCCGTCGGGCACTGGCCGCCATACTGCAGTCGTCCGGCCGATAGGTGGGCTGCCGCACGCATTTTTCGCTGTAAGACGCGTGCTGCTGAACGCCTCTGAAGGATGTTCGGACGTCCTTAAGCGGAGAATCATTATGTCAGTGCCCACGTCTTCCTTCGGATTTCTCACACCTGCCTCGCGTCGCCTCCGCGCCCGACGCCGATCCGTGTTTGTCGCAGAACTGCTCGATGCGCGACGGCTGCTGTCGGCCGCCAGTTCCGAACTGGCAGCCGTGCCAGCTGTGTCCGCCGACACTCCCGCCGAGCCCGCATCCGCACTGGTTTTGTCACGATCTGATCTGTCCGGCGACTACGAGACGGCCGAGCATTCTTACCCGGCCGACGATCTGATGAACAGCATGATGAGCGATCTGATGACTGACATGATGGCCGAAATGACGCGGGACACGAGCGATGAAATGCCCGTGATGATGATGACCGACAACATGCTGCTCAGTCCTGCCGTAACAGCGCCCGAATTTCGCGGTCAGCTGTTTGATGCCGTGGACGCTGAAGCGGCCAATATACTGCGTGTGGATCCCGATGCAGACGCTCAGGACTCCACGGTCGTGCGTCCCGCACGAACTGTGGACGTGACAGTTTCGCCAGTGACACGCAGTGAGGCGGCTGAGGTGTCGGTGGAGCCTGCCGTGGAAGCCGAGCAGCACGAGGCAGACAGTGGCGTGATTCCTGAGATCGAACTGCTGCCCACTCCCGATGAACTGCCTGAGTCTCGTCGAGATGCCGAAGAAACGAGTCCGGACGCTCGGTCTGCCGCGGAGGACCAGGCGGACGAAAAAAATGATGGTCAGCGGCTGCTCCCGTCCGAACCGACGAGTGCCGCTGACACTGTTCCTGCGGTATCGCTCGTTCAGCCGACCCCCAGTCTGGCTGCCCGCATCACAGGGCTGGAACTTCCGTCGCTCGATGAGCTGTTCAGTCACGGCTATCAGCTGGCCATCGAAGGTCCCACGCCGTCCCTTGTGAGCGTTGAGAACGAATCACCGGTCGATGAATGAACGCAGGCCGTTCGTCTTTCAGCAGACTTGGCGCTGGCTGATCGGGCGTCTACAAGTCCCGCATGACTCCCGACAATCCTGCTGACAGCCCGTCTGACATCGCCCATCCGCAGGGCGTCCCTCCGGATTTCGCCGCGCTGCTGCCTGAGTTTCAGCGATTCTGTGAAATCGTGGCCACGCTGCGTTCTCCTGACGGCTGTCCGTGGGACCGCGAGCAGACGCTGGCCACCATCAAGCCGTATACGCTGGAAGAAACGTACGAATTGCTGGAGGCCATCGACTCAGACGACAACGCGGCCATTCAGGAAGAACTGGGGGACGTGCTGCTGCAGGTGATTCTGGATGCTCAGATTGCTGCCGATGAACGACGTTTTGAGCTGATTGATGTCGTCCGCCAGATTGCCGAGAAAATGGTGCAGCGGCATCCACACGTTTTTGGGGACCAGCACGCTGAGACCACGGAAGACGTAAAACGTCACTGGAACGCGGCCAAGAATCATGAGAAGCGAGAGCGGACCTCACTGCTGGAAGGCATCCCTCAGGATCTGCCGCAACTGGCCAGAGCGTATCGCGTGGCGGCCCGCGCCGCGTCGGTCGGCTATGACTTTCCGGATCGCTGCATGCTGTTTGACAAGCTGAAAGAGGAGATTCAGGAACTGGCCGATGAACTGTTTGACGATGGTGTGATTCCCGTTGTTCCCGCCTCCATTGAACCACGGCGGATTCCCGATGAACACATTCAGGAGGCGGACCGTAAAGCGCGCGTTGAGAGCGAACTGGGGGACGTACTGTTCGTGGCGGCCAACATCGCCCGTCGCTGGGGCATCAATCCCGAAGAGGCGCTTCGCAAAAGCAACGCAAAGTTCAGTCGTCGTTTTCAGGCCATCGAAAGGGCCATGAAGACCGCCGGTCGTTCCATGGAAGAGGCGACACTGGCCGAAATGGAGGCTGCCTATCAGGCGGCCAAGCGTCGCGAGACAGAGCGTGCAGGCGACGAGAATCGCAGCTAGTGTCGGACGCTGCGAATTCCCGATGCGCTGATGATACTGCGTCGGTGTGAAGTCAGGTCAGTGCGAGACGGCCGTCTGTTTGCTGGCCGCGTCGGTCGGCAGCTCGGACGAGACGAATCGAGAATCGAACAGCGTGCGGAACTGCTCCATGCGGTTTCGGTTGGCACCCAGATCGGAGTGGCCGACGCGTGATGCGGAGCGGAAATGAATGCGGCCTGACTCCGGCTCGATCAGAAATTCCACGTCATCCACAAAGCGAAACAGCGGGCTGCGAAATTCGGCGTAAAGATACAGATCTTCACGCTCGATGATGGTGCTGCCTGGCATCTCTTCGACAACCGCTGTCATGGTGCTCATCGCATCCTGTGCGGAACCTTCGAAACTGATCGGCGCAATCCAGTGACTGCGTTCCGACGTCTGCGTGGAGACGCAGTTGGGACTGGCCGGAGCGTCAGCCAGTCGGCCGTCCTGCACGCCCAGGTTGCCGGGGCGAGCCGCCGTCAGGCTCATCACAAATGTCCCGGCGACACCCAGCACCAGAACTCCGGCAATGATGATCAGTGTGGTGGTCACTTTTCTGCGCCTCATACAGCACCTGCGGCCACGCCGCGGAAAACAGGATGTGGGGGTATGCGTGTCATGACGCTGCAACATCCCGGGGAGAATCGCCGACCTTCAGCGATCCCTGACCGTCTTCCCTGTCGATGAAGGGAAGACCGTGCGTTTCGGGTGTCATTAACGACCATGCAGGGCGTTATAGACGCCCCCCGGCTGGAGTCTGGAAAATTGAACGTTTTGGCCCGAATGCGGCCGCAAAAAGGTCGGCCCGACTTTCCCGGGGAAAATCGGGCCGATCGTGTCTTCAGGGCCAGATTGCTGAGCGGCGGGCCGGTCAGACCTTCAGAATCTCATATCCTTTTCGCTGCTCTCGGGCGGCCAGTGAGGCGGCCAGAGGGTCGCCCACGATGGTTTCGGTGGCGGGGTCCCACTGAATCTTCCGCTGCAGTCGTGCGGCAATCGAACACAGGTGGCAGGAGTTCATCACCTGCAGATGCGAGAACACGTCCGAGACTGGCAGGCCGCCTTCAGAGATGCAGCGGTAGAAATTGTCTTTGTGGCCCTCCGCCGGTTTGCCTTTGAACAGTTCGGTCAGTTGTTCGGGACCGTAGACGTCTTTGTCCCAGTTCTCCTCGATCGGCACACCGGTGATCTTGCTGCGGTTGACGAAGATTCGTCCCTTGCTGCCTTCAAACAGTATGCCGTTGTCGCCCCGGCTTTCGACGACCATCTGCACGCCGCTGGCAAAGCGGCACTTCACGGCGAAGTCATGTGACGTGTTGAAGGAATCTGTCACCGTGGCGTACCCGTCTTTGTAGTCCACAGGATGGTTTGCATCGGTGCCGTCAATTTCGACGGGCCCCTGCCCTTCTCCCAGTTCATTCAGGGCCCAGGACGCGATGTCGATATGGTGAGCGCCCCAGTCGGTAAACTTGCCGCCCGAGTATTCATACCACCAGCGAAACTTTCCGTGGCAGCGTTCGGCGATGTAGTCCACTTTGGGGGCCTGTCCAAGCCACGAGTCCCAGTCCAGTGGTGAGGGGACGTCTGACGTTTTGAACGGGCCGCCGGTGGGGCTGCCGTTGATGCCGACTGTCACCTTGCGAATGTCGCCCAGCAGGCCCTGCTGCACCATGTTGATGGCCCGTAGAAATTTGTCCCGACTGCTGCGCTGCTGCGTGCCGATAAAGAAGACGCGACCTTTGTGTTTGCGGCAGGCGGCACGCACCAGCTGGTTTTCTTCGAGTGTGAGCGTCAGCGGTTTCTGGCAGAATATGTGCTTGCCGGCTTCGAGTGCTTCGATGGCAATCTTGACGTGCCAGTGATCGGGCGTGGCGATGCTGACAACATCCACATCATTGCGATCGAGGACGCGTCGATAGTCACCATAGAGCTCCGCACCAGGAGCGTTGATGCGCTCATCCGCTTTCGCCTGCTCGGCGTGCCGTCGGTCCACATCGCAGATGGCTACAATGTCAGCGAAGCGGCGATGGCCTCGGGCGTCACCTTTCCCCATTCCGCCTACGCCGATGCTGGCCAGTCGCGGACGTGCGTTGGGAGACGCACTGGCAACTGCCGATTGCGTCCACGGGAAACAGATGCCGGCAGCACCGGCCGCGGCAAGGCCGGCAGAGGTTTGTAGAAAAGCGCGTCGACTGGCAGATACGTGATTCATGGCGGGCTCCAGGCTGTGCGGGCGGGCGATCGGTGAACGGGCGATAAAGCGTGTTGTGTTTCTTAACCATTCACTATGATCGAAGCCGCGGCGAATGCCAACCGTGCCGCATCTCATCACCTCGGTCCGCTTGCGGCGATCATCCGCGCAGCATGCAGTCAGCAAGTCGGTGAGCGGCCGAGCAGATCGCAACGGCAACGCTGTTGGTCTTCACAACCGTGGCGTTTGGGGGCCGCTATTCCCATTCAATCGTGGAAGGCGGCTTGGAGCTGATGTCGTAAACCAGACGGTTGATGCCCCGCACCGAGTTGATGATCCGCGTGGAAATGCGAGCCAGCAGGTCATGCGGGAAGGGATACCAGTCGGCCGTCATGAAATCTTCGGACTGAATGGCGCGGATAGCGGCCACATTCTCGTATGTGCGGGCATCGCCCATCACGCCAACCGACTGCACGGGCAGCAGTACGATAAAGGCCTGCTGAATGTCCCGATAGATGCCCGCGTTGTGCAGTTCTTCGATGAGGATGGCGTCGGCTTCGCGAATGATGCTCAGGCGTTCTTCCGTGACAGCCCCCAGGCAGCGGACAGACAGGCCAGGTCCTGGGAATGGGTGCCGCCAGACCATTTCTTCCGGCAGTCCGAGTTCCAGTCCCATGCGACGCACTTCGTCCTTAAACAGATCCCGCAGCGGTTCAATCAGTTCAAAGCCCAGTTCTTCCGGCAGGCCGCCCACGTTGTGATGTGACTTGATGGTGGCTGCCGGTCCGTCCGGGCTGGCGCCGCTTTCAATCACATCCGGATAAAGTGTGCCCTGGGCGAGGTATTTCGCGTTGGGGATGGAGGCCGCTTCATCTCGAAAACACTCAATAAACACGCGGCCGATGATCTTGCGTTTTTTCTGCGGGTCGTCCACTCCGTCCAGCTCCGTGAGAAAACGCTCGCGGGCGTCCACCACGTGCAGGTCGGTTTTGAAGTGGTCGGTGAAGTGCTGTTCGACCTGTTCGCGTTCTCCTTTACGCAGCAGTCCGTTGTCCACAAAAATGCAGGACAGCTGATCACCAATGGCCTCGGAGATCAGTGCGGCGACAACAGACGAGTCGACCCCGCCAGACAGCCCACAAATGACGCGGTCTGTGCCCACGACTTCGCGAATGTGCTGCTTTTGCTGTTCGATCAGAGAACTGATGCGCCATGTGCCCTCGCAGCCACAAATGCCTCGTACAAAGTTCCCCAGTATCTGTCCGCCAAATTCTGTGTGCGTGACTTCGGGGTGAAACTGAATGCCGTAAATCGGCAGGTCGCGATGGCGAACGGCCGCATTGGGACAGGTCTCCGTTGAAGCAATGGCTTCAAAGCGATCATCCATCGAGCGGATCTGATCACCGTGACTCATCCACGCCGTGAAGGTTTCCGGGATCTCCGCAAACAGATCATTGTTGCCCACCGAGGAACAGGGGGCCCGACCAAACTCTCGCGAATCGGCCGGCAGAATTTCTCCGCCCATCACGTGGCACATCAGGTGCAGGCCATAGCAAATCCCCAGCACGGGGATGCCCAAATCAAATATGGCCGGGTCCACCTGCGGCGCGCCTTCGCCGTACACGCTGGCTGGACCTCCGGACAGAATCAGTCCCCGCGGGTTCAGCTCTTTAATACGTGCGGCCGAAAGGTCGTGCCGAACCAGCTGGCAGAAGACGTTCTGATCGCGCACACGGCGGGCGATCAGCTGAGCCGTCTGGCCTCCGAAGTCGAGGACCAGAACGAGTTCGTTTTGACCAAATGGGGTATCGGAGACGGCGGCCGAATTGCCGGTCGAAGGGGATCCAGTCATCTGTGTCGTTCGCTTATGCAGGGGCCATGCGATAGGATGGCGCCTGTTGGAGAGGTTTCCGAAAGGGGAAACGTCGGAGTTTAGCAAACACGGCCGGTTTCTCAATAATCCTCTGCCCACCAGAGTCGGAATCCATTCTTCATCGGCCGTTTACCATCTACTGACAGCGGCCCTCTTTTTTCCCCTGGATCTGACGGGAATTTTCAGTTCGATGTACCTGTTTCAACTTGCGGACCGGGTGAGTCGGGGCCTGAAAACACTGGATTCTGAGCGTCTGGCACGACATCGTGCCTTCCTGCTGACACAGCAGATGGCCGACGGCGGATTTCGCGGGCGGGAAGGCGATTCCGATCTTTATTACACGGGATTTGCCGTGCGGGGGCTGGCGGTGACTGGAGGGCTGGAGGGCGCTCACCCGGAGAAGATTGCCGAATTCCTGCAGCAGCATTCCCCCCTGGAACTGAACGTCATCGATCTGCTCAGCTGGCTGTACAGCGCTCTGGTCGTGCAGGCCGCCGGAGGCGACGATTTGCTGGCGGATGCCCCGGCGGATTTCGTCGCACAGGTGTCTGCCACGCTGGAATCCACACGGGTGGCGGATGGCGGTTACGCCAAGAGTGTGAAAGGCTCCGCCGGCAGCACGTACCACTCATTTATGGTGGCGCTGACCTACGAACTTTTGGGTCATAAGGTCCCCCGCCCCAATCGACTGATTCAGTTTCTCTACGATCGTCAGCGTGACGACGGGGGCTTTGTCGAGATTGCCCCCATGCGTCGCAGCGGCACGAATCCGACAGCCGCGGCCGTGGCCCTGCTCCACAGTCTGGGCGGCATGGACCCGGATATCGAAGACGATGTGCAGGGCTTTTTGACGGACGTCGTCAGCACCGAAGGCGGCTTTCAGGCCAATACGCGCATTCCTTTTGCCGATGGTCTGTCCACATTCACGGGGCTGCTGACCGGTCAGGACCTCGGCCGCCGCGATATCATTAAACCACCGCAGGTGCTGCACTGGCTGGAAAGTCAGATCGAAGCGCCCGAGGGCGGATTTCGCGGCGCCAGCTGGGATCAGCAGACAGATGCGGAGTACACCTTTTACGGGTTGGGAATACTGGGGCTGCTCCACTCATGATGGCCGCAGCACAGACGTCGTTGGCACTACCAGAAGCCACCTGACGTTTCGGGAGACATGCGGTTCACGCTAGGGGACGGCCCGTTCGGCCTGAGCGCCTTCGGCTTCGTCCAGCTTGCGATAAATCGGCAGATGGCGGTAGTAGACTTCCAGTGTGAGGATGCTCAGGGCGGTCTGATAAATCTGACCGCCGGCGTCGCCATGGTTGTCAGTGATCGGCCAGCTGCCGGCCGCCGGGCCTTCGGTGATCTGCGTGCTGACCAGCATGGACCGTTGTTTCTTATTCCAGCTGTCCCACTCCTTGCCGCCCCAGTGTCGCAGGACCTGTGTGGCGTAGTAGTTATAGTACATGTTGTTGCGATCGGGCCCCTGTTTGGCCAGATAGGCAACGCCCTGCTGGAGACCCTCGTGGTCTTTCTTCCAGCCCAGATACATGCGGCACAGCAGGCCGACAGCCGTCATGGTTTTTGAACGGCTCTTGCGGGCGGGGTTGTAGCAGTAGAACGCGCCACTGCGGTCTGTCTGAGCTTCTCGCAGAAACTCTCTGGCTTCCCTCATGGTCTTGCTGGAAACGCGAACGCGGCCCGCTTTGGCACTGTGCAGTGCCATAATCTGCCACCCCGCCACCGAAGTGTCGGCGTCATCGGATCGTGGCGTGTATCGCCAGCCACCACTGAACGGGTTCTGCGCTTTTTCGATGAAGCCGACCGCCATACCGGTCAGCTTCTGCAGATCTTTGTTCCGTGGGTCCAGGGCGTGCGCTTCACTAATGCAGATCGTGGCCAGCCCGTGAACGTACATGCCGGCGTTGCCCTCAAAGCTGCCCCGCAGGTCGGCCGTCCCCTGAGAAATCTCCGCCTGGGTGCCGATATAGGCCAGTCCTTTGGCCACCGTTTCCTTGTAGGGGCCCTCATCAAAATGCGTATGACCGGCGCCCAGAAAGCACAGCAGCGCCAGTGACGTCGCGCCGACTTCCGTCCGCTGGAAGGCGCCGGGCTGTGCGCCTGCTCCGACCTGGCGAAAATGCCAGGAGCCATCCTCCTGCTGAATGCTCTGCAGCCATCGCAGCCCCATGGAGACGGCTTTCTCGCTGGCCGCCGTTCCCCCGTATTTTTTGAGCGCCGCCTGCTTGCCCGCTTTGGAGCGTCCTCCGAATTCGCCTTTGCGAAAAACGGACTCCATTTCCGCATCGGTGGGTTCCAGGTCAAACGACAGGTCACGATCCAGAACGTCATTCATCTCCATCGAAGTGTCACCGTCGTCCAGATCAGACAGCAGTTTCTTCAGATTGGAGTTGACGTTCAGCTCTTCAATCTTGTCCGGCTGCAGCAGCTCGGCGATGGGTTCCACTTTCACCACCTGGGACTCTTCTGCTTCGCGCGTCACGATCAGATCAAAAAAGTCGGGCGTGTAGTCTGACGGCAGCACCCACAATGCCATGAGCACAGCGATGACAAAGTGCACGGCCAGACTGACACCGGCGATCGCCGCCTGTTCACGGTGTTCGGACACCCATGTGGGAAATGTCTGAGTGCACAGCGTGCGAGCATTCACAAACTGCGTGGCCAGCCAGATGGTCCAGGCGGGCGGTTTGCCGCGGCCCCGGCGACGAGGACGTCGCTGCGACCCGCGACCGGCTGCCTTGCGAACCGAATCCGCTGGCGCTGCTGGCAGGTCTGATTGAATATCCGCTTGCGACATGCTGGGGTTCCACTGAGTGTGGGGCACTGAATGTGCGGCACGGAGTGTGCGGGAAAGGACGCTCAATAATACGGGTTTTGCTGCAGCTTCACCGCTGTGAATCCGGGAATCCCGTGCAGAAGGCTGATTTTCCGGCCACTTTAAATGGATGAAACGGCTGTTTGGAGGCCGCAATTCTTCTAGCCGCCGTGACTCCACATTTGCTACCTTCTGCCGACTCCGCTTCTGGGGACTCCACGGATGGATATGCCATGAAACACGTCATTGTCAGTTTCTTTGCCGGTCTGGCAGGAATCCTGTGCGGCTGCTGGCTGGCCGGCTCACCACAACACCTGACGGCTGCCGTCGGACAGACAGGGGCAGGCAGAAACACGTTGCAGGTTCCTGCCGGGCAGAATGCCGGCTCACCGCGGCCGGCCAGCGCACGCAAACGCCCGCCCAATGCCTACACCGAACAGGGCCTGACGCCATACGAAGCTGCCTCGGCTTATGTCTACGAGTCAAGCAATCGCAGCGTCGTCAACATCGCCACCCGCGCCGCCGGGCAGCGACTGATGTGGCGGGAGAATCCGACCGAAGACGCGGGCTCCGGATTTGTGATTGATCGCGCGGGCCACGTGATGACCAATTTTCATGTGATCGAAGACGCAGATCGCATTGTCGTCACGCTGTTTAACGGCCAGACAGTGACAGGTGAGCCCGTCGGCGTGGATCCACTCAACGACATTGCCATTCTGAGAATTGACGTCCCGGAAGGCACGCTGGAACCAGTTGTGCTGGGTGACTCCAGCAAACTGAGAGTTGGTTATCAGGTCTATGCAATCGGTAATCCGTTTGGCCTGGAACGCACAATGACCACCGGCATTATCTCCAGTCTGAATCGCACACTGCCCGTGACGCGTTCCCGCTCGATCAAGTCCGTCATTCAGATTGATGCGGCCATCAATCCGGGGAATTCGGGAGGACCGCTGCTGGACTCCCACGGTCGGCTGATTGGCATGAACACGGCCATCGCCAGCAGCACGGGGCAAAGCGCGGGCATTGGTTTTGCCATCCCGTCCAGCCTGATCGCTCGCGTGATTCCTGAACTGCTGGAACACGGTCGTGTGATTCGTCCCGACATTGGCATCCTGCAGGTGCTGAAGACGGAACAGGGACTGTTGATTCTGCGGATGGACCCTGAAGGGGCTGCCGTCGCGGCCGGGCTGAAGGGGCCGGAACTGGTGCGGCGTAAACGCGGCTTTGTGGTCTTCGAAATTGAGGACCGCGACAAGGCCGACATCATCATTGGTGTGAATGGCAAACGAACCGAAACGGTGGACGCATTTCTGTCGGAAGTGGAACGTTACCGTCCCGGTGACTCGGTTTCGATCAACATCATCCGCGAGGGGCAGCGGGGCACGATTGATGTGACGCTGACGGAATAGTCCGGGCAGGGCGCACGCCTGACGACATCGTTTGACCCCAGAGTCGACCTCCGACCAGCATTCGCACGCTGTCGCGATGGACCACGGCCGCAGGGACCGTTGTGCCGTCAGTCGGCCAGCAGGTCATCCACATCGAAGATGGGCTGGTTGGCATCCTCAGCGTCGGCCGCTTTGCCGCGAAACAGCATGTCCCGCATCTCTTCCGCGATGCTGTTCAGGTGCTGGTTCAGGCGCCCGCACAGATCATCGGTGAACTCTTCCGCCTGCAGCACGGCCAGCGTCAGTTCCAGAATCTGGTTGTCGCTGACTTCCCCTGGGTCGTAGACCTTGGCCGAACTTCGCAGAGAACCCAGACGGGGCAGGTACGCCTGACGCAGGTGCTCGCTCAGTTCGCGAGCCAGGTAGTCGGCTTTCTTCAGCCGCTCCTGCAGAGTCATATCCTCAATCGGCATCTCGTCCGGCATGCAACTGCTCCTGACGGTGTGGGGAAGTCCCACTATTAGACTCGCCAGAATTACAGTTCGTCAACGCTATTTTAAGAGCCGCCGCGGCTGCTGTGAAACTTCTGTGAATGCGACAAAGTTGCCAGCAGCCGGGGAATTCCTGTAAAAACAAACGCCTGACAAGCAGTCACTCGTCAGGCGTCTGTGTGTATCAAATTGTTGTCGATTCAGGAGACGACGCTCTTGAATCGCTCAATGGCGGTTTCGACGTTCTCACGGCTGTTGAAAGCGCTCAGGCGGAAATAGCCTTCGCCAGCCGCCCCAAAGCCACTGCCCGGTGTGCCCACCAGGTGGCCTTTGTCGAGCAGCCGATCAAAGAAGTCCCAGCTGCCCATGCCATCCGGGGTCTGCAGCCACACATAAGGTGCATGCTCGCCACCGTAGACGGTAATCCCAACTGCTTCCAGGCCTTCCCGCAGCAACTTTGCATTGGTCATGTAGAAGTCAATCAGTGACTTCATTTGTGCCCGACCTTCCGGCGTGTAGGCGGCAGCCGCTCCCTTCTGCACCACGTAAGAGGCCCCATTGAACTTGGTCGACTGACGCCGGTTCCACAATTGATGCAGGGACACTTCGGTGCCGCAGGATGCGGTGGCCTTCAGGTCTTTGGGAACCACAGTGAACGCGCATCGCACGCCCGTGAAACCGATGTTCTTGCTGAAGCTGCGAAACTCAATGGCACATTCGCGAGCACCGTCCACTTCATAGATGGAACGCGGCAATGACGGATCGCTGACGAACGCCTCGTAAGCTGCGTCAAACATGATCAGGCTGCCGTGCTCCCGCGCATAGTCCACCCACTTCTGCAGGGTTTCTTTTGTCGCCACGGTGCCCGTGGGGTTATTGGGATAACACAGGTAGATGATATCAACAGGGCTGGTCGGCAGTTCGGCGACGAAATTGTTGTCCGCCGTTACCGGCAGATAGACGAGTTTGTCATAGCGGCCGGCATCGTCCGCTTCACCCGTGTGGCCGGCCATCACGTTGGTGTCCACGTAGACGGGATACACGGGATCGGTGATGGCAATGGAGTTGTTCGCGCCCAGGATGTCCAGAATGTTTCCGGTGTCGCATTTGGAGCCGTCGGACACAAAGATCTCGTCTGCGGAAACATTCACGCCGCGTGCCTGGTAGTCCTGCTCGGCGATGGGATCCCGCAGAAACGCGTAGCCCTGTTCGGGGCCATAGCCGTGAAATGAGTCTCGACTGGCCAGTTCGTCCACCGCGGCATGCATGCCCGCCACAACGGCGGCCGGCAGCGGTTCGGTGACGTCTCCGATTCCCAGTTTGATGATCTGAGCGTCCGGATGGGCATCGGAGAAGGCTGCCACGCGTCGACCGATTTCCGGGAACAGGTAGCCGGCTTTCAGTTTCAGATAGTTTTCGTTGATCTGGAACATTTGGTGTATGATTTCGTAAGTGGTGCAGAGGAATCTATCGGGGCGTCAGTGTTACGGCGTGTTGTCCGGATTTCCAGGCAGCCGTGCCGGCGCCGCGCAAAAAAAGACGATGACAACGTAAGGACGTCGTCATCGTCTTTTTGGTTCAGTGCGCCATTCGCTGGAAGCGATTTTGACGCAGTGGTGTCAGCGAATTATTTGGATTCGCTGCCAGCACCTTCGTCGGCGTGCTCTTCGCCACTGCCGGAACCAGCTTCTGATTCGTGATCAGTGTCGGCGGCTGGTGGATCTGCAGGTGGCTCTTCACTGGTGCAGCCAACAATAAAGCAGCAACCGAGGAGCATCAGGCTCAAAGTTCGGAGAAAAGACATGTGTTCCCTTTCGCGTTTTATGTAAACCAAACCGTTGGTCATGGTGACAATTCTGCACCAACTCCATGTGGGCGACAATTTTCCAGATCCTGAAAGAATTGCAAGTGGCTGTCAGAGGATTCCAACAAACTTTGTTAATTGCCAAAGCCTTGTCTAGGATCCGTCCAGAAGCAGGAAAACCCGAGTCGCATTCACCGTAACCACAACTGCGACACTGCTCACACTGATCAAACAAACACCGGAATTCGTCTGACTTTTCTGCAAATCGATGACTGAGGAAACAACATCAGAAACGAATGATGAGGAGGACTCGCTGGAGCCTGGTGAGAAGGTGCGGCGGTTCCCCACCACCCCTGGTGTCTATTTGATGAAAGACGCGCAGGCTCGCGTGATTTACGTGGGCAAAGCAGTCAATTTGCGCAGTCGCGCCGGCAGCTACTTTACCCGCACCGCTGAGCTGGATCGCCGCACGGCTGAACTGGTCACAGAGATTGCGGACATCGACTTTATCACCACCGACAGTGAGGTGGACGCGCTGCTGATGGAAGCACGGCTGATCAAAGATATTCAGCCCCGGTTTAACAGCCTGCTCAAAGACGACAAGACGTTTCCCTATCTGCAGATTACCACACACGAAGATTTTCCCCGCATCGAATTCACGCGCACGCCAGCCACCAAGGGCGTGCGTCTGTATGGCCCCTTCACCAACGCCGGGCAGCTGCGCGGCACCATCGCCGTGCTGCAGAAGATTTTCCGCTTTCGCACGTGCACCCTGGACATTGAAGAAAGCGATGAACGCTGGCAGTGGTTTCGTCCGTGTCTGCTGGCCAGCATCAAACAGTGCACCGCGCCCTGCAATCTGCGTGTCAGCAAGGAAGACTATCGCAAAGACATTCAGCGATTGCGCATGTTTCTGGATGGCCGCAAGGACAAGCTGCTCAAAGACATGGAGGCCGATATGCAGCAGGCTTCCAAAGAACTGCTGTTTGAAAAGGCGGCCCGGATTCGCGATGACATTGCCTCACTGAAGAAACTCAATCTGCGTGGTAACCTGGAAGAGCACGCTCAGCCGGAAGTGTTCTACATTGATCCCAAAAAAGGACTGGCGGGGTTGAAGAAAGTACTGAAGCTGGCCGAACAGCCACGCGTGATCGAAGGTGTTGATATTGCTCATCTGCAGGGTGGTGAGACGGTGGCCAGCCTTGTGCAGTTCATTGATGGTTTGCCGTTTAAGCATGGATACAAGCGATACAGGATTCGGTCCGTGGAAGGCGTTGATGACTTTGCCTCCATGCGGGAAGTGATCACGCGGCGATTTCGCCGTCTGCAGCAGGAAGGCGAAGCGTTTCCCGACATCCTGCTGATTGACGGTGGCAAGGGGCAATTGAACGCCGTGATGGAAACCTTTGCTGCCATTGATATCGCCCCCCCCTACCACAATCTCGCTGGCCAAAAAAGAAGAGGAAGTCTTCATCCCCGGTCAGTCGGAATCGCTGCGTTTGAGTCGCCACTCGTTCGCCCTGCGGCTGCTGCAGTATGTTCGCGATGAATCGCATCGCTTTGCTCAACACTATCATCATCTTTTACGCGGTAAGGCGACCTTTGACGGCGCCTCACCGCCGAAGCGCGGCGGCCGCCGTTAACAGTCTGTGCCATGTCAGAAACCTGCGATCTTCATCCGTCCTCGCTGCCTGTCGATCAACTGCTGGAAGACTGTGACGTCCGGCGCACCAAAGCGGCTGGCCCTGGCGGCCAGCGTCGTAACAAAGTGGAGACGGCCATTGAGATCCTGCATCGCCCGTCGGGTCAGCTGGCGCTGGCGGCCGAACGTCGCAGTCAGGAAGAAAATCGTCGGGTGGCCGTGCGGCGACTGCGGCTGACGCTGGCTGTTCATGTGCGCAATGTCAGCAGTGAGTTCGTCGAGCCCTCAGCCCTCTGGTCGTCTCGATGCCGAGACAACAAAATCAGCTGCAGCGACCGACATGCCGATTTTCCTGCGATGCTGGCCGAAGCGCTGGATGCGGTGGATGCCAAAGCGTACGACGTTCGACGGGCGGCCGCCGCACTGGGGTGTTCGACGTCTCAGCTGATTCGTTTTATTGCCAAAGAACCCCCGGCACTGGAAAAACTCAATCGCGAACGACAGGCACGTGGGATGAAGCGTCTGAAAAGCTGAGCGGGCTGTCCGATTGATCGTGAGTGAAGGCGGGAACATGGCCGAGAATCCTTTTCAGACTCCCGCGCTGGATATTCGTGCACCGGGTGCGACACCGGGGCGCCGGAAATCCTGCCTTGTGGTCGACGCAGTGCTGTGCTGTCTGCCGCTGGTGAGTTTTGCCTATGTCTGCCCGTTCTGGCTGGCGGCCAGCTGTGCACTGGGACGCTGGGCCCGTCCGGGAGTCGATGATCCCAGTGGGTTTCTTTACGGTATCCCGCACATGGTGCACATGGGGTTGATGCTGGCGGCATTTGCCGTGGTGCCCGTTGTGGTGGCCCGTGGGTGGCTTCGCCGTCGAACGATGGCCTATGCGATGGCCTGGGTCGGCAGTGCGGCGATCGCGGTTGCCCTGTATCGTGCTGACGTGTTGTCCATCGCCACGTGGATTGCCGACTGAACGGACGCCGATGGATGGCGGGCAGGTGATGGCGGGCAGGTGATGGCGGTCCATTTGATGGCGGTCCATTTGATGGTGGTCCATTTGATGGTGGGGGATCAATCTCTTGCGGCGATCAACTGCACGCCGTCAGCGATGACGAATCCGATGGTCCCGGTATTGGAAACCTCAATGGCCACTTCTCCGGTCGTGAGTGTTAGTGTCGCGATCGTCTCGAACGGCGCCTGGCGAGGTCGCTGCGTCTGGTCCACGTGGCGGACTTCGACGGTGTCCCCCTGCGTGATGGTCACGGGGACTCGTCTGGCCCGATTGCTGTGGGCGGTCCACGCCAGACGTACATCATAGCGTCCAGGCGTCGTGACGTTCGCCAGAAAGGTGATGTTCTGCTGACCCTTGCCATCGTTGCTGTCGTGCCGATAGCCGGTTTCGAGAAACGGTCCTGCTGAGGTGCTGATCGTTTCAAAGCCCGTTCGCTGAGCCTGCTGGTCATCAACCACAATTCCGTCCAGCGATTCGGCCGTGACACCAGCAACTGGTTTGCGGACCGGTCCCGTCCAGGTAAGGACCTGCCGGTCGTGCAGCAGTTGCTGTCGCAGTTTGGTGTAATCGACATCCTGCACGGCAATATCGTCTTCTACCGCCAGAACGGCGGCCGTGGCGGCCGACTGTCCCAGCACCATAAAAACGGGCTCCATGCGAATGGAACCAAAGGCGATGTGGCTGGCACTCAGGCACACGGGGACCAGCAGGTTGCCGCATTCGGTGCGACGAGGCACCAGCGCACCGTAGTCAATGGGATAGGGGGAGAATCCGCCCACCTGCACGTCGCCTTCATTCCGCACACTGCCGTCCGGTCCGACGTATCGCTGCACGTTATGTGAGTCCATTGTGTAAGCGGCCAGCCCGACCGGTCGTGGTGCAGTGGTGCGGCCCTGACAGTTGTGCTGCGTCATGACATAGCTGCCAATCATGCGGCGGGCCTCACGAATATACAGCTGCTGCTGCCAGCCGGACGGCGCCGCGAATTCATCTTTGCACGTGCCCCAGCGAGACACCTCCTGGCGAATTGCTGCCGGCACGCGCGGGTGATTGGCCAGTGTCCACATTAACCCCTGCTGGTACACGAAATGGCGGCGGACAATCGCGGCCCGCTGCAGATACGTGGCGTTGGGGTAGTCATAATTCTGCCCGATGAAGTCGGTGCTGACGCCACGATTGTTGTTGACGTCTGATTTGCGGTTGGGCATGCGTCCCATTGACCAGGGAAGTCGCGTGGCGCCTGCCTCAAAATTTCGCAGCAGCAGTTCGTAATCCCGTTCCTGGTATCCGTCGGGCCGGACAAAGGGAATGCGATTATCCGGGTGATCCGTCAGGCACATCCGGAAGCAGAAAGCCTGAACGCGATGGTCGCGTCCGCCCTCTTCGCCAGGTCCGTCAGGGTCGATCCCCGGCAGCAGACCACTGTCGGGCATGCCTGGTATGATCCATGGATCCACGCTGTCCACCAGTTGATGATGTACGGCGCGGCGGGTCTGTACGCCGTTGAGCGTTTCGCCATAATCGGCGTTGGCTTCTCGGCCCACGGTGAAGGCGACACCGGCCGCGGCCATCAGATCGCCCTCGTAAGTGGCATCGATGTAGACGTCTGCCTGCCACTCATCGCCGGGCAGTGTGCGAACGGCCACAATACGACCGTTCTTCCGACTGACGCCTGCTGCGGAACGGTCCAGCGCCTGTCCGTACCGCACCGTCACATTGTGATCGTGGACCATCTGCTGCAGCACCGCCAGAGCAGCGGATGGCTCGAAGGTCCACATGGCGTCTTCGCCGTCTGCCGAACGACTTTGCCCGTGACTTTGATAATCGTCAGCGGCCTGCCATATCCAGTTTTTCGGGTTGGCATAGTGCCTGCGGATACGTCGATAGAATTCGCGGGAGATCCCGCCGATCGCCGCCTTGTTGCCGATGTCGGTCTGGCCGAGTCCGCCGGTCGTCAGGCCGCCCATCCGATCGTTCGGCTCCAGCACCACGACCGAGTGGCCCATCCGACGTACCTGAATGGCTGCCGCGATGCCGGCAGACGTCGCGCCATAGATCACCACGTCGCAGGCTGGTCGGCACTGGGGCGCTGACTGATTTGCGCCGCCTGCTGCCCACAGCGGGCGGCCGAAGGCCAGGACCAAGATCAGCAGTTGAGTGATGCGCACAGGGAACTCCGCAAGCAGAGGATTGGACGTTCGCATTTGGTTTCTCCCGACCAGACAACGGACCAGCCGCTGACGTTACAGAATCGTCTTTTCCCTGGCCAGTCGTCGATTGCGCTTCTGTTGTCGAAACACGTCCGTCTGGTGCCTACAATTAAGAAGCGCCTGAACGGGGCGTGGCGGCGAGGAACTCACAGGAGGCACACTTATGGATTCGCACGATCACTCGGATGACACCGAGCCGCAGTACGTGTCGTTTCAGGGGCCTGCCAACTGGTTCTCGTTTGATGTTCCCACCACGCTGCAGCTGGAACAGTCTGAGGCGTTTCTGGAGATTCGCCCGCAGGCACCCAATGACGGGGCCGATGACAACCCAGAGCCCGGGTGGTCGATGACCATGTACGCCGCCTGGGTCGATGAATCAGAACCGGAAAAATCGGCGTCATCGTTTGAGGCATCCGCCCTGTTCCCCGGGGTGATCACGTCCACTGAGGCACGGAGACTGGAGCTGCCGGGGCGCTGCCGCACCTGGCAGGGCATGTCCCGTGGTCGTCGTTTGGTGCCGTGGTGGAAGCAGATGTTCAAGCCGTCGCCCACCTATGAATGGCGGTTGTGGGTGGTCGAATTTCGCGAAATCATGATCGTTGCCAGTCTGCAGTCACCTCACGGCCGGCCGCTGTCCGCGGCCACAGTGAACACCTGCGAACAGATGCTGAACTCCATTCTGTTTGCGGAGGTCTTCGCCTGTCCGCCGATGTTGTTTCGGCAGCAGGTGATTGAGCTGGCAGAGAAACACTTTCCCCTGCTGGAGGTGAAACCAACTGGCAGTTTTAGTGTGAGTCTCGACGGCTCTGAGATCAACCTGTCCAATTTTTACCGCTCTTACATTCACAGCCCGGAACGTCTGAAGGACATTGTGCTGCCGGGGATGACGGCGATCGTCCGCCTTCATGAGCTGGGCCCCGAACAGCTGATGCCCGAGCTGCCGGAAGCGCGTGAGCGGATCATGCCGATGCTGTATCCGGAAGCGGACGCCGATGAGTCAATGAGTGAATTTGTGCAGGCACCCTGGGTGGGCGGCTTGACGGTGATGTACGTCCTCGACGAAGAAGAGTCTTATCGGTTCGTGCACGAACGCATGCTGACGCACTGGAGGCTTTCGCGGGAACAGCTGCACGATCTGGCTATGCAGAACCTGCAGGTCTTTGCCGACGAAAATCCCCTCGAGGTGAGTCTGGTGGGTGACGAGGACGATGCCCGCATGCTGGTACCCGTCAATCCCAGTCCGTACAACAGCGTCCGGCTTCTGGGAGAGCAGCTGCACGGTCGACTGCGGCAGGTGCTGGGCGCCGAACTGATTGTCGGGGTTCCCAATCGGGACTTCTTTGTGGCCGTATCATTGAACCACCCGGAGTTGATCGGGCAGATTCAAAAGCGGGTCGTTCAGGATTATCAGTCGATGCATCATCCGCTGACGAGCCGGCTGCTTGTGATCTCTGCCGACGGTGTCAGTGAATACTGCGAGTTGTGAGAAGGTGGCTGCACAGACATGACGTCTGAAACTTCAGCGGAGCCCACGCATACCGACCAGCCCGTGCGCGTCGCCTTTTGCGGTGGTGGATCAGGGGGGCATTTGACGCCCGCTCTGGCGATCGCCGAAGAGCTCTGCCAGCGTGATCACCAGACGCAGCTGCAGTTTTTTGTCAGTGCACGTCCTGTCGATCAGCGGGTGCTGACAGCCGGCACGCCCCCTGTTTCCCAGGAGCAGATTTTCGTGCAGCCGCTGATGCGGTCATCGCCAGGTGTCCGATTTGCTGCGCGGCTGACGCAGTCGTTTTTTCTGTGTCGCCGCCGTTTCCAGCAGCAACGCCCGGACGTTGTGGTCGGCACGGGCGGATTTGCGTCATTGCCAGGCGTGCTGGCTGCGTGGTGGCGGGGCATTCCTGTTGTGCTGCTGGAGTTGAATCGGATTCCCGGTCGGGCCACCAGAACGCTGGCGCGATTCTGCCAGGTTCTGCTGACCGGCTGGCCGCTGGCTGAGGCGGTCACACAGCTGTTGCCCTGCCCCATTCGGCAGGTGGGTGTGCCAGTTTCCCCCTCGTTCTTCGAAGCAATCAGCCATGAGGGGGGCACAACTCAAACTCGGCCGTCAGTGATGCGTGTGCTGGTCGTCGGGGGAAGCCAGGGCGCCCGCCGGCTGAATGAACTGGTTCAGAAGATGCTGCTCCACTGGGACGCTGAGGTCTTTCTGGACGTGCTGCATCAGACGGGAGTCGACGACAGCCACAGCCGTCCAGCGCCGACAGCTCCCACGCTGCCCGATCGTGTATCGCTCACGACAGTCACTTTCCTGACAGACATGTGCGTGCAACTGGCTTCCGCCGATCTGGTGATCTGCCGCTGCGGAGCAGTGACGCTGGCCGAACTGGCGGCCGCTGCGACACCCGCCATCCTTGTCCCCCTGCCGACTGCTGCTGACGAGCATCAGCGATACAATGCCGAATATCTGGTGCAACGGCACGCTGCCGTGCTGGTCGACGAGCGGGCTCCGGATGCGGCCACCTTACTCCGCGCGGCCGTGCAGAAACTGTTGACGTCGGACACGGCGCGTGATGAACTGTCCGACAACCTTGGCCGCCTGGCGCAGCCGCTGGCCGCGCGGCAGGCGGCAGACGCCATTCTGAACGTCGCCCAGTCGGAAAAAGGGAGCAGGGGATGAGAGACTGTCTGCTGGCTTTGCTGCTTTGTGGTGCTGCGCTGGGCGCTGATCGCCCCAACGTTGTGATCTTTCTGGCCGATGACATGGGCTGGGGCGATCTGAGTGTTCAGGGCAATCGCAACCTGCAGACACCGCATATTGATTCTCTGGCGCGCGATGGTGCTTCGCTGGAAAACTTCTATGTGTGCGCCGTCTGCGCGCCGACCCGCGCCGAATTTCTCACGGGCCGCTACCACCCGCGCACAGGGGTCCGTGGTGTCAGCGAAGGTCAGGGCCGGCTGAATCCTGAAGAAACCACCCTGGCTGACGTTTTTCAGGAGGCCGGTTACGCGACGGGCGCTTTTGGCAAATGGCACAACGGCACACAGCCTCCCTATCACCCGTGCGATCGTGGTTTTGAAGAATTTTACGGTTTCACATCCGGTCACTGGGGCCACTATTTCAGTCCGCCACTGGACCACAATCGTCGCCGTGTTCGCGGTGATGGGTTTCTGGTTGATGATGTGACGGACCATGCACTGGAGTTTATCGCCCAGCATCGTGACACGCCCTTTCTTTGTTACGTGCCGTTCAACACGCCTCATTCTCCCATGATGGTGCCGGATCGCTTTTATGACAGGTTTGACGGACGCAAACTATCGCAGCGTCATACGGATCCTGACAAAGAGGATCCGCTCATGTCCCGCGCTGCTCTGGCGTTGTGCGAAAACCTCGACTGGAATGTTGGACGCGTGCTGCAGCAGTTGCGTCGTCTGCAGCTGACAGACCGCACCATCGTCCTGTTCTTCTCTGATAACGGCCCCAATTCCTGGCGGTGGAACGGCGGCATGAAGGGACGCAAAGGGACGATTGATGAAGGGGGCCTGCGCTCAGCCTGCTTTTGGAAGTGGCCCGGTCGGATTCCAGCCCGTCGCGTTGTCACGGGTACGGCCGGTGCCATCGACCTTCTGCCGACACTGTGCGGTCTGGCCCAGCTGCCAGTGCCCGAAGAAAGACGGATCGACGGTGTGGATCTGTCGGCCGTCATTCGGGGAAGGCGCGAGCAGTCCGCCGACCGACTGCTGTATTCCATCTGGCGCAATCGGGTGAGTGTCCGCAGCCAGCGATTTCGCCTTGATGCCGGCGGTCATCTGTTTGATATCACGGTCGATCGTGGACAGCAAAACGATGTGGCGGGCAAATTTCCCAAAGTGGCCACCCGACTGCAGTCGGCGGCGGAGACGTTCCGTCAGCAGATGGCGGTGGAGTTTCAGCGCTCTCGCGAACGGCCATTTACTGTGGGCTACGGCCCGTTTACTACGTTGCCTGCACGTGACGGCATAGCCCATGGCAACATCCGACGCAGCTCCAAAGCGCCGAATAACTCATTCTTTGTGAACTGGACATCGGCTGACGATCACATATCGTGGCATGTGGATATCGGGCAGTCCGGACAGTACGAAGTGATCCTGCATTACACGTGTCGCGCAGACGATGTGGGCTGCCGGATTTGTCTGCAGGATGAACGCGGTCCATCGGTCGCCGCTGACATCACGACGGCGTTTGATCCGCCGCTGTACGACAAGTCAAAAGAGCGTGTCGAAAAATCCCACTACTTTGTGAAGGATTTTCGACCGCTGCGTGTGGGAAGATTTCATCTGGACTCTGGTGAAACCACACTGCAACTGCGTGCCGAACGACTGGTCGGAGAACGTGCGATCGACGTGCACTCCATCGATATCAATCTGCTCACACCCATCAAAAAAGACTGACCCGCCGCAGGGCGAATCAGTCAGAGTTGAGAATCTGTCAATCGGTCAGTCGACTGGTGAGTGACCATTTTGGTGACCGGCGTGTGCCGCCGGCTTAGTAGCCGTAGCGACATCCATAGTCGTAGCGACGCGGTGCGACATAGCGATACGACGGCACACGGTAGTTGTTGTATACCGGATAGCGGCTGCGTCCAAAGTCGCTGTAGCCAATGCCATGACCATAGCCGTAGCCAGGCAGGTAGCCCTGGTTCAGGCCGCGGTAGCTGCCACGATAGCCATTGTACCCGTAGCCGGGATTGCCGTAATTCAGTGAAATGCCAAAGCCTGAACTCCGAGTTCGCCAGCTCTGAGCGTTGGCTTCTGCAGAGGTCGCGAGAAACATCCCACCGGCCGCCAGCATGATCATCAGTGTATTTTTCATGTCGTGATTCCTTTTTTCGAACAGTTGAGGTTGTCAGACATCCTGTCCCGCAGCGAACCGTGCGACCGGCCATGCTCCGTGGTGAGTCGACGAGTGTCCGCTGCGGAACAAAGATGTTTGTGTGCAGCTGCTGCAGTGCGATGCGGCTGACTGCTATCAAAACTCAGTTCCTTCCGAGGTTATTGGCTGTGTGCCAGTGACTACGAGAAAAGGCGAATGCGATGCCGGCTGCCGACTGTTGACTGTCGGTTTTCTGCTAAGCTGTTGTCTGCCAATGATTTGTGGAAAACTGACTGTTTTCCGGGTGTGAGACAGATGACACACAGCAACGTTCATTCTGATCACACGTGTGATCGACCTGATGAGACGTCACGAAGGTGTTTGGTATGACGGATGACAACCGAAAGCAGCACGGTCCCTGGACCGTGCTGAAGACCACTGACGAATACAGCGACCCCTGGCTGAGTGTCCGTAAAGACGACGTGATCCGACCGGACGGCTTGCCAGGCACGCACAGTGTAGTGACGATCAAACCAGGGGTGTGCGTGCTGGCGATCGACGGGGACGACGTGATCCTCACCCGCGAGTTTCACTATGCTGTTGGTCGTGTTACGCTCGAAGCAGTCAGCGGCGGACGCGAGCCTGGCGAAGAGGCGATGGAGTGTGCGTCGCGCGAACTGCATGAGGAACTGGGCATTCGCGCGGCCAGCTGGCAGCAGCTCACCACGATTGACCCGTTCACCGCCAGCGTCGTTTCCCCCACCGTCCTGTTTCTGGCCACCGATCTGACTTTTGAGGACGCGCAGCCGGAAGGCACCGAGTTGATTGAACCGGTTCGCATGACACTGACCGATGCGTATGCGGCCGTGTGCGATGGCCGCATCACACACGCGCCCACCTGCCTGTTGATCCAGAGACGCTGGATCGACGTGCTGAGCGATCACTCGTAGCTGACAAATTCCTGCGCCAGCGCGGTGCGTCGCCGCACTTACGTCTGGGATTTGCGAAAGAGGTCGGGCTAGATGCCAACCACTTTTCGCCACGCGGCCGCCATCAGGGCGTGTCCGGCCAGTGTGGGGTGCACGCCGTCGCCCGCCCAGTAGCTGGCCGGCACATCCGCGCACGCTTTGTCAAACATCTCCTGGAAGGGAACCAGCAAAAGGCCCATGCTGTCAGCAATCGATCGGGCTGCTTCGCGCCGCTGGTCAAACTCCGGAAACCACTTGTCGTTGACCGCTCCACATCGCAGCACAAAGGGTTCGCAAATCACGATGGTGGTTTCCGGCAATGCCGCCTGCGTTTCCACGAGCAGATCGTGGTAGCCCTTTTCGTAGTCTTCCACTGTGCCGTCATAGCGGCCATTGAGCTTGTGCCAGATGTCGTTGACACCAATCAGGATGCTGAGGACTTCGGGTTTGAGCTGCAGGCAGTCGGCCTCCCACCGCTTTTTCAGATCCGGCACTTTGTTGCCGCTGATGCCGCGGTTGTGAATTTGATAACCGTGCGCTGGTTTCTCCGACAGCAGGTCAGCCGCCACGAACGCTGGATAGCCGCGACCCAGCGATCGGCTGTCATTGGTGCCCTGGCGTTTGCGGTCTCGCCCGGCGTCGGTGATGCTGTCTCCCTGAAAGAGAATCACTTTGGCGCTGGCGGGGGAATCTGAACGAGTCGTAGCCGGGCTGGCCGTTGCGGTGGACGCCAGACTGGAAACTGCCGCCGCGGCGCTCGCGGCCAGAGATCCTTTCAGCACGCTGCGTCGATCAAGCGGTGAGTCTGCGGATTCCTGCCGATTCATTCCAAACATAGGGCTGCTTTCTGTGATCGGTGGGTGGGCTAAAGTGGAGGCTGTTGCTGGTGATGGCGTTAATGCGTCTCATCATGGCGAAACGTCTACTTCACAGCAAGCAGTGAAGCAAAGGTGAAGCACTGAAACCAGGGAGTGACGGTCCGATAACCGACGGCCTGCAAGCGCTCTATGTGCGCCTCCAGTGTTTCCGGCACCAGTCGGTTTTCGATGGCTGTCCGCTTTTGTGCAATCTCCAGATCACTGTATCCGTGCGCCCGTTTGAAATCGTGGTGCAGGTCCGTCATCAGTTGCTGCTGCGTCTCGTCCTGAAAGCAAATCTTCTCTGACAGCAGCAGCGCGCCTCCGGGGTGTGTGCCCGCCGCGATTTTCTCGAGCAGCGGCGTGCGGTCTTCGACACAGAGAAACTGCAGCGTCAGGTTCAGCACGCACAGTGATGCGCTGGAGATGGGCATGTCCCGAATGTCGGCCAGCCGTGTTTCCACCGGTCCGGGCTGAGACTGTGCGGCGAGAATGCCGTCCAGTCGACTGATCATGGCGGCCGAACTATCGACCGCCACGATTTTCGCCGCGGCCGGGGCGTGCTCCCGCAGCAAAAGCGTGCCGGCTCCCAGTGAACAACCCAGGTCGTAGATATGAGTGTCCGGCTGACCGAAGCGCTCACCGCACTGCGCAATCATTGTCAGCATGGAACCATAGCCGGGAACCGAGCGGCGAATCATGTCGGGGAACACGTCGGCCACCGCATCGTCGAATTCAAAGTCTCCCACGTTCTTCAGTGGGGCAGAATAGATGCGATCCTGGTTCATAAGCGGGTCCTGCCGTCTTACATCACGTCTGCCGTTTGAATGCCCAGCAGTGACAGCCCGGTCTTCAGGGCCCGTGCCATCACATCGCACAGCACCAGTCGACTTTGCTGCAGTTCACCGGTTGCCCCTTTGACCGAACATTCCGGGTGGGCATAAAACGAACTGAATTTGCCTGCCGTTTCAAACAGCCATGCGGTCAGCTGATTGGGGCGATATTCGGCCAGCACACCGTCAATGGCCTGATCAAACTGCAGCAGCTGCAGCGCCAGAGCGCGTTCGGGAGGCTGCGTGAGCAACACGGTTGCCCGGTCGCTGGCGAACGTGGTCCGGTCAATGTTCAGTTCGGCAAAGATGCCGCAGATCCGTGCGTAGGCGTACTGCATGTATGTGGCCGTGTCACCGCTCTTGGCCAGCATCTTGTCCCAGTCGAACACATAGTCACTGTCCCGGTTGTGATGCAGATCGGCGTATTTGATGCCGCCGGTGCCCACGATTTTGGCGACATCTGACCGCTGCTGATCGTTGAGCGCCTGACGTTCCCTGTCATTTTCATCGACCACAATGCGGGCTCGCTGTTCGGCTTCGTCAATCAGACTTTCCAGGCCGATGTTGGATCCGGAGCGTGTCTTAAACGGCTTGCCGCCTTTGCCCATCACGGTACCAAAGCTGACGTGTCGAAACGTCATCCTGTCGTACCCCCACATCGCAGCGGTTTGAAACAGGAGATTAAAGTGCTCTGACTGCCTGGCGTCGACCACATACAGCGCCTCATCGGCCTGCAGCTCGTCGGCCCGATACTGAATCGTGGCCAGGTCGGTTGTCGCGTATGTATAGGCCCCGTCCGATTTTTGCACGATGAATGGCGCGTCGTTGCCTTCCACAAACACACACGTGGCCCCTTCACTGTCGGTTGCCAGTCCTTTTTCTTTGAGACTGTCGACAACGCCCGGCAGCATGGGATTGTAAAAACTTTCGCCCAGCGTCAGGTCGAACGACACATCCAGGCGGGCATACACCTGATCCAGCGCGGCCAGACAGGCGGGCAGAAATTCGTCCCACAGTTTTTGGTTGTCCGCATCGCCGGCATGCAGCTTCGAGGTTTCCAGCCGTGCCAATCTGGCAATATCCGGATGGGCGGCGGCCAGAGCCTGCAGGTCAGCGTCATCGGCGACGCTGCTGATTTTTTTCTTCGCGCTTGTGATGTTTTCTTCTGTGGACGCCACCGCCTTCCGCAGGCTCTTCAGTTTCTTCTTTGCCTTTTTGTCGGCGGGGTCGGCGGCCGCTTCAGCATTTGCCAGCGCCTGCTGGTGCTGCTCCAGGTCGGACTGCAGGGTGGGTAGCTTCGCGGTGGCACTGTGATAGTCCGACACCTGATTGACCAGTCGGTACAGTCTTGCCAGTTCGCTCACCGGATCGGCCGCGTACTGCTCGGCATTCACGAAGTGGCGATAACCATAAATGATCATGCCAAACTGCGTGCCCCAGTCGCCAATGTGGTTGTCACTGGTGACCCTGTGACCGGCGAACTTCAGTGTGCGACAAATCGCATCGCCGATCACCGAGCTTCTCAGGTGACCCACGTGCATAGGCTTGGCCACGTTGGGAGACGAGAAGTCCACCACCACGTGCCGGGGCTTGTCTGTGGGGGCCACACCCAGTCGGTCATCGCCCGCAATGGCGGCCAGCCGAGCGGCAATCCAGTCGTCTTTCAGTCTCAGGTTGATAAAGCCCGGGCCGGCTACTTCCGGCGGCTCACAAAAGTCGTCCAGCTGCAGTCGTTCCACGATGTCCGCCGCCACATCGCGTGGTGGTCGCCCCGCCTTTTTGCCCAAAGGCATGGCGCAATTGGCCTGAAAGTCGCCGAATTTGGGGTCTGCTGACGCCCGAATCATCTCCAGCAGTGGCTCAACATCGTCGGTGAGCGGCTCCAGGGCGGCGGCGAAGCGTGTCTTCAGTTCTTGCAGAATACTCATAAGGGCAGTTTGCGTCGGCAAAGGGCGGAAAAGGCGGATGGTCGCGGCCCCTGGCCCCGGTTGCAAGGCCAGGCAATCGGGAATACCTATTGTCTGTTGGGTTCGGACCGCGTGACACGCGACAGCCGGGAAGTTATCACGAGGCAGGCCCAGCCGAGACGCACTACGCCGATTCGCCGTGGAGAAACAAACCGTGAATAACGCACCCAAACAGGTTCAGATCGACGACCCCCTTTTTCGGCAGGCCGTGCAACTGATGGATGACGGCCAGGCGGAACAGCTGAAACAATGGCTGCACGACCATCCGCAGTTGCTCACGCAAACGGCCGCAGAGGACGGGCAGTTCGCCGGCGACTATTTTGCCAGTCCGCGTCTGTTGTGGTTTGTGGCGGAAAATCCCATTCGCCGTCGCCAGCTTCCGCCCAATGTGGTGGAGGTGATTGAAGTTGTGGCGACGGCTTCCCTGACGGCGGGCGTCAACGATCTGCCCGAGGTACTGAACTACACCCTGGCTTTGGTGGCGTCCGGCTGCGTAGCGCGTGAATCCGGTCATCAGGCGGATATGTGCCGTGCGCTGGTCCGCCATGGCGCCGATCCCAACTCCGGCATGCAGTCCAGTTTGGCGCATCGGGAAACCGCCGCCTGTGAGGCGCTGCTGGCGTCTGGAGCTGATCTGACGCTGCCGGTGGCGGCTGGTCTGGGGCGCGTTGAGGACGTGCGAGTGATGCAGGGTGGTGCCGGAGCCAATTTGCTGCAGGAGGCACTCGTGATGGCGGCGATCAACGGCCAGGCGCAGGCTGTCGCACTGCTGGGGGACACGGTTGCGGATCTGAATGCCTTCAATCCGCCAGGGCTGCATGCTCATTCAACGCCCCTGCATCAGGCGGTGGTCTCAGGCAGCGCTGATACCGTGAAGACGCTGCTGTGCCTGGGCGCAGATCGAATGATCCGTGATCAGATTTTTGACGGTACGGCCGCTGACTGGGCCAGAGAGTGCGGGCACCCGCAGATTGCTGCACTGCTGGAGCAGGCGGCTCACTGACGCGACGGTTTGTATCGGCTGTCACGCGGACTCTGTGCTGGCAGAAGTCCGTCCTCGCTGAGGTGGGACTCGCCAGTCGTGCACAGCATCATTCGCGCATGACAACGCCCGGCGTCGAGGCCGGGCGTCGCCGAGTTTGCAAACAGTTCTGCCCCATCAGATCTTGGGTTTGAACTGTGCTTTCTTCTGTTCGCGTCGACGCTGCTCCTGACGGCGACGTTCCTCTTCCGGGGCGAACTGCGGGGAGTTTGGGTTGTTGTTATTGCCATTGCCCATGTTGTTGGCCGCCACCTGGATGCGGTGTTCTTTCCACTCCCAGCCCAGCGGGTCACCCAGTTCCACAGACGCCAGATGTGCCCATGGTGTGCCGGGGTGTTCGTCGATCACACGCTTGAGATATTCGAGCGCCTTTTTGTGCAGCTTACGCACGGTGGCACCGGCGTTGATTTCGCCAGCGGGCTGCAGGCGCCACTGGTTGCTGCCTTCTTTCTCAAAGGTCTTCGGTGTGGATTTCATTTCCGCCAGCATGGCGTTGTAGCCGAACGCTCGCACACGCATGGCCAGCACGCGCCCCATGGCCAGGTCGTAGCTGGCACGCCAGCGATCGGAGTCCAGCTTGTTGCGGTCACGTTCGCCGGCTTCCAGTGCGCCGTGCAATTGCTGCAGGTAATAGTCGAGGGTCGCCAGTGGCTTCTGAGCCTCAGTAATCTGCTGTCGCAGAATGTTGTCATTCTGGGCGGCAAATGTGGTCTGTGGCAAAGGCACGGAACTGCCATCCAGCATCGTCTGACGGGCCGCATTGACCAGGGCCGCTTTGGCTCCGTTGGTCGACAGCTGACGCATATAATCCTTGGCGGGACGATAGTCGGGCGAGTACTGTCGCATGATGGTGTCATCCCATCGGTTGCGGTTGTTGTCCGCAGCGACAAAGAACACGCCGCCGGTTTCCGCACACAGTCGAGAGAGGGTGTAAGGACCATAGCCGGACGACATACGACTGAGGCCACTGGCACGGCGATTCCAGAACGGCAGCTGAATGCCTTCCGCCATGAAGGTTTCCGGACCCATGTCGGCTTCCAGATCGTCTTCAAATTCTTCACCGTCGGGCGACTTCCACTTCACATGGACCAGCCCCTTCTCGCGTCCAAACACGGACGTGTTGCCAACGCAGTATACCTTGACACCTTCCCGCGAACAGTTGCGAACAACCGTTTCCAAAGCGGCGTAGTCATCGCCACGTTCGTCCGTCACGATGACGATCATCATGTTGGCCTTCATGCGACGCTTGTCGGTGCGGAACTTTTTCACGGCCGTGTCGACGGCAGAGAACACGTTCTCCAGACCGGACGGGTCGTTCTTGATGGAGGCAACCGCTTTGTTGAGGTCTTCCACGCTGGCGGTGGGTTCGCCCTGCAGGATGTGGACATCTTTGCCATAACTGATGACGGCGGAACGCAGAGCTTCATCTGCTCCCACGTCCAGAGCGCCCAACTGGTCGTAAATGCCTTTGAATCGATCGGCCACTTCTGCGCGGCGTTCTTCCATGGACCCGGATTCATCCATCAGCCACACAACGAGTGTTTTCCGCTGTCGCAGTGAGGCGGCGATTTCCTGAGTGATGCGGTCGATGGCACCTGCGGTTCCGCCGGCGTGTTCCGTCGTGCCGGTCAGGTCGATGGATTCGAGAATGTCTGCCTCGTTGGGCGTCGGCATCTGCTCGCGGAACTGCACCCGAGGATCAATGATGTCTTCGGAGATACGGTCTTCCTGCTCGATGTGGTTGTCGAAGCCGGTGGCCTGAGCTGTGGCCATTGAAGGCCCCACGATGTTCATATCACTGAGGCTGCCGATTTCTTCGGTCACCTCGGTGTCGATGACAAACTGTTCCTGCCGGACTTCTTCCGGTTCGATGGTGGACGTGATTTCCGGACGAACCTGAGTCTCAATGACCCAGGTGATGCTCATCAGGGCGACAATGATCCCAATGTGAACCAGCAGGCTGATTCCCCAGGCTGGCATATCGTACAGAACATCCCACACGCCGTGATCTAGATCCTGATCTTCGATCGGCAGTGACGTATTGGTGGTCGGATTGATGGTGCTCACGAGCACGTTCCCCGCTGCTTGGCTCAGTAACAGTGACGACTCTGGTAAACGTCGGCATCTGAAAATCATAACGGCAAATGGCCGTGCGATTATCAAATGCTAGCCCGGAAATCAGGGCCTCGCAATGTTTTGCCAGGCGGGCTGTCGCCCGCTGGACCGACTGACGGGCCGGAATCGCTGGAAAACAGCGCGCCGACACCCAACACGCCCCGATTGGCGCGAAATGTTCGTTCAAAACGCAGGATCCGCCATGGAAGCCGCCGAATCACCGAAGGAGAGTGTGCATGTGTACACACCTCTGCAGCGGCGATGCCGAGGCCCCGCACGATTGGGGGTCTGCGGAGTATTTCTACCCTGAGAAAATCTGATTCACGCACTCAAGTACAGGGTGGATCAGGATTGATCACGGGTGAATAACGAGATCCCCGAATGTAATCCGCCGCAACAATTCAGAAACACTGGGAAAATCGCCGTTTCGGTTCCACGACGATTTCTTTCGGCGTTTGGCACACGCAGTGCTTTACCAGTCATCGGTGATGGAGGTCAACGGCCCGCACTTCCATCGCCATCTGGTTGCAGGCGCCTCCTCCGCAAGGGGGAGGCGCTTTTTTATGCGCTGTTTACGCGCCGTTGCTCCACGCCTTGCACGTGTGCTGTATCCGCCACCGTTTGACCGGGCATTTCCTGTGGACTCGCCTCGCCCACCCGAAAACTTCCGCGACGGTTCAACTGCGGCGACGATCATTAAGCCGCCGTGACCAATAAGCCGTCATGATGATCAAACTGACCGTCAGAATTCTGGCCGCCATTTCTGATGGCCCCATTTCTGATGGCCCCATTTCTGATGGCCCCATTTCTGACAGCGGCGCACGCTGCCGGTTGCCCGCCGTGGCGTCGCGATCTTTGCGACGTTGCACAGATGCTCTCGTGAAGGAGACGATCGCACGCAATGCTCGAGCGGCCCGTGGGGATGCTCTATCAGCTCGCGGGAAGCGTCTCCCCCAGGCGGCCAGCCGTCGCGCAGTTGCCGCCCCGTCATCGGCTCACGCGTGTGACGGCGATGGCCCAACACGGTCGTCGTTCGCACGCCCATGTCGGCACGCAGCGAGGCCATCAAGGGCCTTCTGCGGGTTGCAATGGGAGGTCGCGGCAGCGGCTAGTTGACACCAATCGAACGGAGAAACTGTGTGCCGCAGATCATCGTGGCCGCGCACTGAATGGCCTCATAAATAGCCTCGTCGCTGACGCCCTCTTTTTTTGCCTTCTCTACGTGGGCCGCTGTGCAGGGTTTGCACGCGTTAATATCGCTCAGCGCCAGATTGATCAGTTCAACCGTCTGGTCACTCAGCGAGGTGGACTGAAACGTGTGGGCCCGCAATCCGACCGGCATGCCTTCAAACACATCCCGACCGCTGATGTCGCGAAATTTGAACAGCACATTGTACATGGAGTTGGTGGCACCCACAGCCAGTGCCTCTGTAATTTCCTCCGGCGTAATGTCTCGGGCGGAGGCAAACTCAGAAAGATAAGAGATCCACGGTTGCGAGCCTGCCTGCCCGGCGACGGCCAGAGCGACCAGCATCTTTTCCTTTTCCGCCAGTTTGCCGCCACTGAGCACAAACTTGCGGAAGTTCATAAAGAAGTCATGCACAAAGGACGGCACGTTGCCCATGTAGCGAAAGATCTCAGGAACCTCGTCGACGCCAAGCACTTCTTTGATGCGGGCGAAGGCCTGAACAGCCTTATCGACGGCGGCAGATTCTTCAACGGGTTGTACGATCGGCATGACGAGTCTTTACTGAGAATAGGGCTAGATGGTCGGAGTGTTCGGTCCGCGGGGCGCACACCCACTGTGCTGCTCACCCGCACGACGATCGCTCTGCTAACACCCTTACAGCGTTGCGTGCGACTTTTGCTTTGTGAGGCAGCCCACGACAGCTTAGGAGATGGGCGGCAGCGAAACACGTGCACACGACGCGTTGATTACTGATTCTGCCGTTTGGCAATCTGCTTTCTGCCACTGAGCCTGAACCGAGCCCGTCGCTGCGTGTCGCAGGCCACGTGCCGTCGCCCTGTACTTTCCCCTCGAGTTGCCTGTGGATATGCTCACGTTATGCACAACACCATCACCCAAAAAACGGCCTGCCCCCGTGACTGTCCCGATGCCTGTGGTTTGATTGCCACGATTGAAAACGGGCGTGTCGTCCGTCTGCAGGGGGATCCTGAACACCCGGTCACCCAGGGTTTCATCTGTCAGCGCACCAGTCGCTTTCCGGACCGGCAAAACTCGACCGAGCGTCTCACCCAACCGCTTTACCGGCCCACAAAGGGGGCCGATTTTCAGACGATCACGTGGGACGAAGCGCTGGATCTGGTTGCCGACCGCATGCAGACGTTTGTGGCGGAGTCGGGTGGGGCTTCGATTTTCCATCACCGCTGTGGTGGTTCGATGGGCATCATGAAGCACGTCGGGGACCACTTCTTCGAACGGCTCGGCCCGGTGACCGTCAAAAGCGGAGACGTCTGTTCTGGGGCTGGTGAAGCCGCACAGCTCACAGATTTCGGCATCTTCGACAGCAGTGACTTCTTTGACCTGCACAATGCGAAGACCATCTTCCTGTGGGGTAAGAATGTCTTTGTCAGTTCGATTCATCTGATCCCGGAACTCAAAAAAGCCCGCGCAAACGGGGCCCGCATTGTGTTGATCGATCCGGTCGCCCATCAGACGGCGTCCATCAGCGATCTCTATGTGCAGTCGCGTCCTGGCGGGGATGCGGCAATTGCGATGGGAATCGCAAGGTGGTTGTTCGAAAACGACGGCGTGGATCCGGACGCCGAAAGTTACTGTGACCATTTGAGCGCTTTTCGGGACCTCGCATTTTCGAAAAGTCATGCCCAGTGGGCGGCGGCTGCCGACGTTTCACCGGAGCAGCTGCAGCAACTGGCTCAGGCGTACGCGGAGGGGCCCACCACCAGTTTGATTGGCTGGGGGCTGCAGCGACGAAGGCACGGTGCGGCCACCATTCGTGCGATCGATGCGCTCGCAGCCGTGTCTGGCAACCTTGGTATCCCCGGCGGCGGTGCTTCGTTTTACTACGTGCGACGAGACGCCTATGACTTCAGTTTTTCCGATGGTTTCACGGCTCCCAGAGCGATTCCCGAACCGCTGTTCGGTCCCGGTATTCTGGAGGCCAGTGATCCTCCGATTCGAATGGCCTACATCTGGGGCGCCAATCCGGTGGCCATGCTGCCGGATTCTGAAGCAGTGGCCCAGGCCCTCCGCACGCGTGAGTTCACAGTGGTGGTGGATCCGTTCCTGACAGATACCGCCCGTTGCGCAGATTTGGTGCTGCCAACCACCACGTTTCTGGAAGAAGACGACTTCATCGGTTCCTATGGGCACCACTATCTGCATGAAGTGCGACCAGTCGTCGATTCTCCGACGGGCGTGCTGTCCGATCACGAAATCTTTCGCCAGCTGTCGCGTCGGCTGGGCATCGACGAAGGGTTTGATGTGGAGGCGTCTGTCTGGAAAGATCGCCTGCTGACGAAGCTGAAGACGGTGGGCGTCGATCAGTCGGCATTCGCGAAAGGCGCCGTCGCCAATCCTTTTGCCAGGAAAGTGCTGTTTGAGGGACGCACATTTGGTACCGAATCGGGCAGGGTCAACCTTTTGACCGAACTGGCGGAAGAGCTGAAGACTCCCGCTTGTACGGGCCTGCGTTTGACGGCGGTTTCCACGCGTTTGTCGCAGGCTTCACAATGGCCCACCGAGACACAAAACGGACCCGCCACGGCCGTCATTCATCCCGAGGCAGCCGCGGGGTTTGCGGATGGCGATGTTGTGCGGCTCACGTCCAGTCGAGGTTCGCTGTCGGTCCGGCTGAAGTTTGATGCCAATCAGCGGCCCGATATTCTGCTGATGGAAAAAGGGGGCTGGCACTTTGCGGGGCGCAGTGCCAACGCCCTGATCCACGCTGAACTGACCGACGACGGTGAGTGTGCCGTTTACTATGACGAAATGGTCACCGTGTCGTCGGCCGATGTTGACGCTGTCGGTTAACGGGCGAACATCCGATTGCGTTTGTCACCTCGTGACAGCAGATAAGCCAGCAGGTCGAGGACTTCCTCCTCATTGAGCTGGTGGAGCAGTTCGGCCGGCATGATGGACGTCTTTGAAGGCAGGATCTCATCTATATCGTCACGCGGGATGTCGACAATTTTGGTGCTGTCTTCCGGGTCGGTCAGCACGCTGATCTGCTCCTCGTTTTCTGACACGATGCGTCCATTCACCGTCTTACCGGCAGCCGTCAGGACTGTGCTGGCCATGTACTGATCGCTGATCACCTTGCTGGGCTCCATGATGGCTTCCGTCAGGGCATTCATGTTGAATCGGCCGGCGACCTGGGTGAGATCCGGTCCTGTGGCACCGCCGTCGCCGTTGTAGCGATGGCAGACAATGCAGCGTGTGGCGGCGAACATTTTCCTGCCGTTGTCGAAGTTACGATTGGTCAAACGCTCGGCCGCCAGTGCGCGGACTTCTTCCAGCGTCCACTTTTTGCCAGGCCCCTGTGGTTTGGGCAGCTCCGGCACCACGTAGGGCGTGCGGGCCCCGGTGGCTTCCACCAGCACGCGATGGTCAAACGGCGTGCGATCCCAGGCTTCGTTTTCGATGTTCTGCAAAAACTTGCGGAAGCTGTTGCCACCGGACCATTTCTGCGCCCGTCCGAACCAGCGGTAGTAATCGCTGTGCAGTTCCGGCGTCCAGCCAGCGGTGGCGACGCGCAGGCACAGAGCAAACCAGACCTGAGATTTATCCGGCTGGTTGGCAATCATGGCTTTGATAGCTCGGCCGTAACCTGCGTTGCGGTTCAGCAGTTCGCCCATGTCGATGTCTTCGCGCTGCGGCGGAGCGTTCAGCAGCTGCACAGTCCTGCCGACCACGGTTTCTGACTTCAAATACACCAGCAGCTGACACAATTCACGATTGAGCCGGTCATCGTCAGCGGGGAAGCAGTCGTCGAACTGCGTCAGCAGGGCGATTCGTTCCGCCTCTTTCGGTTCGCCCAGACGCGTGAAACAAACAGAAAGAGCCCTCAGCAGGTTGAGCTTTTCCTGATCTGACGCAGCGGACCACGAGGCCTGTGGGACCGCCGCCAGCAGTTTTGAGCGGAGTTCTGCCGCATCGAGTTCCGTGGCGGGCAGCGACGCGACCCGGGATCCTGTGAGGATCATCTCGGCGATCATCGCTGTAGAAAGAGTGGCTCTCCCATTGCGAAGTTGTTGTTCCATGCGGCCGGCGAATTCCGGCGAGATCAGCGCAGTGCGCAGTGCCGTCATCAGAAAACGGTCCTCGAACATGGACTCCAGATCGATATTGCGGAGCAGTTCTCTTTGCCGTTTCAGTGTCTGTTCGCTGTATGGCTCCCTGTGCAGGTCTTCCAGCTGCCGTCGCGTGCTGCGGCGATCTGCCAGCTCATCGCTGGGCAGATAGTCGGCTGGTTCTGTCGATTCCTCGCCCACATAGGTGACACGGTACAGCTCGGACTGCCCGCCGCGACCCCCAATGGTAAAGTACAGGCCGCCATCCGGACCTGCAGCGCAGTCTGTCAGTGGCAGCGGAGATCGTGAGACGAATTCCTCCCGCGTGCCTTTGTAGGTTGACTGCGTCGGGTCCAGGTGGATGGCGTACATCGTGCCGAACGTCCAGTCACAGATGTACAGCGCCTTTTGGTATTTCGCCGGGAATTTCAGGCCATAGCCAAAGTCCACGCCGACTGGTGAGCCGGGGCCAATGTTGACCAGTGGCGGCAGGCTGTCGAAGTAATACTCGGGCCATTTGCCGGTGCCGCTGCGCCAGCCGAATTCACTGCCGCTGGTAGCGTGGACCACACGGGTGGGGCGGTACCAAGGACTGCCCACGTCCCATTCCATGTCGGCATCGTAAGCAAACAGTTCGCCTTCGGCGTTGAACGCCATGTCGTAGGGATTGCGGTAGCCAATGCTCCAGATGTCCCACGTGACACCGTCGGGATCGGTGCTGGCAATCCAGCCACCGGGTGCCAGCTTACCGCGGGCATGACCGTTGGCATCCCACATGCGAGGCAGCAGCAGGTCTTCTCCCCAGTCGGTGGAGATACGGCTGGAATAGTTCTCGTTGGTGGCATCTTCGCCGGCAGCAAACGGTGGGTCTGTGTGGTTGCCGGCGATCACGAAGATGCGTTTGCCATCCGGCGACAGTCGCAGTGAGTGCGGACCATGTTCGCCACCACCTCGGAAAGACTTCAGTCGCACACACTCATCAAACTGATCATCGCCGTCGAGGTCGCGGGCGCGGTAAAGTCCGCTGCCAGGACCACCGTTACAGCAAAAGTAAACGGAGTCGAAGGCACACAAAATGCCCTGAGCGCCGGTGGGCTGAAATTCGCATTTTGAGAAGTCAAGATGCTCCACGACGGTTTTGCCGTCGGCTGCTCCTATGGCGGCCGGAGTAATGCGGCAGATGCCCTTGCCTCCCTGATCGCTGGCGAGCAGACGGCCTTTCGCGTCAAACGCAATGCAGACCCATGAACCCAGCTGCTCTTTTGGGACGGCAAACAGCTTTTCCACCTGATAGCCGGGCAGCAATTCAAATACGCCGCGAGGAACGCGTCCAGGCGACATGTCCAGTTGATCAAAAACACGACCCCAGGGGCCGGAGCCGTAAGCGGCTCGCACTTCCACACTGTCGCCGTCTGTCAGGTTCTTGGAACGAAGCGTCCACTGTTTGCTGGAGACCACATGATGGACGTTATCGTCGGCATCCTTCCACGCCAGTCGCGCCACAAAAGCGGCCACGCCGCCCGCATTGCTGACCTCGGCCGAAAGCGTGTTTTCGCCATTGCGAATGTGTTTCAGCACGTCCGCCGACATCGGGTCAGACCACTCTGATCCCGATGCCACCTGCTGACCGTTCAGGAAGACCTTACCGATGTTGTCGCAGGAAGCGATGACACGTGCGGCCGTGGCGTCCTGGGCAGAAAAAGTGACCTGCAGCAAATAGCCAGAATCATTATCCGGCCCCCAGATCCAGTCCGCCGCAGGGCCGCCGAGCAATTCCGCGTCACTGATCTGGCTGTCGTTTGCTGGGGGGACAGCCGATGTGTCGCCGCGTGGCTGAGACTTTTCGACAACGGGTGCCTGTTTCCAGGTCGTCTGCTGCGCAACCGCGGGAAAGCTGGCTGTCAGAACTGCAGAAGCGAAAACAAGAGCGCGAAGCATATCAATCCTCGATGTGAGTGAGTGGCAGGGTGGGTTGATGGGTCGGGGGTGTTGAAAGCGGGAATGGAGGGGAAATGGAGGTCGTCAAGACGCGGTCTTCAGGACGTTTAAGCCCACGCAGGATGGCAGTGGACACCTCAAAAGTGGGCCGTGGTGATGAGACGCTACTCTGTGAAGTCCGTGCTGTTCTCTTTCAGGTCCAGGACTTTGATCCACGTGTTGCGATAACGCACATCGTGGCCTTCGCACTGCAGTTTCAGGCCTTGTGGTGTGTCCGTGATCCCGAAGCCCTTGTCATTGCCGCCGTCCACTCCGGAGTTGGGACCTCCCCAGACCTTTTTGATTTCCACGTGATTGTGGACCTTCTGTCCATTGAAGTACATGGACACACGTGCGCGTTCGGTCAGCTTGCCATCTTCAAACCGAGCCGCGCGAAACGTGATGTCGTACGCGTTCCATTTGCCGACCCCGTTGTAAGCCGCGTAGGGAGATTCTGTTTCGTTAATGACGGCCCCCATGCCGTGTTTGGTCTTGTCGCCATCCAGCACCTGAATCTCGTACCGATTCTGCAGGTAGACACCGCTGTTGCCCCCTTTTTTGCTGATCAGAAACTCCACGTGCAGGCGGAAATCGCGGTACTTGTTTTTTGTCACAATATCCGCCGTGCCGTACCTGCCGCCGGCTGCGACCGGATCATCAGTCATCACAACGGTGCCGTCATCGACCGGGTCATCCACGATTTTCCACTTGATAGGCAGTGAAGAAGAAAAGCGGGGACCTTCCCAGTACGTCCATTTCTCGTCGAGCATTTCGCGCGAACCATCGATGATCATTTCGGCCCCCGGCAGTGGAGCGGCCCCCACGCCAGTGTCACCGGCGGCGACGGAGCAATCGATGGCGATCATCAACAGAACAGAATACGTGAACTTGTGTCTCATCGGCCCGCCTTTCGGATGATAAAGTGATCCATGAGAATGATGGATCCGCCGGCCGCACGCAAGTCGGTGCCCCCGGAACACAGGGTTTCTTCTCAGGGGAAGAACGTTTCAGCAGGCAGCGGGCGATGCGACACGATCCGGGCGAGCGAGTGTTTCGGAGCTAGCCCCACAGACCTTCTCTTGGTGTCTGCGGCGCTGCTTCCTGCAGCTGACGAAACAGCTCTTCCGCTTCAGGCGACAGGTCTTTCGGGCTCACGATCTTCAGCTGCGCCAGTTGGTCTCCCCGATCTCCCGTGCGGGGATCGCGAGCGCCTTTGCCTCGCAAACGCAGCTTGGCGCCGCTGGAAGTGCCCGGTGGGATCGTCATCAGGACGGTGCCGTCAGACAGGGTGGGGACATCCACTTTGGCGCCCAGCGCGGCTTCCGACGGTGTAATGGGAATCTCGACCATCAGGTTGTTGCCGTCGCGCCAGAACCACGGGTGTCCGGCTATCTTTACCGTGACGATCACATCACCAGCGGGACCGCCTCCTGCGCCTGGCTGGCCCTGCCCCGCCAGTCGCACCTTGCCTCCATCCGAGATGCCGGCAGGCACTTTGACCGTCAGCTTCTCCACTTTGCCCCCGGTTTGAAGCGTCAGTTCGTGTTCTCCGCCTTCGATGCCGACCTGAAAGGGGACTCGGATTTCCACGTCGATATTCTGCCCCTGCTGAGCGCGGGGCTGGCGACGTCCACCCCGTCCCCCTGCTCCGCCGAAGGGACTGCCTCCCCCTGCGCCGCCAAACATGCCGCCGAGGATGTCATTCAGGTCGAATCCCGCGCCGCCCCCTCCGCCGAACCCCCCAAACGGATCGCCACCGGGGCCACCACCCACACGGCTCCAGTTGTGTCCGAACTGGTCGTACTTCTGTCGCTTTTCCAGATCACTGAGGACCTCGTAGGCCTCGGTGATTTCGGCGAATTTTTTTTGGGCCGATGGGTCGTCAGGATTGGCATCCGGATGATGCTGTTTGGCCAGCTTGCGATAGGCGCGTTTGATCTCATCAGCGGAGGCAGAACGGGAAAGGCCCAGAACTTCGTAGTAGTCGCGTTGTGACATGAGTCGGAAAACCGGTTCCTGATTATGATGCGTCAACGCACAGTATAGCGTGTGTCGCCGGACGAATTCCTGTGCCTGCCTGAACCTCGTGCAGAATTCGGCGTGGTCTGGTGGCCCATTTTCTGACCTGCAGCTAAAGCGGTGCCCATGAACGGAGCCGAGTTTTCCGCCCTGATTCGGCGACGCACTTTACAAAGCGTCTCTCGATTCGTCTTCGGCATGACGGTGTACGCACTGGTTGCCGTCTATGTGGAGACCAGAACCCGCTACCACCTGTACATTGAGATGCCCGCAGATCTGCACGCAGCATTCGCCCTCGTGCTGGGCTGGCTGCTCGTTTTTCGTACCAATACAGCTTACGATCGCTGGTGGGAAGCACGAAAACTGTGGGGCGCTCTCGTCAACGTCAGTCGCAATCTCGCCATCAAAGCGTGTGATCTGTGCGACACAGACACGGCCGAGCAAACGTCCTTCTGCACAAATATCGTGGCGTTCTCGTTTGGCCTGAAAGATCACCTGCGGGAAGGCGCCATGTTGCAGTCACTGCCAGGGTTCGCGGCTGCCACCGACGAGCCCGAGCACGTGCCCGGCTATCTGATGACGCGCATCTACCGGCAGATCCGCGGCTGGAAATCTGCCGGACAAATTGACGGCGATGACATGCGCGTGCTGGATGCCGAAGCGCGTCAGTTTCTGGATATCTGCGGAGGCTGCGAACGTATTCGTAAAACGCTTGTCGTGCGGTCTTATCGGCGCTTCGCCCGCCAGTGTGTCGGCCTGTATCTGGTCACGTTTCCCTGGGGAATTGTCGATTCTTTCCGACTGTGGACCGTCCCGCTGACGGCTATCGTCACCTACTTTATGCTGGGGCTGGAAATTGTCGCCGAGCACGTGGAAGAGCCATTTGGCTACGACGAAGACGACCTCGACCTGGAGCGGTTGTGCGAAACCATCCGAGTCACCGTGCACGAAATTCAGGAGCGTGCACCGGCGCCAGCGTAACAGGCCCAACGCAACAGCGGCCGCCTGAGCAGACGGCCGCTGTGTAAGTTGGGTGTTCGCTGGTGTATTGCCAGAAAGCCGGTTGAGCGATCAGCCGGCTTTGCGGAGCAGCCCCACGATGCGTTCAAAGTCATCGTTGGAGTCAAAGTGGATCACCACCTGACCGGCGTCTTTCTTTTTCAGTTTGATCTCGACTTTCGCGGCGTACTGTTCTCGCAGTCCATCCTGCAGTGACAGCACATGTGGCGTGACTTCCGGTTTGGCCGCTTTGGCAGTGGTCGCCGCCGGAGCATCGCCTTTCACCAGGGCGCGAACAGCTTCTTCGGTTTTGCGGACCGACAGATTCTGTGACTGGATCTGCTGGCACATTTCTGCCTGAGCTTCCGCGCTGAGCGGCAGCAGGGCGCGGGCATGTCCGCCGGAAATCAGGTCTTTGCGAACCGCGTCCTGCACGGCTTCGGGAAGATCGAGCAAACGCAGCATGTTGCTGATGGTCGAACGATTCATGCTCAGCTGTTTGGCCAGCTCTTCAATCGTTCCGCCAAACTTCTCGAGATACTCTTTGAAGGCCACCGCCTTCTCGATCATGTTCAGGTCCTGACGTTTGAGGTTTTCCTCAATGGCGGCCTCGCAAACCTGCCGGTCCTCAAGTTCCACCACACGGCAGGGAACGGTCTCCATGCCGATTTGCTGGCACGCCCGCCAGCGTCGTTCACCGGCGATCAGCTGATAACCATCGTCGCCCATCGACCGCACCAGCAGCGGCTGCAGAATGCCGTGCTTGCGAATACTCTCTGCCAGTTCGTCGATTGCGCGCTGATCGAATTCCCGGCGTGGCTGGAACGGGTTGCGTTCAATCAGCTCGACGCTGATTTCGTCCTGTTCCGGAGCGTGCAGTTTGATGGTCGGCTGACGAGGTGCGTCATCAGAACCGCTGCCCAGCAGGGCATTCAGACCACGACCCAGACGGCGGGTCATCTTTGGCTGGGTGTCAGACAAGGGTACGCTTTGCTCTTCCATGATTGTGTCTCTGCATGTCCCGTGGATCACGCGGCGGACATCCTGTTCCGCTGCGTCTCGCAGGGGAATCATCGACACAATCGGAATAGTCGATTCAATGCGAATACTGGAGTGAGGGTCCGGTAGTCTGGGCAGTTTGGTGGGGCATTCGCCGCCGCCAACTACTGCGAGCGTCCGGCAGGTTTTGCTGCACCGCGGGCCGTGGAGGGTGCCGTGTAGATCATCAGTACGACTTCCGCGCGGGTATCCAGAGGCTTGCCAGCCGCGGGATACTGAGCGCTGACGCGGTAGATCAGATTGGCCTGCGGGGCCGGCCCCGCCTGTTTCTTTTTGATGTTGTCTTTGGGAATGCCGGCGGCAATCAATGCCTGCTCGGCCTTGTCATGGGCCACGTGTTTGAGGTTGGGAAAGACTCTCGCTGTGGTCGCTCGTCCTGGGGCCTGCCGGCCAGGAGGCTGGCCTGGTCCAGGTGCCGCGATGCCGGGTCGGGTGTTGCCGTTGTCCGCCAGGTTGCCGGCCGGCTGTCCCTCTGTCGGATGCACAATCTGAATCTTGTATCCTTTCAGCTTCGGGTCCCAGGGGTTTGACCAGATGGACAGTAGATTGGTCCGGGTGGACATATCATAGAACGTATAGGTGGTTTCTTTGGTCCTGGCCGGATCTGTCAGCCGGACAGAACGAGGCAGGTAGGACTTGGTGTCCAGCATGACCTGAGCCATGATCCAGCTGCGGCGATCGGCCATAGTGCGCGGTTCAATCTGCAGGGCCACGTACTGCTGCTGCGGTCGGAAGTCGCGGACAATCTTGATGCGGAATCTTTTGATGGCCTGGCGGGGCGGCATGCCAAACAGAAATGGCAGCGGTGTGTTCATGATGTTTTTGCCACGCTGCTCGGGAGGCAGCTGAGCGACACGCGCTTCTTTGGCCGCTTCGTCGATGTCGTAGACGCGTTCGCCATCACACAGCCAGCGTTCCGGGTTATCCGGCCGCAAATCGAATGGAGTGCCATCCTTCTTGCGTTCCACACGGGCATCCGGCCGATTGCGGGATGCCAGCAATTCTTTGGTGATTTTCATGGGCGTCATAGTGATTCGCCCTTTATCCGGCTTTTGGTAACCGAACTCTCCCTGAGAAATTCGCTCGGTCTCAAACGCCAGGTCGTAGACGCGACGCTGATGCTTGCCGTGCAGCTGTTCAATGCGGTCGCTGCTGGCCGACCAGTCGGTGAGCAGCCTGTTGAGCTCGGCGGAGACGGGTTCCGTCACGGCCGTGACCGGCTCTTTGGCGGCCGGCTGACGAGACGCGGGCTGGCTCTGCCCTTGTGCGGTCCCTGCAGTAAGGGTGACCAGGGTGACGACGACAAATCTATGTGGAAACCGGTACATCGGACTCCTTCCGATGAGACTAGCGAAACAGGATTCGGACCCCGCAAACCAGACACTCAATCCCTGAGGCTGATTTGGCTGCAGTGCACCCAAAGCGCACTCGAATCCCTCCAACGGGGTCGGAGAGTTATAGGCAGAAGCGAAATTGGCCGCTATACCTGTTTCGAGTGGTCGCCGCGGCGGCAGGGGGGCAGCGGTAAACTGCGGGGTTTGCTGCCATTTCGGTAGCCCTTATGAGGCCGCAACGGCAGGATTCACCGCTTCGCCCACTCTGCTGAAACGCGCGGCGGGACATTTTTTGCCACGTCAAACGCGTTTTTCGGTGGCGTGACGGCACGAACTATGTGTCGGATACAGCGGCCATGCGGTTGTTGTGCCAGCCAGCGGGCCGCCCGGCTGGCAAGAGACGAGTGATTCTTCCTGGTTGGCTCGTCGATCAGCGCCCCGGTGAATCGTCCGCGTTGCCAAACGTCCCCCAACTTTCCACTCGGCCCCCCTGTTTTTCGGCCATTGCAGTTAGGCGCTGGCGGGCGGCGGCGAGGCTGTCCGCATCAACCACCATCTTTGTGGAGCAGACGCACACCCAGACGATTTGGGCGGCCGACGTCTTTGGATCAGAGACCTCTGTCGATTCGTCTGCCGCCTGACCCGAGTAAACGTGCGCGGCAAATCCCGCCTGTTCGGCGGCGTCCGCGATGGCGTCCGCTGATGTTTCGGAGTCTGTGAGAACCTCAAATTCGACCAGCATCGGCTGCGTCAGATCGTGCCCGCTGTCCGCAAGTGTCGACAGCACCTGGGCGTCATCGCTGTAATCATCGTTTGCCATGTGTCTACCTTCTGCCTGAGAACCGGCACAGATTAAGACGCACGACGTTCTGCGGGTAGCATCGGGAGGTCAGTTTTGCGCAAATCCGCAGGCTGAGAATGCAAATGGAGAGGACACGACATGTCCGAGCGAATCGTCGGATACCAGCGTTGGAGCAATCTGGCGTTCTTTCATTGGCGCGTGGAAATTGCGGAAATCCAGGCACTGTTACCGCCCGGTTTGACCGTGGATGCCTTCGACGGGTCCGCCTGGATTGCCCTGGTGCCGTTTCAGATGGAAGGCATTCGCCCCTGGTGGGCTGTGCCTGTGCCGGGGATTTCGTGGTTTCTGGAAACCAACGTAAGGACGTATGTCCGGCACGAAAACGGACAAACGGGCGTGTGGTTTTTCAGTCTTGATGCCGACCAGCGACTGGCCGTCTGGATTGCCCAAAAATTCTGGCATTTGAACTACGTCAATGCCCGTCTGCAGTTTCAGCGCAGCGGCGACAAACTGGTGGGCGCCGGACAAAGGTCGGGCGCAGATGTCAGGCGGGGCGATTATCAGTTTGCCGCCACCATTACCGATCAGCCGCCGCGCACCGCCGATCCTGATTCGCTGGAGCATTTCTTATTGGAACGTTACCACCTGTTTGCTCGCCGGCCGGATGGCCGCTATCTGTGCGGACAGGTGCACCACCCGCCCTACACGTATCAGCCACTGCAGGACATCTCTTTGACTCAGTCGCTCACGAATGCGGCGGGGTGTGCGGTTGACGGGGCGCCGGACCACGCGGCCTTCTCACCGGGCGTGAATGTTTCCGTTTCTCCGCTGGTGAGGATCTGAGTCGACTGGTCAGCGACGTCGCTGCTGTCAGTCCACAAACCAGAATTCGTTGCCAGTGATCAGCACCTGAGCCGCCTGAGGCAGTCCGTCGGCAGGATGAGATTCCAGAAATGTTGCCATGGCGGCCAATTCGGTGTCGTCCGGATCACGCTGCAGTGTGCAGCGAAACAGCGCCGCGACCTGCTGTGACGGTGTGCTGCCAGTCGGAATGCGGGCGGCGATGGCTTTGGACTGTGCCAGCACAAAAGGGCTGTTCATCAGGAACAGTTTCTGCAGTGGTGTGGTGGTTTCCATGCGACACGACGCGTGCACGTTGGGGTCGGGAAAGTCAAACAGCGAGAGCAGTGGATTCAATTCGAAGCGACTGACCTGGGCATAAATCGTGCGACGTGTCTGCTCAGGATCATCCACACGAATGGACGGACCACCAATGCTCTCTTCCAGTCGACCGCTGACGGCCAGCACGGCGTCGCGCCATTCTTCCACCGACAGTCGCCGCCGGGGCATCCGCCACAGTGACGCGTTGGTGGAGTCCGCCGCCAGGCAGTCCGCAGCAACGGCCGAGGACTGCTGGTAGGTGTCTGAGCGAACGATCTGTCGCTGCAGCCATTTCAGGCTCCAGCCGTGATTCATGAAGCCGACCGCCAGGTCATCCAGCAGTTGCTGGTTCGTTGGTCGTCCCCCAATCGCTCCAAAATTGCTGGTGGTCGGCACAATTCCGGTGCCAAAAAACTGCTGCCACACGCGATTGACGATCACTCGTGCCGTCAGTGGATTGCCAGGCTCGGTCAGACAGGCGGCCAGTTCCTGCCGGCCGCTGCCGGTGTCGAAATGTCGGCGATCGCCCGGAAAAACGACCTGCACAAACCCTCGTGGTACGACGTCTCCCGTGTTGTTGACGTCACCACGAATCATCACTTCCAGATCGCGTGGTGATTTGTCGCGAATAACGTGCAGCGACTTCTCCGGCTGTTTGGCCTGCCCGTCTTTGCCGGATTCGGCTTCCGCATCCGGGCGGTTGTACATCTGAGTACTGGCAAAAACGCCTGCCAGTGCGTAGTAGTCTTCGGTGGCGATGGGATCAAACTTGTGATCGTGGCAGCGGGCGCATGCGACAGTCAGTCCCTGCAGCCCCCGCATTACCACGTCAACACGGTCTTCCCATTCGTCTGCCATGACTTCCGGATCGTTGCGGCGATAGTACTTTGGCCCAATGCCGATGAAGCCCAGCGCGGCCGTGTGTTCTTCTGAATCCGGCTCCAGCAGATCGGCGGCCAGCTGCAGCGACACAAAGCGGTCGTACGGCATGTCGTCATTCAGCGCCTGAATGACCCAGTCGCGATAACGCCAGGCGTTGGGGAAAAACAGCGACTTGTTGTTGCCCACGATGTGGGCCTGGTCTTCCGCATAGCGGGCCACATCCAGCCACAGACGCGCCCAGCGCTCACCGTATCGCGGTGAGTTCAGCAGGCGATCAATCTGCTGCTGCCATGCTTCCTCATCTTCACTCTGTTCGAACTGTCTGACCTGTTCTGCCGTCGGTGGCAGCCCCGTTAAATCGAACGTCAGGCGTCGCAGCAGCGTGCGACGCGAGGCCGGCGGGTTTGGACGGATGGCTTTGCCCTGTGACTGCTGCACCAGCCGATCAATCCGTCGGGCATAGTCAGACTCGTCGTCCAGTTCAGCAGGTTGCGGCGGCTGAAAAGCCCAGAACTGACGTCCCTGCTCCAGGTTGATGCCGGGCGCGAGTGCGGGGGCGTCGCCGCTGCGGGGATCGACGGCCCCGTTTTTGATCCAGACCTCAAAGTCGGCGATCACATGGTCAGGCAGCCGCTGCTGGGGAGGCATCTCAAACGAGTCATACTTTATGGCAGACAACAGCAGACTCTCCTCGGGCTGGCCGGGGACGACCGCGGCGCCCGAGTCACCACCGCGGCGAGTGGCCGCCCTGCTGTCCAGCAGCAGTCCGCCCTGCACCGTGTTGGAATCAGCCGCGTGACACTCGTAACACGATTTGATCAGCACCGGACGAATGCGGGATTCGAAGAACTCCAGCCGGGCGGAATCGACGGCCGACTGGCTGGTCGGACTGTCATCTGCCTGCACGACAGCGGGCAGCAGCGAAGCGACACCAAAGAACACGAGCAGGCAGGAGGGGGCAGTTCGCATCGGCAGGTTCCGTGAGGCACATTGTGCCCAGGACAGATGAGGGAGGGACCCCCATCTCATCGACCTGCGAAGCAATTGTCAATTCGGATTTCGAGCGCCCCACTGCCAACGGCTGGATCCGCGTGGCTCAGAACGCTCGTTGGCATCAGACGCGCACTGTCTCCAGCTTCCGCTGGGCCGTACGGGGTGACGCAAAAACAAGGTGACGAAAAACGGGGTGACGAAAAACGGGGTCGTACCGACACAGGCCGTCCCCGCAGTCGTCGACGGACGGCACCTCGTGCACCTACGGCACCTCGTGCACCTACGGCACCTCGTGCACCATCAACAGGTCGTGTCCACCGCCGCCAATCCAGTTGGCGTGTCCCACCACCACAATCTTGTTGCCGGTTTTCAGAATGCCATTGTCCAGTCCCCACTGAACGACAAACTGCAGCAGCGCGTCCGCCGACTGACGGACCAGTTTGCTTTCCACGCACGTCACACCCCAGTACAGGCACAGCTTGCGGGCGAGCGCCTGATCGTGAGTGACCGCCAGAATGGGCACTTTGCCACGCAGCCCCGAGAGGGCCAGTGCTGTGCGGCCGGTTTCTGTGGGGATGACAATCAGATCCGCATCCAGTTCCTCGGCGATCACTGTGGCTCCCAGTGTGACCGCTTCCGTGACCGGATTCGCACGGCGAAACTCGTGTGATCTTCGGCCCTTGAGCGTCGACACAAACGGCTCCGCTTCATCGGCAATCTTCTGCATCATTCGCACGACCGAAGCCGGGTGCTCGCCGATGGCCGTTTCTCCGGAGAGCATTACCGCGTCAGTTCCGTCAATGACGGCGTTGGCCACGTCACTCACTTCTGCACGTGTGGGCAGATCGTTCTGCGTCATACTGTCCAGCATCTGGGTGGCTGTGATGACGGGGATGCGTGCGGCGTTGCACCGTGTGATGATTTCCTTTTGCAGAATGGGTACGCGACTGATTTCTGCTTCAACTCCCAGATCACCGCGGGCCACCATCACGGCGTCGGTGACTTCCAGAATGCTCTCCAGTTCCGCAATGGCTTCCGTCTTTTCAATCTTGGCGACCACCACGGGCACCACCTCAGGGTTGTGGGCGGTAATCAGTTCCTTCAGTTCGGTGATATCGCCGGCACTGCGAACAAAGCTCAGGCCAATAAAATTCAGACCGTTGTCCAGCGCCCAGCTCAGGTCCGCCTTGTCTTTGTCTGTGATGCTGGGGGTGCTCAGTTTCACGCCCGGCAGGTTGACCCCCTGACGACTGCGGATCACGCCAGGCTCCACAACCAGGCAGGAGACGGAGTTGTTGTCGTCTGCCTTACCGGTCACCAGCAGGCCAACGGTCCCGTCGGCCAGCAGGATCCGGTCTCCCAGGTCCACATCGTCGATCAGTTTTTCATAGGTGCATGTCAGGTTGGCCGGATTGTCGTCAAACGGCTGGCGGACGAACTGCACCGTCGTGCCTTCGGTACACATCACTTCGCCGCCCGGTATTTCGCCCAGACGGATTTTCGGTCCGGACAAATCTCCCAGTACGGCGACCGGTGTTTTCAGTTCTGCGCTGACTTCTCGAATCCGCTCCAGAATGTCGCCCAGCCATTCGTGCTGACCGTGCGCAAAATTGAATCGGAAAATATCGACACCTTCGACGATGAGGTTGCGAATGGTGTCGGTGTCTTCACAGGCGGGCCCCATGGTTGCGATAATTCGCGTCTTGACCAGTTTGCGATGTGAAGAATCCCCAGGCGTGGACATGCTGCTTTCTTTCAACTGAAAAGGCGTCATCGTGACGGGCCGGATGTTAACAGAATCTATGGCGATTGCAGTGATGCGTCTCAACGTGGAGTTCCACGTCTTAAACGAGATTTCACAGCTTTCCACAGCACGTGGCTGTATTCCCGGGCACTGCAGTTACGTTACCCTTGGCGGCAGATTGGTTAGCACCGAAATTTCAGATTCCCGGACGGTGACCTGAGGCCTCCCCAGGCTGCCCCCACACACGACCGCCACCATGAATGATGACAGGGAACCCACGCTGACTTCCGCCGTACCCCAGTCTTCTGTGGCGGCACGGCTGTTTGGCTTTATGCAGCGCCAGCTTCGCAAACTGTCAGCTGTAGGGCTGCTGCTGGCTGGCCTGTTTCTGGCGGCCTCGCTCACGCCCTCCCTGTTGCCGCGACCCTACTTTGTGCAGGGGATTCTTTCCGGGTTTGCCATAGCTGCCGGTTACGGCATTGGTGTGGCGAGCCTGTGGGGCTGGCGGTTTCTGCAGTTTCGCGACATCCCGCCAGTGTGGTGCCGGCGAATACAATTGTCGCTGGGTGTGCCGGTCGTCGTTATGATTCTGTCCGTCGTTCGTAAGATGGTGACCTGGCAGAATTCGATTCGCCAGCTGATGGAAATGGAACCGCTGGAGTCTGCTTATCCTTATCGAACGCTCCTGATCGCGGTCGCGTTCAGTCTGCTGCTCATTCTGCTCGCCCGCTTCATTCTGTGGCTGTCCGGACATGTGTCCGCGCGACTGAAACGATTCCTGCCCCCACGCGTTGCATGGGTCTGCAGCGCATTCATCATGTTTTCTGTGCTCAGCTCGCTGGTCAACGGCGTACTGCTGCGGTCTTTGCTGGATGCCGCCGATGAATCGTTTGCCGAAATCGACGAACGGATCGACGCCGGCGTGCAGCAGCCGGATCGCCCAGCCGCCTCCGGATCTGCCGAATCATTGATTGAGTGGTCCTCCATTGGTCGCCGGGGCAAGCTGTTTATTGTCGAGGGACCACGGCAGCAGCAGATTGCTGAATTCACCGGCCGCGATGCGATGGAACCACTGCGGATTTATGTCGGCTATCGAACGGCAGAAACCGAGGAAGACCGCGCTCAGCTGGCGCTGGAGGAAATGAAACGCGTCGGCGCGTTTGAACGTTCCGTACTCATTGTCGCCACGCCCACCGGCACCGGCTGGCTGGATCCCAGCGCTGTCGACACGGTGGAATATCTGCACCACGGTGACACGGCCATCGTCAGCACTCAGTATTCCTATCTGCCCAGCTGGCTGACCATCATCGGTGATCCCCAGTCATCGCGACGATCGGCGCGGGCTCTGTTCGATGCGGTCTACGGGCACTGGAAGTCACTGCCGAAAGACGCTCGTCCGCGATTCTTTCTGCACGGGCTCAGTCTGGGATCACTGGGCTCCGAAGCGTGCGATGATCTGTTCACGATTTTCGAAGACCCCATTCACGGCGCTGTGCGCAGTGGACCGCCGTTTCCCAGCACCCAGTGGGCCGAACTGACGGCCAGTCGACAGCCGGATTCACCGCAGTGGCGTCCCGTCTTCCGAGACTCCGCCATGGTCCGCTTCACCGGGCAAAAGAATGCGCTGGCGAGCGGCCAGCGGTGGGGCCCCATTCGCAGCGTGTATCTGCAGTACGCCAGTGATCCGATGGTGTTCTTTTCGGAAGATCTGCTGCTGCGAGAGCCAGACTGGATGAAGTCACCGCGTGGCCCGGATGTCTCACCCGAACTGCGGTGGTACCCAGTGGTGACCTTCCTGCAGATCGCCTTCGACCTGCCGCTGGCGACCAGCGTACCGATCGGCTTTGGTCACAATTACGCCCCGGCTCATTACATTGACGCCTGGCGGGAAGTCACGCAGCCCGTCGGCTGGACAGACGAGCAGGTGCGGCAGCTGAAAGAGGAATTCCGCGACCGCATCCCGGCCGGCTTCTGAACGGCGGCCGTCAGGCGGGATCGGCTTTGACCGCTTCGACAAACTTCAGGAACCCTTCGGCCTGGCCATGCAGTCGTTTGGTGAGTTCATCGTCCCCCAGTTTGCCGTCCACAAACTGTGAGTAGCTGTTGCCGATGAACAGTCGGCGGGGATAAACGTGCGCATTGCGATAGCCGGCCACACCCTGATAGTGCTCGACCGCACGCAGCCCGTGAAACTGCCCGGCTGCCAGCCCGATGAACGCGCAAGGCCGTGAGTCGAATCCTTCTGGGTATGGCAGCATGTCGGTGAAGAGCTTCAGGACGCCTGGGTAGCTGCCGTTGTATTCGGGAACGATGAACACGACGCCATCTGATTTTAGAAATCGTTCCACCAGCGCGGTGACTTCCGCCGCCGGTTCCTTGTAAGCATCTTCGTGGAGGGCGCTGACTGGCAGTTCGGCCATATCCAGAAGGTCCACATGAGCGTCACGCCGGCGATAAGATTCCACCACTTCGGTGGCGAGCTGGCGTGAAAGAGCGCCTTTGCGGTTCGTACCGCAGACAACAACGATATGCATGACTGGTCCGACGTTCAATGCTGTTGGGAAAGGCACGCCTGCAGTTTCCAGGCGGCACCAGCAGGCGCTGTTTCGCTCCTGCCGGCTCCAGAGTGTAGCACGAGATTCGCCGCTGGCGACTGGACGAACGAGACCAATTGCCGCGCACAAAAAAACGGACGGCTGCAGCAGCCGTCCGTCGGAAAATCGTTGGAGACGAGGGTGGTCCGCGGGACTAAGCCACGTTCACCACGTCTGTGGAGTCCTGGTTGTTATCACCGTCACGAGGTTCATCGTCTTCGTCGGAAATGTGATCCACAAAGCCTCTCAGGTGAACGGCACGCGTGTGGTGCTGCAGCTTCTTCAGCGCCTTGCTCTCGATCTGTCGAATACGTTCCCGAGTGACCTTGAAGATGCGACCCGTCTCTTCCAGCGTGTAGCTGTAGCCGTCACCCAGACCGTACCGCAGTTTGACGATTTCGCGTTCGCGATAGGTCAGGCTCTTCAGCACGTGATCAATCTTGTCACGCAGCATCTGCTTGGCGGCTGATTCCGCCGGGCTCTGCTCGTGTGAGTCTTCGAGGAATTCACCGAAGCTGCTGTCTTCGCTTTCACCGACGGGAGTATCCAGACTGATCGGATGCTTCCACGTCTTCATGATGCGTTCGGTTTCCTCAATGCTCATGCCGACCGCTTCCGCCAGCTCTTCGTTGCTGGGTTCACGGCCGGTGGCCTGACGGATTTCCTCCGCCTTGGCTTTCAGCATTGAGATGTTCTGGAACATGTGCACCGGAATGCGGATGGTGCGGGCATGATCGGCAACGGCGCGGGTGATCGCCTGACGAATCCACCACGTCGCGTAAGTGGAGAACTTATAGCCGCGACGGTATTCGTACTTCTCGACACCACGCATCAGCCCCGCGTTACCTTCCTGGATCAGGTCCAGGAAGCTCAGACCGCGGTTGCGGTATTTCTTGGCGATGGAAACCACCAGGCGCAGGTTGCCGCCCGACAGTTTCTGCTTGGCGTCCGTCCAGCCATCCATGCGGCTGCGGATCTCCTGGCAGCGCGTCAGAAACTGCTCCGGAGTCTCCAGAACCATTTCGACATACTCTTCCAGTTCCCGCTCCAGTGAGTCCCGCTCCGACTCAGCCGAACGCAGACCTTTCAGGCAGGCGATCTCTTCCCGCAGCTGCTCGATGCGTTCGCCAATCTGCAGCATGCGTTTCATGACCGGCTGCATGCGGTGTGTCCGCACACTCAATTCTTCGCACAGTGTGCACATCTTGACGCGACGCGCCTGAATCGTGCGGCTGAGTTCTTCCCGAGCGGGCCCGTCTTCCATGACCCGCCAGTTGCGGAAGTCTTCTTCGTTGGTGGCCATCAGGTACCGCAGGGAGGCCAGGTTAGCCTCCATGCGACCTTCGATCTGCTCCTTGCGGACATCTTCTGTTTCGGATGTTCGCAGTGTGCGTTCGAAGGGCAGCTCCTGGCGATTGACCTTCTCGATGATGTCGACGGCAATCCGCAAAGCGAAGTCCGATTCAATCACATGCCGACGCATGCGCTTGCGGGTGATTTCGATCTGCTTGGCCAGAAAGATCTCTCGGTCGCGGCTGAGCAGTGGGATGTTGCCCATCTGACTCAGGTACATGCGAATGGGGTCTCGAGATGACAGCGCCGATGTTTCCGCACCGAGCAGCGCGCGGGCCGCTTTCTCTGCCTGTTCTTCCCGAACTTCTTCTTCAATGGGTTCTGGTTCGAGGGGGATGTCGGGGTCTTCGACGAAATCGAATCCGTGAGCATCCATTGCTCGAATCAGGTTGTCCACCATGGCGGGATCGCCGCCTTCATCGGGCAGCCAGTCGTGGGCCTGCTGGACGGTGACGAAGCCTCGTTCCCTGGCTTTCTCAATGATCGCCTTCAATCCTGCATCCAGACGATACACGCGAATCCCCTTCTTCTTGTTTCGCTATCGACTGCGGCTCATCCGCCGTCTTTAGTGAGGAGCATTGCCCCTGCATTTAACACGAGTGTCCGTGCCTCCATGTGAGACACACGTATTTCACGTCCGAACCCAACGGCCAAAGAATCGTGTTTTGGAAAAACGAATCAATCGCCTGCCGAAATTTCCGTAAGCTGTCAGCATACCCGCGTGTCAGGAAAATCAATCGTGGGACGCCGGAAAATCGCGATTCCGCAGAATGCTCGTTTTGGCCAGGCGATGTCACGAACAGACCATGACAGAGAGGTTGGCGGCACGGTGTGGCCTCGTGGGCGAGGCGGCGATCCTGCCGCAAACTACTCCTTCAACTCCAACGCACGGGACGACTGAACTACGCTTCGAATTCCTGAGTATGGTCGATGTCATTCGCCAGCTCAGGCCGCGATGACGATGATTATTCGCGCCTGTGCGTGCGATCGTCAACTTGCCACCTGGCCCGTTTTTATTCTTTCTTAAAATCGTCCGCCGAACACGACGCCGTCTGAAATCGCTATTGCGGTGATTGCTCGATCCGGGTAACGCGGCACCAGCCGCCCTGCCTGTGTGACTTCACCGGACCGCAGATTCGCTGCCAATGTCGATGAATTCCCGACGTGGAAAAACGCTAATGAGACTTCGAACCTGATTTGCGATACTGTGTCTGCAGGCTGCCGGAGTGTGGACTCTCGTTGTCCCGCTCCCGTACTGATTCCACTGTGTGCGTGAGGCTGCAAACACCTCCGTGACTCTCCTTCATCGCGGTTTTCACTGAATCACCGACATGGCTCGCAGCAAAAAAAAGAAAGAATCAAAGACCGAAGATCCCAATTCGCGGACCGTCACCCGTAATCGCAAAGCGCGGCACGAGTACGAGGTCCTGGACGAGGTCGACTGCGGCGTTCAGCTGTATGGCAGCGAAGTCAAAAGCATTCGCAACAGCAAGATCAGTATCGAGGAATCATTTGCCCGCGTGCTGGATGGGGAAGTCTGGCTGGTGAATTCTGACATCGCGGAATACCCGCAGGCCTCAGTGTTCAATCATGAACGTCGGCGCAAGAGAAAGCTGCTGCTGCACAAGCGAGAGATCCGCAAGTTTGCTGAAGCGGGCGAACAGAAGGGGCTCACCCTGGTCCCGCTGGCCGTGTTTCTCCATCGTGGCTTCGTCAAAATTAAGCTGGGTTTGTGTCGTGGTCGGCAGTTGCACGACAAACGTGAGAAGCTCAAAAAGCAGACCGACCGGCGTGAGATGGAAGTCGCCCTCAAGCGGCGCTGATCTGTATCGCAGCGCCAGTGCCGTACTCGGCGCGGCATTTTCGCACACCGGCCTGTTTCCTGGCACACTGCTTGCTTCCAATGGCCTCCTCGGGAATGTTTGGAGCGCGCCGGAGCGTTCCCCCTTTCGTCACAGAACGGGATTCTCGATTGCCCATAGCAGACGGAGAACCGTGTTTTCTGTGGGATGGAGTCGCCGACAGGCGGCGGTTACTCACGGGCACTCTGTCCGTCAGCATGCGGTCACTTGAACTATTTACATCACGAACTGAGTAAGAATTACAATTTGTCCTGCGGAACGGCGGCCGCCTTTTTGGGGCAGACTGCTTTTGGGACAGGCGGCCATTGAAAGACGGCAGTGCCGTACAGTTTCGCGGACAGGAAACGGCAGAAGAGCCCAGCGGACGGAAGGATCCAGTCCACAGCTCTCGACAAGCGTCCGTCGGCCCACGACGACGTTGATCAACAAATTTCGGGCAGGGAAGCCAATATGAATTTGATTGCCATGCTGATGCTGGCCGCTGCACCCGTGCAGGAGCAGGCGCCGCCAGACGTTCTTCTGCTGGATTTCTATGCCAGCTACTGCCAGCCATGTCGGGACATGGTGCCTGTGCTGCAGCGGATGGCCAAAGATCAGTATCCGATTCGCAAAGTGGACATCGAGCATCAGCCTGAGCTGAGCCGTCGCTTCAAGGTGACGAGAATTCCCACGCTCATTATTCTGGTCGAAGGGCGTGAGGCCAAACGCTTCACCGGGCTGACCAGCGAAGACCAGTTGCGGGCGGCAATGAATGACGCCCGACAGCAACTGCAGGCGCGGCGCGCTGATCAGCGGCGAGACGCGGTCGTTCGTGAACCGCGTCCGGAGCCGGCGGATGTGGCGTCGGCCGCAGCGAGTGCCGAAGAAGAGCCGGGAGGCTTTCGTGGATTGATCGACCGTATGAAGCGAGGTCTGGGTGGCCAGACACCTTCGTCAGACCCCGACTACCGTGGTCAGAGTCCGGAATTGAACGCGCTGTCCACTGCTGACGCTGCCATGGAATCCACCGTTCGAGTGCGGCTGATTGACGGCAATATGCGGGATTTCGGCACAGGCACCATTGTCCACAGTGACAAAGGGCAGTCGACCATTCTCACATGTGCTCATATCTTCAAAGGCGTCAGTGGAAAAGCGGCCGTCGTTGTGGACGTGTTCCGTGACGGTGAAGTCCTGAAGTATCCGGCTACCGTGGTGGGAGGCGATCACAATTCTGATGTGGCCTTCCTGACGATTCAGAATGCCAGTCCACTGCCGACATCGCCCATTGCTCAGCAGCTGGTGCTGCGTCCCAATGATCCGGTTTTCAGTATTGGCTGCAACAATGGCGATCTGCCAACACGGCTGAACATGAATGTGGTGGAGATCAATCGCTACGAAGGCCCGGAAAATGTTGTCTGCACACTGGATCCTGTGCAGGGGCGTTCCGGTGGTGGTTTGTTCAACACGTCCGGCGAACTGGTGGGGGTTTGCAGTGGTGCGTTTCGAAAAGAGAAACAGGGATTGTATTCCGGCGTGCAGCCCGTGCTGCAGCTGGCTGATCGCAGCGGGCTGGACTATCTGATCAAGCGGCCGACGGAGTCATTTTCGCAACCGGCCGCTGACAGCCTGATCGCCGCTGATCCCACCAATCCGTTCGCTGAAGATGATGCCATGCTTGAAGAGATGATGGCTGAAGCGACTCCAGGGTTCACGGACTTTGACAACAGTGCGGCTCCCTCGTTTGGTGGACTGGGCAACGCTGATCCCGCCGTTCCCACAGCGGGGCCGGCCGACACGACAGTTGGCGGACTGCCGGATCCGTTTGCCACCGCCGCGCTGCCGTCGATTGCGACCACCCAGCCGACGGAAGTCACCGTCATTATTGATTCCAAAGATCCCGCTAAGGGCAAACGGGTGATTGTCATCCCTCGTCCCAGTCCATGGCTGCTGGAACTGCTGACGGGCGAACCGAACTCAGGGCAGCCATCAGGACGCCGGGCAGTGACGGCCACCAGCGCCCGCCACACGGTCCGTCCGACACCCCGGCCCTCCCGTCAGTTGTCACGACCCGTCTACCATTTTCAGGTTCGCTGATTTGAGGGAAGCGTTTTCCGTCGAAAGCTCATGATCTGATCAGGCGACGACGATGTCACTTGTCGAACAACCGGAGACGCTGTCCACGGCTGAATCGCTGGCCCCGGATGCGTCTTCTCAGCCAGCAGATGCGGTGCCCCCAGCAGACATGTGGGGACGCCTGAGGCTGCGTACTCTGGCCGTGATCTTTCTGGCCGCCCTGCCCTTCTGGTCGATACCCCTGGCGCACATTGGCAGTGAACCGACGACGGCCACGGGGCTGTATCAATATGAGCTGCCCTATTACATCGCGAACGGACGCAGTGCGTTCGAGCGTGGCAACGGCGTTACCTACCCGAATCCCTATGATCCGGATGCCGCAGCGCCCGCCATTTACGCTCACTGGTTCCCCTGGACACTTGGGTTGCTGACGTCTGTTATTGGGTGGGAGCCCGGTGATACGCTGCTGGCGATCGGAGTGGTTGTCTCCCTTGCGTTCTCTGCCGCCACCTATCACCTGGTCAGCTGTCGTCTGGCGGATTGCCGTCGCAGGGAGTCTGTGTCGTGGCCCTTCCTGTTCGCGATGTGGGGAGGTGGCCTGCTGGTCATCGCCGGGGTTTTGTTCCCGTCCCGCGGTCTTGACGGGGTCGCCGAGCATGCGCTGCAGTTCGATCCGGGACGAGGTATGTGGTTTCTCAGCTGGGGCCGCAACGCCCTGTTTCCGACCGAGGCCATTTATCACGCACTGGTCGCTGTCTGCTGGACGGCCGAAATTCGCGGACGCAAGCTTGCGTCTAATGCGTGTCTGCTGCTGCTGGCCACCACTCATCCGTGGTCCGGCCTGCAGCTTTTGCTGACAGTCTGCGGCTGGCGATTCTGCTGCTGGGTGACAGCAGAGCTGCGACCTCAAGGTCCACTGATCAGTGATCGTTCCCATCCTGCCGAGCGGATTCCTGCTGCCGAATCAGAGCACGCCATCGGCGGGCACGCAGACGGCCGGCCCGGTTGCGTTCGCGACAGCAGGGTTCAGTTGCTGACGTCCGGCAGCATCCTTGTCCTGTTCCTGACCTACTACAAGTGGTGGCTGCCCTCTTTTGCGTCACACGCCCGTCTGGAAAATGTGTGGCGACTGGACTGGAGCCTGCCCACGCTTTCGGCTGTGCTCGCCTGGTGTCTCGTCGCCGTACCTGCCATCCTGATGATCAAACGCGGATGGGCGCCGCGTGCCTGGAGTCGTTCAACCCGTTTTTTTGTCACAGCGCTGGTGGTTTCGCTGGGACTGGCGCTGCATGATCGCGTCATCTCCCCCGTTCAGCCGCTGCACTTCACCCGCGGCTACGTCTGGATGCCCCTGTTTCTGCTGGGTTTGCCCGTGCTGCTCGAATGGTCTGGTCGGCTGCAGCGTGCTGCCGGTCCGGTGATTATGGTGGTTGTTGCAGTGGTTTTTTGGATGGACAACATGGCGTTCTGCACCGTGCACATGCAGCGACAGTGGCTACAGCAGGACGGGTTTCATCTGGACAGCGACGATCGTGCGCTCATGCGGTCGCTCAGTGTTCGGGCCACCGGCCGCGTGGTCCTCACGCAGTCTCAAACCGTAAACTATCTGCTGCCCACATACGCGCCCGTGCGTCCCTGGCTGGGGCATCATTTCAACACGCCCGACTATCCCGATCGCAAAGCGGTCTGGCAGAAGTGCTTTGCGGATGGTCGGGTGCATGTCGACAGTATTCCGGCGGATGTCGGTATACTGGTGGTTCGTCGATTCACGGACATGAGCGAACTGACGGCCACGTGGGAGCGGATGCCGGATCGCAACGCCGCCTGGTGTTTGTGGACACGCAGACGGGACGTCGCGTCAGGAGACTGATGTGGGGCCAATTTGCCACGCCCACTGCAACGGGGCGGGCAGACGGCAGTTCGCGTATTCCAGGTGAATCACGCGCCGTGAGGAAGCCGTTTCCATGGGCGAAGACGCGTGCAGCAGCAGCGGCCGCATGAGCACGGCCCCACCAGCCCCTACTTCACACAACACGTGTTCTGTCGCCCCTTCCAGGCGATCAACGTCAGCACTGGCCAGGCGGTCATGACGATGGGTGCCCGGCAGCACTTTCAGTGCCCCGCTGCCCGCGTGACAGTCGTCCAGATGCAGCCGCACCGCCAGCATATCGGCCATGACTTCTGTGGGTGGCTGCACACAGGGTACCCCCGCTTTTTTTGTCCACGCCCCATAGCCATCCACTTCGTGTCGCTGCGTTACGGCGATTGACAGGTCCTGGTGCCAGAAGACGCCCCAATTGGCTCCCTGAGTTTTGTCAAACAAAGTGGCTCGGACCATAAAGGCGTCCGCACCCAGAATCGGTTCGACCAGCTGGCGAACTTCGGCACTGCCGGCCAGTTCAGCCACATCAGGGATCACGTCCACCAGATTGCGCAGGCCATAGGTGCCGCTGTTGTTGGAGACATTCTCGGCCTGCGACTGCGAACGCGCGATTTCGGTCAGTGCGATGTAGCGGCTGACGGTGGCTTGTGACAGTACGTCGGACACCACACAGAAGCCGTGCTGTGCGACGGCATCAATCTGTTCACTGCTGAGCATGGCTTACCTGCCTGCCGCAGGGCGAGCTGGCTTGCGCGCGGGACGTCGAAAAGGGACCGTGAACGGAGGCTTTTCAAACGTGTCACCCGCGCCGGTGACGCGGGGATCGCCGGTTTCCGTCAGTACTTTCATCAGGCGTGCGGCCAAATCGGTCTTGGCTTCCGCGTAACGTGGTTCGTCTGCCACGTTGTAGACCTGGTCGAAGTCACTGCGCAGATCGTACAGCTCTTCTTCCGGTCGCAGACCAAAGGCAAAATCGAAGTACTTTCGTTGTTCTTCCCGCTTTTCACAGTTGAGCGCAATCCAGGCCTTGGTGGGGCTGGCGTCCAGGTCACCAAAAGCGACGAACGTGTTTTCACGCAGCAGCTCAAAGCTCGGCATCGTGCCTTCGGCCCCGTAGCCAGGTCCTGTGCCCATCGGCCAGCGCTGCGGCCGGAAGTTGCGAATGTACAGAAAGTTCTTTGTACGAATCGCTCGCTGCGGATAGGGCAGATTGTCTGTGCGGGCGGCCGCCACGTGGCGTTCGCGACCCACGATGACGGCATCGCGCAGCGGATCCACGACGCCCGATTTGTCAGACGTCAGAACGGGCATCAGGCTGCGACCGGTCATGACATCGGGCACGTCTTCACCGGCTGCCTCCAGAATGGTGGGGGTCAGATCCGGCAGGCAGACAAAGTCGTGCACCACGCGATTGGCGGGCACTTGTTTTGGCCAGCGAATGGCCAGCGGCACCTGCGTGCCAAAGTCGTACAGATTGCATTTGCCGTTAGGGAAACCGGGCGCTCCGTGGTCGCCACTGACAATGATGATGGTGTTGTCCAGTTCTCCAATGCGTTCCAGCTCGGCAATCAGCACACCCAGACCCGCGTCAAACGCCTGTGCTTCGCCCAGGTAATCGGCAAAGTCTTCGCGAACGATGGGCACATCGGGCAGAAAGTCGGGCATGCGTCCCTGCAGTTCATCCGGATTGATCCCCCAGAAGTCATTGCCGGATCCCTGAATCCATTTGCGATGGCAGTTAGTGGGGCCCCACCAGTAACACAGCGGCTCGTCGTTTTCACGATCGTTCAGAAAGTCCTGAAAGTTGCCTCGAACTTCGTTCAGCAGAGTTTGTTTGGCGCCCTCCACATCGTTTCGGTTGCGGGCCAGAAACTGACTGAATGCGTTGTGGCGGCCGCCCTGTTTGTTGTAGCGGTTGCGACTGCCGCCGAACGGCGCATCAGGATTGTCACCTGGACTCCACACCTTGTTCGAATAGCCGATGTGATATCCGGCCGCTTCCAGCATGGTCGGATAGGTGGGGATGCTGGTGTCCCAGTGAGCGCCCTGCAAAATGGCGCCGCGACCGGTCCGCCAGAAGTACTGTCCACTGAGCAGCGAACTGCGACACGGAGTGCAGGACGGCGCGTTTACGTACGCGTTGGTAAACAGCACGCCTTCTTTGGCAATGCGATCAAAGTTGGGCGTGTGCACAACGTCACTGGGGCCTCCCTTCTCGATGGCCGCGTAGGCGCTGGCGTAGCGGCCCCAGTCGTCGGCAAAGGCAAATACCACGTTGGGGCGATCAGCGGCCCGCAACACAGAGGTCGAAAGCAGCAACAGGACCATCAGGCCCGTCAGACGTGTCACACCCGGAAGCAGTCGCATCAAGATTCTCGCCGGCGCAAAGGAAATGGTCTCCAACATCAGGTGACCTAAGTCTAGCGGGCCAGGGACACAGACCAAAGTGTGCGGGTGCTGTGCGGCTCGTACTCACGCAGATCGTTTTCGTCCGGCGTTGCCGACGGTCGACATCGCGTGGCTAAAAACCGTTGAGCAGATCGACCACATCGTCCACCACGTCGTCGATCTGATCATCAATCTGGTCGATGAAGTCGCCGATGGTGGTGACTTCAAAATCGAGACGGTCGCTCCAGATGGTTTGTCGGACTCCCGACTGAGTGTCGACGAAACTCTGCACCCAGCCCTGATAGTGGCCGTCTGGCAGAAACTCGGTGCGAAATTCCAGTCCGGTCAGTTCGCGGAAGTGGGCAATGCGAGCTTCCATCAGATTGCCGACTTCGTCAACACGGTTGATCCACAGGTGATGGTGACCGGCGGCCGATGGTGCGTCCCACGTGAGCACATCATTGCCAAACGTCAAAGTCGGGGCGGCGGTCTGCAGCACGTTCAGATCAATCGCGGGCGTCCAGCGAGTGTAGCCCAGTCCGTTTGGCAGTTTGCCCCGCATCCAGTACTGATAACTGCCGTCCGGCAGTGGCTTTTCCAGCTCGTGCGACGACCCCGTCAGGCCGGATCGGTGATAGTAGGCACCGGGCTGGCCATGTCGCTGGATGAATACTTCGTAGCTTTCCACCGTGTTTTCCGGCAGCCAGGACAGAATCTGCTGCTCGCCTCCGGCTATGTCACCCGCAGTCACCACACTGATGGCGTCATGGAAGACTTCAAAAGAGTGGCGGTGTGACCATTTGGAATTCTCTTCGCCCACCAGACGAACCCACGCTTCGTACTCGCCCACCTGGTTGTGGAGGCCGAACTGACTGACGAAATCACGAATCGTGGATTCTGTCCACTGTGTACTGTGAAACACGCGTTCTTTCGTGGCCGCGTTGCCAATCCACAGTTCCACGGCCTCCTGAGCGTCCGGCCGTAAAGCGCCATCCACGCCGATCAGGTCAATTCGCCCGCCCTGAATATTTAGCGCCGGACGATCAACAATTGTGAATGTGTGCTCGGCCCATTCCGTCTGACCAGAGAGCAGCATCGCGCGGACACGCAGCGTGTATTCGCCGGGTGCCAGGTGGCTGGTCAGATCGTGCTCGGCATCTGCCAGACTGTCGGCCATGTAGACTGTTGTGGTGCCATCCGGACGGACGATCTGGATTTCATAGCTGACCGCCTCTGTCACGGCCTCCCAGGTGAACGAAGGCAGGCGGTCTGCCGTGGAGAAGATTTCTGCTGCGATTTCCAAAGGCTTGCCGAGGATCTGAAAATCGGTTCGCGGGCTCCAGTCGGCGGCTGTGCCATCCTCGTAAATGCCCCGGAACCACGCGTAGTAATCGCCTGGTTTCAGAGCATCGAGGTTGAGTTGTGTGTCCGGCACGTCGCGGTCGTAGATCACCATGTGGCCGGCCGCCACGTCGCTGATCCACACTTCAAAGTGATCAACGGGATTGAATTGCGTTTCGGTCGTTCCGTCGACGATGGCTGAGTTCACCAAATCGGGAATATCAGACCACTGCAATACGGGCGACAGTTCCGACAGCCGACCGTCGGACACCATCACGGGTTCATCGCGGCCCACGTTGAACACGTCGCTGGGAATCCAGTCGCCCCACTGAGCATTCTCCAGCAGTCGATTTCTGGTTCGCACCAGAATTTCCCACGTGCCTTCCGGCAGTCGCTCTTCGAGTTCGTCCAGTCGCAGCGCGGGCCGATCGGTTCGTTCCCGCAGTGCCTCCACGCCGGTCTGCACGTTGTTCACGACAAACTCAAAGTCGAACTGCTCAGACGGCGGCCCGATCTGTCCAGTGAATTCGCCCAGTTCGACCTGCGAAAAGCGTTCTCCCGTGTTGTCGATGTACTCGCGAATGCTGATGCGTTCCGTGAGAGTTTCGAAAAAGCGAGTCAGCACCGAGTGACGATCCTCCCGCAGGCCTGTGGGGAACGTGACTTCGTGCAGCCTCGTGTCGGGGGCATCGAGTGCGGCGACGATGATCGAGTTGTTGCCGATTCCGTAAAGATGGTCGTCAATGCGCACACTGCGGCGGACCTGGTAACTGTCGTCCGCACTGATGTGTCCCACGATATCGATCCCGTTTTCCAGATCGATTCGCAGGGTCATCAGACCGCTGTGGGAGTGCCGATCATGGTAGGGGACCACGAGCAGACCCTGATCGGCGATGTAGTGAAAGGCATGATGTTCATGCAGGGCTTCAGAATATCCCCAGAAGTTTTCGTCTTCGTTCAGCGTTCGCTGAAACAGCAGCTGTGGGTCGGAAAGCGTGGACACATCAAACAGCGACACCTGCAGCCCCAGCTGGAAACCCTCTTCGGTGGCTTCCCGGCCAATGGCCAGCAGATGGTTGTCGTCGATCAGTTGCAGGTGCTCTGAGAACCCGGGAATCTTAAGTTCCCCCACAAGACGGGGATTCGCCGGGTCTGACAGATCAAATGCAAAGACCGGATCGATGCGACGAAACGTGACGATCCACGCCCGATCACCGTCAAATCGTGCTGAGTAAATGCGTTCGCCCGGGGCCAGTCCCGTCAGGCTGCCGACGACGACGAGCTCGTCCCCGATATCTTCCAGCACGAACAGATGATTTTCCGCCCGCGATGATGACCACGGACTGGTGGTGGTCGCCACCCGCAGGTAGCCGTTGTGTTCATCCACAGAAAACTGACTTTCGAGGACACCCTCGACCTGTCCTGTGCCGGCCAGCTGCATGCGCTCGCCGGAAAGGTCCACTTTGCGGATCAGCGTGATCGCCTCTGAGCTTCCCCGGAAGAACAGACCGGCAAACTCCTGTTCCGGATACTGTGTGGTGGCCACATAGATTGTGTCTGCCGTGGCAAACACGTGAGACGTCCCGGAACGCGTGGTGCGAAAACTGACCGAGTCGACAGGAGTCGATTCGTCAGACCGCATGTCAAACTGCACGATGCTGTTCAGCTGGGCATAGCCCGTCTCGATCTGTTCTGTGGCGGTGTTCAGCCAGCCGGTCTGCTGCAGCGTCACCGTGTCGTCCACGACGGTTCGCTGATAAACCGACGGCGGCGTGAGAGATTGGACTTCGATTCGCAGCCGTTGTGCGTAGTCGTGAAAATTCTCCGTGCGGTAGCTGGTGGAGGACTCCGAGTCAAACACCGACCAGGGCATCGGCAGCCGGGGTACGCCCGCGCTGTTGGAAACCAGCACATACACGTTGTTATCAACCGCCCGCGCCGTCTGCACATAGCCGTCAATCACGGTTTCCTGCTGCAGTGTGGGAGAGGTGGGATCGCTGACATCCATCACGCTGACGACGGTGCGGACAGTCTGCGGCCGAACTCCCCAGTAGGTGAGCGCGCGACTGATGGATTGTATGGCGGATTCCTGAGAGATGATCGTCAGGCGTCCGTCATGCAGAAACATTCCGTGGTGACGATTCGAGGCCAGCTGGGTTCGCGAGACCACTGCCGCCGGCTCGTTTTCCCCTGCTGCGGAAGTGATGATCAGCTCGCTGCCGGATACTGAATACAGATACCGACCATCTGTTTCCACGATGTCCGCCTCATCGACACCGGTGATCTGGTTATTGGTTTCTGAGAACGAATTCACCACAGTTGCCGCGCTGTCGAGAAAGCGAATCACGCGGTCCGGATTCTCCTCCGCGATGGGCATCACTTCCACGTAGCCATAACTCGGGCGTTCCGACTCCTGTCCAAACTGATCCCCATACTCCCGCTGCGCAGCCGCGAGGAGATCATTGAGCACTGATTCTCGCCATTCACTAAGTGCCGGATCCACGCGGGCATACAGCTGTTCGGTGTCCTGTTCGGCCAGCAACCGGTGGAAGGTTGCGTAGCTGTCGACAGATTCTGCCGTGCTTTGTTCGGGGGCATCAATGCGGAATACGCGGATCGGAAGATCGGCCGCCACGTCCAGACGGATGCTGGCAGGATGCGGCTCGTCTGCCGTTGATGCACTCAAAGTGTGGCTGAACGGATAATCCAGAACCGTCGTCAGGATGTGGATTTCACTTCCGGCCAGATGCGCCTCTTCAATGGACAGATACTGATTCTTGGAAGCGACGTAGTCCGACACTTCAATGGTGCGCAGAGTGCCGTCGGTTTGATCACCGGTTCCTGTGGCGCTGAGCAATTGCCGCGGCTCCAGCGATTCGATGGCGCAGACTGGGAACGATGACAGAGACTGACCTGGCAAAGACTGCATTCGTGACCGGTGAGAACGTCGAGTGGGCATATCCAGGCCTGTACGAAGAGGTGAGTGAGGTGGGCGGAGTATATTGCAACACGCCCCCTTTGAGGGTAGGTCTGAAAGTCAGGGGGACTGACGAACGCCAAAATCCCCGGCAAACTGCCGAATGAGGGAAGTATTGAAGAGGCGGGCCACCGGCAGATTCTGCCGCTTCGGGTGACTGTTCATGCCGACTGCCCTTGAAACGGGTGAAGTCAGCGAGACTTTGAGGCGTCCGTGCCCCGTTCCACACAGAGAACTACGTGTTGTTGCTACCCTCGCCGCGTTCGCCGCCATTTGATTCGGTCGCCAAAAAAAAACGGCTCCTGCCATGACTGACAGAAGCCGTTGAAGTCTCCATCTGAGCGCGTCGGTTAGCTGGCCGCGTCGAGCAGTTCACCGGCGGCGATTTCCTGCATCACCTGCAGCAGTTCACGCTCATCTGTGCTGGCGGTTGCGGCCGGCGTGTGCTCGCCTGCTGGAGTTTCCGGCCGAGTCGGAGTCGGTCGACCGGCCGGGAGCACGTCCTGGCGATCAGCAATGGCATCGTCCGTTTCGAACCGGGTGAGCAGAGCTTCGGGCAGCAGTTCGATCTGTTCGTCTGTGTGACTGGCGACCTGAAACACAACCGGTGCACTCCAGTAAGACGGCATCCGCAGGCCGTCTTCAGCGCGAATCGCTCGTACCCAGACGGAGTAGCGACCGCGCGGCGGCGTGCCGGGCAGCGTGTAGCTCAAGCTATGCACATCCGGCTCATAGTAGAACTGACGAGTGATCCGCTGGCCGGCGGCATCGATGCTGTCGACCCACACTTCGTACTGTGTTGCTGCCTGCACGGCATCCCAGCTGATCACGTTGCCACTCACGGACACGGTGGGGCGACCGCTGACGATCAGTGGCTGGGTCGCGCTGAATGGCGTCCTGCTGCCGTCGGCGAAGTTGGCTCGCAAGCGGATCTGGTGCACGCCCAGGATTCGCTGTGCGGCGATACGATGCGATGTTCCCGTGACGCCATACGCGCTGTAGGCGGGGGAAATGATGTTGCCTTCACTGTCGCGAATTTCTTCGATTGCCAGGTCGTAGCTCACAGCGCCGGGCACAGCCGCCCAGCCTACCGTGGGGGTGCCATCGATCCCGGCATTCAGTCCCGAGTTAAACGGCAGCACCAAAGCGTCCCGCTGAAACTCAAAGTCGACCGCCCGCGTCCACGCTGAGAAAACCCCGGCCTCGTATTCAATGCGGGCCCACGCACGATAGCGGCCATCGGCAAATCCTGAGCGGGTGTACGCTTCTCCTGTGAGTCCGCTGACCAGATCCAGCTGCTGATTCGCGCCCAGGTCAGAAATCCAGATCTGAATGCTGCCCACCGGCAGGATTTCGGCCGGGTGCCAAATGAAGTCCACGGTGTTGGTTTCGAAATTCAGGCTGCCGATTCCCCAGGACTCCGGCGGGGCGATGTAGTTGCCAAAGTCCGGTCCCGCGGCCGGATCAAAGTTGACCACGTCGATGGTCTGCGTGGCCGGTGGCGCGGCTGCGGTCAGCAGCGAGGGATCGTTGTAAACTTCAACGGGCAGTGTCGTCACAGCTGTGCCCATCAGGTTGGCGATGGTGCTGGTGCCATCCCATTCGGTCAGTACGCCGTCCGGCGTGATGTAGTACCACGTGCCGGATTCACTCGGCAGCCACTTTTCCTGCAGTCCGGCGTAGTTGAAAAACTCATTGTCAGACGGAACCAGCCCCAGATCGTTGCGCAGCTGAATCAGAGCCGGATCGCTGCCTCCGGATTCGACCGGACTGGTCTGCACCCACTGGGCGCGAGGCGTCTGTGCGACGCGATAGCTGCCGGTCTGCACGCTTTGGAACAGATACACGCCGCGTTCGGTGGCAGGATCGATCTGGCCATCGCTGTTCAGGTCGATGTCCTGTGACACGGTGCGTTCGAGGAATTCGCCGGTGGGTGTCTGCAGTTCGACTTCGAACCCGTTGAGCCAGCCCTCATTGGGATTGCGAATGCCGTCGTTGTTAATGTCCTGCCAGATGCGGCCGCTGACATCCGACCCGCGAACACTGGTGCCAACATCAATAAGCACATCCTGTCCGTTCCCGATGACGCTGCCGGGGCCGATTTCCACCACCAGTGAGTCATCATCCAGCACGGTGACCGTCGGCTGCAGAACAGAGGTGGGTGACACGGCCACAGCCGTCAGGAAGTGATTCGTCGGGAGAACGAAGTCGAAGTAATAGCGATCAAACGTTCCGTCGGCCTGAGTGCCGGAAGGATCTGCGCCGGAAGCCGGATCATGATTGAACTCCAGTTCGATGCTGTTCGCGGTGACATTGATGTCGTACTGACCGGCGAAAGACGTGAGTTCCGGATCCGCATCGCTGGCGGTCGCCGTGACCGGATCGCCGTTGTCCACTTCCGTCCCCCCCGTTCCCAGGTTGGACTGAAAAGTATTACGGACCGTGAACTCACTGCCGAGCAGCGTCAACAGGGCCCGTTGCTCGAGCGATTCCACACTGACATGACGGTGCTGACCTGGACCTCGTTGCCGAAGACGCGAACGAGAGGATCGAAAAAGTCGCTCAACAATGCCGGATACAGCCATGCCTCGGTCTTTCACATAGGGTTGCGGGCGAAACGCCATAATGGGTTGTTTGGCGAAAATACGCAGAATCCCGCGTGTTTACAACGGACTGCCGGATCGAACCCGTAGATCGCCACACTTCGCTGTCAGCCGGTCATTGTCGGGCGAACAACACTGTGTGTGATGGCCGGCGGGTTGTCGGTCAAATTTGTCCGCACGCCCGAATTTCCACGCGACTCACGGCCATCAGCCACAGCGGTACGGTTTACGGAATCGCGACGGGTGGGGCGGGCACGACGGGCGGGGCGGGACGGCGGGCGGGGCTGTCGCCTGGCGACAGCACCTGGCCAGGCATCTGGCAGCTGATGATGAGGGTCAATACAACCGCTCACGCCGATCGAGCACATCTTTGAGAATGTCTGTTTGCTCCACGAGGATCTGCGTCTGGCGATCAAACGATTTGCGACAGGTGGCCAGTTTCTGCAGCACTTTGTCAGCATTGCTGCGGATTGTGCCCGTCAATCGTTCGATGTCATCAAATTTGGTCGCCTGTTTTTCGATCTCCAGAATCGCGCGATCAACCTGCTCGAAGTCGGCGGCTGAGGCCTCCCGGGATCGATTCCGCCGCACGCACAGGGCACGGGCGACACTGATGGCAGCTTTGAGATAAGCGTCGGTCGACGGATCCTCAGCATCCCACACGACAATCATGTCATCGCCGTAGCGTGCGAACGATTCGATATCCGCCGCCGCCGTGCGGGCAGAGAACACAAAGATGCCCACCTGCGAGTCTCGATTCTTGCGGGCGACTTCAATTTCGGCGCGGGCGTTGGCAATCGTGTAGCTGCGGTCTTCCTTGGCTTCAATGACGATCCTTGCTTCCGGCGCCGCTGTTTCCGGTCCCATCTCGATCACGATGTCGCCCACTTTGGAGTTGCGGATCAGCCCCGTTTTGCTGCCAGTGGCCGAGGCCACGTCACCGACATGGGTGGATTCGCGTTTCACAAAGGCGTCCACCGCCTCTTCAAAAATGCTGCCGTGACGGGTGGACCGATTCGCTTCGTCTTTGCGGACCTGCATGCTTTCCAGGGCCACTCGAACTTCCTGCTGAAACTCCTGCGATGACTTATTCTGCTCTTCCAGCAGCTTGCTCATTTCGCGCTTCAATCGCGCCAGTGGCGATTCGTCATCGTCCAAAGACAGCTGCTGGTGGATGGTCGTGTTTGTCTTTTCCAGCAGTTGCTTCAGACGTGACAGCGCCGACTCTTCCTGATCGAGTGAAAACTCACTGGTAATGGTCCGCTGGGCGCGATCGACATTTTGCACCAGTCGGCTCAGGGCCGACTGTTCGTCGTCCAGCGAAAATTCTCGCACCACATCGTCGATGCGTTTCTCCAGTTTGTCGGACATGTCCCCCTGGCGGTCCGCCAGTTCACCCAGAAAGCGGCACAGAGCGCCGTCGCGGTTGTCCAGAGAGAACTGCTGCAGCACGTGGTCACGCTGAGCGTTCAGCTGCATCTCCAGTGTTTCTTTCATGGCCGACAGCAGCCCACGACTCTCATCGGGACTGAGCAGCTTCATCAGCTTGCTTTCCTCCCCCAGATGAGTGATCAGCGTGCGTCGCAGGGTTGAGTCTTCTTCGCCCACCTGTCGCCGCATGATTTCTTCCAGCTCTCCATCGCGGCGGATCAGGCGGTCCAGACGTTCATGAAAGCGACCATCCTGCGGATCAAAATACTGCCGCAGCACATCGCTCAGACGTGTCTGCACGGCCTCCGCATGCTGATTCATGCGGTCGTGCATGCTTTTCAGCAGCCGGTCACTTTCCTTGCGGACCGCATCTCCATCCACAACGCCCCGCGCCTGCCGCAGAGCCAGCACGCCAATTCGCAGAGCCTGCAGCGCAAAGTCATCCCGCGCTTCGGGCGACTGACGGCACAGCTCGGAAATGGTATCCGGGTCGCGGACATCCAGATCGAGCTCCAGTGACTCGGGCAGTTCGTCTTCCGGCCCATAAACATCGTGCAGGAATAACTCCCGCTGGTTGGGAGCCGACTTGCCGCGGCGCATGCGAGTCAATCGGGCAGTACCTTCCATTGCCTTGCTTTCCATGCGGTTGTGATTTCCTGAGTGTCCGAATGTTTCGGTGAGGCGAGCCTGGGTGGGCCGGTATCGGGCCTGTCAGTTCGCGAGTGGACGATGTTTCCCAAACATCGTGAAAGTCAGTCACGATCTCAAGCCACTGTGGCCATCGATCTTCGTGGCGGTCGCCGACCGTCCGGGCACAGCATGCCAGAGGAGCAGATGGCGGTGGCCGGGGCGTCAGGGGGGATCATGTCCTCCGGGGTTCCATGGATGGCAGCGGCAGATTCGCCACGTTCCTTTCCAGAGTCCTGTGATCAGGCCGTACTTGCGAACGGCAAGAACAAAGTATTGGCTGCATGTGGGTTGAAATCGACACGTTTGTCCCAGAAGCGGGCTGAGCAGCTTTTGGTAGCCGCGAACGCACAGTATAGCCAGCTCGCCGGGAAGCTTCACCAGCTGTCGGAGCCACTTCATGATTTGGAGTCCGCGGAATTCTGCTTTTCTATCTTCTTCAGCAGCCTTGCCGACAGCCGACGAAAAGAGGCCGCATAATCGCGCAGAGTGGAATCTTTTCTCTGTCGGGGGACCAGCACAAAATCCACGTTCTGAGACACGCTCAGGCGATGTTGCCGGAAGGCTTCCCGCAACAGCCTTTTGCGACGATTGCGAGCCACCGCGTTGCCGTGTTTTTTGGACACACTCACGCCTGCCCGCGCCACACCGACTGTATTGCAAACGGCAAACAGCAGCAGGTGATCGTCACCCGCGCGGACGCCGTCATAACAGCGACGGAATTCCGTCGTGTTACGCAGGCGGCAGGTTTTGGGAAATGTGGAATCCGGCATGTCGGTTGTGCGTGGCGCTTCAGGAAACACAAAGGCTGGTCGCCGGCCACAGTGTACCGGCAACGCGCGCGAGCTGTCGCCGGATTGGGCCTCCTGTCGGCAATTCGGTGCGTTCTGAAGGACGTGGTCTGCCCGGACGAAAGCCGCCCGACGCGGGACCCACCGTTCAGCGGCGGGTTCGCAGTCGAGTGGGGCTGGCCGTACCAAACACATTGGTCAGAAACTGCCGTCGACGGTCATCCAGAGACGGTGCTGCGGGCGCCTCAACAGAAGCCGGCAGCTGGTCCCAAAAATCTTCAGCCAGCTGAATGCGATGCCCGCCAATGACCTGTGACAGGGGTTTGAGCAGCATCACGTCGGCGCCGCAGTAACGAATCAGCTGCTGCCTGGCGGCTTCATCCCGCTGCTGGAGCCAGCGATTCCACAGCACGACAGCCAGACTGCCGTCGACATCCTGCAGGTCGTCCGGTCGGTCGATGCCCAGCCGTGCGGTCACCTGTTTTAACCCCCCGGACAGATTCTTGTGGTAGCACGGCCACCGCAGATCAAAGTGGGGGCACGGCAGTTCTGGAATGTGAAATCCATCCAGAACGCGTGGCACGTCAAACGTGGAACCATTGAACGACACCAGCAGATCCACGTCGTCCAGCAGATCCAGAAAATCGTCCAGGTTTTCGTGTTCGATAAATGTGTGCAGCCGATCTTTGTGCCAGCACACCACCATGGTGATGGTGTCGTCGTATTCCAGACCTGTTGTCTCGATGTCGAAGAAGGAACAGCGATCGATGTAGCGATTCAGAATCCGCCAGCGATCGTGGGGAAACAGCCGCTCCACGAAAAACGGGATGTCGTCCTGCTCCAAAGCTTCCAGGCAGCGTTCGGCCTCCTGCACCACTTCGGCCCTGAGGGTCTCGCTAATGGAGGCCTGCTGTTGCAGCACGTCCTGCCATGTGCGGATGCCCGCTTCATGCAGCTGCCCCAGCCGAACCGGGCCGATCCCCCGAAAATGGTGCATTGCTCCTTCAATCATGACATCACAATAGCAGAACACGGCGGTGGCGCCAGTGGGAACCAGCCGAAATTTCGCAGCACCAGGGGGGCTGTCAGCAACTGAGGTGCGACTGTTCGGGGCCCTGCATACAGAATGCGAGCAACGCTCGGACGACCCGTCACGACGGTTTGCATCGCTGCGGGTTTTGGTTAACTTGGCATTCCCACCCATTGACTTCTGTTCAGGACCCTTCCTTATGCGACGCCTTCTCCTGTTGTTCTCCATTACTCTTTCCATGACTGTCCCGGGCATGGCGCAGAATGCCCCCGAGGGATTCCGTCCGCTGTTTAATGGTCGAGACTTGAATGGCTGGGAAGCCCGGCCTCATTTTGACCCCGGCAAACTGGCCGCCATGGAGGACGGTGCTCGCGGCGATAAACTGGCAGAGTGGATGAAGGATGCTGCCACGCACTGGACAGTACAGGACGGCGAACTGGTCAATGACGGCAAAGGGCCTTACCTGACCACCAAAGAACACTTTGCCGATTACGAACTGCTGATTGACTACAAGACGGTGGCACGAGCAGACAGCGGCATTTACCTGAAGGGGACTCCTCAGGTGCAGATCTGGGATTACACGGATCCCGGTAAGTACCGCATCGATGCCGACATGGGCAGCGGCGGACTGTGGAACAACTCGGCCGGAGCCCCAGGGAAGAATCCCTTCGTTCTGGCAGATCGCCCCTTCGGTGAGTGGAACACGTTTCGCATCATTCAGCTGGGCGCACGCACAACGGTTTACCTGAATGATCAGCTCGTCGTGAACCATGCGATTATGGAAAACTACTGGGATCGCAAGGCTCCGCTGGCGGCCACCGGCCCCATTCAGCTGCAGACACACGGTGGTGAAATTCGCTGGCGGAATGTGTTTGTCCGAAACATATCGGCCGAAGAAGCCAACGAGCGACTGCGTGCCCATGAAGGCCAGGCGTTTGCCAGCCTGTTCAATGGAGAAGACCTGACGGGCTGGAAAGGGGCCGTTGATAACTACGAAGTTCGCAATGGCGCGATTCGCTGCAAGGAAAAGCATGGCGGTCTGCTGCTGCACAACAAAGAGTACGCGAACTTTGTTGCCAGAATCGAATTCAAGCTGCCGCCCGGCGGCAACAATGGACTGGCCATTCGTTCGCCCGGTCAGGGTGATGTTGCCTATGCGGGCATGTGCGAGCTGCAGATTCTGGACTCCGAACACCCCAAATACGCAAAGCTGGATGACCGCCAGTACCACGGATCCGCCTACGGCATGTCGCCCGCTTACCGAGGCTATCTGCGTCCGACCGGAGAGTGGAATTTCCAGCAGGTCACTGTCGATGGCAGCACCATTACCGTGGAGCTGAACGGCAACGTGATTCTCAGGACCGATTTGTCTCAGGTGACTGAGTTCATGGCCGAACGTCCACACCCGGGCAAAGACCGCCGCAGTGGATTCTTTGGATTCGCCGGCCACAACGATCCGGTTGAATTCCGCTACGTGGCCATCAGACAGCTGCCCGCAACGCCGGAGAAGACGGCCGCACGCTGATTCGATTTCCCGGATCGGTCGCATTTGACATTTGAACGAACGCAGCGAGCCCGGTGTGAGTGCACCGGGCGTTTTTTCCATCACAACTTCACACAACACCTGCACGAAGAACTCGCCATGCGCGCCACCCTTGTTTTCTGCCTGCTGGCCGGGCTAACCGGATCACGCAGCACTGCGGCCGATCGACCCAACATTCTGTTTATCATGTCGGACGATCACACGACGCAGGCGATTGGCGCTTATGCCACGCTGCTCAAGGGGCTGGACCCCACCCCGACGATTGACTCGCTGGCCGCGGAAGGGATCTGTTTTGACAACGCGTTCTGCACCAACTCCATCTGCACACCCTCTCGCGCCTGCATCATCACGGGGCAGTATGACCATGTGAACGGTGTGTTTGATCTGGGTGGGCGAATTGAGCCGGCAAAACAGATGCTGGCTGTGCAGATGCGCAAAGCCGGCTATCAGACGGCGATTGTTGGTAAGTGGCATCTGAAAGTGGAACCCAACTTCGACTACTACAAGGTGCTGCCCGGCCAGGGCAAGTACTTCAACACGGAGTTTCGCGTGCAGGGAGAAAAGCCCTGGCCGAAGAACGTTGTGGTGAACAAAGGCATGCATTCGTCAGATGCGATCACGGACGCCACGCTGGCGTGGTTTAAAGAAACACGCGATCCTGACAAGCCCTTCTTTTTGTGTCATCAGTACAAGGCACCACACGATTACTTTGAAAGTGCGCCCCGCTACGATTCGTATCTGGCCGACGTGCAGATTCCAGAGCCAGCCACACTGTGGGACATGCCGGATACCTGGGGATCACTGGCCACCCGGGGCCACAACGATGAGTTGGTGCCGCACATTGGCACGTCGATCGGCCGTCGCAATCCTCGTCGTTCCTACGCGTTTGATCTGCCGAAGAAGTTTCCCAAAGAGTTTCAGTGGGACTACGGCGACAAAGATCTGTCAGACTACGACATCAAACGTATGGCCTATCAGGCGTATCTGAAAAAGTACCTCCGCTGTGTGAAGGGCGTGGACGACAATCTGAAGCGCCTGTTTGACTACCTGAAGGCCGAAGGCCTGTATGACAATACGCTGATCGTTTACACGGGCGATCAGGGATTCTGGCTTGGTGAACGCGACTACCAGGACAAACGCTGGGCCTATGATCCGTCTCAGCGGATGCCGCTGATTGTGCGTTATCCGGCCGCCATCCCGGCCGGTCAGCGCAGTGATGCGATGATTGAAAACGTGGACTTTCCCGCGCTGATGCTGGACTATGCTGGCGCTGAGATTCCCGCGTCGGTCCAGGGACGCTCTTTCCGCTCGATCTGCGAAACAGGCAAAGAGCCGGCCGACTGGAAGCAGGCTGCCTACTACCGCTACTGGATGCACATGGCACACCATGACAATCCAGGCGAGATGGCGATCCGCACCAAGTCACACAAGCTGATCTATTTTTACGGCTGCAACTACAAAGGGGGCGATCAGACGCCGCCTGCCTGGGAGCTGTATGATCTGTCCAAAGATCCGCAGGAACTGAATAACGTCTACGACGATCCGGCCTATGCGGATGTGCGTGACCAGTTGAAACAGCAGTTCGCCGAACTGCGTCAGCAGGTGAAAGACGATGGCTCTCACTACCCGGACTGCGAAAAAGTGGTGCAGGAATTCTGGGACTATGACGACGCAGATCGCCAGAAGGCCGTTCGTTTGTCGGCCGAGTTTCGAGCACGGCGTGAAGGGGCTCTCCGCAAAGCGGGCAAACTGAAATAGGGAAGTTCGACGGACGATTACGGGCGACGACGGGGAGGTGACCGTGAGACGACGATTGTTCGCACCTGAGATCTTTGTCTGCCGTCTGGCCCTGGTTTCGTCCGTGTTTCTTTTCGTCGGCTCCTCGGCGCGTCCGGCGGACCCGATTCCCGATCGCCTTGTGGTGCTCACGTTTGATGATTCGGCTCTGTCTCATTACACGGTCGCTGCCCCCTTGCTGCGCGACTACGGGTTTGGCGCGACGTTCTTCATCACGGAAGGGTTCGATTTTCGCACCAACAAGCAGGACTACATGACGTGGGAGCAGATTGCGGAACTGCACCGCATGGGATTTGAAATCGGCAATCACACGCGTGATCACGTGGGTATCAACGATGCGGCCGTGCCGCGGCTGGCTGAACAGCTGGACGGTATCAATGAGCAGTGCCGCAAACACGGGATCCCCCAGCCGGTGACATTTGCCTGGCCGGCGAACGCGACCTCGGAGAAGGCCTTCGCCGGGCTGCGGCAAAAAGGCATTGTGTTTGCCCGCCGCGGAGGAACGCCCGAGTATCCGTATGACAAAGGTCGAGGGTTTGCTTATGAGCCGGGACGCGATCATTCGCTGCTCGTGCCTTCTGCGGGTGACGCAAGACCCGACTGGACGATGCAGGATCTTATCCGCGCGGTCTCCCAGGCAAAGGACGGACGAGTGGCCGTGCTGCAGTTTCATGGCGTGCCGGATACAGCCCACAGTTGGGTCAATTCACCACAGCAGCAGTTTGAAGCGTACATGAAATACCTGTCGCTGAACGACTACACGGTGATCGCGCTGCGTGACCTGAGAAAGTACGTGTCGATCGAAGACGATCCTGCCGACCCTCAGAAGATCATTCGGGAACGACAAACGGCCGTTCGAAACAACGCTGCCCATGAGAGAGCTGCTCCGAAAAATGGTGTCCGAGACCAGGCGGATGGAACAACGGCCGTCAAGGCGAAGTAGGCAACGGCCGCCGAAGCAGAGGCCGCTCAGCAAACGGCTCAAGGCAGAGCGCTGGCGTGATCCGTCGTCAGGATGCCGCCGTCCTTCGTGCCACGATTCCCGTGCGGGTCAGTTTGGCGGGCAGATGTCGGGCTTTGAATCGGCGGGCTTCGACCTGGCAGCCGGCTTCGGTCAGCACTTCGCACATGCGATGCAGCTTGATGTTCTGATAGTGAAAGCGGCGTGATACGTACTGACCGGACGGGCTTTCGTTCATCTCAATGTTGATCAGATAGCCACCGGGAGCCAGCAGTCGTACCAGTTGCTGCAGCGCCACTTCGATATCGTCTGCGTAACCCACAACGGCTCCAATGCAAATGACGTCAAATGAGCCTTCTTCCAGCTGTGTCGTGTTGCCTTCCAGGCAGGTGGTGATGTGCGGCTGAGAAATGTTGGCCACACCCACCGAGATGCGCTCACGATCCACCCCCTGAGATTCTGCATTGGTGAGCGTTGCCTGCAGGAAGTTGGGTTCCAGGTCGGTGGCGTGCAGCCGACTGTTGGGGAACCGCTGCAGAAAATGCAGTCCCAAAAGGCCCGTCCCGCACCCGGCATCCAGCACGCGGCACTCATCGCCGCATTCCAGAGTCAGGCTGCGCAGGAAGCGATCGATGCTGCTTTCGTAACCCAGCGCTTTGATAAAGAAATCGTAGAACCGGCTGCTCTTATACAGCTTGGGGCTGATCATGGCGGCGACCTGTTGATGCCGAATTCATTCGGGAAAAAATGGTGCAACTCCGATCGTAAGCAGTTCTGTCGTGGAATGCACGACTGCCGCTGCCCCGATTCCAGGTCTGGCGCCGCTTTACCGGCGGCCGATGCGGAAGGGCTGCGGGTCGATGTGCGGCCGTTGTTCGTTCATCAGTTCGGCCATCAGCTTTCCGGTGGCAGTGCCCATACTTAAACCCAGCATATTGTGACCGGCCGCCACCCAGACGTTGGAGTAGCGCGGCGTGCGATCGATATAGGGCAGCCCGTCCCAGGTCATCGGTCGCCAGCCGAACCACTCTTCTTCCACCGGATCGGCCGTGGGTTCCACCAAATACTCGGCAGCGCCTTCGCGGAGGTAATTCAGCCGACCGCGATCCAGCGTGTCGTTGTAGCCGGACAGCTCCATCGTACTGCCGATTCGATACCCGCGTTCAAACGGAGTGATGCCGACATGTGCTTCCTCCAGCAGCATGGGGTAGCGTGGGCACACGTTCGGCCGGGCCATGGTGATCGAGTAGCCTTTGCCCGGCTGGATGGGGATGCGACAGCCGAGCGTCTCGTTGAGCATGGGCGTGAGCGGACCGGTGGCGACCACGATTTCGTCCGCTGAGAAATCGGCATAGCCGGCGGCGGTTTGTGTTTTGACGCCCGTGGCGGCTCCTTTGCCGGGCAAAATGGCGGTCATCGTGTGGCCGCTGAGAATTTCGACGCCCTGCTGCAGCAGCAGTCGTCTCATTTCCGACATCAGGCGGTCAGGACGCAGATGAGCGTCGTTTTTGTAGTGCCAGGCGCCAGCCAGGCCGGGTTTCAGAGCGGGTTCCATTTCGACTAAAGCGGTGCCATCAACGGGTTCGGCGGCCACCTGAAATTTGTCCCGCAGCAGCGCGTCGGTCTGTGCGAAGTGGTCAAAGTGCTGCGGGTCGCGAAACACGAACAGCAGGCCGTCCGTCGTGAATTCCACATCGAGGTCTTCGGATTCCACGACATCGGCATACAACTTTCTGGAAGATTCCAGCAGGGCCGTACGGGCGGCTCCGGCCTGCAGCTGGTCGCGGCGATTGCAGCGACGGCCGAATTTCAGCAGCCACGACCACAACGACAGATTCCTGCCTGGACGGATCCGCAGCGGCCCCGAGCGAGCCAGCAGGCCCTTCAGTCCATATGCCAGCTGGCCGGGACCGGGCAGCGGCAGCACATGACTGGGGGACACATAGCCACAGTTGCCGTGGGAGCAGCCGGCACCAAATTCGCCTTTGTCGATGATCGTGACGCGGCGACCTGATCGGGCCAGGTAGTAGCCGCAGAACGCGCCAATCACGCCGCCGCCAACGATGATGGTGTGCTTGCTCATAACTGAATTCCCGCACGAAACGGGTCACTGTCAGAAAGAATGAGATTTGATTCGGCGGTGACCCAGGCCGAGCCTGTGATGGAGGGGATCACAGCAGCCGCTGCTCCGTCCGGCACGGCCACATTTTCTGCCGGCCGCCAGACACCTTCAAAGCAGGTGCCCACAATACTTTCCTGTCGCCATGTCTGGCCTGCTTCCAGCCGACCGGCAGCCGCCAGACAGGCGAGCTTCGCACTCGTTCCTGTGCCACAGGGAGATCGGTCATAGGCGGCGCCTGGGCACAGGACGAAATTGCGGCTGTCGGCACGGGTTGGGTCAGAAGCCGGGCCGAACAGTTCAATGTGATCGATCTCGCCGCCGTCATGCCCCGTGATTTCACGGGCGTGCAGCTCATCGCGCAGCGCGAGGGCAAACTGCGTCAGTTCCCCCGTCCGCTCCAGCGCCAGCTGCCGTCCATGCTGCGAGGCCAGAAAGAACCAGTTGCCGCCCCACGCAATGTCTCCCACCACGTCGCCGTAACCTGGCACGTCAACAGACACTTCGGTGCGGTAACGATAGGAGGGAACGTTGTGAATGCGCACCCGATGATCGTCCAGCAGCTCGGCCGTCACGATTCCGACGGGCGTTTCAATCTTGTGCAGTCCCGGACCGATCTGGCCCATGTGCGCCAGCGTGACGACAAAGCCGATCGTGCCGTGACCGCACATATGCAGATACCCGGCGTTGTTGAAAAAGATCACGCCGGAAGCGCATGTGGGATCTTCCGGTTCGCACAGCAACGCGCCGACCAGCACATCCGATCCTCGCGGTTCGAGAATCACGGCCGTGCGAATGTCGTCATACTCGTCTCGAAAACGATTGAGTCGCTCCGACAGCGGCCCCCCGCCCAGGTTGGGACCACCCTCCACGATCACTCGTGTGGGCTCGCCGCCGGTATGAGAATCGATCACTCGGATTTGCGTCATGTCATTGCCGTCACGGAAGAAAAACGGACTGCCTGGCAGGCACGCATTGTGTTTCGCACCTCCCCCTGCGGCCACATGCTCTGCCGGGAAATTTTCCGTTTGTGGCCAATGATGGGCGATGTTGCCCGATTCGCCCTGCGGCGTTCAGCGATCGGAGGTCGATCTGCGAAATTCGGGCAGTGGGTAGTCAGTCAGCGGAGTCTGGTCGCTGATCTCGTAGAGCTCCTGCAGCCGCTGCCAGCCACGGGTCATTAAGTCTTCCTGTTCGGCCACATACGGGGGATCCATTTCCGATTTGGCAAACGGCCCGTCGGCTGTCGGCGTCTCGAACTGTTCGGCCACAATAAACTGCGCCACGATGGGATTGCATTTCAGATGACGCTCCGGGCTGGCCAGCAGCGCCTGTGACGTGATCTGGCCGGTCACGAACCGCAGATACAGGTCGCTTTCGCTGATGTTGTCCACTTCTTCGCCGCACACATCACACAAATAGCCCTGATCACATTTGGCCATAACACGCTCGCAGAGATCTCCGGTTTTCGCAGGCACCTGAAACTGGTCCCACCCCCGGCTGGTGAGGACGATGGCGACAGCTCTCGACACTCGACCACCCTTGCGGAGGATACTCACTCCTCACACCCCTCCGAGACATCGCTGCGGCAATTTTTACCGAAATCCGCGTGTTTCCTCGGGGGAAACACGTCTTCCTGAAAAAAAGGGGTTCTGGTAGAACTCCGGCGTCCATGGAAGTTTTGCGCAGCCGGGGGAACGGGCTGCGTGTGTTTAACTGGCCGGGGAAGGATTCCCATGCAAGGCTCATTCTGGAAAACAGTTGCTGTCGTCGGTGTGATTGGCATCGGCACTTTGGTCATTGTCGAAGTCGGGAACAATCTCCGGCAGCAGACGACCGAAACACAGAATCCGCCGGATGCGGATCTGGAATCACTGGTGGCTGGCGCGCAGGCGGGCGACCAAACAGTGACCCCTCAGGCGGAGTCCGACTTTGATCGTCTGCTTGCAGGGCAGAGTCCCGATTTTGGTGGTTCCGAGCCGGGCAGCGATGAACCCGCCCTGCCGTTTTTCGACGGACAGGAAGAACCGCTTGCGGCCGCTCCTGTGGACACCAATGTGCAGTTAAACGACCTGGTGGAAGGTCCGAATCCGTTCCTTGCCGACACCGCGGGAACAGATGATGTGACAGCCGTGGCGGCCAACTATCAGGGCGGTGCGGCGGGGCCATCCGGCACGCCCGCTCAGACGGTCTCCCAATCCAACACCGTTGAGCCAACGGCATTTATTGGCGACACAGGTTCCGGCACAAGGGCATCCGACCTGAGCGGCGGACGATTTGAGCCGTTTCAGTCAGGCACCGACACGCCCGTCATGGCGGACACCGCCGCCGCCGGTGACCCACCAGACTTTGAAGATTTTCCCTCGTTTCAGGCTGACGACGCTCCGTTGTTCGATCCGGCCGCTGCCGCCGACACAGGCACCGCTGCCACAGCCGCCGTGCCTGCCGGAAGCACAGACCCTCTGCTGTTTGTGAATGGTGAAAATGACGTGCCTGCCGCACGTTCAACGGGCACGACGGATCCCGGGCCGTTCTATCGAGAAGACGAAAACACGCTGCAACCCACACCGGACGCGGGCACTCGTCCGGCGGCGGCCACGTTTCCGCCCGAACCGGAATTTGAGTCATTTGGCGGTGGTAACACTCCGCTGGTGGAAGACGTCCCCGCGACCAGTGAGCCTGTCCAGCCGCTGCTCGATTTCGGCGGTGGAACTGATCCGGAACCTTTCCCTCCCGTGACCGACACAACAGAACCATTCACGGCAGAGCCGTTTCAGCCGGAGTCATTTGATCGCGGACCGACGACCCCCCAACCGTTCACACGCGGCGATGATCGGCCAGCTGCGACGCCACCGGCTGACCCGGCTGGGCGACTGCCACTGGACACATTCCGTGATGAACGCGGTTCGGTTCCCGTACCACGTGATCTCGATACCGGCGGTGCGGTCACGGTACCTGACTTCAATACGGGGACAGCGCCCGCTCCCGCGGAAAACCCCGATGGCGATCTACTGCCGTTCACCGAAGACATTCCGGAAGAGGGGCGACAGCCGCTCGACGATCCGGGGCGAATGTCCATTCCGGACTTCAATCCCGACCCTGCTCCGCGTTCTCCCGCCGCTCGTGAAGACATCATCCCGGCGCCGCGAACGTTCGATCCCCTTCCACAGCCAGAGCCTCGATTTGACACAGACCCGGGCATCGAAATCACGCCGCGTCCGGGTTCGGAGCGACGTGATCTGGCGCCCATCCCGGACTTCAGTGAAGACCGTGGATTTGGCCGCCCCTCAGAAATTGAAATCCGTCCCCGTGATTTTGATACGCCTCCCCGTCCGATTGATGATCGCCTGTCTCTGCCTGTGCGACCCGGCGAGCGGGAGTTCGGCTCAGACTCCCGAACGCGACCGGCAGATTTTGGGGCGGACGATCGTCAGGGCGGCGTACGTAACGTTGCGGGCGTGATGCGACCGAATCTGGTGCTGCAGAAATCGGCTCCGGAAAACGCCACTGTTGGCGTTCCTCTGGATTACAAGATCTTCATTCGCAACGAGGGAGACGCCACAGCGCATGATGTGGTGGTGGAAGATGAAATTCCGACCGGTGCACGCGTGGAGGGGGCCAGCCCTCAGTCTGTGCGTGATCGCAGCACCAACAATCTCATCTGGAAATTTGCCGAAGTGCTGCCCAATGAGACCAAAGAGATTGTCGTTCGCCTCGTTCCAACGGGCGAAGGTACGCTGGATGGTGTGGCGACCGTGCGATTCAAATCTCGCGTCAAAGCGACAACCGTAATCACAGCTCCCAAACTGCGGCTGGAAATGGCGGGCCCCGAAGAGACCAAAATGGGACAGCAGGTTGCGTATCGCTACATCGTGACCAACGAAGGCTCGGGCGATGCGCAGAACGTCTTCATTCGCACTCTGCTGCCGCAGGAAGGCGGTTTGAAACACCCGGCCGGTCGCGATCTGGAGTACGAGATTGGCACGCTTCCGGCGGGCCAGCAGCGAGAGATTGTCCTGGCGGTCGTGGCGTCAGAAGCTGGTGATTACACGGCACAGGCGGAAGTCACAGGCTCCGGCGGCGCCAAAGATCAGGCGGCGTGGCGAACCAATATCATTGGAGCCCAGCTGCAGATCATTCGTCGCGGCCCCAAAAGACGCTTTGTGGGACGCACGGCGACCTACGAAAACATCGTCAGCAACGAAACCAATTTTGACGCGGTCGACGCTCAGGTGTCCGAGTTTGTGCCCGAAGGCATGAAATTCGTCAGCGCCAACAAGGGGGGGCAGTATGATCCCGCCACCCGCACTGTGGTCTGGCGTATCAATCGACTGGCACCGGACCGACAGGAGCTGCTGCAGATTGAACTGCGGCCGGAAACAGCCGGCAACCTCGAAAGCGTTGTCACCGTGTTTGAAAATGCGGGCATTCAAAGCGACGATTACGTGTCCACAACGGTTGTGCAGGATCTGCACAATGTGGGTGCCCGTATGTCGCAGCTGGACGGACCAGTGGCTGTCGGCGAGTCATTCGGATTTGCCATCACCATCGATAACCGTGGCACGGCGGACGCGACTGACGTGCGACTGGTGATTGATGTCCCACGGCAGATCAAAGTGGATCGTGCGGGCAGCCGCACTTTGAGTGCCACTCTGGATCCCACCACCAACCAGGTGCAGTATCAGATTGTCAAACGCATCGAACCCAATCAGCAGTCGGTCTTTGAATTGAAGCTGACCGGTCAGCAGCCCATCGAGAATGGGTTGGTGAAAGCCAGTGTGCAGTATCGTCAGATGGAAGAGCCGCTGGTGGTGTCAGAATCTGTGACCGTGTATCGCGATGACCTGTAAGCACCATCTGCAGGCGACCGTCCCGGTTCCCGGACTGCATCTGTGACCGGAATCACCAGGTTGTGAGCGGCCACTCGACGCTGGCTCCGCCTGTCGCAGTCTGCTATGTTCCCGGGGAATCAACCCTGCAGGTGGAGCCGATTTCGTGTCTGAAGTACTTGACAGTTTTGAAATTGAATGGCACGGCAACGTGGTTGTCGTTGTGCCGGCCAAAAGCGTGGAATCGCTGAACTGGGATCTGGTCGAACAGGCGGCTGACGTCATCATGGAACCACTGGTCACCCAGGAAGTTCCGCTGGTCATTGTTGACCTGAAAGACGTGGGCTATTTTGGCTCCGTCTTTCTGGCCCTGCTGCTTCGCTGTCACAAGTTTCTGAAGCGTCGTGGTGGCGAACTGGTTCTGTGTGGGGCCAACGAGATGGCGCGGGAGCTGCTGAAGATTACCGCCCTTGACACCATCTGGGCGATTTACGATACGCGGAAAGAGGCCATGCAGGCCATTGACGGCTAGTGTCGCTCAGCGTCGCGCCGTTCTTTTTTCCGACATCCCAGTCCTGACTGCGGCTTTGACGTGGGCCCGAGACCCTGGGCCCGTGAGGGGGCGTGATAGGCGGGAGTCCAGCGACCAATTATTAACGGCCGGACGTCGTCGGGCCCGTTTTCCCTTCCGCCCACGAAGACATGTCGTGTGTGGACTGTGCCCTTCCAGACATTTTAGCGCGTGCCGCGCGCATACTTTCGTAACAGCAGCGGTGACGCCGCGCTCGGGATCACTATGGCTCGCAAAAAGCATCTGACGCACCCCAAAGACTCCGAGGGGGAGGTCATCGAACATCTCTCGGAACTGCACAAGCATTCGGAGCTGATCGATGAGATCAAGGAGACGGCCGACAAACTGGCGGCGGACGGGGCGACCCGCGGTGATCTGAAAATTCTCAGCCGGGCCCTGCGTGAACTGCGGTATGCCTTCAAGGTGTTTACGCCTTACCGTCGCAACCGCAAAGTGACCGTGTTTGGATCGGCGCGAACAAAGCCGGAGGATCCGGAGTGGCAGCAGGCCGAGCTGTACGGTCGCCGCATGGCCGAAGAAGGCTGGATGGTGGTGACAGGTGCCGGAGGCGGCATCATGGAGGCCGCGCACGCCGGATCAGGACGCGAGATGGCGATGGGCCTGAACATCCTGCTGCCCTTTGAGCAGGAAGCTAACCCGATCATCAACGGTGATGAGAAGCTGGTTAACCTGAAGTACTTCTTTACACGCAAGCTGCTGTTCGTGAAAGAGGTTCACGCCGTCGTGTCGTGTCCCGGAGGATTCGGCACACAGGACGAAGCTTTTGAGACTCTAACGCTGGTGCAGACCGGAAAACGCGACCTGATGCCGATGGTGTTTCTGGATAAGCCAGGTGGCACCTACTGGTCCGGCTGGCTGGACTACATCAAAACAGAGCTGCTGGAAAAGGGCATGATTTCGCCTGGCGATATGTCGCTGTTCAAGGTGACTGACGACGCGGAAGAGGCGGTTGATGAGGTGCTCGATTTTTACAGCGTCTACAACAGCATGCGGTTTGTCAGAGACAAACTGGTGCTGCGGCTGCATCGAGAGCCCGATGCCCAGCTGGTCGAACGCCTGAACGACGAGTTTCCGGATGCCGTGGCGTCCGGGAAAATCGAAAAGGCGGAAGCCCACAAGCTGGAGGCGGATGATACCCACCTGCTGGAACTGCCGCGTCTGGCGTTCAAATTCAACCGCCGGGCCGTTGGCCGCCTGCGGGAAATGGTGGACGTTCTGAATACAGAACTCAGCGGCGAATAACGCTTCGATGCTGCGGTGGCTGGCTGTCCGGCAGGACAATCAGTCGCTGCCGTGCTGGACGTGCGCTGCTCACCGGTGGAAGTTTTGCCCGACGAAGTTTGCCCGACGAGTTTGCCCGACGAGTTTTGCCCGACGAGTTTTGCCCGACGAGTTTTGCCCGACGAGTTTGCATAAACGTGGGCCAGTTCGTGCCGTGGACCAGACCACTTTATGGGGGTCGTGGGTGCGACTACAGACCCTTCGCCCGCAGCAGATCCGTCATCTCCGAAAGCGTGCGAATCACAATCGCCTTGCCCTGCTCTGTTGTGGACCGGGAGTCGGCATGCGGCGCGCGTGTGTCATGCATAAGCGTGACGGTTTGCGGTGTGCCGTCCGCCGCCACGACAGTCACGTCGAATTCGATGTGGCAGTTCCAGCCTTCCGTGCGATTGGTGGTGAACATCTCGGGGATGGATTGCGGCGTTGCCTCCAGACGCTTGCGCTGTTCGCGTCGTCGCAGAGATTTGCGAATCGGGGCCACAACTCCCTGATCCCAGAGAAAGCGTCCGACCTTTGCGCTCAGGCCATTGCCCTGCTCATTGTCACGTTCGGGCAGATTCAGCGACTGACGAAAGGCGGCCGCTTCGTCTTCGGCCAGTTCGTTCAGACGCCGCTGTTCTTCGCGTCGCTGCTCCCGCTCGTCCACGCCGTCGTCCCACTGCTTGTATTCATACAGCAGCTTTTCGTGCGTTTGTTCCCGGGTGTCCAGTGTGACGAAAAAGGACTTCAACTTGATCTGCGCGTTTGTGTAACGCAGGGGGTCCGCCATGGCGGTCACAACACTGCGACGTAACTGTCGATCAAAACCGGGCTGGAAAGATTCCATCGGCAGGACGGACACCGCATCGCGATACCGCTGCGGGGCCGATTCACCGGGGTAGTACCACTTCTGTGCCTCATCGCGACTGTCCACGATTTCGATGCCAGGTTCCAGGCGGTGAGACACGGTGGAGATGACCGGCTTTCCTTCAACGGAAAGCCCAAAGGCCGGCGCATCTTCGGCCGGACGTGTCGCGGCAACCTGTGCCGTCTGCGGGCGGAAATACTGACAGCCGGTGAGTGAGGAAAGGATCAGCAGCCCGCTGAGAAGATATCTGGCCATCCGTGGCGTCATTGCTCGCTTGCGTGGTATCTGGTTCCGACTCTGGTATTCTCGCACTATCGGCCAGATTCAACAAGATGCCGCATCTGCGCCGAGCGTTATTTGTGATTTGACCTGCGTTCGTGCGGCAAACCGCGCAATCGGAAAAGCTTAACGATGACGATGCTCCGCTTCGCTTTGGCAATGCTGTGTGTTTCGGCAAATGCTGCCGGTCAGACTGAAGAATACCCCACACCGGTTGAGGCTGTGGAACGCGGCGATGTCCCCAAAGGAACACTCGATGGCCCGCACGAATTTCGCAGCACACTGTTTCCTGGCACCGTTCGGGAGTACTGGGTGTATGTTCCGGCCGGATACGATCCACAGTCACCGCCGTGTCTGATGGTCGTCCAGGACGGCATCAACAAAGCACGCGGCTGGAAGCTGCCGACTGTGCTGGACAATATGATTCATGACAAACAGATTCCCCGACAGCTGGGTGTTTTCGTCAGCCCCGGTGTGGTGCCTGCGGCCGGCGAACAGTCGCAGCCGCGATTCAATCGCAGCTTTGAGTACGACTCAATGGGGGATCGCTACGCTCGGTTTCTCGTCGAGGAACTATTGCCGGAAGTGGCGAAGACCTGGACGTTCAGCGACGACCCGAATGACCGCTGTATCGCCGGCAGTAGTTCGGGGGGCATCTGCGCCTTTACGGCCGCCTGGGAACGTCCGGATCAGTTCCGTCGGGTGTTCTGTACGGTGGGCACTTTCGTGGGGCTGCGGGGCGGCAACGAGTATCCTGTGCTGGTTCGAAAGTGTGAACGGCGGCCCATTCGGATCTTCCTGCAGGATGGCAGCAACGATCTGGATATCTACGCGGGCAGCTGGTGGAACGCCAATCAGACCATGCTGTCGGCGATGCAGTTTTCCGGCTACGACGTCAAACATGTCTGGGGCGAAGGCGGCCATAACAACAAGCATGGCGCGGCCGTTCTGCCGGAGGGCTTGAAGTGGCTGTGGCGGGATTATCCACAGCCAGTGACGAATGTGCCTGGCAAGCCTCGTCGCACCAATGTGCTGGCTGGTGGTCATCCCTGGCAGATGGTTGCTTCCGGTGGCGGTCCGGTCGTCAGCTGCGCGGCGGCGCCCGATGGCAGTGTCTGGTTTGCGGACCGCAGTGGCGTTCGGATTCGTCGTCTGGGTCCGGACGAAACGGTGACGGAGATTGCCACGCTGGAGCATCCCGTGACCAGGCTGGCCATGACGCCAGGCGGACACTCACTGGCCTGCTGTCCGGAGGCTGGGGCGATTTTCAAAGTGACGGCGAATGGAGTCGTCGACAGGTTCGCTGCCTCGACGGCTGACTCCCTGCTGGTGCTGCCAGGCGGCAACGGGTTTGCCACCGATACGAAGAATGGTCAGTTGCAGAGCTTCACGTCTTCCGGGAGCGTGCAGCAGGTTGACGAACTGTTCCGTCCCACCGCGCTGGCCATTTCGCCGGATCGGTCCACTCTGACGGTGGCTGGTCAGAACGGACGTTTCTGTCACTCCTATCGTGTGACCAAAGATGGTGGTGTCACGCACCGTCAGGAGTATGGCTGGCTGCATGTTACTGATCGGCTGAAATCTGCGGCGACTGCGGCGTCCGTGGATGTGGCCGGCTTCACCTACATCAGCACAGCGCTGGGCATACAGGTTCTGGATCAGCTGGGTCGCGTGCACCTGATCATCAATTCCCCATCGGCCTCGCGTGTGAACGATCTCACATTTGGCGGAGCAGACGGCAGTCATCTGTTTGTCTGTGCCGGTGGCCGGCTCTACGCAAGACGGCTCAACGCCACCGGTCTTTGTCCATGGGCGCCAGCCGTGAAGCCACCCAGGCCGCGTCTGTAACGAGTGGCAATCCGATTTCTTTCCCGCTGAATTCGTTTGCAGTGTGAACGGGATCTGGTCATCTTGCAGTCGTGCTCTGACCGGCCCGCCGAAGCACGAACCCCGCGAACTGCTCGCTGCGGTGCCGTTGCCTTTACCCGCCTGCTGACAGAAAGACACACATGCATCAGATTCGCTACATCATGGTTGGCGGTTTTCTGGGAGCCGGCAAGACGACCACACTGGCACGACTCGCCGCGCATTACACCGCGCAGGGGCTCAACGTTGGGATCGTGACCAATGATCAGGCCGAGGATCTTGTCGACACCAACATGCTCAGATCTCTGGGATTCGATGTGGGCGAAGTGGCAGGCGCATGTTTTTGCTGCAACTTTGATGAGCTGATGTCCACTGTCGAACGCATTGGTCAGAAACAGCGGCCGGATGTGATCCTCGCGGAACCTGTCGGCAGTTGTACGGATCTGGTCGCCACCGTGATTCAGCCCATTCGTCAGCTGTTTGATGCGGAGTTCGTGATTGCTCCCTACGCCGTTATTCTCAAACCGTCTCATGGACGTCGTGTGCTGCGTGATGAGCCAGGCACTGGTTTTTCTCCCAAGGCGGCCTACATCCTGAAAAAGCAGATCGAAGAAGCCGACCTGGTGCTGATCAATCGCTGTGATGAACTCAGCGATGAAGCGGCTGGAGAACTCGAATCTCTGATCCACGCCCATCTGCCGGAACGCCCGGTTTTGAGAGTCTCAGCGAAAACGGGAGCCGGCTTTGATCAGTTGACCGACTGGCTGGCTCAGGACGGTGACTACGGCCGCCGGATACTGGAGATTGACTACGACACCTATGCTGACGGCGAGGCTGAGCTGGGCTGGCTGAACAGCAGTGCACGTGTCAGCAGTGAGGAGGAGTTTGATCTGGACGAACTGTTGCTCGATATCGTGCAGCGGTTGAGGTCGGCACTTGCGAGTGAAAACATCGAGGCAGCCCACCTGAAGACGATTGGGCTTTGGGAAGGATTTTTCGGTGTGGCAAATCTGGTGAGCAGCGAAAACGAGGCAGAACTTTCGCTGAAGTCCGGATGTCAGGTGAAAACCATTGATCTGATTGTGAACGCCCGAGTGGCCTGCGCCCCGGAAATCCTTGAAAAAATGGTCCAGGCTCAGGTCCAGCAGGCCATTTCGGCTGCGGGGGCCACGGCCGAATTTCGGCGGACGCAGAGCTTTAAACCGGGGCGTCCGGTCCCCACGCATCGCATCGCCACAGCTGTCGGGGACACGGAATCCGGCGAATATTAGCGGAAAATCAAAAGATTGGACGATTGACCGAAACCGGTTCCCGAGGCGTGTGTTTAACAGAGACCGTTCAATGGTCTATTCAACCAATGCATTCGCATTTTCTGGGAGCATCTGATGACAACGACCCGATTTCTGAGGTTATCCGCATTTGCCTGCTGCATGGCGATGGCGCTGAGCGCTGCCGTGCAGGCACAACCGCCCGGAGGGCGAGGTGGAGAGGAAGGCGGACGACAGCGCGGTGGCCAGCGAGGAGGCCAGCGTGGTGGTGACCGGGGTGACCGGGGTGACCGGGGTGACCGGGGTGACCGGGGTGACCGGGGTGACCGGGGTGATCGCGGTGGCCAGCGTGGAGGATTTGGTGGTGGCCAGCGTGGAGGATTTGGTGGCGGCCAGCGAGGTGGTTTTGGTGGTGGTACACAGCGCGGCGGCTTTGGCGGAACACGATCGACCACCATTGCTCGAGCAACTCTGCTGGGGCTGGACGACGTTCGCGATGAGCTGAAAGTGGATGACGGTCAGGCCGCTTTGATTGACGCCGCGATTGATGCCTTCCGTGAAGAGCAGAGCGAAGCGCGTCCCACCAACTTCGACGAGATTCGCAGCATGAGCGATGAAGAACGTCGCGAATTCTTTGAGAAGATGACCAAAGATCGCGAAGCACTCGTGGAAAAAACCGATGCCACGCTGAATGCACTGCTGGAGCCGGAGCAGGTAGAGCGACTGGATCAGATCGTGTTTCAGCTGAAGACACGTGGCAACATTCTGACTGTTCTGAAGTCAGATGAGAAGATGCGCAAGGATCTGTCCGTCAGTGAGGATCAGCTTGCCAAAATGGAAGAAGCGGCTGAGGCTGGCCAGGAGGCATCCAACAATCTGCGTAAAGAAATGCAGGAGATGTTCAGTCAGGGCGGCGAGCGGCCTGACTTTGATGAAGTCCGAAAGAAGATGGAAGCCATTCGTAAAGAGGGCGAAGAGAAGCTGATGGCCGTTCTGACCGACGCTCAGAAAGCCACTATGGAGAAAATGAAGGGCGAGCCCTTTGAGCTGGACATGCGTGCTCTGAGTCGAAACTTTGGTGGTCGAGGCCGCGGCGGCTTCGGTGGCCCGGGCGGCGGTCAGGGTGGCCCAGGCGGTGGTCGCGGTCAGGGCGGCCCCGGCGGCGGTCGTGGTGGCTTTGGGGGTCCCGGTGGTCAGGGTGGCGGACCGGGCGGACCCGGTGGTGGTCGTGGCCGCGGCGGAGATCGTGGAGGTCGCGGTGGAGACGGTGGCGAGCGTCAGCGTCCGTCACTGGATGATGACGACATCTTCTAAGCCGTGATTTGAGTTTACTGGCTGGACGAGCATTCAGACGGCAGCAACCTGTGCGGGTTGCTGCCGTTTTTTGGTTGGTGATCGGTCCTTCGTTCCGCCGTCCAGCACCGCCTGACGTGCGATTGAACACAGATCGTCTGGCGTTACCATGCGGTCTGCGGAAGTTGTGTGATCCAGGCCCCGGCAGTTTCCGTTTCAGCGGGGGGCCGGTTTTCAGGGCCAGTTCTTTAGTCACTCCTCAGCCGGTCACAGACAGTTTCAGAAAGCAGACACATGATCATTGGCAAGCTCTGGCGTTCGTTTAAGGCACAACTGAACAAACTGGCCAACTTCTTCTGGACGGCCGACCCCATCGCACAGATGCAGTACGAATATGACCAGGCGGTGGAGCAGCTGAAGACCGGACGCGAGGGGTTGGCGCAGTATCGGGCCCTGGTGGAGCGAGTGTCTCGTCAGGTGGATGGCGACAAAAAGCACGTCGCTCAGCTGGAAGGCAAAGTGAAGTCGTACCTGCAGGCCGGCGATCGCGAAACGGCCGCGAAATTTGCCCTGGAACTGCAGAAGGCCAAAGATGAGATGGCCGAAAACGTGGCCCAGCTCGAGATGCACGAGAAGGCGTACGACAACAATGTGGCCAAAATCAAACGCGCTACGTCCAAGGTCAGCGAGATTAAGGACAAGATCAAAAAGTATGACGCGGAAATCAAAATGAGCCGCGCCGAAGCGGAACTTGCCGAGCTGGCTGGCACGTTCAATTTTGATGTCACCACGGACATGGGGCAGATCGAGTCGATTCTGCAGGACCAGATTGACACGAATCGCGCTAAGGCTCGCGTGGCGTCTGATCTGTCAGAAGAAGGGATGGAAGAAATTGAACGCGAAGCGGCCGCTGAAGCGGCTATGGCCGAAAGTGCACTGAAGCAGTTCGAAATGGACCTGGGTCTCATTACGCCGCAGACCGCCAACGTGAGTGAGGAGGCCAAAGACCTCGGCCCGGCGCAGCGACAGACGGAAACCAACTAGTCGTTCGTGCGTGATCCTGCCGGTCGCTGTGCCGGTTTCGTTTTTTCTGGTCCGCCGGATGCTGCCCTATGTCTGATGTCAGCCAACCCACTGTGCAGCCGGAACTTCCTGACTGGTATCCCGAATGGGCTCGCGAAGTGGCCACGTCGTTCTTTTCCGGAACGTCCAGCTTCTTCGTGCTGCACGGCAACGTGAATGACCTTGTGCCCTGCCAGACTCCCGGCGGCTGGGAGTTTCTCAGTGTGCCCGCGTTTTTGGGCGAGTATCTGTTTGGTCGCTGGGAGAATGTGCTGCAGCATAATCTCAGTAAAGGACTGCAGGCGCTGGCCGGCCGCAACTCAGAGCGTCATCAGGAGATGATGCGGCAGCTGACCGGCCTGTTTGGTCACTATCGCAACTGGTCGCGTAAAACGGACGACATCCTGCTCACACTGGACCAGATGATCGAACGCTACCTGGTCGAGGATGATCCGGAAAAACGCAGCCGCCTGGCGGTCGTATTTGACTACGGCAATTATCTGGTGCCTCCCGGTGATCCTGTGCAGATTTCCGGCGCCATCGCGTCACGTGTGGTGCGATTTCTGGACTGGGCCCGCAACCCGTACATCCGTCGTGTCAACATGGCCTTTTTTCTGGTGTGCGAAAGCCTGTCAGAGGTCAATGAACGGCTGACCCAAAGCCCCTATGTGTCGACTGTCGAAGTGGGCATGCCTGATCGCGCCGCGCGGGAGCGGTTTGTCACCGCCGAGGCGAAGAGTGTGGGTGATGGTTCCACGCCCGATGTGCTCACGGCTGAGCAGCTGATCAGCAATTCCAACGGGCTCAGTCTGGTCAGTCTGGAGCAGCTGCTTTCCCAGGCGGCCCGCACCAGTGGAGTATCCAGCCAGCAGTTTCGCAGCCTCAAAAAAGTGGCCATCGAACGCCAGTGCGGCGGCTTTCTGGAGTTTGTGGAACCGCGGCACACACTGGACCTTGTGGTGGGGCATGAAGCGGGCTGCCGCCGGCTGCGACAGGACGCACAGCTGATTGCCGAAGGTCATTCGGACGCGGCGCCGATGGGATACCTGGTGTGCGGTCCGGTGGGAACCGGCAAGACGTTTCTGGCGGAATGTTACGCGGGTTCGATTGGGATCCCGTGTGTCAAACTGAAGAATTTTCGCAGCAAGTATGTGGGAGAGACAGAAGGCAACCTGCAGCGTGTGCTGACGGTGCTGCGCAGTCTGGGGCCCGTGATTGTGATTATTGACGAGGCCGACGCCTCGCTGGGAGACCGCAATCAGGGTGGAGACTCGGGAACCAGCGGCCGCATCTTTTCGATGATCGCTCAGCAGATGGGCGACACGCGGTACCGCGGCCGTATTATCTGGATGCTGCTGACCTGTCGGCCTGACCTGCTGCCAATCGACCTGAAGCGACAGGGACGCGCGGAGGTACACATTCCCCTGTTCTATCCTGACAGTGAGCCGGAAATCCGGCAGATGTTTCAGGTGATGGGCCGCAAAAATGATGTGACGATTGCCGAGGACGCCATCCGCCTGGACGACCGTCATCAGGAACTCAGCGGTGCGGATATTGAAAGTGTGGTGCTGACCGCGAGACGCATTGCGCTGGTGGATGGTCGCACAGACGTGCGGTCTGAAGACATCGATCAGGCGCTGCGCGAGTTCATTCCGTCTGCCCAGGGGCTGGAGAAGGACATGCAGGAAGTCGCGGCCGTCCTGGAATGCACACAGATGGATTTTCTGAATGAGCAGTGGCGTGAAGCTCTGCAAGCGGACGGCGGCCGCGCTTCACTGCAGCAGCAGCTGACAAAAATGCGCAACCTCGTGGAACAACTTTAACTCAACCCTGTGGACGCTGACGGTCCACGCTTTGGAAAGAACGTCTCATGACACGCAAGAGCTGGATTGACCCGGATACCAACGAACCACTGATCGACGAATATGCCAAGCAGCTGGACAGTTTTGTCCGCGCGTTTCAGGATGGCGTGATTTCGGATAAAGAAATCAGTGATCAGGAAGCTCGTCTGGTTGAAGTGATGAAGGACGTGGAAGAGGGGCTCGATGACGAGACGCACGCCAAAGTCACGCGGCTGCTGTGTGAGCTGAATGCTTACGATATCATGCAGTTCACCTATGAGATGCAGAAGATGCGGGCGTCCATGTTCCGCGGCTGATCACATACAGACAGGAACGCGTTGCTGTTAGAATTCGATCGTCGCGGCGATAATCGGCAACCTCGAACGGCCGTCGCAGCGATCTGCGGTTGGGAGTTTCCGAGAAGGGTCGGGATATGATCAGATGGCTGGTGACAGCCGCGGCGGTGTGTTCGCTGGCGACTGCGGATGAGGTAAAGATCGGGGCACCCACGTCCGCCGCCGAGTGGCACCGCCTGCAGATTCCGGATGCATGGCGACGTGTGCCTGCCGGACCGCGAAAGCCTGTTGACGGCTATAGCTGGTATCGCTGTGACGTACGGATTCCACCGGACTGGACAGACGGAACAATCCAGCTTTCTGTCGAGGCGCTGGATGATGCTCGTGTGATTTTGATCAACGGAACCACGGCGGGAGCCATCGGCAGTCTGCCGCCCGTTTATCGCAGTGGTCTGGGAGCGACCGGGCGATTTTCTGTGGAAAAGCTGCTGCGCCCGGGCAAAGTCAACACGCTGGCGATTCGCGTGTTTCAGGATGACCCCCGACCCAACTTCAGTGTCGCCCCGCCTGTGCTGGTGCACAGAAAGCGGCAGGAGGGCATTCGTCTGTCCGGGGAATGGCTGTATCGACCGGGGGACGATCCCGCCTGGGCCACGCAAGCGACAGCTGACGCGCCCACTTTTGAGACCGTGGAAGCAGTCCCGGATGTCGAGCGGTTTATTGCACAAAGAGCGGGTGACCGCGCTGCCCTGTCGCCACAGGCGGCCCTGGATTCGTTTGAGCTGGCCGATGATCTGCAGCTGGAACTGGTGCTGTCAGAGCCGGAGATCAGCCAGCCGCTGTTTATGGCATGGGACGCCCGTGGCCGACTGTGGGTGATGGAGTATCGGCAGTATCCTGACGTGGCTGGTGTCAGCATGGTCAGCCGGGACGTGTACCTGCGCAGCGTCTACGACCGTGTGCCCGAACCACCGCCGTTTGGTGCAGCTGGGCGGGACCGCATTTCCATTCATGAGGACACCACCGGCGACGGTCGACTCGATTCGCATACGACGTTCGTGGACGGTCTGAACATCGCCACGTCTTTTGCCATCGGTCGTGGAGGTGTGTTCGTCACCAATCCGCCGTATCTGCTGTTCTATCCTGATCTGGACGGCGATGATGTTCCTGATGGCGATCCGCAGGTGCTGCTGGAAGGATTTGGGCTGGAGGACTCCCATTCGGTCATCAACAGCCTGCGGTTTGGGCCGGATGGCTGGCTGTACGGCGCTCAGGGCAGCACGGTGTCCGCGGCTGTGCGGCAACCCGGTTCCCGCAGGCCTGCCGTGCAGACTATGGGGCAGCAGATCTGGCGATACCATCCGGAGCGCAGAACGTTTGAAGTCTTCGCGGAAGGTGGTGGCAATACGTTCGGCTGTGAGATTGATTCGGTCGGCAACATCTTTTCCGGGCACAACGGCGGCGACACGCGCGGCTTTCATTACGTGCAGGGAGGATACTCGCGCAAGGGGTTCGGTAAGCACGGCCCGCTGTCCAATCCTTATGCCTTTGGCTACTTCAGTGCTATGAAGCATCACAAGGTCGCGCGGTTCACGCACAACTTTATCATTTACGAAGACCGACAGCTGCCGCCCGCTTACCGTGGTCGGCTGTTTGGCATAGAGCCTCTGCAGGGACAGATTGTGCTTAGCGATGTGTGGGCCGATGGGACTTCGTTTCAGACCAAAGATGTCAGCCGTGTGCTGAAAACCGATGATCCCTGGTTTCGGCCTGTCGACATCAAGACCGGTCCGGATGGCGCCGTTTATGTGGCGGATATGTATGAACAGCGGATTGATCACAGCAGTCACTATGCGGGACGCATTGATCGTAGGAATGGCCGCATCTATCGGCTGCGGGGCAGACAGCCGCTGGTGGCTGACGTCGGCGATCAGCAGAGGATGTCGTCCGAAGCTCTGATGGGCGTGCTGGCCGGCGGAACACGCACCCAGCGTCAGACGGCGCTTCGGGTACTGGGTGATCGGCGCGATGGCTCACTCACGGACCGGCTGGATCAGATGGTGTTTGAGGCCACCGGCCAGCTGGCCCGCGAATATCTGTGGGCCCTGCACCAGTCGGGCGGACTGTCCGAAACCAGAGCCACTCGTCTTCTCGCTCACGTTGACCCATTTGTGCGCGGCTGGGTGGTGCAGCTGCTGGGCAATCGGAAACACGTTGGGGCAGCGACCGTTGCGGCGCTGCGACAGCTGGCGGCCGATGAGGCGTACCCGTTCGTGCGAAGACAACTGGCCGCATCCTCCCGACGTCTGCCGGCGGCCGACGCGATTCCCATTGTTCGTCAGCTGCTCAGTTACGACGAAGACGCCAACGACGTCCATCAGCCGCTGATGCTGTGGTGGGCCATTGAGCGTCATCTGTCAGCAGATGTCGGTCGCACGCTGGTCCAGAGCCTGCTCGCCTCGGACGCTGACGTGGTGTCAGGACGACTGTACGCGGAGCACATCGCGCAGCGGCTGATCCGCCGCTATGTGCAGTCCGGCACACGAGCCGAACTGCTGGCCGCCACTCGGCTGCTGCAGACATCCGGGGACGAAGTTATTCGCCGTCAGCTGGCCGTCGGGTTTGAGACGGCCGTGCAGGGTCGTTCTTTGAATACGATACCCGCGGAACTGATGACGGCTGTCGTGGCGACCGGACATGCCTCTTCCGTTTTGCGGATGCGAACCGGAGATCAGGCTGCCATCGACGAGGCCCAGCAGGATGTTCGGCAAAAACGCGGCACGGTATCGCAGCGCAGCCTGTATCTGGAAACATTTGGAGAGCTGGGCACAGCACAGGCAAAACAGATCCTGCTTGCGGCACTGGATGATTCGGACGAACGGCTGCTGGCTGCGACACTTACCGCTTTGGGGCACTACAATGAGCCTCAGGTCGCACGCGAGATTCTGCAACGTCTGCCTGGTTGGTCGTCGGAAACAGGCGTGGTGGCAGAAACGGTGCTCAGTTCCCGTGCTGACTGGTCACTGAGCCTGCTGAAGGCGGTGAGTGCGGGACAGGTTGCACGTGACCAAATCAGCGCGGCGGCCGTTCGTCGCATGCTGCTGCACGATCGACCCATGATCCATGAGACGGTGGCCACAATCTGGGGGACCGTTCAGGGAGCGACAACCGCACAAATGAAAGCCGAGACCCTGGCCGTCACGGCCACGCTGGCGGAGGGCTCAGGCAATCCCAGGACCGGCAAACGGCTGTTCGTGAAAAACTGCGGACGCTGTCATCGCCTGTTTGAAGAAGGGGGGGACGTGGGGCCTGATCTGACATCATTCCAGCGCACGGACCTGTCGCGGATGCTGCCCAACATCATCAATCCGAGTCTGGAAATTCGCGAAGGCTATGAGAATCATCAGGTCGTGACGGTCAACGGTCGGCTGTTCAACGGCTTTCTGACGGATCAGGATGACCGCGTGGTGCTGCTGCGCAGCGTGGATGGTTCCAGTGTGACGCTGCCGCGTGATGAAATTGACAACATGAGCGTGAGTCCTGTTTCCATCATGCCCGAAGGCACGCTGCGGTCACTCAGCCCGCAGCAGCTGCGGGATCTGTTTGCTTATCTGAGATCCTCACAGCCGGTCAATTATTAGACGTCGCAACCTCGATGGACGGTGCACAGAAACACGGCCGCCTCCCTGCGGCCGTGAGAACATCCGTAACAATTACTGCGTCTGAAAGATAAATCCGTCAGCCGCGGCATCGATGTGGATCGTGGCGCCTTCCGCAAAACGCCCCGCCAGGATTTCATTGGCCAGTGCGTTCTGCAGTCGCTGCTGAATCACACGTTTCAGAGGCCTGGCTCCGTACTTCTGATCATAGCCCTCATTGGCCAGCAACTGCCTGGCGTCATCTGTGACTTCCAGTCGGTAGCCGTTGGCCTGCAGCTGCCGATCCAGCTGTCCGATCTGCAGGTCGACGATTTCGCGGATTTCTTCCCGGCCCAGCGGGTGAAAGACGATCACCTCGTCCACTCGGTTGAGAAATTCCGGCAGAAAGTGAGCCTGCAGCGCATCCATGCAGCGGTTATGAATCTCTTTGGGATCGGCATCATCGGTGGCCAGCTCCATAATGGCCTGACTGCCGATGTTCGAAGTCATCACGATCAGGCAGTTGCTGAAGTCGACCGTCCGTCCCTGGCTGTCTGTCAGGCGACCATCGTCCAGCAGCTGCAGCAGCACATTGAATACATCGCGATGCGCCTTCTCGATTTCATCCAGCAGAATCACGCAGTACGGATTGCGACGTACGGCCTCCGTCAGGCGACCTCCTTCTTCGTAGCCGACGTAGCCTGGAGGCGCACCGATCAGCCGGGCGACCGAGTGCCGTTCCATGAACTCACTCATGTCGATCCGCACCATGCTGCGTTCGTCGTCAAACAGAAACTCGGCCAGCGCTTTGCACAGCTCTGTCTTGCCGACGCCCGTGGGCCCCAGAAACATGAACGAGCCGATTGGGCGATTGGGATCCTGCATGCCCGAGCGTGAACGACGCACGGCATTGGAGACCGCCTCCACGGCTTCGTGCTGGTTGATCATTCTCTTGTGGATTTCCTCCTCCATCCGCAGCAGCTTTTCCCGCTCGCCCTGCATCATGCGGGCCACCGGAACGCCCGTCCACAGGCTCACCACGCGGGCCACATCTTCTTCTGTCACCTCTTCGCGCAGCAGTCGGTCCTCGGCGTTCTCATTAAGCTGAGCCGAACGGCTTTCCATTTCTGCCAGCTGTTGTTCGGCCGTTCGGAGCGCCTGTTCGGCAACGAAGGCTTCCTGATAGTCTTCGTTGCTGTTGGTCTTTTGGGCCCTGCTGAACGCCTGAGTGTAGTTGGTGCGCAGCCGCTCGATGTCCTCCTTGAGAGGTTTCAGACCGGAGATGGCCGCTTTTTCGACTTCCCATTTGGCCTTCAGCTGATTGGTGGATTCTTCGTTTTCGGCAATTTGCCGTCGCAGCTCGGCCAGTCGCTCTTTGCTGTCGTCGCTGGTTTCTTTTTCCAGCGCGGCCGCTTCAATCTGCATGCGGGTGAGTGTGCGGGTGGCCTCGTCAATTTCCGCCGGCATGGAGTCAATCTCCATCCGCAGTCGACTGGCCGCTTCGTCAACCAGATCGATGGCCTTGTCCGGCAGGAAGCGATCACTGATGTAGCGATCCGACAGTGTGGCGGCGGCAATCAGAGAGTCGTCGGTAATCCGCACGCCGTGATGGCTCTCATAACGATCCTTCAGGCCACGCAGAATTGAAATGGTGTCCTCGACGTTGGGCTCCTGGACGGTGACCGGCTGGAAGCGACGTTCCAGCGCTGGATCCTTTTCAATGTGCTTGCGATATTCATCCAGCGTAGTGGCGCCCACGCAGTGCAGTTCACCACGGGCCAGCGCAGGTTTCAGCAGATTGGAGGCATCCATGGCGCCTTCGCTGTTTCCGGCACCCACGACCGTGTGCAACTCATCAATGAACATGATGATCTGGCCGTCTGATCGCTGGACTTCTTTCAGCACGGCTTTGAGGCGATCTTCAAATTCTCCGCGATACTTGGCACCGGCCACGAGGGCGCCAAGGTCGAGCGCAAACACCTGTTTGTCTTTCAGGTTTTGTGGCACGTCCCCCAGCACGATGCGATGCGCCAGTCCTTCCACAATGGCCGTCTTGCCCACTCCCGGTTCCCCGATCAGCACCGGGTTGTTCTTGCGACGACGTGACAGCACCTGGATGACGCGGCGAATTTCCGTATCGCGGCCGATGACCGGGTCGATTTTTCCATCCCGCGCTGCCTGTACCAGATCGATGCCGTATTTTTCGAGTGCCTGATACTTCTCCTCCGGGTTATCGTCGGTGACGCTCTGGCCGCCGCGAATCTCCTGCAGCGCCTGATTGATGTCGTCAGAGTTGACAGCATTCAGCTGGAGCAGACGTTGTGCCTGATCGTCCACTTCGGTCAGAGCAATCAACAGGTGTTCGGTGGAGGTGTACTCATCGCCCATGTCGCGAGACTTGCGGGCGGCGGTATCCAGCACTTTGACAGTTTCCGGAGCCGCGTCCACAGTGTCCTGACCGGATGTCGTGGGCTGCCGCTCCAGTTCCCCTTCGACCATGGAGGCCAGTTGGCCCAGGTTGACGCCGATACGCTGCAGGAGCGGCTTCATGATTCCCTGATCTTCCTCCAGCAGGGCCTGCAGCAGATGCAGCGGACGGATGAAGCGATGCTTTTTCCGTTCGGCGATTTCTTTTGCGTTGCTGATGGCCTGGCGGGCCTTCACGGTCAGTTTTTCGGGATGGAATGCCATGAGAGAGGCTCCTTTCTGGGGGATGGGTCCTTGCTGCTGTATGCCGCCGCCCGGTCAGGTTTACGCCCGGTCAGGTTTACGCCCGATCGGGTTTGCGCCAGGGCGTGGGCTGTCACGGATGAGGGTCAGGCTGAGATGTCGCCTGAAGGAGGGGATGTTCGTTAAGGTTCAGCGGCGCGCAGCAGACCTCGCAGAGATGACTCTGTGAGGAGGGCCGCAGGCTGCCCGGCAGTCACGTGGGGTGACCGCCGAGTCCTGATTGGCGAGGCTGACAACCGGACGCGAAACCGGTCGCGGTCTACTCTTTCTTCTCGAAGTCGGCGTCGATGATGTCATCATCACCAGCGCCGGCGGTGGCACCGGCGGGCTCTGCACTTTCGTCACCGCCGGCTGCCTCAGCGGCCGCCTGCATGTGCTGGTACAGCCCCTGGCTGGCCTGAGCCAGCTCTTCCAGTGCCGAGGTGATGGCCGCGGGATCTTCGCCTTCGGCCGCTTTCTTCACCTTTTCACACGAAGCCGTGATGGCCTCTTTGGAGGCATCGTCCAGTTTGTCCTCGTGTTCCTTCATCGTTTTTTCGGTCTGGTGCACCAGCGTGGAAGCTTCATTGCGGGCTTTGGCCAGCTCTTCTTTCTTCTTGTCTTCCTCAGCGTGCGCTTCACCGTCTTTTCGCATGCGTTCGATCTCGTCATCTGACAGTCCACTGGACTGCTTGATTTGAACGCTGTGCTCTTTGCCCGTGGCTTTGTCTTTGGCCGACACATTGAGGATGCCGTTCACATCGATATCGAACGTCACTTCAATCTGCGGCACACCGCGCGGTGCGGGCGGAATGTCGGACAGGTCGAACTGATCCAGCAGGCGGTTGTCTGTGGCCATGCGGCGTTCCCCCTGGAACACGCGAACAGTCACTGCCGGCTGATTGTCGGCTGCTGTGGAGAACGTCTCTGACTTCGTGGTTGGAATCGTCGTGTTGCGCTCCACCAGGTTTGTCATGATGCCGCCTTCGGTCTCAATGCCCAGCGACAGCGGAGTCACGTCCAGCAGAACCACGTCTTTGACGTCGCCGGCGATAATACCACCCTGAATGGCGGCACCCAGTGAGACGACTTCATCAGGATTCACACCCTGATGAGGCTCTTTGCCAAACATCTCTTTGACGAAGGCCTGCACTTTGGGGACTCGCGTTGAGCCACCCACGAGCACTACTTCACTGATCTCGCCTGAAGACAGTTTGGCGTCCTTCAGTGCGTTCTCAACAGGGCCGCGGCAGCGCTCAACCAGTGGGTCGATCAGGCGCTCAAAGTCACCGCGGGAAATTGACATCTGCAGGTGTTTGGCACCGCTGGCGTCAGCCGTAATGAACGGCAGGTTGATGTCGGAAGTCTGCGCAGTTGACAGTTCTTTCTTGGCTTTCTCAGCAGCCTCACGAAGACGCTGCAGTGCCATGGGGTCGCTGCGCAGATCGATGCCGTCGCTCTTTTTGAATTCGTCGGCGATGTGATCGATCAGGACTTCGTCAAAGTCGTCACCACCAAGGTGCGTGTCACCATTGGTGCTCAGCACTTCCACGAGTTCATCGCCGACTTCCAGGATGGAAACGTCGAAGGTACCGCCGCCCAGGTCAAAGACCACGATCTTCTCTTCCTGCTTTTTGTCCAGCCCGTAAGCCAGAGCAGCGGCCGTCGGCTCATTGATGATGCGAGAGACTTCCAGACCGGCAATCTGTCCGGCGTCTTTGGTGGCCTGGCGCTGTGCGTCGTTGAAGTATGCGGGGACCGTGATGACCGCTTTGTTGACCGTGTGGCCCAGATAGCTTTCGGAGGCTTCCTTGAGCTTTCGCAGCACGAGCGCAGAAATCTCCGGCGGCGTATACTCTTTGCCGTTCACATTCACTTTGACATAGTCACTGTCGGCCCCTACCACGTCATAGGGCACGATTTTTTCTTCAGACTGCACTTCGCTGTGCCGTCGCCCCATGAATCGTTTGATGGAGTAAATCGTGTTGGTGGGGTTGGTGACGGCCTGTCGTTTGGCCGGATCGCCAACCAGCGTTTCGCCCTTGTCCGTGAAGGCGATGACGCTGGGGGTGGTGCGACTGCCTTCCTGATTGGCAATCACTTTGGGCTCGCCGCCTTCCATGACGGAGACGACAGAGTTGGTGGTACCGAGGTCGATACCGATAATTTTTTCACCTGAAACGGCCATGATAGGAACTCCTGTTCGCGGATGTGATTTCGATAGGCTTATGGGGAAGTGTGCTCGACACCTGGAAAACTAATTGTCGGGTGAAGGGTTAGCACAACGCGCGCCAAAACTCAGTGGGTTCTCTAAGTGGTTTAACAACAAAGGTTTGTGGGGAGCTGTGCGGTCACGCCGTGACGCGTGCGGGCCAATCTGGCAGGCCCTTTCCGACTGTCGCATGTCGCCACTGGTGCCAAAATGACACTTCCATGCTGAGTGGCATTTTGGCAGTCGGCGACTGGTTGTGGAGCTTTAAATCAGGCCTTTGGTCAGGGTGGCATGTGATTCGGTCAACATTGTAGACGCGTTTCACCGGGTGCTTGAAATCGCGAATTGCCAGTTGTACAAGCAGGTCGTGTCTCCCACCTAAGCAACACATCCCTGCTTCTCCCACCCCATCCCGACACATCGCGGCGAGTAAACCTAATGGCCAAGAAAAAGGCGGCGAAAAAAGCCCCGACGAAAAAGAAAACGGCCAAGTCGGCCCCTTCCAAATCAGCTCCAGCCAAACCAAAGTCCAAAGCAAAAAGTCGGCCCAGCCTGACACTGGATGAGCAGATTGCAGAGGTGGATCGCAAGCTCCTGGGACTGATGAGCGATCGTGTGGATCTGTTTGTCAAACGGATCGGAGAATCGGAATCTCCTCAGTCAGCATTATTCAACGTCCAGGATGATGTGGACCTGTGGGATCTGCTGGAACGCAGCAACGAAGGACCATTGACGGCAGCGGAGCTGAAGACCATTTTCCGCCCCCTGCTGAACGCTGCCCGCCAGCGGGTTCGCAGTCATCGGGTGGCCTATCTTGGGCCCGCCTATAGTTTCACTCACCTGGCGGCAATCAACCGCTTTGGTGAAACTTCTGATCTGGTGCCGGTCAGCACCATCGCCACCGTTTTTGAAGAAGTGAATCGCGGGCACGTGGACTACGGTCTGGTGCCCATTGAGAATTCGACAGATGGTCGCATCGTGGACACGCTGGACATGTTCACGCGACTGCCGCTGCGGATCTGCGGCGAGATTCAGATTCACGTGCATCACAACCTGCTCGCGCGTTGTGATCGCAGTGAAATCACAGAAATCTACAGCAAGCCGCAGGCCTTGTCGCAGTGTCGCGACTGGCTGGCCAAGAACATGTCACACGCGAGCCTGATTGAGGTGACGAGCACATCAACGGCCGCACGGCTGGCTCAGGACAAACCGGGCGCCGGAGCCGTGGCCAGCCAGCAGGCCGCCATTCGTTATGGCATTCCTGTGGTTGCAGAAAGCATTGAAGACAACCGCAACAACGTGACCCGCTTCGCCATCATTGGCGACACCATCGCAGATGCCACCGGTCATGACCGGACGGCCATCTTGCTGCAGATTCCGCATAAGCCAGGCTCGCTGTCCGATGCTCTGCAGGTGTTTAAGACGTGCAAAGTGAATCTGACATGGATCGAATCGTTTCCGCTGCGAGCTCCGGAATCGGGTTACCTGTTCTTCCTCGACTTTGAAGGTCACGTGACTGACGCAAAAACCCGCAAGACGCTCAAGCAGCTGGAAGCTCTCGCAGATCGACTGGAAATTCTCGGTTCCTATCCCCGCAGCGAACCATTGTCCTAACGAGAGTCGCGGGCGAGGACCGAAGGCGGAACCGGCCTGTGACTGATGGAATGCGGCATGCCCCGAGTTTCGTTTACGCCGAATCTCAATCGCCATCTGGACTGCCCCACGGCTCACGTCGTGGCGGCAACGCTCGGTGAAACACTCGAAGCTGTCTTTGCCGGCAATCCGCGGCTGCGGGGATATGTGCTTGACGATCAGGGTGCCATCCGTCGTCACGTGGCCGTGTTTGTGGACAATAAGCCGGTGGTCGACCGTGTGAACCAAAGCGATCCGGTCCGCGCCGACAGCGAAGTGTTTGTCATGCAGGCACTGTCCGGTGGATGACAAGGCGGGTTGATGAATTCGTCACGGGCTGTGTTCCTGCGCTGTCATGAACAGTCGTGCGGCGATCTGAGTTCTGATTTGCTAAGAGGAGGCGATCCATGCCAAAACGATTTTTCGTTGGGTCTCGCAAGGGCCTGTTTCCGGTGGAACGCACGGCAACCGGCTGGAGCATTGGGCAGCCCTCGTTTCTGGGTGACCCGGTCAGCATCGTGCTGCCCGACCGCCGAGACGGCACACTGTACGCCGCCCTGCCACTGGGGCACTTTGGCGTTAAGCTTCGGCGTTCGGCTGATGGCGGGCAAACGTGGGACGAGTGCAGCGTGCCGCAGTATGCCAGGGTGCCGGACGCAGAAACTGCAGGGCTGACGGCGGAGGGCGAAGCAGGCCAGTCGCCCGCCGGCCCCAGTCTGGAGGAAATCTGGGCTCTCGAAGGTGGCGGCAGCGACCGTCCCGGGCAGCTGTGGTGTGGCACCATTCCCGGTGGTCTGTTTCATTCTGAGGATTGTGGTGACAGCTGGCGTCTGGTTGAAAGCCTGTGGGACATGCCGCAGCGCGACAACTGGTTTGGTGGAGGGAAGGACCACCCAGGCATCCATTCGGTCTGCGTTGATCCGCGAAATTCTGATCATGTGACGGTGGGTGTGTCGTGTGGGGGCATCTGGCAGACTCAGGATGCCGGTCGTTCCTGGGCGCTGCGAGCAGATGGCATGCGGGCCGCTTACATGCCTCCGGATCGCGCGTTTGATCCGACCATTCAGGATCCCCATCTGATTGTGCAGTGCCGCGATGAGCCGGACCAGTTCTGGGTGCAGCACCACAACGGCATTTTTCGGTCAGACGACAACTGCGCATCGTGGACCGAATGTGATCAGGCGACCCCATCCGGGTTTGGCTTCGCCGTGGCCGTGCATCCGCAGGACAGCCGTCGCGCGTGGTTTGTTCCGGCCGTGAAAGATGAGTGTCGCGTCCCCGTGGATGGTCGACTTGTCGTGACGACAACGGCAGACGGCGGAGAGACATTTCGCTCACTGTCGGCCGGTCTGCCCGATGAGCCCGCCTGGGACATTGTCTTCCGGCACGCTCTGGCAATCGATGACAGTGGGGAGTGTCTGGTGATGGGCTCGTCCACGGGCGGTCTGTGGGTGAGCGAAGATGCGGGCGAGTCGTGGGCGTGTTTGAGCAGCCATCTGCCACAGATTTACTGTGTCAGGTTTGAGTAGCCGCAGCTGTGCCCAGGTCGGGACGGCCAGACGACCAGACACTTTCCAGGACGGTGTGAAAACGTCTGACTTTGGTCGCGTACAAACGCTTCAACAGGGCTGCCGCACGCACCTTCGATGACACCGCACATGCAATGCGGACAGAGGCCATCAAACGGTTAGCCCACATCGTGTGTGGTGCGTCCCAGAGCCACGTCAAAGTCACTGATGGAAGGGATCAGCATGGCGATCGCTGCAAAGCCGTAGGCGACGCAGATCCAGAAGCAGACGCCCAGGCTGCCGCCCAGCAGGAAATCCGTGATCGCGTAAAACGTGAGGAACGGCAGCATGATGGCGGCCAGCGTCAAAGCGTTGGAGGGGTTCTTGTGGGTCAGCGAGCTGTACAGGCCGATGCTGCCCAGGCCGATGAAGACGATGAAGCTTTGCATCTGAATGGCAAAGGACGATCGCGCTTCCACCAGCAGCAGCATGAAGACAAAGATGCCGATGAACAGGAAGAACATCGTGCCCAGACTGTTGCCGATTGCCGAACGCGAGTTCTCATACGTCAGCCCCGCGTGCAGACCCAGCATCACGGCAAACAGGCACAGCACGCTGTATGAGATGATCAGGTAAATCAGATTTTCGAGCGTCAGTCCGGCTGATGCTCCGCTCACCAACTGCCAGATCATCAGCAGGATGGGCACCAGTACCATTTCCCGGGCGTTCCACAGTGCGCCAATGATCTTGCCCGTCATGAATTCTTTGGCGCTGATATCAGTGGCCAGCAGAATGTCGAGTGTGTTGCTGTCACGCTCCGTGGAGATGGACGTGACGGCCTGTGCGTTAACGAGCAGCAGACTGATGACGCCGATCGCCAGAAAGGCGGCCGCTCCCGGAGACACCATACCGAGCACCAGGGAGCCGTCGGACGGACCGGCCGAAGCGACAGAGAATCCAATCAGGGCGGCCAGCAGGATATAGGCCAGTTTGATAAAGATGACTTTGCGTCCGTAACCGCGGGTGACGATTTCCTTCCACGTGACGGGATTGACCCACACCTGTCGATGTTTGCGACCGGTGGAAGCCGCCGCTGCCGCAGCCTGTTGCTTCTCATCTGTTGATTCTTCTTCGGTCGCACTTTGTTTCAGCAACTGGCTGGGATTCCAGACACGCAGGCGGATGACCGTGTAGGAACTGAGCAGCCCGGCCATGGCCAGCAAAATGACCACTGAGCTCATCGCCGACACTTCAGCCACACCACTTCCGGAACGGCTCAGCGGGCTAAGGACTCCCAGCAACGCACGATAGGGAGAGGCGGCGGCCACCCAGGAACCCACAGCAGAGTTTGCTCCGCTGATCACCACCACACCTTCAACCACGGCGACAAACAGCACGACACCCAGAACACTGATCGCCAGCGTTTGAAAGGTTTTCTCCCGCCAGAATGCCACCAGGCAACCCCAGGTGCCGCTGGCCAGGAAAGTGGCCCCAATGATCGCTTCCGCCCAGAATACCTGGCTCCATGTCACGCCGCCCAGCAGTCGGATGGCGCAGAAGACTGGTACAGAGGCGGCCATCAGCACCCCCACAATCAGCAGGCTGGCCAGCAGTTTGCCGTACGCCAGTTCGCGACTGCGCATGTCCGTCATCAGCAGCAGGATGAGTGTGCGGCGGTCCTTTTCCTGCGCGATGTTCGCTGCCGTGAACAACGTGGCAAAGAACATCCCCAGCGTCAGCTGCAGCAGCGCGAACACGCCGAAGACAAGGCTGCCAAAAGACGCGATGTCTCCGGAAAACTTCGTGTCCTGAAATCCGATGGTGGCCTGCCGGATGGTGTACATCAGCACCAGCAGAAACGCCACATAGCCAGATCGCAGCAGGTAGTGTCGCAGCCGGCGGGGGGCCGTCAGGGCTTCTCGGGAAAAAATGGGACCTGCAAACAACAGGACGCTCCAGGACTAAAGACGAGCGAGCCGCAGAACGGCTCGCCTCGGGTGGCGACGAACGCTTAAAAGATGGTGCGGCTTTCGATTTTCTTCAGCCGCTCGATGTCGGGCATGCGTTCCACGTTGGCCAGGTACAGTCCCTTCAGCGGATAGTCGTCCGGAATCTTCTTGAGATTGAACTTGTGGATTTCCTGCCAGTAGTGAATCGCCAGCAGTGCTTCTTCCACATACGCGTCATGCCAGGAGAGCTGCGGGTATTTGTCGAAGACCTTCTTCAGCTGTGTCATGCCGTCATAAAACTGCTGCTCTGACTGCGACGGCAGCAGATTTCCCTGAGCGTCTTCTGAGTCGGATGTTTCACCGCGGGCGTAGGCCACCTTGCCGTCATAGATCGCCTTGTGAGCGGCCACTGTCAGCGGGTCACGCTCGCAGTTGGCAAAGTCCCGCCAGAAGTTGAAGTTGGTCATCTTCACGTTCTGGTTCCAGACCTGCTGCTGGACCTGCGGCGTCACGCCGTTTTCCAGGGCCATGGCTTCAATGTCTGCCGGTGTGCAGTTGAGTTTATACCTCAGGTCGTTGATGCCCAGGAACACGTCGTTGCCGTACACATCCGTCCATTCCTTGTAGGCTTTGTCCCAGGCGATGCGGTTCTCTTCTCCGAACTTGCCATCGTCCTGAATGGCGGAGGCATAGTCCAGCAGTGACCGCGACGGGCCCTGTCGGGCAAAGACGTGAGTCATGCCCTTGATCTGATAGACCTCGTCCTTTTCGTTCGTCACGCGGAACCATTCATTGGCCACCAGGTAATTGTCAACGCCATCGGGATTGAGCTCCGTGTCAGAGTTGTTTTCGCCCCATCGCTCGTCATCCGGGTCGTCGATGAAGAACTTGCGGAAGAACCGCTTTTCGTCGGAGTTGCCAAACTTACGACCCGTGAAGTCGCCCACGTTGTAAAACAGAATGGTGGAAGACTGATTGCGTTTGGTGCCCTGGATCAGGAATTTGATACCGTCTTTGACCCAGTAGAAGCGGTCGGCCACCCGGTCCCATTCGCGGGAGACATTGAACGCCAGGTTCCAACCCTGGAACTTCCAGATCTCATCATAGTGCGGCTGCAGTTTGATGATGGAGTCCACAGTTGTTTTCAGCTTGGCCCAGTCTTTCTTTTCCTGATAGTCAATGGCTTTCAGGTGCAGTACGCCGGCGGCCGGTCCTCGCAGTCCCAGCAGGACGAGGTTGAGCGCCGCACTGGACGGGTCGATGTCGCCCAGTGTGCTTTCGCCGAGGTCATACTTGACCCTCATGGCGGCCAGCATCCCGCCGTTCTTGATGGTCTTCTGCCCCGGGTCGATGTCGCTGGTGGGAGCACCAAGCAGGACGATGGGGATCAGCAGGGCAAGGATGCCGCCTGCATAAGCCAGTTTACGCTGTCGTGAATTAAGCTTGTTCATTTCGCTTCCAACTCCCGGAACTTAAGGCACGCGGCGCCAATGAGCACACAGGGAACAAAGAATCCGATAAATGTCATCAGGGCGGGCAGGATGGAGGTCGACCACGGTACATCAAAACCGTTGCCAATGTAGGTGGACGCCTGGCTGAAGATGCTGAAGTCCGGAATGATGCTGCTCGCTCCGGAGAGCATCGTTCCGGCCGCATTGTCCACGCGTTCGACCATTGCCTGCGTGCTGCTCTTGGCATCGATTCCCGAATTGGGATTGCGATGCTGGAAAATCATGATGGCCGATTCGACCATGCCGTTGCCCGCCTCGTTGCCCTCGATGATTCGCATCATCATGGGGTGGAATGCCTGGCCAATAACAAAGACGGCGAGGGTGAAGAAGAAAGAGACGGGCCCCTTCACGACACAGCTGGCCGTCACGCCCAGCACCACAACCAGGCCCAGCATCAGGCCGATGTTCAGCAGGGCCTTGCCATAACCCACCCAGAAGGGACGGTCGGGCAGGCGAATAAACAGGTCCGGTCGAGCCATGCCCAGATACATCTGATCATCCAGGCACGATACTTCCACTCGCAGCAGGCCGTTGCGGGCCAGATCATCAAACAGGTCGGCTTCAAGCACCCAGCCAGCGGGGTCCTGGGAGATCAGCTTTTCTTCACGCACCAGACGGGTGAACAGACCCAGCCAGTTGCCATCGTCCTGTTTGAATGTGGCTTTGTCGCTGTTGACAACCACGGTGCCGTCTTCCAGCTGATCGCTCAGCACATCCAGAACCAGCTCAGCATTGATGGGCGAGACGTTGTAGTCATCCTCCAGGATGGTCAGCAGGTCGTCAGCCGGCTGGTCTCCAGCGAAGAGTTTGCCTTCTTTTTCCAGTTCGCGGAAGGTGCTGGTCAGGAATCGCGCCGTCCCCTCGTAGTTGGCGGCATAGGTAAGCGTACGTGGGTACTTCTTTAGATTTTCTTCTTCGCCGTTGTGGTACTCGGCCACTCGGAAGGGCTCGAGCGGGACTTCGAGGCTCGGCATCAGTTCCATCATGATTGGGCCACCCTCGCGGACGGCCGTGGCAAGTCGCGAACAGGCATCTGCCATGCCGGGCATTTTGCTGTCTCGATCATCCCCGGCCAGCACGACGGCCGCTGAAGCCTCACCAAACTCACCAAATGCCTGAGCCACATCCGCAAGATCTTCGCCAAGGTAATCCAGTACAGGCACCACCTGGCGGATGCAGGAGATGGTCACCTGCTCGCAGTCCGCGGCCGGGAAGTCGTCCGGTGTGTCACGCATTCTCTGAGCGGCTGTGTCCAGCAGTTCTGCGGCCGATTGAAATTCGCCGGCTCTCAGGGCTTCCCCGATTTCCCGGAAGCCCGGTCCGACACCAAACGAGGAAAATGCGTCCTCGCGAGCGTCGCTGACGAGTGTGAACTGGGCTTCCAGTCCTTCGCTCATCGACTCCGAACTGCCTTTCACTGTGCGGAACGCTTCAAAGCGGGATTCCAGGTGCAGTACATTGCCGTCCTTGTCGGGCAGCAGCGTATCTTCCGTGACCTGCGGAAAGACCCAGACAGCACGGCTGCGGCTGTTGCCTTCCACGAAGGACCGGTGCAGCCACGGGTCACCCACATTGATGCCCGCGTTGGAGGGCAGGCCCAGGCGGTTCAGGAAGTAGAGATTGCCATACACCGGTACTCGGCAGGTGAGGAACGAGCGGCGATCTGAGTCGCTGGAATCCGCCAGAGACTCCGGCGCCTGACGCGTGATCCAGATGTAGCCGGCGACTCCCATCACCAGCAGAATGACGGAGCTCATGGAGACAAAACCGAGCATGCGACCGAGCACTACTTCGATGCGACGAACCGGCTTGGTAACGACCGTGTGCAGTGAGCGAATGCGAATGTCTTCCGGCAGTCCCCAGCAACTCAGGAACATCACCACCGGAAGGATCAGCCACGAGATGGTTGTCAGCATGAAAGTGATGTGCACATTCAGCTGGAGTTCAGCGCGGTCGTTTTGGTCCGTGATGAACCAGCCCGCGAACATCAGCAGCATCGCAAACACAACAAACACAAGCAGTGCCTTGCGTCGCCACGCTTCCTTCAGCGTGAGCTTCATGATGGCAAACACGCGTCTGGGAGAGATGGTGACAATGTCTTTGAGATAGCCGAGCAGCCCGTTGCTGAAAATGCGGCCCGTGCTGCCGGCCGACATGATCGACCCCAGCGCACCCAGTGCGACGGCGAAGGCGGCCAGCACGCCGACCAGACGCAGCCAGGAGCCGGTTGCGTACTGCAGGTTGTAAGGAATCGGATCGAAATCCATGGTAGAGCGGTCCTGAGTTTCGTGGGATCAAATGTGACGTTCGGACAGGGGGGACGGGCTAGCTCGCAGGGTCTTCTGTGGTTTCCTCAGAGTCTCCTTTGGTCTGCGTGGCAGCCATCTCTTCTGCTGTGAACCGACGTCCTGGTCGCTCACCACTTTCCCGGACTGTTCGCAGGAACAGCTCTTCCAGATCCACTCGCGGTTTTTTGATGTCGGAAGACGACATGCCGTGTTTTTTGAGCACTTCTTCCACTTCTGCAATCGCCGCGTCACTGAGATTGCCGGTGCGGATTTCTGTTTCTTCCCGCAGTTCCAGCAACTGATCCACATCGCCCATCAGTTTCAGTTCTCCCTGGAACAGCACGGCGATGCGATCGCTCACATCCTGAACGTCAGCCAGCTGATGGCTGCACAGCACGACCGTCTTGCCCTGCTCTTTCAGGTTGAGGATCAGGTCTTTCATCTCGCGGGTACCGATGGGGTCCAGGCCACTCGTGGGTTCGTCCAGCAGGACCAGTTCCGGGTCGTTGATCAGTGCCTGAGCGAGGCCGATTCGACGCGTCATTCCCTTGGAGTACTCTTTCAACTGGCGTCGGCGGGCGTTGTTAAGCCCCACCATCTTGATCAGCTCGTCGGCCCGTCGGACGCGGTCTTCGTTGCTGAGGTTGAACAGTCGACCATAAAAGTCGAGTGTCTCGTCGGCGTTCAGGAAGCGATACAGATACGACTCTTCCGGCAGGTAGCCGATGCGTTCGTTCTTGGCGACATCGCTCGCTTTTTTGCCGAGAATGGAGATCTCACCGGAGGTGGGAAACAGCAGGCCGAGCAGCATCTTAATCGTGGTCGTCTTGCCCGAACCATTGGGGCCCAGCAGGCCAAAAACTTCACCTTTGCGAACATCGAGGCTCAGGCTTTTGACCGCCTGAACCTTTTTTCGCCCCCAGAAATCGCGGTAAACCTTCGACAGGTTGCGAATTTCAATAACGTTTTCCTGCTCCGACATGATTCGGCTTCTCTTCGGATGATGCGTGGATGACAAGTGATTTGTGGGCTTTGCGGCCGTCCGGGGTGTCGCTGCGATCACTGCAGGCGGCAATGCGGCCCTTCCGGCACACACGGCATACGCAGCGGCCGCAATTCACGTTTGTGGAATTCATCGAAATCACACGTCTGACAGCGGTTTCGGGCGAATTTCGCGCACGTCGTCCGGCCAGCAGGCCTTACCAGTTGCGATTAGCCAGGCTGTGCCGGTTTTGCGGGACCACAAAAGAGTCTGGGCGCCCACCGGGCGTCGGGCTGCGGGGAAGGCTGCCGCTGGAGTGAACCGGCCTGGGCGAGGCGTGTCGTTCCGTCTGCCGGGAACTGCTGCGCACGGGCCAGATGTCGTTGACACATGGCGATCTCGTCTTTAGCATTCCCGCTTCGAAATCCGGCGCTCGGTCAGTGAATTGGCTGTTGCCTGTCGGTTCGGAGAGGTGGCAGAGTGGCCGAATGCACCGGTCTTGAAAACCGGCGTAGGGTCAAACCTACCGTGGGTTCAAATCCCACCCTCTCCGCTTCAGGGCTCACGACTTTGCCGTGAGCCCTTTTTGATGCGCGCTGATCGATTGGCTGAGCGATTGGCTCAGTGTCCCGCTGCTGGTTGGCACTTGCTGGCGGCGTTCACCAGTGGTGCCTTCAATCGGCTGCTACCTTCGCTTGAGGCAGGCCGGTTTGCTGGCGGTCCATGCAGGGGAGCCAGCTCCTGTTGTTGACGGAGGCTGAGGGCTCTCCATTGCTTCCCACAACTGAGAAACGGCCAGGCCGTAACACGCCACGCCACAGAAGTCGGTCAGCTGTCTCGAATCGACCGATGGCTTGGTTGCAGAGCATTTTTCCTTTTGTCATAGTCCGCCGAACGGTGTGCGCGTGCTGGTGCGCGGCACCGTTACCACATGATGAGAATGACTTCTGGTCCTGCGGAATCCCGCAGTGGATAGAGACAGACGATGACATTTGCCGCGAACTCGATAGCGAGTTACCTGGTTGAATCCAGTCTGAGTCCGGAGACTGCGGGCATCATCGCAGCCGTGATTCACTTCGCCGTGCTGTTTGGAGTGTTCTCCGTCTGTCCGGCCGCCTTCATCTGGCTGGAGCGGAAAGGTTCCGGGCGTATTCAGGACCGTCTGGGCCCTACTCGCGTCGGTGGGCGCTTTGGCTGGCTGCAGTCACTTGCGGACGGTTTGAAGCTGTTCCAAAAAGAAGACCTCTGTCCGCCCGTGGCCGACAAAATGCTCTTTCGGGCAGCACCTTACATCGTCTGCCTGTCGTCGTTTGCCGCATTTGCCTTTCTGCCGTTCAGCAGTGGCTGGGTGGCGGTCTCAGCAGACTGTGGGCTGTTCATCATGCTGGCCATCCTTTCGCTGGAAGTCTTCGGCATTATCCTTGCTGGCTATTGCAGTGGCTCTAAGTGGTCGCTGTTCGGCGGCATGCGTGAAGCCGCGCAGATGGTCAGCTACGAGATTCCGCTGGCGATTTGTGCTTTGGTCCCCCTGGTGTCTGCCGGCTCGCTGAATCTGGGTGAGATCGGTCAGATGCAGTCTGGCTGGTTTGGTAACTGGTTCATGTTCCATGACCCGTTCACGTTTATCGCCTTCTTTGTGTACTTCGTCGTTGCCACGGCGGGCTGCAAGCGAGCTCCATTCGACCTCGCCGAGGCGGAGAGTGAACTCGTCGGTGGATTCCATACTGAGTACAGCGGGTTGCGGTGGTCCTACTTCTTCATGGGTGAGTATGCCAGCATGTTTGCCGTCTGCGGCATCGCTTCAATTCTGTTTGCTGGCGGCTGGCATACCGGGATCCCCGGGGTGGACGGCATGCTGGAAGGCTGGCGTGCGAATGAGTCCGGTAACTGGGCGCTGGCGTACCTCGCCAATGTGCTGGGTGCGGGCGTGTTTGCCTCCAAGGCGGCCCTCGGCGTGTTCGTGCAGATCTGGCTGCGTTGGACGCTGCCACGACTTCGCATCGACCAGGTGATGACCACCTGCTTGAAGTACCTGTTACCCATCAGCTGCTTTCTGTTTCTGGGTGCCGTGGTTTGGCCACTGGTTCTCGTGACAGCGACCGGCAAGAGCACGCTCTGGCCAGAGCCTGTGGGCAACCGTGCTGTGGCTGGGTACTCAGCCGGCGATATGAGCTCGGCCGACGATGAAGGCGACACAGGCTCCGGCGAGTCTGTCGACTCCGATGAGGGAGCGGAATCAGAAAGTCCTGCCGAATCCGAGGAATCCGTGTCCGTGGGTCTGCTTGACGCGGAGGTGCAGTAATGATTGCCAGCATTATGGAAACTGTTCTCAGTCCCTTCACTTTTCTGCTGCTGTTTGCCCTGTCCTCCTGTCTCGGGGCGGTGGGTGTCATTATCAGCCAGAGCCTGGTGCGAATGGCCTTCTGGCTGATCGTGTCGCTCGGCAGTGTGGCGGGGCTGTTCTTTATGGCCGATGCTGACTTCGTCGGCGCCGCGCAGTTGCTGATCTATGTGGGGGGCACTTTGGTCTTGCTTGTCTTCGGCGTGATGCTGACTGCCAGCAGCCCCTATACGAAGATAGAGGCGTCGCCTGGTGAGACGGTGATTGCCAGTCTGGTGGGTTTGCTGTTTCTGTTCATGGTGGCTGGCACGGTTTCCCGCATCGACTGGCCGGGAACAAACGCTGCGATCGCCAATGTGACTCCAGCTTCGACCAGTGGTGGTTTCAGTGATACCTCTGAAGGTGCCACTCTGCGACCTTTGGGCTTCGCCCTGCTGGGTGTTCGTCCGGATCAGGAAGGTGCACCCGGATATCTGCTGCCATTTGAAATTGCGTCCGTCCATCTGCTGGTGGTTCTGGTTGGGGCTGCTTACCTTGCTCGAGCGAAGCGTCGTCGCGACGTGGCGTAGACAACTCTCGATTGGTTCGACTGATGAGTGACTTGAATCTGTATCTGTATGTCGGCGCCTTCCTGTTTGTGTGCGGGGTCATCTGCATGGCCACCAAACGCAACGGTATTGGCGTGCTGATGGGCGTGGAGTTGGTGCTCAATGGGGCCAACGTCAATTTTGTGGCGTTCTCACGCTATTCGGAGCTCAAGCTCGACGGGCAGGTGTTTGCCGTGTTTGTGATTGTGCTGGCGGCAGCGGAAGCGGCCGTGGCACTGGCGATTGCTCTTAACTTCTACAACAACCATCTCACCATTGATGTGGACCGCGGTAACAAGCTGAAGGGCTAGTTCTGCCCGGTGTTCGGTGTTGTGAGTCTGGTTTGAATCTGAGTTTGATCTCTGTTTGGAAATCTGATGTCCGGTGACTCTCTCAGCAAATGGTTGATGATCGCCTGGCTGCTGCCTCTGCTGGGGTTTGTGGTCGAGATTTTCTTTGGTTACTACAGCCGCAACCCGCGTCGCAGTAAGGCGGCCGCGTGGTTTGCCGTGGGCTGCATTGGCACAGGCTTTATCTGCAGCGTGATTGCCTTCACGCAGTGGTGTTCCATGACGGGCGCCTTTGATGGTGAGAGCGGCTGGCTCGCTGCGAGGGTGCACGCGCACGATGCCGACGATAACGATGCCGACGATAACGATGCCGACGATAACGATGCCGACGATAACGATGCTGAGCACCACGACGGCCACAGCGGCCACGACGACGGTGAAGCTAAGGGGCACGATTCCGACGACAGCAGTCCCTCTGATGCAGCAGGCGCAGCGGAAGCTCCAGCCGAAGAGGAGGCTGCCTCGGACGAAGCGGCCGTTTTGCGAGAAGGTGGCCATTTGCTGGCTGTTGCCGAAGACGAGGGCGATGACCACAGTCACGGCCACGACGGCCCCAAGGGTGAGTTCTCTGGTGTGATTTACACTCTGGGGACATTTGGCGGGATCACGCTGTCGATGGATTACTACATCGATAGTCTCACGCTTGTGATGTTCATGATGGTCACGCTGATCGCCACCTGTATCCACCTGTTCGCGATGGGCTACATGAGCGATGAGCTGACCGATGATTATGTCGATCACTTTGCCCACACAGCTGACGGCAAGCACGTGCATCGTCCGGGTCGCTTTTACCGCTTCTTTGCGTTTCTGTCTTTGTTCTGCTTTGCGATGCTGGGCCTGGTGCTCGCCGGGAATATCTTCCAGGTCTTTGTCTTCTGGGAGCTGGTTGGAATCTGCAGCTTCCTGCTGATCGGCTTCTATACCGAACGCAAGACGGCCAGTAATGCGGCCAATAAAGCGTTCATCATGAACCGAGTCGGTGACTTCGGCTTTCTGATCGGCCTGATGGTTCTGCTGACCTACTTTGGCACGTTCCGCTTTGGCGACACGAAAGTGGACGGTGAGGTTGTTGAGCAGGGACTGTTTAGCATGGTGACCCGCGATGCCACCGGCAATTTTGTCCGTGATGACATCACGGGTGAAGTGCTGCTGACAGACACTCACGGCCACGCCCTGACCGAAGGCGGCGAAAATCGCACGATCCCCTACATGCTGCTGGTTGTTGCAGGTCTTGGTGTCTTCGCAGGTTGCGTGGGCAAGAGTGCTCAGTTCCCACTGCAGACGTGGCTGCCGGACGCGATGGAAGGGCCCACTCCGGTGTCGGCGCTCGTACATTCGGCCACCATGGTCGCGGCCGGCGTCTACCTGACGGGGCGATTCTTCCCAATGTTTGTGCAGGAGGTCCTGCTGACCATCGCCTACATCGGCTGCATCACTCTGTTTATGGCGGCCACTATCGCTGTGGTCGTGACCGACATCAAGAAGGTGCTCGCGTACTCCACCATCAGTCAGCTGGGCTACATGATGCTGGGGCTGGGCGTGTTTGGCTGGGGCGCGGGCCTGTTTCACCTGGTCACGCACGCGTTCTTTAAGTCACTGATGTTCCTGTGCTCCGGCAGCGTCATTCACGGCTGCCATCATGAACAGGAAATGCCCAAAATGGGCGGCCTGCTGAAGAAGATGCCCATCACGGCGATCACCATGCTCGTGGGTGTGTGTGCGATTGCCGGATTCCCCCTGTTTCTGGGGCTGCATTTCTCCGGCTTCCACTCCAAGGATGCCATCGTGGCTTCCGCCCTGGCCTTCGTGAACGCGAACCCGACTCACTTTCTGCTGTTCTTCCTGCCTCTGTTGACGGCCGGTATCACCGCGTTCTACATGTTCCGCCTTTGGTTCTACACTTTCTGGGGCAAGCCTCGCGATCAGCACCTTCACGATCATGCTCACGAGTCCCCCTGGATCATGACTGTTCCACTGCTGATTCTCGCCCCCTTCGCCTGGCTGTGTGCCTTCGGCGGAGAACAGGGCTATCTGTATGTGTTGATCACGGGCAACGATCCGTCACATCTGCATGACGGTGTGCAGGCTGTGACGACAGGTGGATTGACGCTTCCGGGACACGAGGCTGTGCACGCGGTGCACAGTCAGGCCGGCTGGCTGGCCATGATCGCGGCCTTCTCCGGTGCCCTGCTGGCTTACCTGCTGTACGGTGTCGGCATTGTGGATCTGGATCGCATGAAGGCTCAGTTGTCGAAAGTGCACGGCTTCCTGCTCAACAAGTGGCACTTCGATGAGCTGTATGACTCACTGTTTATGAAGCCCGCCCATAAGGTGGCGGCATTCTGTGCGTGGTTTGATAAAGCGGTCTTTGACAACATTGTGCACGGTTTTGCTAAGGTCGGCATTGTCATCGCGCAGTGGGACCGTGTGTTTGATGAGAAGGTTGTTGATGGTTTCGTCAACCTTCTGGGTGACTCCACAAAGTCCATCGGTAACTCACTGAAGGTTGTTCAGACAGGCCGTCTGCGGCAGTATGTGATGTTTATCGTACTGGGCGTTGTCACGTTGTTTGCGTTCGTGTTTACAACATTCCCGAGCTGATTGGCGACTCCTGCAGTTTGACTCACCAGTCTCGATCCTGATTACATCTCGTTGGTTCAGCTCACTAGCTGTGGTTAAGCAATGACACCTGAATTTCTTCTCTCAGCCATCATCTTTCTGCCGTCACTGGGCGCTCTGATTCTGTCGTTTCTCGACAGCAAGGCGGTCGACGCGTTTCGCATTGGCACTCTGGTTGTGACGGCCGTCACCTTCGGGTTGACGCTGATGCTGTGGTCACAGTTCAGCTATGACGAGCCCGGCATTCAAATGCTGGTGGAAGCGGACTGGGTGAAGACGTGGAACATCTACTATCGGCTTGGTGTGGATGGCATCAGCCTGCCGCTGGTCGTACTGACTGGTTTGGTCAGCATGCTGGCCGCCATCGCCTCGTGGAGCATCAACAAGCAGCATAAGGGCTACTTTATTCTGTTCCTGCTGCTGGAAACGGGCATGATGGGCGTGTTTCTGGCCCTGGACTTCTTCCTGTTCTTCGTGTTCTGGGAAGTGATGCTGCTGCCAATGTATTTCCTCATCGGCATCTGGGGTGGTCCGCGGAAAGAATACGCTGCGATCAAGTTCTTCCTGTACACACTTGTCGGTGGTGTGCTGATGCTGGTGGCCATGTTGATGTTTTACTTCAACACCGGTGGGACCACAGACAGTTTCAATCTGATTGAACTGGCGAAGGTGGCTTCCGGAACCAGTGAGACGCTGACGCAGACGCTCAGTCCCAACATGCAGATCACGGCCTTCATTCTGCTGTTCATCGGCTTTGCCATCAAACTGCCCGCATTCCCTGTGCACACCTGGCTGCCGGATGCCCACGTCGAGGCACCCACACCCATCAGTATGATTCTGGCCGGTGTTTTGCTGAAGCTTGGCGGTTACGGCATCATTCGCGTGGCCTTCCCCCTCTGTCCGTACGGAGCCGCGTATGCGGCTTATGCGCTGGTCGCGATTGGGGTGATCAGTATTATTTATGGTGCGTTTGCCGCGCTGGCGCAGACGGACTTCAAACGCCTCGTGGCCTACAGTTCTGTCAGCCACATGGGTTATGTGCTGATCGGACTGGGTGTCTGGAAGATCGTGGAAGCCACCGGTGAAACGCAGAACAGCGATATGTGGCTGATGGGCATCAATGGTGCCATGTTCCAGATGATCGCTCACGGCATTTCCTCCGCGGGGATGTTCTTCATGGTGGGTGTGATCTACGACCGCGTGCACCACAGAGACCTGAACAAGTTTGGTGGTCTGATGGGGCGGATGCCGCTTTACAGCGGACTGGCGGCTGGCCTGTTCTTTGCCGGACTGGGTCTGCCGGGCCTGTGTGGGTTTATCGGCGAAATCTTTGTCGTGCTCAGCACGTGGAACTTCAATCCGACGCTTGCCATCGTGGCAGCCAGTGGCGTGATTTTGACGGCCGGCTACATCCTGTGGGCTTTGCAGCGAGTGTACCTTGGGCCGGAGTATCGAGGACCACATGCGGAAGACATCAAGCCCATAGAGGCGCGGGAAGCCACGGTGGGTGTCATCCTGCTGGCGCTGGCGATCGTGTTCGGTGTTTTCCCAGGCATTCTGTTTAATGTGATGGAGCACTCAACGGCGGAATTGGTCGAGGGCATGAAGCTGGGCTATGAGCAGGCGGCTTCTCAGGTCAGCACCACGCTGCAGGCCATGCGATAAGACGGTCTCTGCCTGATCGAATCCCGCTTACATTCAACATACTGGTAGCACAAAGTGTTCGAACAACTCATACAGGATCTGGCTGGCGACAACGGATCACTCTACACGGGCCTCAAATACTTCAGCGCTGAGCTGTGGTTGAGCGGCACCATTGTAGTCATGTTGCTCCTGAGGCTGTTTAGCGTTGATCGGTGGATTCCCACCTTTGCGGTTGCTCTGGCGGGATCGGCCATCGCCCTCTGGGGACTGTTTGGGCAGTTCACCGAGCTGATGACCGCCAATACGGATGTGTCCATTGCGTTCTTCGGAGACATGCTGCGACAGGACCTGTTCAGCGTCTTTTTTCGAATGTTCCTGAGTCTGTTCCTGATCCTCACCATCGCATTGACTGTGCTGACGGGCATCCCCGACAACGAGGACGCGCCTGACTTTTACGCACTGTTGTTTGGTGCCACGGTCGGCATGATGATGATGGCAAGTGCCAATAATCTGCTAATGCTGTTCCTCGGCGTTGAGATGGCGAGTGTCCCCAGCTACGTCATGGTGGGCTTCCTGAAAGGGCGCAAGCCAAGCAGTGAAGCGGCATTGAAGTACGTAGTGTACGGAGCGGGTGCCGCTGGTGTCATGCTGTATGGCATCAGCCTTGTCACGGGTGTGCTGGGCACCGGCGATATGACGCTGCTGGCGTCCCGTCTGGCACTGGTTTCCGATGGAGTCGCCGGCCTGGGAGATCCGGAAGTTTGTGTGGTCGCTCTGGGAATCATGATGGTGCTGGCCGGACTGGCCTTCAAACTGTCCCTTGTGCCATTTCACTTCTGGTGTCCGGACGCGTTCGAAGGGGCCTCGGCCGAAGTGGCCGGTTTTCTGTCTGTGGCCTCGAAAGCGGGCGCGTTTGCTCTGCTCGTGCGTTTTTGCCTTGGGCTTTCCGGTGTGGAAGCGACGGCCGAACTGATGACGGCCTTTGGTGTCGCGCTGGGTGCGGTTGCCATTGTCACGGCCACATTCGGAAACCTTGCCGCCTACACACAGAACAATCTGAAACGACTGCTGTCCTACTCCACCATCGCGCACGCCGGATACATGCTGATGGCGGTCGCCGCCATGATGGTGATGCAGAACAGTGATCAGGCGGCGGGTCTGGGGCAGGAGATCAACGCGGCTGTGGGCGGACTGCTGTACTATCTGGCCGTCTACATGTTTATGAATCTGGGCGCCTTCGCCATCATCGCTCTGGTGCGCAATTACACGTTTGATGAATCCATCGACAGCATTCGCGGGCTCAGCAGTCAGAGTCCGGCCCTGGCGGTCGGCATGGGCGTGTGTGTGTTCAGCCTCATCGGCATCCCACCGTTTGGTGGGTTCTTCGCCAAGCTGATGGTGTTTGCGGCCGTGCTGAAGTCGGCAGAGATCCACTGGTTCATGTATGTGGTGCTGGCATTTGGCGGTCTGAATACCGTCTTCAGTCTGTTCTACTATCTGAAAATCGTCAAAGCCATCTTCATCGAAGAACGTCCGGCCGAAGCTCGTGCCGTGACGCTGCCTTCGATGGAAGGCCTGTATGTTGTCGTTCTGGCTGTGATGGTCACGCTGCTGGGCTTCTTCCCCGCGGTGACGGAAGGTCTGAGCAGTATTGCCAATGCGGCCGGCAACGCGGTATTGTCCGTCGTTGGCGGCTAGCCACCGTGGCTTTCAACCCGTCAGAGCACCCGTACAAAACGCCCCTTTCCACCTGGTAGCGATTCATGAGTCAGCAAACGGAAACACTGCTGAACAGTGTTCTCATCAAGATGGCCCGCAGCTTCCTGCAATACATGTCAGAGGCATCTCCGTGGGTTGGTGAGCAGGCTCAGAGCATCGGTGAACAGGTGGCTGTGCTGGCCGTTCGACAGCGACAGGATGCCGCTCTGATTGCCGATTTGCTGGCGGACCGCGAGTACTTCGTGGATTTCGGCGTCTATCCGACTGAATACACGGATCAGCAGTTTCTCGCCCTTGAGGCGGTCTTCAGCAATTTGCGGTCCAGTCAGGATCAGGTGTGCGAGGCGATCAGCAGCACGCAGGCAGAGGTGTCCGCCGCAGGAGACGCACAGGCGGCTGACATGCTGGGCACGATTGACGTTCGCCAGAAGGAGCTCGCCCACGCTCTGAAAGAACTGCAGCGCGAACTCAAAGAATCTGGTGCCTCAGCGTAGCGTTCCGTTACACTTCGACTGCCTGCCCATTTCTGATTGCTGTCCTGATTGGTTGCTGTCTCTGCTGGTCGCCTGAGGGCTGCCGTCGGCAGGCGTCTTTCACTCGGTTGCCTCCCGTCCACCGGACGAAGTCATGTCGGAACACAACGGAAAACTGTACATCGAAACCGTCGGCTGCCAGATGAACATGCTGGACAGTGAACTGGTTGTGGCCGCGCTTCGCAAAGATGGCTACGAGCTGACGAATGATCCCAGGGCGGCTGACACGCTGCTGTTCAACACGTGCAGTGTCCGGGAGCATGCGGAACACAAGATTTACAGCTCGCTGGGTCGATTGAAGTACGCCAAACGCAAAGACCCGCAAAAGGTCATTGGTGTGATGGGCTGTATGGCGCAGAAGGATCAGGATCTGATCTTCGAGCGCGCCCCGCATGTTGACATCGTGGTGGGGACCGGCCAGCTCGCCGAGATTCCCCGGCTGATTGCCGAGACGCGGACAGCCGAAGCGCGGCAGCAGCAAAAGGCGGTGAGTCTGGGGCGCCGTGATGGGTCCGTGGCGGAGGTGTCCGGCAGTTTCCAAAGTTACGATCCGCTTCGGGACCCGGAGATGCGTCCGACGCCCTTTCAGGCGTTCGTGCGGATTATGATCGGTTGCGACAAGTTCTGCACCTACTGTGTGGTGCCCGCGACACGGGGGCCTGAGCAAAGTCGGAAACCGTCCGAGATTCTGTCTGAAGTGCGCGTACTGGCGGATCAGGGGGTGAAGGAAGTCTGCCTGCTGGGGCAGACCGTCAACAGTTACAAGCACACGGAGGATGGACGGCTGCACCGTCTGTCCGACCTGATGTATCAGATTGACCAGGTACCGGGCATTGAGCGGATTCGCTTTGTGACCAGTTATCCGCGAGATATGACGGACGACCTGCTGCACGCGGTTCGCGACCTCGACAAGGCGGTCAAGTATCTCCACGTGCCGCTGCAGCATGGCTGCAATGATCAGCTCAGGCTGATGAAGCGGGGCTACACAGTGGAGGAATATCGCGAGATGATGGGACGCATCAACGAAACAATTCCCGGGTGCAGTGTCAGCAGTGATTTTATCGTCGGCTTTTCCGGGGAAACCGAAGCTTCACATCAGCTGAGCCTGGATGCCATCCGCGAACATCGATTCAAGAACAGCTTCATCTTCAAGTACAGTGAGCGGGGAGGCACCAAAGCCGCCTCGTTGCTGCCCGATGACATACCCGAAGACGTCAAAAAACGACGCAACAACGAGATGCTGGATCTGCAAAATGCAATCAGCGAAGAGGACAACGCCGAATTTATTGGCCGGCGCGTGTCTGTCCTTGTGGAAGGGCTGAGCAAGTCGGCTGTGAAGCAGCAGGCTCGCGCGTCAGCAGAGGATCGTTCGTTTTCATCGGGAGAAACGCTGGCCGTGCAGCTGATGGGGCGGTCAGAGTGCGACCGCATTGTGGTTTTTGATGGCAATCCCCGGCTTTCCGGAACCACGGCGGAGATTGAGGTGCGAGACTGCACGGGCACCACGCTGATCGGTGAAATCGTCACACGCGAAGTGCAGCATGGGTCGTCCTCACTGCTGCCGATTGTTTCCTGAAGCGGATTGTTGCCAGAAGCGCCACTCGGCCAATCGCCGCACTGCCCCTGCACGAGCGGTGTCAATTCTCACCCGCTGAGCTCACTTACTCGGCCGGTTCACCCAGTTCCGTCCAGCCCCTGAGTTTGACGGACACAACTTCCAGCTTGAGTTTGTCTTCCGCGATGTTGGGTTCCTGTCCCGGAAAGTTGCGGAACACCAGTGCGGCTTTGCCCTGTCGAATCACGCGCAGTCGAACGGTGTCACCCGCGCGGTAGAACTTCAGTTGTTCCACCAGGTCATTAAAGTCCGCGAGGACGTGGCGGTTCCTGCCGAACTTATCGTCACCCAGGATGGGGCCCTCCTGTCGGCGGTCGGGAGCTTTCGGCTTCTCTCCCGGCAACGGGCCCGGTGGCAGGTCTTCTGCCTCAGGCTCGCGTTCAATTGCCAGAATCATGTCACCGGCCCGCAGGCCGGCCCGGTCGGCGGAACCGTTCCGTGAAATGCGATCGATGATGACGCCCGGAGCGAAGACCGGATCTCCAACGATTCCCAAAGCCACACGGCCACGATTGGCAATGCGATTTTGACCGACGATCTCTCTGAGGCGATCCAGCTCTTTGTCTGTCAGCGGGTGACCGTCAATCAGATAGACGGTGGCATCGCGGGCGGCAAACTGCGGCAAACTCTCTGTGCGAACGATGCGTGTGAGCAACTCGATCCCGTCCAGCCCGCCCTTCCAGTTTTCATCGAGAAAGATCTGGATGGGTGGGTTCGAAGAAACGCCCCCCAGAATGATGCCACTTTGAAATGTGCCTCGGCGAATGGCGGCTCCCAGCTTTCGCAGCTCTTTCATGGCGAGTGCAGCGCGTCTTGCTGAATGCAGGTTGAGACTTTGCTGCGCAGATTCCGCGGGCAGCGGGTCGTCCTGGACGGCCAGCATTTCCAGTGTTGCGGAAGCCGCGAGTTGATCTTCTACAGGAAGCTCGGCTCGGCCATAGCGATTGTCGATCTCCGCCATGATGCGCACAATAGCTTCGGCGGACGCTGTCTTTGCCGCCACTCGGGCAAGATTGGCCACTTCGCTGGTGCTCAGCTTACGCAGCTGTTCAGAGGCGCGGCAGCGATCTGCATACGCCTGAGAACTCAGCGACGCGATCAGTGACTGCTGAGCGACTGTGGCCTCTGCTGGAGAGCCTTCAGCATTCGCGAAGGCCAGCAGGCCGCAAAAAATGGTAATCCAGCAGGCGTTCATGACACGATTGTCGCAGGCGGACCTGCATTTTCAAGCTGTGATCCGGTGCCAGACTGAGTCCGATTCCGGTGAATCGCCGAGACGCTCGCCAACTGGGTGCAAATGCGGCAGGATCGGCAGATTCGGGACGACTGGTGGTCACCGCACGGCGGTTCTGTGGGGAACGGTTTTTGACCCGGTGTGCCGGGTGAGGTAGAATAGGGAACCCATCTGGCCGATTCCGTCTGCAATCGGTGACCTTGATTACACGGTTTGGTTTCCCGCGGTTCTGTGTGCGATTTCCGGGGATCCACGCTTCTTTTGGCGGCTTCCGCAGTCGTCCTGTCTGCAGTTCGATGAACCACCGTTCCAGTATCGACACAGGTTCGACGGCCGCTTCTCCGGAAGACGTCCCGCTGGCGGAACGCCCTCTGCTGGCGGACGATCAGAAGACAGTCGTCAGCACCACGGTGCAGAGTGCGACAGACGATGACGTTGAAGTCGAAGTTCGTTCGCAGCCCGCCCTGTCGGCCCAGGAAATCCGTGATCGCCTTTTCCGTCGTTCGGGCTCAGATTCTCTGAGCGAACGAGGACTGCGTCTGGGACATTTTCTGGTTCGCGAGCAGGTGGGTTCCGGCGGCATGGGGGCCGTCTTTCTGGCGGACGATCTCGAATTGTCCCGACAGGTGGCGCTGAAGGTGCTTAATCCGGTCACGTCAGCGGACCCCGCCCTTGTGGCTCGCTTTCGCAATGAAGCCCGCGCCTGTGCGCAGCTGAATCACGACAACATCGCGCGGGTTTACTATTCGGGGCAGGAATCGGGCGTTCATTTTATCGCCTACGAGTACGCGGCTGGTCAGAATATTCGGCAACTGATCACCGCGAATGGCCGCCTCCCGGAAGACGACACACTCAACTACGCCATTCAGGCAACGCTCGCACTAAGTCACATCGATGCTGCCGGAGTGGTGCATCGCGACATCAAGCCGTCCAACATCATTCTGACCGAGACCGGACGAATCAAGGTGGTGGATCTTGGGCTGGCGCGGCGGGATTCGCAGGACTCGTTTGGCGACCTGACGGTGGCCGGCACCATGCTGGGCACGTTTGACTATGTCGCTCCCGAGCAGGCTCGTGATCCCAGAGAAGCCGACATCCGCAGCGACCTGTATTCGCTGGGGTGCACGGTGTATCACATGCTCACCGGTCAGCCACCGTATCCGGAAGGCACCGGCATGCAGAAGCTGCTTGATCACCAGGGGAAGTCGCCTCCGGATCCGCGGAGTGTGGCGCTGGATATTTCGCCCGAGTTCTCTGCCATCGTGCAGAAGATGATGAATACGGATCCTGCACTGCGTTATCAGGATCCGGGACAGTTGCTTGTGGATCTGACGAGTCTGGCCACCCGCGTGGGGCTGCGAACGGTTCCGGCGGAAGGCATCATCTGGCGTCGGGTGCCCGTGCGACGTGTTCGCGAACTCTCCGGCGCTATTTTTCTGACTGGTGCTGTGCTGGCGATCTGTGTGGCCGCGCTGACGATGCACTTTTTCCCCGGTCGCAACGTCGCTTTGGAGGACGCTCAGTTTGAACGCTGGAAGGCGGCGGCCGACACGCCCCTGTCCCCCCGACCGACTCCCGAGCCAAAAACGGAGCCGTTACGGGAACCGGAAACAGCACCGACCGACACGGATCGTCAGGATCCCCCTGTCACCGTGCCGCAGCCAGTACCGGCGCGACCGGAAATTCGACTGGTGGCCCCCGACGGCACCAGTGAGCCGATGCCCTCTTTGCAGCAGGCGCTGGAAGGCGTGAAGTCCGGCGGAGAAATCGTGCTGGATTTTGACGGTCCGCTGCCGGCTCCGATTCCATGTCTGGCCCGCCTGCGATCCGGCGATGAACGCGTAATTACGATTCGTGCGGCTGAAGGTCGGCGACCTGTGCTGGAATTTCAGGGCGATGAGTCAGACGGCAGTGGATCACCCACACCTGGTCGCCTGCTGTCGATGAGCAGCGATCTGAAGCTCAGTTTTGTGGGCATACACCTGAAGGTTAGTGTGCGTGGTGATGTGCAGACGGACGAATGGATGCTGTTTGAGCTGATTGGACCGGGGCAGCTGGAGATTCGGGACTGTGTCATTGATGTGCTCAATCCCATGCGAGGACAGAAGGCTTCCGTGGTGAAACTTACTGAGCCGCGCACGGAAGTGTCTGATGCTGCCCGCACCAAGATTCAGTTTACGAATGTTGTCGTTCGCGGAGGCTGCGATCTGATCACGTGTGCCGCACAGACCAGTGGTGACATCAGCATTCAGCAAAGCGCATTCGCGCTGGACGGAACGTTGCTGCGGAATCTTGGCAGTTCGTATCCCTTTGGTGTTGGCGGGCGTCTGCTGTGCGTGATGGATCATGTGACCTGTCTGTCAACTGAGCCCGCGTTCGTCCTGGAGGCCAGTGAACTGCTCAATGAAGCGGAAGACTTTGATCGCCTCATCCCCGCGCTGGAAGTGACCAGTCGTTCGTGTGTGTTCGACTCTCTGGTGTCGGCCGGAGTGCTGGTTGCCAGTCAGGGCAACACGTACGTCTCTGAGCTGGAAGATCTGTTCATCTGGCGCGGAGATCACAATCTGTACCATGCCGTGGACACATTCTGGCGTGTCAACAGTGGCAAAGAAGCGCCCCGCATGTACACGTTTGCGGATTGGGTGTCTCGCTGGACTCCGATGAGTGACGCCAGTGAGACCAGTCCGCAGCAGGCTCTGGCCGATGTCTGGTTTGATGCGGATTCCCGGGTAGCGCTGACGAGTGCCGATCTGACGACCATCGGACTGGGCGCTTTTCAATTGAATCGCTCCCTGTTTTTCCCTGCCGATACCGCCACCTACCGAATTGACGCGGCCAGTCAGCTGCCGGGCGTCGATCCATCGCTGCTGCCATCTCTGGAGCTGTCGTCAGAGATTCGTCCCTGATGCGTCACCGGGCACGCGGTGTGACACTGGCGGACAGCATTGGGTGGTTCGCAGATCTATTTTGACCTGTGCTTCAGGGACCGGAAGAATCATCCGGTTCCTCGTGGCCAGGCCGGCTGCCCGTGTCTGCCTCTTTTCGCCGTTCAATGCGCTGGCGATAAGAACCGGAAAACAGCTGCAGCAGCGCGGGCAGCAGGATCACATCGCCCGGCAAAGCCGCGCACATCGTGACCGCTGTGAGTTCGGCGAATCGCCGCGTGGGAACAAAGTCCGAAAAGATGAGTACACTCAGTCCGCTGACCACCAGCACGCTGGTCAGCAGAATTGCGCGACCGCTGGTTGCCAGTGTGGCCTGAACCGAATCATGCGAACTGTCGCGATGGCATTCGTCGCGGAAGCGGGCCAGAAAGTGAATCGTGTCGTCCACCGCGATTCCCAGGCTGATCGCAAAGACGATCACGTTGCCGGCAGTCAGTTCGTAACCGCGAAAATGCATGTAGCCCAGTGTCATGATCAGGGGAAACATGTTGGGGATGGCGGAAATCAGGCCAATTCGCAGCGAACCAAACAGCACAGTGATCAGCAGGAAGATCACACCAGAGGCGGCCAGCAGCGAATAGAACAGGTCGCGTGTGAAAGCGTCCATGCAGATCGCGTGCAAATACGCATCGCCGGTGAGCCGGAAGTCGATGTCCGCCGGCAGCGTGGTCTCCAGCTGACGCTCAACGCGGTCAATCAGTTCTTTCATGCCCGCACTGCCGACGTCCTGAATTCTCATCATTACACGCGCGACTGGCTGGTCTGCGGCCAGAAAAACGGACGTCGCTTCCGGACGATCGAGCGTCCGCAGAGCCAGTCGCACACGCTGCAAAGACGCGGCGGCCGCCGCCGGATCAGAATCCAGCGCCCGCCCGAAATCGAAGACTGACAGAAACTCGATGTAGTCACGACAGAAAGTGACGGTGGGATCTTCGCCGAGGAACTGTCGGAAGTCGGACAGTGCGACGATCAAATCTTCATCAAACAAACGATCCCGCACAGACGCCTGAATCTGTATTTCCAGTGACACCAGCCCCGACATGCTGTCATCCAGTTTGCGGACCGACTGCATCGTGGGATGGTCATTGTCATACGTTTCAAACATATAGGAGTTGATTTGCATATTGCGGCACAGCACGAGCATTGTGATGGCAACCCCAATGTGCGTGCCGACAATCACCGCCGGATACCTGGCAATCAGTCGCCCTGGCCTGTTCCAGAAAGCGGAACGTGCCTGACCGGTGACTGCCTCCGAACCGGCAGTCGGTGACCGCAATCCACGACTGAGAATCGGGCCGCACAGAATCAGCGTTGGCGGCATGACAATCATCAGTCCCACATAACAGCAGGCCATGCCGCAGGCAGCCTGCAGAGCCAGAGACTGCAGCAGCTGCGCACGGGCGATCAGCAGGCTGCCAAAACCGATGCCAGTGGTGGCCAGCGTGAGCGCACACGTGCGACTCATCTCATGCATTGTGATGGCCGCGCAGGTCTTCAGGTCGCTGTTCGACTGTCCGACTTCCACCTGAAAGCGGCTCAGGATATGCACGTTGTTGGCAGCGCCTATGATGAGCAGCAGGGCGGGGATGACGTTGCTCATCACAGAAAAAGTGACCCCGCAGAATCCCATCAGTCCCAGCGTCAGAGCCACGGCCGACAGGGCCGAAAACAGCGACAGCAGGGTGACTTTGAGGCTGCGAAACATCAGCACCGAAACCACAAAGAACAATGTGCTGCATACGGGCACCATACGAAACTGATCGGCGATGATACTGTCAATCACGTCCACACGAATGGCGGGCACACCGCTGACAAACGTGGAGTAGCCGTCCGGAATGCTGGAATTGGCGATGGCCCGCACGCGTTCGGCGGCAAGGCGAATCTTTCGCTGCGACGGGTCCAGATCGATCAGTGTCAGTGTGAATCGACCGTCTGCACTGATCAGCGTGTCATTGAGCAGTGGAATACGTTCCAGCTGTCCATCAATGTATTCCCGGTCGTCGTAGAATTCCGGCAGCAGCAGAGGCGTCCACGTGACTTCGCGGCGGACGCGTGGGCGTTCGAGGGTGGTCAGCGAGGTGACATCACGAACACCGTCCAGTCGACGGGCCGTGGCGGCAAAACGATTGAGCCAGTTCAGGCAGTCGGGCGTCAGTACCGTTCCATTTTCGGGGGCCTCAAGAACAACGAGTACGAGGCTGTCCTCGAAGCGGAAAAGCTTCTTGTGCTCTTCGCAGAAGGCAACCGCGTCATCTTCGCCGACGTAGACCTGTTCCGGCGAGAAGTCGATTTCCAGCAGCAGGCCACCACAGGCCACGCAGCTGACAACCGCCAGGGCCACTGCCAGGCTGGTACGAGGTTTGTGGAACAGGACCTGGAAGAGTGAATTCATGAAGGGCAACGGCAGCGGGTACGTTCCTCAAGACTACGCATCAGTCGGTCTGTCTGTGAGGAAAGAGTGCGGCTTCTGATCGGTGACGAATCGGATGGTGAAAGTTACTCGTCTCGCTCCCGGACCGGTTCGAAGTCAGACGAATTAACCCATCCTGCGTTCAGTTTCTCCCCCTGCTGGAAACGTTCGTAGAATCGAGCGCCCTTGCTGTCGGCATATGGCAGTTTTTCAAAATAGTCGTTCTGCCCTCGCTGTCGCGGATCGTCCTGAGACTGCAGCCGCTGCTGCAATTTGGCGGCGAGGCTGCGACGCACCTTTTCAAACGTGGGGTTGGAGGCGAGGTTGTTCAGGCAGTACCGATCGTCAACGATGCGATACAGTTCTTCGGCCGGGCGTTTTCCGAACGCCAGCTGCCAGCGACTGGACGTGTCTGTGCCATAGCGGTGGGCGTTCAGCAGCTCGGTTTTTGTCGGACTGCCATCGCAGTTCAGGTAGCCGGTCTCCGGATTACCGGCCGGCCAGCGAGTGGTTTCGTAATTCTTCAGGTAAAGATAATCTCCATCGACGATGCCGCGAATGGGATATCCCTGATCCTGGGGGCGACCGATGTCGTGGCGCTCTTTGCCGAAGACCACGAACTCTCGGTGGGCGTCTGTGGCCGTGTTGTCAAACAGTGGCAGCAGACTGCGTCCTGGCGTGTCCGCCATTTCCACTTCGTCCCATGACAGCTGAGCGGCGGCCACGGCCGTGGGGGCGATGTCGATGAAGCTCACCAGATCTTCGACCACGCGACCGGGTTCGACGATGCGATCCTGCCACATCACTGCCAGCGGCAGATGATTGCTCATTTCGTATTCCTGGCCTTTGACTCTGGGAAACGGCATGCCGTTGTCAGCCGTGACGATGATCAGCGTGTTGGCCAGTTGTCCACTTTGTTCCAGTTGCTGGAGCATTCGTCCCAGATGCGTATCGAAGTGTTCAATTTCCAGCGCGTAATCCAGCATGTCATTGCGAACCGTTTCGTTGTCCGGCCAGAACCCCGGCACCTCGTCAATGTCTTCGATGGACTTGCCGGCAACGCTCACCCCAGTGCCGTATTCATAGCGTCGGTGCGGTTCAGTGGAGCCATACCAAAAGCACCACGGACGATCGCCGCTGTCCTGCAGGAAGTCGGCGAAATTGGCGGCGTAGTCATTGCGGCTGATGGCTTTCGTGGGGGGCTTGAGTGTCTGACGGGAATAGCGGCGGCCCGTCAGCTGCCGCGGTTTCCCCGCCGCATCTTTGGCAATTCCCGGCGCCCATCCTTTGCCCGTGTATCCGACGTGATAACCGTGCTGTGACAGGCCTTCGAACCATGATCGAAACTGCGGCGGGAAATAGCACCAGTGGTTGCAGGCGGCTTCCAGCTGCCACGTATTGCGGCCCGTCAGCAGGCAGGCGCGTGAGGGCGCGCATTTGGCGTTGGGCGTATACGCATTCAGAAACAGCAGGCCATCGCGGGCCACCCGATCGAAGGCCGGCGTGTTGACCCAGCCGCAGCCATAAGCGCCAGCATGCATCCAGGACTGATCGTCGGAGATGCAGAACAGAATGTTGGGGCGCTGAGCGGGGGCCTCGTCTGCCAGGCACAAAGCGGACAGGTCAGCACACAGCGGCAGCAGAATCCAGAGGGCACGCGACATAGTGTATTCCACGAGGCAGGGTCGTAATTGTTGCAACGATGATAGTTGGAGGATGCTGGCGATTCCGGCAGCGATCCGAGCGGAATGTTGCAAATTATTCGGATTTCCGTCTGTATAGTGGGGCGGTACAATGCGATGTCAGGACGGTGCGACGCGACGCGTGGCGGGCGGGCCGGTGGTGTGGGAATTTGTTGCGAGCGGATTCAGATGGTTTTTTCTAGCGCCTATCACTGGACGAAGTCCGGGTTTCTGCCGGGCACGGCACGGCGATCACGATGGCGGGCCATGGCTCGGGATGTGATCCGCCGCAGTGAAAAACTCAACAGCCTGACGGACGACGAACTGCTGGCCGCCGGGCGGAAGCTTCGCTGGGAAGCCAAAGCCGGCACGCCTTTGAAGAGCCTGCTGCCGGACGCCTATGCGCTGGTGCGGCAGTCAGCGCGACGCGTGCTGAACATGGAGCACTTTGAAGTGCAGATCATGGGAGCGATTGCGCTGTTCGAAGGGCACATTGCTGAGATGCAGACCGGAGAAGGTAAGACGCTGACCGCGACGATGCCCTCTTTTCTGCGGGCGCTGCCCGGCAACGGCTGTCATGTGATCACCGTCAACGACTATCTGGCGAAGCGTGACTGTGAGATCATGGGCCCCGTTCATCGCAAACTGGGGCTCACCGTCGGCACGGTCCTGGAGCAAATGGAACCCGATGAACGGCGTGAGAATTACGCGGCCGACATCACGTATGGCACCTCCAAGGAAATGGGCTTCGACTTCCTTCGTGATCGTCTGCGGATGGGCGCCAGTCCGGACGATACCGGCCCGTCGCTGCGAAAGTTTGTTCGCACGCTGGGCGGCTCAGAAGAGCCCGTGCAGCGCGGTCACTATTTCGCACTGATCGACGAAGCTGACAGTATTCTGATCGATGAGGCGCGCACGCCGCTGATCATCGGGCTGACGCAGCCGAACGATCCGGGAACCGTCAATCTGTTTCGCTGGAGCAACCGAGCCACTTTTCAGCTGGCGCCGCGGGAAGATTATGTCTACGAACCAGAACGTCGTTCTGCGTGGCTGACGGACACCGGATGTCGCAAAGTTGTGCTGATGGCCAAGCCGTCCCTGATGAATTCCATGGACACCGAACGTATCTACACCCAAGTGGAAAAAGCGCTCACGGCCAAGCATGCGTTTGAACGCGATCGCGACTACGTGGTCGTCGATGACAAAGTGATGATCGTCGACGAAGGAACGGGTCGTATCATGGATGGTCGAAAATGGCAGGACGGTCTGCACCAGGCAATCGAAGCCAAAGAGCTGGTGCCCATCACGGCGGCCACCGGGGAAGCGGCACGGATCACAGTTCAGAGCTTCTTTCGCAACTACACCAACCTGTCTGGCATGACGGGAACCGCCCTGCCCGCTCGTCGGGAACTGAAAAAGACGTACAAGCTGAAGGTCACCAAAATCCCCACCAACAAAAAGTGCATTCGCAAAGGCTGGGGAGTGCGAATCTTCAAAACGCAGGAAGCCAAACGTGCGGCCATCGCGGCCTCTGTGGCCGATCAGGTGGCGGCCGAACGCAGCGTCCTTGTGGGCACGCCCTCTGTGGAAGCCTCAGAAGCGGTGGCTGATTTGCTGAAGCAAAACGGCATTGATGCTCAGATTCTCAACGCGAAGTATCATGAGCAGGAAGCGAAGATCGTCGAGAAGGCGGGCGGTCCCGGTAAAGTCACCATCGCCACCAATATGGCAGGACGTGGCACCGACATTCTGCTGGAAGACGCAGTCCGTGGTTCCGGCGGACTGCACGTGATTGCCACGGAAATGCACAGCTCCAAACGTATTGACCGTCAGTTAGTCGGACGTGCGGCGCGTCAGGGGGATCCGGGCTCGTTTCAGTTCTTCCTCTCTTTGGAAGACGAACTCCTGCGATGCCGCGAGCCGGCTGAGGTTCGCAGACGGCAGACAATGGCGATTGGAAATCGGCGGGGTGAGCTGGGACGCCGCTGGTACCGCTACTTTAAGAAGGTGCAGAAGTTCCTCGTCAAGAACCATCGCAAGCAGCGAAAGAATCTGCTGAAGCAGGAACGCATGCGACTGGAGCAGTACGAGAATATGGGTCTGGACCCGTATCTGGAACTGACTGAGTCGTGATGCAGCTGTCGGCAGGACACTCCGGACAGGTCCCTGGGCAAATCCGCAGCTTCAGCGAGAATCACCCCACTGCAGGGATCGACTTTGTGCTGATCACGTGGTGACAGCGGCCGGACGATAGCAACCGGAGTGTTCCGTGTCGTCATTGTGCGGACTCGTCACGGCATCGGCTCGTATATGCCCCTGCACACATGCCAGCTGCGCCGGCGAAAAAACGACTGCCGCCTAAGGCGCTACGCGCTGGCGCGGCGTTGTGGAAAGCTGTTACCGCTGTCGTTGCTCTGCACGCGGGCCGACAGAACTTCCAGCGTATCGGCAATCAGTTTTTGCTGTCGCACGACGTTGTCCAGAACTTCCGTGATGGACTCCAGTCGCACACGACTGGCCTCGTAGTGAGACTGAATCAGGTTGCGAACCTCTGTCAGTTCCGGCGATGCGGGGGGCTCTTGCCGCTCGGCCTGAGCGGCCGCCTGCCGACTGGCTTCCACCAGTGCGCGAACCGCTTCGTCCGGGGTATGAGCCAGGTCCTCCACCAGTTCGATCTGTTCACCAATCCGATCGACAAGGCTCTCCAGCGACTGTCGGTCTTCTGCTTCAAGAAAGCTGTCTTCGTCCAGAGTGATTCGGCTGGCTTCTGCGGCAAAGCGAAACAGCATGCGGTGCGGACCCAGTTCCATCATGTCGCCGTCGGACAGGCGACACTCTGACTCCGGCTGGCCGTTGACCAGCAGACCGGGGTTTGTGTGGTGACACGTCAGAATCACACACTCTTTCTGAACATCCAGAGTCGCGTGCACATCGGCAATTGTGTCGTCACCAAAACGCAGCTGACACTGAGCGCCGCTGCCAATCAGAAACTGACCGACGGGCACTGGGTGGATGGGCTGACGGCCGGCATGCGATGCAATGCGGAAGTAGCCAACGGTGTCGTCCGGATAGATCTGACCTGAATAGTTCACAACGCTCTCCTGTGGCGCACTCGCCCTTGCCATGCCGAATTCTCTGCAGAATCGGTCCAGTGTCTCTGATCGTCATGGATCCCTGTTTGACTGAGCTTTTTTTGGGGGATTCAATCAAGTTTCGGACCGCTGTGAACTGCGTTTTGTGAGGCGGTCGGGGGTGTCCCGCTGGTTACGGGCGAACGCCGCGGCAGCAATTGCCGGATCCCGCTGCCGCACGCGGGAATGCCCGAAGGCCACCACTCGAACTTGAGGATTGCCTGTGACATGGGCGCGCACAAAAAAAGGCACCCTGTGTCAGGGTGCCTTTGTGGCTGCTATGGTGAGTGCAAATCAGCGGCCTACAGGTCGTCCACGCCCGGACCGCCGTCTTCAGCCAGCAGGGCTTCCAGAGCGTCAATTGTTTCTGATTCGTCTTCCACCACCTGAACCTTGCCGGATGTGTCCAGGTAGATCTTGTCGCCCATGATTTCCGCCACGACGATCTGCATCAGATCCTTCGTCTGCAGGTCGACCAGCGGTCGCGCACCGCGGTTGAGGGCAACCATGCGTTTCTGAACGAGTGTGGTGAGCTTAAACCGACCGCCCACTTTTCTGGCGATCTCGTCTTCACGAAATTCGTCATGCATTGTTCTTTGTCTCCTCAGACTTCAGGATCTCACAGATTTCGGTGACGGCCTGATCGAGTTGGTCGTTGACGACGATATGCCGATATCGATCAGCGAATTGTAGTTCTTTGGCGGCGGTCGCCAGGCGTTTGCGGATGACATCCTCGGTTTCCGTACCGCGGGCTCGCAGGCGACGCTCAAACTCTTCCGGCGATGGTGTCTTCAAAAAGATGGTAACAGCATCCGGATACTGCTGCATAACATTCAGAGCGCCTTCAACGTCGATTTCGAGGAATGCCCAGCATTCCTGCTGCCAGGCTCGGTTCAGTTCGGTCCGGAGCGTGCCGTAGAGGAATCCGGACGAGAAGACCTCGGCGTGTTCCAGAAACTCGTCATTCTCCAGCCGCGTACGAAACTGACTGTCTGACAGGAAGTAATAGTCCTCGCCGTCTTTTTCCTGCGGCCGGGGGGCGCGCGTGGTGGCGGAGACCGATTTCAGCAATCCCACGGGCGATTCGGCAATCAGGCGATTGACGATGGTCGTTTTTCCGCTGCCGCTGGGCCCGGAAAGAACGACGATCTGGCCACTGGTGGAGACAGGATCTGGCATCACAGGTTCCAGCGTTATTCGACGTTCTGCAGGACTTCGCGGATTCGCTCGATGGCCGCCTTCATTTCCACCACACAGTGAGCGATGCCCACGTTGTTGGCCTTGGAGCCGATCGTGTTGATTTCCCGGAACATCTCCTGGCTGACGAACTCCAGTTTGCGGCCCAGACTCCTGTCACCGTTCAAAAACTCGTCGAACTGAGCCAGGTGGGATCGCAGGCGGGTGATTTCCTCGTTGATATCGCAGCGATCGGCAAACAGGGCCACCTCGCGGATGACGTCTTTGTCTTCAACAGGGACATCAGCGTCCTGCACCGTGCGGCGCACCCGCTCCAGAATTTTCTCGCGATAGTCACTAACAACGTCCGGGGCGCGGGTTTCAATCTGCTCCAGTTGAGTGGAAATCACGCCGCACTGCGCTGCCAGATCCAGCCGCATGGATTCCCCTTCTGTCTGGCGAAACGTCTGGAACTGATCCAGAGCCTCCAGAAGACTGGACTTCATCAGTGGCCAAATCGATTCCTCGGCATTGTCAGGGAGTTCGCGTTCCGCAATCACGCCGGGCAACTGCAGCAGGTCTGTCAGGGACGGCAGCGTCGCATCCACGCCCGGGAGGTTTGTCTGAACCTGATTCAACTGCGAGACATACTGACTGAGAACACCCTCATCGAGCGAATAGCCGTTCTCTGTTGCCGCCGCCTTGACACGAAACGACAACTGCAGCGATCCTCGCGCAATTCGCTCGCGGATCAGCTTCTCAATATCGCTCTCAAATCGCGCGGCGATGTCCGGCAGTCGCACCGAAACCTTCAGGTAACGGTTGTTGACCGCCTTGAGTTCGACGCTGACGCTGGCCGCATCCGATGTCTGCGACGCGTTGCCAAATCCCGTCATGCTCAGCAGCATGCGTGTGCCTTTCCAGCCAGTGCCCGCACAGCCTGTGATGTGCCCGACCTGCGGCTAGTTGTCTTCCGATGACGTGCCTTCAGGTTCGGGCGCTGCCTCGCTGCCCGTACCTTCTCCAGTCGGCTCACCGGCACCACTTTCCGCGGGAGACTCAGCGCCGTCGGTGGATTCCCCCTCGGGAGTGTCCGTTCCTTCGGCCGACGTGTCTTCGCCTGAGCCAGGTGTCGCGCCCGCTTCCGGTTCCTCAGACGGTGAATCGCCGCCAGCCGTTTCATCAGTTGGCTGAGGATCATCTTCGTTAGGTTCAACCAGCGGAACGTTCTCTCCGTCACCGGCGTCTTCGCCGTTGTCTCCTTCGTCGCCTTCTTCTTCCTCCGCGGCAAACACTTCGCCGCCCTCGAGGCCTTCACCACGTTGCTCAGCGCGCGCTTCAGAACGCATGGCGATACCGAGGATGCCGGCGAGCAGTACCCACAGAATGGCGATGACGACTGTGATCTTTGTGAAGACGTCCCCCGCTCGAACACCGAGAGCACTCTGGCCGCCCATGCCGCCGAAAGCACCGGCCAAACCACCACCGCGACCTCGCTGGATCAGGACCAGCAGGATCATGATGACACTGGTGAACAGCAACAAAGAACCAAGAAGGAAAACTAACATGACTCACTCCAGGGCAGCCCAACAGGGCTGCGTTTCGCAGAGATCCACAGCAACCACGACAGTGACAGATTCCAGTGCGCTGAGCACCTGGAATCTCTGAACTATCGGCGTGCCGCCGATGAAACGTGCAGTAATTCTAGGCAGACAGCTTCCGGGCAGCGTCGATGATGGGGATGAACAGATCCGCCTTCAGGCTGGCTCCCCCAACAAGGGCGCCATCCACATTGGGCTGTCCCATCAGAACCTCTGCATTGTCAGGTTTGACGCTGCCGCCGTAGAGGATCTGGATTTGCTCGGAAAACGCGTCAGTGTAGCGACTTGCCACCCATTTGCGAAGATGTTCGTGAGCAGATTCCGCCTGCTCCGGGCTGGCTGTCACGCCCGTGCCAATGGCCCAGACGGGCTCGTAGGCAATCACAATGCTGGCCGCTTCGGCCTCGGAAATGTCGGCCAGTCCGCCTGCCATCTGTCCGTCGAGAATGGCCTCCGTATTTCCCGCTTCACGGTCGCTCAGCAGTTCGCCAACGCACAAAACGACCGTCAGGCCACCTGCGATTGCCGCTTTGACCTTTTTGTTGATGGTTTCATCCGTTTCGCCCATGACATGGCGTCGTTCGCTGTGGCCAATGATGACGTGGCTGCAGCCCACATCTTTGAGCATGTCGACCGCCACTTCGCCCGTGAATGCCCCGCCCGCCTCGAAGTAAACGTCCTGAGCGCCAAGGCTTACGGCACTACCACTGGTTTTGTCCGCGATCGGAACGAGGTACGGATACGGTGGGCACACCAGCACTTCGACGCCATCCTCCGCCGCCGGGGCGTTGGCGGCCAGAGCAGCCGCGAGGTCTTCACCCGTGGCTCGCGTGGTGTTCATTTTCCAGTTGCCGGCAACGAGAAAACGTCGCATCGAAGGACTCCAGATGGATTAAAGTGTTTGCGCAGAACGGTTTCCGAATATTGGAAGCGGCATCCTAATGCCCCGCCTTTTCAGGTCAACCGGGGGTTTCCGGCATTTGAAGACTTCCAGCAAACCGGCGGCCAAAATCCCCGATTTGGTTCCGGTTGCTGAGCAACAACGTGGAAGCTCACGTTCAGAGGCTGAGAAACCAGGCTCCACCACCATGGCAATTGGCCTACTCTGTGCAGAATCCTGAGGAATCTGCCGACACAGGACGCCTGCCGACCGTTTGGCGGATTACGGTGACGTCCGCAGCAGATCTTCCCGGCAGGCCGAACAGCTTTCTCTGACTGGCTCCATGATGCTCAGGAATTTCTCCTCTCTGTGTTGGCTCCCGCTGTCCAAGTCGGCCGCACCCAGGTCGGCCGCACCCAGGTCGGCCACATCTACGCCGGCCCGGTTTTTGTCGGCCGCGGTGATGCCGGCGCCGGCCCCGTCCACGTCGGCCCCGCACTCACCAGCGTCCGTCGCGCCCGGGCAACGAACTGTCGGCTGGCGATGTGTCACATGGTTCGGGCCATTGCTGCTGCTGCTGAGTCAATCCGCCTACGGCGATCTGCTGTCCAGTTTGAGTTTTGGTTCCGGTGGACCACTCAGCCTCGGGACCGATGACATCGTCAATGCGCAGACCACCGCCGGCAATCTGACGGCGACATCGTCCTTCGACATTTACAGCGGGACATCGGCGACCGGCGTCGCTGTGGGCACCGACGGCGTGAATGATCTGACGCTCTCGTTTTCAATTCTTTCCGGTGAAGATCCCTACGGTGGAGGGGTGATCGATCCGCTCAAAGGAGTCACGCACGATGTCCGTCAGGTGTCCAGCGGAATTCAGGGCAGCATTCCGGTGAATGCCTCCTCGGCCAACAATTCGTCCACCGGCGATGTCCATGGTTACTCGGTGCGGGTGCAGTTTGCCGATCATCTGGTACTTGAGGCGGACGACTTTCAGGTGCTGCTGAACAGTTCCAACACCACAGGATCCCGGTTCGAGTCCACAGCCATTGTGTTTGAGGATGAAAGTGGCGTGGCGTTTGGAGCGGCCGATTACAACGGCTTCTGGAATGGTGCACCGCAGGGCTCCAATGGCGGCACGAACACGACACTGGTCAACTCGGCCCCTTACACTGTTACGGGGAACGGTGTCTGGCTGGCAGCAGCCACAACGACTGTGGACGTGAGTGACTCAGAATTGCCGACCGGAGGGACATCCTCTGTGCTCGATTCGTCTGATCCGTTCGCGGGAGAGGACGGAGGATTATCCAGCGGCACACGAGTCGGAGGCTTTACCTGGACGGTCCGCCTCGAGGATGTGGCCACAACGGCCGTCGACGACATGATTACCCAGAGTGTTTCGACCTTCACCGCCCGGTTGGAAGGCGTCAATGTCGTGATTCGCTCCAGCGCGGCTGTTCCCGAACCCGCTGCGGGTTGGCTGTTTGTCGTTACTGGTGTTGTGGTCTGCGGGCGTCGTCGCTGGCGGGCGAGGAGACAGTGCGGGGACGCTTAGTCGCCCTCATCACATCCGCTGGATACACTATTGCAGAGGAATTGTGCTCCCGGAGTGTCGTGCCCCGCCATATGACGGATCAGGCTTCGGCGCTCTCCACCCACCCTCTTCAGGTGACCAGCATATGACCAATCTGACTGACGTGGATGCCTTTCGTTCTGCCGCCGCTGACTACCTGCAGGCGGTTGACGAATTTGTTGCGGCAATGCAGAAAGGGGATGCGGCCCGGCAGGAATCCTGTCACAACGCGTGGCGCGTCAAACAGGCGGAGATGGTGCGACGCGCTCACGTGCTGCCAGCGGTCAACATGCTGCTGCAGGCAATTGCCGAGCACAACACGGCCGTGGTTGGCATGTGGGTACGTGTCAGTAAATCGGCCAATCCGGCCTACAGTCAGGCGAGAAGCAGTTCCGGTGAAAACTTTTCTCCGACGGAAGCCATCTGGCTGGACTACATCAGCGATTCTAAAGACCCCCGACTCCGGCTGGAACTGCTGGCCGGTCTGGCAGCTCCGGATGCAGCGTCCTGATCGCGAAGGTTCGTGCGATGAGTCACCGGAGGCCTGGACGCTGGAGATATGCCGCAGCTGCGGTCGTGATCGTCTTCGCGGTGATCATGATCCGCCTCAGCTTCAACTCGCGTCCGGTCCCGCAGTCCGGTCTCGATCAGCAGCGCAGGCAGCGTCTGCGTGACCATGGCGCCATTGTCACGGAATGCCAGTTTGCTTCCGATCTGAAGGCCGTTCGTTTCACCGGCAATCGTCTGACGCATCAGGCCATGCTGGATCTGCTGGCGATCGACGGCGTCGGTGAGCTCAGTTTTGAGGCCTGCGACAAGCTGGACCATGCGATGCTGGCAAAGTTGCCGCAATTGAAGTCACTCCAGGTGTTGAATCTGGGAGGCACGTAGATCACAGATCAGTCGCTGCGTCTGGTGGCCAGGTTAGCGCAGTTACGGGAGCTGTATCTGTGGCGAACACGAGTGTCCGATGACGGACTGCAGAAACTGAAATCACTTCAGCGTTTGCAGGTGCTGAACCTCTGGGATACGGCCGCGACAGATCGGACACTGAAGCAGTTGCTGCCTCAACTGCCGGCGCTGCAGCACGTCTATCTGGGATCATCCCCCAACCCACTGACCGTGTTCTATTCCGGAGACTGGGAACTTCCGGTGTCGACAGTTTCGTCAGCTGCGATCGCCCGCCTCAGGTCCGAATGTCCAGGGCTTGAAGTTGTCTTCTGGCAGGGTGAAGACAACGCTGCAGCGCCGGCTGACGGCCAGTCAGCTTCCGCTGCAACTGTGGCGTCAGTCTTTGCCGCTGCCGGCGATGATGTAGCCCGGCGACCCGCGGCCACTGACTGGCCGGGCTTCCTTGGTCCAGCGGGGGATGGCCACTCGTCGGAGTCGCTGCCACAACGGGACTGGCAGCAGCATCCACCGCGGTTGTTGTGGAAACGCCGCACGGGAGAAGGCTATTCCGCACCGTCGGTGGCTGGAGATCGTTTGATTTACACGGATCGACAGAAAAATGTGGAACGCATCGTCTGTGTGTCGGCTCCCACCGGCCAGACTATCTGGCAGCAGCATGTGCGTGCCAGCTATCAGGATGCCCTTGGCTATGGCGATGGTCCCCGGGCGACGCCGCTGATTGACGGTCAACGAGTTTATTCGGTGACTGCCGATGGCATTCTGGACTGCCGGCAGTTGCACAGCGGCGAGTTACTCTGGAGGCGAAACCTCAGTTCAGATTTTGCCGTCACCGGAAACCTGTACGGTGTCGGCGCGTCACCGTTTGTCTATGGCAATCTGCTGCTGCTGGTGGTGGGAGGACGAGAGCGAAATGCGGTGCCGGCCGCCGCCGGCGTCGTGGCTTTCGACAAACACACGGGGCACACGGTTTACAGCACGGGAGACGTCCAGGCCAGTTATGCGTCAGTCCGTGTGATTGACGCACACGATCCGCCGCTGGGAGTTGCCTTCGCGCGAGAAGGTTTGCTGGTGTTTGACGCGCTGACCGGTCGGCAGCGGCATCAGATTCCATGGGCGGCCAAAGTCAGCGGCTGCGTGAATGCCGTCACGCCGGTAATTTCCGGTTCCGAGGTTTTTGTGTCGGAGGCTTATGGCCCTGGCAGCATTCTGCTGAGATTTGAGGATGAGAATTTTGACGTGGTGTGGGCCGATCAGAAACGCAGTCGACGACGTGTGCTGCGAGCCCACTGGGCGACCCCGCTGCTGTACGACGGACATCTGTATGCCTGCAGTGGTCGACATTCAGCACAGGGGGAACTGCGGTGTATTAACTGGGAAACCGGCTTCGTCGAATGGCGACACCAGCAGCGTTGCCTGAGTTCATTATGCGGCATTGATGGCTGTCTGATCAACGTGACAGAGTATGGTCAGGTGGAGCTGATTGTCGCGTCCGCCGAAAGTTTTCAGCTGCTGTCACGATTTACTCCCGGACCCGACGGTCAACCGGCCCGCCCCGACGGGGAACGCCTCCTCAAATTCCCCGTCTGGGCTGCGCCGGTGGTCTCAAATGGACGGCTGTTTCTGCGCTCGTCCGACTCTCTGGTCGGCTTTCAGATCCGTTAGTCTCCTCAGGGCCGCCGCTCGTTTTTTCGACCGTGTCCGTTGCCGCAGGTCCACCGTTTTTCCAGGCCGGCCGTAAGATGGCCCCGGGCGAAGCCCTCTGAAGACCAGCAATCATCTCACGCCTGTCAGGAGACGTCGCTGTGTCGGAAGCCACCCCACTGTTCCCCAAACGTGATCTTCACGAATTTGTGATCCAGGCGGTCAGTGCCGCCCTCGAGCAGCTCGAACGCGAAGTGTCTGCCGGCGCATCCGCCCCGCCGCCGCCCCGGTTTGCCTCGACACTGCATGGCCTGCTGGCGGCCCTGCACGATCGATTCGACGTCGATCCTGATGCCGTGCTCGAGCGATTTGTGACGCTGGCCTGGCCGGGCATTCTGTCCGCCAGCCGTCAGGATTTTCTTCGCTATCCGGATCAGGATCCGGCCCTGTCCAATGCGGAAGAAGTGCTCTACAGCAGTAACGGTTTCTGGGCCACGGTGGCGTATCGTCTGGCGAACGCACTCAGGCAGTTGCGGGTGCCCATCCTCCCGCGAGCGATTTCCGGATTTGCGCATTCCCGCACAGGTGTGGACATTCATCCCGGGGCCACCATTGGACCGGGGCTGTTCATTGATCATGGCACGGGTATCGCCATCGGCTGCACGGCGGTTCTGGGGCAGAATGTCAATCTGTACAACGGTGTCGTTTTGGGCACGCGTTCGCGACCGGAACGCACCACCAACGAACAGTCAGGAGAAGTTGTCAAGCGGCATCCGACCATCGGCAACGGCGTCAGTCTGTATACGAACGCCTTCGTGGGGGGGGATGTGAGCGTGGGAGACAACGCCGTCATTGGCGCCTATGCGTTTGTCTGTCATGACGTCGCGGCCGGCGACGTGGTGACTGGTCGCGAAGGCACCAGGCCCGCCACGGCGAATCAGAGTCAGGGCCGCCTGGCGGTCGCTTCCCCGCCAGCCCCGCCGCAGGCGACGGGCGTACTGGGAATGATCGGCAACACACCGACCGTTGAGATCACCGGTTTTCACGACAATCCCCATGTGCAGATCTTTGCCAAGCTGGAGGGTGCCAACCCGGGAGGCAGCGTCAAAGATCGAATTGCCCTGTCACTTATTGAGCGGGGAGAAGCGTCGGGTGAGCTGACACGCGAGAAGATCATTCTGGAGTCCACCAGTGGGAACACGGGCATCGGCCTGGCGATGGTGGGGGCGGCCAAAGGCTATCGCGTGGTGCTCACAATGTCGGCCGCCATGAGCGAAGAACGCAAAAAAGTGTTGCGGGCGTTTGGAGCCACCCTGGTGGAAACCGATCCGAAGAAAGGGACAGGGGGGGCCATCGAGGTGGCTCGGCAAATGATGGCCGACAATCCGGGCGTCTACTGGATGTCACAGCAACACTCCAGTTTTGACAACCCGCTGGCTCATTACGAGCGTACGGCGGAAGAGATCCTGCAGCAGGTGCCCGACATCACTCACTTTGTCGCGGGCATCGGCACCTTCGGGACGCTGCGGGGGGCGGGAGGCCGACTGCGTGAGGCGAATGGGACGCGTGTCGTGGGTGTGGAACCCGTGCTGGGCCAGCCCATACAGGGCCTGCGAAACATGAATGAGCCCAACGCCCCCTCGCTGTATGACGAAAGTCTGCTCGACCTGAAACTGATGGCGATGGCCGAAGAGGCGCACCACTACACACGTCTACTGGCCGCTCGCGCGGGTCTGCTGGTGGGCATGAGCAGTGGGGCCGCGTTTCAGGCGGCACTCAAAGTGGCAGGGCTGATCGATGTGGGAAAAATCGTGGTCCTGTTTCCTGATCGCGGCGAAAAGTACCTCAGCACGCCGCTGTTCGACGCGCCACTGCCGACAACCGCTGACATTCAGCCGGATGTACTCGCTCCGGCATCTGTGCCACCGGCAGCCGAGCCAGCGGCAGAGCTGTCCTGGCAAATCTAGTGCGATGGCTGCCTTTTTGGGGGGCGGCTGGTTTGCACAACTTCGAGATCCCCGCATCCCATCGGACAGGAGATTGTTATGTGTGAACGAAGACGATTTCGATCAACGTCCCGACTGACGCAACGTGCTGTGGCTGCCACCCTGTTGACACTGCTGGCTGTGAGTCCCGTTGCAGATGCTCAGCAAAATCGCCGCTATGAGGTGGGGGGCTACGACCTGACAGAGCTGATTGTCGGGCGCCGCCTGATAAAGGGAATGTCGCGATTTTCGGTTCGGTATGATCGGCGGACCTATTACTTTGCCTCGCGCGAATCGAAACAGCAGTTTCTGAAAGATCCTGCCCGTTACGTTCCCGTTCTGGGCGGGGACTGTATTGTGTGCTACGCGGACAGCGGCGATCGGGTGGCAGGGAGCAATCAATATGCTCTGATTCACAATCGAAGGCTGTATCTGTTTCCCAGCGAAAGAACGAAACAGCGATTTGCTGCGAATCCGTCGCTGTATGAGCACGTGGATCTGGCGGCTGACGGGCGGTCTGTCGTCTGGCTGGTGAATCACAGGCGCGACGTCAAAGGACAGCGTCAATGGACGGCTGTGGTGGACGGCCTGCGCTATCAGTTTACCTCCCAGGCTGAGCGGCGCGAGTTTCTGCGAAACCGCGTTCGCTATGTTCAGCTGGCCATGAACCCGCGGCAGATCCCGGCGCGTGGCGCGGCGACCGGTCGCGGACCGATTCAGCCTTTGCCGAGCGGCTCGGCTCCGTCTTTGGCCAGTCAGTTCACTTCGCTGCAGATTGCCCGTGGGGCGGCTCCCTCTCAGTTGTTTCAGCTGGGCGCCCTGCGAAATGGTCTGACGGCTGATCTGCAGGCGCTGCGTAATCTCGAACAGGCCGGCAACAACCGGCAAACCGGACGCTGATTTTTTCACCCTGTTCTCAGCAGGAGTTGTGCTGTGGTTTCTCAATTCACCCAGGCCCTTGTCGATGCGCCTACGGGCTTCGATTTTGTGGCCGCTCATTTTGAATGCGAAAACAACGCCTGGTCGCCCGCCAATCCCGAGGGCTACGTGAACCTCGGTTCCGCTCAGAACTTTCTGGCGGTCGATGACGTGGGTGCCATGCTGTCGGGGATGTCATGGGCTGATCCGGCATTGCAGAAATATCAGGCATTCACCGGAATGCCGGATTGTCGCAAGCAGGTCGCCAGCTATATGAGCGAACTGGCGGGACTGGAGGGGGAGGATGCGCTTCCCGCCGATCACATCATCCCTGGCAACGGTCTGATCGGACTGCTGGAAGCGCTGGCTGTGGCTTTGCTGGATGACGGCGATGCGGTGCTGGTGCCCACACCCGTATTTCCTGGCCTGGTGACAGCCCTGAGTCTGCGAGTCCGCAGCCGTGTTTCTCTTTTGGAAACCACGTCCGATTCTGACTTTCAGCTGACTCCCGCCCTGCTGGAGGCCGCCCTGGCGGAACGGCGTGTCCGCGGTGAACGCATTCGTGCCGTTCTGCTGTGTTCTCCCGGGAATCCGGTGGGCTGCGTTTACACTGAGCAGCAGATGCGGCAGTTCGCGGCGATCGCAGCGCGATATGACGGCTTTCTGATTGTCGATGAGATTTATGCGGGCGGATGTTTTGGAAGTCCATTCTTCAGCGCGGCAGCTCTGAAGCAGCCACAGGTGTGTGTGCTGGGTGGGCTGTCCAAGGATTTTGGCGTCGCCGGTTATGCGACCGGCTGGGTCTATGCGAACGACGAGCGCGTGCGGCGAGCGCTCGCTCAGCAGTCTCACTTTTTTCGCATGTCAACCACCGCGCAGTGTGCCATGCAGTCGATTCTTGCGCAACAGAAAGAGCACGATTACCTTGTCCGACACCGTCAGCGACTGAATGCCAACCGGGAGCTGGCAGTGAACCTGCTTGAGCCGCACGGTATTACCTGTTCCGCAGCGAGTGCGGGGCTGTGTCTCTGGCTGGATTTGCGAAACGCCCTGTCTGCCTCAAGTCAGGCGGCAGAACTGCAGTTGTATGAGCGCCTGCTGAGGGAATTTCGTGTGCACATCAGCCCTGGTCAGGGCTTCTTCACGCGCCAGTCCGGCTATTTTCGGCTGTGCTTTTCCCACCCAGCGCCGCAACTGGCCGAAGGTATACAGCGTCTGGTGACCGGGCTGGCCGTCGTGGGGGCAGAACGCGACCTGTCTGGCCAGCGAGCTGCCCGCACTCTGGTCAGTTGAGTGACTGTCCGGTGCTGTTTGCGATGACGCTGCCTGCCGTGTCGTTTAGTCGTTCATCATGTCGACCATGGCATCAGCAAACGCATCTCCCAGTCGGACAAAGAAAGCCCCGCTGCCCAGGTAGTGATACGGGCGGTCGCTGCCCACGGTGTCCCATTCGTGATAGTGCTCCGGCCAGCCTTTTTTGAACACCGCATTCGAATAGTGGGAGTACTGCGTGTAACTTTCCACGGCTGCGACATTGCCGGCAAATGCAGGCCATTTCGCGGCGGCCCGCTGTCCCACGGACACCGCGTTCTCGGCCACTTTTTCGGCGGTGACGGGAGTTCCCAGCACGCCAATCACAAACGGCATTTTCGGTGTGCTGTACTCTTTGCGGATGTCGTTGATGAACGCGATCATGTTGTCTTTGTAGTTGTCTCGAAAGGCATCCGAGAACTGATCGTTGAATCCCTGAAACCAGACGAACCCTGCGATTTCGTAGCCGGCATCGGGGTGGTAGTCGGGGTGCAGTTGTGGCAGGTTGTCCAGAGCCTCACGAATGGCCTCGTTCATCAGCCGATAATTGAGACCTGCGTCTTTGGCGATCTGTTCTGATCTGTCACCGGATTTTTCTTTGTCACTCAATTCGTACAGACCGGCTGACGGTGGGCGAAAGTTGTAGTGCAGCGACTTACCGCCCCAGGAGGTTTTGATTATCAGAACAGGGCCGTCCACCTGCTCGGCGATCGACAGGCCGAAGGCATATTCGGGGCCAATCTTCCTGTCGTCCGCCCCGCAGCCGATACTCAGTTTGCCGGATTGGCGATTGCGATCGGCGATCGACGTGATATAGACCCGCTCGCAGACAGTGCAGGCTGCGGCCACTTTTTTCTTGTAGGCTTCATGGGCGTCCTTCAGATCTTTAACCTCCGCTTCCACCTCTGTCTTTTCCGGCCCTGCGCTCATTGCCTTCAACCTGTCGCCAGAGATCCCGCCCGTCAGTTCGTCCAGCTTCTGCCCTCGCTGCAGCTGTTCGTTCAGCAGCGCCAGTGAAATGTCACTGTCAGCGCCGAACACCATCCGAGCCAGCTGCTGGTCCCGCTGGCTGTCGGAGGCATACAGTGTGGCGATGGTATGGGCTCTGGCGTGGCCGACCATGTTGGACTGGCCCGCCAGCAGGAAGACCTTCAGTTTTTCAGCCGACCGGGCTTCGGTGTGGACCAAACAGGAGAGCAGTAACACGGCGAGAAAGATGGGGCTGGCGAGGTGGGGACGGTTCATGAATTGTTCCTGATGCAGCGGAAAGGTGAGATGCAGGTGTGGCAATCGTGCGGTCGGCGGCCCAAACGGGGCCATTCCGCTCACAGGCTAACGAATATCTTGAGGAAATCTGCCACAACACGCCGTGTTTGTCGGCTGGTCGCTCCTGCGGCGAACAGGGGGTGGGGCCGCGTTTTTTTGCCCAACCGCCGCGGAACTTACGTTTTTCCCAACGAAACAGCCTGGATGACGTAGGCCCCGGTGGGCCACTGGTGCGCGCGAATGCCGCACAATGAGGTCTTTTCCTGAGTGTCATGGAAAAACGCTGACGTACGCCCGTCCGGAGCGAGGCGGAACGGTGAGAACTGGTCAACACGAACGTGTGTCTTTCGAAAAAAGGGTGTCCGCGTGTCAGCGCTGCGATCCTTCCTTGCTTTCAGCGGTCTTCACAGGCTGCGTGGTGTTGCTCGATCGGCTCAGGCCGTGGGGGCGATGCTCGTGATCCTGGCCGCGGCTGGATGTAGTCCTTCCGAGTCCGAAGATGACCACCACATGGAGCATTTTGTGCCGGAGCACAAGCCTGCCAGCTTCAAGGGGGCGGTTGATGCCCTGGCGGAACGAACAAGTCACCTGCAATATCATGTGGGCGACAGCGGTGAAATCGTACAGCAGGAACTCACGGAACTGGCTGACATCATTGGCTGGATTCCTGAGCTTGCGGCTGACAGTGATCTGAACGAAACGGACTGGGCAAAGGCGGTTCGCGTCAGCACCCAAATGTTGTCTGTGTACGAGCAGTCGTCCGTCGCAGGCGACCTGAAGTCGCTGCTGGCAGATCTGCCTCCTCTCATTGAGTCCCTGCAGCCTCTGGTGCCCAAAGCCGGCCGGCCCGAGCCGTCTATGCGACATGACCATGATCATGGTCACCACCATGATCACGACGAGCATGGCAAGCATGATGACCACCCGGAACACACAGAGCCGGCCGAACAGGACAGCCAGCACACAGAGTCGGACTCAAACGATCAGGAGTGAAGAGGCCAGTGAAGCGAACAGCCTCAAGGCTGATCGCGAGTTTGCCCTTCATTGATAGAGGTATCAGCATGGCGTCGATGATGTTCTGGGGGTTCTGTCTGCGATTTGTACAGTCGCTGGCGCAGGCCGCCCCATTTATCCTGACCGGACTGTTTATTGCGGCCGTCTTCCGGCGATTTATCGGGTACGAAAAAACGCGAGCGCTGTTTGGCGGCAGCAGAGGCGCCTCGTTGTTCAAGGCGTGGCTGATTGGCATGCTGTTGCCCGTGTGTTCGCTGGGCGTCATTCCTGTCGTCATTGAACTGCGAAGAGCGGGCGTGAAAGGCGGCACGATTCTGGCGTTCGCCATGTCGGCTCCGTTGTTTAATCCACTGTCGCTGTTGTACGGCCTGACCCTCAGTGAGCCTGTCGCCATTCTCTCCTTTGCTGGCTGTTCCCTGGTGATCGTGACTGTGCTTGGCCTCGTTTGGGATCGCTGGTTTCCTCAGCAGACTGAGCCCGCTGCCGACGAAGCGGTGCACTACGGCATTCGCCGCATGGCGGCACTGGGCGTGTCGGCCGGAAAGTCGGCAACCGGCTATGCCCTGCTCCTGATCGTCTGTGGCCTGGTGGGCGTCGGAGTTCTGGGGGCTGTGATTCCCCACGCTTCTTTGCAGCCGGTTTTCAACCATGACCGTCCGCTGGCACCCGTGATGATGGCCGCTCTGGGTATTCCCGTTTATGCTACGCCTATGCTGGCAATGTCTCAGATGGGCATGATGTTTCAGCATGCCAATTCCATCGGTGCCGCGTTTGTGCTGCTGGCACTGGGCGCCGGCATGAACCTCGGATTGCTCGTCTGGATGATCGGGGAATTTCAATTCAAACGCAGCATGGTGTGGATGGCACTGCTGCTGCTTGTGGTGGTCGGGCTTGGGTATGCCGTCGAGAAACCACTGTTCCCCACTGATATTGAGCCCGCCAACCACACGCACGCCTTTGACATTTACGGACAGCCATTCACCAGTGCCGGTGGCGCAGCTTCGTACGCTGAGCAGACCAGCGCGAAGCTTGGTCGCGATATTCACGCCTATGAATGGTGGAGCGTGCAGCTACTGGTTGGGCTGATTGTGTGCGGGCTGGTGGTGCGGGCGGTCGATCGAAGGGGAACTCTGGAAGCCTGGATCGCTCAGATGCCCCCGCAGGACGGCGCTAAACTTGACACCGTCATTCCCGGTTGGGTTTTGGGTGTGTTGTCCCTCATCGGTCTGGTGATCTTTAGTGTGGTGGGCTGTTACGCCTACTATCCACCGGCTTCGGAGGTGTTCGAGGAAATGCGAATCGCAAAGGGTGAGGCGCTGAGCGCTGGACTCACGGGTGACGCGACGCACGCTGAGTACTGGATCGACGTGTACCAGGAATGGACCCGCAAACTGGAGGTGGGCACGTTTTTGCGAACCGGTGGCGTCAGTCAGTATCAGCACTGGAAAGCGAGGCTGGTTCGAGAGCACCTGGAGATGCTTAAGCACTGCGTGGAGGATGGGGAGAAGGAAGAGGCCCGAGAGTGGGTCACGAAAATTCAGCGCAGTGACAGGCGACTTCGGTCGGCCTTTGGCTCGGGTACTGCGTCGCCAAAGTCACGCCAATAGACGGCTTATTGCCAGCCAGGAGGAAGCCTTTTCACACTCGCTGGCCTCCAGCTGACACCGGCAGTTTTCGAAACGTGTGCGTTCTCGTGGCCCGTTTATCGTTGACCACCAGTCTGCGGAAGAAACCGCAGACGGCCATCAGGTCGACTGAAAGCCGTCGGGCCTCATTGAGTGTCACGTGTGGATGGAAGCCGCACCGCACCGCGTTGTGATCATCTGGTCGGACTGGGGGTGGTGGATGCCCTTGCGTTGCGCGTCGCAGCATGGCGAAAACGCACGGCGCGGCTGTTCATGTTCGATCTGGCGAGTAGAAAAGAGGCCGCATGCGTTCGCCCGGCGGGTCCGGTCTGGTCACGGCGGTGGCGGACAGGCAGAATGCGACGGCACGAAGTCCTCGCCCTAAAGGCCAGTGGCAGCTGTCAGATCCACTTGCTGTTCAGCCAAACGTCTGTTGGTGCCCAGGGACGCGTGGCCATGGCATACTGCGCTCACACGGGCCGTTTGGGCTTGTGGGTTCACTCGCGAAACGACTTTGGGTGATTTGCATGACGCGTGATTCCTGCACGACCGCAGGTCGGTCCTTCTTTCTCGTTCTGGTGTTGATGGCGACATCAGGAAGGCTTTCAGCCGCTGACACATCTGTGGTCACAGTGCAGCAGTTCTACCGCCTCGCCAATGACGAAGCGCGACTGGGGGCGAAAGTACGAATCGAAGGGATCGTGCTTTTTTCGGATCCCGACTTTGGAATGCTGTGGATTCAGGACGAGACGGGGCGGCTGTTTCTTCCGATTAACAACGAGCAGTCGGTTCCCGCGGCGCGCTCCACAGCGGTTGTCACTGGAAAAACGGCGCTGGTCGACGGTGCGCCGAAAATCGTCGATTTCAAAATTCGCAGGACGGGAAAAACTGAGCTGCCTCCACCCAAAATGCTGACTCCCCTGAATATCCAGGGCCGGAAGCAGGAAACTTCGCGTGTGGTGGGTGCAGGGACGGTCATCCGTGCACGGATGAAAGATGACACGCATGTGCAGCTGGTCATTGCGTTTCTGAGACGCTACCAGTTTCGTGCTACCATCAGCAATTGCAGTCGCAAAGATCTGGATGGATTGCTGGGATCACACGTTGAGCTGACTGGCTGCGCGACGCAGTTTTCGAACGTCAATCACCCGGAGCTGGCGGCGATGCAGATGTTCGTTCCGGATATGTCGGACGTGGTCGTTTTTCAGCGTGGGCCCGCCAGCGTTTTTGACGCGCCGCAGATCAGCCTTGCCGATGCCGGGCACGAGTTTCGCAGTCGTCGAGATCCTCGGCTTGTGCGCATCGCCGGTATGGTGGAATCTCAGCCGGAAGACGGGATGATTGTTCTTCAGGACGGAGATGCTCGTCTTAATGTGCGCCTGCGGGAAGATCTGGATCTTGCTGCCGGCAGCAGGGTGGAAGTTGCGGGTATCGTGTGGAAAGACGAAGACGATGACCGCCTGCTCGTTGATCATGCGTCGGTCCGACACGCTCTCACGAGCACCGCAGATGACACGGGCACTGATGAAAGTCTGCCCGTTCTGCGTAGTGTGCAGTCCGTCCGCAGTCTGACGCCGGAAATGGCGGCCAGTAAATACCCCGTCGAGATTCGCGGGGTCGTCACATACTATGACCCGGTCTGGCGAGTCCTGTTCGTCAGTGATGAAACCGGCGGAATTTATGTGGACGAAAAGAGCCAGGCGCTGCCGATTCACCTGGGCGATCGCGTCGTTGTTCGCGGGGAGTCCGATCCCGGCGGATTCTCGTCCATGGTCATGGCAAGTCGTGTTCAGCGTATTGGTGACGGTCGGCTGCCTGATCCACGACTGGTGCCTGCGGCCCGGGTCCTGTCCGGCGCAGAAGACAGCCAGTGGCTGACGCTGACTGCAACCGTCGAGTCAGTGGAACGCAGTCAAAAGAACCTTGTGCTGAACCTCCGCGGTATTCAGGAGAATTTTCCCTTTCAGGCGGTCCTCTGTTCCGGAGCCCGTCACCATAAACGAAAGAACTGGGTGGGCTCGGAAATCAAATTCCACGGGGTGTGCGGCACTCGGGCAAACGCCAATCGACAGGCGGTCGGGGTCTACGTTCACATTCCCGGTATCGAGCACGTCGAATTTCTGAATCAGGCATCAGAAGACCCGTTTGCGATTCCTCGCATGGCCATTTCTGATCTGTTTAAGTTTAACCCCGAGGCGGCCGAGTCCGTTCGTCAGGTGAGAATTTCGGGCGTTGTGACGTACTCCGGATCCTCCGGCGAAGTGGCCGTCCAGGACGACGGCCAGGGGATCCTGTTGCGGCTGCAACAGGATGACCAGCCTCAGCCTGGTGATCAGATTGATGTGATCGGATACCCGATCCTGAATTCGCAGCAGCGGCTGCAGGCGACGCAGTGGCGCAGGACCGGTCGTGTTGAGTTGCCGACAGCCCGTTCTATTTCGGTTGACGAGATTTTGGACCAGAGCTTCGATGCGCAGTTTGTTTTGCTCGATGCGCTGGTCCTCAGAAACAACGCTGACTCTGTTACGCCCGGACTGTCATTGCAGAGCGGCGGAGTGGTCTTTTCCGCCGACCTGTCTTCGGCAGAACAGGATGGTCGATGGGCCATGCTGCCCGCTGGTTCGGTGATTCGGGTGGAAGGAGTGCTGGATGTCATCGACGACGGCTGGGGGACCGTGCAGTCGTTTCGGCTGCTGTGCCCCGGCACGGCCAACGTTGCTGTGATCCGCGCGGCACCCTGGTGGAATGCGACCCGCGTGGGGCTGCTGGTTGCCGGGCTGGCGTTCCTCGTTGTCACAGGCGTGATGTGGGGCTTTACCCTGCGTCGCTCGATCAAGCAGCAGCGGGCACAGATCGAAAACGAACATTTTGTCAGGTCCAGGCTGACTGAGCGATACAACAGGCTGGTGGACAACGCGGGCGAGCTGATTTTTTCCATTCGGCGCGACGGTGCATTCGTCACGGCTAACCCCGCCACTGCTCGCGTGCTGCAGTCAACGGTATCCCGACTGACGGACTGTGAAATCTCAAGCTACCTGACGACACAGAGCGTGCAGTTGCTGCACGATTGTGTATCCCGGCTGTCGGTTGAGCATATCCGAGGCGAGGTGGAGCTGAAGACCAGAAACAGCGTCGTCCTGGAGGCCGCCATCTATCTGCAGGCCGGCAACTCCGGTGAAGAGCAGATTCAGTGTATTGCCAGGGATGTGTCGGAACGTCGTCGCCTCGAAAATCAGATGCGTCACATGCAGAAGATGGAGTCGATTGGCCAGTTGGTGGCGGGCATCGCGCACGACTACAACAATCTGATGACCGTTGTGCTCTGCAACAGTGAGATCCTGCTCGGCCATGGTGAGCTGGAGCACAGCGCCGCCGAATCCGTTTCTCAGATCAGAGGAGCGGCGGAGCGAGCGGCCAGTCTGACGCAGCAACTGCTTGCGTTCAGCCGACGCCAGATCATGAGCATGACGGTATTTCGACCGTCAGAGCTTCTGGCGAGCCTTGCCAGCATGCTGCAGCGACTGATTGGCGAGTCCATTCCTCTGGAATGTGACCTCGGAGAGAACGTGCCCTGTATTCGGGCGGATCGGGGGATGCTGGAGCAGGTGATTGTCAACATGGCGGTCAACGCACGTGATGCGATGCCGAATGGCGGTCGACTGAGGTTTACTCTGCGCCACCGCATCGTGGAGCCGGATTCTGCGTCCCCTCCCGTCAATCCGGAGCCGGGGGAGTATGTGCAGATTTCTGTGGAAGACACCGGATGTGGCATACACCCGGACAACATCTCCAGCATCTTTGAACCATTCTACACCACCAAGGAAGTTGGCAAAGGAACGGGTCTGGGCCTGAGCACGGCCTTCGGGATCATTCGTCAGCACAAAGGCTGGATTGATGTGGAATCTGCCCTCCAGGCCGGCACTACCTTCATCATCCTGCTGCCGGTCTCGGTCGCTGAGGAGTCGATCCCGCACAACGGCTCGCAGTATCCTGCGGAAACCGAACTGACCGGTCAGGAGACGATTCTGGTTGTGGAAGATGATCTGAATGTTCGCAGGGCCGTCACTCAACTGCTCTCGCTGTCAGGTTACGAAGTGATTGAGGCAGGCAGTGGAAGGGAGGCGCTGAGCACCTGGCAGCAGTTCAGGGACCGTATCGAAGTGGTGATTACCGACATGATCATGTCCGACGGAATGTCGGGTTACGAAATGGCCCAACAGCTCAAAGCCGTTTCGCCGGAGACACGTTTCATTTATTGCAGTGGCTACAGTCAGGAACTCGCGCGATTGTCGACTCTGGATCCGACAGAACGTTTGCTGGCCAAGCCGTTTGAGAACCAGGCTTTGCTGCAGCTGGTCAGAGAACTTCTGGAGTTCAACGTGATATTGAAGGCCTGAATGCGTTTGTGAAGGAAGTGCGGCGATGTTTCATGCGTTCCGTTGAGCAGGGTGCCGATCGACAGCAGCGCCGCTCTGTCGACCGCCCCAACACCATCAATACCCCCGGCGAGATTCGAACTCACGACCTTCGGATTAGGAATCCCTTTCAGCCCAAAACCTACATGGCAGTTAGAGGGTAGCCAGGTGTTCGCTAGAGTCCCCAGATCGCAGGACAAAACACAAGGAACAGATCGCTTGTAACCGGAAGGTGGCATGAAGGTGATGACCATCCGGTAGGAATCGCCACTGTCCCATTTTTGTCCCATTCTGTCCGACGGCCCCTTTCGACACCCTGAACGGGCTTTTCTTAGAACGTACCCAATTCCTGTATAGAGCAGGCGAAAAGCGAGCGCAATTGGCGTTGGTACCTTCGCCGAGCTGACTTGACCGGCTGGAATCCTTGAAGAAAGGCCCGCACTTTCGTCTTTTGTGCCGCAAGGCTGTCGCACGAAAGCGTGAGCTCCTTTATGACAAGAGCTCAAAGGCCCGTCACATCATGCCCCTAGCCTCTGTCACCGACAACACCGCAATCATCTAGGCCAGCATCGCCTGCGAAGATCATCACTACAGAAGAGTAGATGGCTCAGTGATCACATTCTGGCATAGAACGCGAAGGAGCACTTCTCCTCCCTCGACGTGGACTAGAAAGCACTGCCCATTGGCCTGCCAATCTGAAGCCTCTTCCGAGTCGAACTGATAGCGCATCTGTTTCAGGTTCGATTTGGTTTGCTCTTGAGAGATCTGATCGACACCGACATGTCCAACATAGACGGCAAAACCATCCTCTGCAAAAAAAGCGTTTTGGTATTCAAGAATTACGAGGCCATCACATCTTAATGTGAGACATGTTCTTCCCTCGAGCATGTCAAGAAACGTAAGGATGACCGATTTCCCATCACGGCCAATCTCAATTCGATCAAGGTTGGCATCTTCCAGAACGGGCTTGTTCATCGACATTACTCGTTCCTCCTTAATTAATTGGTTCAACGAAATATCCTGTGGAATGCGACTGATCTGAGAGGACATTCCCCTCGAAATCGATACGTTGGCTGAACTTGCGGGACTTGTCTGCTGCCCACACTCTTCTCGTTGAAATCACTTCACCTGAAGGCTTGATGTCCACTTTACGGCCATCAGGGTGCTTGAATGTCACGTAGCCGTTATTGCTGGTGGATGGAGGTCTGTACCCCTCGGCTAGAAGCTCTACCTCCAGCTCCTCTCGGTTTCCTGGTCTTGTTGGGCCATTATTCGAAGGCTTCTGTGGCTTGGGAATTCCCGGAATCGCAGGCCCAAGTGAACCACCAGATCCTCCCCAAACGATTACACCATATGGAATGAGCGCAACCACTTCTGTTGCGTTTGTGATGACAGGGCCGACGATTGGGTGATTTTCGACAAGTTCGTTCTCAATCTTTTGGCCCTCAGCTTCCAATTCTGGGTTTAGGTGAATTAGGCCGAGGGGGGAAACGATGTTTCCGGCAACCATCACGGCACCCTTTTGTATTGGCTTCGCGATGTACTCTTGGATTCCGTGACCTATCTGTGAGAACAGATTTTCAAGGCCGGTGGGGTCTTGCGAATGTGTTGGAGCGTTTCCTACGAAACGTTGCAGATTCGTGTCCCCAGCCATGAATCCTAAGGGATCTTCACTCAAAAAAGATACACCGTCAGATTCGAACCAACGCGCTTTAAAGTAGGTGAGGTCGACGTCGGCGTCGTATTGCTGTCCGGTGAAGGAAATATTCACAGCTAATCGCAGATCAGGACTGACAGTCGCGCCATTCGCATCACGAACCGACACGACGCTCCCGCTGCCAGAAAACTGAATATGGTTCAGAACGCCTGTTTCGCTGAGGCCGTCCGCATCGTGATCCTTGTACTCAACCCAATCACGAATTGTGCCTTGATGATCCCCCAATCCCCACAGAACTTCTCCTAGTTTTGTTTCCTGCGCGAAGAATTGATCCACAATCGGGCCGGACAGTAGCCTCGATGCAAGTGATGGTGGTGCGGAGCCTGCCCCGTCACTGTCTTCAAACGAGAGAATAAGGTCATCTACCCATCCATGCTGACCTAGGAGCCCGTTGGGGCCGCTGATGCTGATCGCTCCTGCTGACGAGGCAAGCAAGCCCGCTCCGTCGTATATGAATGACTGCCCTCGATCAATGATCGCATCACCATCGTCATCGACAGACTTCCCAATCCGTCGCCCCAATGCGTCGTATTGATAGTCAACCGATTTCGTAGTGACTCCAAGGCTGTCTTTGTAGGTAACGTTCATCAGCAGGTTGGCGTGACTCCACGAATACTCAACGAAGTCGCCGCTGGAGATCTCCGTCTTCTTTATGCGGTTGCCTTCGTCGTCATACTCGTAGTTATAGACGCCGTCAGAAGTCGTTTTGTTGTTCGAGCCAGTGGTATACGTTGCTTCGGAGCCGCTGACGCCAGCCGACGTTCGGTTGCCGTTGGCGTCGTAGTTGTAGTTAGTTGTGACGGTGTTGGACTGGAGATCCGTTTGTGCCTCACTGGTTAGCTGTCCTGTGTCGTCGTAGGTGTAGGCCACACTGCTATCAAGAAGTGATGTATAGCCCGTGAGCTGATCACCTGCGTTCCAGGTCCACGAATATCCAGCCAGAGTGGTCGCACCGTATGTGTGATCAAGATCTGTCAATCGCCCTTTGCCATCGTATGTGTAGGTCGAAGTGGCGATTTCGTCGGTGGCCGTGAGGTCTTCGTATCGCACAATTGAAGTGATACGATTGGAGTCATCATACGTCAGGTCGACACGTTTGTCCGAGACCACGTGGCCAGCGGAAACGGCACCGTCTGTCTGCGTGATCGAGTCGACGCGACTGTTGGCGTCAAATGTGTACGTGTTGACAAAGTCCAGCGTCCCGTCGATGCTGGCTGATAGGCCCGTCTGCCGGCCCAGATCGTCGTAGGTGTTGGTGAGCACTACGTCGGGCACTCCGACAGTGCCTGTGTTGTCGACCGTCAACAGGCGGCCATTGGCATCCCATGTGAATGCATAGGCAGAGTCGTCGTCTGAAATGGCAGACACTCGCAGATCAGCGTTGTAGGTGGTGGTGATGGTGTTGACGGCTGTGACGCCGTCCATCCACTGCTGAGACGTCTGCCGGCCCAAATTGTCGTAGCCAAAATCGATGACACGACCATTCCGATCCGTTCGAGACGTCAGGCGGCCGGCAGCGTCGTACGTGTACGAGCGAGAATCACCGTCCTCATTCGTTTCTGTGAGCATCTGCCCGACAGCGTCGTATGTCCACGACGTCACATTGCCGACAGGATCAGTCAATGATGTGACCCTACCGACGGCATCATACGTGGTTTCCGTTGTGCCAGTCAGGGCGTCTTCCTGCGAGATCAGTCGACCAATGCCATCGTATGTCAGCGAGCTGGTATTCCCGAGTCCATCCGTTGAAGAATCAACACGGCTGAGGGCATCGTATGTGACTGACGACGTGTTGCTGAGGGCGTCGGTGGTCTGAATGCGGCGACCAAATGCGTCGTAGGCAAAGGAGGTCGTCCTGCCTTCCCCGTCTGCTACGGACTCCAGATAACCATCGTCATCATAGGCTGATGTCGTAATCGTGGCGTCCGGATAGATCTGGTGAATCTGTCGTCCAAGATCATCGTAGGTTGCTGTTGTGACCGGGGCTGCCAGTGGTCCAACGCCGTCTGGGTCGGCTCCCGTGACGGTCAGAACCTGACCATTTGCATTGTAGGTGTACGATGTGGTGGAACCGTCTGGGTAGGTCACGGAAGTGACTTGCCCCAGTTCATCATAGACGGTCGCCGTAATTCCACCGTCAAACCCAGTGAACGATGTCAACTGTCCCAGTGTGTCGTAGGACGCTGTGCTGACAGGTGCACTCAGCGGCCCGGCCCCATCGGGGTCCGGCAGCGTCGTGGTGAGCACGCGACCGAGCTTGTCGTAGGTGTAGGAGGTCACATTCCCGAGTGGGTCGGTTGTCGAGGTGACTCGTCCCAGTATGTCGAACGCCGATGTGACACTGTCAGACAGCCCATTTGTGATTTTCTTCAAGTTCCCGGCAGCGTCGTACTCGTACGAGGTGGTGTGGCCCAGTGCGTCTGTCGTGCTTTCCAGCCGCCCAATGTCATCGTACTCGAATGTGGTGACTGGCGCAGTAAGTGGACCAACGCCGTCTGGATCTGGCAAGGTTGTTGTCAGCACTCTCCCCACGGCGTCATAGGTGGTTGTCGTGGCATTCCCCAGTGCATCCGTTTCAGTCACGGGACGATTCAGATCGTCGTACAGCCAACTGGTGACAATGTCTGTGAGTGGCCCGGCTCCGTCTGGATCTTTGACGGTGACAGAAGCGAGCAGTCCGGCGGAATCGTAGGCATACTCTGTGACCACGCCGTTAGTCGCTGTTTCAGTGAGCGTCCGACCATACCAGTCATAGGTAAATGATTCCACGGGAGCTGTCAGCACACCGGTATCGTCGGGGTCTGGATACGTGATTGACTCGATGCGCCCCAGTGCGTTCCAGACATACGACGTCGTGTTGCCGAGGCCATCGGTCTCAGATGTGATTCTGCCGAGTGAATCATAGGTCGATGCGGTGGTGACACCGCCAGCTGCGACAGAAGTCGCTCGGCCATAGGCGTCACGGGTGTAGGTTACGACGGTGGATGACAGCGGACCTGCTCCGTCGGGGTCTGGCAGAGTCTGCGTCAGCATGTTGCCATAGCTGTCGTAGGTGTAGGAGGTCACCGCCCCCATCACGTCGGTAATCGACGCCAGTGTGCGATTGGAATTCCAAACGTACGTCGTAATTTCTCCGTCTGGGTCTGTGTGAGTCAACGGCAATCGCAGAGATGTGTCCCATGTCCATGATTCCGTCGCTCCCCCGGGATGGACGGTCTGAGTCTTCAGTTGATTGGTGTCGTAGGTGTGCGTCGTAACTGGAGCCGTCAGTGGGCCTGCGCCGTCAGGATCAGGGAGCGTTTCCGATGTGACAAGGCCATTTGAATCCCGCACGTAGTCGACCTGCATTCCATCTGCTGCGATTGTCTGATTGACGTAGCCCGTCGAATCGACCACATACTCTTGCACTCCAGACAGCGGGTCGGTCCACGTCGCTTTGGCGTTCGCAGGGTCGAAAATCGCCGCCGGATTGGTGGATGTTCCCGTCGTCCCACTGGGGTCGACAAATGCCTGAGTGATGTGATTCAGCAGCAAAGACATGCCCCCCGGTTGGTTGTCCCACCGCCTCTGTCGACGCTCGACAGGGGCTTCTCTGTTGGTGTGGCGACCAGTCAGCTTTGCGGGCGTTGCCTGCACCGTTGGGCGATGTGGTGGAAGCCTACGAACGGCTTTTGTGTGGCTTGTGGCTGTCCGGCCTGCGACTGGGAGAAGCCCTGAATCTGAGATGGGACGACACCAGCGAGGCGATGAGCCTGCACGTTGACGGGCGGAATTCGGTTTTCCGCATCCCCGGCGGGACAGACAAGAGCAAGAAGGCCCGAATCTGCCCAACCGTCCCGGACTTTGTGGAGTTCATCGCGCCAATGCAGGAGGCACGCGGCAACGTGTTCCCGGGCATCGCCGGTGATGTGGATCACGTCAGCAAGCGGATCTGCAAAATGGGGAAGAAGGCCGGCGTCTGGTTCGACAACGGCAAGGCAGCCTCAGCGCACGACCTGCGGCGATCAATGGCGACACGGTGGGCCAATCTGGTGTCGATTTTCATCCTGAAAGAACTGATGCGGCACGCTGACATCAGCACGACGCAGAAATACTATTTGGGCAAGGATGCGGCCAAGGCCACGGCATTCGATGCGGTGCAGCCGCCCAAAACAGGCGGAAACGTCCCAAAAGTGTCCCAGTCGGAAGTACTGCCGGAACTCAAAGCTCTGTTTGAGCAATGAAAACCCTAGTACCCCCGGCGAGATTCGAACTCACGACCTTCGGATTAGGAATCCAGACAAGGCGTGTAAGCAGGGTTCAGACAGGCTTCAAACAGCTGCATTTACAGGCCAAACGAAGTGCCGTTTGTGCTTCAAGTAAAGGTTGAATCACCAAAGAGGTGAACGCGAGGGTGAATGGCGATACCCCGGTGTCCATAAATTGAAAAATTGAACGTAACTGGCAGTTTTTCAATTTGCCGATTTCAAGTTCAAAAAAAGTCAGATTGTTTCACAAGTGGCCACTTCCTTCGGGGAATGGGCCACTTTTTTCTTTGCGCACAAGCGGTGATGGCCACCTGAATCGGCCTGAAACACCCCCAAAACATGCCATTTCTTCAATCAACTCTCATAAGGGTAGAGGCATGTGAAAATGAGCGACAAGCAAACCAACTTGGGTGTGATTCAGGCCGACAGCGTTTACCCGTTGTCCGTCTTCCAGAAGCTCACCGGGCTTGGTTCCCACGCTGTTCGGCAGGCACGAAAGAAGGGCCTACGGATGCGTGATGTTGGTAACCGCTCTTACATCCTCGGCAATGACTTCTATCGATTCCTCGATAGTCAACCACAAGAGGATGAGGTTAACAATGAATCGTGAGACACACATAAGGATTGCGGTCCTACTCAACTCACTCCTGTTGAGTCCGCTCAATCGTGACGAGTACCACACCAAGCGGAATGAGCTGAACGCCCTCCCCGGTATTCGAGTCGGTGAGCTGCCGCGTGATGGGGAGTTCGGGTTCTACTGCCAAGCAACGGTTGGAGGGGCCGCCCAATGACCACAGCAACATTAGAAATGCCACCAGTAATTGACGGCAAGAAACCGAGCGGCGAGTTTCGAGTCCCAACCACGGGGCGTGACTCTCACTGGTTCTACAAAGAGGTCGATGGCACGTGGTCACTAAAAGCGTTCCGTGAGTCACACTGGCCGTTCGAGTGCGATCGTGACGGTGGCAAGCGGTTCATCGCCATTGATGTTGATCAGCCACCAGTGCCACAGCCTCAGCAATGGTATTGCTGTCAGCACTACTCGCGCCCGGTGATGTTCATCGGAACTGACAGTCGCGGTCACAGCGTGTGGCAGTGGACGGATGACCCAAGTGATGACGAGTGTGGCAACATTTACACCACAGACGCCAAAGCTGTTGAGCACCTCCCAGACTGCGATGGCTTCGACTGGGATCCGTTTTCGTCGGAAACGACAACCGAAGACCGGCTCAGGGAAGTGGGTGTTGAGTTGGTTCCAGGAGGCTACAGGCTTGCGGGTGAAAGCACTGGCGACAGTGTTGTTCTCGCACCGGACACTTGTCGTCGACTGGAGGCGATTGTGGCACACATCAAGCAACAGGAAGGCGGTGAAACATTCGAGTCGCTGTAAGCATCCTCTGTGTACTGATCACGATTCTCTCTCTCTGCCTTCTGAGTGAGATCCCGACCGAGATCAACGTGCCAGCACCAACCGCTGAGTTTCGGTATGTCCGTGAGCTTCGGGAATTCGATCCCGACGACACACCTCAAGGCATGCCACACGAAGCCGGCCGAGTCGAGTTCACTTCAGATAACGGTCATCGACTTGTTGCAGTCTGGGTTCGAGTGAAGGACGACTGACCGTTCACAACCGAAATCGGTTGTCATCACGATCACAACCAAAAACGGTTGCCTTCTGAATAGCAACCACTTTCGGTTGCCACGCTTTTCAAAGCACTGACCAAACAACTGCGGGGAAGGTACGCGCAGACATCAACCGGCCGGAAGCGTGTGGGCCGTTGTAAATACGACGCTCGACTGGGTGAGAGGCCCAGCTTTGAAACAGGAGATTTCCATGCTGACCACATTCGTCACTTCGACCATTCCACCAATCCTCATCCTCGCTGTTGGGCTCTGCCTGGCGATCGCGAAGGTCGAGTGCAGCAGGAGATGAGTAAGTCGCCGGCCGGGCTAGTGGCGGAGCCGTAAGCGGTTCAGTGGATCGGGGCAGGAGTCCTGAATCGGGTCTGGTCAGCATCACGCGGGGGCAGCGTTGTGCCGCACATTCACACAGTCGGCTCTGGCGCGGCCCCCGCCATTTTGAACAGGAGATTGAGATGGCCATTCGGTTCTTTGTTGAAGGCATTCCCATCGCCCAGGGATCAAAGAAAGCCTTTATGCGAAAGGGAGCAAAGTTCCCGACGCTCGTGGAGTCAGCCAAAGGTCTGAAGCCATGGCGAGAACGTGTGGCACTCGAAGGAAAGAAGCAGCTCCGAAAGCTCTCCGGGCCAGTGAAGGTGCAGCTTGAGTTCCTCTTCCCGCGAGCAAAGAGCCACTTCGGCACAGGGCGAAACTCAGAACGACTGAAAGAGTCGGCACCAGCCCATCACACGAAGAAGCCAGACATCGACAAGGTGACGCGTGCCATTCTCGACGCGATCACAAATGTCGTGATTGAAGACGACAGCTGCGTGGTGCAGCTGGAAGCAATGAAGCGTTACTGCAGCGAGGTCAACAAACCTGGTTGCCTCATCACAGTGGAGAAAGTCCTTTGACCAAGAAAATCGACCCAGAAGTAGGCATCCACAAGAGTGTCCCGTTCGAGGATTACTGTGCGTGGGACTGCGTTAATAACTCATCGCTCAGCCCTGCCCTGAAGAGCGGCAAGCACTTCAATCACGCGAAACTAAATCCACGCGAAGACACATCTGCCTTCCAGTTCGGGCGGCTTTGCCACGAGGGCAGACTCGAGCCAAGTCTGGTGCTTGATCGCTATGCCGTGATGCCAGATCTCACCGATGGCATCCTGGTCAATGATAAGCCAGCGAAGAAGCCGCGATCGACTGCTGAATACAAAGAGCGAGTCACAGCATGGGAAGAGCAGCACGCCGAGAAACAGATTGTCACCCAGGATGACTACGACGCGCTCAAAGGTGTCCTGAACGCTCTGTGGGAAAACATCAGGACTCGAGAGTGGTTCTCGTCGGCGGGTGAAGCTGAACTCTCTCTGGTCTGGATCGATCCGATCACGAATCTCAAGTGCAAAGCACGTCTCGACAAGGTCGTGCATTCGCATTTGATCGCTGACCTGAAGACCTCCCGCGACGCATCGCGATTTGAGTCATCCATGCTGGATTACGGCTATGACCGGCAGGCTGCGTTTTACCTCGACGGCTATCGACAGCTGACAGGAACGTCAGCTCAGTTTGCCTTTGCGGTCGTTGAGAGTGCAGCCCCACACGGCATCAGGGCCGCTCCCGTTTCGCCGGAGGTGATCGTGCGTGGTCGCCAGCAATATCGGGAAGCACTGGCGGTGCTCGCTGCACAGAAGGCGACAGGCGAAGCCAGCGACTACCAGCAACCGGAAGCATTTGATCTGCCTCGATGGGCGAAGCAGACAACCGTAACCCTGTATCAAAACAAGAAACCAAT